>JAUQQP010000039.1 GCA_030549855.1 Cyanobacteriota bacterium SRBZ.bins.94.201705
ACTTTTTTACGGTTTTACTGGGTTTTAGAGTCACTAGTTGGGTTCGAATCCCATCGCTCGCCCGGGGTGATATTGTCATTTTTTTAATACTCTGAGCTATCTGACAAGTAAATCAACATTAGGTTTTCGACCTAACCTCCACCTACAAGCAACGTTCTAACACAACATATTAGAATTTGTCAAGTACAACATTGTTTTTTTATAGACGGCCGGGTCATGAGTATTATATAGTAGCTAAAGGGTGCTGCTACCATTTGGTCACAACATTATACTGCCTGCCTCTTTCTGGGGGTGTTTCTGTTAGGTTAGTTATCTTTCTCCTAGCCTGAAATCTGTTTCTTCCTGGTTATTATTTTCCACTGAATCTGTTTTCTGCTGGCATCTCCTGGTAACTATTTTTTTGGGACGTTTGTCGTCTTTTTCCTTCCTTATTCGCCTCTTAAAATCCTTATCACTCCGGTATTATTTCTACTATTTTTCTCATCGTTTTATTCTACTTGTTTAGTTGTCTCTTTTTACTGGTATCTCTTTTTTTACTGGCCGTATTGCCCTGTTTCATCTATATTTTTCTTCTTTCTGTGCTTATCTATTTATAGGACTTTAGTGAGGCTTAAACGACGAAACATACCCTATTAATGAACTTACTCATTCTCTAGTCAACCCATCTTTTCTTCCACAATATTCTAGCAATACTAGTATTATTGTCCTCTTGTTATATAGACAAAACGTCTCCTATTGGCCTTATTTTCCTCCAAATTTGTAATCTTGTGTAAAACTCATATAATTGAAATTCCCCGCTTTTAAATGCAAAATTTAATCATTTAAACCGCCAATCCCTCTGATGACACTTCCAATGACAATACCGCTAACCCCCACTACCCCCGCCTCTTTCCGATATTTGTCACCCCCTCACCTATTCTTGTAATAGGCGATTATATTGATATACATTTGCAAATAAAAAGTGCCCAGGCGCGGCCCTTGCAGTCACCCACTCCTGCCGTACTACGTATCTATTCTAACAAAAAAAGGCGCCGGTTGGGGTTAAAATTTAAGAAATGTAAACGGGTAGGGGTGGGGCAAGTCTCCACCAGGGGTTGGGTTTTGCTACGGATGAACGTAAAATTAAGCTTGATTGTAAAGTGATGAGGCAATCTAAACTAACCCTGTGAGACAAAAAAATAAACCGGAAGGAATATCGGCTATCAATGAATTTTTTTGGGCTTTAATTGGTTTAATGTTAACGGTGATGGGCACGTTTGTGGAGGTATTTGTGGTGTTGCCGGGGGAGGGAAATGTGAAAATAACCTCTCTGGGGATTACCTATCAGCTGGCAGGGGTGTTTTTGACGGGAATGTTGGCAGGGAAAAATGCTGCTGCCGCCGCCCAGATTGCTTATGTTATCATGGGACTGTTTAAACTGCCTATCTTCTACCTGGGGGGAAGTTTCGACTATCTCCAATACCCTAGTTTCGGCTATATCCTCGGTTTTATTCCTGGGGCTTGGCTGTGTGGTTTTCTTGTAATGCCAGGTAAACGTCGTTTGGAATTATTTGCTTTGAGTGCTTTTTGTGGGTTAATAGTAGTACACGTCTGTGGGATTCTGTATCTGGTGGGTTATACTTATATCACCCCTTTATTGGGAAACCAGTTGAGTGAAAGTTATCTTTGGGATGCCATTCGCCTGTATACCATTACCCCCTTTGTCTCCCAACTGGCTTTGATTTGTGCTGTCTCTGTGGTGGCGTTTATAATCCGTCTGATATTGTTATACTAGGCCTATGAATTTGCTGTTTTTTTGTATTATAATCCTACTGACTACTAATTTTTTTTGTTGGCTAATTATCTCCGTTATCCACCCCCTCTTTATCTCAATTTCTGGTTATTTGCTGTGGTTTCTGTTTTTAGTTGTTTTGGGTTTTCTAGCCTGGTGTTTTAATGACAGTTGAGGGAAAAGCACAACACCCCCCCTCACTCTGAGGAGGGAGAATAAGCAGAAAGTGGCTCTTTAATCCAACGAATGTAAAGGTGTCTGAAGGTGGATTTTATCACCTTGGGCAAGCCAAAGTCAATAGGCATTAAGGTGTCGGGAAGACGCCAGTCAGATACCCTTAAGTCTTCTGGGTTTAACAGAGGAAATTCTATCTGTTGTGTGTCACCGCAATAGCCCAATCTTTTCTGGGCGACTAAAGTGGGCACTATCCTCCAGTCTACACCTAGTATATCAGCTATTGCCCAGTCCAGAGCAAAAACATCGGCAGAGGCGGCTAAAATGCCTAATTCTCTTGGCTCACCATTACTGGGGCCATTGCCCTCATGGGCTATAATTGCATCCATAATAGTCAAGTCAGGATTGATGGCCTTAGCAGTTTCTACCAACATCTCGGCGAAACTTTGGGCATCTTTGCCAGCCTCCATATGCCACCAGGCTTTCATTTTACCAGGCACACAGCCGAAGAGATTTTTCACCCCCATTGTCAGGGTTAACTGGCTATGGGATTTGAGTTTGGGCAGATTTATCACCACATCCGCCTCCATTGCCTCTTTGGAGAGTCTTAGATAGGGGAATTTTTCACTGCCTGTACTATATTTGTCGCCTTTAAACTCGACTATGGGAAGATTCAATTTTCGACACAGAGGCAGGTAACCGTTAGCTTTGGCTACCCCTTTTGCACTACCAAAAGCTGGACTATCTCCCAGAAACGGTTTGCCCCCCGCCTCCTGTACCATTTTTGCCACACAGTAAACTATCTCTTTTCTGGTGATACACTCTTTAGTGGGGCGAGAGGCGGTTAGAAGATTTGGCTTGAGTAAGACTCTGTCGCCTGGCTTTACGAAGGCGGCAATACCCCCCAAAGGCGCGAGGAGGGTTTCAAGACTTTTTCTCAACTGGTCTATTTGGTATGAATTGGCCCTCGTCAGTGCTACTTTTACCATTCTTCCATTCTACCATGAATGGGATTAGTTTTTGTAGTCTTCTTTTTTTTTATAGAAGTCTCCTCCTACAATCCCGGGATTTGGAAAATCCTCCCACGGGGCATTATCCCCTTTAAACACCCCTCAGTATGCCTCTAAAACCCACTAGGGATATGCTTTTTCAAAGTGAAGTATAAAAGCCGAGAAAAGGAGTTACCTCCAGGGCTATCCTTAATGGTAGGGCATATTTTCTTATTTGTCAAATGAGAACATTTAACTATAAGCATCAACAGGTTTATATTTTGAGCAACTGGTTTCTAATACTATCCTATGAGAGGGCAGGATGTTAGATTTTCCCTAGCAAAGGTATTAGCCAAGCCATAAGGATTACTAGCAGGATAAACAATTCGATTTTTTTGGACAAGGGGGAAATTTTGTTCCACTGTTGTGGTATAATCCTCCTATAGTCTCGGAGGAACTGTTGTACTTTTCTCGGCCAGTAGCGAGGGTTGTCTTTGTGGATAAACCCCCACTTCCACATTGATGCTATTAAACTGACGCCCCCTATTTGGCTGATTGTTAACAAATGTAAACTTACACTTAAAACAACTACAATCAGGGAAACAAGATGCAAGTAGTAGACAAAATGATTTAACTGTCCCTTTGGCAACCAGGTTTCATCCATCATTTTACCCGTAAAAGTAGCAAAAGTTAGGGCTAGCAGGTTAAAAGTATTGACTAGACGATGGATGCTGTATTTGCCGATGGGAGTGTGGATTAGTTGGATTTTGGCAAGGGTGTCTTTTTGGATGAGTTTGGCGTTGCCGCGGTGGAAGCAATAGATGACAAAAAAAGGTAGAATTAGGATTGTTAATAGGCCAAAAGTGCCATGGACGCCCTCAATTTCCCGCCAGGCAGGCAAGAAGGGGATTTTTATCATCCTGGCGTCATAGGTGTTATATGTCCATAAGGCGGTGAGGATGGCGCCGATGGTAGATAATGCTAACAGGTTATGAAGGATTCTAAGGAGGAATTTCTGATAGGGGGAAGTGGGATTCATAACTGGTTTACTTGTTGTTTGTAGCTTCTAACAAGGCTTTGGTTTCAGAAATCCCGGCTTGTTGCAATACCCGTTTTAGTTGATAGTTTAAGCCGATGACAAGGATTACTTGTGTGAGGATGCCGCCGAGGATAGCATGGATTGGCAGACGATTAACTACAAGGGGTGAGAAGGGGGAAAACAACCAGACTAAGGCAGAAGAGGTGGGATGGGGGTGAATTGTCATGGCTATTGATGGGGAAAAGACAAGACTGGTTAACAAGGCAATGGCTATGAGATTCCTCTTTCTAGTTTTTAACATCAAAACCAGTTGATAGATGGTGGCATAGGTTAACATGACAAAGACTATGGAGAAAAAGCCAAGGGAGATTAACAGTGGCGGGAATTGGCTGTTGTATAGCCAGAAAGAGGGGAGGGAGTATAGAAAGATGATAATACTGTTGAGGGGGATACAAAAGACTGCTGGACTTTTTTCTCCTATAATCAAATCGGAGAGAATATGACGGTGGTGAGGGTTTTCATGACGGAAACGACTCCAATCGAGAAGAATTTGTCTGTGGGGGGTTAATGCTAGGGTAAGCAGAAGGAGATAGAGGAAGTTGAAACCGAGAAAAACGGCTAATTTCTCCGTCTCAAGAAAAATGTCGAGGGGTTGTTGTAGACTAAAGCCTAGATTGAAGAAGACAAAACAGGCAGACATCAAGTAACTATCCCGTTTGGCAAAAATCACCCCCTCAGGATTGTGGAAACTACGTTTAATAGCTTGCCATACCCAGAAACCCCAGACGAGGTGATTAAGGAGAATAAAGATAAAACCGGAAATACTATTCTGCCACAGAGGAGTACCATAAAAATGTAGTTGTTTAATACTGTCTGGGGGGAGATAGCCTACAGTCTCAGGGGAGAGGAAGGTAGCATTGACGAGGTAGGGAAGAAATAAGAGAGGGGAAAATAGTAACAACCAGTCGAAGGAGTTACCAGTAAAACCACTGGCATCCATGAGGATAGGGGTGGTAAAGCAGAGGAAGAGGAAAACAAAAAGACTCGTCACCCATGTTTGGAAGTTTCCCAGGTTGTGGGTGGCTAATACGAATAAGGCGGCGGCAGAGTAGAAGAAAAGGCAACCGGCAGCCAGGACAATATAAAAGGCTATAATCAGAGGGAAGGGGATACCCGCCTGAATACCGGCAAACAGGTGTAGGGGTATGGCGAGGGAGGTGAAGATGTAGAGTATAATGGGGACACCTATAATTTTTCCGGAAATTACGGTAAAAGCCGACTGTGGGGAGAGACGGAGAAGATTGAGGGTTTGACGACGATTTTCCCTGCCTATGTCGTCTACTAGCAGATATACACCCCCCACCAGCAGGAGGAAAGTGAAAATTATACTGATGGTGACAAATAAGTCTAGCCACCAGAGAGGTTTTATTGTCTGAAAGTTACCCAGTAAGTCTTGACTGCAGGGCTGACTGGTACAATAGCGATTGTAGGGAGGATATTGTGCCTTATGGTCGGGCAGGAGATTGACAAAATAGAGGTATAACAGGTATTGTCCTACTAGGGAGACTAGGGATAATATTAGAAGGGTTTTTGGTTTGAGTCTAGATTTTAATTCCCTGAATAACTGGGGATTGACGTTGCCGGCGATTTCAATTACAGAGGAAAGCATATGGGGGGTTTAAGGTAGAGTGAGTGAATTTATACCAATGATAACGTAACCAATAGGCCATAGGTTCCCCGAGGGTGTTATTCTTCCAGGATTGAGAGTATGATATTGCCCAATGCCATGGGGTTGAAGGGTTTAGCGATAATTCCTTTTACCCCTGCCGTTTGCCAGTGGAATTCCATACTAGGCTTTGCCGTTAAAAATATAACAGGGGTGTTGTTAACCAGAGACAAATCCCTGAGTTTTTGTAAAAACTCTTCCCCGGTGTATTCTGGCATGAGATAGTCTAAGAGGATAACATCCACCTGTTGGTTAGCCAGGATGTCTACGGCTTGTTGCCAGGTGTTAGCGACGACAACATCCCACCTTTTAGTAGTCTCCAGGGATAATTTTATCAGCTTAGTGATTTCTATTTGGTCGTCTATGGCCAAAACCTTAAGTTGTTTTTCACCCATAGAGGATTGGGGATGTGGTATCAGGGGTATGATAACATAGATTTCCCCCGAAAACAAAAATCCCTAACACTCAAGACAGGTGTCGTAGGTGGGTAACAATTCGCGGGTATAATTCCACATCTATTTTGGATTTGCTGATGAAGTCGTCACCGCCTGCTTTTACCAGTTGATTGATTAGGGTTGGGGTGAGATTCCCGGTGAGGAAGAGGAAGGGAATGTTACTGAGGAGAGGGTCTTTTTTTACTATTCTACAGATGTCTAGCCCATTCAACTTAGGCATTTGCACATCCACAATCATTAAGTCTGGTTTTATCTTTCTGATTTTGTCTAAAAACCCCTCGCTATCCACGATGGCATCCACTTCCACAGGCAAGCCACTATTTTTAAGTTTGTGAATCAAGACATCAACAAACCGCTTGTCGTCGTCTATGAGGAGGATTTTGTGTCTTTTTCCGCCAGACTTACCAGTTGTCAGACAGTTTTCCACGTATTGCCAGAGGGTAGAGATGGGATTTTCCTTGCTAAGGAAGGCGGAGATAGGGTAGGCTGAACAGTAGAGACGATTTTCCACACTGTCGTCTTGGGTGTAAATGATAACAGAGGTGGTGTGTTTTTTTGCCAGGGTGGAGAGGAGGGAATCGTTTATTGCCTTAACATTGCCACTGACTTTTTGCCAGAGGGTTTCTAGGATTACCACATGGAAATTTTCATGGGTTATGTAGTCTAGGGCGGTTTCAGGTGTATGGGCGAATCGGAAATTGACATTGGGGTTTTCTACAAATAGGATGAGTTGATTAGCGATTTTTTGGTTTTCGTCTATAACTAGAATCTCATAGGTTTGGGATGTGGGGGGTTGAGGATTAGATGGCAGAGGGTTGTCATTATAGACTACCTGGGGGATGGTTGTTTCGGTGAGTGTATCTTGAGGGGGAAAGAGGGTTGATTGTAGTTGGTTTAAAAGCTGGAGGATTTGATAGCTAGCCTGTGGGGTTATGGTTTCCTGGCAGGCTTTGAGGAGGTTTTCAATCTGTCGACAAATTTCACTAGCCTTTGTAAAGCCAAGACTTCCCAGAAAGCCAACCAGATTGTGACTTTTTCTGACAGCCTCTTCATAGCAGAGGTGGGGGTGTTTGCCTTGGATATATAAAGAGAGAGTCTGACAGTCTGCCAAGACATTTTGTTGGTATTCCTGCCACAACTGCTGTATCATTGAATCCATTTTTTGTGGGGAGTCATCTTTACTGTCATTGTCTTGTTTTTCTTCTTGTGGTTTCCCTTGTGGGGAAAGAGGTTTAAGACGATAACCAACGCCATATACTGTTTGGATTAAATCTTTGCCCAAGCCTGCCTGTTGTAATTTTTTTCGTAGAGACTTAATATGGGAGCGTAGGGTAGTGGCAGTGGGTGTGGCTTCTATATCCCAGAGTTCATTTATTATCTTATCTTGTTCTAGTATCTGTTGGGGGTATTCCAGGAATAACTTTAGAATATGATACTCGGTGCGAGTTAAAACCAATTCCTCATCTCCACATTTTACTGTCCTAGTGATGGGGTCTAGTGTCAGTTTCCCATATGTTAGAATTCTAGCCTGGGGATTGTTTTTCTTATTCCTTCTCACCAAGGCTTTCACTCGCAAAATCAACTCCTGCAAGTCGAAGGGTTTTAGGAGATAATCATCTGCTCCAGCTTCAAATGCCCTTATTTTATCATTCTTGTTGTTCAAAGCGGTAATAAATAAGACTGCCACCTCTATGTTATTCCTTCTCAATTCCCGACATATGTCTATGCCATTTTTTTCTGGCAACAAAACGTCTAGGATGATGACATCATAATCTTTTTTTTTTACCGTCTCCAAGACACTCCCCCCTTTTTCCAACACATCAACCGCCTCCGCCTCTGGCAGTAGACAGTCTCTAATCAGTTTGCTTAGACGGGTATCATCTTCCACTAGTAACACCTTCATGAAATACTACCAATCCCCCTCACAAGTCTAATCCCATGTTTTCATTGTAACAACAGTAGGGGTGAGGGTTTATCCCTACCCAGGGGTGAGGGTTTATCCCTACCCAGGGGTGAGGGTTTATATGGCAAGTGTTTGTTAGGCATAGGCGTATACTAGCAGACGGTTGTGGCAGGATTCAGAGGAAAGGTGATTGTAAATGACATCTTCAAAGTTGTTGATAACATGAGAACAGAGTTTAAAATATTTCTTTACCCACATCCTATACCACTGGATTTGAAAGTCGTCCAGATACTGGTTTTTATCCCCATTGACTGCTATATTGCCTTTGTCGTCGATGACGAATTGGCGACACCAATTGACATCTGGTTGGCTAGCCTTCCAGTATTTGGCAACCAATCCCACCCCTAGGTAACGTTGACTATGTTTGCTAATGTGGTTGAGGATGTCAAGCAAATCTGCCAGGGTGATGTCATTGCGTTGGAGAAATACCATTTTTTTCTGTCGAGGGTCAAAATTTTGGGGGAAAAGGGTTTTATTATTGTACTGGGCGTTGTAGAAACAAGCCATCTCAAACTTGGTTGCTACCAAACTGGCATCACAGAGATTGGCTTCTACTAGGTTGGCATCAGTCAGGTTAGCACCGGTTAGGAAAGCATTTTGGAATATCGCATGTTTCAAATTTGCCCCTTGGATATTGGCGTTATTCAAGGCAGCCTGGGTGAAATCGGCATGGCTGAGATAGGCTTTTTCCAGGTTGGCGGAATTCAAGTGGCAGTTTTGGAATTTAGCATTTCTAGCGTGGATACCGGTGAGGTTAGCCTTATTTAGTTGGCTATAACTCAAATCAGCATTGTCTAGGATGGCATTGGTTAAATCTGCCCCTTTTAGGTTAGCACATTTCAGACTACAGCCCGTCAAGTCTGCGCCACTGAGGTTAGCATTTTCCAAGTCAGCAAATGTCAAGTCACTGTTTCTAAGACAGGCATTAGCCAGGTTAATGCCTTTTAAATCTGCTTTGACTAGATTCTGGTTTTGTAGCTGTTTATGGGTTTTAAACAAGACTGTTTCCATGATTTTCACCTCTCTTTTGTCTTTCTGAACACAAGGCTACAAGGCAATTGTGGAGAAATTGTGGAGAAATTTCTCGGTTTAATTGTATTTTACAAAACGTAATCTCTCTTAAAACTTTAGCATTTTTTGTATACTAGATTACTGGAATTTAGTTACCTCCTAGGAGCATTATACTCCACAGAAACGGGGTAGAAGATTAAAAATTCTTGATGACAATGGTAAGTAATTTTTCTCGGTCTAAACTGGGGAAGGAGGGTAGGGTTTCCTCTACAATGGAGATAGGGTTAACCGGTAGTATAGGGGGAAAATATGGAAAAAACGTGGAGGAAAACCAGTTTAACTGTAGGTTTGATAGGTGTGGGGGTTTCTTTTCTGACATTTGCAGGGGGGATAACTGTAGCCCAAAAAACAAATATCCAGGGAGAGATTGCCGTCTTGGAAAACGAGGTTTATTTTCGCGTGAATCAGTATCGTCAGTCACGGAATTTACCTCCCTTAAAAAGGGATAGCCGTATAGACGCCGCCGCCAGAAAACACAGTGAAAATATGGCTAACAAAATAGTTAGTTTCAGCCATGACGGCTTTGAAGAGAGAGTCTATAGTACAAAAATAAAGTTTCGTAGTGCAGCAGAGAATATAGCATATAGTTGGAATATTCCTTCTCCGGCTACTGAGGCGGTGAGGGGGTGGATAAACAGTCCATCTCATCACAAAAACATGATAGGCAATTTTAACTTAACAGGGGTAGGTGTTGCCAAAAATGCTAGGGGGGAGTATTATTTTACCCAGATATTTATTCTGACCAGATAAGCGGCTAAAAGCCATCTTAAGCCCACACCAACAGAAACCCTGTCAGTCTGTTAACCCTTCTTTTAGGGCAAAACGCACCAATTCTGTCCGACTGGTAGTGCCAGTTTTGCTAAAGAGACGGCTTACATATTTTTCCACATTTCGGACACTGGTGTTAAGGGCTTTGGCAATTTCCTTATTCATCATCCCCTTAGCCACCAAGTCTAAGACACTTTTCTCCCTCGGCGTCAACTCTATTTTCACCTCTGACTCCTTTTTGGGGGGGTTAGCTGTTAATTTCTCCTTGATGTCTTTAACATCCCTTAACAATTCTTCTATTTGGAGACTATTACCCTGGGAGGCTTCTAAATCCCGCTTTTTAGCCAACAGATTAGCCACAATAGCCTCTAATTCTTCTGGATCAAAGGGTTTAGGCAAATAAGCATCACAGCCTGCCATGTATCCCTCGATTCTATCGCTAGTCATCCCCTTGGCGGTGAGAAACACCACAGGCAGATGACGGTAGCGACTATCACTGCGTAACTGTGTGAGGAATTGGAGGCCATTAACCCCTGGCATCATTATATCAGAAATAATCAAATCGGGGGTACTCTCTTTAATTTTTTCCCATGCCTCTTCGGCATTACTAGCCACTTCTACCTCCCAATTGTCATGACAACTGAGGTAGGCTTGTACAGATTCTCTTATCCCTGGTTCATCGTCTACTAGTAAAATTTTTTCTACATCCGTCATATTGTCCTTCCCGGGTAGTGGACACTTAATATCTAGATTTTTATTTTACTACACCTGGTTCGCGGATATTCACTACTAAATTTTTAACCTACTACAACCAGCAGACTTAGACTAAATTACAAGTGATAGAAAATCCACATTCTAATTGGTATTGGACTGCAACCAGAAGGCAGGAATTCAACCTTTTGCCCTAATTATACTTTGCATGGGGCTGGGATTTCTATTCAACTTTTTGTCTTATTTCCCCCTAATGGTGGAAAGAATTTTCCCTTCTCTGCTGGCAGAAATTCCCCGTCAAACTTGCATTTTACTTTTTACGGCATGCCTTTGCCTTTTGTCTTTCGCAATTCTGGCATAACAGGTGGAAGAGTAAAACATAAATCTGCCTTTTTAATTCTAAAGACGACAAGAAATCTTCCCAAAAAGGCTTTCCAATTCAAAAGGCAAATGGCTGGCATATGTTGCTTGTTGAAATAACTAGGGGATGGGGGGATAATGGCATGATGGGATGCTGTGACAGCTAGGAGGTTTTTCTCGTTTAAAGGCAAAGAGGCTGGGGGTGACATTAACGCCATTTGTAAAGTTTGCAGTGGAGGAAAGGTGAAGGCGATAATGTGAAGGCGATGGGGAAGAAGGTTACTATAAAGCCATTATTATCCCAGGGGATACATGTGTTTTTAGGCGGGGGATTTGGTAGGGTTAGCCACTTTTCTACTGGGGGTTTCCGAGGGGGGTTATGTTTTTGACTATCCGAATTTTGATTACCCGATTTTGTTTTCCCTGGCTTTCGCATTTCTTTTAACTTTTCTAGCAACTCTTTTTTTTCAGTAACTTTTTTTGGGTAACTCTCTTTTGATAACTCTTTTCTGATAACACCCTTGTTAGGGGAAGACATTTTGCCGAAAACATGATGGCGGCTTGTGAAAGGTATTACCCAGCAGTCGGCTAATAATAGTCATCTCGTTGATTCCTGTCATCGGTAAGTAGATGGTAGCCTTTATGACACATGTTAATCTGCTAATTTGCCAGTAGTAGTTATCCTGTAATAGTCATCCTGTGATAGTTATCCTGTTATATTTAACCTGTTGGGTTATGTCATTGGTGACTAGATGGTGGGGGTGGTAGATGTTACCCGGCAATTGGCTGTTAGTGGTAGGTTTGTCAGGGAAGCAATTATAGTTGGCTTGCGATTTTTCCCACCAAGATATTATATTAAAGTTGCTGCCGTTTTTTCTTGGATTTTCTCCGGCAAATGTTTCAGATTTTGCCGCAGATATTTTTACAGGCAGTTTGGTGTCAACTGTCTCATTTTTCATAAACCAAAAAAAAAAACATAAGCTGGGGGGAAGGAATATAAAATTAGGCTTAGACAATTACAGACAAGGAAAAGAGGGATAAGGGGATAGGGATAGAGTTAGGCGATTACAGACAAGGAAAAAAAAAGGGGGGGAAACAAGAGGCATTTAACCTTGAAATAGAAAAGCGGTTTTGTGGATAAATTGGCTGAGGAAGTTTTGATTTTTCAGACTGGCAAAAACCTGTTGCATCCTCTCCTGGATTTGCTGGATATTAATCTCCTGGGTGTTGGCTTCATAGTTGTTTTGATAATATTCTACAAAAGTCAAACCACAAACACGGGTGAGATAGGCTGCACTTACCCCCTGAATTATTCCCGTTGCCACAAGGGTTACAGGGTTAGTTTTTAGGATGTGGGTGATAAGTTGAGTGGAAAACTCTACCATACCCAGTTTTAACATCAATTCTGCTATCTGGAGGGCAATTTGTTTAGCTTGGGAGAGGGAGAGGGGTTGTTGATAAATTTGTGCCAAATCGAAAATCATTTGGGAGTTGATAGCGGCGGCGGCTAACAAGTCTATACTAGCAACGGGGTTGGCAAAGGTGGCAGTGGCTGTGAGGATTTGATACTTTTCAATTACTTTTAAGGCTTTTTGTCTTCTTATAGTGTTTAATTCTGTAATGACTTCCTTTTCCAGACTAACAGCCTGACGGTAGGCGGTAGCTAGCATCAGTTTTTCCCTGTGGGAGTTGTTGTCAATGACTTCTGTCATGTTTTCATACAGCTTCTGGTAGTTGGCAGCTGATTTCTCCTCCCACTCTTCGTATCTAGTTTCGTCTAAATACCTTCTGACTTTTGTTACTTTTTCGCGGCTGGAAATGGTTACAATCTCAGTTTTATCTACCAGATTAGCCAGAGAGTGTATGATGCTGTTAATCACCAAACTCTTTTCTGCGGGCAACACATAGTTTATATCATCAAAAAGGATGAGAATATGGTGCCATTTCTCTTTCAGACTGCGTATCAAATCTCTCTGGCTAGCCATTAAATCTTCGCCGAGGATAACCAGCAGCAAATCGTGTTTTTCACAGGATTTGACTATGGCGTCATTTCCCTCAGCTTCCTCGATTACCTGTATTTTAATAACGGAGGCAAATTTTTCTGTAAGTTTCTCTACTAAGTCAGTTATACTAGTAGTCGGGTTAGCCTTCAAAATTCCAACATTTATATAGTCCCTTTGAAGGGAGTTTTTAATCTCCTCCAGTCTGGATTCAAATACCTTATATTCTTCTATTATATCAGTTTCTTTTGTATCGTATTCTATGTCTTGTACTTCCTTGGTAAGAAGGTCAATTTTCTGGGCTATTTTTTCAATTTTTTCGGACAAAATGCGGCCATCTAAGGGGTAATTCTGTGTGGGGGGAGAGACGCTTTTGCCTTTAGGTATTTTGGAGAGGAGAAAGAAGACAATGCCCAAAAACACGAGAGAATTCAAAGTAATCTCGTCTAATTGTTGTCCTAACCATAGGAGAAGACAAAGTACACCCCCCACTACTATAATTGGCTTTCTCTGCCAAATTGCTAATATCATATTGTGAGACGAGCCAAGATTCATATTTTTGTTACCATAGAGTAGTGGAAATAGTGGTAGAAATAAAACATAAGAATAAGACAAACCAAAGGGCGCCCCTGGGAAACACCAATCTTGTTAAGATCTGATTAAGCCCACAACCATGCTATCATTTTTTTAGCTTAATAATCTGGGGAATCAGAGAGGATTTACATAAATTTACAAATGGAAAAGGAGGGAGAGGGAAAAGACAAGGGTAAGAGTATTAGGATGAAAGAGGGAGAAACCAGGAAATAATGATAGTCTAAAAAGGGGTAACAGTCAAAGAAATAGTCAGGAGAGGGAAATTGGGATGTCAGATGTGTTCAAGCCATTCGTAGTATCTGGAATAACATTGCATTCGGGGGAAACCACCACAGTGAGGGTGTCGCCAGCCGGGGAGGAGGAGGGATATTATTTTGTGAGGGTAGACTTGCCAGGGAAGCCCATCATAAAGGCTAATGTGCAATCGGTAGTGTCTACAACCCTATCTACAGAATTAGGGGAGGGAGAGGCTAAAATTAGGACAGTGGAACATTTGTTGGCGGCTTTGTGGGGGTGTGGGGTAAAGGGTGCTAGAATAGAGGTGGAGGGTGGGGAAATCCCACTGTTGGATGGGTCAGCCTTGGTTTGGGTGGAAAAACTGAATCTTACTAACCCTTTCCCTCCTAAAAGCAGTATAGCCATAAAAGAGCCCATTTGGGTGGGGAGGGGGGATTCTTTCTGTATGGCATTGCCTTGTGAGGAGATGAGATTCACCTATGGTATTGACTTTCCCTACCCGGTGTTGCAAAATCAGTGGTATACCTGGTATCCGCAACGGGAGAGTTTCCAGTCGGCTATCGCGCCAGCAAGGACTTTTGGTTTTGCAGACCAGGTGACAAAATTAAGGGATAGGGGGTTAATAAAGGGGGGGAGTCTGGATAATGCCTTGGTATGTGATGGGAATGGCTGGTTGAATCCTCCCCTGCGATTTGATAATGAGGCAGTTAGACACAAACTGTTGGACTTTATAGGGGATTTAAGTCTGCTTAAGGACATTCCCACTGGGCATTATATAGCATACAAGGCTAGTCATCAACTCCATTGGGAATTGGCAAAAAAAATCGCCCTGTACTGTCTCAACAGCCCCCTGATGATGAAATAATGGTGAATCGGTGTCTAAAAGGGAAATACCAGTATGTACAAGGAAAGGACTGTACCAGTATTCGATCATAGTACTGTAAAGATTACTAAGGAAGAAGCCCTCCTGCTGTATGAGGACATGGTGTTAGGGCGGAAGTTTGAAGACAAATGTGCTGAGATGTACTACCGGGGGCGGATGTTTGGCTTTGTCCACCTCTACAATGGCCAGGAGGCGGTTTCTACGGGTGTCATCAAGTCTTTGCGTCTTGGTTTTGACTATATCTGTAGTACGTACAGGGACCATGTGCATGCCTTGAGTGCGGGGATACCGGCAAGGGAGGTAATGGCGGAGTTGTTTGGCAAGGAGACGGGATGTAGTAAGGGGCGTGGGGGCTCAATGCACCTATTTTCTGCTAAACATAATTTCCTGGGGGGTTATGCCTTTGTGGCGGAGGGGATTCCCGTGGCTACTGGGGCTGCCTATCAGAGTCTGTATCGTCGTGTGGTGTTGGGGGAGAAGGATTTTGATCAGGTGACGGTTTGTTTCTTTGGGGATGGGGCTACTAACAATGGCCAGTTTTTCGAGTGTCTGAATATGGCCGCCCTCTGGAAACTGCCTATTATCTATGTAGTAGAGAATAATAAATGGGCTATTGGCATGGCACACGAAAGGGCTTCCTCACAGCCGGAAATCTACAAAAAGGCCAGTGTGTTTAACATGGAGGGTTATGAGGTGGATGGCATGGACGTTTTGGCAGTGAGGGATGTAGCACAAAAGGCTATTGCCCGCGCCCGTGCTGGTGAAGGCCCTACCCTCATAGAAGCCTTGACTTATCGTTTTCGTGGCCATTCCCTTGCCGACCCTGATGAGTTAAGATCCTTAGAGGAAAAGGAATTCTGGGCTAAGAGGGATCCTATTGTTAGATTTTCTCAATATATTCTCGAAAACAACCTTGCTACAAAGGAAGAATTGGAGGCTGTTGACAAGAAAGTGGACGAAATCATCCAGGATGCGGTTTTATTCGCCGAAAATAGTCCTGAGCCCAGTCCAAATGACCTTTTCCGCTACGTTTTTGCTGATGATTGACTCTAGAGGCCTTTTCTAGGGTGGATGACTTTAGGCATTCCTAGAGGGTAAAATAGAAGGTGGACCCTTCGTTTACCACAGAGTCACACCAGATATACCCTCCGTGGCTTTCGATAATTCTCTTAACGATGGACAACCCCAATCCATAGCCTTCCACCCTCTCTTTGTCTTCCCGGAGGCGGGTTAGGGGTAGGAAGATTTCTTGCACTTTATCTAACTCAAAACCCCTACCATTGTCTTTGAGGAAAAACACCTCCGGGGGGGGACTTTTTGGCAGGGGATAAAGACGAGAAAATGCTTCTGGTTTCCAGTCAGATGTTTTCCCAAATTCCAGGCAGATTTCCTCTCTGAAATAACTGTACTTCCAGGCATTCCCCAGCAAGTTTTCTAGGGCGGCTTTTATCAGAGGTAGATTCCCCATTGCTATTAATCCTTTTTCCACCTTAACTTCTGTCTTTTTGCTGGGATTTTTACTTTTTAAATCCTCGATAATTTCTAATACCAAATCTGACAGGTTTATTGGGATTTTTTCCAATTCAGTACTAGGGCTACAGAAAAGCAATAGACTCTCGAGAAGCCTGTTCATTTGTAGGGCCTTGTCATGAATGATGTTTAGCCAGGCTTTTACTTCTTTATCCAGGGAGTAGAAATTTAAAAGACAGTTGGCGGCACCAATGATAACTGATATATAATTGCGCAAATCATGGGAAAGACTGCGGTTAAAAAGTTGCAAGTCTCCATTAAGCCTCTGCAAGTCCTCATTATTCTTCTTTAGCTGTAACTCAGCCAGTCGCCGCCTTTCCACTTCTTCTCTTAGCCTCTTTTCTTGCTTTTTTATGCGCAAATGGGTGGCTATTCTTGCCAAAACTTCCTCTTCCTGGAAGGGTTTGGTAACATAATCTACTCCGCCAACTTCAAAGGCTTTTATCTTATCTGAGGTGTCATCTAAGGCGCTGATAAAAATGATGGGTATGTCAGTAAATTCGGGGTTGGACTTTATTTTTTCGGCCACCTGATAGCCATCCATATTGGGCATTTTTATATCCAGCAAAATTAAGTCTGGCTTGAAATTGTTTAAACTTTTTAAGGCCAATTCTCCACTTCTACAAGCCCTAACATCATAACCATTCTTGCTAAGAATTTCCAGTAAAACACTAAGATTTTCGGGCAAGTCATCTACCACCAAGATAATATCCCTTGTATTTCCCGAAATATTGTCTTTAGTACACATTTTCTTGTTTTTTGCCTGCGAGACGAGACAGCCGCCACCCTCTAGTGGGTATCCCCTCTAAATATACACCCAAGAAGACAGGTTGGAATTGGAATTTTCCTGAGAGGGTTTGATAAGAGATGGGAATAAATACCTTACAATTAAGCAGAGAAGCTATAGTGAAAGGATACAAGTATGATGCGCATTTTAGCTATTGTACCGGGCGGAATTAGAGATCA
The DNA here is from genome assembly GCA_030549855.1 of Cyanobacteriota bacterium SRBZ.bins.94.201705. Classification (GTDB taxonomy): domain Bacteria; phylum Cyanobacteriota; class Cyanobacteriia; order Cyanobacteriales; family Cyanobacteriaceae; genus DVEF01. The sequence goes on from JAUQQP010000039.1 coordinate 17,238, forward strand.
AATTCTTTTTTTTCCAACCCTGGAGTCACTGAAGAAAAAATATCCAAAGGCTGCTATAGATGTGATTGTAGAGCCGAGGAGCAAAAACAGCTATACTATCTGTCCATACGTGCAAGAGGTGTTGGTATTCGATTTTCAGGATCAAAATGGCCTAGCAGACTATCTTAACCTACTGGGGATGATCAAAGATAGGGAATATGAATTGGCTATCACCCTGGAGGATGACTGGATTATCAGCTTTTTATTGTGGCTGGATGGTATTCCTACTCGTGTCGGCTATAAAAGCAAAACCTCCTGGTTTCTCAATTGTACTGTGCCTAAAAAAACAGAACAATACCTCCCCTACACGTATCATGACCTATTAAAACCACTTCACATCACTACTCCTTGTCCACCCCTAAGCATCCATATACCCCAAGAAGACATAAATTGGGCTACTGCGGAAAAAAACCGTCTTAATCTAAAGGACGGCAACTATATTCTAATCCATGGGGGGGCCAGTGTGGTAACCGCTTCCCAGGGAATCAATAAAATCTACCCTGTGCCTAAATGGCAGCGTATTATTGATGAAACTCAAAAAATACAAGCCATACCGGTAGTGTTACTGTGTGGCCCGGATGATGTAGACTGGACTAAGGAATTAATAAGCCTCTGTCCACAGGTAAAGGTGGTAGCACCCCCCTCCATCGGCAAACTAGCGGCTATAATAGGTGGGGCAAAACTGATGGTATGCACCGACAGTGCCCCTATGCAATTGGCTATAGCCCAGAAAGTGCCTACTATAGGCCTGTTTGGCCCTACCCAAGCCTCTCAACTAATACCCCCGGGGTGTGACTATGCAGTGGGGATACAGTCCCTCAGCCAGGACATAACTGACATTGTACCAGATCAAATCCTGGAAAAAATCCGACAGTTTTTGACACCCCAGGAGGCAGTTAGGGGATAACTAAGGCTATTTTACCAGTCACAGAACCCTCCTCAATCATCTGATGGGCAAGGGCAACTTTTTCCAGGGGGAAGGTGTGTGACAGATGGATACTCAGTTTCCCCTCATCAAACCAACGGGCACATTGTTCTAATATACTACATTGGTGTTGGAGGGCAGCCGCTAAATTCATCAATGCCGGTGTCAGCATCAATTCCAGACTAATACGCAGATTGCGGTTGCGGGCGGTTTTTAAGCTGCCTAGGCTAAAATCTGGTTCTAAAATAGTTACCAAGTCTCCATACACCCTTACCGCCTCACAGGTGTCAAAAAAGGTTTTACCTCCCACCGTATCAAACCCTACATCTACCCCCTCTCCCCTTGTCCATTCCATAATGGCCTTGACGAAATTCTGTTGGCGGTATAGAATGGGATAATCGGCACCAAGTTTCCTCACTAGTCTTTCCTTGTCGGGATTGCTGACAGTGGTGGCTACTTCTGCGCCTCTCAGCTTGGCCAGTTGAATAGCCACATGTCCCACCCCCCCGGCACCAGCGTGGATTAACACCTTTTGTCCCGATTTTAGCTCAACCCTATCATAAAGGGACTCCCAGGCGGTAATTAGTACCAACGGTGCCGCCGCTGCTTCTTCAAATGACAGGGATTTGGGTTTGTGAGCCACGTAATCTTGTTCCACTACGGCATATTGGGCATAGTTGCCGCTATTGGCCTTCCCTAAGCCTCCCTGACAGAAGTATACCTCGTCTCCCACTTTAAACTTTGTCACATCTTGACCTACTGCTTCTACTACACCAGCCCCATCACATCCCAATACCGCCGGTGTAGTCTCTTCGGGATAAAAAGTGCCTCTGCGGCGGATTTTGGTATCAATGGGGTTAACTCCGGCTGCCTTCAGACGCACTAGTATCTGGGTTGGTGATTCTATTTCTGGGCGTGGGATTTCTCTTAATTCCAATACTCCTACGTCTCCTGGTTTTGTCATTACCACTGCCTGCATTTTCATTGTTTCATCCCTCCTTTCCACTCCATGTCTTTCTTTCTTTATAGCCTATCTTCTCATTTTATTTTCAAGGATAAAAAAAAGGGCATCCTTCCCTTAGTCTTTCAGGAAAGGCCTACTCTTACTCCCTCTTTTAAACCTCTAATTTACTTTTGGCTTTTCTCCTTGAATTATAGACGAGGGGAAATTATAGGTTTTTGTTATTTCTCCTCTAAAACTGGGGCCAATTTAATGTTTTTTGCTAAACCTAAAAAAGCCAAAAATTTTATAGTCAACCAGGTAATATCAATCTCCCACCACTTAAAACCATGACGGGCAGAATATTGAAAAGCATGGTGATTATTATGCCAACCCTCCCCGAAGGCTAACAAGGCTACCCACCAACAATTGCGAGAATTGTCATTAGATTCGTAGCTTTTATAGCCAAATTTATGAGTAGCACTATTAACAAACCAAGTTACGTGAAATACCCAAACTAAACGGAAGAAAATTCCCCAAACAACTAATGGCCATCCTCCCCACCAGTATAATATTAAACCTAACACCACCTGAATGGGAATAAAATACTTCTCACAGAAAACATAAAAGGGATCATTTTGAATATCTTTAGTATACTGGGGAATGAGTTTATTGGCAGGATTGTCCACTAACATCCAACCTACGTGACTCCACCAAAAACCTTTGTTAGAATCATGAGGGTCTCCTGGATGATCGGAATACTTATGGTGAACTCTATGTAATCCTACCCAAGAAATAGGACCACCCTGACAAGCTAGTGTACCACAAAAGACCAAAAAATATTCCAACCATTTTGGTGTTTCAAAACTGCGGTGAGACACCAAACGATGGTATCCTAAGGTAATACCTATACAACCCGTTAGCCAGTATAAAAATGCGGCTACAGCTACTGCCTGCCAACTAAAATTACTTGGTAGCAACACCAGTAAGGCTGCCAAGTGAAGGCTACCCAGGTAGATAATAATATGCCATGCTGGTGCTGGTTTTTCTATGTTTGTTCCTACTGTCATCTCTAACGCCAAATCCTAAAACAACAACCGAAAATCAATTTTATCAGAGCAAGGGCTCTCAGATTCCAACAAAAAGCTGGTATAATTGCCAGTATTTTCCTCTTCCAATCCTCTTTTTCCTTCTTATTTAGGTATCTGCCGGCTGAAAATGGAAAACGAATCCCTCCTGGCAATTCTTGAAACAAAACTAAACAACTCCCATCTAAACTCCCTAACCGTTATTGACTGGCTAAACGACCCACAGTGGAGAGATGATTGGGAGAATAAAGACTTGACAGACTATCTTCCTCGCCATTTAATCATCCCTCACAACAATTACATCTTATCACAAATAGTGGAAGTGGCCCAGGAGAAAAAATGGCGGTTATTACCCCTTGGCAATGGCACAAAGTTAGACTGGGGAAAGTTACCAGAAAAGGCAGATATATTGGTAAGCACTTCCAGACTCAACCAAATAGTAGAATATTTACAAGAGGACTTAGTGATAACCGTACAGTCTGGGGTAAAATTAAAAGACTTACAACAATTTTTAGCACCCTTTGGCCAATTTTTGCCCGTCGACCCTTATAATCCTCAAAAGGCAACCATCGGCGGGATTGTGGCTACTGCTAATACCGGCAGCTGGCGACAACGTTATGGGGGGGTAAGAGACTTGGTGTTGGGAATCTCTTTTATCCGCAGTGATGGCAAGGAAGCTAAGGCGGGTGGCAAAGTGGTAAAAAATGTTGCCGGTTATGACTTGATGAAACTGTTTACTGGCTCCTATGGTAACCTGGGAATTATAACTCAAGTCACCTTCCGTCTCTATCCCCTGCCAGAAGCCTCTAAAACCCTGTTTGTTACCGGTGACGAGGAAGGCATCCGCCGTATACAAAAAACCGTCTTATTGTCAGGATTAACCCCTACAGCAGCAGATATAGTCTCCTCTCTTCTAGTTGACAGTCTAGATTTACCCAAAGGTTTAGGATTAGCCATCCGTTTCCAAAGCATCCCCGAAAGTGTTAAACAACAGGCAGAAAGAGTCAAACAGTGGGGGGAAGAAATTAACTTGTCTGTCACCGGTTTTGAGGGAGAGACAGAAACCTTACTCTGGCAACAGTTACAGCAGAAAAGTTATCTGGGGGTGGAAAGTCAGAGAATCTGTTGTAAAATCGGCATCAAACCCAGTGAAATAGTTAAATTTTTCTCCCAGTGGCAAGGGTATGGTTTAGTGAATATAAGTGGCGGCATAGGATATATCTCCCTGCCACAGGAGACAACCATTAGCCAAATCAAACAACTACGACAATTCTGTGAAGACAACGGTGGTTTTCTAACTATCCTCTCCGCCAAAGCCTCCCTTAAACAACAAATAGACTGCTGGGGATATGTGGGTAACAGTCTTCCCCTCCAGCAGAGGCTAAAGTCAGAATTCGACACCGCTGGTATTTTTGTCAACCGCCTTTGACTGCTGCCAAGACGAGATGGCAAAGGAGTTTTCCCAATACCTTGGCCCCCCTAACACTAGGGTAGTGTACAATTTTCCTAGAATCACGTCTACATGTGTCTATGACAAATCTAAGTCTATCCCCCTTTCTTTTTCCTCTATCCCCACTTGTTTTCTTTGGGATTTTGTCTGGCTTACCCCCTACCCCCTATTGTTAGTATATCACCCTCTCTCCCTTCGTTGGCAGAGGCGCCTGTGACTGTGAAAACTACTGACTATAAAAACTACTATAGACTGTAAAAACGGCTATAAAGACAAAACACACATCCCGGTGAGGTGTGGCTAGACTTTGTGAATACAGTTATCATGGGGAAAACTTGTTTTATTTCCTAACAGTTTGACTGAAAAAACCCATGAAACTCACTGGGAAAAGTGCATTTACCCTAGTCCTCTTATTTGGCATTATAAGCCTACTGGGGGATATTATCTACGAGGGGGCCAGAAGTGTCAATGGTCAATATTTAAACATTCTTGGTGTATCCGCCTTTACAGTCGGTTTTGTGGTAGGCATAGGAGAATTCCTTGGTTATTTTGTCAGGCTGTTTTCGGGTTACATCGCCGATAGAATTAGCTCCTATTGGTTTTTTGTTATTCTAGGTTATGGACTGTTAATATCAGTGCCCCTATTGGCTACTTCCGATTTTTGGGGGGTAGCCTCTCTTCTTATTATACTGGAAAGAATAGGCAAGGGTTTGAGGAGTCCCGCCAAAGACACACTAGTATCCCATGGTACTAAAAATATCGGCACCGGCTTAGGTTTTGGTATTCTAGAATTTATAGACCAAATTGGTGCAGTTGTAGGGCCATTGCTTTTTACTCTTCTTTTTATTTCCCTTCAAACCCCCCAAAAAACGGCTGCTGACTACCAAAAAGGATATGCCTTATTTTGGATTCCCTTTATCCTCCTTATTTTGGTTTTGTTATTCACTTTCTTTAGGTTTAAAACCCTAGATAAATTTCAGGGAGAGACTGCCGATAAAGGTTATTCAAATATCCCAAAAGTTTTCTGGAAGTTTTCCGCCTTTACCTTTATATCTACCCTAGGGTTTGTCAACTTTGCTTTGATAGGTTATCACATAAAGTCTAACCAAATTCTTCCCGATAGCTACATACCATTTCTGTATGCAGTGGCAATGATAGTTGATGCTATTTTTGGGATAATACTAGGCCGTCTGTATGACAGTTTAAAACCACAGAATCGCCATGTATACATCTTTATGACGCTTCCTATCTTGACAGCAATAACCGTAGGTTTGGCCTTCTCAAAAAGTGTTATCCTGATATTTTTCGCCATAGGCTTATGGGGCATCATAATGGGGGCTCATGAGACTATAATGAAGGCCATAGTGTCAGATATAACCCCCATCTCAACCCGTGGCACCAGCTTTGGTATTTTTCACACTATCTACGGCTTAGCCACTTTTTTGGGTGGGGTGTTAGCCGGTTTTCTCTATGACATTTCCCTAGGGTTAATGATAGGGGTATTGGTATTGATTGAGTCTTTGGCTACGGCTGTTTTCTTTGTTTTTAAAATGCCACTTTATCCTCAAAATAGGTAGTCAATTTGCCTTGGGATTAACGCGGAGTATAGCTTCCGACAAAATCATTCCCCTATGGCTAAGAAAAACTCAATAAAAAGAAGAGATTATCCCTCGATATGGGGAAAAAATAGATATAAAATTTACAACTGAATAGCCTGTTATATTAATTGGGTAAAACAACAGGGTTCAAACTAATACCGTCAGGGGATTATACATCATATTTAGAGTATTTTACCCTAGATGCAAACAGGATTGTGGCTATGAGTTACCATTAATATCTTGAGGAATGTTCTAACCGCGACTCAGGAAATAGAATAACTACTGATGCCCTTCCGGCTTTCGGCAATAGGGCCAAATCCGCCATTTGAATCTATAATTTTTATGCTGAATAGAAGAGACAGAAAAACTAAACTAGCCTTATAATGATAATGCCCAGCTTAGGAATAGGGCTGAAAGACTAAGACAAAAATTGTCGTTATTATTCCTGACAAGTGAACAAAATCCATATTATCAGTTAAGCCATGCTTCCAAGTGTACAACATTCCGTGAAATACCCACATCTAAACAACAAACAACCCTCGTATTTTTAGCCCTTTTGATGAGGTCTGGATTCTTCTAGGTATCTTGATAATAATCTATGCTACATTTTGCCTAATTTATTATACTGTTAAAGTGCTCCTGGATTTTGTCTACAATCCTTAGTCTGGTAAAATAGTTAGGATATATCATACAATTAAGCCGCGGAAAAATAGTAATTTTTGTAATTGGATAAACCGGGCCAGGTAAGCCCTAAGATATAGGCAATGTTTTCCGGATAAGTTTCAGAAAAAAATGGTTGGCAAAAACGAGGATATAAAATAGGGTAAAGGTGGGTTGAATAACATTTCAATTACAGGCTTTCAGTGCTAAATTTGCATGACGCGGAAGGATATGCCAGGCAGACAGTTATAACCTCTATTTGTCGCCAATAATCTCCATTATTTTGTTGATTTAAAACTACCTTAAGGCATCTTTTTAGCAGTAAAAAATGGTAAACTTTACCTAGGTTATAAGAAGGAGGAAGAAGCTGGCTAACTTCTGTCTAACCCCCGGTTTTTATTTGGTAGTAAACCCCAATTATGATAGCCGAAATGACCCCGTCTGGCTAGGGGGGGTTAGGACTATCTTCCGATTCTAATCCCCCACCTTTTCTTTTCCCCCACCTTACCTTTTTCTTGACCTCTTCTCATTTTCGGAGCGCCATTTCTTATTTTACCCTTCCTCTCCCGCCGTTATTATTAGTTTTTGTTATAAATTGCCGAATTGCGGCCTTTTTTCTGACCCCAAAATCCTTTTTTTCTTTTTCCTAGACCCCCTTTTTACACACACACCTTCCCCATCTTGATCAAATTGTATCATAAAATTCTATACTACACCGTAATTATTCATGAATCTTTACATTATAATGTAAATAATTATTAAGTTCAAGCAGAAAAGTGAGGACAGGGAGTATAATGGTAGATAGAATGGGGTGGGTGTGTGTGTTTTAAAAACGGTTTTAGGGGAAAAAACAAAGGGGTAAAACCCTGAAAAGAACGCCGCCTTTTTGTGAAGTATAAATTTAAATTATAGCAGCATAACCATTGCAAAAAGGGGGGAGGGAGGCGGGGAGGTAAGGGCTACAAGTGTAATTGGAGATTTCCCCCCTGAGACAATATATCCCCAAACCTGCCTTATCGGGCGATTAAAACGAAAACGGCAACGGCCAAAACAAAGTATCCGAAAGCCTTTTGGAGGGATTTAGCCTGTATTTTCTTGGCAAGGTTAGCCCCAAAGACAATGCCGCCACTGGCAGCAAGGGAAAAAGAAATCATAATTGTCCAGTTTAAGGCTACCTGATTCCAGTAACCAAGAAAGCCACTGAAGGCATTAGTGGCAATGATGAGAAGAGAGGTGCCTACCGCCTCCTTCATGGGGATGCCACCAATCAACACCAAGGAGGGAATAATTAAAAAGCCACCACCAACCCCCACAAATCCAGTGAGAATACCTACACCTAACCCCTGAAAAATTGTTAAGATTATCTTTGTTGCCAGAGGAGGGGGTTTGTCAGGGGAGGCAGTTGGTGTATCGGCATTGTCAGGTTTCTGGGAATTGCTTTTCTTGATCATAAAAAAACTGGCTAACGCCATGACAATGCCAAAACACACCATTTGAATGGTGTCGGTGATGAAGGGGAGTTTGCTAAGTTTTGCCCCTAAAAAAGCACCCACCATGGCAGGAGGGATAAAGGTTATTGCCACTGGTAGGTTGACATTGCCCTGTTGCCAATGGGGAATTACCCCCACCACGCTGACAATGCCTACTATAAAAAGACTCATGGCGATTGCCTCCTTGGCTGTAACCCCCACTACATATTTAAGGATAGGCACAGCCAAAATGGAGCCACCGCCACCGATTAACCCCAGACTCAAACCAACAAGAATGGCAAGGAGTAAGGCAAAAGTATAACGCATGATTATTGTTTATTCTACTGGAAGGTTAGCCTCCTGCCAGGCTATTATCCCCCCTTGTAGGTCAAATACACACTGTTTACCAAGAGAAACTAGTTTTTCTGCCACTTGACGGGAACGTCTGCCAGAGCGACAATAAAGCACTAGATTCTCCCATTCTAACAGTTGTTTCATGTCCGAGTCACTGAGGGTAGATGAGGGTTTGAGAATGGCACCAGGTATATGTGCCTGTTGATACTCCGACAACTCCCTCACATCTACCAGAGTCACCGACTCGGTAGCCAGTTTTTGTTGCAACTGTTGGGGGGAGATGGCGATTATCTTCTCTGTTATTGTAAAAGATGTCATGACCGTCCACTCCCTTTAAACTGCAGCGGCGGCTACGTTGCCACACTGTCTGTTAGCTGGGATAGCTTCCATGATTTTGGCGGGGTTAGGCAGATTCAGGTTATTCATGATGTCAATGAATTCCTCCCTGGTTTTGTTAGCCAGTCTGGGGTTGTACTGTTTCTCCTCGCCAATGGTAGAAACTGTATGGCCACGGTAGTCATGTCCGGGGTATACTAGAGTGCTATCGGGGAGAGTAAACAGTTTCTGGGTGATAGAATCGTAAAGTTGGCCTGCATCCCCACTTTGGAAATCGGTGCGTCCACAACCCCTGATAAACAACGCATCTCCTGTTAGCAGGTGTGTGCCATTGACAAGGTAGGCGAAGTGACAGTCGGTATGCCCTGGGGTGTATATGGCCTTGATTTCTACACTACCTACTTTCAATACTTCCCCATCCTTCAGGTAAATATCAGCACACTCTACTTTTGCTTTCTCTGGTACTACCCCCTTGCAACCAGTCAATTCTTTCAGTTTTCCAGTCCCGGTAATATGGTCAGCATGCACGTGAGTTTCAATACAGTATACCAGTTTCAACCCCAATTCCCGAATCAATTGTAAATCCCGTTCTACCTTTTCTAAAACCGGATCAACTAAGGCAGCTTCCTTGGTTTCTTCATCGGCAATCAGGTAGGTATAAGTCCAGGTGTCCTGATCAAACAACTGACGGAATAACATTTCTTCCCCTTTGCTATAACAACTCTACTTTCCTATATTATATCATCAGTTGTTCATATGGTAATATCTGATGGCAAAAAAGGGCTGGCAGGGATGGGGCTTGTTTTTGCCAGGTGGGTCCTTGTTTCTATCCTAGGGTTTGGTGGGGATAGGGTTTGTCTCTACAGTGGGAGGTGTAGGGAGGAAGGGATTGACGCCAGGGGTGGAGGGAGTTTCTGGAGGTTTTTGGGATTTACCGGGAAGGGTAGCCAAAGCAACACGATCGCCACCCACCTCTTTGAGCATGTCTAATACCTCTACCACCTGACTGTAAAGGGCATCTTTGGAGGCGTGTAACACCATTAAACCACTGGGATTGAGACTGTGGTAGTTTTTGATGGCACTGTACAACTGTATTCGGGTAACCGGCTGTTTTTCCAAATACAACTGTCCTCTACTATCTAAACTTACCACCAACATCTCCCGCATCTGTGGCGTGCCAGTGGCTGCCTTTGGTAGATTTAAAGTTATGGCCTGCTGACGGGAGAAACCAACTGCGGCTAGGATAAAGAAGGTGAGGATACAGAAAATTACGTCAATCATGGGTACAATTTCAATACGTACCTCTTGACCCTGAATATCCTGCCACAGTCTAAAAGGTTTTACCGGGGATTTGCCACCAGCAGGGGTTGTTTTTTTCTCAGCCGCCTCGGGAGAATTGCCAAGGGGTGAATTAGAAAGGGTAGTCATTTTTCCACCTACAGGGGTATAATACGTCATCAATTCTAGAAAAAAAATCTCTTAGTGGTGGGCAAGTTTATTCAAACGCTGACGATAAATTACCTCCAAGTCACTGCCAGCCTTCCTAAAAATGCGTACTTGATTAAACCAGAAAGCCTGGAAGAGACGATAAAAAGCCACACTGATAATGGCTACAATCAAACCGACGGCAGTGGAAATAAGAGACTCGCCTATACCCAGAGTAACACCACTAGTAGAGGCCGTACCCAAGTCACTGATAGAAATAGAACCAAGGGAACGAATTAAACCCAAGACAGTACCCAATAAACCCAACAGCGGTGCTAAGGCTATCACCCCCTCCAGTATTTTATCACCCTTGCGCATCAAAGCCAATTCTTCATCGGCAGCAGTTTCCAAGGCAAGATGGAATACCTCCGGCTCAGGATTATCCAATTGTAAGGGATAATAGAGAAATCTGCCCAGAGGGTGATGACGATAACGGGAAGCCACCTCCTCTGCCTTTGGCCAGTTGGTCATAGCCACATCCATGATATTATTGAGTATCTGTTCCTCTCGGAATAGGACTCTTGTCCAAAACCAAAGACGTTCAATAATTGTCCCCAAAGCGAGGATTGACAGGAATAACAAAGGCCAAATGGCCACACCGCCCTTCTCAATTAATTCTGTAAAAGTCACCGCTTTATCCCTTTTCTTATATCCCTCCACAACAGGGGTGCTCTTACACACCCCGTCTCTAGATTTTAACAATTATTAACATCTAGCGCAGAGGAAGGCTGGGGGGAGAAAAATAAAGAAATTGTTAAAAGGATTTGCTAATTGTAAAGTAAATTGTACTGTCTCCCGGCAATTTACCAGGGATACAAAACCAGATATTATGATTAAACAATAGGAAAAGCATTGAGCCTCTTGAACTAGATGCCTAGCAAAGTCACTGTTGAGGAAGTAAATAAAATTGTAAACAATCTGCATCATAGGCCCTTTGAAATTCTGGGCTGTCACGCCACAACGGGGATTTTGAGACAGAAAACCTGGGCAATTCGTGCTTATCTGCCGACAGCGACAGAAGTATCTGTGATTTTGCCAGAGGAGAAGAGAGAATACCCCATGAAGCCAGTACACCACCCCAACTTCTTCGAGTGTGAGATTAGGCGGGAAAAATTGGGGATTTACCAGTTGAGGATTAAAGAGGGAGACCGAGAGAAAATTATATACGATCCCTACCAATTTCAGAAGTTGCCCCTGACAGACTACGATATCTACCTGTTTGGCGAGGGGAATCACCACCGCATATACGAAAAAATGGGGGCTCATGTGGTAGAAATAGACGGAGTCAGGGGAGTATACTTTGCTGTATGGGCGCCCAATGCCCGCAACGTCTCTGTCATCGGCGACTGGAATAACTGGGATGGCAGAGTCCACCAGATGAATAAACGAGAAAATATGATCTGGGAATTGTTCATCCCAGGGTTAGACTATGGTACCAAGTACAAGTATGAGGTGAAAAACTGGGAGGGCCATATATATGTTAAATCAGATCCCTTTGGCTTTTGGCAAGAACCTAGGCCAAAAACCGCTTCCATAGTAGCAGACTTGGACAGCTACCAGTGGCACGATCAAGAATGGCTCGAAAGACGACGTACTACTGACCCCCTCACCCAACCTATTGCTGTCTATGAAGTACACTTGGGTTCATGGCTACACACATCTATAGACGAGCCCATCAAACAGTATGGCACAGGGGCAGAACCAGTACAAGCCTCGGAATATAAACCAGGCGCCCGTTTCCTTACCTACTACGAACTAGCAGAAAAACTCATCCCCTACGTCAAGGAAATGGGTTATACCCACATAGAAATTCTCCCCATAGCCGAACATCCTTTCGATGGTTCTTGGGGTTATCAAGTTACAGGGTACTACGCGGCCACTTCCCGCTATGGCACCCCCCAAGACTTGATGTATTTTATCGATCAGTGTCACCAAAATAATATAGGAGTAATACTAGATTGGGTGCCAGGACACTTCCCCAAAGACGCCCACGGCTTGGCTTACTTCGATGGAACACACTTGTATGAACACCAAGATCCCCGCAGAGGAGAACATAAAAATTGGGGGACGCTTGTATTTAACTATAGCAGAAATGAAGTTAGGAATTTCCTGGTGGCCAATGCCCTCTTCTGGTTTGACAAGTATCATATCGATGGCATCAGAGTAGACGCTGTGGCTTCCATGCTCTATTTAGACTACGATCGTAAGGAGGGAGAGTGGATTCCTAACGAGTATGGAGGCAGGGAAAATATCGAAGCCGTAGAGTTTCTAAGACAGGTAAACACCCTTATCTTCCAAGAATACCCGGGTATTCTCTCTATTGCCGAGGAATCCACTGCCTGGCCAATGGTATCCCGTCCAGCTTATATGGGAGGTTTGGGATTCAATCTCAAGTGGAACATGGGGTGGATGCATGACGTCCTGGACTATTTTAGCATGGACCCCTGGTTCCGCCAATTCCATCAAAACAATATTACCTTCAGCATGTGGTACCACCACAACGAAAACTTCATGCTGGCATTATCCCATGATGAGGTGGTCCATGGCAAAAGTAGCATGCTGGGCAAAATGCCGGGGGATGACTGGCAGAAGTTTGCCAATCTCCGTAGCCTCTTCAGCTACATGTATGCCCACCCAGGCAAGAAAACCATGTTCATGGGGATGGAATTCGGCCAGTGGAGTGAGTGGAATGTGTATGCGGACCTAGAATGGCACCTTTTGCAGTATGATAGACACAAACAACTGCAGAAATTCTTTAAAGACCTAAATCGAGTTTATACCAGCCAGCCGGCGTTGTATGAAAGGGACTTTGAACAGGACGGTTTCCAGTGGATAGACTGCAGTGATAATCGTCATAGTGTTGTGTCTTTCATCCGTAGAGCAAAAGATCCCAATGATTTTCTGGTGATAGTCTGCAACTTTACACCCCAACCCCATAGCCATTATCGCATAGGCGTGCCAAAACCAGGATTTTACCGGGAAATCTTCAACAGCGACTCCCGGGAATATGGCGGCAGCAACATGGGTAATCTGGGAGGTAAAATGACAGACCAATGGTTTTTCCATAACTATGAACACTCCCTGGATTTGTGTTTGCCACCCCTTGGAGTCTTGATGTTAAAGTGGGTGCCTGACAGTGTCCCATCCAACCCTTCTGGGGAAGAGAAATAATGTTAGAAAAGATTAAGCAAATTGCCGCAGAGATAGCCCCAAGACTCATAGAAATCCGTCGTCACCTCCACGCCCACCCGGAATTGAGTGGCCAAGAATACCAAACTGCCGCCTATGTGGCCGGGGTGTTGTCTTCCTGCGGTTTGACCGTGAAAGAGGGGGTGGGCAAAACGGGAGTCGTCGGCGAGTTGAAGGGCAATGGCACTAGTGACCTATTCCTGGCCATCCGCACCGATATGGACGCCCTGCCCATCCAAGAAGCCACAGGACTAGAATTTGCCTCCAAAATCCCCGGCGTCATGCATGCCTGTGGCCATGATGTACACACCACCGTGGGCTTGGGCACTGCCATGGTGTTATCCCGGCTACAAGACCAGTTACCCGGAAGAGTTCGTTTCCTGTTTCAACCCGCCGAAGAAATCGCTCAGGGAGCCCTCTGGATGGTTGCTGACGGGGCGATGGAGGGCATTGACGCCATTTTTGGCCTCCACGTCTTTCCAACCCTGCCTGCGGGCACTGTAGGAGTCCGCTATGGGGCTCTCACCGCCGCCATGGACGACCTGGAAATCATCATCCAGGGGGAAGCAGGACATGGCGCCCGGCCCCATCAAGCCATCGATGCCATCTGGATTGCCGCCCAGGTGATCACCGGCCTGCAACAGGCCATCAGTCGCACCCACAATCCTTTACATCCCCTGGTGTTGACCCTGGGACAAATCAGTGGCGGCCATGCCCCCAATATCATCGCCGAACAGGTAAAAATGGTGGGCACCGTCCGCTCCCTCCATCCCGAGGTAAGAGAGAATTTGCCAGACTGGACCAGAAGGATAGTAGAGGGCATCTGCCAGACCTATGGTGCCAGGTGCGAAATTAAATATAACCGTCGTCTTCCCAGCGTCCAAAACGACTGGCGACTTACCAAGATTGTAGAAAGGGCGGCGATTGAAGCACTGGGAGAACAAAATGTAATTCTAATCAACGAACCCTCCCTGGGCGCAGAAGACTTTGCCGTATATTTGGACTATGCCCGCGGGACAATGTTTCGTTTGGGAATTGGCCTGAAGGAGGGAAAAAATTACCCCCTCCATCATCCCCGTTTCCAAGTAGACGAGTCCAGCATCCTCACCGGCGTCATCACCATGGCCTATAGCGCTTTCCTCTACTTTGAACAGTCTGCCAGTACCCCCACATGACCCAGAAAGTGCTATAATCCCCATCATGGGTCAGGGAAAGAGACAAAATCTCTTTTTTATGCTCCTGTTGGCTCAACCACCTCTGACAAATAAAGCCTAACCATTGCAGCAACCAGGAGAGATGCTATAGGGCCGCCTGGCAAATCCCAAGGCCGTCAAAGACAGTCCAGGGTGCAGGAGTTGAACCTGCCTAACACGGATTATGAGTCCGTTGCCTCAACCGCTCGGCCAACCCTGGAGGCAGTACAACAACCAGCCCTTTACTATTATAAAATAAAACACTGGGAGTTTGTCAAATGTTGTGTATAACCCAGGAGGGCATGAGAGTTGTGGTCAACCCCGCCGTAGTGGCCAGTTTTTTTGTTATCCTCAGCAGTGTCTCTGTGGGCGTCGTCAGCGGCATAACTGCCTTTTATCTGGGAAGTGAGTCCTTGAAAACCGTCAATAGTCCGGAAGAAAACCCAACCCAGAAACTGGGTAAATGGGAAACTGTGGATTTGAAGAAATACCATTTCCAACCAGTGGCGGAAAAGACTATCCTAGTAAAAGTGTATAATTATGTGCAGGAACAAAGAAAAGCAGCCAAGGGGGAAGTTAAAAACAAGGCAAAACCAAAAGAGAAGGGTAAATAAAAACAACTGCCTAGCCGACTGGGAATAGGGAAACTGAGATGGGTTGGGATGAGGTTGTAGTGCGGTTGTCGGCCGTATTCCTGTTGATTGCCATTAACGCTTTTTTTGTAGCCGCGGAATTCGCCATAGTGGCGGTGCGTAAGTCAAGAATAGACCACCTAGTAAGAGAAGGCGACGTCCAAGCCTCTACTATCCAGTCTCTTCAACAAAGTTTAGACCGTCTTCTCTCTAGTACCCAGTTGGGCATCACCCTTTCCAGTTTAGCACTGGGATGGATTGGGGAGGAAACTATAGCTGTTTTGGTAAAATCCTTTTTCATATCCCTACCCCTACCAGCGACGGCAGTTTCTCTTTTGAGTCACTCTCTGGCTATTCCCATAGCTTTCCTGTTGCTGGTATATATACAAATCGTTTTGGGGGAATTATGTCCCAAGTCTGTAGCCTTGTTGTATCCGGAAAAAGTAGCCCGTCTTCTGGCACCACCTGTCAGTGTTGTCATTAGGATTTTTAATCCCTTTGTGGCCATTCTCAACAATTCTACTCGTTTCCTGTTGAAACTGTTTGGGGTAGAATATACTGGGGGAGGCTGGTACACAAGAGTTACCCCGGAGGAATTACAGTTGATTATCACCACGGAAAAAGACTCTTCTGGCTTGGAAGAGGAAGAAAGAGAGTTGTTGAGTAACGTATTAGAATTCTGCGATGTCCAAGCTAGTGAAATTATGACTCCCCGGGTGAAAATAAAGGCTGTAGAATTATCTGCTACTTGTGGGGAATTGTTACAAAAGGTAAAGGAAACCAAACATTCTCTCTATCCGGTAATAGGAGAGTCTTTAGATGACATCAGGGGGATAGTAGATGTAAAAGACTTGTTATCTTTGCTGGCAGACAACCCCCATAATCTGGACAGCCCCATAGAAGACTATGTCAAACCAGTACGCTTTTTGGGCGAGTCTACCCTCCTGAGTGAATTACTCACCACCATGCAACAGTCACGCCTGAAAATGGTAATCATTGTAGACGAATATGGGGGCACTTCAGGTTTGGTGACAATGCAAGACTTGATATATCAGATTTTTGGAGGTAACGAGTCGGATACAGAAGATGACGATAACAGCATCTGTGTGGTGGATGAACAAAATTTTATTGTCTCTGCCCAAATCAATCTGGAACAATTAAATGACTTATTGGATTTAGACTTGCCCATTACTGACGAATATCAAACCCTAGGTGGCTTTTTAGTCTACCACTGGCAAAAAATCCCTAAAGCCAACGAGGTTTTCCATTTTGACCACCTTCAGTTTACCGTCTTGGACATGGACGGCCCAAGGATTAACAAAATAAAAATTACTATCCAGGACCCTGAACAGCTCCCCTCCGAGAGGTTAAAATAGGTAAAGTAGTGGTCTTATTTTTAGTGGTTATCTTTGACTATTAGAAAGAAAAATAGGTAATGGCGGAATCCTTTTTGATAGAAAAATTAGACTCTATTGAAAGAACATTTAAAGAATTAACCCGACGTCTGGGGGATCCCGATGTGGCTACAAACCCGGAGGAACTACAAAAAATAGCAAAAATGCGTTCCTCCCTAGAAGAAACTGTGAACACCTACCAGGAATGGAAAAAAGCTCAAGAAGACCTAAAAGGAGCTAAAGAAATCCTTAAAGAAGCCCAGGGAGACCCAGAATTACAAGAGATGGCCCGCGCAGAAATCGACACCCTGGAGGAACGTATTGAAGAATTGGAAAGAAAACTCAAAATCCTCCTCCTGCCTAAGGATCCTAACGATGAAAAGAACATTATGCTTGAAATACGTGCTGGGACAGGGGGAGACGAGGCGGCAATCTGGGCAGGAGACTTGGTGAGGATGTACTCCCGTTATGCAGAAATGATGAATTGGGAGGTGAGGCTGTTGAGTGAATCTCCCTCAGAAATGGGAGGCTTCAAAGAAGCTATCCTGGAAATCAAGGGAGAAAACGTCTATAGTAGACTCAAATACGAAGCGGGAGTACACCGAGTCCAAAGGGTGCCCGTGACGGAGGCTAGTGGCCGAGTCCATACCTCCACTGCTACCGTGGCCGTTATGCCCGAGGTGGACGAGGTGGAAGTACATATTGACCCCAAAGACGTGGAAATCACTACCGCCAGATCAGGTGGTGCCGGTGGCCAAAACGTCAACAAGGTAGAAACCGCTGTCGACCTTTACCACAAACCTACCGGTATCCGCGTTTTCTGTACCGAGGAGCGCTCCCAGTTGAAAAACAAGGAACGAGCCTTCCAAATCCTCCGGGCCAAACTCTACCAAATGAAATTAAAAGAACAACAAGAGGCCGTCTCCTCCATGAGACGCTCTCAAGTTGGCACTGGGGCTCGCTCCGAGAAAATACGTACGTATAACTACAAAGACAACAGGGCAACCGACCACCGTCTGGGGCGTAACTTCGACTTGGCTTCCGTTTTAGACGGGCATCTAGATGAAATCATCACCGCTTGTATTGCCCAGGAACAACAGCAGAAACTGGAACAGATGGCCCATAATGCCACTACCACCGCCCCTACCTCTCCCTAGGACCTTGCTGGAGGGCCTATAATTATAAGTCCAAGTACTCCCATAAAAGGCTTATAATTGTAGGCTCCTAGAAACGGACTTCCCCTTGACAGCACCAATAAACCCATTTTTCCCTCTCTCTCCTGCCCACCTCCCTAAGCTCAACTCACGCTACCAATGGCCACCAGCAGCCCCATGGCCTTGTTAATGGTTTCTTGGTATTCCCTTTCGGGCACCGAATCCGCTACGATGCCTGCCCCTGCCTGTACTGACACTTGATATTGTTCACTACTGCCGGGGAGGGGTTGTACTATCATTGTCCTGATGGTAATGGCAGTATTCAGTTGCCCCTCAAAGTCATAATAGCCGTAGACGCCAGAATAAGGGCCCCTTCTTTCTGGTTCCAGTTCATGTATTATCTCCATAGCCCGGATTTTGGGGGCGCCACTGACTGTCCCTGCCGGAAAGGCCGCCTTAAGGGCATCCCAGGCATTGTATTGAGGCTCCAACTCTCCCACAATGTTGCTGACAATGTGCATTACATGGGAATACCGTTCAATTACCATTAGCTCGTCCACATGAACACTACCTTTGACACATACCCGTCCTAGGTCATTTCTCCCCAAATCCACCAACATCACATGTTCCGCCCTCTCCTTGGGATCATTTAACAACTCCTTGGCCAGTTGTTGATCCTCCTTCTGGGTTTTACCCCGTGGACGAGTCCCAGCAATTGGTCTGATAATGGCCTTAGTCTTCCCCTCCTCCGTCTTTTCCACCTTTACCATCACCTCTGGGGATGACCCTATCAACTGCCAGCCGTCAAAATTGTAGTAGGCCATGTAGGGGGACGGATTTATTACCCTTAAAGCCCTGTATAATTCAAACGGGTTACCTCTATAATTGGCCTTTAATTTTTGTGATATTACAACCTGGAATATATCACCGGCCCTTATATATTCCTTGGCCTTGACAACACTGGCACAAAAGGCCTCTTTACTAAAATTACTCTGATAGGAGACTTTTTGGGGGCGGGGATTCAATTCAAAAGGCCTAGCAGAAACCGGCAGTGGCAGTTGTAACTTTAGTACCAGTTTGGAGATTTTCTCGCAGGCCTGTTGATATATTTGTTCTAAACTGAGTCCAGATTGTCTCAAATCAGCATAGGCAATAGCCCATATTTTCCTCTTCACCTGGTCAAAAATTAAAAGATGGTCAACCTGCATCCAGATACCATCGGGCAGACTGTCATTGTCGGGAGGATACACCTTCACCCGTGGCTCAATCCAAGAAATTAACTCGTATCCCCAATAGCCAAACAAGCCGCCAATCCCCGGAGGCAACTCTGGCAGTTTTACCGGTTTGATAGACTGGATGCACTCTTGGACAATCTCCAGGGGATTACCATAAAATTTCACCACCCGGCCATCCCTGTGAATCTGTTTTGTCTCATTGCCCCTGGATTCTAACACCCAAACAGGATCACATCCTAGCAGACTATATCTACCCAGATTTTCACCACCCTCCACTGACTCCAACAAAAAGCTGTAAGGGTGATCAGCACACACCTTATACCACGCCGACACCGGTGTTTCCAAGTCTGCCACTAATTCCCTATATACCGGAATAAAATTCCCCTGGTCTACTAATTGTGAGAAGGTGGTAAAATCGGGAAAGATCATGAGAAATTCAACCGTCTTGGTCGCCTTTGCTTTTGTTTATGTCAAGACAATTTTACCCTAAATTTCCTCCCCATTTCCCTTTTTGTTAACCCCATAGTGGACAAAAATCTCCTCTCCCACTACCTTCACCTCCACCAGCTTCAGACTAACAGGAAGGGGGAAATCTGCCAACAGGGAGGGGGAAACAATGCCTAAAGCAGAAGTCTTGCCCATCAACAAAGGGCAAATAGTCAACCACAAATCGTCAACCAGCCCCAATTTCAGAAGAGAAGAAAATAAATTAGCACCACCTAAAACCCCTATTTTTCTGTAACCCAGACTATAAAACTTGGCCATCAACTCCACCCAATCCAAAGGATAATCTACTATAAAAAACTCCTGGAAAAAACCCGACTTACCCCTCCCCTCTCCCAAAACACCAGCCTCCGCCTCCCGCCTCTGCCAATTCTGCAATCCCTCAAAGGTGGTAATTAAACCACGGGGCAAAGGTTGGGAAAAAAAACGCCAATGGGGCAGCAACTGTCCTGAAATGGAACACACCACATGCAAGGGTTGGGGCGGCTGTTGTCTTTCTTCTCTTTCTCGTAATAATTCTGGCTCCCTTACCACTATACTGGTCTGATAGGCCCTCAGAGTATTAGCCCCAAATATCACCGCATCACATTGGGCCACCTGCCTTTCTAGATGCCTTAAATCCGCCTTTGAACTAAACCTGGCCGCCTGGTACACCCCCTCACTTATCTTCCCATCCACACTTATGGCCATAATGGCCGTCACATAAGGCAATTTCTTTTCCCTCACCTTCTCCCCCCTTTTTAAGGACAAAGGCCGCCCCTCCTCCACCGCCACGGGCGAAGAAAAGACGGCCTATGGTACACATCACCATTATAGCAAAAAAAAAAGAAGTTGTCAAGGCCCATTAGAAAAAAAAACCTAACCCCCCCCTTCCCGGGAGGGCATTGGAGTGACTTGGAGGCAGGGGCAAAAGGGCACCCCTACCGTTGTAAAACTAGGACAGGGAGTTGATTACGTAGTCAAGGAGGGCATTGTACTCGGTTAAAGCCTGAGCGGACATGTCGCGAGGAGCACAACCCCGGTTACGGGCAAAGGTCAGCGCTTCTACATAGGGAGCAGTGGGCAGGCCCAAGCTGCGATATACTTCTCTTTGGCCAGCAATACCCCACTCATCGAGAGGGCCAGTGCCACCAACTACCAAGCAGTAGTTGATGAGGCGCAGATAGTGTTTGATGTCACGCAGGCATTTTTCCTTGAAGGTGGGGGTGGAGTTGGGTTGCCCAGGCTCATTTAGATAGGGATACTTCTTGATAGCAGCTTCGTAGGCTTCTTTGGCCACTGCATCCAGGTTGGCAGCCAGTTTCTCAGCAGCTTCCAAACGAGCAGCAGCCCGTTGAATGGACCCTTGTACGGATTCTAAGTCAGAGGTGGTGGGAAAACGACCGGCCGCATCGGCGGCAGCAATTACAGTGGTAATAACAGACTTCATATCTTTATTTTCTCTATCGTGGACTTGGGTTGACTAAAGTGTTGGACTTTATGTGGACTTCCCCTGTAGGGCAATTGGCCTTTTCAAATCTCCCTTCAGCTTAGCTAAGGGCACCGATTACACGATCAAAGTAGCTGCTAGCTTCTGCTACCAGGCTGGCGCAACGGTCTTCCACCAAGGGAGGATTCATCTTGCGCAGTCTGGCACCAGCAAACTTCTCGCTGGGATTGTCTTGAATGTGGGCGATGGCTTGGGCCTTCATTATGGCTACGGCACGGGCGGCAGATTGGAGGGGTACGCCCAAAGCGGTGTAGGTTTCCTTCAGCCCGTTCAAGCAACGCTCATCCAACACGGAAGGATCGCCGGCCAGTAGGGCGTAGGTAATATAACGTAAGATGATTTCAGCGTCTCTCAAGCAGGCGGCCATGCGACGGTTGGGATAGCAGTTGCCACCGGGTTGTACTAGCCCTTGGTTTTCGCAAATCATCCCAGCTACGGCGTCGGATACCATGCAGCTGGCGTTGCTAGCGATGGCATTTACTGCGTCCAAACGACGGTTGCCCTCGGCAATGAATTTACGCAGCTGATTCAACTCTTCACCGCCAATGGGTGCGCCCTTGCTGTCGGCGGCTACTACCGCTCTGGAAAACGCGTCTAACATCCAGTTCTCCTCTAGTCTACTCTACTTTACTTTGCTTCAGTTCCCTGTGGAACTGTCCGACTATCAAGATAAAACATTTCCCCAGATTTTTCCCTTTTTGAGAAAACTAATTAATAATCTGTAACATTTCCCCAAAAAACTGATTCTTTCCACGTATTTCCTTGGTTTTCATCTCCTCGTTCTTCTTTTTCTTTAAAAAAGTTTACATTTTTTTACATTTATTTAAAAGACTAGGCGAGAATCTCCTCCAGTTGATGTTGCAGCCAAAGAGACTTGTAGAGGCCATCCTGAGACAAGAGGGATTCATGGGTGCCAGTTTGGACAATGAGGCCATCCTTCATCACCAAAATGCGATCGGCTAGGGGTGCCGCCGATAACTGATGGGTGATAAAGATGATGGTTTTGCCCTTTTGTTGTTTTAGATTTTCTAGAATCTGGCTGGCAGTCTTATTGTCTACACTAGAGAGAGCGTCATCCAGAATCAAAATGGGAGCATTGGCGTATAATGCCCTAGCAAGACAGGTGCGTTGTCTTTGCCCCCCAGAAAGAGAAATCCCCCTTTCTCCCACCAGGGTTTCATATTGTTGGGGGAAGGTGATGATTTCCTGGTGGATTTGTGCTTCCTTAGCAGCGTATATCACCTCCATCATTTCCCCTGGAGGGTTAGCATAGGCTATATTGTCTTTTACAGTGGTGGAAAACAGAAAACTCTCCTGGGGCACATAGGCTATCGCCCTACGCAAATCCGCCAACGCTATCTTTGTCACATCAATGCCATCTATAAACAGCTGTCCTGGGGAAATATCCAATAGGCGAGGGATAGCACTAGCCAGAGTAGACTTGCCGGCACCAATCAACCCCACAATAGCTACCAATTCCCCCGGTTGGATTTCAAAATTAATATTCTTCAACGCCGGTTTGTTACTGTTAGGATAGCTATAGGTCAGATTCACTGCCTTAATTTCCCCACGCACCTTTTCCAAGGGTAGGGGGATGGCGTCGGGGGCATCTTTAATTTTCGGTTGTGCCTCCATAATCGCTTCCACCCTGTCAATACTTACTTCTCCCCTCTGATAGGTGGTAATCGTAAATCCCAGCAAGGCTGTGGGGAAAACTAGTCTCTCTACATAGATAATTAGGGCAATGAAATCCCCCACCGTAATGGCCCCTTTTTCAATATCCCCCGTCCCAAACCACAGTACAATCAAAAGACTTATGTTAGCGATTCCTGCAATTATAGGAAACAGTAAATTCCTGGTTAGCGCTAGTTTTAAATTTGCCTTTAACAGCCTCTTATTTTTTTCCGCAAATGCCCTCCTTTCATTCTCTTCTTGGGCGTATATTTTTATCAGCGAAATCCCACTTATATCCTCTTGAATCAACTCGCTAATATCCGACAATCTCTCTTGCACCTCTAGTTGGGCTGCCCTCAGTTTATCGCTAAACAATTGCACGGTTATTAACATCAAAGGATAAATAGCCAACGCCATCAAACTCAGCTTTACATCAATAAGCAACATGGCTGGCAAAGTCAAACCATAGGCAAAAATGGTATTAGCCAGACTGAGGATGGCAAATCCCACTAGACGGCGGATATTATCTACATCACTGGTTGCCCTATTGATTAAGTCTCCCGAGGTATTAGTATAAAAATAGGATGGTTCCAGGGTTAAAATATGCTCAAAAATTCTCTGTTTTAGGTCAAATTCTACCTGTCTTCCCACTCCAAATATTAGTATCCTGGATGCCATCCTTATCGCCCACATTATACAGGCCAAAACGAAAAGAAAAATTACATAGGCTCCCAGCAGTCTAAAACTAAAACTTTTCTGTAAATCGTCAAAAATTTTCTTTATCAGCCATGGGATATAAACTCCGAGAATGTTGACAACAAATAAGGCAGAAATCCCCCAGTATAAAGATTTTTTGTAGGGGCCTAAATAGGAAAGCAATTTGCGAAAACGAGTGCGTCTCCCCATCTGATGACCATTTGTAAATTTTGTTTACAATTATTTTAAACCGGAAGGGGATTACGGGTTGGTAGGGAAAAGGCTTTGTCCTTTTCCAGGGGGATAGGGATTAATAGGCACCATTTTTGTGGGGGAAAAGAATCACGCCAATGGTTTTGATGATAATCCAGAGATCCAGTAACCAGTTGTAGTGATTCACGTAGTACACATCAATGAGGACTCGTTGGGGATAAGGGAGGTCATTCCGTCCAGACACCTGCCATAATCCAGTAATACCGGGTTTAATAGTCAAAACCTTGTAGATTTTGTTACCATACTTATGTAACTCTTCAGGTACAAGAGGACGAGGCCCTACCACACTCATGTCACCTTTTAAAACATTCCAGAATTGGGGAAACTCGTCCAGACTGGTAACCCTTAAAAATCTACCAATGGGGGTGACACGGGGGTCGTTTTTCAGCTTAAAATTCTCCTCAAACTCCCTTCTCATCTCCGGGTTTTCCGCCAGCATTTTTGCTAAAACCTTGTCCGCATCTACCACCATGGTGCGAAACTTGATACACTTGAAATGTTTAAAATTCTTTCCCACCCTCTCTTGAGTGTAGAAAATGGGCCCTGGGGAACTAATGGCTATCAGAATGGAGATGATAAGATAAAGGGGGGAGAATACTATTAACACAGTGGCGGAAAAAACGATGTCGAAGGCCCGTTTATAGAATTCTTTGCTGATTCTAACCCGTTTTCGACTGGGGGGGTTTATTAATCTAAGTCTTGCCAGGCTTTGAATCACCCTGACAGACAACGGTTGGCTGTTGACAGTCATTTTTCTCCTTCACTCCACACCAAATTGTTACAGTATTTGCAACAGTTAAACCCTAATGGTAACCGGCGATAATACTGTAACTAAGGCTTTAGATACCAATTGACTAGAATTAATTTGATTTACTATTATGACGAGAAAATCTAAAATTTAAAACGTTCCTGGGGGAAGTTTTGACAACAATAGTCAAAAAAATTGAGAAACTCCCTTTGGAAGATGGGGGCATTGAATTTTTCCGCCTGTTTACGGGCATTTTCCGGTTGAAATTGTTTTTCCCAGGTGATAAAAGTGTCAATAGCCTCTAGCAAACCCTCTACCGTCTGAGGATAGAATAATATACCGGTACCCTGGGAAGGATTCTGGCGAATATCCACTACAGTTTCGAGGGCCCCTCCCCCAGCATAAGC
This sequence comes from Cyanobacteriota bacterium SRBZ.bins.94.201705, assembly GCA_030549855.1. GTDB lineage: Bacteria > Cyanobacteriota > Cyanobacteriia > Cyanobacteriales > Cyanobacteriaceae > DVEF01. The sequence continues at coordinate 42,170 of JAUQQP010000039.1, forward strand.
TATTACAGGGGTACCACAGGCTTGAGCCTCCACCAGGGCAATGCCAAAATCCTCACAGGCAGCATAGACAAAAGCCTTTGCCTGGGCCATATATTGTTTTAGGGTAGTTTGGTCTACTCGTCCCAGAAAGGTGATATTATTCTTAGCAATCTTCTTGAGTTTTTTAAACTCGGCCCCATCTCCGATAACCACTAGAGGCAGTCCATTGCGATTAAAGGCTTCCACTATGAGATTCACCTTTTTGTAGCTGACTAGACGGGAGACTGTGAGGTAATAGTCAGACTTTTGTGGCTGAAAGGGAAACTGGGAAACCTGTACTGGCGGGTAGATTACTTTAGCATGACGACGATAACAACGCCAAATACGACGGGCAGTATGCTGAGAATTAGCAATAAAAAAATCCACCCTGTTGGCAGAAATTACATCCCACTGACGCAGACGATGTAACAGATAGCGGGTAAGGATTCCCGGGATTCCCCTCCCTGCTTTTGTATTTTTCAGGTAGTCGAAGGTCAAATCCCAGGCATAGCGCATGGGCGTATGACAATAACAAATATGGGGTTGATCGGGACGGGTGATAACCCCCTTGGCTACTGCATGGGAGGAAGACAGGACTACATCATATTCTGTCACGTCTAATTGCTCAATGGCAAGGGGCAACAGTGGCAGATACTTCTGGACACCACTACGACTGAAGGGGAAATATTGAAGGAAGGAAGTTATTATCTGTCTGTTGTAAAGATAGCTGTGGGGGTTGGTGGATTCAAAGTCAATGAGGGCAAACAGTTGGGCGTCAATGAGTTGGAGTATTTCCTTTACTACTAATTCTGAGCCTCCTGTAGCCTCGGGGGTAAGCCACTCATGGACTAGGGCTACTTTCATGTTTTCCATTTAAGCCATTTAAAAGGGTAGAGAATCCTCTTCCTCGTCCACCACAGTCTCCTGTCCTTCCCCATTATCCCGTTTTGAGCCCAACAATTCAAGTCTATCCACCCTTATAATGGGTCTAGTGCGGGTTTTGCCAGTAGTACTATCCACCCAACTGTCAAATCTTAGCACCCCCTGCACGCCAATCAAAGAGCCTTTTCTCACGTATTCAGCGGCCGTTTTAGCATTTTTGTCCCAGAATTCCAAATCAAACCAATCCGGTTCATCTTCTTTTCTGCGACGCTTCACCGCCAATGTTACAGTGCACTTCATTTTTCCCGACTCGAAATATCGCACTTCCGGGTCTCTCCCTGCCCTTCCTACCAAATGTACTATGTTGAGTTTCATATCAAAGGGGAAAATGAGGCTATGCTAGTTTAATATTTATGATAGCATGGGAGAAGGAGTGAGCCATTCCCTTTTGTTTGCTCAAGCAGCAGTTTTGTCATGGATGAGATTCCCGTAGCCCAGAGAGAGACTAGCGAGTATTATAGCCAGTGGCGAAGCGATGCAGGCAGAAAAAATCTCCTTTTCGGGGGGGGGATGATTTTGGCTTTATTAATGCTGTCGTGGTTTGTCCTAAGGGGGATGGTGCCGGCAACAACTGGTCAGACAGAGGGGAAGACTGTGGAGTCGGAGATGTCAACGGTAGCCTCTTCTTCAGAGGAAGTCTCGGACAGTCTCTTAGGACATTTACCCTATGAGGAGGCACCAGCAAAAGAGTTAAAACCCATCACCCGGGATGGGAAAATCAGGCTACGGGAAAAAGCGGCAGACAAGTTTTTGCAGATGCAGAGGGATGCGGCAAAAGAGGGGGTAAAATTAGTACCCCTTTCCGGCTTTAGGAGTAAACAGGAACAAGAATACCTGTTTTTCCGGGTAAAGGAACAAAGAAAACAGGATACTATAACTAGGGCACAGGTGAGTGCCCCTCCAGGCTATAGTGAACATCATACTGGTTATGCGGTGGACATAGGGGATGGTAATGCCCCAGGCACCAACTTAACTATAGACTTTGAAAAGACTGCCGCTTTCAGGTGGTTGAAGGCTAATGCTGCCAGATACGGCTTCGAGTTGTCCTTTCCCCGCGACAACCCCCAGGGGATTAGTTATGAGCCATGGCACTGGCGTTATGTGGGGGATTCTCACAGTTTAGAAACCTTTTATCGGGCGCGTCAACTGGGGAGAAAAACTCCATGACGGGAGAAGTGGGACTTGAGAAATTCTTGCAATTGCCGGAAACACAGCCGCCTCTTGAGTATCTTGAGAGGGAGATTATTCAAAAGCCCATTCCCTCCTTCCCGGAGGTGGTAGTCAGACATAAACTGTTAACAAAACTTAACGGCATAGCCTCGTCGGATTCTTCCTGGAAGGCTTTTCTGGAGTTGCGGTGTACTTTTAATGACTATTCCCTCGTCCCTGATATAGTTGTATTAACCAGAGAACACTTCCCAGCTGAGGACAATTCTCGTATTTTTTTTCCTCCCGACTGGAGTATTGACGTCTTTTCCCCCGAACAGAGTCAGACAATAATTCTCAAGAAGGTGATTCGTTGTTTGGAGGCAGGCACCCAGCTGGCTTGGGTTATAGACATAGAAGAGAAGACAGTTTTTGTCTATTTTCCTCAGAGAGTGGTTTTCTTTGACAGACAGGAGGATTTACTCCCCACACCCCCTTTTGCCTCTCATGTAAGCCTTACTGGGGGGGAAATTTTTTCCTGGTTGCATTTTTGATGGGGTATGGGTGGGGGTAGTGGGGCACAGGGTTATAATGGCAGGGATAATCAGCTGGTAGTGGTTTGCTGGCTGACGATGGGGGAGAAGTAGGCTACTAGTGCCCCTAGGATAAAGCCTATGACATTGCGAAACACCGGTAACCAGTCAGAGGTGCGTGACACTACTGGGCCCATACCGAAGGCTACAAAGAGAATCCCCCACAAAGGTGACATGATTAATACCCACTGCCAGGCGAAAATTTGACCTGGTTTACGGGGTAGGGCGGCCAGACCAAAGACTACACCTCCTACAATAGATGTTACTAGGGTTAAAATCCACTGTTCTTTAGGCAAACCCGGTACTACCAAACAGCCTCCCTGTAGTAGACAGCTTTCCACGGTGTGTACTGTATTGACGATGGCATTATTTTCCCCATTTTCCCTGACATAGTACATGTTGCCGAAACGGGTTTGTAGTTCAATCCAAAAAGTCCTAGGCAACAATTCATATACTTTATCTCCCACACTGAAGGCTAACAGGTTTCCCCCTCTGCCATCTGCCACCAGGAGAATACTTTTCTCGTCCAAATCCCAGAATTTTATCACAGCCCTTCCTGGGGATTGGTCATATTGGGTTAACACTCTCAACTTCCATCCCGTTTTTGCCTCAAAGTCTTCTAATTCCTTCACCAACGACTCTTGTTGAATATCTGGCAAATAGTTAGCTAAATCCACCACTGGTGTGACTTCCTTCGGCAACAGTTGGGGGTTGTTTACTGCTTTGGCAGTGGCGGGGAGGACTAACCAACAACTTAGAATTACCACTAATAGGCATAAAATTTGGCCTATTGCTCTTTTTACACCACCTTTCATATCACCCTGTGGATTAACAACGAGAGATTTTTTTAAGTTTCTTTACAAATATTAACTTTTATTTTAACCTACTAGTAAGAGTTTTCGTCAGTTTCAATTTCCTCTTCCAGACTGGTCAAAACCTCCTGATGGCTGACTTTACGGGAGGGACGACGGTATTTTTTAAGCGCCAATTTAGGTTCGGTGTATTGTTTGCCCTTGGCTTTAACCTTAACCTTGACTGTGGTTTCTTCTTCGCCGCGACGTTGGAGCTGTTGCTGATATTCGATGGCTTCAGTTAAGAATAGAAGATAAATAGGATAACGCTCCCAATCGCCTCTTACCACACAACCAGGTTCATTGCGGTGTAAGCAGTCTTGGAATTTACAGCTTTTTTCGGCCAGTCTCATTCTGCCTTCGGGGAAGTAGTAGATGAGGGATTGGGGGGGGATGTCCAACTGTGGCTGGTTGAAGCCGGGGCTATCAGCAATAAATCCCCCTTGGGGCAGTTGGAACAATTCCACGTGACGGGTGGTATGTCTGCCGCGGTGGAGTTTAGCGGAGACGGCGCCGATTCGCACCTTCACTTGGGGTATAAGGAGGGAGATTAAACTAGACTTGCCCACGCCACTAGGTCCTGCTAGGATGGTTATTTTGTCTTTTAGTGCCTCTCGGAGCGGTTCTATACCAATATTGTGACTTACACTAAAAAAATAAGGGCTATAGCCCCAAGAATGGAGGGTTTGTTGCCATTTTTCTATCTCTGCCTCCTCCACCAAATCTATCTTGTTTAGGCCCAACAACAGGTTTAAACGGGTGGACTCGGCCTTGACCAGAAAACGACTCAATTGAATAGGCTCCAGGGGAGGGTCTTGTAGGGAGAAGACCAAGAAAACCTGCTGGGCGTTGGCCATAGGGGGGCGTTCCAAAACTGTAGTTCTTGGTAATACTTCAGCAATAGCCCCCCTTTCAGCATCGCTGGCCTTGACTAGGACTCTATCTCCCACCAGGACGGACTGGCCTATTTTTTTCAGACGGGTGGGGCGGACACACAAAAGAGTATCTCCCGAATCCAAACGCACTTGATAGAAGTTAGCCTGGGCGGAGATTACAGTACCAGGTTTGTAGTCCTGCTGGTTACTGGTGTCTAAGGTCATATCAACTCATGCCCTCACACATACCGCAAAGAAGCCATCTCTCTCTTCGATCCCTTCTATATTGTAGCCCTCTGTAGAAAGACTATTAGGTACTTGTTCGATAGGTTCCCCTGCATCTAACCAGATTTCCAATAACTCTCCGGGCTTCATTTTTTCCAGTTGTAACTTGCTACGGATAAAATTGATGGGACAAGGGGTACCCCGCAAGTCCAGTAAAACCACTTGGCTCATAGTCGTAGTCTGGCTGTCTAAAGGTGGTGACATTTGAGGGACGACCAAGGGGTATATAAAGACAGTTAGACAGTGGTAATAGTCTCGTCCCCTTGGGGGTGGGAGGGGTTAAAATGCCCTTAACGGTGGAAGATGCTTTCCAAAAAGCCCTCAAAACCCTTCTTGGAATTGTGCTCCCCCTTAATTTTAGCTAATTTTTCCAACAACTCTCTTTCCTCATGGGTGATTTTGGTGGGAATTTCTACCCTGATGGTCAACAGATGGTCACCACGGCTGACGGGATTACCCAATTTAGGGACACCTTTTCCTTCCAGGGTGATGACGGTATTGGGTTGTGTGCCGGGGGGTATATGCAGTTCATAATCCCCGTCAATGGTAGGTACCTTCAGACGACAACCCAGAATAGCCTGGAGATAGCTAATGGTGATTTCAGAGAGGATATTGATGCCCTCTCTGCGGAAATGGGGGTGGGGTTTGACGTTCAGATAGACATACAAATCGCCGGGGGGGCCCCCTCTAGTGCCCGCGTCTCCCTCACCACTTACCCTTAGACGGGTCCCACTGTCTACCCCTGCGGGTATGGTGATTTTCAACCTCTTGGTGACCTGTTTTCTCCCTGTACCTCCACATACTTCACACTTAGCCTCAATGACTATACCCTCGCCCCCACAGGTAGGACAGGTGGAGATTTGGGCAAAACTGCCAAAGGGGGTCCTAGTAGCGCGTCTCACCTGGCCGCTGCCGCCACAAGTAGGACAAGTCCTAGGCTTGGAGCCTCGTTTAGCCCCGGTGCCGTCACAAGCCTTACAGGTTTCCAGATGGGAGATTTTGATTTCCTTTTCACCGCCGAATACCGCCTCTTGGAATTCCAGGGTCAAATCGTAGCGCAGATCATCCCCGCGGGTGGGGCCACGACGACGACTGGTACTCCCAACCCCACCAAACCCGCCGAAAAAGGTCTCAAAGATGTCTGCAAAGCCGACAAAGTCGCTGACATCGAAGTCGACACCCCCGCTGCCAACCCCCGAGACGCCAGCTTCCCCAAAACGGTCATAACGGGCCCTTTTTTCCGGATCTGACAAGACTTCGTAGGCACGGCTGATTTCTTTGAATTTCTCCTCTGCCCCGGGATCTTTATTTACATCGGGGTGGTATTTTTTTGCTAGTCTGCGGTAGGCTTCCTTTATTTCCCTTTCCGTAGCCGTCCTTGGCACTCCCAGAATTTCGTAGTAGTCGCCTGCCATATTTTTTCCTCTATCCCCTGTATTAAGGACAATTTAACTTACTTTACTTTAGTTTACTTTACAGTTTACTCTACCCTAGGGGGCATCCCATCCATTCTATCCTAGGAAGGGGCCTAGATGACAAAACACCCCAACGGGCTTGACGACGAGATACTCATTGGTACACCTTTTCCACTATGGCCATTACCTCACTGCGAGACAGTTTCGGCTTACCAAGGACTAATACTTCTAAAGTAGCATGGGCCAGAGCCAGAGGGATTTGACAAAATTGTAAAGCTGGGCCTTTAGGCAAAGACCTGGTATAAGAATCTGCTAAACTGAGATTATGGCGGGCATACTCGTGCATATCTTCCAAACACCAACCCTCCGGGAAGAAATTAACCCCCCTTTGTTTATCCTCCTGGTGGTTGCGAAGGATGTTCACTGCCTGTAAGCCTCTCCCAAAGCCAATGGCCTCCTCTCGATTGGTTTGGGTGTTATCATACCAGGCCCACAAGTCAGACAACAATAGGCCCACTGCTCCTGCCACACTAAAGGTATACTGATCCAAATCCTGTTTAGTCTTGATAGCCCAGTTTCTTGCCACCCAATAGGCCATCCTATCTGCCATAGCCGCGGTGGCATCCCATATTCTCCCCGCGATGGAGGGGGGCGCCAGGAATGCCCAATCTGCAATATGATAACTTACCTCTGGTAGAATATCTTTGTATGGTTTTAGTACTGCTGTTATCTCTTCTTTGGCGGTACTACTTGTAATTGACTGTAAGCTGCAGCTAATGCGGTTGAGGATTGCTATCTTGGTAGTGGAATCCATGTGGGGGTGGTCTTCCACTTCGTCGATGGCGCGCATGCACAGGTAAGCGGCAGTCACTGCTTCTTGTAATCCCTCTGGAAGACGTACAATGGGTATATAAAAAGTCCGACTAGTTTGTTTTAGGGTTTTCAAGGCATAGTCTTTTAAATCCATTGGTGTTTTACTCCTCACGCCCTTTTTAATTGTTTTCTAGGTAATCTTAACCCAGAAATCTACCCTATCTTATAGAAACCTGTTAAAAATTTTATCCTGTCTGGCTTCTCCCTATGGGGCTTGCTTCTCTGTCCCCCTGCTTCTGCATTGCCTTTTTCCTTGCTTAAATTCAATTCCTGCCCTTATTTTCTCCATTATTCCTCCCATTAGATAACTCATATTATTTTAAAATATTGACTGGTCAATTGTCTATTATCTCGGCTATTTTAACTATATTATTTTCGCTTTTATTCCCCTTATCCCAATCATTTAATCCCATTTATTCTCTTTCCCAAATAAACAAGCTTATCCTTCCATTACTTCTGTCTCCATCCTTTTGCTTTTTAGGCTTCCTCCTAGTATTAATCCCTCTTATCCCTCTTCAGGCTATCTACCGCCTAACCCTCCATTTTTCTCTGATTTAAATTCTTCACTATCTCGTTCAAAATTCCCTCCTTTTTCCCCAAATATTTCCTGGTATCAACAGCTAGAAAAAATCCTCCTTTGTAATCCTATGCCTTTTTATTTCTCTTTTATATTTTCTCTATCTACCCCCAAGAATACCGGGATTTATCTTAGAAAAATTGATTCCTTACTAGCTTCGGAATTAACTCCCAGCGAAATTTTCTTCCCCCTTTTGGCTTTTTGATAATTTTAAATCCTTCCTAGGGCATTTATTTTAAGATAAATCTGGGGTTTATGTTATTATTTAATAATAGTAGTAAAATATAGAGTAATAGGTACCTTAAAATTTCTAAACCTATAATAGCTGAGGGGAATAGGAGAAAGAAAATGGATTTATATTTGAGAGTTAGGAAAGAAAGAACAGGGCAAAAATTTTCCAAGAAAATGAAGAAAGATTGTCCGAGGGAGAGAAAGGGAGGCGGAGTTATTCTGAGGGAAAAAATTTCGCTAGAATTAAAAAAGAAAATTGGGAAGGTGAGGGAATACGTGCGGCTACAACAGGTGATTATAGCCTATAAGGCTGAGGAGCCAAACAGCAAAAAATGGGCAGAAAGATGCGCCTTTGAGTTGGAAAATCGCAATTGCAAGGTAATGTTAGGGCCAAGTGGCATTAAAAATAACCCTTATCCGGTATTTTTAGACTCAGCAAAGCAAAAAATCGACCTGGGAATCGTTTTTGGCGGCGATGGAACAGTTTTGGCAGCAGCACGTCACTTGGCACCAGAAAACATCCCTATTCTAGCAGTAAATGTGGGGGGACACCTAGGCTTTTTAACCGAACCTTTTGAATTATTTGAGAATACAGAGGAAGTATGGAGACGATTGGAAAATGACTTGTATGCGGTGGAAAGACGAATGATGTTAGAGGCAAGGGTGTGGGAGAGGAATCAAAACAATGAGGTGGTAGCAGTAAGTGAGCGGTATTACTGTTTGAACGAGATGTGTGTCAAACCAGGATATTTGGAAAGAATGCCCACCTGTCTTTTGGAAATGGAAGTAGACGGAGAGGTGGTAGATCAGTACCACGGTGATGGTTTAATTGTAGCTACGCCAACCGGGTCTACCTGTTACACCGCCTCCGCCCATGGCCCTATTATACACCCAGGAATGAGTGCCATCGCCGTAACCCCCATTTGCCCCCTGAGTCTATCCAGTCGTCCCCTTATTTTACCACCTCGTTCTCTTGTTAGCATTTGGCCCTTGGGAGATTATGAAACCCAAAACAAACTCTGGACAGATGGCGTACTAGCTACTACAATTTGGCCAGGACAATGGGTACAGATAAAAATGGCAGAATGTCAAGCCCAATTTATTATCCTCCGGGAATTCTATTCATTCTACCAAACCCTCAGGGATAAGTTACACTGGGCAGGGACACGTATTCATCACAAAAACAACCGACGTCACTAAAACCCCCCACCCCCTGGATATTTCCCCGAGACAGCAAAAATGGGATAATAACTCCAGGATAGTCCATCAAAGAGAAGAAAATATGTTTAAGTCCTTTTTCCTTCGGATAGTAGCCTCCCTCATTATAGCCCTTAGTTTATGTGGCTGTGTTTCCACCACGGCTGCTGGTTTAAAGGCATATGTGGATGGTGCTGACGGCTATCAATTCCTTTATCCTATTGGTTGGATACAGGTAGACGTAAAAAATGCTAACCAGGGGGTAGATGTAGTTTTCCGGGATTTGATAGAAAGAAGTGAAAATCTGAGTGTCGTTATCAGCCAAGTAGACAAAAATATCAAATTAGAAGACTTGGGTAGTCCTTCTGACGTAGGATATCGTTTTATGCAACTGGTTAACCAAAATCCCAACAGTCAAATTGAGGCAGAATTGATTGCCGCAGAGAAAAAAGAGGAAAAGAAGCAGAACTATTATCTGTTAGAATATAGGGTTAAACAGCCTGATGGCAATTATCGTCACAACATAGCCACCGTTGCCACCAAAAACGGCAAACTTTACACCTTCAATATTTCTACCACCGAAGCCCGTTGGTCTCAAGTGGAAAACCTGTTTAAAACCATGGCTAAGTCTTTTTCCCTCTCCTAGGGTTGCCACCAGTTATGATTAAGTTTGTACTTGCTTCTGCCTCCCCTGCCAGGAAAAAGCTACTAGAAACCGTGGGTATTAACCCCATCGTCACCCCCAGTGACTATGATGAATCCTGCGTCAGCCTCTCCAAACCCTATGATTTAGCCGCCACCCTAGCAGAAAGAAAGGCCACTGTGGTTGCTAAACTCTACCAAGATGCCTTGGTGTTAGGGTGTGACTCCCTTTTGGAAGTAGAAGGACAAATCTATGGTAAACCCTCCGACGCCAAGGAGGCCATCTCCCGTTGGCAACTGATGCGTGGCAAGAAGGGTCTACTTTATACCGGTCATGCTTTAATAGATACTACCCAACAAAGAAAAATCGTCCGTTGTGCTGTAACTGAAGTGTATTTTTCTAATATCACAGACGCAGAAATTGAAGCCTATGTGGCTACAGGTGAACCACTTAGGTGTGCCGGTTGTTTTGCCTTGGAGGGGAAAGGGGGATTGTTTGTGGAGAGGATTGTGGGGTGTCACAGTAATGTGATTGGCTTGAGTCTCCCCCTTCTGCGTACCATGTTAGCAGACCTGGGTTACACTGTTAGTGACTTTTGGGAAGAAAAATCCCTCAATTGTGGCGTAAACTAATTGGCGTCATCATATAGGAATTGTTATGAACACTCTAGAACAAGTCCAGGCTAAAATCAGAGAGGGTAAAATTGAAGAAGCTAAGGCTATTGCTTTTGCCTCTCTTCTTAGAATCGAAATTGAAACCAGTAGTACTCTTGATGATAAATCCTCTTGTTGCCGGAGTATTATTGACATTTTGGAAAACCAAATCGAGCATCATTTAAAAGATGAATCTCTCACCCAGCTGCATCTTCAAGAAGTACAAAAATCCCAGGAATATCTGGTTAAAAACAGTAAGACTTTTCAACATTTGCTATCCTGTTTGCAAAAGATTGATGAGATTATTTGAGATAACTTTCTGAGGCTACAGGGAGAAGAAAAATGAGCAGCTATGAGGAATTTAGAGAATTACTGAAGGAAGGGAAAAACAGGGAGGCATTCCTTCTGGCTTTAAGTAACAGTCTCCAATTGACCATTAAAACCGCTTCCAGCAAAACCCAACTCTCCCTAGAAACTCAAATCAATTTACTGAAGGGAATAAGCAACATAATAACCAGCCCAGAAGCTGTCAAAAATCCAAAAACTCCCCTGGAAATAGAGGTTATAAAATTTCACGAAGCACAAAAAAAACAGGCGTATCAAATATGGCGAAAAAATAGAGAAACCCTGATAAAGATATTTCAAATAATCACAGGCAAAGACACGGAAGAAGGCGTAGAAACTGAAACAGAGAGATATGAGGGGGAAAAACAAGAATACCAACAGGAAATACACAGTTGGCTAGACAGGATAACAGACGACATTTTAGGGGAAGAGGAGGCAATGGGAGGTGAGGAAAGAGAAGAAACCCTTTCGGCAGAAAAGGAAATTGCCCATAATAACGGCGTGTATAGGGATTCTAGCACCTCTGTGCCGAAATTGGAATTAGAAGCAGAGGAAGAGGAGATGATGATAGAAGCAGCTGCGACATTGGAATCGCCAATGGAATTGGAGGAGGAAGAGGAAGGAGGAAAAGAAGACAAACCAGAAGTAGAAATAGAAATAGGGGAGGAATGGGAAGAATGGCTAAAAGAAGATGAAGACGAAAACTCCTCTCACCAGCATCTAGAAGAAATCGACTGGCGTGAGGAAGATTGGAGTGAGGGGGAGGAGGAGGGAGAAGAAGGAGGAATTGGGAGTAACCACAAAAGTTAACATCACACCTCCCTGGTTTATCTTGTTACTCCTCCTGTTGGCGGCTACCATAAGTTATCTGATTGTCACAATTAGCTAAGCCGACTATTCCACTTCATTTCCTCCATCTCAATCCCAGGCAACTCATTTAAACCGGAAAAGAAGCCAGCCATTTTTTTTTTTGTAATTTTCTTGCTCACCCGGGATATTTGAGTTATCATCAAATAATAGGAAGATCTCCCTAGAGGGGGGTTATTTTTTTTGAGAGGGTAATAGGAAGAGATGGGCGATTTATGGACTATTGAAGACAGCAGAAAATTATATCAAATTGAAGGCTGGGGTCATCCTTATTTTGATATAAATGAAGAAGGACACGTCACAGTTGCGCCTCGAGGTGACGGCTACAAAATCGACCTATTCCACCTAGTAGAAAGCCTCAAGAAAAGAGATATTCATCTTCCTCTACTAATTCGCTTTTCTGACATTTTAGCTGACCGCCTCCACCGACTACACCAATGCATGTACAACGCCATCGACCGTTATGGCTATCAAAATGTTTACAGAGGTGTTTATCCAATAAAATGTAATCAGCACCGTCAGTTAGTGGAGGCATTGGTAAAATACGGCAAACAGTACCATTTTGGCTTAGAAGTTGGCTCCAAGCCAGAGTTGATGATTGCTTTAGCCACTTTAGATGTGGATAAAACCGGCGAAACCTTGTTGATTTGTAATGGCTATAAGGATGAAGATTACCTTGAAACCGCCCTTTTAGCCCAGCAAGTAGGCCATAATCTAATAGTAGTAATTGAGCAAATAAACGAATTATTTACTATACTAAAATTGAGCGATAAATATGACCTAAAACCTCAGTTAGGCGTCAGGGCAAAATTGCAGACAAAAGGGACAGGGCACTGGGGAAACTCTACAGGAGAAAAGGCAAAATTTGGACTTACTATTCCCGAGATTGTAATGGTAGTGGAACATCTGCGGCAAGAGGGAAAATTAGACTGTTTGAAGTTATTGCATTTCCATATTGGCTCACAAATATCCTCCATTGCGGTAATAAAAGATGCTATTCGGGAAGCAAGTCAAATCTATGTGCAATTGTATACCATGGGCGCCGGGATGAAATATCTAGACGTAGGCGGGGGTTTAGCAGTAGATTATGATGGCTCAAAAACCAACTTTTATGCCTCTAAAAACTACAACATGCAAAATTATGCCAACGACATTGTAGCGGCAGTGAGGGATGCCTGTGACGCAAAAGATGTGCCCCATCCTATCTTAATTAGTGAAAGCGGAAGGGCAATTGCCGCCCATCATTCCGTTTTAATTTTCAATGTAGTAAACAGCAATAACCCTCTGCTAAACATCCCTATTTCCAAACCAGAAAAAGCCCACCCCGTCTTGCGTAATTTGTGGGAAACCTATCATAGCATTGACGAAACCAACTATCAGGAAATGTACCATGATGCTATCCAGTTTAAGGAAGAGGCGATTAGTCTATTTAACTTCGGCTATTTAACTCTGGCCGAAAGGGCACAAGCTGAACAATTGTACTGGGCTTGCTGTCAAAAAATATACCTAATTACCCAGAATGAAAGCTATGTTAGTGATGATTTAAATGACTTGCAAGATTTAATGACTTCCACTTATTACATCAATTTGTCTGTATTTCAATCCGCTCCAGACACATGGGCCATAGACCAACTTTTCCCAATTCTTCCTATTCATCGCCTCAACGAAAAGCCTACTGTAAAGGCAATTTTGGCTGATTTAACCTGTGATAGTGATGGTAAGATTGACAAATTTATTGACCTTTTAGACGTAAAACATGCCCTAGAATTACATCCTCTGGAATTAAATGGAAGCCCCCCAGAAGAGAGAAAATTTAAGCCCTATTATTTGGGTATGTTTTTGGTGGGGGCATACCAGGAAATTATGGGCAACCTCCACAATCTTTTTGGAGATATAAATGTCGTCCACATCGAAAGTAATGGGGATAGCTATAACATCAAACATGTTGTCAAGGGCGACACAGTAACAGACGTCCTAAAATATGTAGAATATTCCCCCGAAGATTTGATGGAAAAAATGCGTTGCCTGGCAGAAATGGCCATATCGGAAAGAAAAATTGAAATCGAACATTCCCAACGCCTCCTGAAAAATTATGAGCGAAACTTGCGTAGTTATACCTATCTAAGATAAACTAAACCGGGGAGGAGACAATGGACCACCATATACAGGATAATAGACAGGATAAATGTAACAAAATTAACAGCAAACACCATAAGTCTCCTCCCCCAGACAAAGACTATGAAAGTAGCAAACAAAAGCAAAAAAAGACGATGGCATTGGCTGGCGATAATCGCCGTTTTTGTTATAATTGTATTTTATAGTAATAAAGCCAAAGCAGACGTAATACCAGGATATAAGAGGCTGAAATACCCGCCGCTGGCACCAATTACCATACCCAGTTATGAGCGGTATCAGTTGGACAATGGTATGGTAGTGTATTTAATGGAGGATCACAATTGGCCCCTGGTAAGTGGCAGTGTGTTGATAAGAATGGGCTCAATATTTGAGCCTCCCTCTCAGGTAGGGTTAGCAGAATTAACTGGGGAATTGTTGCGTTTAGGGGGCACAGTCCACTACTCTCCCGAACAGTTGAATGCTATACTGGAACAAAAGGCAGCGTCTATAGAAACCAGTGTTACACGCACCTCGGCTAGCGTTAGTTTTTCCAGCCTAAGTTACGATATAGACACAGTATTGCCCATCTTTGCGGAAATTCTTCAGTCGCCTCGTTTTGACAATCAACAGTTAGAATTGTTAAAAACCCAAGTTCGTGGTACAATTGCCCGTCGTAATGACTATCCTGGGGATATTGCCAGGAGGGAGTTTGCCAAGTTAATATATGGCCAGGATAGCCCCTATGCCAGGGTGATAGAATATGTGCATTTGGATAACATTCAAAGGGGGGATATAGAAAGATTCTACCGCCAGTATGTACGTCCGGAGGCGATGATTTTAGGAATAGTGGGGGATTTCGATTCAGCCAGGATGAAGCAGTTGATTCAAAAACTATTTGCCTCTTGGCAGGGGGATGTCACTGTAACGCCAGATTATAATACCAGTGAGCCTCGGCAGGTAACTAGCGGCGGGGTATTTATTGTCAATCGCCCACAGTTAACTCAAAGTAATATTCTACTAGGGCATATAGGGGTAAAATTAAACGACGCCAACTATCCCGTCTTGAGTGTTATCAATGGGGTATTAAACGGTTTTGGAGGGAGACTGTTTAAGGAAATTCGGAGTAGACAGGGGTTAGCCTATTCCGTGTATGGTAGCTGGCAGGCTAACTACGATTATCCCGGCGTATTTGTTGCTGGAGGGCAGACAGGAAGTGAAACCACAGCCCAGTTTATAACATCCATTCTAGAACAAATCCAACGACTTCGCAATGAGCCCATTACAGAGACAGAATTGAGTTATGCCAAGGATTCCATTCTCAACTCCTTTGTCTTCCAATTCCAACATCCCTCTCAAACCCTTTCCCGTCTGATGACATATGAATATTATGGGTATCCCCAGGATTTTATTTTTCAATACCAACAAGGTGTGAAGAATACCAGCAGAGAGGATGTTTTAAAAGTAGCGCAAAAATATTTTCAGCCAGACAAGATTGTCACCCTCATAGTAGGCAATGAAAATGCCATCAAAGCCGACTTAATCACCCTTGGCAAAAACATTCAGAAGATAAACATTACTAACTAGTAGCAACCGGTTAGCCGCCAGCCACTAGTAAACAAATCCTTCCCCTACAAGTGGTAGACTACGGCCAGTAGCAAACAAATCCCCTCTCCTCCCGACACCGGGTAACAGGTGGTAGACTGCGACTGGCTGGTGGCAAACAAATCCTTCCTTTTAGACAACTAGACAATGGATGATAAGTGATAGACAGCTACTAGCAGCCGGCAGCAGACGAATCCCCCTCTCCAGTAGCAAACAAACCCTCCCCACGCTAGGTAGTAACTTGCCAATAACAAACAAATTCTTCTCCCCAGGATAAATGGTTGGCGACAGTCTAGTGGCAAAAAAACCCTTTTTTCGGATAACATGACTGAATAACAGGGGAGGTGGTAGACTACGGCCAGTAGCAAATAAATCCCCTCTCCCCGCTGAGGCGGTTGGCCCCCAGGCTAACATAACAGTTACAGGGATTGTTATACTAGTCATGAAACTGGCTATTTTAGACGTTGCTTGGCACCACCATAAGTGTTTTAGGGAAATACAAGAGACTATTTACTACGCCGCCAGGGAGTTGGGATACGATTGTATTTTCACCTCCGACACTACTCTTGATGACCGTATCTATATCGTATTTTCCGTCAACATATGTAGAATTCCCTTGGAAAACCTGCCACGGCGTATTATCCTTTACAATTTGGAACAAATATACCCCGATTCTCCTTTCTTCAAAGAGGGATGGAATTATCAGGATTATTTATTCCAGTATTCCCTTTGGGATTACAGTTTGGCTAACATTCGTCAATTGAAACAGTGGGGTATTGACAGAATCGAGTATCTGCCTGTGGGGTATATGCCGCAATTAACTCGCATTCCCCATGCTGCCAAAAAGGACATAGATGTGCTATTTTATGGTTCTATGAATTCACGTCGTCAGACAATCCTCGATTCCCTGTCGGCAAAAGGCGCAAAAGTGGAATACTTATTTGGTGTTTATGGGGAGGAGAGAGACAGTTATATAGCTAGGGCTAAAATTGTTTTGAATATGCACTTTTATGATGCTAAACTATTCGAGATAGTCAGAGTATCTTACTTGTTGGCCAATAGAGTTTTTGTAATTTCAGAGACAGGCGACAATAGCGAGGAAGAAAACTATTTCGCCGGTGGCTTAGTTTCTTGCGACTATGACAGTCTAGTAGATACCTGTATGGAGTATTTAGATAGGCAAGAAGAGAGGGATAAAATAGCAGAAAAAGGCTTTCAACTAATATCCCAACGCCCAGCTACTTTGTATTTGCAAAACGCCCTTAATTCTACCTTGGAGACTGGCATCAATGACACTGCATTCGTTGTAGATTTCTGTCGGAAGAAGGCTGCCAAAACTTGCTTTGAAAATGGACAATATCATGAGGCTATCCAATTATATGAACAGAGTCTGAATATAGACTATTACTGTTGGGATAGCTACATCTATTTGGGATTGAGTTATCTGTATCAGGGAGACGATTTAACGGCATATTTAACCTGGGGTAAAGGGATGGCCACCATAGTAGAAAAAACTGGCATTAAAATAGAGGATTTGGAATCTCATTTCAAAAAATTGCTTCTGTCAGAAATGGCCAAACACAAAACAAAAGGTAACCACCACTTGCTGCTAAAATTAGAACAAGCCCTACAGGAGGAAATTTTCTGACATGGAAAAAATACAGTTCAACCTGAAAGACTATATCAAGTTTGTCACCGAGGAAATAGATAATAATATTTATAGGCCAGTAAGGGGGAATAGCTATCTGGAGGTGTTGAAGGCACTTCACGAATACCTCAAACCCAATACTTACTTGGAAATAGGAGTTGCCGGGGGGGGAAGTCTGGCTTTGGCAGATGCAGAAAGGATAATAGGAGTTGACCCGGCACCCAATTTAGCGGAAAATGAGAGGTATAAAATATACCCAAAAACCAGTGATTTATTTTTTGAAGAAGATGCCCCTCAGTTGTTTGCCCAGCAGAAAATCGACTTGGCTTTTATAGACGGCATGCATTTATTCGAGTTTGCCCTAAGAGACTTTATAAACATAGAAAGATACAGTCACAAGGAGGGGTATATAGCAATTCATGACATACTGCCGCGCACTTTTTCCGAGGCGAGTAGGGGAAGAATGACTGTAAATTGGACTGGGGATGTTTGGCGTTTAATTATTACCCTCAGAAAATATCGTCCCGACTTAAATATAATTGTACTAGATTCTGCCCCCACTGGCCTAGCTGTAGTTACTAATTTAAACCCTGACTCTAACTTTTTGAGGGAAAATTTTGAAGACATATTCAAAGAGATTATGGAAGTTAAAACCATGTCATTCCTGGAAGCAAGGGATTTGGTTATGCACACCTTTAGCACTCAATTATACTTGATGAATCTGGTAATGAAGGACATGTCATGAAAATCTTGTTTATTTCCCCTGGAAACCAGCCAGACTATCAGTGTGATTCTCTGTTTCATGGTTTAAGATGCCTTTTGGGCGATTCCGTAGTTGATGTCAATAAGATTCCCTACATGTATAAGAGTTTCTCTGAGGAAAAAAGAAGACAATTATATGGAAAGGGGTTTACCTTATATGGCTTGTTGGATGACATAGAGATAGACAGGGGAGATATAGAAAACAAGATAAAAACCCATTATTTCGATTGGGTTGTTTACGGCAGCATTTGGCGTTGTCAGGATTTTTTGCCCCTAGTTTTTGAGAGTTATCCCCCCGAAAAAATAATTTTCATCGATGGAGAAGACCATTCCAAAATTATAATGCCCCTCTTAACAAGAGGAATATACTTTAAGAGAGAGTTATACTCCGAAAACAGATGGGTACATCCCATTCACTTTGCCATACCAGAAGAAAAATTTGTAAGGGATATAGCCAGTCTAGAGAAAACCGATTTTTTTGCCCCTTGTAACCCCACAGATAGGACTACTTACATATATGAAACAGAGGAATCTTACTATAAACAATACCGGGAAAGTTTTTACGGGGTTACTATGAAAAAAGCCGGCTGGGATTGTCTTCGTCATTATGAAATAATATCCCAAGGATGTGCCCCCTATTTTTACGAAATTTACAACTGTCCTTATTTAACGATGCATCGATTTCCCCGTTATGAGGTTATAAAGCTAATGACAATAGCAGACGACTATTTTCGGGGAGGAAATTTCGACTTGCAGGGGTATATTACCTACCTAGAATTTCTATTTGCCTATGCTAAAAAATACCTAACAACCATTGCCTTGGCAAAATACTTACTAGACACCTGCAAACAATCCCAGTAGACAAGGAAAATGTTTCCCCACCTGGCTTTTGTTCTAGAATGTTACTAAGTTTTATTAAGCCTTTTCAGCAAACAAGGAAGGATTCGGGGAGATAATGAGTTTTTTTAAGCAGCAACAGCCGATATTACAAAAAAAACAACTGGACTGTAATGAGGAAACCTATAAGCATATGAGGTGTGTAAGGGTGGGGGTAGCAGAGAAATTACACCTTTCAGGGATATACACTTGTGTAGACCAGGCCATGTTAGTATGGGGGTTAATAACAGGGATAGTCTTTCTGGGAGGGCAATTTCTGACTATAAGTTGGCAGATTCAGGCCGTTTTTTGGTCAATTCTCACCCTAATAGGCATAATCCTCATGATAATATTAACCTACAGCTGGACAGTGTGGGAGAGAATAACAGGGTTGCTGTATACTTGGGCAATTCTGATGTTGTTAGGGATGGCATTGACGGATAGTGCCATTTTCCTGGGTTGGGGTTATATTCTATCCCATTTGTGTCACCTGTGGTTGATTTTGAGCGCCATAGGCTATAGTATAACTGGTTGGATGATTCACTCCCGTGCCTTTTTCCTGTCTGCCTTGATTCATGCCATCATGGTATTGCTGTTGCCGCTGTTTGGGGGTTGGCAATTTGCAGCTACTGGCATAGTAATGACGGGGAATTTATGGCTTTTCTCGGAGGCACAGTGGGATATGCTATTACCAAGGGAATTAAAACAGTTAAAAAGCGAAGGCGCCTTTGAATTGACTCCTGCCGGCATTAGCCGTTTCACCACAAGTGGGAGGGGTGGGAAAGATTTTGCCGGGATTGGCTAAACCATAGGGGTTAAAACAGCGACGCACATATTGCTGTGTTTCTAAGTCGACTTCTGTAAACATTTCCGTCATGTAGCACTTCTTGTCACTACCAATACCATGTTCACCGGAAATACTACCACCCATTCGCACACAGAGTTTAAGGATTTCTCCCCCCAATTCTTCCACCTTGGCAAAGGCGCCTTCTACTGACTGGTCGTATAGAATTAAGGGATGTAAATTGCCATCACCAGCATGGAAAACATTAGCAATGGGGAAACCATACTTTTCACTGAGACGATTAATTTCTGCTAAGACTTGAGGTAATTTAGAGCGAGGCACCACTCCATCCTGTACAAAATAATTAGGGCTAATTTTCCCCATAGCAGCAAAAGCCGCTTTTCTCCCCTTCCACAACTTCATCCTGGTAGCCTCATCACTGGCGGAGGTAATACTTCTTGCGCCACAACGACGACAAATCTCTGCCACCTTCTCCTTGTAGGCTTCAACCTCCACCTGTAAGCCGTCCAATTCTACCAACAGGATAGCCTGGGCATCCCGGGGGTAACAATCAGTGGCTACCACATCCTCCACCGCATTGATGCTAAAATTGTCCATCATCTCCATTCCCGCCGGGATAATCCCCGCCTGGATGATACCCGCCACCGCACTCCCGGCTTCCTCAATACTGTTGAAGTCCGCAAGTATCACACCCACAGACTCGGGCCTTTTTAATATTTTTAACACAATTTCTGTAGCTATGCCCAAAGTCCCCTCTGAGCCAACAAACAAGCCTGTCAAGTCAAATAGGGGCATTTCCGATACCATTCCCCCCGTCTTCACAATCTCCCCTTCCCCCGTCACTATAGTCAACCCCAACACGTGATTTGTAGTAACTCCATACTTTAGACAGTGTACGCCCCCAGAATTTTCCGCCACGTTACCACCAATAGAACAGATTATCTGACTAGAGGGATCTGGGGCATAATAGAAACCAGCACCACTGACAGCCTGGGTAACCCAGTTGTTGATTACCCCGGGTTGCACCACCACCCTCTGATTTTCCAAATCGATAGCCAGTATTTGCCTCATTCTGGCCGTTACAATAAGAATACAGTCCTCCACTGGTAGGGCGCCACCCGACAAGCCTGTGCCTGCACCTCTTGCCACCCAGGGGATTTTATGCTTGTTACAAATTTTAACAATTTCTGCTACCTGTTGGGTGGTGCGAGGAAGAGTAACCAAAGCGGGGCGTTGGCGGTATTGAGGCAGGCCGTCACACTCATAGGTCAACAGTTCCTCCTTCCGCTTGACAACCCCGTCGGAACCCAGTATCCTTTCTAATTGTACAATAATAGACTGCCATTGTCTAGTGGTCATAGGTGGGTGGCGTGGTAGATGTGGGGCTTTCTCCCTTATATAGGGCTAACTGGTAATATCATATCAAAAGGTTGTACAGTAGTGCCAAGGGTAAACTAGTTTAAGAGGAAGTAGTAGACAGCCGATTATCCTATGCAAAATCCCTATAAACCCAGTGAAATCGAGGCTAAGTGGCAAAAACAATGGTCTGACAGTCAACTATACCTGACAGAGGAAAATAGCGACAAGCCCAAATTTTATGCCCTCTCCATGTTTCCCTATCCTTCAGGCAAGTTACACATGGGGCACGTGCGGAATTATGTTATCACAGATGTCATTGCCCGTTACAAGAGGATGAGGGGGTATAGGGTATTACACCCCATGGGATGGGATGCCTTCGGTTTGCCAGCAGAAAATGCCGCCATAGACAGAGGAATCCATCCTGCCAAATGGACTTATGAGAATATAGCCCAGATGCGCGCCCAATTGAAAGACTTGGGCTTGTCTATCGACTGGACGAGGGAAGTTACCACTTGTTCCCCAGAATATTATAAGTGGACTCAGTGGCTGTTTTTGCAATTTTTTGAAGCAGGACTAGCCTATCAGAAAGAAGCTGCGGTAAACTGGGATCCAGTAGACCAAACGGTATTAGCCAATGAACAAGTCTCTGCCGATGGCTACTCCTGGCGTAGTGGCGCTAAGGTAGAAAAGAGGATGTTAAAACAGTGGTTTCTCCGAATTACCGCCTATGCCGAGGAGTTGCTAGAAGACTTGAAAAAATTGCCGGGGTGGCCAGAAAAGGTTAAAGTAATGCAGGAAAACTGGATAGGCAAATCCCTAGGCGCCTATCTGGAATTCCCTATAGTCGGCAGGGAGGAAAAAATCCCCGTCTTCACCACTCGCCCTGATACCGTTTTTGGTGTAACCTATGTGGTATTAGCCCCCGAACATCCCCTGACTCTGCAAGTTACCACCCCAGACAGAAAAGAGGCAGTGGAGGCTTTTATAAAAGAGGTTACCCAAGAAAGTGAAATCGAGCGCACTGCTGAGGATAAGCCCAAAAGAGGCATTCTGACTGGTGGTAAGGCCATTAACCCCTTCACCGGCGAAGAAATCCCTATCCTCGTTGCCGATTATGTGCTATATGAATATGGTACTGGGGCAGTAATGGGGGTACCAGCCCATGATACGAGAGATTTTCAATTTGCCAAAGAGAATCAGTTGCCCATCAAGGTAGTTATTATCCCCAAAGACGCCCAACAGGAGGAATTTACCCTCACTCAAGCCTATACAGAAGCAGGTATACTGGTTAACAGTGGCCAATTCACGGGGATGGAGAGTGAAGCCGCCAAACAGGCTATTATTCAATACGCCACTGAGAAAGGTTTTGGTAGACAGCAAGTACAATACCGTCTCAGAGACTGGTTAATCTCCCGACAACGTTACTGGGGATGTCCTATTCCTATCATCCACTGTCCCGACTGTGGTATAGTACCAGTACCAGTGGAAGACTTGCCCGTTACTCTTCCAGAAAATGTAGAATTCACTGGCAGGGGCCCCTCTCCCCTCGCTAAACTAGAAGAATGGGTCAATGTACCTTGTCCTAAGTGTGGTAAACCCGCTAAACGGGAAACCGACACCATGGACACCTTCATTGACTCCTCCTGGTACTTCTTGCGCTATACTGATCCCCATAACGATAAACAGCCCTTCAGTCTAGATAAGGTTAATGATTGGCTTCCCGTAGATCAGTATGTAGGCGGAATAGAACATGCTATCCTCCACTTGTTATACTCCAGGTTTTTTACAAAAGTACTGCGAGATAGAGGGCTGGTGAAAATATCTGAACCTTTTGATAGACTGTTAACCCAGGGGATGGTACAGGGGCTGACCTATAAGAATGTAAACACGGGTAAATATTTGCGGCCAGACCAGGTGGTGTACGAAAATGGACAGTGGTGGGATAAGGAAACCCATGAGCCGGTGGCCACTTTTTATGAGAAAATGTCCAAATCCAAGTATAATGGGGTTGACCCTCAGGAGGTGTTGTCCAAATATGGGGCTGACACTGCCCGTATGTTTATTCTCTTCAAGGCACCCCCGGAAAAAGATCTAGAATGGGATAGTGCTGATGTAGAAGGGCAATATCGTTTTCTTAACCGGGTTTGGCTGCTAGTAAACGAGTTTATAGATAATCCCAATTCCGCTAAGGATACCCGTTTTGACAAGACTCAGCTTACCAAGGAGGAGAAGGATTTAAGACGCGTAATCCATACTGCCATCAAGGAGATTACTCAAGACTTAGAGGGAGACTATCAATTCAACACCGCTATCTCCGAATTGATGAAGCTAAGTAACGCCTTAAAGGATAATCCCCTTAAATATTCTCCTGTCTACCGGGAGGGTATTGAAGCCCTAGTAAGATTATTAGCACCTTTTGCACCCCATATCAGTGAAGAATTATGGCATAGACTTGGCAACACCGAATCCGTCCATCTACAACCCTGGCTAGTCGCCGATGAGGAGGCTTTGCAGGCAGAAACAATCACCATTGTCATCCAGGTAAAAGGCAAAACCAGGGGTACAATCCAAGTGCCCGCCGATGCTACTATGGAACAGATAAAACAATATGCCCTCTCCTCTGATATTGCCAAGAAGTATATTGGCAGTCAGGAAGTCAAAAAGACTATCGTTGTGCCTGGCAAGCTGGTTAACTTCGTTATAGCCTGACCCTTGCCATTATCTCACATTTTCTCCTCAGCCTTACCCCCTAGGGTGGGTTTTTTTTTGACAACAACACTAGCAGACGGTAAGGAGGATTATAACCATGACTATTGTGGCTATCATCGACTACGACATGGGGAATTTACACTCCGTGGCAAAGGGGATAGAAAAAACTGGTGCCACCCCTATTATCACCCATTCCCCAAAAGACATTGCCGCCGCCGACGCTGTTATTCTCCCCGGTGTCGGCTCTTTTGACCCCGCTATGCTACACTTACAGGAAAGGGATTTAATCCCACCTATCCTGGATTTTGTCAAGAGTGGTAAACCCTTTTTGGGTATCTGTTTGGGGATGCAAATCCTCTTCCATTCCTCCGAGGAGGGAAAACAAAGGGGTTTAGGTATTATCCCAGGGGTTGTCAAACGTTTTCAATCTGAGCCCGGTCTAACCATTCCTCATATGGGATGGAATACAATAGAATTGACACAGTCTGACCATCCTCTCTGGTATAATCTCCCCCCCCGCTTCTATGTATACTTTGTCCATTCCTACTTTGTCTCCCCACTAAATCCCCAGGTTGTCGCCGCCCGTGTTACCCATGGATCACAAACTGTAACCGCCGCCATCGCCCATGAGAATATAATGGCCGTACAGTTTCACCCGGAAAAGTCTGCTAATTCAGGCTTACAAATTCTTAGTAATTTTGTCAGACTAGCAAGTAAGTGAAGCTATGAAGAATGCCTATATTCTCCCCCTAGTTATTCTACTATCTCTGGGGAACAATTCAACAGCCTACCCCCAAACTACTAGGGACATTTTCTCCTATAAAAGGATTCTACAGCGGGTGGATAATATTTGTCAATCTTTTACCGTTTCTACTCTTAGGGAAAACTGTAACCAGCTACTAAAAAATAGCATTTTCTTTGACCCAGACGCTATATCCCTTTGTGAAAAAAGATTTCGTATCTCTCCTAATACCCTGGAATGTTTAAACACCATCAGAGACAAAGTATATGTCCAATCAGAAATAAAAAAATGCGACAGAATAATAACCTCCTCCCAGACTCTGGATTGTCTGCAGAGGGAGGGAAGACAGATAACTTATGGGGGTTGTCTTTTGGGGGATACCAAGGATTAACAAGACAAAAAACGGGGGGGGAAGGGAAGGAGGGAAAAACAACAGCAAGGGTTTATAATCGAAAACCTACCACTGGTTTATAATCACAAATTTTCAGTGAGAGTTTATCATAAACTGAAAAAACCAGAGGGATTCACAGAAAGCAGATTACGTCTCTGTAGGCCTTCTTTGTGTAAAATAGCATTAGCCGCCAGTAAACCACTACTTACTGCCCTTTCCATTAAACCACAGGGAAAAGGCATTTTTACCCAGTCACCTGCAAACATCAAATTAACAATTTGAGTTTCAGTTTCTGGCCGATTTTTGTAACTGTTAGGGGGGTATCCGGAGAAATTTTTTTGATTTACCAACTGTTGGTGAAGAATTTTAGCCTCCGCTAACTCTGGTACAATTTCTATTAACTCTTGTTTGAAGGTATTTAGCAAATCCTCTTGGGTAGGAAAGTCTTTTTCCTTGTAACAATAAGCATGTAATTCCACCACACTGCCACCAGTTTTTTCCGCCCATTCTTTATACTCTCTCTGGATACGATGATAAAGGGTAATACTATCTGTGAGACGATAACCAGAAAGAGAGGTAAAATTACTATGAGGCCAATAGAAATCCCTATCCAACCAAAAACGGGCAACCGCAAAGGGGTCAGCCAATGCTAAACTCTCTACTTGGGAAAGAGTATCTGGATAACTTTGCCTGTCTCCCTCTATTAAACGAAAGAGATGTTTAACCCCCATCACATCAGTAGCAATCACATAATAATCAGCAGTAAGAGTTTCTGGCATGGCAGGGGTGGTATCAGCAGCCACCAGTTTTAGCCTCCCCCCTTCCCTCTCTACTACCCTATAGACAGCAAGGTTTCTCTTGGCAGGAGGCAGTTGGACTTCCCCTTTTTGATTATACACTGCCCCGTGACAGGGACATGCAAAACTTCCATCCCCCCGTCTGCTAACTACACATCCCTGGTGGGTACAGGTGAGAGATAATGCTAAATTAGTATTTTTAGCTACAGCAAAAAGCTGGTCGCCAGCGCCATAATAGTCATAATAGTCATCCCTAAGGTAAGGATTTAAATCTACCCAGAAGGGGATATTGCCACCTCCCTGGCCTCCCCTATAAAATTGTAGGGAGGTGATTCTGCCATTCTCACAGACAATCCTACTAATGTGGGCTTCTGTGATAATCTTACCCCCATTGTAAAGGATGGATTGGGCAATAGGCTCCACCAAACTCCTGCCCATATCATCTACAGTACCATTAAAAGCCAAACCCTCGGGATTGCCAAAGAAATAGAAGTGAAAAAATTGCATTAATTCCCCCGCACTTAACATATCTGGCGCATTTAGGGTAGACTTACCAAAGGGTAAAAAATACAATTCAAACAATCCCCGGGGAATATCACTCGCCCACTGACTGACAGAAATATAGTCTAAACTATTGTAGGTGTCTGGTATCTTAAAACTAGTAATAGCATGAAATACACGCCAGTGTGCCGGATTAGTTAAGTCTATACCCCAACGGAGGGAATTAGGGGAAGAGATGGCTAAATCTACCACATTCCAGGGAAAACTAGAATGGGAGGGACGGAATACCTCTGGTCTGTATTTGTTATCCTTGAATAAGAGAGAATAGAAGTTCAGGGATTGGAAATTTTGTTCGATGGCTATTTCCCTGACAATACTCCAAAGATTATAATACTGGGGGAAGAAACCATGAAAGCCGTGTTCCATAGTAAATTTTTCCTCCCCCACCTGAATCTGCCAACTGGCAATTTTTCCTCCCAACTGAGGCGATTTTTCCAACAGTGTAACCTCAAACCCCTTCTTACTCAATTCGTAACCGCAAGCTAAACCTGCTAAACCGCCGCCTATTACCACTACCTTTTTCGGCTGGCTGAGACGGGTTGGCAACTCTAGGGTATCCCACACATGTATAGTGGGTTTTGGTTTTACTACCCGGGAATAACCTAATATCCCCAGAATGCTTGCCAAAGCCGAAAATTTTAGTAAACTGCGACGGGATATTTTTTCCATGAGACTATTTACTGACAATAATGGCAATTATCTTTCAATCGACTTAATATTATTTAACAAAAAACCCCTCCTGTCACCGGATTGAGGGGTTGGTAGGGATAAGGGGGGAGAAGGCTTGTTTTTCAGCCGGGTTTGTCGCCACCGCAGGGTGAAGGGGTAAAGGGGAGACTTGTTTTTTACCCAAGGGGCCTATACAACCAGACGGCCGGTATAATAGTCACAAACCCTTACTACGGGCAATAGGAGGGGAAAAGGAGGGTAACTGTCGATTGAGTTTACCACTGCGATAACCTTCCAAGTCTAAGGTGACATACTTAAAGCCAAGAGACTGATAGTAGCTGACTAATTCCTGGAGATTGGTGTTACAAACAAACTTTTGGATGTCTTCCGGCATTAATTCGATTCTGGCAGTGTCACCATCACATCTGACTCGTAAATTTTTGTATCCCAGTTGGCGAAGATAAATTTCTGCTCTCCCAACACGGTATAATTTCTCTGGGGTGATTTTCTCCCCATAGGGGAAACGGGAAGATAGACAAGGCTGTGAAGGCTTATCCCACCACGGTAAACCCAAAAGTTTGGAGATTTCCCTCACTTCTATCTTACTAATTCCCACTTCTGCTAAGGGTGAACGCACTCCTCTTTCCCTAGCAGCCTGAATACCCGGACGATAGTCCCTTAAATCATCTACATTGACACCATCAATTATATAGGGATAACCCCTCTGTTGGGCAATAATTTTTAGCTTGTCATGCAATTCACTTTTACAAAAATAGCAACGATTGACGGGATTGGCAGTATAATTGGGGTTGTTCATCTCTTCTGTTTCAATCAATTCATGTCTTATTCCTATCCATTCAGCCTGTTGTTGTGCTTCGTCTAATTCCTCTGGTAGTAGGGAAGGAGATACCCCAGTAATAGCCAATGCCTTGTCACCCAAGACATCATAGGCTACCTTAGCTACTAGACTACTATCTACTCCCCCTGAATAGGCTATCAATGCCTTTTCCATCTGTTGAAAGATGGCAGTCAAGGCAGTTAGTTTCTGTTGGATACTCATTTTTCTTCTTCTCCACCTACTTAGTGATTGATTGTATCTGATTGTCTGCCTTGGCCCGGAAGTGAAGAAACCGTTTGCGACTGACTTGAATCCTCTGACTCAAGACGGTGGTAAATGGTAGGTAGGGTGGCAAAGGAAAAAGGTTGATGGAAAAGCAAATAGAGACAGGGAATTAAAAATAGGGTTAAAACAGTAGCCAAAGACAAGCCGGAAAACACAACTATACCCAAAGGTTGAAGAAACTTACTCCCATCCCCTATTCCCATCGCCAAGGGTAACATGCCTAAAACCGTAGTTATAGT
Source organism: Cyanobacteriota bacterium SRBZ.bins.94.201705 (assembly GCA_030549855.1). Taxonomy (GTDB): domain Bacteria; phylum Cyanobacteriota; class Cyanobacteriia; order Cyanobacteriales; family Cyanobacteriaceae; genus DVEF01. Next base: position 70,079 of record JAUQQP010000039.1, read on the forward strand.
TGTCATCAAAATTGGACGTAAACGTTGGGAGGCAGCTTGTAAAATGGCAGTATAGCGACTAGCTTGTTTTACCCTGGGGTTTTGTTGTTGTTGTGCGAAAATCTGATTGGCCAATTCTACCATCACAATAGCATTATTTACCACAATTCCCACTAGTAAAACCGCACCCACAATTACAGTCGCCCCCACCGCAGTTTTGGTAACATATAAGCCAATAATCCCCCCAGACAACGCCAAGGGAAGAGTAAACATAATCACCAACGGGTCTATCAGTGAGTTATACTGTACTGCCATAACAGTAAACACCAGAAAAGCCGCTAAACCTGCCAAAAGGGGAAGAGTAGACTGCAGTTGTTTGTTACTCTCCGCCGCCAGGGAGGGAAGAATACGGATACCCTCCGGCAAGTCTATACTGTCTAGAATTTGTTTAACCTCAGCAATAGCCTCCCCAAGACTAGCATTTTCTGCTAAACTACCCGCAATAATATATACCTGTCTCTGATTTATTCTTTGAATGAGAGAAGGGGATTCCCCCCTGCCAATACTTGCCACCTCCCCCAACCGGATAATTTGATTGTCTCTGGTTAACAGGGGGATGTCTAGAAGGGTATTGACATCTTTGATAGAATCCGGGTCAAATTGTACCCTAATATCTACCAGTCTGTCTCCCCTTTGCAGTTGGGAAACTACTACCCCAGAGACACTGGTTTGTAGGGCAGTGGTAAAATCACTCAATCGGACGTTAAAATGGGCTAAACGGGTTAAATCCGGCGTAATAACAAGCTCGTCTTGACGAGGGTCAGTTTCCGGGCGAAAATTAGCTAGTTTAGCCTTCTCGTCCAAAATTTTGGCTATCTTCCTCCCAGTAGCCTCCAGTAACCTCTGATCTTTTCCCTGTATGATAACATCTATATCACCTCTTATGGGGGAATTATTTAAAATCAAACCCCTTACACTCCCCGGCAACAGGCGAATGCGAATATTTACCAGATTCAACGAATTTATCTTTTTGGATACCCTAGCAATATAAGAATAAACATTACTACCGGGTTTAAGAGTAATAGTAGCAGAAGCCCTTAACACATTCTCACTGGTAGTATTGGCAAACAAGAAACCGCCGGCAGTGGTAAACACATATTCAGTTTCCGGTTGTTGTAAAAGAATTTCATCTACTAAAGCCATTACTCGCCTATTAGTTGCAAGAGTAGTGCCAGGGGGAAATTGTGCAATTAAACTCACCTGTCCCGTGTTGATGGGTGGTAAAATCTCTTGAGACAGTTGTGGTGCTATCTTTAAAGAGACACCCCCAAATAGCAGAAAAATAAACACCACCACCCCCCAGCGAATACGAAGACAAAAACCCAGAATCGAGGTATAAAGACGATTGAGACGGTGAAAAAGGCGATTAAACCAATAGATAGGGAAAAAATACCTAATATTGCTGGAAAAACCCACTGTTATGAGACGGGCAGTCAACATGGGCACTACAGTTAAAGCTACCACCAGGGATACCGTCACGGCGAAACTGATAGTCAATACCAATTGGTTAAACAACAGGGAAATAAAACCGCCTATTAGCAAAAAGGGTAAAACGGCTACTAGGTTGGTGGTGGTAGAGGCAAGCAAAGCCGATTCCACAGAGGCGGCACTATTAATAGATTGTTGCAATAATCTCCGGCGATGGATGCCCTTTTCCGGGGGAGGATTGTGGTTTAGTCTCTCCGTTGCTTCTACAATAGTTTCCAACATGACAATGGAATTATCCACCACAATACCCACCCCCAAAGCTAACCCCCCCAAACTAAAGATATTCAAACTAAAACCAAATAGCCTCATTAAAATTATCGCCCCTAAGGTGGCAAGGGGGATGGATATTACAATAATAAGGGTTTGTCTTAGAGAACCTAAAAATAATAGTACGGAAAGTGATGCTAGTATAGTACCGACAACCCCGGCAGTGATGACGTTATTAATAGCCTGACGGATAAAAATAGACTCGTCTAGGGTTGGCAATAGGGTTATGTCTTTGGGGATAACACCAGCAGCAGTCAACTCGCCAATTTTAGCCTTTACAGCATTGATTACCTCTACCGTGTTAGCCTCCCCTTGTTTTTGGATACTTACTTTGACGGCAGGATTGCCATTGAGAGAGACGAAAACCCGTTGCTGTTGTCTACCATCCACAATCCTGGCAAAATCCGACAAGTAAACCCTTCCAGAGGAGTTGGGAATGGCAAAAGACAAGGAGGCTAAGTCTTCTACCCTAGTAAATTTGCCTTTTACCCTAGTGACAGATTCCATCTCCTCCCCCAAAAAACGCCCACCTGCTATATCCTGATTGGCATCACGGATTTCTGCCAGAATAGTGTTGAGAGGTATACCTAACCCTTGTAGTCGACGCCAATCCAATAAAACCCTAATCTCCTCATTGACACCCCCAGACACATCCACCGCTGCTACCCCAGGAATAACTGTCAATTCCCTAGCCAACTCCTCCTCGGCAAAAATCCGTAAAGCCAATATATCCCTTGTCTCACTAGTAACAGCAAATTCGTAAACAGGCAACTGGGAAGGCTCAAATTTAAACACCCTAGGGGTTTCTATATTTGCCGGCAGACGATTGCGGGCACGATTCAAAGCTGCTATAGTATCATTTAGAGCCTGGTCCACATTTCCCCCAACCCTAAAAAATAAATCCACACTGACACTGTTTTCCCTCGTCTGGGAGTAAATTAATTCTACCCCCTCTACTGCCGACAGGGTTTCTTCTATGGGGCGAGTAATTTCCTCTACTGCCACCAAAGGGGAGATTCCCTCTATATTCAGTCTAACCCCAATACGAGGATAGGTGATAGAGGGTAACAAGTCTACCTGCATCTGGGTGACAAAGAAAATACCCACTACCACCACTGCTAGGGTGAGGATAGCTGTGGCAACGTGACGTCGAATGGCTAAACTACTTATGCCGAAACTATGTGACTGATGACTATTAAACTCTTGGGGGAAAGACATGTATAATTCTTGGCAGTCTACACTGGTCTATTGTAGCTTTCCAAAATTCTCTTGCCCACCCTGGGGCTTCTCCTCTGTTACAGACTAACTGTAAACTTAATTGAATTAAACTTTTCAGAACCCACTCAATATGCGACAATAGAAGACTCGTATATCTTTCTTGCCACGAATGCCACGAATACAACCCCTTTTTTGTCATAAATTGTAATATTCGTGTAATTCGGGGCTTAGGACTACATTGTGATTATTCTATCAACCAAAACAATCTCAACCATGAAAGTAGGCGATCGTGTAAGAGTGGTAAAATCGGTAATCGTTTATCACCATCCCCAGCATAAAAATCAACCCTTTGACGTTTTGGGAATGGAGGGAGAAATCATTAGGATTGTCAACGAATGGCAAGGAAGACCAGTTAGTGCTAATTTACCCTATTTAGTTCAATTTGACAAAAAATTTAAAGCTCATTTTCGCGCTGATGAAATAGCCGTCATTGAGTCGTAAAAACAAAAATCCCCTCCCCTATCATACACCGGTCAAGCCATAAACACCATTGACAGGGGTATATATCCCCTTCCCCTTTTTGTCGCCTCCCAGAGGAAAGTGATTGAAACAATGGGATTTCTGTTATATATGTTATTAGGGAAACAACCATAAAAGAGTTTTATGCTGTCATTAGAGTCTCCCTATTGTAATGCCACTGAAAGAATCCCCACCAATTCTCGTATCCTGGTAGTAGAGGATGAGGAATTAATCCGAAGTATGATTGTCCTCAATCTTACCGAAGAAGGATATGAGGTGATTGAGGCGGAATCTGGCAAAGAAGCCTTAAATATTTTGGAAAACCGCGCCCAAAACAACCCTGACGAGAGAATAGACTTGATTATCCTAGATTTGATGTTACCAGAAGTCAACGGCCTAGACGTCTGCCGTTTCCTCCGCTACCAGGGTAATCATGTGCCTATTCTCATTTTAAGTGCTAAAGCCGGTGAGACGGACAGAGTGTTAGGATTAGAAATAGGCGCCGACGACTACATGACAAAACCCTTCAGTATGAAGGAGTTAATTGCCCGTTGTCGGGCACTTTTGCGCCGGGTAGCCCTCAATTGTAATTATCCCACCTTTCCTACCGTGCGTCAATATAAGGATATTACTCTCTTCCCCGATGAATGTCGTGTTATAGTAAGGGGTAAAGAAGTCAATCTCTCCCCCAAGGAATTCCGTCTTTTAGAGCTATTTATGACCTATCCTAAAAGAGTATGGGAAAGAGAGCAATTAATTCAACAAGTTTGGGGCCCAGATTTTGTAGGCGAAGCGAAAACAGTTGATGTACATATTCGCTGGTTACGGGAAAAACTAGAAGTTGACCCAAGTAACCCAGAATATATAGTAACAGTAAGGGGCTTTGGTTATCGATTCGGCTAGTATAACCAGTTGAGGGAGGATGATTTATTTTCTACTGGGGTTGGCGATGGGTTTAATTTTCCACCTCCACCGGTGGCGTCGCCTCGACCAACAGTTGGATGACATCCTCTATAATACTCTTGGTATTTCCCCCCTTACTTCCCTCTCCAAAATCCCACAGATTAAAAGGGGTATTAATTCCCTTCAAAATGAACTGAATCATGCTAAACTCCAGATACTAACATACCATGAACTAATAGATAATCTCCCCCTTGGTTACCTCAGGATAGACGCCAACAATCGTCTAATAGACTGTAATAAACAAGCCCGAATTCTCCTCAACATTAACCGGTGGAATCCTGACTTTTTCCGGCTTTTCCTTGAATTGGTCCGTTCATATGAATTGGATCAATTAATTCAGCAAACCCGTTTATCCCAGGAAAAACTAACTCTAGAATGGCAATTTTTCCCAGAATTAAACTCTGTTTTGGATGGAGGGGAAACCGAAGAAAGCCCAGATGTAAGCCCACTTTTTCTCAAAGCCTACAGTTTCCCTCTTGAGGGAGGCGAGGTGGCTTTGTTTATTGAAAACCAAACCCAGCTACGGGAATTACTAAAAAGGAAAGAGGAATTCTATTCCGATTTAAGTCACGAATTGAGGACTCCTCTAACCTCCATGTTACTATTATCTGAAACCCTCCTCAGCCACACAGATGAAAAAGGAAAATTCTGGCTAAAGCAGCTAAATAGGGAGATAAATAGACTGGCGGATTTAGTAAAAAACTGGCTGGAAATCTATCAGTTGGAGAATAATCCCTATGAGGTTTTGAAGGTCGAAATTGTGGAGTTACAAGAGATAATAAAATCCTCGTGGCATTCCCTAGAAATCTTAGCCCAAGAAAAGCAAATTACCCTGGATTACCTACCAGAAGAGGACATTTATCTAGAAGGGGATTCCCATCGTTTAACCCAAGTGTTTATCAACCTGTTTGACAATAGTATAAAACACTGTCAGCCAGGTGGTAAAATTAGGGTAGAGGCGAGAGTAAAAATACATCAAGAGGGAAACAAACAGGTGGAAATAGACATAATAGATACAGGCAGTGGCTTCAATCCAGAAGACTTACCCCATGTGTTTGAAAGACTGTATAGGGGAGAAAAATCAAGAGGAAGAAAGGATAGAGGTGGCAGCGGTTTAGGCTTAAGTATAGTAAAGCAAATAATAGTAGCCCATGGGGGTAAAATAACAGCACAAAACCACCCGGAAAAAGGCGCCTGGATACAAATTATTATGCCCCTAAAACAAGCCAAAAAACAAAATAACTCTAAGAATTGCCAAGACGAAAATGATAAACTTCAGTGATAACTTTAACCCATCCGGTGGCCAAGTCTGACAAAATCTTTTCCCCTTTCTCCCTACTAGCCATAGTGGCGTCTCCTATTACCCCACTCTTACTAATCTCCCTTGTCAGCCAGGCAAAGGGAAACTTGCCCTCCAAAGATAACATAGTAGAAGCTATACTGGGATACTCCCTTACCGCCAACTCCATTTTGACCCATTCTGGTAACAAAGCCAACATCAAACTGGTTTCCGCATCCCCCCCATGAATCCCCCACTCCCTTTCTATAGGCGTCAGTAATTCATTGGTGACAGTGGCAACCCTCCAGGTAAAAAAAGGAAAAATGGCAAAGTCGGGGTACAACTGATGCAGGTCTCGGGCTACAATTTCTAATACCTGAGGTTGTCCACCATGGGAATTAAATAGTATCCACTTGCGAAAACCCGCCTTATATATACTCTTGCCTACCTCCATCAGCAGATTATAAAGAGTTTGGCCAGAAATAGAAATAGTGCCAGGAAAGCCATCATGTTCGTTGGATTTGCCATAATATATGGTAGGCAGGGCAAAAGCGGGAATTTCCGGTGGCAATAGACTCAATGCCTTACCCAACACCCCCTGGCTAATGGCAGCATCTACTATTAATGGCAAATGATACCCGTGTTGTTCAATGGCGCCAAGGGGTTGAATTATTATTGTATTCTCTTTTTCCGCCAAAGTGGCAATTTCTCGCCAGGTGAGGTAGGCGAAAAAGCGTTGAGGTGGAATCCAGCCGTGAATCATGGTATTTAAAATTTAGTAGTGATAGGGCTTATGTCTATCCTAGAGATGGTGCTTGTCTGTATCCAAATTATCAGAAACAGGGCTTGTCTTCACCTGGGGGGGTGGAAACCAGAAGGCTTGTCTTTCTCCCTGGGAGGTAGGAGATATAGTATATTCAATAACATTTCAAGTGTCTGCTTTCAGAGCTAAAATAGTATCTTAAAACCGGCAATGCTTCAACACTGATGATTTTAGCAAGAGGAAGTAAGCAAAGTGACACTATCACATCAACTCATCGGTGACGGCAATAGAATACAAAAAAACACCTGTGAGGTAGCCCAAGATGTATTACGCATGGGCGCCCTAGTGGAGGAATTATTCCGCTATAGTCACCAAGCCTTATTCCGGGGAGAATTAGACAGGGTTTCCCTCATTGTACAACAGGATAAAGAGGTAGATCGCTACTATCGACAAATAGAAATGAGGTGTGCCACTATTCTAACTCTACAGGCCCCAGTGGCGCAAGAGTTGAGGATTATTAGTGCCTTTATGCAATTGGTGAGGGATTTGGAGAGAATTGGCGACTATGCCAAGGATTTGGGTAATATCGCCATCCGACTTACCCTCTATCCCCCACACCCCTGTATGCCAAAACTAGCAATGATGTCTCAAAAGGCACAGATAATGTTGGCTAAAGCCATGGTAGCACTTAGTGAACTGGATGGGGAAGCTGGCAAGAAAATCAAACTGTTGGATGACAGTGTGGATAGTGCCTACGACGAGCTATATCGTACTCTAGCACATCAACGAGATATTAAGGGAGTAGTTGAGCCAATTATTCTCCTTGCCTTGGCTACCCGCCACCTGGAAAGAATGGCTGACCATGCTACCAATATAGCTCAACGCGTATCTTACATCGTTACCGGCAACAGAGACTAGACACTAATGCTATAAATAAATTACCTTTTGCTAGATTTTATATTACAAAAATAATAAAAAAACGATAAAACCTCAACAAAAATGGTGGGGATTGTCCCACCTAAAACGTTTTAAGGATTTAGGATAAACTATAATCCCACCACCGACTAACCCGGGAGAATAACCCGGGAAACGAAGCCTACCCCCTCATACCCGCCACAGGCACTAGTGTAAACACCTAGCCACTACTTGTTAGGCGATTTGGCCTATACACACGGAAGGCCCATCCTTCAGCTAGCACTATTATGTGTCAGAGGCCAATTTTTGTCAATGGGCAACCCCACCCAGAGACTCCCTGCCAACAATTGTGTTAAACCGCAGAGAGAGAGGGAGGGATATTTTCCACCCATTTTCTGGGAGGAGACTGACGCCGAATATTACGCCAGATTTGAGTAGCAGCCAACGCACCATCCGCTACTGCTACCGCTACCTGATTTAACCCCTTCTTCAAGTCTCCCACTGCGAAAATCCGCTCATGACTAGTTTGACACATTTCGTTGGTAACTAGATTCTCACCATCCCACTGTAACCCCTTAATCCCCTTCAAATACTGATTATGATAAATTGAACCCATGTTGATTAAACCAGTAGTAGCCTCTACAAAAGTGCCATCTACTAACTCTACCCCCTTTAGTTTATGATTTTCCCCCACAAAACGGGCAATGGGCGCCTCGTAAAGGGGAAAACCATATTCTGCCAGTTTTCGCCTCATTTCCTCACTGACTTTACACAACCCATGGGTTAGCACAGAAATATAAGGGGTGAACCAGTTTAACACAAAGGCGGCGTTAATTTGTGACTCGTTGGCTACAATTAAAACAGATTTTTGATCCCACATGTCATACCCATCACAAATCATACATACGTGAAGGGTATAACCGGCATAGTCATACACATTCTGCATGTCATCCAGCTGGGGAAGGATGTCAATAATGCCAGAGGCGGCAATGAGATACTTACTCCTAAAAACGGGATAAATACTGTTTTGTTTCCCTACTTTCACCTTCACCGCAAAAGTTTCCCCCTCGTCTACCACCTCTTCCACATACCCCCGCAGAAAATCTGCCCCCCATTCTATGGCTTGTTTGGTAGCATGATTTAAAATCTCCCTCCCCGGCGTGGTAGGATCGATCCCAACATAATTCCTCAATTCTTGCATCCAAAAGGATCGACCCTTGCCTTTTTCTACTACTAAGCATTTTAAACCATAACGGGCCAAGTATATGGCCGCTGATAATCCCCCCATCCCACCACCAACTACAATGGCATCATAGATGGTATTCAGACGAGACTCTAAGTTTTTACTAGATAACTTCATCAGTCACCTCTTCCCAATCCAATCACAATATGACTATCCAATTCACCTTTTATCTTAACTAAAATCAGCAAACAGTCTTCCCCCTGTCAGTGGGAATAAATTGTCTAAAAGAAGCAAATTTTAGCCCTTGACAGGCCACTAGAATATGTTACACTTGCCTGTAGTAATAACCGAGGAAATGGGCAGTTTGCCAGTAAAGGTGGAAAAGTTAACCCCTTCTGGAAGGAAGACAGGAAAACTGTTACAAGAGAATAGTAAAGCCAGTCTCTCATGTCACGGATTGTCACCTATAGTCCAGCATATACCATTGTTCCTACCTACGAGTGTTTCAACCGTTGTCTTTACTGTAATTTTCGAGTAGACGTTGGCAAGGCTTCCTGGTTGGAGATAGAAACTGCCAGGAAAATTCTTACCTCCCTCAAGGGTGTCACAGAGATTTTAATCCTCAGTGGCGAGATTCATCCTCTTTCCCCCCAACGCCATCTATGGTTTCAAAGGATTTACGACTTGGCTTCCCTTGCCTTGTCTAGTGGCTTTTTTCCCCACACCAATGCGGGGGTATTAAGCTATGAGGAGATGAGTAGGCTAAAACAAGTTAATTTTTCCCTTGGTTTAATGTTAGAACAAGTTGTTTCCTTGGATGTCCATAAATACGCCCCTACTAAGAAACCAGAATTGAGAATACAACAACTACAATGGGCTGGATCCCTTAAAATTCCTTTCACTACAGGCATTTTATTGGGCCTTGGCGAAACGATTCAGGACTGTTATGACAGTTTAAGGGTAATTGCCTCGATTCATCAAAAATGGGGGCACATCCAGGAAGTCATAATACAACCTTATCAACCAGGCAAGCAGGAAATATATAAAGGCAAGCCTGTTGGCAAGGAGGAAATCCTAGAAGTGGTAGCCATGGCAAGAAAAATCCTCCCCCCCGATGTTACCATCCAACTCCCCCCTAACCTAATTTCTGACAAGCAACTCCTCTTAGAAGCATTACAACTAGGGGTAAGAGACTTGGGGGGTATTGTGGCAAAGGATGAAGTTAACCCCGACTACCCCCATGAGGATATAACTTTTCTGAAAAATTTTTTACGAGAAAATGGGTGGCAATTAAAACCCCGTCTCCCCGTCTACCCCCAATACTATTCCTGGTTACCCCCCCACCTTCAGATGCTTATCCAAGACTTTCTCTCTCAACACCAGGATTATATTCGTCACCCCCCAACATCATAAATCCCTGCCTACCGGTTTTCTTTCCCCCTTTTTTCCCCCCTCGTCATCCCTGTCTCCACAACTTCGCTAATCTCAGTTGTTTATCCCCAAAATTAGCTAAGATGTTCAAACAGGATTTTAAACCCTATCCCAATCAAAACTAAACCCCCCACTGCCTCTGCCTGTCTCTCAAACAGATGCCCAAATTTCCCCCCCAAAAATACGCCAGTGAAACAAATAAGAAAAGTAATTATGCCAATTATTATAGACACATAAACCACAGACACCTGGATAACCGATAACCCTAAGCCTACAGCCAAAGCATCAATACTGGTGGCTATTGACAAGGTGAGTAAAACATAAAGATTGCGAAAGTCTATGCCTTCGTCTTCCTCCCCCTCCTCGGTGAAGGATTCATACACCATTTTCCCCCCAATAAAACCTAATAAGGCAAAGGCTACCCAGTGGTCAAAACTAATGATAAAATCACGAATGGTTAATCCCAATGTCCAACCCACAATCGGCATCAAAAACTGAAAGCCACCAAAAAAAGTACCTATGGTAGCCGCATCTTTGAAGGTAACTTTTTTTAGGGAAATCCCGCCACCAACGGAGACGGCAAAGGCATCCATTGCTAAGCCTACAGCGGTAAGAAAAATAGTAATTAAATCCATGGGAAAATCTAAACAAAGCGCGTTAGACTAATGCGATAACGTTCTTTTTTGGTTACCTCGATATTGTCTATCTGTAGTCTACCTTTACCACGAAAGGAGACTAAATCACCTACCTTCAGATTATAACTGGGCTGAGTCACTTCTTTCCAATTTACCCTCACATCCCCATTGACAATAGCCTCCGCCATTTTACTACGGGAGATGCCAAAACCGAAAGAGGCAACCGCATCCAAACGACAAGACGCCTCCACTGTCGTCATAGTTTTTGTCTTTGGTGGCGAAACCTTCAATTGAGACAATTCTATTGTACTAACTGTTACAGGTACACTACGCACCCTAGTCAAGGAAGTCTCTAGAAATTCGGCAATTTCTGGAGTGACAATTACTTGTGCCCCTCTTTCCCCTAAAACAATAATATCACCTACTTTGTCTCTTACTATGCCAGTGGCTAGAATAGCACCCAGAAAGTCCCGATGGGTAGCGGTGTCAAACAGAAAATTACCAGCAATATCTAAAGCTGCTAGGGGAATCTGACTTATATCTGCCTCCATCTCCTGTCTAAAGATTCCTATCCTCTGTCTTTCGGCAGTGGCATAACCCCCCCAACTGATAAGTTTTACCTCTGTTAGTTTAGAAAACAGTCTTTCAATTTCAGCTAAGACAGCGGGAGAGACAAAATCCGTAATGACTAACTCCCAAGTTTTAAGTGCCTTTTCAGCCTTATCCAGAATTTTAGCAACCTCCTCCCTATTTTCTACTCTTTTTAACAATTCTTCTCTTGGTAACATCCACTCTCCCTCGTTTTCTCCTTGCTTACTATACGCCTATATACGATTATGACACTTTATGACTGTCTATACCCACTGACAAAGGCTTCCGGCTAATGGGAGTGGAAGTGTAACATTTTCTGTTAAGATGTGGAAAACAAGTCCACCAATTACAGCCTTTCAAGGAATAACTAAAATACTAGATGTTCGGACTGATAGGCCATTTAACCAATCTAGAGCATGCTATTAGGGTAGCAGAAAAATTGGGCTATTCTCAATATGCTAACGAAGGATTCGAGTTTTGGTGTTCCGCACCACCGGTTTTGTTAGAAAGATTTGAGGTAAAAAGTGTCACCGGCGAGGTGATTCAAGGTTGTTATATAGAATCATGCTTTCTCCCAGAAATGCTAGACAGCCGTCGGATTAAGACAGCTATCAGGAAAATCCTTAATGCCATGGCATTGGCACAAAAACACAATATCCATATTACTGCCCTAGGTGGTTTTTCCTCCATCATCTTTGAGGAATTCAACCTCAAGGAAAATAAACAAGTGAGAAATGTGGAATTAGACTTCCAAAGGTTTACAACTGGCAACACCCACACCGCTTATATTATCTGTCGCCAAATAGAATTAGCCTCTGCCAAACTGGGAATAGACTTAGACAAGGCTACCGTCGCCGTTTGTGGTGCAACCGGTGATATTGGTAGTGCGGTATGTCGTTGGTTGAATCAGAAGACACAGGTGGGGGATTTGCTGCTAATTGCCAGGAATCGTGAGCGTTTGGAAAATTTACAATCAGACTTAGGTAGAGGAAAAATCATGTCATTGGATACCGCTTTACCCCTAGCAGATATAGTCGTCTGGGTGGCGAGTATGCCTAAGGGATTACAACTGTCGCCAGATATTTTCAAAAAACCCTGTTTGTTGATTGACGGGGGTTATCCCAAAAATCTCGCCTCCAAAATAGAACATCCCGATATTAAAGTGTTAAATGGAGGCATAGTAGAACATTCTCTTGATATTAATTGGACTATCATGGAAATTGTGGAGATGGAAATTCCCAGTCGCCAGATGTTTGCCTGTTTTGCAGAAGCCATGTTATTAGACTTTGAAAAATGGCATACCAACTTTTCTTGGGGACGAAATCAAATTACAGTAGAAAAGATGGAGAAAATCGGTAAAGCTTCCCTCAAACACGGCTTTCAACCTCTTTTGACTTTTGCTAGTTAAACTTATGTAGTTTACTGTGGGGATATTCTCTGTTTTCTGAGAATCTTTTCCCCCAAAATTTCTCTAATACGGCCATGGATAGATTTGCTAGTTTCTCCTTGCGATTGTTTGCCTTTCTTGTTTCCCTTCTGGGTTTAGTCATTGTTTTATTGCCCTTTGTTTTTGTGGTTTATACCTCCCTGTTTGGGGCGGAAATAAATCCTCACTTTACGTGGCGTTATTATCAACAAGCCTGGAAAATAGGCAATTTCCCTCTCGCCTTTAGCAATTCGGCGCTAGTGGCATTTTCCTGTGTTTTGACCCAAGTTTTAACCTCTTCCTTGGCTGGTTATGCTTTAGCCAGGATTAGTTTTAGGGGTAAAAATTTTATACTACTCCTGATAGTCTCCACTCTTATTATCCCCTTTCAAGTACTAGTAATACCTATATTTTTACTCCTGAAAATTGGCAACTTGCTTAACACCTACTGGGCATTAATTTTACCATCAGCTGCCAGTGGCTTCGGCATATTTTTTATGCGTCAATACTTCCTATCACTGCCGATAGAATTAGAAGAGGCGGCAATATTAGATGGCGCCAATGCTTGGCAAATAATTTGGGAAATTCTCCTTCCCCTGGCTAAACCCGCAGTCATTACCCTCTCTCTTTTTACCTTTATCGGCGAGTGGAATGACTTATTTAAACCTCTGGTATTCACCAACAACCCAAAACTAATGACAGTGCAACTAGCCCTAGCTAGTTTCCAAGAACAGTTTACCAGTAATTGGTCACTGCTAATGGCGGCAGTGGTAATTGCTACCCTCCCTGTAATTATTCTCTTCATTATAGGACAAAAACAGTTTATTCAAGGCATCAGCAGTACAGGTATAAAAAACTAGACTTTATTCCTCACACTCCCACTAATGAGTTAGAATAATAATTGTTGTTTCCAGTGAGAGGAATATCCAACCATCTATGTTACCCCAAGTAAAAGTCCTGCGCCCAGAAGGAATGCTTGATGCCAGCAAATCCACACAGTTTCGCCAACAGATTAAAGACATAATTAACGAGGGCACCCGTTATATTTTGATAGACTTAAAAAAGGTTAATTTTATAGACAGTTCAGGGTTAGGCGCCCTAGTTTTAGCCCTAAAAATGGTCAAAGAGAAAGGAGGAAAATTGTTTTTAATGTCTTTGAATGAACAGGTAAAAATGTTATTTGAATTGACGAATACAGGACATCTGTTTGAGGTAATAAACGACGAATCAGAATTAGCCGCAAAAATAAAGGCCTAGTACCAGAATTTTAACTGCCCTCCTAACAGGGATTCTAACAAATAATTCCCCCACCGGGTCTGATTTTTTCTGCCTGGGGTTAAAATGGGGTAGGATTGTATCGAAGTGTAAAGGAATATTAAAAAGCATGAGGTTGGGAGTAGACAAGAAGGAAGAAGAGTTTTACAGTATAGAAGACTGGAGAAGGGGATACCTGTCACAAACAAAAGAGGAAGACTATTGGGTGGAACAGGTGGAGGGAGAGATACCTAGGGACTTGTGTGGTACATTATATCGTAATGGGCCAGGGTTGTTAGAAATATTTGGTACCCCCCTAAAACACCCTTTTGACGGTGATGGCATGGTTTGTGCTTTCACTTTTAGGGAAGGGAGGTGTTTTTTCCGTAACAGATTTGTCAAAACCCAGGGCTTTTTAGAAGAACAGAAAGCCGGTAGAATGCTTTACCGTGGGGTATTTGGCAGTCAGAAACCAGGAGGGTGGCTAGCCAATATTTTTGACATCCGCCTTAAAAACATTGCCAATACAAACGTAATTTACTGGGGTGATAAACTGTTAGCCTTATGGGAAGCAGACTATCCTTACTGTCTCAACCCAGACACTTTAGATACTATTGGCCGTACTGACCTAGATGGCATTTTAGCACCAGGGGAGGTATTTTCTGCACATCCCCGTATAGATTCCCATTCCCCTTTTAATGGGGGTAAGCCGTCACTGATAAATTTTGGTGTTAAAACGGGACTATCTAGTACTATAACTGTTTACGAGTTAGATGAAAAAGGGGGGTTAATCCAAAAGTATAGTCATATTATCCCCGGTTTTTCCTTCATTCATGATTTTGTCATTACCCCCAACTATTGTATCTTCTTCCAAAATCCCACCAGTTACAATCCTCTCCCCTTCTTGTTGGGGTTGAGGGGTGCAGGAGAATGTGTTAAATTTCTCAAACACAAACCCACCAACATTATCCTCATTCCTCGACGCCCACCCCATAAGGATGTAATTACAATAGAAGCCGAGGCTGGGTTTATCTTCCATCATGCCAATGCCTTTGAGGTAAATGAGAGAGAGATTATAGTAGACTCTGTCTGTTATGAAGACTTAGCACAAATTGACCCCAATAGTAGCTTTAGGGAGGTTGACTTTGATAAATTGGCACCGGGGCAGTTATGGCGGTTTAGACTAGACTTGGTAGCCAAAAAAGCCACCAGAGAGTTAATAGATGCCCGTTGTGTGGAATTTCCCTCCCTTCATCCAGACAGGGTTGGACATAAATACCGTTACCTGTTTGTCGGTGCTAGTCATCATCCTACCAGAAACGCACCCCTACAAGCCCTTTTAAAACTAGACTTAGAAACAGGCGCACAACAACTTTACTCTTTCGCCCCAAAAGGCTTTGCTGGTGAGCCTATTTTCGTACCTAGGACCCATTCTACCACCAACGGGGAGGATGACGGTTGGGTTTTACAGTTAGTTTACAATTCTTCACATCATCGCTCCCAGTTAGTAATTTTTGACGGCAAGGACATTTCTTCGCCAGTGGCCGTTTTACATTTAAAAAGACATATTCCTTATGGGCTTCATGGCCATTGGAAACAGGACTAGGGAAGGGACTAAGGCTATTGTTTCTGGGTGGGCTTACCAACTTTTCCCTTGTCAGTTTTCATTTTGCCTTTTACAATAGGATATGTTGTACAATGTTCCCCTTTCCTTTCCCTAATGGCCTCCCGCCCAACACTTATCGCCTCAGCTTACTGTTGGAGGGATATTGACAACTATTTACAGATTCTAGTGGGGAGGAAAGAAAATGGTGGTGAGTCGAGACTCTGCCAAATACTGAGATATATTTAGGCTAAAATGCCCTTTTGACGGTTAATTATCAAATTTACTTCCCTCACAGTAGTGGCGTGACAATTTCACAGACACCTTTTACACAGCCTGACAATTAATTCCCTGGCATTTTAATCCTCTTCCAGTCAGACAGGGCGTCAATCCCGTAACAACTGATAGGAAAATTTTCTCGTTACATTTCTTAATTTTTCCTCCCGGGCCGTCGCGTCTGTGTTAGGATAGTAGTGTTGGACGGCAGGAGAGGTGACTGCCAGGGGCCCACCTGACCTTTTTTTAAATAGAACTAAATTTCATTTGCAATAGATTATAAAGGGTGGCATTAAGTGTTTTTTGTGGATTATAAAAGAGATAGAATTGCAATTATTGGGGAAAGTAGTCTGGGTTTAAAGGGGACAACAAATCTACCAGCTGGGCAGCCATCCAACCAACCTTACCGGAGGCGGGATGGTAGATTTTATACCAGAGATAGCCGCCTATGTCGGTGTCACTGTCGATAACCCGAATAGCCTCGCCTGTGGCCGCTTTTCCTATAATAGGATAGTTGGTGCCTGGGCCAGAGCGGATATTCTTGATGCCGGGGATGCCACCCACTCTGGCATTGGTTTCTGGGGTTTCCCTCAAATTCTGTACCCAATGCCCCTGTTGCCCCCTAGCGGCAATTTCTGCTTGTTTTTGGCGCATGACGGCCTCTAATCTTGATTTTTCCGCTTCCAATCTCATTTTCTCAGCCAATTCTCGTTTTTTGGTCTCTTCCTCCCGTTTTTTCTGTTCTGCAGCCAGTTTGGTTTCCATTTCTGCCTTTTCCCTCTCTAGTTGTGCCAATTTGGCGTTGTTTTCCCTGATTTGCCGAAAGGCTACTAAGCCAATAGTGCCACCGGCAAAAATGGTGATAAGCGTCAAAACAAACCAGAGAAGGGGTGAAAAAGAATCCCCCTGTGTCGCCACGGTTGCCAGAGGGTGAGGGGGATAGGGGTTGTTTGTATACTGGGGAAAGGAAGACATTTCCAAATCCATTAACATTTCCCTGGCGGTGGCATAGCGTCTTCCCATCTCTGTCATGGAAGCCCTACTTAAAACCCTTTTGAGATTAACATCCGTATCAGGGGGGGCATATGGAGTCCACTCTAACTCTCCCGTGGAGGGGAGGGTGGATAGGAGACTGGGATTTTTCCCTGTTAGGGCATAGATTATAGTCAAAGCCAGGGCGTAGAGGTCACTACTGTATGTAGGACGACCAGCTATTTGTTCAGGGGGCATGAATTCCATTGTGCCTATCACCACTGTTGACACGCCTCCAGTCTTCCCACTTACCCCCATGGTTTCCTTTACTGCCCCAAAGTCTATCAATACTGGCTGGTTATCCCCCTTCCGTAGGATTATGTTTTCCGGTTTTATGTCTCTGTGGATTATCCCTTGACTATGGATGTAGTCCAAGGTTTTGAGAAGGGAGGAGAGAATCTGAAGACACTGTAAAGGCGGCAGAGGACTAACTTGTGCTAGACTATAACCCTCGATATACTCGTATACCAGATAGTAACGTCCTTCCTGGGAAAAATAGGCATAAAGGGCTGGAATTCCGGAATATTTTCCACCTAACCTGGCCAAAGCCGCTGCTTCCTTTAAAAATAAGTCCCTGACGGCAGTTTCCTCTCCTTCTGCCAAACACTTCAATGCCTTAACTACTACCTTCTTCTGAGACTTGTCCAACAAATCCGTTGCCAAAAAAGTTTCGCCAAACCCCCCCTCTCCCAACTGTTGGACTACTTGATACCTTCCACCTATTATCTCCGCCATGACTTCTCCCTCCTTTGGCTTTTCTTACTACAATTATATGTTTCCTCTCCTTCCTGGGGTTAAATCAAAAAAATTATCGTTTTTGTTGAAATTTATTTTCATCATAGCTATAATAATTATCGGTAAAAAAGATGAATAAGCGGCCATGAGGAAAATAACCAGAAGAGTATTTCTAGGGGCATCAGCGGCGGTAGGGGCAGTAGCCTTGGCAGAGTTGACGGGGGTTAAGGACAGTTTTGCCCAAAGGAGAGGGGCAGGGGTAGTAAATTTGTACTCCTCTCGTCACTACAACACAGACAAAAGACTCTACACAGATTTTGAAAGACAAACAGGCATCCGGGTAAATCTCATAGAAGGCAAGGGAGACGAGTTGCTGGAAAGAATCAAGAGTGAGGGGAAAAATAGCCCTGCCGACATCCTAATGACAGTAAATGCGGCAATTCTCTGGCAGGCACAACAGGATGGTCTGTTTATACCTGTTAACTCCAGAATCTTAAGAGAGAGAATACCACCTTATCTAAGAGATCCAGCTAACCACTGGTTTGGCTTTAGTAAAAGGGCAAGGGTAATCATGTACAACAAGTCCAAAGTCTCCCCCAGTGAGTTGTCCACCTATGAAGACTTAGCCAGTCCCAAGTGGAAGGGCAGACTTGTAATGCGAAGTTCTACAAATATCTATAACCAATCTCTGGTGGCCAACATGATAGTCAGAATAGGGAAAGAAAGGACGGAAAGATGGGTAAGGGGATTGGTAGCCAACTTTGCTAGGCCTCCTGAAGGCAATGACAGTGCGCAAATAGAAGCAGTAGCCGCGGGAATTGCTGACCTGACTATTGCAAATACTTACTATCTAGTTCGTTATGCCAACGACCCCAGGAAACGGGAAGTCTATGACAGGGTAGGAGTGTTTTTCCCAGATCAAAGGGGTGCGGGGGTACACATCAACATTAGCGGTGGCGGCGTCTTGCGGCATGCCCCCAACAAGGAGAATGCCATCAGATTCCTAGAATATCTGGTGTCTCCCTCCGCCCAAGACTATTTTGCCAGGGGAAACAACGAATACCCGGTGGTAAAGGGGGTAAAACTAGAGCCTGTCCTTGCCCAATGGGGTACATTTAAAGAAGATACCACCGGTGTAGCTAAACAGGGGCCCAATCTAGCTGAGGCTATTAGAATTATGGACAGGGCAGGGTGGAAATAGTGACCCTTTATAAAAAAACAAACCCCCCTAGGGGGCATTCTCCTTAGTGGCTTTTGAGAGGCTTTAGCCGTTAACGGCGACGACTGCCAAAACCGCCACTTCTACGGGGAGTAACCCGGTAGGCGCCACTTCTACTGCTGCCGAAGCTACTGCTGCTGGGCTGTCTGAGGCGACTGGAACTTCCACTGGTTTTAAGGTTACTAGCCCCAAATCCCGAACCAGTAGCCTTAGTGCCATCAGGTCTTACGCGAGTAATACCACTGCCAGGACTGTTTTTGATGGTGCCGGCGGTGCGGAATACCTGACGGTTTTTCTCCACTAGGGGGATGGAGTTGTACTGACTGCGGTATCTTTCCACAGCCATGTCATAGGTGCTACCATAGCCTCCGAATCCCGTCAAAGGCACCCCTGGCGAATAGGCGGGAGGTATATAGTACTGAGGTGTGAATAGCAAGTTACCCAGCATTTGTCCAGCCAAAGCCCCGGCAAAAGGCGCCCAGAAGCCCGATTGTTGTCTGACTATGACAGTTTCCTGTTTGCCGGTTTCTGGGTTGGTGACGGTTTGAGTCTCGTTGTGAATGTATTCAATCTTGAAATCCGGGGTAAGATACATAGTAGCCTCATCCCCCCTGATTTCCACATAGGTTTTTTGCCCCTTTTGGATTTGCTCATCCGTCAGTCTAGCCATGCGCAGGTTGTTGGTGCGGTATACGGAATTGCTGCCAGGGGGGGTGTTTAACAACATTAGGGTGTATTGTCCATCCAAGTCATCAAAGGAGGCTTGTAGGACTTCATATTGACCGTCAGGGATGTTATTTTTAGGGATGTTGGTATTATCCACGAAACTGGCGTTGGTTCCTCCCGTGGAGGTATTAGAGGTAGTACAAGCCGTGGTGGAAAAACAGAGGCACAGTGAGAGAAAAAGAGCTAAAATTTTCCTAGACATGGTCATTACAAGGGTATCAGTTCAGGGAAATTGAGCAAAACCTGTTCAGAGGTAAGTACTTCTCCCAGTCTAGCAGGGGAATAGTGGATGGCGATAGCTCGGTATTGTTGTTTGTAGTGGAGGCTAATGAGGGCCTTAAGGCCATTGGCAAGGGCTGTCCTATCAGCCAAGTCCGTTTCAATTTCTGGCACCTCGCCCTCAAATCCTACTGTTATCATAACAACGATATTGTCAGTCACGGGCAGGGACAGAGGTGTGTTTTCCCCTACCTCCTCTATCAACTCCGGATTAGCCAGATAGCGTTGGGCAGAATCGGTAAACAATTCAGTAACGTAATCCCCGGCTTGACTTTCCTCCCAGAAGACATCTCCCTCATTGGCGGCACTATGCCAGTAGGGTTCATATTGTAACAAGGCCTCACACACATTTACCAGACACTCCCCCATTACGTCCATATCCCCCTCGGCTTCAATGGCGCGGAGGGCATTTTGGTTTAACACTCCCAACAGGGGGGCAGCCTCTTGGCCCTGTAAATGAATCATAATACGAGAAACTACATACCGAGTCTTACCCAGAAGTCTGTTAATACGTTCACCTAAACCCATATAATCCCCATTTTTTGTAAGGTTATAGTTCCCAGTTTATAGACAGTAGGTTAACATCTACAAACTGGGTTGTGAAAAAGGCTAGCATTTCCTAGAAGGAGGCATAAGAATGTATGCCCCCCTTTATTTACGCACTAACATGACTGGACAGTTGGCATGGACACGGACATAATCGGAGAGAGAATTACCTAAAAGACGATCCAAGTCTACCAGGGATTTAGCAATAGAAGGACGACGGTCAGGGGAGCCCAAAATCAGCAGGTCTATGTTATAATCGTCTACCATCTGGCAGATTTGTTTAGCAGGTCTTCCGCCTCTGACAACACACTTAGTAGGTATACCCAGCCGTTTAGCCTGTTGCAATGCCGGTTGGAGGGTGGAATTCTGTTCCATTTCCCTTTCTGACAATTGTACATCAGGCTCCATATCTGGATTCACATGGGCCAGATATAAAGTGGCCTCCGGGTAGTCCTTCAACATGTATAATGTCACCTCCAGGGCCATCTGTGCCGCCGTCGACTTGTCTAAGGCTACCATTACCCTTCTGATTCTTTTCACATATACATCGTCTTTCACTAGTAACATGGGGCGGTCGGTCAACTGGAAAACATACTGGCTGACGGAGTTTTCCAAAATAGCCTCAAGCCCCTGTAAACCCCGGGAACCCATTATAATCAAATCTGCGTTTATTTCTTTTGCAGTCTCACATACTACGTCCTTGGGGTCCCCCTGTTTTAAAATAGTTACTACCTTTGTCGGGTCTAAGCCTACATTTTTGATTACATTGGCAATGATTTTCCCCCCCTCCTCCCACTTCTCGGCAAAGGCTTCCGCTGAAACTACATTTGGGACAACGTGAAGAATATTAATCTGACTGTGCCGAAAGGCAGGCATTTCTAAAAGCATTTTTAACATTTCCTGGGTATGACCAGTGCCTGAATCGGCGTAAAGTATCTTGTCCAACATGGGCTAAAGTGTTTTCTAAATTACTTTCCCTATTCTTAAAATACAGTTTCCTAGAGCCCTCGTGTTTAACGTTTTGTAAAGTCCCATTAATTAACTGCACCCCTTGCACAAACCCCCGGAAAGCTGTTAATATATACTCAGGACTGCCACGTTGGTGACTGCCAAATATGTTTGTTGATCTATAGTCGATGTATTAGGGAGCTGACGGGAGTCTTGTGGCAGTAGGCCGGGCTTAGTTACCCGGAAACGAAAGCAGGACAGTTGGCGCCCACCTGGTGTTTTGAGGTCAAAAACTGAGGCAAAACGGCGTGGCGGTTCAAAACCGGGCCTTTTGGCCCATCTCTTTTTCTCCTCGAAGCTACTGAGCTTAATTATCATCTATTACCCCAAACAAGTTGGCATTTATTGTCAAACTTTCTGAAGACGACTGCCATTGGCTTGGGCTATCAGTCTTTCCGCATATTCCGCACAACAGCCACAACATCTGCCTACGGACATCTTCTCCGCCAATTGCGCCAAGGAGGTAATCCCTTCTTCCTCCACTGCCCTATAAATGTCCCTATCGGTGACTTGGTAGCAAAGGCAAACGTACATATACACCCCCTTTTACACTCCAAGAATGATTTTACCACATAGGTGCTAAAAATTATCATTTAAATGGAAGGAACCAGGGAAGGCTATAATAGTCTGTAAAGAAAAGAAACTTGGGCTATGGAAGGCAATCAAGAGGTAAAACAGCAGTTAAACAACGTTTTAAAGTTAATATTGACGGCAATCAACCAGTTTTTCCTCCATGCCAGAATGTGTAAAAATTGGGGGTTGCATAAACTAAATGAGTATGAATACCGCTACTCTATCAAGTTGATGAAACAGGCAGATAAACTCATTGAGAGAATCCTCTTCCTCCAGGGATTGCCTAATTTACAAAACCTGGGAAAATTGTTAATTGGGGAAAATGTGCCAGAAATTATTGCCAATGACTTAACCCAGACAACAGAAATAGCTAACACTCTCCGCGGTGTTATCAACCTGTGTGAATCCCAACAAGACTATGTAAGTCGGGATTTGCTGGCAGAATTGTTAGAGGAAACCGAAGGGGAAATAGACTGGTTAGAATCCCAACAGTGGTTGATTGCTAATTCCGGTTTAGAAAACTATCTACAGTCTATGATGTAAGGAGATGCACTATGAAGGGAAAAGACATAGTTATCCAACAACTGCAGATAATCCTACGCAGTGAATTGGCTTCTAGGGATCAATATTTTATCCACTCCCGCATGTATCAGGATTGGGGATTACAAAAACTATATGAAAGAACACATCATGAAATGGAAGAGGAAACCCAACATGCTGCTTGGCTTATAGAAAGGATGTTGTTTTTGGAAGCTACCCCAGACTTGTCTCAACCAGATGCCATAAAGGTAGGCAAAAACGTCCCAGAAATGTTGCGCAATGACCTAGAATTAGAATACAAGGTATTGGCAGAATTAAAAGAAGCTATCAAAGTCTGTGAAAGGGAACAAGATTATCAGACTAGAGAAGTCCTATTGAAGATTTTAGCAGACACTGAAGAGGATCACATCTACTGGTTAGAACAACAGTTGGGTTTGATTGAGAAAATCGGCTTGGCTAATTATCTTCAGTCACAAATGTAATTTTCCTGGGGATAGGCTGTTATCATTACTTATGCTATCCCCCATTGCCAGACGTCTGTGACTTATGAGTATGAAATTTTATCAGGAAATTCTGCAAATCCCCACTCGTGGTAAGTGTCTCCACAATATTACCCCCCTGGTAGACAAAGTCGTCGCTAATTCTGGCATTCAAACCGGATTATGCACAGTTTTTATCCTCCACACTAGTGCCAGTTTAATTATCCAAGAAAATGCTGATCCTGATGTCTTGGCAGATTTGAGTAACTTCTTCCAAAAACTGGTGCCTGAAGATGCCTACTATCTCCATAGTGCCGAAGGAAAAGACGATATGCCAAGTCATATTCGCTCTGTATTAACTAAGACTTCAGAAAATTTGATAGTGCGTCAAGGTCGTTTATTATTAGGTACATGGCAAGGTATTTATGTTTGGGAGCACCGCAGTCGCTCTTATAATAGAAAAGTAGCCGTTCATGTCCAAGGAGAATGATACACCCATAATTATCCCCAGGGATTGCCGTTGGCTTTACAGTATAACAGTAGCTGTTCATTTCCCAAAGGAGGTGGTATACTCATAATTGCCCCTAGGCATTGCTGTTTGCTTCCAACTCGTCACAAGCAACATAAGTAGAAATAAGCTCTCCCAAAAAGGGCGTTTGGCTTTTACAATAGGGTAGACTAAGAGTGGCTTTGTGTCACATTCTCCGTTTAACTTTTAGGAATAAAATCCCCGGGTTTGCCTCTATTGTCTGCCAAGTTTCTCCTAAACTAACCTCCCTGAATGCTAATATCGAATGACACAAATTTTTTCATCAGTTTTTGGGCACAAACCAGTGGTTCTATTGTTACTATAACCAGGGAGAATAGTAATGGGAAAAAGAGAAACAAAGATTTGTCTAACTGACTGAGTAACTAACAACTAAACAGCACAAATTCAACCTGCTTGGGGGAGTAACTTACAAACATATAGCAGGGGAAACCTTATCCTTTTTGTTGGAGGGGAAATGTTTACTCTAAGGGGTGACTGGAGGGTTTCTATAGGTATGGCATGGCAGTTGGGAAACAGGCGGTTGACTATAAATGGTTGACTATAGATGGTTAACTGTTGGTGGTAGATTGTAGACGGTTAACTGCAGGTGGCTGACAGATGGTTGACTGTAGATGGTTAACTGTTGGTGGTAGATTGTAGACGGTTAACTGCAGGTGGCTAACAGATGGTTGACTATAGATGGTTAACTGTTGGTGGTAGATTGTAGACGGTTAACTGCAGGTGGCTAACAGGTGGTTTGCTATAGGGGGAGACAGTCTGTCAGTATTATACCACTGGGGAGGGCAGTTGACTAGAAAAGGCTCTGATAGGAGGAAGGGATGTTAGTATAGTATAGCAGTGGGTAAGCCCCAAAATTGTGCCTTCTCCTTCAACCAGCCTTCCCCTTTCCAGCGGCGGATGACTTGGTTTATTTTATCCTGAAGGGTTAGACTTTCTCTCCCCTTGGGAAACACAATAGCAAGAGGATAACTGCCAAAGGTGGTGGGAAGGAGTCGATAGTAGGGGTTTTCTCTTACCCAACCCGTCAAAACAGTGACGTCTCCGGCAAATCCCTCCACCTCCCCTTTTTCCATCAAATCTAAGGCTTCTTGGTAACTGACAACCCCCCTCAATTTAGCCTTAGGCAGATGATACTGGATGTCGGCAATGGAGCGAGAATAGTATAAAACGGCAATAACTTTAGGGGGGGAGTAAGAAGAAAAAGGAGAATCGGCTTTGACAACAATGCCAGTGGCACTGAGATAATAATAGTCACTAAAGTCTACCACCTGTTGACGAGAAGAGTTGAGGGTGACAGAGGCAATGACAAAATCTACCTGATTGTCAATGACGGCTAAAAGACGTTGTTGGTTAAAAAGAGGCACAAAGACAACGGCATTTTCATCCCCTAACAATTCTCGGGCTAAACCACGGGCAATGTCAATCTCAAAACCCACAAGATTCCCATCGGCATCTCTAAAAGCCAAGGGGGGAAGATTATCTTTAACTCCTACAATTAATTTCCCCCTCCTCTGGATTGTCACCCATTTGTCTCGAGACGTCTGCTGGGAGACAACAATCCTCACATTAGCCAGGGGAAAAGGGGGAAAGAGGAATAAAACAGTCGCAAATAAGAGAAAAAACCCCTTAGGCTTCATGGATGGAGTGAATTAGCTGGCTTTATGTACATCAATTACACTGCCACGGAAATTATAAGTACTACCGTCCAATTCCAAAACAGTCCCAATTTTCACCTTTTGATTGGCTAACACCACACCGTCGTCGGTGACTAGCCCCCTACCATGCATATATATTATCATGTCAGTACTCAAATCTACCACAGGACGAGGATCAGGCATGGGTTTAAGACTCCCATCGGGTTGTGGTGCTAGAACATACCGGGGTAATTCTTCTACCTCGTCGATGGTTAAACTGCCAGCAGGCTCATTTCTCACTAAGATTTTAACATCAGTCCCCTTCAAGGATTGCATAAACTGTTTACCATTTCTGACACTTAAGCCTCTCACTAGCAATTCCACTTCGACTTTTTCGCCGCCACCGCCTACCATTTGGGCGATTGTGCCTTTAGGGCCAGGTACTACAAATATACCTATTAAAGTTAGCACCACTACCAGAATTGCCCCCAAATCTAGAATGTTAATCCTACCAAATAGACGTCCCTTCGAGTCGATGATGTTCATTTTTCCGTCTTTGCCACAGACAACGCCAACAACCCCTCACAATATATCATATTCCCCCACCGAACCAACAAGGGTATAATGCAACCTGATGTCTGGTGTCATAGGGGGATAAATCATGGTAAACATCAGAGTTGGTAATGGCTATGATATACACCGTCTAGCAGAGGGAAGGAAATTAATCCTGGGGGGGGTAGAAATTCCACATACCATGGGGTTACTTGGACATAGTGACGCAGATGTCCTAACCCATGCTATAATGGATGCCCTGTTGGGTGCCCTAAGTTTGGGGGATATTGGTCATTATTTTCCCCCCTCCGATGCTAAGTGGGCTGGGGCTAATAGTTTAGATTTGTTAACACAAGTATGCCAAATAGTGAAAAAAGAAGGCTGGCAGGTGGGAAACATCGATAGTGTTATTGTAGCTGAACGTCCTAAACTTAAACCCTATATCCCTTCCATGATACACTCCTTAGCTGGTAGGATGAATATCGAGCCTAACAGAATTAGCATCAAAGCCACTACTAATGAAAAACTAGGCCCTATTGGTAGGGAGGAAGGTATTTGTGCCTATGCTGTAGCTTTACTTTATCGCGATTAACAAAACTTAACACAAAGTATAAGAAAAGTGTGCCATCCCTGGGAAGTTGACGTATCCTAAAAAAATGAAACTGTAGACCAGTGGTAGGTGCCAAGAAAAAGTGAATATACCCAGTAATATTATCACCCTACTGGCAGGGATTTTTCTAACGTTAATCAGTCTGTGGTATGGGCAACACCATGGATTGATGCCAGCAGCTGCGTCGGAAGAAGCTAAGGCGGTGGATGAGTTGTTCAACTTCATGATGACTATTGCCACTGGCTTGTTTCTACTGGTGGAAGGGGTGTTAGTTTACTGCGTTATCCGATTCAGAAGAAAAAGAGGCGATCGCACCGACGGCCCACCAGTGGAAGGGAATGTGCCTCTGGAAATACTCTGGACAGCCATTCCCACTATCATTGTTTTTATTCTGGCCCTCTATAGCTTTGAAGTATACAACAGTTTAGGGGGTTTGGATGTGGACACCAGCAAAGATTTGCCCGCCAGTCGTCTGGAGATGGCCGATGAGGAGGAAAACCATCATCATCACCACTTAGTAGCCCTTAACCCCCATGGGGGGCATTTAGCCTTAGGTATTGGCAGTGGTAAAGCGGATTTAGAGGTAGAGGTAAATGCCATTCAATATGCCTGGATTTTCACCTACCCCGACACTGGCATTATCTCGGGAGAATTACACGTGCCCGTCAACAAACGGGTAAGATTAAAAATGAAGGCTGGGGATGTAATCCATGCTTTTTGGGTGCCCCAGTTGAGACTCAAACAAGACGTTATTCCTGGCAGGGAGTCAGAATTGTCCTTTAAACCCACTAAAATCGGCCGTTATCCCATCATCTGTGCCGAATTGTGTGGGGCATACCATGGAGGCATGAAAACTACCCTCTATGTAGAAAGCGAGGAAGACTACCAACAATGGGTAGAGAAAAATCTCATTGCCCAAACCCAAGATAATCCCTCCCCACCCAGTGGATATAAGCCCCATCCCTTGGCTGGCGTCACCCGGGATACTCTCGCCCAAATACCTCATATTCCCCCTCAGTCTCTATAATTTTGTCCTTGTATGCCTATGGTCAGCAATACAGAAGTAGTAAAAAAAGAGCACAGAGAAAGAAGAGAAAGAAGGCTAATAGACTATTTCACCTTTAATACTGATCACAAGGTAATTGGCATTCAGTATCTAGTAACCTCTTTCCTGTTTTACTTCATAGGGGGCGCTTTTGCAGAGGCAATGCGTACGGAATTGGCTACCCCCAATCCGGATTTTCTCTCCCCAGAATTATACAATCAGATGTTCACCCTCCACGGGACTATCATGATTTTCTTATGGATTGTGCCGGCTGGGGCGGCGTTTGCCAACTATCTGATTCCCCTGATGATTGGGGCAGAGGATATGGCCTTTCCCCGTCTCAACGCGGTGGCTTTCTGGTTGTTGCCGCCGGGTGGCCTCTTGTTGATAGCCAGTTTGCTGGTAGGGGCGCCTCAAGCGGGTTGGACTTCTTATCCCCCCCTCAGTCTGATGACGGGTAAATGGGGGCAAGAGATGTGGATTTTGAGTATACTACTGTTGGGCACTTCTTCCATCCTAGGGGCAATTAATTTTGCTACCACCATCCTCAAAATGCGGATAAAAGACATGGACTTACATAGTATGCCCCTTTTCTGTTGGTCAATGTTGGCCACTTCTGCCCTTATTCTTCTGTCCACCCCCGTATTGGCCTCTGCTTTAATCCTTCTCTCCTTTGACTTAATTGCAGGCACCAGCTTTTTCAACCCGGCAGGTGGGGGTGACCCTGTAGTATATCAGCACTTGTTCTGGTTTTACTCTCACCCAGCGGTATATATCATGATTTTGCCCTTTTTTGGGGTAATCTCCGAGGTAATTCCCGTCCATTCCCGCAAGCCTATCTTCGGCTATCGTGCCATTGCCTATTCTAGTCTGGCCATTAGCTTTTTAGGATTGATAGTTTGGGCGCACCACATGTTTACCAGTGGCACCCCTGGCTGGTTACGGATGTTTTTCATGGCCACTACCATGTTAGTAGCCGTGCCTACTGGCATTAAAGTATTTAGTTGGTGTGCTACCATGTGGGGGGGCAAGATTTCTCTTAATACCCCTATGTTATTCGCCATCGGTTTTGTCTCTTCCTTCCTCATTGGTGGCTTGACGGGAGTGATGCTAGCCTCTGTGCCTTTTGACATTCATGTCCATGATACCTATTTTGTAGTAGGTCACTTCCATTATGTGTTGTTTGGAGGCTCAGCCTTAGCCTTGTTTGCCGGCTTCTATCACTGGTTTCCCAAAATGACAGGCAAAAACTACAACGAGACTTTGGGGCGGTTACATTTTATTCTCACCTTCCTGGGATTCAATATCACCTTTATGCCCATGCACCAGTTGGGACTAATGGGGATGAATAGGCGTATTGCCTTGTATGATCCTTCCTTTCAACCTCTTAATTTGATTAGCACCGCCGGCGCCTACTTGCTGGCTATTTCTACCATTCCTTTCATTATAAACGTAGTATGGAGTCTTTTAAAGGGCACTAAGGCGGAAAGGAATCCCTGGAATGCCCTCACCCTAGAATGGCAAACTGCCTCTCCCCCCGTCATGGAAAACTTTGAAGAGGAGCCTATCTTATGGAGTGGCCCGTATGACTACGGTATCGACACCTCTCCTGAAGCCACTGCCCAATCCGTCGAGGAAATGTTAGCGGATGTAGCCAGTAAGTAGTATTAGTAACAAATACCCATGACCACTACAACCATTGAAAGTCAAGTTGCCCTGGAAGCCAAAGGCCGTCACCATCATCACCCCGACCATCGTCTATTTGGGTTAATATTGTTTCTGGTGGCGGAGGGAATGATTTTTTTCGGGTTATTTAGTGCCTATTTAATCTATTTTGCCACCATTCCCCAATGGCCCTTTGGCATTGAATTGGACTTGTTTCTCCCCAGCATTAATACCCTTATCCTGATTAGTAGTAGTTTTGTAATGCACCAGGGGCAAAGGGCGATTAAAAAAGACGATGTGAGGGGTTTACAATTCTGGTTTAGCCTCACCGCCATTATGGGGATTATATTCCTACTGGGGCAAGGTTACGAGTATACCCATGCTGGTTTTGGCTTGACAGACAATCTTTTTGCTAGTTGTTTTTATGTGTTAACAGGCTTCCATGGCTTACACGTTACCGCCGGTTTGCTGTTTATTTTTGCCACCCTCTGGCGCTCTTTTATACCGGGGCATTATTCTAAAGAGAGACACTTTGGGGTAGAAGCCTCGGAATTGTATTGGCATTTTGTAGATGTAGTTTGGATTGTCCTGTTCACCCTAGTGTATCTTTTACCATTAACTCGATAGGACTACAAGAGGGGGGACACTACTAACCCCCCTTCTAACAGCCTATCTTACTTGCCTATGTTGGCTAGGATGTCTTGGGCATGGGTGTCTACTTTGACTTTCTCATCCACATGGGTGATAACACCTTCAGGGTTAATGATGTAAGTCACCCGTTTGGCATAACCACCACCATCCACATCATAGGCTTTGGTGATACTGCCGTCGGTATCTGCCAGTAGTTTGAAGGGTAAACCATATTTCTCCTTAAACCTCTTGTGAGAGGCTTCGTCGTCTCTGCTTACCCCCAACACTACTATATCTTTGTTTTTAAACTCTTCATATTTATCCCGGAAACTTTGGGCTTCTTTGGTGCAGCCAGGGGTATCGTCTTTGGGATAGAAGTATAATACCACTACCTTGCCTGCATAGTCAGACAGAGAGACAGTATTCCCCTCATCATCCTTGGCAGTAAAATTGGGCGCTTTTGTGCCTACTGCTAAAACCATATTCCTCTCCTAGAATTGAATATAACATGTTTCTTTTTCTACTTTACAATACTTAACAAAATATGAGAATACCCCTGCCCCAAAAACCTCTTACTATCTACGATTATCAGGACATAAGTCTCGTTTTTTCTATAGACAATTTTCAATCATTTCTATTAGATTTAATAACTGCAATTCCTGGAAAATGGGAATTACAACCGACAACCACTAGGGCTGATTGTTACACTTTTTGTTTCAAAAATATCAGCATTACCCTAGAAAACAACCAGATTTCCTTCTCGGGGAAATAGAAGCGGTGATTGACAAATTTTTTCTCACCTACATTAAACCAAAAAACCAGAAGACACAACTAGTTTTTAGGAAAACCGATGGCAAATAAGAGGACAAAAACCCAAAAAGATAATGCTAGCTAAATTTTGTCTACCAGCTGGAAGATAAAAGGGTCACAATAAGCCTCATAGACAGCCATTTGAAAAAGGACAAACAACAGCATTCTTGTCTACTATTTAAAGGAATTGCTCAACCAGAGGGGGTAACTGATATAATGAGGGTTTGTCGTCTGTATCATAACTGGTTCAATCAGATAGTAAATCGGGACTTTATTGGCTGTTTATAAAAATTATTTTCCCCCCTCCAAAGCCTGTAAATATTCTATAGCCGCCTGCAGACGAGATGGGTAAGATTGGGCAAATTGTTCAAACCAAAAGCCTTCATCCGAGTAGGGGTCTAAATTTTTTAAGAATTCCTCTGCTTTTTGGACGATTTGTTTTTCTTTCCTTCTCCTTTCTGCCTCCTGTCTTCTAATTTCCTCTACATCTTGCCAGGTATTTTTATTAGATTCTGTCTTTCTTTTTTCCTCAAATTGTCTGGTAATATCAGCGAAAAGCGATGGGGTATCGCCGGTATTATTCAGCTGTGGTTTAGGCTTATTTTTTTCCTTAAATTGTCTTTCTATGTCGGAAAACAAGTCACCGGAAATGTTTTTCCTGTCTGAGGGGTTAGATTGGGATTTATTCTTCTCCTTAAACCGCCTTTCTATATCGGAAAACAAATCGTTATTTCCTTGATTTTTGGGGGCAGTATTATCTGTAAGTGGGGGGGAAGAATTGTTGTCCTTTTTCTGCTTAAATTGCCTTTCAACTTCCTGTAAAGCCTCGTCTAGGCCAGAGGGGGGGACATTATCTGTTGCTGACTTGTTTTTGTTTTGGAAACTCTTTTCAATACTGGCAAAAAACCCGTCAATATCACCGGCACCCATGGCCATTGCCCCAAAAAAGTTAGAGAAGCCCTATTCTTATTGTAGCCGGAGAGGGGAAAAAAGAAAATAGGGGTAACTGGGGGAAAGGGGCAAAAGGATAAACCCAGCAGAAGAACAAGCCGGCGGGCAAAAACAAGCCAAAGGATAGAGACAAGCCCTATCCATACAAGAATACTAATTGCTACACTGTAATCCCTCTGTTTCCCGGAGACGACGGGTGGCAGCTACCATGTTTTTGAGGGAGGGGATTACCTCTTCCCATCTTCTGGTTTTTAAACCACAGTCGGGATTAACCCAAATCTGCTGTGGCGGCAAATGGGCTATCCCCTCTTGTAATTGATGGAATATCTGGTCTACACTGGGAATAGCTGGACTGTGAACGTCATAAACCCCATTACCCACCTGTTTTTTGTAGCCAGCCTTAGCAATCTGTAAGAGGGTTTCGTTGTTGCTACGACTGTTTTCAATGGAAAGGACGTCGGCATCGAGACGTTCAATATGCTCGATAATATCCCCAAATTGAGAATAGCACATGTGGGTATGAATTTGGGTTTCGGGACGGGCACCGGCGGAGGCTAAACGGAAGGCATCTACCGCCCAACGGAGATACTCCTCCCAACGACTCTTCTTCAAGGGTAAGCCTTCCCGTAAAGCTGGTTCGTCTATTTGAATCATACAGGCACCAGCCGCCTCTAAATCAGCCACCTCATCCCTCAAGGCTAGGGCAATCTGCATGGCTTGTTGGGCGCGGGGGATGTCGATTCGGGGGAATGACCAGTTGACCATGGTTACTGGCCCTGTTAACATACCCTTTACTGGTTTTTTGGTGAGGGATTGGGCTAGTTTAAATTCTCGTATTGTCATGGGTTCCAATCGGACTACATCCCCATAAATAATGGGAGGACGTACGCAACGACTGCCATAGCTTTGTACCCAACCATATTCAGTAAAGGCGAAACCGGCCAGCTTTTGGGCAAAGAATTCTACCATGTCTGTGCGTTCAAATTCCCCATGCACCAAAACGTCTAGCCCAATCTCCTCCTGAAGGCGAATACATTTGGCAATTTCCTCATGGATGGCTTGTTGGTATTCCTCCTCACTGATTTGTCCCCGTTTTAATTTTAGCCTCAGTTGCCTAATTTCAGGGGTTTGAGGGAATGAGCCAATAGTGGTGGTAGGGAAAGGTGGTAATTGGGGTTGTAACTCTTTGCGTTTCTCATAGGGCAGTTGACGCTCCAATTGTTCAGGGGTAAGGCTTTCCAGTCGTTTTTGCACCTGTTCATTGACAGGGCTAAAGGCATAGAAAGCTTGCCACTTATCCTCTTTAGCCTTCAACAACTCTTCCAGATTCCCCTCTTTCAACCCTCTTGCTATTAGCACTACCTCTGCTAACTTCTGTACTGCAAAACTTAATACCTGTCGCAGGGGCTCTGGGAGTTGTTTTTCTCTTGTCACATCATAGGGCACAAACTGCAAGGAGGCAGAGGGATGTATACACAGGTTGGAGGTAACCTGTTGAATACGGTTTAGGGTAGCCAGTAGCGGTTGAGGTTGAACAGTCCAAACGTTACGGGCATCTACTATTCCCACTCCCAATTGCTTATCTTTTGGGAATCCATACCTACACAACAAATCCAGATTGTTACCCCTGGTGAAATCCAGACTTATGGCTGCCACTGGCAACTGTACCACCCAGGGATAGGCATCCCCCAAATCGTCAAAGTAGGTTACTAGGTGTACAGGGATACCCACCGTCGCCAGACTGTCATACAACCTCTCATAATACTGCCGCCACTGGTTGGCCTCCTCTAACACCAAAGCTGGCTCATGTATTTGTACCTCAGAGACACCCAAGTCCTTCAGCTGTCTTAACAAATCTACATATCTAGCCGCCAGTTCGTCAAATATCTTATCTTGTCCCACCTCCACACGACTCAAACGGAGGAAAGTCAAAAGCCCCAATAAAATGGGGACTGCCTTTTGCCCCAGCTTTTCTTTGGCTGAGGCTATTTTGGCCAAAAAATCACTAAAATCTGGCGGCAGTAGGGGATAATCGCTGATTTCCGGCACCAGGTAGTGATAATTGCTATCAAACCACTTAGTCATTTCTAGGGCCGGGATTCCCTCTTGTCCCCTAGCCATGGTAAAATAACGTTCCAACCCGGTTAAGGAGCGGAAACGAGAGGGTACAATCCCCAGTCTGACACTCCAATCCAAAACAGGATCATACAGACTGCTATCCCCTACGCCGATTTTCTCAATTCCAGCATCCTGTTGCTGTTGCCAGTTGTACTGTTCAATCTGTTTTTCAGCCTGCAGCAACTCCTCTGTGCTAATTTTACCGGACCAGTAGGCTTCCAGTGCCTTTTTCAATTCCCTATTAGCCCCTATACGAGGATAACCCAAAGTCGCCGTCACTATACTCATAAAAACAGTCCTTTCCTCTTACTAGTAAATCGACCATTAGCAAATACAAGATACCCCCTGCGTCTCTATTTATTTCCTCCTGGGGGTATACTAATCCTGAAGCGGATGGTATCTCCTTTATGTCTTCACCACTATCAAGCCTTAGCCACCATTTCTGGGAGGAGGGGAAGGCCACTTCCTTTACAGTGGGTGGATAGGGACAATATTGACAGTAGCGGCTTGCAGCTATTAGTAGTAAATCTTTGTTTCATCCGTACCTCGCAGATGAAATTTGATAGGGTTTACACCGTCGGCGGGCATCCTGACTGAGAAGGCTTGGCCTTCAATCCATGACTGAGAGGGCTTAGCCTTCATCACAGTTGCGGGACAGCGCCGGATTTTCACCGGACTTTCCCCCTTACGTCTGATGGCTGACCCCCATCAGAACCGACTTAGCCCATTATAGCACAACTGTTACCAATTTGTTTTTTCTCTTACTTTTTTTGTCTCTTTCGCGGTAAAAAATTATATATTACTGCTAAGAGTTTCCCTATTTTTAACACATGTCTGTTCACCTTTCATCTCCTCCCATAAGCCTAATTTTGTTAGACGAGGACCCTATTTTTTCCTTGGGATTTAGAGAGGCATTAAAGACAGGGGGAGTTCAGGAAATTAATGTGGTTGCCACCGGCAAACTCCAGGATATTTTTCCTCTTCTGGAAAGTTACAAAGTAGATTTGTGGCTGGTGTCTCTAGATTTAGAAATCTATCCCAAAAAAGTTAGAAACTTCATCTCTGATTTGCCCAAAATATCCAAACAGTACCCAGAAATTAATATCCTATTACTCACAAGGCCAGAAACCTTAGTCTACGATTTTAAGCTAAATCACATCCCCATTATCAAGGGTTATTGTTACAAATACATCCCCTTAGAAAAACTGGTTGAAGCGGTGCGCCTATGTGGAAGA
>JAUQQP010000041.1 GCA_030549855.1 Cyanobacteriota bacterium SRBZ.bins.94.201705
ATAAAAAATTTTTTTATTCCATCTTGACAAAATACCCCCCGTATGGTTATAACAGGGGGTAATGGTGAACATTTGGTGAACCTTGATAAAGTTTTACTGGGGGGAGAGGGAGAAGGCATTGTACCTTAAGGCTTGCCACCCAAGCTACCTGTGGGGCTCGAACCCACAACCTAATCATTACGAATGATTTGCTCTGCCAATTGAGCTAAGGTAGCAGGGGCCTATGCCACTGGGTTACATTATAGCACAGAAGGGAGAAAATGACAAAAGGGAGGAGCTCAAAGAACTGCATTACTCCAGTAGTTTAACGTAATTTGACCTATGATGTCCCAATAGTCGGCATAGATTTCCTTCAAACAATGGTAGAGAGACTGGGCTTCGGCTTTTTTACCCAGCAGACTTAAAGACTTCAAAATCCGCGTCAGACGCAAATAGTTGTGATTGCCAACAGTTAACCAACTTTTAGCCCTTTGTTCAAAAGAAGCTGCCCTGGTAATCTCTACTTTTTGGGAGAGGGGATTGCGACTCATTTGTAGGCCATAAAAGTTTAACATTAGGGAGAAGGATTTGCCTAAATTCTCTTGTAGTTGACTGTTTTGATGAAATTGGGAGATAATCTCGTCCGTAAGCAGGGGAGAATAGGGATTATAGGCACTTTTTTCCTTTAGGGGGAACAACCATTGAATATAGCTGTGACTTGCCTCTAGTCGCAAAAAACTCCACTGCCAAATCTGGGATATCTTCTCGCCACTGGTGTTGGGAATCTGGTCTAGGTAAAAAGGCACTATCATCGCGGATAACTCGGCTTCTCTCATAACAGTATCCTTATTAGTTAGAAAGCAACAGGGTCTTGACAAGCTCCCCTAATACTGCGATAATAATAGTTTGTGTGAAGTTTAGCTTTCAAAAAAACTCTTGGCTAACGTTATCATAATCGGGGCCCAGTGGGGCGACGAAGGGAAAGGAAAAATAACGGACTTGCTCAGTAAATCAGCAGATGTGGTGGTGCGCTCCCAAGGGGGAGTAAACGCGGGCCATACGGTAGTTGTACAAGGACAAACATTTAAACTGCACCTGATCCCCTCGGGGATACTCTACCCCAATACCGAGTGTATCATAGGGTCGGGGACAGTGATCGACCCCCGGGAGTTGCTGAAGGAAATCGACCAGTTACACAAGCTAAACGTCTCCACCAAAAATCTATACATCTCCCAAACCGCCCATGTCACTATGCCCTACCATCGAATTCTCGACCAGGCGGCGGAGGAGAGAAGAGGTAAGTACAGAATCGGCACCACCGGCCGAGGCATCGGCCCTACCTATTCGGATAAGGCGGAAAGAATCGGCATCCGCATGTTGGATTTGATCTACTGCGATCGCTATCCCGAAAAAATAGAGTGGACTATTAATTACAAGAATGCAGTATTGGAAAAACTCTATGGATTACCGCCCCTGAATGCCAAGGAAATCATCGAGGAATACCGAGGCTATGCGGAAAGATTACGCCCCTATGTGGTGGATAGTTCCCTGAAAATCGCCCAGGCAGTAAAACAAAAGAAAAACATCCTCTTCGAGGGGGCCCAAGGCACTCTTCTGGATTTGGATCATGGTACCTACCCCTATGTCACCTCCTCTAATCCTATCGCTGGCGGGGCTTGTGTGGGGGCGGGCGTAGGCCCTACCATTATAGATCGCATCATCGGCGTGGCTAAGGCCTACACCACACGGGTAGGAGAGGGCCCTTTCCCCACTGAATTGCACGATGAAATAGGAGAATATCTGGCCGAGAAGGGGGCTGAATACGGCACTACTACAGGTCGTCGTCGTCGTTGTGGTTGGTTTGACGGGGTGATCGGCCGTTATGCCGCCCGCATCAATGGCCTAGACTGTCTGGCTATCACTAAGCTGGACGTTTTAGACGAGTTGCCGGAAATCAAGGTTTGTGTGGCTTATGAGGTAGACGGGGAAATCTGCCGGGAATTCCCTATCCATGCCCTTAAATTTGCCAACTGCAAGCCGGTATATGAAACCCTGCCAGGATGGCAACAACCTACCAGTCACTGTCGCACCCTGGAGGAGTTGCCAAAACAAGCCCAGGACTACCTGAAATTCCTAGCAGAATTGATGGAGGTGCCCATCGCTATAGTCTCCGTTGGGGCCGCCCGGGAGCAAACTATTATAGTAGAAGATCCTATCCATGGCCCCAAACGCGCACTTTTGGATAGTAAAGGGAAACCCGTGAAATCCTAGCCCTATATGGTTTATCATAGAAGATCTGTCCTTGGTCTATACTCAGGCAACAAATATGTCTATTACACTAGAATGCAGAACTAGAACTGAAAAGACTAATCCTAGGGCTCTGCGTCGTCAAGGTCTGATTCCTGCTAATCTATATGGTCATAAAGGGGCCGAGTCGGTGTCCTTGGTGGTGCCCCAAAAAGAGGCTATCAGGGTTTTGAGGAGTGCCTCTGTCAATAATACCCTCATCCAGTTGACAGTGTCTGACTTGAATTGGACTGGCAGGGTGTTGATTAGAGAGGTACAAACTCACCCCTGGAAAAAGGAATTACACCATATTAGCTTTTTCTGCCCCTCCGGTCAAAAACCCGTAGAGGTGGTAGTGCCCCTAAAAATAGTTGGCCAGGCGGTGGGGCTTACTAAAGGCGGTGTCCTAGAACAAATGCTGACAGAGGTAAAAGTCCGTTGTCTCCCCGGTGGTATCCCAGAGGTAATAGAAGCTGACATCAGTGGTGTAGACATCGGCAAAAACTTCTCTGTAGGGGACTTGGTGCCCCCTGAGGGGGTTACCATATTGGATGAGCCCCAGAAAACTATTCTGACTATCGTACCACCCCGCAAACTCTAACTGTAACCTGGAATATCTAACTTGTCTGGCTGGAGGAAGGGGGTTGGGTTACACAAAAAGAGGCAGGAAGGAGGTTGATGGCCCAGCCTGCCTTCTCCCCCTAGGTGACAATGTCAAAGTTGGCAGTGACATTCTGTACGTCGTCTAAGGATTCCAGAGTTTCCATCAGCCTCAATATTAACTTAATCTGCTCCGGATCGCTCACTTCTACATAACTTTTGGGAATCCAACGCAATTCGGCGTCTTTTACCGCAAAACCTGCACTTTTTAACGCCTCACTCACCCTCTCTAACCCCTCCACCGTCGTAAACACCTCTGCTCCTTGGTAGTCGTCTTCTTGAATTATCTCGTAGCTGAGAGCATCCGCGTTGACACAGGTTTCTAATAAATGTTCCTCGTCAACGGCGCCGTCAATAGTCACAACCCCCTTCCGCTCAAACATCCAACTAACACAGCCAGTTTCCCCCATTCTCCCCCCATTCTTGTTAAAGGCAGCCCTTAAGTCAGCTGCCGTGCGGTTGCGGTTGTCTGTCAGTGCCTCAATTAATACTGCCACCCCCCCTGGCGCGTAACCCTCATATCTGATCTCCTCTAAAACCGCCTCCTCGTCTACATAAGTCCCTGCCCCTTTTTGGATTGCCCTTTCTATATTCTCACTGGGCATCCCCGCCGCCTTTGCCCTCTCAATGGCAGTGCGCAGTTGGAAATTGGCACTTGGATCTGGTATCCCATTACGAGCTGCTACAATTATGGCACGAGAAAGTTGAGTAAAAGTCTTCCCCTTTTTGGCATCAACTCTAGCTTTTTGTCTTTTGATATTGGCCCATTTACTATGTCCTGCCATAAATGAAAGACTAGTAGCTCAATGATTCGGGATTACTAGTTTAAAAAAAATAATCCCCCCCTGACAATGGTCACAGACACCCAAGGAAAACAAAACCCACGCCCCATCTGAGGCTATGGGTGGAGGCTTGTATTTATTATCGACCCTTACATCCCTACAGTTTATCTGAATCCTACAGCGGCTTGCCAAACAAAGGCCAACAACAGGAAAAACACAGGTATCACAGGTAGTACATCGATGAGGGGCTTAAAAGCCTGATAGGCTTCCGGCAATTTAGCCAAGAGGATCATTAGTTCCATATTTTCCTTACCGTTTTCTTTTGCTCAAGTGTATCCTTGCTATCCTATATTACCATTATCTCCCTACACCATTGTCCCTGAGAAAAATGTAAAGTTTTGTGTAGAAACCATCGGACAAGACTGGCCATCACAGACCGCCCCACTTATAGTTAACAATAAGGGTTGGTACTGACGGCTTCAGCATCCCTGGCACATTTATGGCAATGGCATCGTTACCATTTCCCTCCTAACCCTGAGTGGGACTTGTAATTTGATATATAACCTCACTAGCACATAGGTTCAACTTTTTCATGGACATCTGCTGAGGGAAGGACTAATTGCCTCATACTGTTACTATTACCCCTACAGAGTAAATGTGAAGTCTTCTATCAATGCCCCAGGCACCAGACTTCCCCCCAAACTGCGGCATTCATAGGTATTGGTGTTGGGGATAAACTGGCGAAAATTAGTTAATCCCATGAGATTATCCCCAAAAAAGGAATACAATGATTCGTCAAAACGCAGGTTTTTAATAGTAGCCACAATTTCTCCTTTTTCTACCCAAAAACAACCATAACGAGTCATCCCGGTTATTCTTCCTTCCTGTCTATCACTCCAGTTTAAATAGTGTAAATTCGAGATATATAATCCTGTGTCTAAACTCTTGAGAATTTCCTCCTCAGTCAAGTTACCTGGGGCTATTTCTGGTGCCCTTAGACTTTCACTACTATTGGCGCCATTGGCCACTAAATTGTACTCTAAAGCGGTGCGGCTGTTGATGAGGGTATTAACCAATTTCCCTTCTACAATTAGGGGCAATTCTTGTGGGGAAATCTCGCCAAACTCGTTAAAACGAGGCACATCTCCCCTCATAAAATTTTCCTTTAAACTGAACAGAGGAGACAGAGTTTTTCCCCGACGTAACTTAGCCAAGGCACTACCCCCCTGTTGTAGAGAGGCTTCTGATATTGCCCCCCAGGAAAACATTTCTAACAATTCTGCCACTGCTGCCGGTTCCAAATATACACGATAACGCCCAGGTTTTATCTCCCTTTGGGGCAAGTTTAATTTTTCCAGTTGTTTCCGCTTCAAATTTATTTGCTTTTCATACTCCCCTGTATCCCAGTTTCTCCCAGAAAAAGTGCCTTTTACTGCCCTTTGATTTTCACTTATTAGGGAATAGTCCACAAAGAAGGATTCGGTGGAAAACCAATTAGTTTGCCCCAGGGAGTTAGCATATCCTCTTACCATATTCCCCCCGGCATACAGTCCGGTAAAATCCAAATTTCCTACCGGTTTTAATATTATTTCAAAAACCTCTTCTTCCCCCGGTATGTTACCCCTGTACACTTCTTTTGATGAACTATTCTTCTGGGGATAAACTATGTATTTGTCTTCAGGGGCACTTTTTATTTCTTCCCTCAGATACTCCAGACTTTCCCCGGCTATTTCCTGGTCCCTCTCTCTGTAGCCACTGAGGGGAATGGTCACCGACGCCTGACGGTTGTCAGCGATTAAATTCAGTTTTAAGTTCCCCTCTATTACTACTCCATTTTGCCTAATTTTGGCGCTATTAAATCTGATGAATTGCGTGGTTTCTCCCCAAAAATTAACCGTAAGTATCTCCCCATTTCTAAGTTGAGAAAAAACTGCAATAGCCAAAGAGTAAAAGCCGGATTCCCAGGAGAATTTTTTGAGCATAAAAATTGCTGAGACAGTATTTTATAACGGGACGTAAATAAGTACAAGAGTGGTAAGTATTATGGTACAAGTTGCTCGAGGGGAATGGCAAGAAAAAACACTAAAAACCTGGAATCGAATTACAAGGAAGTCTATTTGT
>JAUQQP010000047.1 GCA_030549855.1 Cyanobacteriota bacterium SRBZ.bins.94.201705
GGAGAAGGAGCAATGAAAAGAAAAGTAGGTGTTATAAATGACATAATATTTCAACTAGTCATTAGCATTTGTAAGAGGAGAAGGAGGAAAAAATAGGCCAGGAGGCAAAGGGGAAAAGAGTCCAAAAAAAAAATTTAAAAGGGGGTATTGAAAGAGGCAAACTTTACGATATGATTAGGGTCATTAGAAAATCGTAGCGAATAGAGTTTATTAAAAAAGAGGGAAAAACAGTGATTAGGGTAGCTATTAACGGGTTTGGACGTATCGGTCGCAACTTTTTACGCTGCTGGTTAGGACGTGAAAAGACAAATATAGACGTGGTGGGGATAAATGACACCTCAGATCCCCATACTAACGCACATCTGCTAAAATACGACTCCATGTTGGGGACTCTAAACGCAGATGTAAAAGCCGATGACAACTCCATCACCGTAAACGGAAAAACCATTAAATGCTTCTCCGATCGTAACCCCCTCAATCTGCCCTGGAAAGACTGGGGCGTAGATTTGGTAATAGAAGCCACAGGAGTGTTTGTGGATGAAGAAGGCGCCTCCAAACACCTAGTCGCCGGCGCCAAAAAAGTCCTTATCACCGCACCGGGCAAAGGCGCAAACATTGGCACCTACGTAGTGGGAGTTAATGACAAAGACTATGAACACGATAAACACCAAATCCTAAGCAATGCTAGCTGTACCACCAACTGTCTGGCCCCTATAGTTAAAGTACTACATGAACACTTCAGAATCATAAAGGGGACAATGACCACCACCCACAGTTATACTGGAGACCAAAGGCTGTTAGATGCCAGTCACAGAGACTTGCGTCGAGCCCGTGCCGCCGCTATGAATATTGTCCCCACTAGCACCGGCGCCGCCAAAGCAGTAGCCCTAGTAATCCCAGAGATGAAGGGCAGATTAAACGGTATAGCCTTCCGGGTGCCTACCCCTAATGTCTCTGTAGTAGATCTTGTAGTACAAGTAGAAAAAAGCACTATCGCTGAACAAGTTAACCAAGTGCTCAAAGAAGCCGCTGAAGGAGAATTAAAAGGCATCCTCGCCTACAGTGAGTTGCCACTTGTCTCCTGTGACTACCGCGGCACCAATGTGTCCTCCATCGTCGACGCCAGTCTCACTATGGTCATGATGGGAGATATGGTGAAAGTCGTCGCCTGGTATGACAACGAATGGGGCTACTCCCAAAGAGTCTTAGACTTGGCAGAAATCGTCGCCTCTAAGTGGAAAGAATAACCACTAATTGGGGTTGGGTGGGTTTCGCCACCCACTCTCCTTCCCCTTCACCCCCCCTTTGTGCCCCTCCCCCACATATAATTGTAAACCACTCCTCCCATTAAATAATAACCTCCCTCCTCAGGGCACAGTCCAACAACTCAATGGGATGCAACACCTTCGTCTCCCTCCCCTCTATCCTAAGATGCTTCCCTATCTGTAGGGCACAACCCGGATTGGGAGACGCAATAATCTCCGCACCAGTCTTCAACAAATTACTTACCTTCTGTTGCCCCAACTCCTCCGCTACACTGGGCTGCAGCAGATTATACACCCCTGCACTCCCACAACACAAAGCCGCATCCTGAGGCTCTTCTATTAATACGTTTGGAATTTTTTGTAACAAGAGTCTCGGTTGAAGACTAATCCTCTGTCCATGTAGTAAATGGCAGGCATCCTGGTATACTATCTTAACCGGTTTATCACTTATAGGCCCCAGTGACAAATCACAACCCACCTCCACCAAAAATTCATGTATATCCCTGACTTTGCCCACAAACTCCCTCGCCTTCTCCTTGTAATCCGGGTCCTCCCTTAGAATATGATGGTATTCCTTGAGAGTATGACCACAACCAGCCGCATTTATGATAACATAGTCCACCTCAGTCCCCTCAAAAGCATCAATCATCTGACGGGCAAGACTTTGGGCTTCTAATTCTCTCCCCTGGTGTGCTAACAATGCCCCACAACACCCTTGATTGGATGGTATTACTACCTCACATCCACTCGCCGCCAATACCCTTATAGTCGCCTCATTGACACCATCGAAGAATAACCTTTGTACACACCCCAGAATTACCCCCACCCGATAACGTTTTCTCCCCTCTGCCGCCACTACATAGGGATATTTCTTGTAAATAGAAGAAAGCCCTATCCTCGGCAATATTGACTCCATCGCCGCCAGACGGGGAAAAAATCTCAAAATCCCACTTCTGCGCACTATTGCCTGTAACCCAGATACCTGATACCACCACAACAGCGGCATTAACAATCTTAGCCTTTCCGGATAGGGAAACAAAAAAAAGATAAAACTACGTACTAGCCTATCCCACCAATTACGTCCATAGTTCCTCTCTATTTGAGGACGCATCGCCCCTATCAGCTTATCATACTCCACCCCAGAAGGACAAGTAGTCACGCACGCCAAACAACCCAAACAGGTGTCAAAATGACTAGTCGTCGTCTCATCTATCCCCGCCTCTTTTTTGTGGATTGCATTCATCAAATAAATCCTACCCCTGGGAGAATCCATCTCCTTCCCTATTACCCTATAACTTGGGCAAGTCGATAAACAAAACCCACAATGCACACATTTGTCTATTATCTGTTGCGCCGGCGGATTCTTCCCGTCAAACCCCTTATTTGAGTTTTCCCTCGTTTTTCTCTCCATATTAATTGATATTTCTCAATCGATTATCCCCTTATTATAGCATTTTGTTTATCCTCCTCCCACTAGCTTTTTTCCTCCCTCCCCCTTGACAACCTCCCCTTTTCTATGTTATAATCTACACCATAGGCGTCGCGGTAGGTTCATTGTTAACCGCTCATATCCCACGGTAGGCGTAAGAACTACTAAAACATTCGGGCAGCAAACAATTTAGTTGAAGATAAAAATCAACAAGGAATATTTCGTTAGACTAGAGAGCCCGATAACACCGGCGTCCAACGTATATTTCCCTCGTATATGCTAGAAGCCTTATTTAAAGCATATTACGTTCTGCGCGAAGCCCATTAGTTGATAATAATTAGTGTTAGCATTTTATGCAGCAAAGGTGTCTTGGCAGTACCTTCGCCCGCCGCCATGCTAACTAACATGGTAACAAGAATAAATAGCAATGTCAAGGGAAAAAAGAGAAAAGGAAAACAAAGCAAGGAAGAAACATGGAAGAGAAAGAGTCAGTGAGAAAACTATAATAGAAGGCCGGTGGGATGAAAAA
Source organism: Cyanobacteriota bacterium SRBZ.bins.94.201705 (assembly GCA_030549855.1). GTDB lineage: Bacteria > Cyanobacteriota > Cyanobacteriia > Cyanobacteriales > Cyanobacteriaceae > DVEF01. The sequence continues at coordinate 3,224 of JAUQQP010000047.1, forward strand.
TTAGTGTTATGACAAAAAAAGCAAAGGTAGTAGTAGTGGGCGCGGGAATAGGAGGGTTGACAGCCGGGGCACTGTTGGCCCGTTATGGTTACGATGTGGTAGTCTATGAACAGGCAATGGTGCCAGGAGGATGCGCCTCCAGCTTTAAAAGAAAGGGTTTTGTCTTCGATGTGGGGGCAACCCAAGTGGCAGGATTGGAAAAAGGAGGAATACACTATCGCATCTTCCAAGAGTTGGGGGTTGAATTACCAGAAGCTACAGAATGTGAACCAGCCTGTGCAGTGTTTCTGCCGGGAGAAAAAACACCCATTATGGTATGGCGCAACCCAGAAAAATGGAAAAGGGAAAGACAAATGCAGTTTCCCAACAGTGAGCCTTTTTGGCGTTTAATAGAGGTGTTATTCAAGGCAAGTTGGCACTTCCAATCCCGTGACCCTATTCTACCACCACGCACCCTCTGGGATTTGACTCAGCTGTTAAAAGCCTTCCGTTTGGATACCCTTTACACACTGCCCTTCACCTTTATGACAGTAACAGATGCCCTCTTTTTGTTGGGATTGGCAAAAGACAAACGTCTGAAAACTTTTTTGGACCTACAACTTAAATTGTACTCCCAAGTGGATTCCTCCCAAACCGCCCTTTTGTATGGGGCTACCGCTTTGTCCCTCTCTCAATACCCCCAGGGATTATATCATCTAAAGGGCAGTATGCAGGTTTTGAGTGACCGTCTGCAGGAAGCGTTGGCCAAACAGGGAGGCAAACTCTATTTACGTCACCGCGTAAAAAAAATCCACAGTGATGGAAAAAAAGCTACAGGAGTAACAGTAGAAAACCTGAAAACGGGAGAAGTATATCGGCAACCAGCTGACTATGTGATAGCTAATGTCACAGTTAATAACCTGGTAACTATGACGGAAAATCTCCCCCCCCGCTATTGTCGCCGAATACAAAATTTACCCCCAGCTAGTGGTGCCTTTGTTGTCTACCTGGGAGTCAAACAAGAAGCTATCCCCAACAATTGCCCATTACACCTTCAGTTTCTCTATGAAGAAGGAGAAATAGCAGAAGTCAACTCTCTCTTTGTTTCAGTTAGCCAACCCGGTGACGGTAGGGCACCACAAGGCAAAGCTACTATTACCGCCTCCTCCTTCACCAACGTAGACAAATGGTGGAATCTCTCCCAGTCCGACTATAATGCCCTAAAACAAGATTACACCCAAAAGGCAATAACACGTCTAGCAGAATACTTCCACCTCACCGAAGACACTATCCTCCTCCTCGAAAGCGCTACCCCCGTCACCTTTTATCGATATACCGGTAGAGAAAAAGGCATAGTAGGAGGTGTAGGACAAAGAGTTACTACCTTTGGCCCCTTTGCTATCCCTAACCGCACTCCCCTAAAAAACCTATGGCTAGTGGGCGATTCTACCCATCCCGGCGAAGGCACCGCCGGCGTTAGTTATTCCGCACTCACCGCCGTTAGACAATTGCTTCATCACTCCTCCTCCTGACAACATCCTCTAACCCCCCCTTTGCCCTATTACCATACACCAAAATTCCACCGCCAAGCAACACCACTCACTGGGGCTTCACCACTCTGGGCAGGTGGAGAAAAAAAGTCATAAACTCCCCTTTACAAGAAAACCCCACCTCTGGTACTGCAGGGCTCAAAAACTGATACAATACCCCCCGTATCATGACAATCCGCCATTTTAACCACCAACAAGGCAAGCAGTCTCCCCCAAGGTGGAGATAAATTGCCAAAAAACATGTTTTCTCGTAAAATGGAATATGTTGTCCCCTGCCAAGCGGTAGGGCAGGGACTGTCCTAACTGAAGCCTTTTGTGGAGACTGGGCGGCCAAATGACAGCAATATAAGTCTACCAGTCATCAGTCTGTGAAGCGGGAAACTCCCTATAGGATGGAGTAGTTCCCCCTCTGTATTATTTTTTTATTATTAAGTTGTTGCAAATTTAATGACCTGCCAGACTAATAGTTTGTGTGGTGCCTATCTGGGTGAAAACAGTTACCGGGGATTGACGTCTCTTCCTTGTTTTGACAGATAATAGGACTACAACCAAAGCAGTAAAGGATGGTAAAAGGCAACAGTTAGACTTTCCCAACCCCCATCCACCCCGGCAATCCCCTGGGTTGCCACCACAGACAAGGGGCATTCCCCTGATAAAACATTAAGCCTCCTACCACTAGAAAAGAGAAGTGCCCCATCTCCCAGTAAATCCCCCAACCCCTGGACTTTTAACAGATTGCCCCTTTCCCCTCCTCCCCACACAAGACCCCATAAGCCCAACATTATACCAAAAATTTTCTTCCCCCCTTGACAAAACCTGCCCGGCGGCGCTAGAATAGTATCAATTGGCGGTAGGCGAAGGTACTACCAAAACACCTGGGCAGCGCATTTTTTATATGCAAATTAATTTCATTTAAATTCTAAAGAATAGGGAGGGGATACAGGTATATAAGGGGATGAAAAGGAAGAGAAGATAAAAATGAATGTCAATAAGACCTAGGATATGATAGTGCGGTGGGAAAGATAGTCCTGAAGCTGCCGATCATGGTCATGGGCAAGACTGCCAAGAGGCAAATCATCCTGGGAAAAAGACTTGACCTGGAGTACCTCAGCAGTATCAAGGGGTTGTAACCTGCCCGTGGCTTCAACTTCTACCAAGACGGAAATGGAGTGTAAACGAGGATCACGATGAGGAGAAGAATAAACCCCCACAAGACGTCCAATTCGGATCAAATCCAAGCCGGTTTCCTCTTTTAACTCACGACGGATGGTGGTGGGAATGTCCTCCCCCCAGTCTACCATACCCCCCGGCAAGCTCCACTTACGACAATCACGACGAAGAACAAGTACTATCCTGCCATCGGGAAGTTTTGGGACTAAGGTTACCCCCATCACCGGGTGACGAAAAATAACCTTTAAAACCGTAAACAAAAACTGGAATGGACGCCACACAACTGAAAAGGCCTGTTAACCGTCAACCCGATTGTAGCACAGAGGAAAGGGGAACCGCCCCCCCACTTCCCCCTGAGCCTGTCAGTTTATAATGGCCTGTAACGCTCCCTATTATCCCCTGCTGGCTTGGAATCTGGCCCTTGCCTTTTTCAACCTCTGAGTGGCCTTGATTTTGGCACGACGATCGCCGCTGGCTACGGCCTCGTCAAAGGCTTTTTGAGCCTCCTGATACTCCGCCTCTGCCTCCTCCCTGTTGATGTTCTCCCCTAACTCGGCATCGTTGACCAACACCTTGACTTCGTTGTTTTCTACCTCAGCAAAACCGCCCATGACGGCAATATTCTTCCACTCCCTGTCTGGACGGATACGCATCACCCCAATGTCAAGGCTAGTCAACAAAGGGGCGTGATTGGTCAAAATACCCAACTGTCCTGTACTACTAGGCAGAATTACCTCCTGTGCCTCTTTCTCCCAGACAATCTTGTCAGGAGTAATTACTCTTACCATTAAAACCATAGTCTTCTACTACAATCTCAGTTCGTTCAGGAAAATCACCCCCAAAAGGGGGCGCTACGATGTTTTGTGTGGTTTAGCCTTTCAGCTTCTCAGCCTTGGCAATGGCCTCGTCAATAGTGCCTACCATGTAGAAGGCTTGTTCTGGTAGATGGTCCAACTCCCCAGAGAGAATGAGTTTGAAGCCCCGGATGGTCTCTTTTAAGGGGACGTATTTGCCCGGCGTACCAGTAAACACCTCGGCTACGAAGAAAGGTTGAGACAAGAAACGCTCAATCTTACGGGCACGATCCACTATTAGACGGTCTTCCTCGGACAACTCGTCCAAACCGAGAATGGCAATAATATCCTGTAGTTCTTTATAGCGCTGTAGTGTTGCTTGGACGGCCCGGGCAGTATTATAGTGCTCCTCCCCGACGATATGGGGTTGCAACATGGTACTGGTAGAAGCTAGAGGGTCTACGGCTGGATAAATCCCTTTCGCCGCCAAACTACGAGACAGTACGGTTGTACCATCTAAGTGTGCAAAGGTAGTGGCAGGAGCCGGGTCGGTCAAGTCGTCCGCCGGTACATACACCGCCTGGATGGAAGTAATGGACCCTTCCTTGGTAGAGGTGATCCGTTCTTGTAAGTCCCCCATCTCAGTGCCCAGAGTAGGCTGATAACCCACCGCAGAGGGCATTCTCCCCAAAAGGGCAGATACTTCAGACCCAGCCTGAACAAAACGGAATATATTATCAATAAACAGCAATACGTCTTGTTTATTTACATCCCGGAAGTATTCCGCCATGGTGAGGGCAGACAAGCCCACACGCATCCTAGCCCCAGGGGGTTCATTCATCTGTCCGTATACCAGGGCAATCTTGGAGTTTTCAGGGTTTTCCGGATCTATTACCCCAGACTCGATCATCTCATTGTACAAGTCGTTGCCCTCCCGGGTGCGCTCACCAACACCGCCAAATACAGATACTCCACCGTGTTGGATGGCGATGTTGTTGATCAACTCCATCATGATAACGGTTTTTCCTACCCCGGCACCGCCGAACAGACCAATTTTACCCCCTTTACGATAGGGAGTCAACAGGTCAATTACCTTGATGCCCGTTTCAAATATAGTGGGTTTGGTTTCCAACTCGGTTAAAGGTGGCGCCTTGCGGTGAATGGGGGCTGTAATGCTATAATCTACTTCCCCCTTGTTGTCCACCGGTTCACCCAAAACGTTGAAAATACGGCCTAATGTGGCCTTCCCCACCGGCACACGAATGGGGGAGCCTGTATCTACAATTTCCATCCCCCTTACCAGGCCGTCTGTACTACTCATCGCTACAGAGCGTACCTGGTTATCCCCGAGGATTTGTTGCACTTCACAAGTCACTGCCACCTTTTGACCTGCTGGGTTTATTGCTTCCACCCTCAGGGCATTGTAGATACGGGGTATATGGCCACTGGGAAATTCTGCGTCTACTACTGGCCCAATTATTTGAGTAATTCTACCTACGTTTGTCCTTTCCTGTGTTGCTACCATGCTGATTTACTGTCAACCTAACGAAATTAACTTATCACCTAGGGGAACTAATTAAAAGCCACTTTAAAGATTATCACGGACTGGGGCAATTTTATCTACCCCCTTTTAGTGGCAATCCAATATTTGCTCAGTCCGTACACTTTTTCTTGAATGTTGTCAAAACCCGCCTCCAGTAGACGGTTTTGGAAGTCGTCTTTTATGTAGTCATTATAAAAGGGCTCATGGAACAAAGTGGAGAAGTTATACATTACTGCTTCCAGCTGAGGAGAATCCGATAACTGAATCGAGTCGGCTATCACTAACACTCCCCCCGGTTGCAACACTCTGTAACACTCGTTTATTACTCTCTGTCTTACGGGACTAGGCAACTCATGGAACAAGAATACAGTTGTCACTCCGTGGAAATAATTGTCTCGATAGGGCAAATGTTCGGCATTCCCCTCTACTAGTTGGGGTAGTTGTTGGGGAAAAAGTCGCAATAGCATTTCATTGGCCTTACGCAGATAAAAGGCAGACAGGTCAATTCCGTACAATTGGGCTTCTGGGAAAGCATAGCGCAGAAATTTGAGGGTCCTCCCAGTACCACAGGCTACATCTAGAATACGAGGGCGACTTTGGCTTTGTAAAGCTTGTTTAAGGGGTTTTAATACCCGACGACGCATGCCGTCTGCTATGCCATTGAACAAAATATCCACCTGTAAGTCGTAAAGGTTGGCAGAATACTCACTCAAATAGCCGTCACTCTGATAATGAAAGTTGCGACGGTAGTAGGCAGGGTATTTATCTAAATTTATGCTAGAAGGCAAATCCTGGAAGTTGCCTAGTCTTATTCTTTGCCAGGTGCGAGGGTAGTCCAACCAGATACCTATATAGGCTTGGAAAAATTCCCCCCAGTCGGCATCGAATAACAGGCTGACAGGGTAAATCCCCTCCATGGCATCCCGCCAGTCTTCCTCAATTACCTGCTCAACCCTCTGTTGTAGAATTTGCCATGCCTCCTCCGACACCTGTTTCAAAGGCAGGTTGTCGGGGAATAGTTGTTGTCTCAATTGGCTACTGAGGTTTTTATGGGCCAGACTTAACCCTGCCTTAATTTTTTGCCACCCTTGATAAAGATTTTTTAATATTTCCTCCCCCAATGGTTTCTCCCTTACTGTGGATTCCATCTTTCTCCCTTTCTCTTTTTTTTAAAGTTATGTATCATATTATGAATAATTGTAAACAAAAATTAAGCAGAAGCCCATGGTGGCAGTGGGGAAACAGAGGCCGATAAATGCATCAAAGGAGGGGAAAAGTAGGGAAACAAGGGGGAGAGTTGACAGGAAAAGGGGGAGAGTCGACAATTATTGTTACAAACCGTTGACTAGGAAAAATTATAAAGAGCATATGATGAAACTATTGCGTCCTATTTTCTGTTTGACCCTGGCTTTAATTACCACCCTGTTAGTAAGCTGTAGTTCCCCCGCCAAGGCGAAAATCCCCACTACCTATAGTCCTGAGAAAATCGCCCAAATCCAGGAATACCGTGAACCAATTGTCAAGGCAAGGGAACAAATGAACACCCTAGAAAAGCTCATTGAAGAGGAAAACTGGATGGATGTTATGACCTTCATCCATGGGCCTTTGGGGGAATTGCGTCAAAATATGGCTATCACTTCCCGCAAACTGTTGCCAAAAGACCAAAAAGTCGCCCTCTCTACTGCTAAGCGTCTATTTGTCCACCTGGAGAAACTGGACTTGGCGGCTAAAGAGCGTAATCTGGAGGTAGCTAAAAATGAATTCAAGGAAGCCCTAAAGGAATTTGACGCCTATTTGCAAATAGTTCCCAGCAGTGGCTCGTAATTGTAAGCCCACAAGGAAAAAAAAGCCGTTGAAGGGGGCAAGGGAGGCACATAAGAGAAAACAAAGACAACTACCACCACTTGCGCCGGCCATCTGGTAGGATAGTACGCCAACTGAGTTTTGCCGTTTTCAGCTGTTCCTCATCCACCTTTGCCCCTTTTAAGTTGGCACCAGACAGGTTGGCATCCTTAAGGATTGCACTACTTAAATTGGCACCGCTTAAATCGGCATTCTGCAAGTCGGCATTTTTGAGGTTGGCTTTATACAATTCTGCCTTTCTCAAATCCGCCTCTCTAAGATTAGCTTGGGCCAGATTAGCATTGTAGAAGTTGGTGCGGTAGAGATTAGCCCCCTGGAGGTTAACACCGATTAATTTACTCTGGGAAAAACTGGCACCAGCTAATTTAAACCCCCCTAAATCAAAACCATTGAGAACTTGCTGACTGAAGTTACGATCTCCTCTACGATAGGATTCCAGAATCATGTCGGGGGTGAGTTGTACCCTGGGTTGGGAGACAGGGAGAGGGGCGGGTTTAGGCCTATTAGTGATAGGATTAGTGGCTGCCTTGTTACCAGACTGCAGTCTTTCCTTTCTCCTCCTAATGGCCTCTGCTAAGTTTTGGGAGGTAGCCAGGGTACTAGTGGCATCCTCTTCTTCCTCGGCGGTACTAGTAACAGTGGTTTCTTTGGCCATGGCTATGTTTACGATACTGCTGGCCAATTCCTCCTCATAAGGCACTAAGTCCAGGGCTTGCATTACTTCGTCAGCAGTGGCGAAGCGTTTACGCACATCCAACTCCAGCATTTTGTTAAGGACTTTGGCAAAACCGCTGCTAACATTGGTATACTCCTCCCATTTCAACTGGCCAGTGGTGCTATCACACAAATCTTTGGGGGCTTTTCCTGTTAACAGGTAGACACAAGTGGCAGCCAGAGCGTATAGATCACTAGAGTACACAGGTCGCATAGCCAACTGTTCGGGGGGTGCGAAACCCATAGTGCCGACGGAGATTTTAGTGAAGGCACTTTCGGGGTTTTGATTCATCAGCTGGGTGTTAACTTGTTCTTTTACAGCCCCAAAGTCGATGAGGTAGAGTTTATTAGTTTTCTTTTCCCGGAGGATATTGCCAGGTTTGATATCCCTGTGGATAACCTTTTGGGAATGGATGTATTTAAGCACTGGCAACATTTGACGGAGGAAGGTTTTGGCACTGGCTTCGGTATAAACCCCCTCTTTTTTGACCTCTGCTTCCAGGTTTTTTCCCAGGATAAACTCTTGGATGAGGTAGAATTGTTGATTTTCCTCGAAGTAGTCTAGAAGTTTTGGAATCTGTGGGTGTTCCAGTTTAGCAAGGGTTTTGGCCTCTCGGTTGAACAATTCTAGGGCGGTACGGAAGGCTTCTGGGTTGCTAGTGGCCGGCTCTAATTGTTTAATAACACAATAGCTGTTTTGTCGCCCCATGTCTACGGCTAGATAGGTAGTACCAAAACCGCCCTTACCAATCTTTTTTATTGCCACGTAGCGTTTATGGAGAATTAAATCCCAGCCACAACTGCGACACTTTCTGGTTTTGGTGTCGTTGATGGGATTTTCACAGTGGGGGTTGAGACAGTAGATGGTGCTCATTCACACTTTACTTGTTTGTTTGGCTTTGGACAGATTCATCTGGGCTTGTACTTTTAGTTTATCCTAATTTTTTCTCCATCGATTGAATTGTCTTTCGATTGGGTACAAACAGAGGTATGTTATTGGCCAAAGGGGAACTGATATATAATTTGAGTGGATGAGCCCTGAATAGAATTATCTAAGTTCATGAACAAATCAAGGCGACATAGTCAGCGGCGAAGGTTAAACCACTTTTACAAATGGCTTTTTCCCGGCATTTCTGTTAAACGTTGGCTATTTACCAGTTTTGTGGGGGTTTTAATGATTGCATTAGGGTTGGCCATCTGGAGTAAATTAACCCCCGTTTATCGTTTTTTTAATTTTATTCTCAGCATTTTGGATAAGCTTACCAGTGTTTTCCCCAGTCACATTTCTGGCCCTCTGGTAGTACTTGTGGGGGTATTATTGTTAATTTTAGGACAGGCGCGCACGGTGGGCTCCATCACTGAAGTTTTAAAGCCTGACAAAGATGAGTATTTGATTGATGTTTTGTGGGAATATCGCCGCTTAAATAGAGGGATTAAGATAGTCGCCATTGGGGGAGGCACTGGCCTATCTACTCTTTTGCGTGGCCTCAAACACTATAGCTCTAATATTACTGCCATAGTTACGGTCGCCGATGATGGGGGCTCTTCGGGGCGTTTGAGAAGGGAAATGGGTATATTGCCTCCGGGTGACATTCGTAACTGCATGGCGGCTTTGGCAGACGAGGAGAAGCTGCTGACGGAGTTGTTTCAGTATCGTTTTACGGCGGGGGAGGGTTTAAGTGGGCACAGTTTTGGCAATTTGTTTTTGACTGCTATGACTGAGATTGTGGGGGATTTAGAGAGTGCCATTGCTCAAAGTTCCAAGGTTTTAGCCATCCGCGGCCGTGTATTACCAGCTACTTTAAAAGACGTTACCCTCTGGGCCAAGATGGAGGATGGCAGGGTCATTCATGGGGAGTCTAACATTCCCGAAGCCAGGGGCAAAATTGTGGAAATTGGTTGTAATCCCCCCAACCCTCCCGCCACTCCTGCTGTCATCAAGGCCATTCAGGAGGCCGACTATATTATTCTAGGTCCTGGTAGTCTTTATACTAGCATAATTCCTAATTTGCTCGTGCCAGAGATTCGGGAGGCCATTGCCCGTAGCCAGGCACCCCGTATATACGTTTGCAATATCATGACTCAGCCCGGTGAAACCGATGGTTATACTGTCAGTGACCACATTAGGGCCATTGACAAGGCTTGTGGTACTAAGATTTTCGATGCCGTAGTAGTGCAAGGTAGGCCTCCTTCTCCCTCTGCTTTGAAGAAGTATGCCGATGGTGGTAGTCATCCTGTTTATTTAGATCGCGAGGAAGTTTTGAAACTCGGCAGGAGGATTATCAAGGCCCATGTTATGAGTGAGGATCCCATTACTGGCTATATTAGACATGATCCCCATCTTCTTGCCAAAGTTCTCCTTCGTTGGTATCACCACTCGGCCAAGGCTCATTTTTTCTTACATTTTCGCCACTTTTTCTCTCGTTTTTTCCCCTTCCGCGGTTTACAGACCTAACTCTGCTTCCTCTTACCCCATCCTCATGCAATTTTTCGTCTTTTCTCCACACCCCCTTGTCAATTGGCGCCTGCCGGGCATCAATATTTACGATGGCGGTAGGCGAAGGGACTACCAAGGCACTTCCCTTGCGAACTTTTTAAATGCTAAAAATTATCAAATACCCTGACTATAGCAGTGGATAAACTACCATTCATAGGAAATATAATCCAAAATAACTGCTATAGCTAAAAGAATCCATAATTGGAGCATTTTAATCTTTTTCATGAGGTATAGATGAATAAATTTTGCAATAAAAAAGTGCGCTGCCCGAGTGTTTTGGCGGTCTAAACACCCGCCGTGGGAGTATGGCCGGCTGCCGCGCCCTGGCTCGCCCCCGCAACCAGCTTATATGACCATAATAGCATAAAAAGGGAGGGAGTGGGGGTAATGTGAAGTTTTGTAAAGAATTAAACACGAAGGATAGTAGCCTTGCGGGAGGAGTCATGGAGAATTTGGAGGGTAACGAGGTAGTAATGAGGGGGGAAATGGGGAAGGAGGTTAGCCCACTCAATGGCGGTGATGCCGGGGGGTACGTCAATAGCGAGCCAGTAGTTTTCTAGGTGCATTTGTTGAACCTGGAGGGGGGTAAGACGGTACAAATCGACGTGGTAGAGGGGGATGCGGGCTTCGGGGTATTCGTTGATGAGGGTGAAGGTGGGACTGAGGATGGGTTCAGTGATGCCCAAGGCTTCGCCCAAACCCTGGACAAGAGTAGTTTTGCCGGCCCCCAAATCTCCCTGGAGGAGGAGGACAGAATTGGGGGTGAGTTGGGAGGCCAAATGACGGCCGAGTTGTTTGGTGGCTTCTTCGTCTGGGAGAATAATGATTTCTTCCATGGCGCAGTTAGTATCTAATACCAGCATTTTCCCATCGTTGGAGGACTTCTGCTAAACGAGGGCAGTCGGCGATGAGACTGAGGCGTACATAACCCTCACCACCTTCCCCAAAGGCATTGCCGGGGGTTACGACTACGCCGGTTTTCTGGAGCACCTGGAGGGCAAAATCTGTGGAGTTGGTGTTGCGGGGCACTGGTAGCCATAAGTACATTGTAGCGCGAGGAGGTTGCAAATTCCAGCCGAGTTTTTTGAGGCCCTGGATGAGGAATTCTCCCCTTTCTTTATATTTTTGGCGTGTTTCAAGGATATAGGAATCAGGGAGTTGAAGGGCGGTTTGGGCGGCGGCCTGAATGACACTGAACAGGCCGTAGTCTAGATTAGTTTTGAGGGTGCGGAGTCCTTGGATAATATCGCTGTTGCCGACAACGAAGCCAACACGCCAGCCGGCCATATTATAGGTTTTGGAGAGGGTATGAAATTCGACGCCTATGTCTTTAGCGCCGGGGATTTGTAGGAGACTGGTAGGCTGATAGCCGTCAAAAGCGATTTCGGCATAGGCCAAGTCGTGGACTAGCATCACTTGATAGTGTTTGGCCCAGGAGACGATTTCGGCGAACATTTCTGGGGGTGCGGTGGCGGTGGTGGGGTTATTGGGGTAGTTGAAGTAGAGGATTTTGGCCCGGCGGGCCACTGCTTCGGGGATTTGGCTAACGTCAATCAACCAGTCGTTAGCGGGGGTTAATTTGAGGGGGTAGATATGGGCGCCGGCAATAGCAGGGCCACGGTAGTGGACGGGGTAGGCTGGGGAGGGTACAATAACAGTATCACCGGGGTTGACGTAGGCGAGGGCTAAATGGGACAGTCCCTCCTTTGAGCCCAACAGCGGGAGGACTTCGGTATCGGGGTTTAGGTGGACTTGATAGCGTCGTTGATACCATTGGCTAATGGCTTGACGGAAATCAGAGGTGCCCTCGAAGGGGGGATAGCCGTGGTAGTGGGGGACAGAAAGAGCTTCAATGGCAGCCTGGATGACGGGGGGAGGGGCCATACCATCAGGATTGCCCATGCCCAAGTCGATGAGATCGATACCTTGTTCTCTAGCCTTAGCCTTCAATTCATCCAAACGGGCGAAAACGTAGGGGGGAAGGGAGCTTAAACGCTCAGCACGACGAATCCAACTACTGGTCATACTTCTAGGCTTGATAACAAAAAAATGAGGGGGCCTCTTCGTGGCATATTATATTATTGCAGACATGGACTGTTCTGTTATTGAAAAATGGGGGATTTATCTTGTATTCATCAACCTGGGGGGTGAGTCCCCATTTAAGGCGTATTTTGGCCAAACCCCTCTGGCAGGATGGCATCTTGAAGACTGGCCCCCTGAAAGGTAGCACCCTGGAAACTAGTGCCTGTCAGGTTGGCACGGTTTAAAGTAGCCCCGGCAAAACAGGCATTGTCCAGTCTAGCATCACTGAAGTCTGCACACCAGGCCCGGACTCCGGTCAAGCCAGCACCAAGGAAATTGCCATATCTGCATGTGGCATATTCCAAATTGGCCCCTTTCAGGTTTGCCCCCGCAAAAATGGCACCTTCCAGATTGGCATGTCGAAAAAAGGCCCCCTCTAGGGATGCATGGGCCAGATTGGCGCCAGAAAAATCAGCCCCCTCCGCCCTTATTCCGTTGAGAGTGGCCGCTCTCAATGGTACTGCTGTGAGATTAGCACATCTTAAATTAGCCTCCCTTAGAGTAGCACCATCGAGGACAGCCCCTCTCAAGTCGGCATATTCCAGGTTAGCGCGGCTTAAAGTGGCACCGGCGAGGATAGCCCCTCTTAGGTTTGCCCTTGTAAGATTAACCCCATACTCATTGGGAGGATTTTCTAGGTTAGCGCCACTCAAGTCAGCCCCTCTCAAGTCGGCTTCTTGTAAATCAGCCCATCTCAAGTCGGTACCCCTTAGATTTGCCGCCAAAAGAATTGCCCCTCTCAGGTTAACACCCCTTAAATCCCTTCCTGCCAGATTTGCACGCGAAAGAATAGCACCTGGCCCTAGGGCGCCGCAATAGGTATAACGGAAGTTACTTGGCCATTTGGTGTCTTGGGAGTAACGGGCAAGGCCAAGTTTAACACCAGTCAAGTCGGCATATTCCAAGTTGGCACCAGATAGGTTAGCGCCTCTTAAGTCTGCCCCCTTTAAAAAGGCCCCCCTCAGGTTAGCCCCAGTCAGGTTGGCTTTCTTCAGATTAGCGTTTTCTAGGTTAGCACCCTGTAAGTTGGCATTTCCCAGGTTTGCCCCCTCAAGGATTACCCCCACCAGAGATGCCCTTGCCAATACCGCAGAGGACAAATTCAGTTGGGCAGGGGCAGTGGTGGTAAGTATATCATTCCAAAGGTCAACCCTTTCGGCTTTTAACAGGGATACAGGTTTGTGTTGTAGCAAAGCCAAAAGGAAGGGATGAGGGAGAGAGGAATCCCCGAGTATACGACAGAGAGTGTCATCAGGGATAAGGGTGACAAGGGGGGGGTTATCTTCTACTAGCTGGAAAATGACAGGTAGAGGGGAGTTAGGGTTAGCGATGACGGCCTTTTTCACCGCCTCATCGGGGTGGCTTGCCAACTCTGCCAGTCTTTCTGGGGTGGTATCGGAGGAGGAGGCTTCTTCAAGAGGATTGAGAGTTTCTTCTGTCATGGTGGCCCCCTTGCTGGAATAGGGACTAATGTAAGATCATACCACTACGGGGAGGTATATGTAGTATGATATGGTCTTGTCCTTCTTTTTGTTCGTAGTTAAAACTGCCATTACCCCAAATTTTCTCTTTGATTTTAACGGGGAAGTCGTATATTTTTAGGGGTACATGGTGGGAGTGTTCGTCTATGTTGACTACTACTACTAGGGTTTCTTCTTTATAGCTACGACTAAATACATAAATGTTATCATCAGCATAGATGGGGTCATATATACCCCGTCGGAGGGAGATATATTGGTGTCGGAGTCTAATCAATTCTTTGTGGTATTCCAGCAGATGGGTATTCCAGTCCTGTGGTGCGGGGAAAGTACGACGGCAATCAGGGTCTAAACCGCCTTCTAATCCCACCTCGTCGCCGTAGTAGATACAGGGGGCACCGGGGAAGGTGAAGAGAAGGAGGGTGGCCAATTCTACAGTTTTGATGTCACCACCGGCGATGGTAAGGATTCTGGCGGTGTCGTGACTACCCAAGAGATTAAGTTGAGTGAGGGTGATTTCCCAGGGGTAACGGTTGACAAGACTGTGCATGCGTTGGGCATATTGGAGGGGGTTGAGGGGGGGATAGGGGTAATAGGGAGGTATTTCCACATATTCTCGCACAATGCGATGGCCACCGGCGAAGGCGAGGGTAGCCTCGGTGAATTGATAATTCATGACACCATCAAACTGGGTGCCATCCAGCCATTTTTCGGCGGGTTTCCAGATTTCCCCTACCAGATAGGCATCGGGGTTAATATTTTTGACTCTAGTGCGGAATTCTTGCCAAAAACCCTCTACTTTGATTTGGTCAGGCACATCCAAACGCCAGCCGTCAATACCCTGGCGAATCCAGTATTCTGCCACTTGCATGATATACTCTCGCACCTGGGGATTGTGGTGGTTTAACTGGGGTAGGGCACGATTTCCCATCCAGCTAGCATAATTAGCGGGGAGAGTGCCATCATAGGCGCTAATAGGCCAGTTTTCGATTTTAAACCAGTCCAACCAGGCAGAAAAAGGGCCATTTTCCAGGATATCATTGAAGAAGAAGAAACCCCTCCCCACATGATTAAAAACCCCATCTAGAATTACTCTAATATTACGTTCATGTGCTTGTTTAAGGAATTCTGCAAAAGCCACATTGCCTCCCAGAAGGGGATCAACTTGGTAGTAGTCGTGGGTGTGGTAGCGGTGATTACAGGTAGATTGAAAGATGGGGGTAAAATAGATAGCGTTGATACCCAAATCCTGGAGGTAATCGAGTTTTTCGATAATACCCCAGAAGTTGCCCCCTTTGTAGCCTTGAGAGGTAGGTTTTTCGTCCCAGGGTTCTAAGTTGGTAGAATGCAAGTAGTTAGGGTAGTAGTGGGGGGGTTGTGCCTTAGCGAAACGATCTGGGAAAATTTCATAGAAGACTGCATCTTTAACCCACTCTGGTGTTTGCACAGTCATTGTCATTGGCCTAGTCTCTCTTTTTACTAATTTATTTGCCCATTTATTTTCCACGTTACATTTCCCAGCCAGCAATGACTTAAAATCGATAGGTTTCTTCACACATGGGTTTGTTTATGACAATTTTTGGTTTTAACAATAGGAAGGTAAAAATCATTATCCTGGGGCTAGTGGTAATGATAAGTATCCTGATGGGGGAGGTAGCGGCAAAACAGTTGAATAGCGGAAAAGGGGTAGTGGCAACCCACCATCATAACCTCCTAGAGGCAGAAATATTCTCTCCCAACATTCAAAACAAGTCGGTGGATAAAACCAATGAGAATTTCAAGACGGGGGAGAGTTTGTACTTACAGAGTTGTGGTAGCTGTCACATTGCCATACCGCCGGCCGTATTACCAACAGAGACATGGAAAACCATTTTAGAGAATCCCAACAACCACTATGGTACAAAGGTGGTAGGCTTAAATCGTCTGACTCAACTGTTGATGTGGCAGTATTTGCAAAACTATTCCCGTGGTTTATTAAAAGATGAGCCTCAGCCGAAATTCATCGCCCAATCCCGTTACTTTTTTGCCCTACATCCCCAGGTAGAATTCACCAAGCCTATTACCCATCACAGTTGTGTAGATTGTCATCCCCGGGCAAGGGAGTATTATTTTAGGGTGGAGGACTAATCCTGCAAAGGGGAGATTTGTAACATTTTAAAACACATTGGGAAATATGAGAATTCTATTTACTATACCTCATTTCTTTAACCCCGAGGGGGGTGGAAAATACGGCTCTCTCAGAAAAGATCCTCGTCCACGTATTGCTGCACTCACCCTTTCCCTTACATCCCTAAGACAGCTATATGACAGACCTCAATGGATGATAGACACTGCCCGGAGGACAACGATTCTCGCCAATGAGGCACAAGGGTATAAGGTTGACATAATTATATGTACTACAAAAAATTTCCATCTCCTACCCCAAATCTTGCTGCCTTCTGGCTTTTTTCAACACTGTCCCACGGAAGCGGAACCAAAATTGCTAGGGTTTGAGTGTCACCGTGTACTAAAGGAAAACCTGGGGAACTACGATTACTATTGTTATCTGGAGGACGATCTTGTATTACATGATCCATGGTTTTTTGTCAAATTGAGCTGGTTTACCTCTCAGGCGGGGAATGGCAGTGTTTTACAGCCCAATCGTTATGAATGTGCCCCCGGGGGGAGTAAAGTTTTAAAATGCTATATAGATGGAGACCTTCGTCCCGATGTTACAAGCCGCTTTCAAAACATTGAAGAGAGGAGGGAATTGGTAGGGAGGGTAATGGGGCAGAAAATCCTATTTTGCCGGACATTAAACCCCCATTCTGGTTGCTTTTTCCTAAATGCCGAACAGATGGAATATTGGAGTAGCAGGCCTTATTTTTTGGACAGAGACTGCAGTTTTGTAGGGCCTTTGGAAAGTGCGGCTACTCTGGGTATTATGAAGACATTTAGAGTTTATAAACCGGCCCCTCCCCATGCCAACTTCCTGGAAATTCAGCACTTTGGCACCAGTTATCTGAGTCTGATAGGCAATCAAATAAAACATAGTGATGGGGATGGGGCATAGGGGGAATCGTCGTAGCCTGTAGTGTATTTGTTTCATTACAGATAGAGCTTGTGCCTATTCTAGGGGGCATTAATTTGTGCCTTGAGTTGGGAGATATCTGTTGCGGGGGGGAGACATTGCCTTCCCCTGCAGACAATTCCAACAGTATTAGGAGGCAGCTGGGAGTCGACGATGAGGACAGTAGCTGGGTAGTACTGACGGATTAATTCGTTATACGCCTCGGGGGTAGTTTTAACAGTAGTGGGTTTTAGGTACCAGTTTAGGGCGCTAAAAAGGGTGGGACAACTGGTGCTATATTGTTTCATGACGCCACTGAATTTGTGTAAAATCTTTTCTGCCCTCTCTAGGTATTTTGGCATTTCCGTAAGCATGTATAGACGCAGTAAATTGAGAGCAGCTATGCCATTGGGGGAGGGGGTTGCATTGTCGGTATAACCTTTTTCTACCACCATTAAATTTTTGCAGTCATCATAGGCGTTGTTGTTATAAATTTCTTCCCCTGGTGCGGTAAAATAGTGGTCGAATTCTAGTTGTATTTCTATGGCTTTTTCCAGGTAAAAACCAGCTTTCTGGGGGCAATTTTGGGCTAAATCTAACAAGGCTTTGATGAGGAAGCTGTAGTCTTCACTTTGAGCCAGTAAAGTAGCTTCTCCTTGGTAGTTAAGACGATGTAAACGGCCAGAAGGCCACTGATTTTCGAGAATAAAGGAGACTGCTTTTTCGGCAGCCTGTAAGTATTCTTCGTCTTGGAAAACGCCATAAGCCCTTGCTAGGCCGGAAATCATGATACCGTTCCAACTGACAATCATTTTGGGGTCAGTGACGGGGGGTATACGGCCCAACCAGGAGCGATTTTTGGCTTCCTCATTGCTGTGGGGACATAAAATCCTGCCCAAGTCTTTTCTGCTGGTGCCATAGCGGACAAAAAACAACCTATCCAGGGCGGCTTCTACTAATTCGTCGATTTCCTCGTTTTCATTTTTTTGAAGAACGTTTTTCCCCTCAAAATTGCCGTTTTTGCTAATAATAAATACTCGAGATAATGCGGCTAATTCTTCATCAGATAAAACCTGGTTTAACTCATCATAACTCCACACATAAAAACTGCCTTCCTCTGGTTCATCATCGTCGGGGTGGGAGAAACTATCGGCATCTTGGGAAGCATAAAAATAACCTTCTGGGGCAGTCATTTCTCGTTTAAGCCAATGGAGAATCCCCTGACAAGCCCTTTTGATTTGGGGGTTTTGGACACCCATTGCCCAGAGGTTAGCCAGGAATTCCAGATTTAAACCATTGTCATAAAGCATTTTTTCAAAGTGGGGGACAGTCCAGGTGGAATCGACGGTATAACGATGGAAACCTCCCCCTACATGGTCATAGATGCCCCCATTGACCAAATCTAGGCCTCGTCTAATGACAGTGGCTAGGCATTGACGGTCTTGGACGGCAGCCTCTAGAATGAGATTAACATGGGGTATCATGGGGAAACGGGGGCCGCCGTAGTCATTGCGGTCAATCAACTTGTGATTTTTGGCGACGCCCTCGTTTAGCAAATCCTGGGTGAGGGGGGTTTCTGGGGAGGGAATGTAAAGATTAGTTAACAGACCATTGACAATTTGCTTTTTAAAGGCGTTGAGTTTGTTTTTTTGATTGTGGTAGTAGTGGTGGACAGCCTGGAGGATTTGCAAAAAGCCGGGGAGGCCATAGCGAGGCTCAATGGGGAAGTAAGTGCCGCCGTAGAAGGGGACTAAATCGTCTGGGGTGAGGAAGACATTGAGAGGCCATCCTCCTTGTCCTGTCATAAGTTGTAGTGCAGTCATATAGATACTATCCAAGTCAGGGCGTTCCTCCCGGTCTACCTTAATAGGGATAAAATGTTGATTGAGGTAGGAGGCGATGGTAGGATCGGAGAAGGCCTCTTTTTCCATGACGGTGCACCAGTGGCAGCTGGAGTAGCCGATGGAGAGGAAAATGGGTTTATCTTCTTGTTTAGCGCGGTTTAAAGCCTCTTCACCCCAGGGATACCAGTTAACGGGGTTATGGGCATGTTTTTGCAGATAGAGACTTTTGCAGTGGAGGAGTCGATTAGGCATGGGCCAACCTTTGTAAAAAAAAATTACTACTGCTCATTGTACACTCCACTGTCTGGGAGTTACCCAAAACCCCGTCTTGGTGAGACAGTTGAGACTCAAACTAGACTTGAACAGTTAAGCAGGCTTTAACGAAACCAAGGAATAGGGGGTGTGGTTGATTGGGGCGGGATTTGAATTCTGGGTGGAATTGGGTAGCAATGAAAAAGGGATGAGAAGGCAATTCGATGATTTCCACTAGTCTCCCGTCGAGGGAGGTACCACTGATTTGATAACCGCTTTCCAGGAAGAGATTGCGATAGGCATTGTTGAATTCGTAGCGGTGGCGGTGACGTTCGTAAATCACCTCTTTTTGGTAGAGGGTATAGGCGAGGGTGTTGGGTTGGAGAATACAGGGATATACTCCCAGACGCATGGTACCACCCAAGTCTACCACGTCTCGTTGTTCTGGTAACAGGTCAATGACGGGGTGGGGGGTAGAGGGATCAAATTCTGCACTGTTAGCCTTTTCTAGTTTAGCCACATTTCTAGCCCACTCGATAACACTACATTGCATGCCCAAACATAAACCCAAGAAGGGAATTTTATTTTCCCTGGCATACTGAATGGCCCTAATTTTGCCGTCCACACCCCTTTGTCCAAAGCCACCGGGCACTATAATACCATTGACGTTGCTAAGATGCTTTTCGGGGGATTCTGATTCAATTTTTTCCGCATCCACCCATACTAATTCCACTTGTGTTTCTACTTCTATGCCAGCATGGGTGAGGGCTTCAACTACTGACAAATAGGCATCACTAAGTTGAATATACTTACCGACGATAGCCACACGGGTATGATGTTGGGGGGATTTCATTTTAGCCACCAACTCCTCCCACTTTTGCAAGTCGGGGGTGCGGTTTTCCAGGTGGAGACGGCTTAAAACCTGTTGGGCGAAACCCTCTTTTTCCAGAAGCAGTGGAACTTCATATATGCTACTGGCGTCGGGGGAGGTGATAACGGCTTCACTGTCCACATCACAGAATTCAGCAATTTTGTCTTTGAGGTGTTGGGGGATGCTACGGTGACAACGACAGACGAGAATATCTGGTTGGATGCCCAGAGAGCGTAATTCTTTGACAGAATGTTGGGTAGGCTTAGTTTTCAACTCACCGGCGGCGGGAATCCAGGGGATAAGGGTGACGTGGGTATAGACTACATTTTCCCTGCCCACATCCTTGCGGAATTGACGGATTGCCTCCAAGAAAGGCAGGGATTCAATGTCTCCCACGGTGCCTCCTATTTCTGTGATTACCACATCCGGGTTAGTATTTTGTGCCACCCTGTGGATTCTTTCCTTTATTTCATTCGTAATATGAGGAATTACTTGGACAGTAGCCCCCTGATAGACACCTTTTCTTTCCTTGTGGATAACGGCTTGATAAATGGAGCCGGTAGTGACACTATTTAGTTTAGAGATAGAGGTATCAGTAAAACGCTCATAGTGTCCTAAATCCAAGTCAGTTTCGCCGCCGTCTTCAGTGACAAACACTTCACCGTGTTGGTAGGGGCTCATAGTGCCGGGGTCTACGTTAATATAGGGATCTAGTTTGATGATAGACACAGAATAGTTACGGGATTTTAACAGACGCCCCAGACTTGCCGCGACAATACCCTTACCGATACTAGAGACAACTCCCCCGGTGATAAAAACAAATTTAGTCATGGGTCAATTAGGATAAACATTAACCATAGATATAGTAGTTTAGCCCAACATGCAAAAGACAGGGGGGTTTGAGGGACAAACTTGTACAGGGGGCGATGACATAAAATACACCACAGGGAGATTAAAAGAGGGAAACGGTTATGGGTATAAATCTGCAGAAAGGGCAAAGAGTATCGTTGAGTAAAGTGGCACCGGGGTTGAAAGCTGCCTTTGTTGGTTTAGGGTAGGATGTTAACCCCACTGACACTGGCTATGATTTCGACTTAGATGCTTCTGTGTTTCTCTTGAATGACAAGGAGAAGCTAATTTCCGACAAGCATCTTATATTTTACAACAATCTTACTAGTCCAGATGCCGAGCAAAGTGTCAGACATTTAGGAGACAATTTGACTGGAGAGGGGGAAGGGGATGATGAAGGGATTATCATTGACTTTCGGAAGCTGCCGCCGGAAGTAAGTCGTATTGTAATTGCTGTGACTATATACGAGGCGGAAAAGAGAAAACAAAACTTTGGACAGGTGAGAAATGCCTTTGTGAGACTGGTAAACGTAGAAACCAAAGAGGAGATATTGCGTTACGACTTGGAGGAGGACTTTTCCACAGAAACAGCAATGCTCATGGCAGAGATTTACAAAAGAGATGGCGAGTGGCGGGTTTCTGCAGTAGACGCCGGCTATCAGGGGGGTTTACAGGCCGCGGTGATGGGATAGCACAGAGAGGAAAAGAGAACACCCCTTACTACAGAGATGTTCTCTGGTGCCAAACAAAGCTATGGCAGAATTCCCAAAATCGCCAAGATTTGGTACTATGTAGTAGTAGTAGTAGTAGTAGTAGTAGTTAAGTATTGGTACAAGAGAGGGGAAGATTTAAAACCGCCGTGGGTAAGTCTTTCCCTCAGATTTTTTGCCTACACCTGAAGGGAATCGAGGGCTTTTTCCACACGACGGAAGTCAAATCCAAGTGCCCTCAGAGAATGCCACAGATGCCCCTGGAGGAAGAAGAAGGCGAGGAAGAAGTGAGCATTGGCCAACCAGCAACGGGTGGTATGTTGACCAAAGGGAAGTTCTACAGTATCAGCAAAGTAGGGTGCAATGCCCAATTTTACCTCCAAAGCGGGCCCATAGAATTCTACTGGATAGGCGAGGGTATTAACGGCACAGAAGTAGGCTGCCACGAAACCTGCTAGGGCGATGCCTCCCAGGGAGTAGGACAAAATGGCTTCCCCGGAGAAGATAAGCACTTTTTTCGCCCATCCTAAAGGTGGCACTAGTATATGCCAAACACCGCCAGCTAACAGGAGGATGCCGATATAGATGTGCCCTCCCACTAAGTCTTCGAGATTGTTGATGCTGGCAAAGTGGGTTTGATAACCGTAAAGGGTGGCCAGGTTGAGGGTGGGATGTTCTACTAGCCGCACTGTTTTTGTAGTGGCATCATATAGTCCACCCCAGTACATGGCTTTGAAGGCCAAGAGAAGGGCACCCATACCCAAAAAGAGGAGATGATGGCCCAAAATCATACCCAGTTTTGCCGGGTCATCCCAAGAAAAATCAAAGGCTTTCGCCCTTCCCTGGGCGTCTTTGAGGCTTTCTGGGCATTTAAGGGTATGGAAGATGGCACCTGCCCCCAAAAAGGCGGAAGAGATGAGATGGAGTGAGCCTACCACAAAATAGGGATAGGTGTCTACAATTTGACCTCCCTCGCCAACACCCCAACCAAGAGTGGCTAAATGGGGCAATAGGATCAAACCTTGTTCCCACATGGGGCGGCTGGCGTCAAAGCGGGAGATTTCCAAAAGAGTAAAACTCCCTGCCCAAAAGGTGGTCAATGCTGCCTGTCCCAAATGGGCGGCGATAAACAGACCACTCTTGTCCGCGAAGCGGGCGTTTCCTGCCCACCAATCGTATTTTACATCTGTTTTCCCGTATGTTTGCATTGCTTTATGCCTTTCCTCGGCACACTTAATATTTTTTTTCAACAGGCCTAGAAATAATTTAGCTTAGTTGCTATATTTTTTCAACTTATTTTTGTAAATTTTTGTAAAATTTGGTTATTATCGCCACTAAATCTCAGGTAATGCAATAGAAAATAATTGCAATAAAAAAAAAGGGACTGATGAAATAGATACCCATTAATTGCGAAAAGGACTTGTGGGGGCGTACAGGGCTTATAATCATAACAAGGAGAGCAAAGGGCAAAGAGTACGTCCATGAGTAGAGGAGGAACAAATAAGGAAACCCAGGGGGTGTACAAGGAGACACCTGTGGATTGTAAGGTGGAAGATTTGGAACAATTAAAGAAGTTGTTGTGGGAGGAGGGGATTAATACAAGTCAGTGGAGTCACCAAAAGGGGAATAAGACAGTAGAAGACTTGTGGCGGGAAATTAGTATGGGGGAGTCTTACTTGAAGCGGGTAGAGGGGAAGTTGACAAGACTATTGCGGGTGAGTGCCGTGGAGGTTATATTTACCCTGGGCAAACGTCGTTTTCAACTGGTGGAAGACAAACAAATCTTTCTCAACAGTGGTATCATTCGGCAAAGGGATTTAAATGTGATTACAGAGAAAATACGAGGCCGAGAAAATCCTCTTTCCGCCGCCTACAGGGGATTGATGGAGGAGGTGAATTTACAATTGACTGCCCCTCTTAATTTTTTGGGGGAAACCTACTGGCAAAAAATCTCCCCTAGCTATCCTCATCTTCCCAGTATCTATCAGGTGTTCCACTATCAAGCCATTTTAGGAGAAAGGGAATTAGTTACAGTCCGTTTTTCTGAGTATCGGGAAGAGGAGAATATTCTCAGCCTGTTTACCCTTAAACCTCTCCCCTAAAAACCCCTCAGATATTTAACATTTTGTAACAAATGTTGATAATTTGTCGCAACAAACCCTTATACTGGTTCTGAGGGGCAATGTGAGGAGCAATCCCATTGTACTCGGTCAATAAAACCACAAAGGGCAAACTGATAGGCTAACAGATATTGTTACACTAGGTAAAGAAAATTTAAGAATAATGGTAACAGATACCATGGGTCGCACAGGAGTATTATTATTAAACTTAGGTGGGCCAGAAAAACTAGAGGATGTACGTCCTTTCCTGTACAATCTATTTTCTGACCCAGAGATAATTCGTCTCCCCTTCCCCTGGCTACAAAAACCCCTGGCTTGGTTGATTGCCACCCTACGCTGTAAGAAGTCCGAGGCGAACTATCTACGAATTGGAGGAGGTTCACCCCTATTGCGCATCACCAATGCCCAGGCGGAGGCGTTACAGGCTAAATTGGCCTCCATGGGGGCTGATATAAATGTGTATGTAGGAATGCGTTATTGGCACCCCTTTACAGAAGAGGCCATTGCCAGGATTAAAGAGGATGGCATCGAAAGGCTGGTCATATTGCCATTGTACCCTCAATTTTCCATAAGCACCAGTGGTTCTAGTTTCCGCCTGCTGGAACAGTTGTGGAAAAAAGATCCCCAACTACAGAAGATACAATACACTATTATCCCCTCCTGGTATGACCATCCGGGTTATCTATCTGCCATGGCGGATTTAATTAAACAGGAGTTGGAACAGTTTGAATGTCCAGAGAGGGTACATATCTTTTTTAGTGCCCATGGTGTCCCAAAAACCTATGTTACCGAGGCGGGAGACCCTTATCAAGTGGAAATAGAAGAATGCACCCAGTTGATTATGAAAACCCTTAACACTGGCAATCCCTACACCCTTGCCTATCAGAGTAGGGTAGGGCCAGTAGAATGGTTGAAACCCTATACAGAAGACGCCTTGGCAGAGTTAGGCCGACAAAATGTGAAGGATTTACTGGTAGTGCCCATTAGTTTCGTATCGGAACATATTGAAACTTTACAAGAAATAGACTTAGAATACAGAGAGTTGGCGGAAGAGGTAGGTATAACCAACTTCAAACGAGTTCCAGCCCTCAACACCCATCCCCTTTTTATTGAGGCTTTGAGCGACTTAACCCTAACCGCCCTTTCCAAACCCCCTCTCCATTTCCATCACCTCACTCGTCCGACAAAAAATATGAGGCTATATCCCCCAGAAAAGTGGGAGTGGGGTTTAACCTCCATGGCAGAAGTGTGGAATGGACGTCTAGCTATGCTGGGCTTTTTGGCACTCCTGTTGGAACTAATTAGTGGACATGGTCCCTTGCACCTGGTAGGCTTGTTATAAGGCTCATTGGACGCTAATTTGTGCTGACTCGTATCCAGGGGGTTCAATATGAATAATAATCCTCACCGGTGCGAATCTTTCTTCTAGTCTCCTTTCTACCTCTTCTGTGATGTCATGGGCGGTTTTTACGTCTTCTCTGTCTACCACCAGATGCATTTCAATGAACACCTGTTTGCCTAACAATCCTCTGGAGGTGATGTCATGACAGTTTACCACCCCTGGGACTGTCATCACAATCTCATGAATCAACTCGGGGGCAATAGCCGCTTGATCCACCAACCAGGGGAGATTACGACGTAAAACCTCCCAGGCGCTTTTAATTACCAACACAGCCACTGGAAAGGCCAGCACCACGTCCAGGTGTTTTAACCACGGCATATGGAGACTGTCCGACTGCCATACCCCTATTAGTCCTAACAGCACCATTATTGTAATCCATACGTCACTCATCGTGTGATAGGCATCAGCAATAAGAATCTCACTGCCTATTTTCATCCCCACCCGGCGCTCATAGTAGGCTACAAATATATTTATACCCAGCACTATAAGTAGTACCCACAACTGTCCGGCGGTTATGGTAACAGCTTTTGTGCCGAAGAATAACCTTTCCAGGGCACTACTAACGATTTCAAAACAGGCAATACCCAAAAAGGCGGCTATCCCCAGTGCCCCCACCGCCTCGAATTTTTGGTGTCCATAGGGGTGTTCCTTATCGGGTTGTGGCGACGACATCTGGTTTGTCACTAATCCTAGCACATTGTTGGCACTGTCCGTCACACTGTGTAACGCGTCTGCCTGCAAACTCAGTGAGTTTGTTACTATCCCCACCGTTGCTTTTATAATCAAGACTAATAGGTTCAGCCACAGGGTTATAATCAAGACTTTCCTGGTTTCCCTACGGTTATCCCTTGTCATGTCTCATTTCCTCTCCCTGCCAATCAACACTTTCTTATTATCATGTCATAAATATTCCAAAAAATGACGTTTATGTTAACAATTAATTCCTGCAATTTGTCTTTGTGTACAATCATTTTTCCTCTTATAATACTGCTATTTGATAATAGTTAGCGTTGGTTATTTTATAGTAATATTTTCCCCTTTACCTCCCTCGGACTGCCAATTGGATTAGCCGACAAACAAAGGAGGGGGGTCTTCTGGGGTATAATTGAAAAAAACTGTCACCTGAAATCCTTATGAAGGAAAACACTTCTGACAAATTAGATGATATAACCGCGCCTATTTGGGATGCCCCCCCGGAGATACGCAATATTGTCCAACAAGTTTTGCAGTTAGAGAAGATGAGAATGAGTCAAAAAAATCTCCGTTACATAAACGAAGACGTGGTAAAAATAATCAAACAAAATATCCAATAGTTGTGACATGAAAATCCTCAGCTTACAGATGGCAAATTTTCGTCAATTTTATGGCAAAACACCGGTAATTAAATTCAGCGATGGCAAGAGGAATACCACAGTCATTCACGGGAGTAATGGTGCAGGAAAAACCACCATCCTCAACGCCTTTATTTGGACCATGTATGGCAAACACACCCCTTCCTTCACACAGCCAGATTGGCTAGTTAATAAAAGGGCAGTTGAGGAGGCAGAAATTGGGGTAGCAGTGGAATGTTGGGTGGAGATAATTTTTGAACATGAACACAAAACCTATCAATTAAAAAAGAGATTTTTTGCCAAGCGAAATCCATCGGGCAATATAGAAACCACTTCTCCTCAGATATTCATGATGGTGGCGGATGAAGAGGGGAAATGGCAGCCTCCCCTACAATCTCCTGAGGATATTATCGAACAGATTTTACCCCAAAGTCTTTACGGTTATTTCTTTTTTGACGGGGAACAGATTGAACATCTATTTAGAGGGCATGACAGGGGTAAAATAGCGGAAGACACCAAGGAATTAATAGGCGTCAAAATTTTAGAAAGGGCGATTAGCCACCTAAAAAATGCAGAGAAAATCCTAGAGCAAGAATTCAAATCCTTGGGAGATTTACAAGTAAAAACTCTGTTGAAAGAAAAAGAAAAAAAGGAGGAATTGCAACAGAAACTGAAACAACAATTAGGACTATTGGAGGAAAGACTTAATCTTTTAACGAAGGAGAAGGAGAAAATTTCCCAGGAGATGTTAAACATTAGTGCCATAGAGAATCTTCAGAAGTTAAAACAGAAGTTGGTACAAGAAGAGAGAGAGTTGAAAAAAAGACTAAAGGAGAGTCAGGAGGCCATCAAAAGGGAGATTAGTTCCAGGGCTTATCTTGTTTTTTTAAAAAAGACGATGGCAGAATTCCAACAGAAACTCTCCCTTCTCAAGGAAGAAAGAAAATTCTCTACTATAGACCAGGAATTTATAAGGGAAGTATTGAGACAAAAAAGATGCATTTGTGGCAGAGAGTTGAAAGAAAATACTCAACCATACCAAGAAGTAGAAAAGTGGCTAAAAAGCGATAAAAGCTATCAAAAGGAGGAAGTAATAAAACTAGAAAACCAGGTGGAGATTCAGAAGCAAAAACTAGAGGAATTCTGGCAGATAGTCAACGGGTATCAAAAAACAATTAATGACCTGCGTTGTCGTCTAAACCAGGTGGAAATTGAA
>JAUQQP010000035.1 GCA_030549855.1 Cyanobacteriota bacterium SRBZ.bins.94.201705
TATCTGGCCGCTAATGCCAATGATCCTGTCAGAGGAAGAGGCTTGTTTGACGGTACCTACAGCGCCGGGGTACAGTTAGGATATAACCCCACTAAGAATTTTGGTGTATCCGTGGCCTACATGCATAGCTACTTCACCCAGGGCAGTGTAAGCCTCACTGGGGGCACTGGGAGTGTCTATACCACAAGCGTGGCTAACCAAATTGGGGCAATAGGGCCTTTGGGAAGGACAGGCGGCTTTGCCGGTTCAGATGATCCTTTCAACGGGGCAGCCACTACCTCGGAAAATGTGGGTGTACAGGCAACCTGGCGCATCGCCGACAAGATTAATATAGCCGGCTGGTTTGGCTATGCCCACGCCGAAGCCCGCAGTGCCGACAGAAGGGGGGTACAACGGCGGGGCAATACCACTGACTTGTACAACTGGGCGGCTAACGTCTCCTTCCTGGATTTGGGCAAAGAAGGGGCAGTGTTGACTCTAGCTGGTGGCCAGTTGCCTCGTGCAGGCAAGGTTGATGGCACTATAGGCCGTGACAGAGGGCAGTCTTGGATAATTGAAGGGCAATACAACTATCCTATCAACGACAACATCTCCATCACCCCCGGCATTTATGCCATCTTCAACCCCAACAACAGTCGAGACACTGGGGATAATACTATTGTAGTAGGCGTACTGCGCACTGTGTTCAAATTCTAGTCCATAGCTGACACCTCCATTAGGGGCTTTTTGGAGGCCCCTTTTTTTTATAATCTGTTTATTTGTCTAGTTAATTAGTATCTCCCCATCGCTGATTAGTTTCTGTAACTCCCGCCACAGTTTCATCTCCTCGGGGGTTACCTTTTTGTCTTCATAAATGGCCTGCCTAATCATCTCCGTTTCCTCTCTAGATAATACTCCGTCTGCCAGTGCCCTCTCAATGAGTTTTTTGATTTTTTCTAGATTTTCTGACATTTTTCCTTCCCCCATTAACAGCTGATTTAATTCTAGCTATATTTTTTCTCCCCATCTTTGTTTTCCTACTACAATAATGGCCTAGGGGGTGTTAAATTTTTATTAATTTTCCAGACATGGTATTTAAAGTTGCTTTTACAGTATTCTTCGGGGTTTATCGACTGATTTTATCTACGGCGATTTGTCAGGGAATAAAGCCGCAAGTTTTCCCCCTTAAACCACCACAAATGGAATGGGGTTGTGCCTATACGTTAGATGACTGGCGTTACAATATTCTGGCTTATAATCCCCTGGGAAGTAGTTATTTACGTATGGTCATTGACGGCCAATTGAGAAACATACCCATTCTGTCTCGCAATACCAACACTATCTACGCCCAGGATAAACAGTATTCAGTGACTATTTCTACCTCCAAATGGCGAAAGACATCCCATGAATCAGAAACCGCCAAAGCTATTTTAACAGTAGAAGATATACCTAAAAAAACGAAAACAAAACTAATAGTAAGGGCAATCTATGGTTGTTAAAGTTTACCTCGAAAAACCTGAATCTTAGGGGCTAAAACAGGGAAAATCAACAAAAAAAGGCTAATACCAAAAAAAAAACTGACACTCCTAATGAGGAGAATAAAAGTAGCAGGATTTTGCCTGTTTTAAGAGAAGTGTTGACTACGCAAATGTATACTATCACCAGTTGAACTCTTTTCTCCTGTTAAGTATCTGTTAGTCCAAATCCGGGGGTTGTCGTTACTATGGCATCCTCTTTTGGCCCCAGGATTTATGTTACCCCAAGATGTGAGATAATATTCCAGGGTATCATCATCCCCCATCCATATCCCCAAAACCATGACCTATCACCTAGAATTGTATCTGGAAGACCTATATTTCAGCCAAAGACAGGAAAAGCCGCCAATAAACCCTAAAAAATGGCAAGAATACCTGGAAAAATGGCTAAACAGTCTGGATTTGAAATTAGACGCCCAAAAAAGCTACGAAATGACCCTCCGCCTTACCGATGATGAGGATATCCAAAATTTTAACTACCAATTCAGAAATAAAAATCAACCAACTGATGTATTATCCTTCGCCGCCTTGGAAACAGACTTCCCCGAATTGGAATTGGACAGTGTTATCCTGGGAGATGTGATTATCTCTGTGGAAACTGCATCCCGTCAAGCCCAACAACTGGGACACCCCCTCCAGTTAGAATTGTTATGGCTGGCAAGTCATGGTTTATTACATCTGTTAGGATGGGATCATCCTGATGAACATTCGCTACAAGAAATGATAAGCCTACAAACCTCCCTCCTGGCTTCCATCGGCTACCACTACCAATACACCTAATTAAAGAAAAGGCTACCAGAGAAGAAAAAATTGCTAAAATTCCGGCAGTCGAGGCTATAAAACCAGTAAAGGGGAGTAGTTATGTCAAAATTTGAACTAGCATCAATGTCGGAGACAGAAACTGTGGGGAAACGTCGTCTGGCATGGAAAGTGGCAACCAATCTACTAGTCAGTTTCCGCTACGCCTGGGAAGGGGTTAAATACGCCTTTTTAAGCCAGCGTAACTTCCGCATCCATACCCTTATGACTGTCATCGCCTTGGGTTTGGGTGTCTGTTTCCAGGTGACAGGGGTAGAAATGGCATTGATTGCCCTCACCTGTGCCCTGGTGTTAGTATTGGAACTGTTAAATACGGCTATAGAATCAGTGGTGGACTTGACGGTAAAACAAACCTATCATGAATTGGCTAAAATAGCCAAGGATTGTGCAGCAGGCGCGGTTTTAATTGCCTCCCTGGCTTCCCTGGTGGTGGCGGCTTTTATTTTGTTACCCCATGGGATAGACTTAATATTTTCATAGAGTCTTTCGTTGAGTCTAGAGGGAGAGGAGAAACGGCTTGATTGTTGTCATCGATAACTATGACAGTTTCACCTACAATCTAGTACAGTATCTGGGTGAATTGGCTAGGGAATATGCCATAGCCGAAGACATCAAAGTATACCGGAATGATCAACTGACTGTTGGGGATGTGGCAAACCTTAACCCCGATGCTATTGTCATCTCTCCTGGCCCAGGTAACCCCGACAGTGCCGGTATTTGTTTAGAATTGATAGAGAAACTAGGGCCAAAATACCCTATCCTAGGAGTATGTCTTGGACATCAGGCTATAGGACAGGCCTATGGGGGTAAAATAGTACCAGCCCCAGTGTTAATGCATGGCAAAACCTCCTCCATTTACCACAATAACGCTGGTGTGTTTGAAAACTTGCCTAACCCCCTCACCGCTACCCGTTATCACAGTCTGGTGGTGGACAGAGAAACCCTTCCCCCCGTCCTAGAAATAACCGCCTGGACAGAGGATAATACTATTATGGGACTCCGTCACACCCAGTATCCTCATATACAAGGGGTACAATTTCACCCAGAAAGTATCCTCACCGATTCTGGACTAAAATTATTAGGCAATTTCCTCAAACAGATAAACTAACCTACCATGAAACGCCGTGACTGGATTCGTTACCTTGGCGGGGGATTAGCTACGGCAATTCTCTATAAAAATCTACCTGCCATTGCCCAAAATAACCCCCAAGAGGGAGTAACCATCCAATGGTTGGGGCATAGTGCATTTGTATTCACCAACTCCCAAGCCAGAATCCTGGTTAACCCCTTTACTCCTATCGGTTGTACTGCTAAATATCCCCCCCCAAAACCCTCTGTGGATGTAGTCATGATTAGCAGTCGTCTGTTGGATGAGGGGAGTGTCACCGATTTGCCAGATAACCCTCTGTTAATGTTTGAACCAGGAGTATATCAGCTAAGGGGCATAGAATTCCAGGGCATCAAAACCCTTCATGACAGGGAAAAAGGACGTAGATTTGGCATCAATGTGGCTTGGCGATGGCGTCAAGGGGGGTTAAATATATTACACCTGGGAGGGATTGCCTCCCCCATCGGCATTGAAGAGAAAATCCTTATGGGAAGTCCAGATATTGTATTTATTCCTGTAGGAGGTGGTCCTAAAAATTATAATGCTAAAGAAGCCATAGAAGCCATTAAATTCCTCAACCCCAAGGTAGTCTTCCCTACCCAGTATCTCACTGCCGCCGCCGACAAAGACAACTGTAACCTAGACACAGTAGACTCCTTCTTGGCACTTGCTAAACAGGAGGGGATGGTAGTAGGATTTATCAAAGGCAATCGTACCACCATCAGACCAAAAGACTTACCCCCAAAAGGTACTTTAATTCGTGTCTTCCAAGCCTTCTGAGGTTATATAAATGCTTATCTTGGTGACAGGCGCCGCCGATTCTGGTAAAAGTCAATGGGCAGAATATCTTGCCAGTCAGTGCCAACAACCGGTAATCTATATAGCCACAGCACAGAGAATCCCAGAAGACGAAGAATGGTCGCGAAAAATAGAAAAACATAGACAAAGAAGGCCAAAACACTGGCAAACCCTGGAAATAACCCATGATATAAGCAATACCCTTCAAAACGCCCCACTAAATACCTGTATTCTCATTGACTCCCTGGGAAACTGGGTTGCCAACTATCTAGAAACTGACGAAGAGAATTGGGCAAGTATAGTAAAAGACTTTCTTACCACCCTAAGACAGCGTGAGGGAGAAACTATTGTAGTGGCAGAGGAAACCGGCTGGGGTGTCACACCCCCCTATTCCACAGGTAGAATATTCCGCAGCCGTTTGGGCTACCTGATTCAACAGGTAGGAAAACTTGCCAATACAGTGTATCTTACAGTAGGCGGCTATGCGGTAGACATTACTAAAATTGGTGTCAGGTTACCTTTTTGATTTTGAACATTTCTCCGGAAAAATTATAGGTTACATAGGTAACTAACAATAAATAATTGATAAAAATAGAGATTTTAGTGGCTTTTATTTAGTTATTAGCGGTTGGAATTCTGTTTTTTTCTGTTTTTCTTGTTAGCAATTTTAAGGGGAGAATTTTCTTGATAAATGGGGATGGTGAAGTGGAAGGCACTGCCCTGATTTTTACCCTTGGATTCGGCCCAGATTTCGCCACCCCAAGTGTTGACGATTTGCCTACAGATGGCTAAACCTAAACCGGTACCTCCCTTAGACCTTCTCAAGGCCCCCTCCTCTTGGTAAAATCGCTCAAAGACCTTGTCTAACAATTCAGGTTCAATACCTCTGCCATTGTCAGCAACAGTTACCTCTAGGGTTTGGGAGTCTCTTTCCCTGACGCTGATGGTGACTACCCCATTGCCATTAGTAAACTTACAGGCGTTGTCCAACAGCTTGCTTAAAACCTCCACTAGCCATTCCCCGTCAGCCTGTACCAAAGGCAGGGAGGAGTCAAAATCAGTAATAATCTGGGGGAGAGAATTCCCCTTGGCACGGGAGCGAATCTGGGATATAGATAAAGCAATACATTCTTGTAGGGAAAGAGGTTCAGGATGCCATTGAATATTACCACTCTCTAGCTGAGAGAGGGTAAGGAAATCTTGAATCAGTTGCCGCATCCTCTCAGCATCATGAAGGGCAGTGCTTAACATTACCTGTTTTAATTCTTCAGACATGTCCGGCTCATTGGCAAGACTCTCTAAACAGACTTGAATAGTAGAAAGGGGAGTCCTTAACTCATGGCCGGTAATAGCTACTAGATTGGAGCGAGTGCGATCTAACGCTTCCAACTGCTCATTCAACTCCTCCAGATGGGCATAAGATTCAGCCTGAATGAGGGCAACACCCACCTGGGTAGCAATAGTGTTAACCAGGGCAATATCTTCCGGCTTCCAGCTAATGGGATTGCCTCTACAGTGGTGTAATTCGATCATACCCAAGAGTTTGCCCTGGTAAAGGATAGGCACAATCAACCAGGAAACAAGACAACAACTATTTACCAGGGGTAACAAAACCTTAGTATCTGTTTGAATGCGGGCATCAGCCTTCACATCGTCAATACTCACAGACTCCCTTTGGGCAACCACCTCCCGAAACAGGGGATTATCCCGTAAGGGCCATAGGTAACCCTTGATAGAAGTAACCCCCTCCCGGATAAACTCATGCTGGATTTCCGCCTCTGTATCCTCTTCCTGACAACGGTAAATAAGACAACGACATACCCCAAAACCCTCCCCCAACTTTTCTACACACAAACGCAAAATCTCATCTGGATCCATAGAATGTCGTATAGCAGTAGTAACAGAGTTTAAAAGTCGTTCCTTCTTCTCCTTGGCGGCTAACTGACGATAGGCCTTCATCAATTTGTATTGCCCAGCCTGTAAGTAGGTAAGCAATCGCTGGACAAAGGGATCAGAATTAGTCTCCCTTTCTGTTTCAACCTCCTCTTGGAGACAATAAGTGGTAATAGCCCTTTTTACCTTCTCAGACAATTCGGGGCGGTAGTGAAGAATACGCTGCAACAGAATCATAGCCGCCTTCTTACTCACCTTCTGTTCACAAGTCCAAATCCCCTCAAACCGGCGACTGTTGTCCATTACCGCCTCCACAGCATCAATACAAGTTTTTTCTCGACAGACCAAACAGCTGGTATAATTAGGGGCAATGACTACCAGGTGCCATTCCTGGGTTAAAGGGTCATCAAGGGAAAAAGCCACCTTCTCATACACCTCTGAACTGTTGTCAAAATCACTTTCTGGGGCGGCCAAAACGTAGACTTGGGAACACTTCTGGCCAATTTTTAAGTAACGATGAGCCTCTTGTTTATAAAACTTCTCCCGCTGGAAACTGGCAATTACAAGGGCATCTTCCCCTGCGGCCAACACCTGGTCTTCCATGGCATGGGAGAGGGCAATTAGGGAAGATTTGAAGTACAATTGTGGTCTCTTTTCCGGGAAGGACTGTAAAACCTCCGTTACAACCGAACTTAGATTGCTCATCGCCGCCTGAGTTGTGTTTTTTCTGAATTACACGTCTTTCCGACCTGGCTACACTCCACCGACAGGGACTGAAACTACCATCTATCCTATATCACTTAAGGCCGGCCTGCTGGGTAACCCTCTCCTTTTTATGTAAAGTTTTGTAAAGAAAAATTAAACTGTGCGCCAGAACCCATTGCTGTTATAATGGAAAATGCTCTTTTGAGGGAAAGGAAAAAAGGAGGAAAAGATGACCAGAATAACCTTAATGGGGACCAGAAGGAAACAAAAGCGCACCTCTGGTTTCCGGGCCCGCATGAGAACAAAAAGTGGTAGAAGAGTAATTCAGGCACGTCGTCGCAAAGGGAGAAAAAGACTGGCAGTATAACCACGCCACAGAAAGAAAAGTGGTGCGAGTGAGTGGGACTACCTTCCAAACACCGACTAAAACGGCGTCAGGACTTTGAAAGGGTATACAAAGAGGGCGTGAGGGTGTCTGGTGCTTATTTTATCGTAAGGGCACTGCCGGTGACCACCACAATGACCCCCCCTCCAGCCACTAAAGTGGGTTTGTCTGTCAGCCGCCAGGTAAGCAAGAAGGCAGTAGTAAGAAACAAGATAAAAAGACATCTGCGCAATGCCATCCGCAGTCTCCTGCCACGCATCCCATCCCCCTGGCTAATAGTGATCATAGTCAAGCCAGAGGTGACCCAATGCAATTATGATAATTTTTTGAGAGAATTAGAGAAGTTATTTATCAAGGCAGGGATTATCCATGGTTAAAGAAGAAGTATTCTACGAAGGTGGCCCACATATTGGAGACTTGATTATAAACCTATTACTGGCCTTCACCGTCATTTTCTTACCTCTTACCGTCGGCGCCATTGTGAGGGCCATCTGGTTGAGGTATCGTATTACTAATCGTAGGATTTCTGTAACAGGGGGATGGATGGGAAGAGACAGGACAGATATAGTCTACGCGGAAATAGTAAAGGTGGTGAAAGTCCCAAGAGGATTCGGTTTTTGGGGAGATATTGTAGTAACATTGAAAGACAAGAGTCGTCTAGAAATGCGCTCCCTACCCCGTTTCCGGGAAATATACGACTATATCTGCCAAAAGGCAGCGGAGAAAACCGGTAAGCCCATAGAGGCCATCGCTAAATAGTTAAGAATTGTTTACAATCAGAACAAAGTACAACGAGAGAAGAAAAAACAATGGATTTTGGCATCAGTTTTATCTCCACCAACATAATGTTGCCAATCCTGGACTTCTTTTATAGGATTGTGCCAAGTTACGGATTCGGCATAGTGGCTTTAACCCTAGTGGTGAGACTGGCAGTATACCCCCTAAGTGCCGGGCAAATCCGGAATATGAGAAGAATGAGGATTGCCCAACCCCTTATCCGGGAAAGACAAGCCGAGATACAGAGAAAGTACAAAGATAACCCGCAGAAACAACAGGAGGAAATGGCTAAACTCATGCAAGAGTTTGGCAACCCCCTGGCAGGCTGTCTACCCCTGCTGTTACAAATGCCTATCCTCTTTGCCCTTTTTGCAACCCTTAGAGGCTCGCCCTTCGCTGATACCAATTATACCGTAGACCTCCAGATTTTCCCCAGAGAACAAATCGAAAGGATACAGCCCCAACCCTTTGCCACCAAGCCCCAAAACCTCTTTGTCAGCCCAGGGGTGCACTATCCCGTTAGCGTTATCCTCCCCAGCGGCAATAAACTGGTTGTAGGACAAACGGAAAAGATAGAACTACAAACTCCCCAAGGCAAAACCCTAGACAGCATCCTTGCCGCCTACCCCGAATCCCACCTCACCCCCAGCTTTAAGATACTGAAGGGACAGGAAAGAGTTAAAATAGATCCAGAAGGGCTTATTACAGCCCTCACCCCGGGGGATGCCACCATTCAAGTGACAGTGCCCGGTATTGCCGCCAATGAGGGGTTTTTGTTTGTCAAGGCTTTAGGAAAAGTGGGGGTGGTGGACGAAGATGGCACCATTAACTGGGACATTCTGGCCATGGTCATTTTCTTTGGTTTGAGTATTTATCTCAACCAGGAATTGGCCTCCGCTGGACAAGATACCCCCGAAAATGAACAACAACAGACAGTAAACAAAATTACACCCATAATCTTCTCGGCTATGTTTCTTTTCTTCCCACTGCCGGCGGGGGTTTTGATGTATATTGTAATTGCTAACATCTTCCAAACCATCCAAACCCTCATCCTAATGCGAGAGCCTTTGCCAGAAAACCTACAAAAAATCGTCGCTGAGAGAGAAAAAGCCGCTAAGGCTAAACAACCTCTTCCTTTTGAGAAAAAGAAACTGAAAAAGAAAGAAAAAACTTCCTAGTATTATTTTGTACCGTGTAATGGAGGAAAGGGAAAGAGCAGTTATGGAGGACAAAATCCAAAGGGGCAAAAAGTGGTTAGAAACCGTCTTGGCTTTAATGGGTGTGCCCGCCAGTGTAAATGTAAGCAGAATAGAAGAAGGGGAAAATGGCACAGTCTCCTGTTGGCTGACTATCGATCAGACTAATCTCTCCCCCACTGTCATAGACGCCCTTATCGGCAAAAAAGGGGAAAACATAGACTCCCTGCAGTACCTCATCAACGTCCTGCTCAATCTCAATCTACCCGAAAATGAGCAGTGTACCTATATAATCGAGTTGAATGGCTACCGTCTTCGCCGCCAGGCGGAATTGATGGCCATTGCCCAACGGGCTGCCGAAAAAGTCCGACTCACCGGTATGCCGGAGGAAATACGACATCTTTCATCTGTAGAGAGAAGACAAGTACACAACTTCTTGGCAAAGGCAGGAGACTTGGCCACCGAAAGTTACGGCAGTGAACCAGATCGTCGTCTGATCGTAAAATTGAGACGTTAATCTAAACCGCCGCCAGACAATTGACAATTGACAGTGCCTACTTTGAGGAGAAAGACAATGGAAACCATCTATCTTCCCCAGCTGTTAAAAATGCCGGAGCGCACGATGGTACTACAGCTGTGCCATCGCATTGCCGGCTTAGACACCCTCACCCCCGTAAGGGGGCTTTTTACCATCCGTCATGGGGGCAATTTTATCGAACTAACCCTTGTAGCAGACACCATCATCACCCTAGTTTGTGATCGTTGTCTCCAAACCTTCAATCATCGTCTTTCTGTAGACACCTCGGAAATCATCTACTTGAGGGAAGCCCCCAAAAACCCCTCCTACCCTCCCGAAAGGGAAATCACCTGGGAGGATTTATGTGAAACCGTTTCCCCAGACAGCGAGTTTCTCATTGAAGACTGGATTTATCAACAACTCTGTCTCGCCCTCCCCACTCGCAACATCTGTAGTAATGACTGTAGCATTCCTTCCTACGTACCTACGGACAGCGACATCGACCACCGGTGGTCAGCCCTTGCCCAACTCAAACACCTTCTCCCGGAATAAATTATAGCTAAAATTGTATTATTAAGTGCTATAGCTATGCCGGCTCTAGGGGGGCCATGGTTAACCCCTCCCCCTTCAACTGTTGGTGGTACAACTCCGCTTGCTCTAATGGCCCTACCCACACCAACGCCTGTCCTTCAAAATGTACCTGGTTGGTCAACTCCCATGCCCTGTCCGGTGTCATATTGGGAATATACTTCAGCAAGCAGTTGGCAACGTGTTCAAAAGTGTTAAAATCGTCGTTCAACACAATCACCTTGTAGTTGGGATAGTCCTTGCGGATTGTCTCCCTTGACCTAGTCGCTGCTACAATCGTCCCAGTAGACATGACTTCTATCCCTCCCTTTGCCTAATTCTTCCCAACCACATAACTTTTCTCCTCCTACATCCCCATTATTATAACAAATTATGCCCAGCCGCCCTCTTTCAGGTCTATAATGTAAATAGCACTACTGGTTTCACTCCCATGCCCATCGCTTTTTGGCGCGACGAATACGCCACTGGTATAGAAGAAATTGACCAACAACACCGCTTTCTCTTCGGCCTTATCAACAAACTCCATGATGCCATGAGTGAGGGCAAAGGCCAAGAGGTGTTGTCTGAAATTCTTGTTGAATTGGGCCAATATACCATGGAACATTTCTCCCTAGAAGAAAAAATAATGGCCCAGTATAATTATCCCCACTTGGAAGAACATAGACAAGCCCATCAGGAACTCACACGAGATGTCCTGAAACTACAGGCAAAAATGCAAAATAACGAACAATTTTTGACCATTGAACTCTCTCAGTTCCTTACTAATTGGCTTATCCATCACATCAAAAACGAAGATTTGAAAATGATTGAATATCTCAGAAAATTCAGAAAAATTTGAGGCCTAATCGTGCTATAATATGGGGAATACCTGAGAGACTCTATTCCCCAGAAAAAAGGTAACAACAAGAAGCCATGCAGTTGGAAAGAATAGCCAGAATACTAAAAGAATCCCAGCCAGGAGAAAGAATAAAAATAAAGGGATGGGTTAGAACTAAAAGGGAACTTAAAGAATTTTCATTCGTGGAAATAAATGACGGCTCCTCCTTGGCTAATCTCCAGGTAATTATAAACTCCAATCTTCCCCACTATAACGAAAAAATCAAAAAAATAAATACCGGCACAGCAGTAGCAATAGAAGGAAATTTGGTAGAGTCTCCCGCCAAAGGTCAAAGAATAGAATTACACGCTGAATCTGTTGATATAATCGGTGATTGTGACCCTGAAACTTATCCTCTACAAAAAAAACGTCACTCCTTTGAATTTTTAAGAACTATAGGCCACCTGCGCATGAGAACAAATACTCTCGGCGCCGTTATGCGAGTCAGAAATGCCTGTGCCAACGCCATCCATCAATTCTTCCAAAGTCGTGGTTTCTTGTGGGTACATACCCCTATTATTACCGCTAGTGACTGTGAAGGCGCCGGGGAATTATTTACAGTTACCACTCTTTCTTTAGAAGAAATCACTCAACAAAAAGATAAACAAATTACCTACAAAGATGACTTTTTTGGCCGTCACACCTATCTCACCGTCAGTGGCCAATTAGAAGCAGAAATAATGGCTATGGCCTTTACAAATGTCTACACCTTTGGCCCCACTTTTAGGGCAGAAAATTCCAATACCTCCCGACACCTCGCCGAATTCTGGATGGTTGAACCAGAAATGGCTTTTTGTGACTTGGAAGGTGACCAAAATCTCGCTGAAGAATTCCTGAAATATATCTTTAAATATGTCTTAGAAAAATGCCCCGAAGATATGGAATTTTTCAACCAAAGGATAAACAATAATGTCCTAAAAAACGCTGAGAATATCATTAACGAAGAATTCGCTAGGATTACTTATACTGAGGCTATTGACCTCCTGGAGAAAAGCGGGAAAAATTTCGAGTTTCCAGTAGCCTGGGGAATGGATTTACAGTCAGAACACGAAAGATATTTAGCTGAAGAATACTTCAAAAAACCAGTTATTGTTACTAATTATCCCAAAGACATTAAGGCATTTTATATGCGTCTCAATGACGATGGCAAAACAGTGGCTGCCATGGATATATTGGCCCCAGGAATTGGTGAGATAGTAGGAGGATCTCAAAGGGAAGAAAGACTAGATGTTTTGCAGGCCAGAATCGAGGAATTGAAAATAAATCCAGAACCTCTTTGGTGGTATTTAGAATTAAGAAAATACGGAAGTGTTCCTCATTCAGGATTCGGTTTAGGCTTTGATAGACTGGTACAATTCATCACAGGAATGGATAATATTAGAGACGTTATTCCCTTCCCCCGCACACCTATGAATGCGGAATTTTAGCCTTTTATTGGGTCCATTTTAAATTGATTTTTATCCCCTAATTGTCCCACCAGGTGAGGACAAACCCCTACCCAGTGGTGGAAGATAAGTCTTACCCCCCCCCTATACCCCGTGTTAGGGCAATACCAGACACATAAACTCTCTCCTTTGTCCTCATTATATGGCCATATAAAAATATCCTAACCAGTTGACTTTCTCCCTTATTATTAACACAAAAACGAAAACCCCCCTTGTCGTCTTTAGTACCTCCGTAAACGCTAGTATTCCACCTATTCATGTCCCACCGTATACCGTCTTGATTACAAGTAACAGTAGGCTGTTTTTCCCTAACACTAATTAAACCATCTACTATGACGCGCCAACCAGAATCAGTGCCATCCTTTTTTATGGTTTTTCTCCTCAAAACCCCCGGTTTTTGCCAGGTATGTTGCCCTACACTAATGTCATCAAAAGCATAATAAATAAACTCCTCTCTGTTGGGGTTGTTGTCAATATTTGAGGTGATTATCTTTAAACAGTGTTGGGAGTCAATAGAAGGAGAGTCACATTTTTTGTCCTCATTTCCCGTCACCGCCATTACATAATCTGCTTGTTTTATTTCTTCCTGAATAAAAGAAAGTGCCCTAGCTAAAGTGTTACTCTGGTTAGTTTTAGCTTCCAAGTTTTCGGTTATTCTTAACACATTTACAAAGATATTCACTCCCAGCAACAAAATCACACCGCTACATATCCCTGCTACTAACAATTCCACCACAGAATGTCCCTTATTTCGATTGTGATGAGAGGATTGCCATAGCCAACCTGTTATTGTCTTGTTTTTGGTAGTAAAAGGCATTTTTCTGTTGAATTTTTGGTTTCCTGTCCATGATACATGCAAACAACCACCAATTATTTCCCCCGCAGCAATTTTTTCCAGTGGCAACTTTTTTCTACCCCTTTGACACCCCCGTGGCACAATCCGTTATAATCCTAGACATGACAACCTGAAACCCCCCCATCACAATTCCTAATCCCCACTTATCCTTACAGACTGTCTTTATCTAACCACCAGCCAGTATCCTCGCCAATCCCTAACTTCACCCCATTATGTCTTCTTGTTTCCCCATTAGATTATGGCAAATTCATCCCTGTTGTTGACTCAAAAAATTATCGATACTATCCTTGCCTCCCCCCATCAAAAAATCACCTTTTCCGACTACATGAATCTTTGTCTCTACAGCTATCCTTACGGT
This sequence comes from Cyanobacteriota bacterium SRBZ.bins.94.201705, assembly GCA_030549855.1. GTDB lineage: Bacteria > Cyanobacteriota > Cyanobacteriia > Cyanobacteriales > Cyanobacteriaceae > DVEF01. Next base: position 13,837 of record JAUQQP010000035.1, read on the forward strand.
TATTACAACTCGGAAGAAATTTCTATCGGCTTTGAGGGGGATTTTTTTACCTCCCCTACCCTTGGCGAGGATTTTGGGGAATTGTTAGCCAAACAGCTGGCACAATTTTGGGAAATTTTAGACAAACCTTCCCCTTTTTATCTAGTAGAAATGGGCGCAGGAGAAGGCAACTTGTCCCTAACCATTATAAAACACCTCCAGCAGAATTACGCCCATATTTACCCCCACCTGCAATACATAATTGTCGAAGCATCCCCTACCCTCAGGAAGAAACAAACAGAGTTATTACAAAAACACCTTTCCAGTTTGGCAAAAGTAAAATGGTGTAGTCTGGAAGAGATAGAAGACAATTCCATCCGGGGGGTATTTTTCAGTAATGAATTAGTGGACGCTTTTCCGGTTAATATTGTGGAAAAGAGAAATAATCAGCTAAAGGAAGTCTATGTTACCTACAACCCTCAACAAGGATTTGTGGAAGTAGTTGATGACTTGTCTACAGACAAAATCCGGGAATATCTGGCGACGTTAAACGTAGACTTAACTGGAGAAGAATACCCTGACAATTATCGCACGGAAGTGAACCTAAAGGCAATTGACTGGTTAGAAACAATCAGCAGAAAAATAAGACAAGGGTATCTCCTCACCATCGACTATGGATATACGGCAGAAAAATACTATCATCCCCAGAGATTCAGAGGCACCCTAAAATGTTATTATCGTCATCGACACCATGACAACCCCTATGTCAACATAGGCTGTCAAGACATCACTTGTCATGTGAATTTTTCTGCCATTCAAATCTATGGGGAAAAATGGGGGTTACAAACCCTAGCCTACACCTCCCAGGCATTATTTCTAATGGATTTGGGGTTAGGAGAAAGACTGGCAAAACTGTCTGAAAGGGAAATAGGAGTGGGAGAAGCAATCCAGCGTCGTTACCAACTGCACCAACTAATAAATCCGGAAGGCTTAGGGGGTTTCAGGGTGTTGTTACAGGCAAAAAACCTCACCGACTTTCAAAAGTCACAACCGCTACAAGGCTTCCAACACCTGCGGCCTTGGGATTATAAACCTAGAATATTAGAATAATAGGAACCCAGTGAGGACACAAGTGCAAACCAGTAGAGTTAACCAGAGAAAATTGTTATCCTTGGTGTTAATTTTACTTAAATCCTCCCATTGAATCTGGGGTGGTTTTTTAATTGTACCAGGATTAGCAGGACGGTATTTATTAAAATTCTCACCGGTAGCAGTCAAATCGGGGATTTCCGTCAACCACTCCCGACGACGTTTTAGTCTAGGGGCTTTTAGGATATAAAGTAGGGTAGTAGCGTGGGTTTTGGTTTCATTGTGGGGATGACGGGTTAACTCCTGACACAGTTTAATCGCCTTGTCTAAATCTCCCACAGCCTGATAGGCGTTTACTAGCCAGAGACGCACCTCTCCCCCCTGTTTGGTATAAAAATGGGTTAATTTACTGGCCTCTTCGAGAATACTAACACTTAAACCATAACGACCCCTTTCAAAGGCCAGTTTTCCACTCTCGAATTTCTCCCTAAAATCCTGAGGGGAACTGGGTGCCACTGTTAGGACATCTACTAGCGTTGATTGAAGCCATTGTATCATAAAACTGACTCCAAACAACCATGGCTACAAAATTTTTTACAAACCAGAGACTGGGGAAAGAGGGAGAAAATCAGATGACATACAATACAGTCAGAAATAGTCAGAGGAGACGCCACTGAGGTTCAATTGGTTTGAAGGGTTACAATTACGGGTAACTAGGTGTGTATTTTACCAGGAAATGTCCCTGTGTATCTGTTAACAAATGACTAAAGATGCCATAGACTTTTCCAGGTATTACAGTATTTGTAATGAGGCCCAAATTTGGGGTACATCAGCAACAACTGGCAACAGTGGCAAAGAATAACAATTGAACAATTTGGAAGACAAAGACACAACTAAATGCCTGTTATGATTTTACCATTCAAAGGGCGTTTATTAAAATGGTAACGGGATTATTACTGGGGATAGCTTATTTGTTAGGCGATATTTGGGAGCATTTGGTATATCTAAAAGAGGCTATTTACCCTCGGGAGTTTTGGAATTAAAGTAGAATATTCACTCCTCGAATATGCAGCAGATTTTGTCGATTCTTCTTAGAGAATTGTTGTAGTTTAATTTTCCCCTTGAAAGATGGAATGATGGTGGCATTGTGCTATTTGAGGGATTCTTATTGTTTACAAGATAAATGAAGCCGGGGATTGGGGGGTTGTGCGGGAATAAATTAAGGTTTAAAGTATAAGACTTTATCAGCCAAGTTTGCAGAGGGGTGAAAAAATGTCCACACCGCAGTTGATAGAAAGAATGCAACAAGCAAGTTTCTACCCACATCCTGTCAGTCAACCTATTGAGGTTATACACACTCATTGTTCCATGGTATTTTTAACTGGGGAATTTGCCTACAAAGTCAAAAAAGCTGTCGACTTTGGGTTTCTTAACTACTCTACCTGTCAGTTACGGAAACACTTTTTGGAAATGGAATTGACAATGAATAAACCCATAGCCCCAGATATATATTTGGAGGTGTTACCGATTGTATATAGGGAGGGAGACTATTATCTGGGGGGAGAGGGGGAAGTGGTAGAATATGCCCTCAAAATGAATCAGTTTCCCCAGGAAAGCCTGTTAATCAACTTCTTCACGGCGGGGAAACTCACAAGCCAACATATGGAGGAATTGGGGAGGTTAGTAGCAGAATTTCATCGTAACGCTAGGACGGACGAATATATTACCAGTTTTGGTCATCCTGACAAGATAGCAGAATCAATCCAAGAGAATTATCAACAAACCGTAAAATACATTGGCATTGCCCAAACAGAAAAACAATATAAGGAGACGGTAGCCTTTACAGAGGACTTTTTGGCCAATAAGAGGGAGATTTTCCACCAAAGACAATTAAACCAGAAAATCAGAGAATGTCATGGAGATTTACACCTGAAAAACATGTGCTACTGGAAGGGGAAAATACAACTATTTGATCGTATCGAATTCAATGAGCCCTTCCGCTTTGTAGACGTGATGTATGACGTCGCCTTTACGATGATGGACTTACATTTTCGCGACGCCTTTGCCTTAGCCAATGTGTTTGCCAATACCTATCTCACCGAAACCGACGACTGGGAAGGCTTGTTGGTATTGCCGCTATATCTTTGTCGTCAGGCGTATGTAAGAGCCAAAGTCACCTCCTTTCTCCTAGATGACGAATCCTTACCCCAACAAGAAAGGGAAAAAGCCAGACAAACAGCCCAACAGTATTATCATCTAGCTTGGAAATATACCCAACCTACCAGGGGAAGACTTATAATGGTAACTGGCCTCTCCGGCAGTGGCAAAACCACGGTAGCAAGACAAATAGCCCAGAAAATAAACGGTTTCCAAATTCGCTCCGATGCCGTGCGTAAACATATAGCAGGGATTGGCCTCCATGTCAAGGGGGATGGTAGCGTTTACTCCCCAGAGATGACACAACGCACTTATAATCGTCTCATTGAACTAGCTAAAATCCTCACCAAGGCAGGATACAATATAATCCTAGACGCCAAATTCGATCAACTACAATACCGTCAACCCCTACTAGAATTTGCCCTCCAGGAAAACATCCCCCTTACCATCATCCATTGTACTGCGCCCCTGTCGGTATTGGCAGAAAGACTGAGTCGCCGTCAGAAAGACATATCCGACGCTACCCCAGACTTGCTACCACAACAACAAAGCCAACAACAACCCTTTACAGAAGCAGAAAAACCCTTTGTAGTAACCCTAGACACCAGTTTACCAGGGACGACGCTGTCTGAGAGGATAAGAGAAATACTAAGCCCAGCCTAATTCCCTGGGGATGGGGAAGTGTAGCTAAAACCCTCCCCATCCTCTTGACGTAGCGCCTTATAAAGGAGATAAAACCCTCAAATGCGGACTGTTCTTGCTCTATTCTACCAGTGAGTTAGAGAGAATTTCCTAGAACACGGGATAATTTGAGGGAACTACAAGCGTCTTTAACGGGTACTGGAAACCAACTCCTCCAGTTTCTTCACAGTGGCTTGATGGGTGGCGTAAATCTCTGGGAAACCACGGTCTATCTCTCGGATTTTGGCCTCTTTTGCCCCTAGTGCTGCCTGTAAGACCTTCATTGCCTCTTTTGGTTCCCCTTTGCCACAGAAGAACAAATCCGCGGCAAAATAACCATACTCAGGCCACGTGTGGATGGCAATATGTGACTCTGCCAAGGTTACAGTGGCAGTTACCCCGTGGGGACTAAACTGGTGTACACACATGTCTATCAAGGTGGCCTTTCCGGCCTTAACGGCATTTAATAACCCCTCGCGGATTCTTTCGGGATCATTTAAAAGATCCGCAGGGGCTTGCCATGCATCCACCACTAGATGTGTACCCACTTTTTTCATTCTTCCTAACTCACTCCATACAGTTTTTGCTACAGTATTTGTTTTTTTGTTTTGTTTGTTGGCTTTGGATTTCTTGCTTGGCTACTCTTCCTTATTACCTTTGTATTTCTTGTGATTTATTAGGTTAAGGAAAAGTAAAGACAAAAAATCACTCAGCTAACCAGCATATACAAAAACGGGCGGGAATGTCAAGTCCCTTTACAAAACTTAACGCCAGGTCGAGATGACGCTTGTGTGAAAAACGGCAGAGGCACCGCATCCCACCGGCAGTTGCAAGTTGTTGTAAAGGGAGCCCCTTCATTCCCCTGGTAGTCATCATAACACGAGGGTAAGAGGAAGGGGGTATTCGGTAACAATTTTTCACCTGTGGGGCAACAGAGGGGGAAAAATACAGGGGGAATAATTGATGGAAGGGAGGGGTATCGCCGATAATGGAAGGGAAAGTGAGGGAAAAGAGTGAAAAATATGGGAAATTTTCTCTTGGAAATAGGCACAGAAGAATTGCCCGCAGACTTTGTGGAAAGCGCAATTGACCAATGGCAGCAAAAGGTAAAACAAGATTTGGAGGCAGAGTGTTTACACCCTAGTGAAGTAAAAGTATATGGCACTCCCAGACGTCTAGCAGTATTAGTAAAAGGCTTACCGGAAAAACAAGAAGACAGAGAAGAGGAGATAAAGGGGCCACCAGTGGCAGTATCCTATAAGGAGGGAAAACCCACACCCGCCGCAGAAGGTTTTGCCCGTAGACAGGGGGTTAAAGTAGAGGATTTGGTGGTGAAGAAGACAGAAAAAGGCGAGTTTATATTTGCGGTTAAAAAAGTTATAGGAGAAGCCACTACCCATATCCTACAAAGACTAATTCCTCGATGGATTACCGGTTTGGAAGCTAAACGATATATGCGTTGGGGGGATGGCGATTTGCGTTTTCCTCGCCCTATTCGTCATCTGGTTGCCCTTTGGGATGATCAGATTCTTCCCTGTAGCCTAACCAATGGTTCTACCATTTTACAGGCTGACCGCATCACCACTGGCCATCGCGTCTTACATCCCCAGCCAGTAGTCATCCCCACCGCCGTTGACTATCTTGCCACCCTGGAAAAAGCCTTCGTCTTGGCAGACGCCACCACCCGTCGTCAAAAAATACAACAGGAAGTGACACGCCTGGCAGAAACAGTAGGCGGAGAGGCAGAAATACCCCCAGATTTACTCACCGAAGTCACCCACCTAGTAGAATACCCCACTGCCATCTTAGGCCAATTTGAGTCGGAATTTTTGCAACTGCCTCCGGAAGTCATCATCACCGTCATGGTAAAACACCAACGCTATTTCCCAGTTAAAAGTAAAGACGGTAAACTACTCCCATACTTTATAACCATCTCCAACGGTGATCCTACCAAAGCAGAGCTTATTGCTGCTGGAAACACAAAAGTAATACGAGCTAGACTAGCAGACGCCAAATTCTTCTACCAAGCGGATTGTGATGAACCTCTGGCCACCTATTTGCCTGCCCTGGAGAATGTAACCTTCCAGGAAGAGTTGGGTAGTATGCGAGATAAGGTGAATCGCATCATCGCCATTAGTCAGCAAATTGCTGATCAACTCGGCTTAGACGATAGTCAGAAGGCAGAAGTGGAAACCACCGCCTCCCTCTGTAAGGCAGATTTAGTTACCCAGATGGTGTATGAATTTCCTGAGTTGCAGGGGGTTATGGGGGAAAAATATGCTTTAGCCAGTGGTGAGTCTCCCACTGTTGCTAGGGGGATTTTTGAACACTATCTACCCAGACATGCCGGCGACATCATGCCAGAAACCCTCAATGGTCAAATTGTGGGCATAGCCGACAGACTTGACACCATTGTTGGTATAATAGGCCTTGGTATGCTCCCCTCCGGCTCCAGTGACCCCTTTGCCCTTAGAAGAGCCGCTAATGGTATAATCACTGTGACATGGCATGCCAGTCTCAAAATCAATCTCCTGGAGTTAATACAACAAGCCTGTAACGATTTTGTTGTCGCCCATCCCAAATACGACAATCCCCTCCCTCTTATTCAGGACTTTTTCAGTCAACGAATCGCCACTCTCCTGCAGGACGATTTTAATATAGATTATGACCTGGTTAATGCCGTTTTGGGCAATCATGAGCCAGAATTTACAGAAAGGGCATTGACTGACCTATTGGATGTAAAAAATAGGGCTTTATTCCTCCAAAAAATTCGTGACAATGGCCTTCTTTCTCAAATTTATGAGACTGTTAATCGCGCCACTAGGTTAGCAGTTAAAGGCCGTTTGTCTCCCGAAGAATTTTCTGTAGACAAGGTGGTTAATCCCCAACTTTTTGAGTCTATTTCCGAACACCAACTTTTTGAGGGTTTGAAGAAATTAGAGACGATTTCCCTTCAAGCAAGGGCAGAAAGTGACTACCAGTTATTGGTGGAAGGTTTAAAGGAAATTAATCCCCTCTTGGAGGAATTTTTTGATGGCAAAACCAGTGTTTTAGTTATGGCAGAAGACGAAAAAATCAGGGAAAATAGACTCAACATGCTAGGCCTAATTCGTAACTACAGTCGCGTCTTGGCCGACTTTAGTGCTATTGTAAAATCCTAGTAAATACCTATTGGAAATCCCCGGGGCACCTTTTATCCGTGCCCCACTGGTATACTGCTATATATCCCTATAATTTTTTGGTATATTTTCTCCCCAAAAATGAAGCCAAATAACTACTTCTTCTGGACAGTGGCGACTGGGGCACTTATAATAGATCAACTTACTAAATATCTTACAGTTATAACCTTTGAATTGGGAGAAACTATGCCCCTTTGGCCGGGAGTATTTCACTTAACGTATGTTAGAAACACAGGGGCAGCCTTTAGTTTTTTTCAGGGGGGAGTCGCTTGGCTAAAATGGTTGTCTCTTATGGTGAGTTTAATATTAATAGTCCTTGCCTGGAAGGAGAAACTTAGTACAATAGAACAGTGGGGTTATGGTTTAATTTTAGCCGGCGCCTTGGGTAACGGTATAGACAGGTTTTTATTCGGCTACGTGGTAGACTTTTTCGATTTTAGACTTATTAACTTCCCCGTCTTCAACATCGCCGACGTTTGTATTAACATTGGTGTTATCCTCCTGATTTACACAACCTTTAAGCCAAGGAAAACCAAAAACAACCACTAAAATAACCACCATGTATCAACAGGAAAAAGCATTAGTAGGTGACATTCAATTGGTTTATCTACACTGGCAGGGAGTAAAACAAGATGACTGGAAAAAAGAAAACATCCTGCTACTACACGGCATGGCAGATAATAGTCTGGTGTGGCTAAAACTGGGTGAATTTTTGGCCAGCAAGTATAATAACTATGATATAGTAGCCCCAGACTTGAGGGGCCATGGGAATAGCAGTAAACCAGAAACCGGTTATTTCACCCACAACTACCTCCAAGACATATTGGGTTTACTTCAACATCTCCACTGGGAAAAAGTACATATAATCGCCCATTCTTGGAGTGCTAAAATAGCCTGTATATTTGCTACTAAGTTTCCCAATTACTGTAAGAGTTTAACACTGGTAGACCCCTTTTTTATCAACTCTATGCCGTCTGTTTTTAGAATAACCTTTCCCCTTCTCTATAAAGTCTTGCCCTTTTTAAAGCTAATGCAAACCTTCCCAGATTATCAGTCGGCAGAAAAAGTAGCCAAAACCCTCAATCAATACCGGGGATGGAGTGAGTGGCAAAGGGAAATTTTTAGATACAATATGGAAGAGGGAAATGAAGGTACCTGGAAAAGTAAATTTCCAAAACAAGCCCGCAATGAAATCTTTGAAGACGTGTTGAAACAAAGAGGATTAACCACTAAATTGAATATTCCTAGCCTGTTGATTTTACCAGAAAAAGGACTAAATCGCACTCCCTGGCAAATCAATCCCTATAGGCAATATCTAACTAATTTGACCATAAAAAAAGTGCCAGGGAATCACTGGGCTTTTATAACAGAAGCAGAGGCGTTTAATAAGACAATAGAAGAGTTTTTGCAGTCAGTTTAAGGCTTTGGGACATTGTTTGAGAGATAACTAACCAATGCCTGTAAACCCAAGCGATAGCTGTCGACACCGAAACCACAAATTTGGCCAATGGCGACAGCGGCAATATAAGAATGGTGACGAAACTCCTCCCGGCGGTGAATGTTGCTTAAATGGACTTCCACCACAGGGAGATTAACTGCCGCCAAAGCGTCTCTCAATGCTACACTGGTATGGGTATAGCCTCCCGGGTTGATGACAATCCCATGATGGACACCCAAGGCTTGGTGGATATAGTCAATCAAAACCCCTTCGTGATTAGACTGTAAACAGGTGACATCCACTCCCAGCCTGGCGGCATCTTCCTGGAGGATGTGGTTAATGGTAGCCAGGGAGGTATGCCCATAAATAGCAGTCTCCCTCTTCCCCAGAAGATTTAAATTAGGGCCGTGTAAAACCAGGATACTGAATTTTCCCAAGGCTTATTCCCTTCTTTTACTGGCAAAATGGAATGAGGGCATGAGGAGAAATCTAGGGTTTTCTGCCGGGGGGGTGGTTTTTCACGGGGATGGGCACTAATTGAGGCTCATTTTCCCTAGGGGGATTAAAAAGGGCCTCGATGACTCCCTCAGTCCACTCTTTAATCTTACGCCAAATCCTCTCCACTTCTGCCATTTAATTACACTACCCCATTTTACTGGCTAGATAATCCTATAATAACCTCTGGAGAGAAAAAATGCAACTGTGGGGGGGAAAAAAAATCGTAATAGTTTTTAAATTTACCGTCAAACCGGCCGCCTATAATAGGGATATAGCCATCTTTTGGAAGTAGAACTGGTGACGGTGGTGCGTTCAGGAAAGTCTCATCCAATCGACCTAAACAGTGAATATCCCTGCCCCTGTGGACGTAAAGGCACATTGAAACCGATTATACTAACAGAGGCGATGGGGTGTGTGAATTGCCAACAGATTTTCGTGTTGTCAGAAAATGGGGAGGGGATAGAGCAATTAAACCCTAGTTACCCCTATAAGAGGAAATGGCGTTGGAATGGCAAAAAATGGATTCCTTTGCAGGGTAGCTGGCCGAGGAATGACGTTTTAGCCTTTTTTGTGATTTTTTTAACGGTCATAGGAATTATCTTATTGTCTAATTTATTCTGGGCGGATTTGGGTATAGTACGCAGTCTTTTGGTGGTAGGATTAATACTTGTTTTTCTCTGTTTTTTCTTCTTGTTTTTCTATCGCCGTTAGGGGAAAAATTATGAATGAATCGGTGTTGGAGCCCTTGGATGTGATTTTACAAAGGGCAAATAGTGCCTTTCTGAAAATGGGGGTGATAAAAGGGGTTGATCGGTCAAAAGCAGTCAAAAAAATGGCGACGAAACTAAATGAGTTTTTGGATGAGATTTTGCAAGCTAACACTCTGGATTTGGAAATAAGTAAAGAGATGGCAGTGCCAGATTTAATCCTAGACTGGCTTAAACTCACCCCCCAACGCCTAAAAAGCGCCATAGCAATACTTGATACTTTGGCAGAATTACCAGATCCTCTGCAAAAAGTTATTAACGCACCCTATCAAGTCACCTACTCTCAGAATTACTCCCAGTTAATGCCTTTAGGGGTAATAGCATTTATATACGAAGCATTACCAGAATTGGCTATCATAACGGCAGGCTTGACTATAAAAACGGGAAACGCCCTAATTTTAAGGGGGAGTAGTGAGGCGAGCAATACAAATGCAGTGATAGTCCAGGCGTTACAGGCAGGGTTAGAAGAAGCAAAGTTTCCAGCAGGGTGTTTGGAATTTTTGCCGTCGGAACAGGGGTTTAAAATAGAGGACATAGTAACCCAGGATAAGTATATCAGTTTGATAATCCCCTACGGGAGGCCCAGTTTAATCCAAAAAGTCACCCGTTTTGCTACCTGTCCAGTGATAAAATCAGCCATAGGCAATTGTTATTTGTACTGGTCTAGTTGTCATGATTTAGAACTAGTTAAGCATGTAATTGTAGACAGTTATCAGACTATTCCAGATAGGGTAAATGCCATAGAAAAAGTGCTGATAAACAAACAACAAAAATCTAATTCTCTTTCCCGTCTTTTTGAATACCTAAGACAAGAAAATTTTACCCTGTTAGGAGACCAAACCCTAGTGGGACAATATCCAGAATACCTGCAACCAATGCCAGAGGAAAAATGGGGGCAACCGTTTTTAGCGCCAATGATTGCCTTTAAGTTAGTAGAAGACCTATCGGAGGCGATAGCATGGATAAACAAGTATAGTAGTGGCCATGCCGACTGTTTGCTGACAGACTCCTATCAGGAAGCCAGAATTTTTGCCATGGAAACAGATAGTGCCCTTGTATATGTTAACACCTCTCCCAGGTTTTATCGTTATATCCCTGGGAGTAATTCGGTGTTTTTAGGGGTGTCTAACCAGAAAGGATACCGGCGCGGTTTAATCAGTCTAGAAACCTTTACCACCGTAAAACAAATTATACTAGGCAGTGGGGCCCATTGAGCTATCTACCCCCCACAGTGATAGAATCCACCTTGATATGGGGTTGCCCTACCGTAACATAAATGCTACCACTCACAGAGCCACAAAAACCAGGGGCTAGAGCTAAATCCTGAGAGGACATGGAAATCTTCATCAAAATCTCCTTAGCTGTGCCAATGAGGGTAGCACCTTTGAGGGGTTTGGTAATCTTGCCGTTTTCAATGAGATAGGCTTCATCCACCCCAAAGTTAAACTCCCCAGTGGGGCCTACACTCCCTCCCCCCATTTTCTTACAATAGATACCACGGTCAATAGAATCAAATAGTTCCTGGAGGGTGTATTTACCAGCAGCTATATATGTATTACGCATACGAGAGGCGGCAGGAAAGCTATAATTCTGTCGTCTGCCACTGCCGGTGCGAGGGTGGTTAGTGCGAAGACTGCCAGCCCTATCGGCCAAAAAGTTCTTTAAAATACCATTTTCAATCAAGAGAGTGCGTTGGGGTGGCATCCCCTCATCATCCATATCAATGGTACCAAAAGCGTGTTCAGATAGCCCTTCATCCCAGGCAGTGAGGTTTTCATGGGCAATCTGTTGTCCTTTTTTGTCTATAAAGGGGGTAGTTTTTCTTTCTATCTGGGTGGTTTCCAGTAAATGCCCACAAGCCTCATGGAAAATCACACCCCCAAACTGATTGGCCATGATAATAGGATACTGTCCAGATTCCACATAATCGGCATATAGCATCTTCCCCGCCGACTCAGCAATTTCCTCTGTCGCCTCTTCCACATGCCATTGTCTTAAAAAGTCTGGATTACTGGTATCCCCATCCCTTCTCCCTATGGAAGAACGATGCTCCCCATCAGCACACAGTATATTACAGCCTACAGATTGAGTAAGACGAATATCCCTAGCGAAAGTCCCATCACTGGCGGCAACCAACACCTCTTGCCAATCCCGAAAATAAGACGCCCTTCTAGATTGTACATGGGTAGCCTTCTTGTGGAGCAGATGGGTAGCAGAAAGCAAAACCCCGCTTATTTCCTCCAGACTGCTACATTTAGCTAACCAAGCCTCTTTATTCTTGGCAGTGGCATAGTCTCGCAGCATTTCCAGGTTAACTTCTGGAATCAAGGCACTCCCCTGAGGCAGGTTGAATCCTAAAATAGATAATGCCTTTTCTAACGCCCTTTTTAACCCTTCAAAAGTGACATCATTAGTGCTAACATAACAATCCTGTGTCCCCTTGAACACCCTTACTCCTGCCCCAGTAGCCAGGCTGGGAGTTATGCTGGTTATTTTATCGTCTTCTGCCAGACAACTGATATAATTATTCCTCTCCAAAAAGAATTCTACCAAATCAGCACCCGCCGCCCTGCCTAAGCCCAACAGTAGAGACAAAGGCTTCTCCCAACTTTCGTCAAACCTTTCTTCTGCCGGATGATATGACAGTTTAGGAATTTCCGCAGATATTATCAAACTTGAGGCCATACAACCACTCTCTCCTACTCCCATACACAATTAATTGTCCATTTTACATAATCCTCCTCCCCGCTTTGCTACAACCTCCTGGATGGCAGTAGTCCCCCTCTAGATTTTAAAAACAATTTTTCTCAATAAACTCTGACCATCATCTCCTTCTTCCTCCCCATTTGCCAATAACCCAACCTCCCCTTCATTTATTTCGCCGTTATTATTATTGATAATCGTTTCTCTTTAAAAAGTTGCCAGGACACACCCTGGCAGTCACCTATCCTGCCGCCCACCAATACCATCATAGCAGAAAAAGCGGCGGTCGGGGGAAAAGATTAAGAAATGTAAAGGGGAAATAGAAGGGACAAATGCCCCCTCTGTCCCTATGCCCCCTAACCTGTCTTATAATGAAGGTTTATCTGTCTAGTCTAGTAGAAGAGAGAGGGTAATTGGGGCAATTATGCGTCTATCATCCATGTTATTCGTAACTCTGCGAGAAGAACCAGCAGAGGCGGAAATTGTCAGTCACAAGTTACTATTAAGGGCAGGGTATATCAGGAGAATAGGCAGTGGCATCTACTGTTACCTACCCCTGATGTGGCGAGTATTGCAGAAAATAAGCCAAATAGTGCGAGAGGAGATGAATGCCGCTGGTGCGGAGGAATGTCTATTACCCCAACTACAGCCGGCAGACTTGTGGCAGGAATCAGGACGTTGGGATACCTATACCAAAGCAGAAGGAATTATGTTTTCCTTACAGGATCGTCAAAACCGTCTTATGGCCTTAGGTCCAACCCATGAGGAAGTCATAACTACCATCGCCCGAGAGCTTATTAAATCCTATCGTCAGCTCCCTGTCAACCTATATCAGATTCAAACTAAATTCCGGGATGAAATTCGCCCCCGTTTCGGCTTACTACGGGCAAGGGAATTTATAATGAAAGACGGCTACTCCTTCCACACCAGTTGGGAATGTCTGCAAAATACCTATGCCCGAATGGAACAGGCCTATCGTAACATTTTCACCCGTTGTGGCCTATCCTTCAAGGTAGTAGAAGCAGATTCAGGCGCCATCGGTGGTGCGGCTTCCCAGGAATTCATGGTTTTGGCTAATGCCGGCGAAGACGAAATCCTCTACACCGACGATGGGGTATATGCGGCTAACGTGGAAAAGGCCGTCTCCCTGCCTCCTTCCCCCGCCTCCTCCCCCTTCCACTTCTACCAAAAAAAAGAAACCCCCGACTGTGAAACCATCGCCAAAGTCTGTGACTTCCTCAACTGCTCTGATACGATTGTAGTAAAAAATGTTTTGTACCAAGCCCTGTACGACTCGGGGAAAATGGTGTTAGTATTGGTAAGTATTAGGGGAGACCAGGAGGTGAATGAGGTAAAACTGGCTAACCAGCTAAGCCAACTAGCCTCCCAATATGATGCCAAAAGTCTCCTCAGTCTAAAGGTAGCCGACGAAATCAGTCAGAGTCAATGGGCTGCCAAACCTCTCCCCCTCGGCTATATTGCCCCAGACTTACCAGACGACTACATAGCCGCCAGTGACAGGGTGGTAGGCAAATTCCTCCGTATGGCAGATCAGACTGTGGTAGAATTAAAGGACTTTGTAACAGGGGCTAATGAGTCAGGATACCACGTGGTAGGGGCTAATTGGGGAAAAGAATTCACCCTCCCCCCCATTATAGCAGACCTGAGGAAGGCTAGAGCGGGTGACAGGGCTGTCCATAACCCCCAACAAACCCTCAAAAGTGCTAGAGGTATTGAGGTGGGGCATATCTTCCAACTGGGCACTAAATATTCTACCGCCATGGAAGCCACCTATACCGCCGAAGATGGCAGTGAAAAACCCTTTATAATGGGCTGTTATGGCATTGGCGTCTCTCGTCTCGCCCAAGCCGCTGTTGAACAATCCCATGATTCAGACGGTATTATCTGGCCCGTCGCTATTGCCCCCTATCATGTTATCATAGTAATCCCAAATGTCACAGATGCAGAACAGCTAAAGGTGGCAGAAGACATCTATAATCGTCTCAATGAGGCAGGTATCGAAACCCTTTTAGATGACAGAGATGAAAGGGCAGGGGTAAAATTCAAAGATGCCGACTTGATTGGTATACCCTATCGTCTTGTGACTGGAAGGGCATTAAAGGAGGGTAAGGTAGAATTGGTAGAGAGGGCAACTAAGCATTCTCAACTAATCCCCATTGAGGATGTGGTTGAGACATTACACCAAAAAATCAATGCCAACTCTTATAAATAGCATATGTCCGAACGCCCCTTGCAAACCTATAAAAATGTAATGGAAGAATTTGTAGAGGAGGAGATTAAATACCAAATAGCCGTCGACAAAAATTTGGCTAAAAAAGCCTCCTATCTCAACTTAGTAGAGGTGGCTACCTTTGCACTAAACCGCCTCCCCTGCTACTATGCCTCCTCTGTAGAGGGAATAGAAAGACAACGACGGCGAATCAAGGAAAAAAGAGACTTAAAACAAAAAATCTCCTTCGTAGTCACCCAAGCCTTTGCCGCCGTCGAGAGAGACCCCCTCCGACGCTCTACCCCTATAATAGAGGAAAGAGAGGATCTCCTTCAAGAGGCAAAGGAAATTATCTCCCGCCTAGATGCCCAATCCTGTAGACAGGAATTATCTTGGATTATTTCCTTTATTGAAACCTTTTTAATCAATCTAAAAAATCAAGCCCTCTCCCAACAAGAAATCATCAAATTTTATTACCTACTATACTACTATTGGCAGGAAGGAGAGGAACAAAAAAAGGGTCAGTAGATGCCCTATTTTCTGCTATTTTTACTTCACAAAAGCCTTTCTCCTGCAGGGGTAGTTTTACAGCAAATCCCTTGTTTATTTACTCCCCATCTTGTTAAAAGATATTCCGCATATCCCCAGCCATTCCGGAAAAACTGCCGGCAAACAATATCCAATGGGAGGAAAAACCAAGATGGAAATGCTACCAAGACAACCTATTAGCCTGAATAACATTAGCCTGAATAACAACAGTCAGAAAAAATCCACTACCCTGTGGCATACCCCACAAATACCCCGCATTTTTTTAGGCTGGAAATCGCTATAGTTGTGAACTATACCATAAAGGCCTTTCTTTGCCAAGGGAAATGACACTAGTTGCCCTATAATGGCTTTATCCAAGGCTAGTAGGATAACTTTTGCCATGAAAGCCTTTGTCTAGGGGAATAACTAGTTGCTGTATGGCAGCATTATCCGGGATAAGTGATATGGTTTTTGCTGGTGTCGGGGGAAAACCAAAAGGGAAATGCTACAAATAAGATAGTCTTTTGGCATGGGTGACAATAGCCTGTAAAATTTACCCCATGGGGTATTATCTGTCTGTCCTTGTGAATATTTCTAATTGTAGGCCGAAAATAGAGGTAGAATAGACTGTACCATGTAGGACAAGGATGAAAATTACCAGTTATTGTCTAACAGTGTTGTCTAACTCCTGTAGGGTATTGTCTTAAAGTGTAGGAAAAGGCCAAAATAAGTGTTACCATGAACAATAACTGCCAGAAAAGTCCATCTCAGAGGTTGCCGCAATTCTCTCCATTTTTGGAGGCTGGGATAAGGGATAATAAAATGGCAACTACCATGTTTAGTTGTACTGCAGTGTAGCTGTAGGATTTTTGCTATAGAAATGACTAATGCCGTTTTAGTGGCATTACCCAGCCATAACTAGTCATAGTAGTCGCCAAGTGGGATAAAGACAAACGGGGAATACTGAAAAAACAGTCCAGTGGTATAAATAACAATAATCAGAGAAAGTAAATACTCCCTAGGATACACCCAAGGCATACTACGTATTTTCCTCCACTAGAAATAACGAGGTAAACTCCAGATGAATGCCTTTGGCTGGAGGAAAGAATGACCATTTGCCACATACTAGCATTATCCAGGAATAGGTGACCATAATTGTAACCAGGGTAGGGAAAAAAGCTAAGACAGAATTGTTGCAAGAAGAATATTCTATTGGCATAAACAACTAGCCGGAAGAATTCTATTTTCTCTGCTGGCTGTGGCAGTGACGTAACCCTTGCTATAAATGCCTTTACCTAGGGAAATAACTAGTCACCGTATAGTAGTCTTATCCAGCAAGAGGTGATTATGACGATTAGCAGTTTGAAGGGAAAAGCAAAAGGGGAATGCCACAAAGATATTCTGTTGGCATGAATGACAATAGCCTGTACAATCTATACCATGGGGTGTTGTCTTTCCCTGTGAATATTTCTAACTGTAGGCCGAAAATAGAGGGAGAGTAAACTGTACCATGTAAGGCGAGGATGAAAATTACCAGTTACTGTCTAAAGGTGTTGTCTAACTGTAGAGGATTATATTCGTTGCCATTGTCGGGGGAGGGGTAAAAGGAATGTTGCCATGAATAACAACAGCCAGGAAAATCCATCGGCGGCGCTGTGGCAATTTACCTCATTTTTGTAAGCTAAGAATTGGGACAAAATATACTCTGCCATTTTATGAGGCGTATTGCAATATGCCCCTGTGGCAGCTTTCTCCAGGCTGATGTAAAACCAAAGGGAAGGTCTTGCTGAAAAAACAATCTACTGGTATAAGTGAGAATAGCCGACAACAATCCACATTCCCCAAGTCCTTAGAAGTGCTTCTTATTTTTGTAGGCTGGAAGTAAGTAGCGATGGGATAAACTATACCATGAGAGAAAAAATAACTGGTTGCCCTATAGTAACCCTAAGGGGGATTATAGTCGTAACCAGTGGGGGGAAAACCAAAACGGAAATGTTGCCAAAAAGATACTCTATTAGCATAAACAACAATAGCCGGAAGAATCCTATTTCCCGCCGCCTGTGGCGATGGGATAAACCTTACCATAAAAGCCTTTGCCGGGGGGATAACTAGTTGCCGTATAGTAACTCTATCCAGAAGTAGGTGATTGTAGTCGTCACCAGAGTGAGGGGGAAACCAAAACGGAAATGTTGCCAGAAAGATAGTATATACCCCCTAGTTTTGGCACTTTCTGCCATAATCAAATTAGCCACTGAACCAAACAAGGTAAAATTTCCTGCTAAGGTGGCACTACTGGCTAAGAGTAGCCATTTCTCTGAAGACTTCTCCCCCATTATTCCTTGTAATAATAAAACTGCTGGTACATTAGAAATGAGATTAGATAAACCAACCGTTGCCAATACCAGATTTACGTTATTATTCAGCCAATCCTCCATAAAACCAAAAATATTCAAAGAACGCACACAGTGGGTTAGAATAAATAGACCAGAAAACATCACTAATAGAGGCCAATCGATTTGTTTAAACACTTTCTCTGGTTTTAATCGTCGAGTAATTAACAAGATTGTAGCGCCTAAAAAAGCAACTTCTGTCATGGGTAACCCCACCACAAAACCTGCTAAGGTTGCGGCAGTTATTAGTAGTGTTTTCCTCAAAAGTGGCAAGTAGATACCATATTTCCATTTTCCCTCCCTTTTGGTTAACAAAATCTTTCCGCTTCTCACCTCTGGATACAACCACCACAACAAACCAATTTGTGTCAGCAAGCCAGCTATAGCCGGGAAAATTAGGGCTTTTGTAAATTGTAAATAACCTATTCCCGACAATGACCCTACTAAAATATTCTGAGGATTACCATTAATTGTAGCTAACGAGCCTATATTTGTCGCCCCGGCAATCGCCAAAAGATAGGGGATAGGATTTATCTGTAAACTGGCAGTCAATTCCAAAACAAGAGGAGTGGTTATGGACACCAGGGTGTCATTTAAAAATAAGGCAGATAGAAATCCCGTTGTCAATGTTAGCAACACTATTAAACGGAAAGGTGTTAGAATAAGTCGTTGTAAGTACCATATACATAGATTGAAAAATCCACTATAATTTAGATTGCCATTAATTATCATCATACTTAACAAAAAAATGATAGTATTCTCGTCAATTGCCTCCCACGCCTCCGATAAACTCAAACCTCCTAAACTGACTAACAAACCAGTAGTAATTAAAGCGATTGTTGCCCGATTAACCCGAAATCCCGGTATATATCCTAAAGCTAGGGTTAAATAACTTCCAATGATAACCAATACCTTGAAACCAAAAAGAATATCCTGCCAGTATTTCATATTATTGCCTTTCTTTACCCGGGAGTCACCCTCCGGTTAGTTTTGACGAAGAAACTCTAGACTATTTTACTAAAAAAGCAGATGGCAATCCAGATTTGTAGTAGTTAACAAGAAAAGAGGATAAACGGGAATAGGAAAACACAATATTATGATAGAATCCCTAATCAATAGACTGAGAAAGCTGACAGAGGTAGACATTCAAAATGACTGGTTTTTTTGTGACGTCGACTTCCATTATACTCCCACAGAAATAGATGAGAGATGGCAGAAGGCTAAAGTCAACGATAGGGGATATATAGTATGGGAAAAAGGCAAAAAAATCAGATGGTTTGCCCAAAAAATTATCATTCCAGCCAGTCTAGGTGGAGGATACCCACTGGCAGGATTAAATTTGCGTTTAGCCTTGACATGGTGGGCAGAATTAGCCCAGGTTTTTGTCAACGGGAAACTGAGGAGAGAGGGAGATTTGTTTGACTCTTCCTGTAGATTTTTGATAGCAGAAAATGTCCAAGAGAATCAGCAATTTGTCGTCGCCATCCGTCTGGTAAGCCCTAGCCACGACAACGGCGCCTTGATGGTTTCTCGTTGTATCTATGAGGCTAAGCAAGATAGAATTGATCCCAGTTTTGTGGCTAATGAGTTAGAGGTTGTAAGCAAATACCTTCAAAATTTTTACCCCGAGATTCAGGCAGAATTTGAGAGAGTAATAGGGGGTATAAACTGGGGTTATGTAGATAACCATTCCCTGTTTAACCAGGAATTGGAAAGGGTAAGAAACCGCCTACTACCTTTTTCAAAATACATCAAAGAAAGAAAATTTTATCTACTAGGACACGCCCATCTGGATTTAGCATGGCTTTGGAATATCGAGGAGACATATAGACTGGCAGAAAATACCTTTAAATCTGTGTTAAAACTTCAGAAAGAATACAAGGATTTAGTATTCGGACACACCACGATATATCTCTATTCTTGGTTATCCCAAAAACACCCCCATATATTCAGGCAAATTCAAGAGGCAGTGAGGGAGAAGAAATGGGAAATACTGGGGGGGATGTGGGTTGAACCAGAGGTGAATTTGATAGGGGGAGAATCCCTAACAAGACAACTACTATATGGGCAAAAACACGCATTATTATTGTTTGGAAAATACTGTGAAGTAGCCTGGTTGCCAGACAGTTTCGGCTTTCCCTGGCAATTACCACAATTTCTACAACAGGCAGAAATAAAATACTTCGTAACAGGCAAATTACACTGGAATGACACCAACAAATTTCCCTATGGTTGTTTTTGGTGGGAATCTCCAGATGGAAGTAGAATTTTTACCGTGATGTCTCCCCCTAATGTAGCCGGGGTAATGGATACCAACCCCCTCACCATGACTGACTACGGTATCCAATGGGAAAAACAAACGGGGTTAAAAGAGATTTTCTGGCTGCCAGGGGTGGGAGATCATGGAGGCGGCCCTACTCGTGATATGCTAGAGGTGGCACAGCGTTATCAGCAGTCTCCCTTTTTCCCAAACCTCCAATTCGTCACCGCCTCAACTTTCTTAGACAAAATCAGTAGTCTTACCCCCGATAACTATCCTATATGGAAAGATGAACTCTATCTAGAATTACATCGTGGTTGTTATACCACCCATGGTGACCAGAAGTATTTTAACCGCTACAGCGAAACTCTACTATACCAAGCCGAATTGTTTGCCACCATTGCCACTATTCTGAAAAAACGACATACCCCCGCCGTGACGAGAAAAAACCCCCCCCACAATGAATACAATCCAGCCATTATAGAATCTCTCTGGCAGAAGGTATTAGTTAACCAATTCCATGATATACTACCGGGGACGTCTATCACTCCAGTCTTCATCACTGCCAACAAGTGGTGGCAAGAGGTTATCGCTACTGCCAAGACAATCCTAACTCAAAGTCTTAAATCCATCGCCACCCATCTTCCTCCACCTCCTTTTGATTGTCTCCAAGAGGTAGTGGTTTTTAATAGTCTCAATTGGCAAAGAGGGGGAATTGTAGAGTTAGACTGGAATAGGGAGACAGAGAAGGCTGGTGTTGGGGAGACACTAAAACAAAAGTATCAGATTCAGATTTATGACGCAGAAGGCAAGCCAGTTATATCAGAAATTACCCCGGAAGGCAAACTACTATTCTATGCCGACAATATACCGGGTATTGGCTATAAAACTTTCTATCTAGTGGTTGAAAGTAACCCTCCCAACACCCAATACTCGTCTCAAGATTCCCCCCTTCACACCCCAACAGAATTTGTTTTGGAAAACGAATACCTCAGGATTACCATTAACCCCGCCACCGGCAATTTAAGCCAACTGTTGGATAAGGTAAACCAGAAGGAAGTATTAGCAGGGGAAGGAAATGAGTTAGAATTGTTTGAAGATAAGGGCCAATATTGGGATGCCTGGAATATCAACCCAGAATACAGAAAATTCCCACTACCACCTCCAACAGTGGCAGAAATCAGATGGCTGGAAAAAGGCAAGTTGAGACAGATAATTAGAGTCAGGAAAATTTACAATCGCTCCTTTTTTATCCAAGACTATATACTAGAATACAACTCCCCCCTGTTACAGATAAGAAATGAGGTAAACTGGCAAGAAGACTACACCCTTGTCAAAACAAAATTCCCTCTTGCCGTAAAAAACGAGTTTGTAACCTATGAAATTGCTTGTGGCAGTATTCAGCGAAAAGTCATAGATAAGGCAGTTACCCCCTTCGATAAAGCCAAATGGGAGGTGTATGGCCACCGTTGGGCTGACTTGAGTGATAATATTGCTGACTATGGGGTTAGCCTCCTTAATGACTGTAAATATGGTTATTCTGCTACTTCCTCTGAATTACAATTGACACTTTTACGTAGTCCGAGGTGGCCAGATGCTACCGCCGATAGGGGAATACACCGCTTTAGATATGCCATATATCCCCACAAAGGCAGTTGGCGGGAAGCGAAGACAGTCAGAAAAGGCTATGAATTCAATCAACCACTCTTGTATTTCATTCCCAGTGACAAAAGACAGCAACCTCTTTTAGGTTACCGGGAGGAGTTTATAAGTTTAGGGGATAATAGTCTAGTTTTGATGGCATTTAAACAGGCAGAAAACAATCCAGACGAGTATATTCTGAGACTCTATGAGAGTGAAGGCAAACAATGTGGGATGAAAATACACAACCGCCTAGGTTTGGAATATTCCCACGGGGTAAATCTTCTAGAAAACCATGCCTTTGACGAAATGCCTCAGGTAATTCAGCCTTATAAGATAGTAAGTCTGTTATTTAAGATGAATTCCCCCGGTTAAGACTACCACTGCCTTGTATCTTTTGGCTTTTGTGTTAGTCTATTTTAGACCAATACACAGTAACCGAGTCACAAAAATTGCCAAAATAATGGGTTTATACCGATGATTTTACACTAATAATGCCTCCCACCGATGCACCATGACAACTTCCCCCATAACAGACAATACCCCCCTTGTAAATGCTTTTGGTGTAACGGAAAATATATCTCTTGTTGGAAACTAAAATAGGGGTTGCCAAAAAAACATACCATCCCCGTAGAGACTAAGCAGGATATTTCCATAAAAAATAATACATCCCTTGTGGGAGGCATTCATAAACCCTCCTGGCAAAGACTATACATCCCCTCCCCCGGGATAGATGTTTCCAGGCAAGACTATAAACCTCCAACTAGAAACTTTAATAAGCATGGGTTTGTTGTTGGGGAATAAACCTCTTGGTTAAGAATCACATGAACACATCTAAAATAGAAGATATGCTACCCAGTCAGTCATTAGACAAATACCTCCCCCGAAGACGATACCTGCCTTAGTGTAGTAACCCCCTAGACAAACATGCCCATTATAGCCCATAAAACTTTTAGTCAACAATCAGATGAATCTCTCTGGAAAAGACTATACCTCCAGTCAAGACTAAATTCCTTCTATAGACTACAAACCCCAGGGTTAACACTAAGACATATTATTCCACAGGGGAAGACAAATCTCCTAGTCTACAATTACATAAACTCTATGCCATTAGAAGGCACATCCCTAGATAAAGAGTAACAGACATAAGCCACCCTTCAAGACTTGTATAAACACCCCCTCCCCATTCCTCTACCTACACCCCCACACCCTTGCCTCAAACCATAGTTTTAACCCCAAGACATTTATCCCCACAGACTACTCCCTTTCAGTTAACAGCTGGATAGATACCAGCCTACTATGAGAAGGATGATTCTTATACTAGACATTCAGATAAACATTTGCCTCGGGGATAATGATTACCCTGGGTGACTCCAATACTAACTTTTCTGACTGACTCTGTGTCTTCCCTAGTCACAGCTAAGATAAGTGTCTCTATAAATGACAATCTCCCTCCCTGGAAAAAATGCCTCCACATAAAAAGACAATACAATTTGCCGCCGCCGCTGGAGAAGACACCTCCTAGTCAGATTTAACCAAAACACTTTTGCCGTTAGAAAACAAAATTCCTGGTAAGCAAGATAAGAGTCTGTATAACTACAGTATTAAAAATGCCTACAAAGGAGGGAGTAAACAAGACTAGGATAAACAAGTCTACAACAGACGATACACTCTCAGGTTTTCCTTAGAAAAAACACCCCCATTCCCCTCCTTACCTCTTGGTTAACACAAACACACCTCAAACAGACAAACCACCCCCCGTCGACTAAGATAAAAACCCTCATGAGGAAAACAACCTCTCTAATTGCAGACTGGCAACAACAAGAGTATGCCATAAGATAAATTCCTAATTCCCACCTCAGATATATGCCTCTACCTCAGACTTACCCCCCCAACCTAAAACTAACTGATATGCTAACCTAAAACTAACTGATACGAATACCTCCAGGCAATAGTATAAACCCTACAGTTGGCACTAAGAGAGGCGAATACATGATAGTAAAAGACAAACCCCCGCCAATCACTGTCAGACAAACACCAACCAAGGTATATCACCTTTTCGTCGGTTTGAGAGAGTAGTCCCATTATACAATAAAACCCCTGGCTACCAATCAGATGTGCCCCCACAAAAGACTATAAATCCCCCCGTAACTAGGAGTATAAATCTCCCCCATAGAGACAACAAAGATAGAGGTTTAAAATCATAAACCCCTCGATGACAAGAAAGTGGATACCACCACCTGGGGGGATAGGCTTATCCCTCCCCTTGCCTCCAACCGCATTCTTACAAAGGACGATAAACCCTATAATCGAGATGGGGGAAAATATTGTCCTGCCATTCAACTTGTTCCAACCAGCGATGGGGGATGTTATTATCTAAGATAGCATGATAGAGTCTGTCGAATCGAAACAGGTGGGTTTTGAGACGGGCAGTGGCATAGGATACCATGGTACCAGATTTGAGGATAAACGCCCAATCGGAAGACTGCGCCAACAGTAATTCCCTAGCCGCCTGGTTTAATGCCCTTAATTGTAACGGATTGTCTGTCTCTAGGGTGGCTAATTTTATCATTTGTCGGATTGCCCGATGGAGATGGGGATAAATCCAATCATTGGTATCGTTTAACCAATACTGGTGATAACCCCCTTCTCCCCAACTAGACTCGGCTGGGATAGCTAACTGTTGAGTGGGATGAGTTTTGAGATATTGGGATAGATGTACAAAGGAGAGAGAATCCTGATAACAGTCTACAGCTTTGCGGAAAAGAAAATCTAAAAACCATGGCCCCTCATACCACCAGTGGCCATATAATTCTGCATCATAGGGGCAAACAATAATAGGCTGTCTTTGGATAATATCAGCCACCTGCTTAATCTGCTTTAGGCGACTGTTAAGAAAATGGGAGGCATCTGTAGCTGCCCTTTCCCTGGCACAATAGGGCTCATATAATTGTTTATGACCAAGGTCACAATAGCGGGAAGTAATGCGATAATACTTTATGCCCACATTTTTCCGTTGACCATTGGGCAAAAGATATGGTCTAATATAATCATAGTCGGCTTCCCATCCCAAGTCCTTGTAGAATTCACGATAGACAGGATTACTGGGATAGCCCACTTCTGATGACCAAACTTGTTGAGAGGAAAAATCATCACGCCCAAAAGCCGCCACCCCACAGTGTGTGAAAATAGGGGCATAGGTGCTAAAACGAGGACGAGGTTTGGCATTATTAATCCCATGACTATCAATTATAAAGTAACGAAGGCCGGCTTTAGCTAACAATTCTTCTAATCCCTGGTAATAGCCACACTCAGGCAGCCAGATACCATAAGGGCGACAACCAAAAACCCTTTGGTAGTATTGGCAGGCAGTCTCAATTTGTGCCCAAACTGCTTCAGGATACATTTTCATTAAAGGTAGATAAGCATGAGTTGCGGCAGAGGTGATAATCTCTAGATAGCCACCTTCCTGAAACTGTTTAAAGGCAGACACTAAATCCCCCCCACACTGGCGCCAAATGTCTCCTATTTGGCAAAATTCCTCTTGGTAGTATTCGGCTAACTGTCTCAGTTGACTGTTACGGGGATAGCGACTTACTTCTCTAGCAATTAATTGTTGCAGCCTATTGAGATATTTTTCGTAACGTTTTTGTAGTAAATCGTCCTGCAACAAGGAAAGGAGGGTGGGAGAAAAACTAAGAGTCAGACGAAAATCAATACCATCCCGTTGTAATCCCCGGAAAACCCTCAATAGGGGGATATAAACTTCAGTTATTGCCTCATACAACCACTCCTCTTCCAATACCCCCTCCTTCTCGCTGTGACGCACAAAAGGCAAATGGGCATGTAGGATAAAACAAATATAACCAATGGCCATGGGTGCTAGTGGCAAACAAAACTAATATATTACCTATAGGGGTGACGCTGGAGACGGGTTTTTCCTGTTACGATATTTTTGGGAAGTGAACATGGGAGGTAAATGTATAGGAGATATTGTTGTCTTTTAATCCTCGCCTGGCTGTTAACGAGTGTAAATCCCGCAAGGGGGGATGACAACTCTTCCGGCCAAAGATATAATCCTAGTGCCAACCCTCTACTTTTCCCCACAAAAAAAGAAGAGGTGGAAATCCGCAGAAGGCAATCCATTAGTCTAAATGAGGCCATCAAAATTGCCTTGGAAAACAACAAACAGTTGCAGGCAGCTAGAATACAATTGGAAAGGGCAGAGGAAGGACTAAAGGCGGCTTTGGCGACGGAATTACCTACCGTCACCGGACAACTGGAGTTCAACCAGAGAGCCGATGATGCCCCCACTCTTCCTAGTGCTAGAGATAGGACTTTACTTTTAGGACAGGTTGAGTTAAGATATAACTTATATGATGGGGGGCGTCGTGACGCTACTATCAGTCGGGCGGAAAGAGAGGTTTACCTGAATAAACTAGAAGTAGAGCGTATTGCCGAAGAGGTGCGTTTTGAGGTCACTGATGCCTATTATAAACTACAAAATGCCGATGCCCAAGTGGCTATAGCCCAGGCGGCAATTGAAGACTTCTCTCAAACCCTTAGAGATGCCCAGCTGTTGGAAAGGGCAGGCTTGGGCACGAGATTTGATGTGTTACAGGCAGAAGTGGACTTGGCTAACGCCCAAAGTGCCTTGACTAGGGCAATTTCCCAACAGAGGAATGCCAGAAGGGAATTGGCAAGGATATTGGGGTTAGGGGAAGATGTGGAGTTAACCGCTGCCGATGAGATTAAGGAAGCGGGGGAATGGCAATACAGTCTCGAAGAGACTATTGTAATGGCTTATAGGAATAGGGCAGAATTACAACAGGCACTGGTGCGTCGGGAAATCAGTGAGAAAAACAGGGAAATTGCCCTCGCTGACACTCGTCCCAATGTTAGTCTGTTCCTTAATTATAACTTCACTAATACCTTCCATGACACCTTTGGACCCACTGGCTATGCCCAAGGGTATAATCTAGGGGCAAGGGTGAGTTGGAATATATTCGATGGCGGTGTTGCCAAAGCTAGGGCAAATCAGGAGACTAAGACTAAACAGATAGAAGAAACTAATTTTGCCTCCCAGAGAAATCAAATCCGTCTTGCAGTGGAAACCGCCTACAACCGTATGATTGCCAACAAGGAAAACATTAAAACTACCGAGAAAGCCGTTGCTACTGCCGTAGAAAGTCTCCGTCTTGCTAGACTCCGATTCCAGGCTGGGGTTGGTACTCAAACTGATGTTATCAATGCCCAAAGAAACCTCACTGAGGCTAGGGGTAACTTTCTCCAGGCTATTATCGGTTACAATCAGGCTCTTAACGAACTACAAAGGGCTGTCAGCAATCTCCCCGACAAGGGATTATTCCAATTTCGATAACCTCCGCGGCATCGACCATACGGGCATTTTGCCCTACGCCCCATCTGCCCTTTTCCTTACATTTTCTTTTTACATTTGTTAACAAATGCCCCAAAAAGACCCCGGCCCCTGCTACAATGGAACCATCGGACGGCAGGAAATGGTGACTGCCAGGGCCGACCCTGGGCACTTTTTATTTGCAAAATATAAGCGATTATTTACTATTATTATAGGGCATAATTGCTAATAAAATGAGAGGTAATTTCCGGCATAAAGACCTTTTTATGGAATAAAAGTACCCCCTTCCTGTAACTCTAAACATCGCTTATATCTAAAAATATTTTCAATTATTTTTTGTTACGGCTCCGCTAGCGGTATATTGCAAATCATGTTAGTTGCAATATATAATCATTTACTAAGGCTAAAAGCTTTTATATATCGGAAATTAGCTAGCTATCCTTAGCGTATTTTATGATATAAATAATCAACAAAAATGTGGGCAGGGACAGCCCTGGTAGTACCTTCGCCTACCGCCCCCCATCCTATGCTAGCACAACGGCCCCAAAAATAGGGGAAAAAATTAACAAAGGTAAACACACTCTACCACCCCTACACCAAGAAGAACAAGCCAAAGGGGAGAGACAAGCCAAAGGATAGAGACAAGCCCCATCCCTACTATCCCTACTATCCCTACTATCCCTACCAACCTCCTAATCCTCCCAAACCAGACGGACAAATTTCTTCTTGCCCAGTTGGAGAATCTTGTTGTGTAGTTGGTGGGGAGAATCAAAGGTAGTATTGGGGTCAGTAATACGTTCTCCGTCAAGGCGAATACTACCACCCAGGATTTGTCTCTTGCCTTCGCCACTAGTGTTGACTAAACCACTGGCAGAGAGGATGTAAAACAATTTGGCAGGAAAAGTGATATTCTTGAGGGAGAATTGGGGCACAGCAGAGGCATTGGCCATGTTTTTCTCCCAGACGATGCTTAAAGCCGTCTGTTGGGCAGCCTTGGCGGCTTCCTCCCCATGGTATTGGGCAGTTATAGTTAACGCTAACAATTTCTGTGCTTCCCTGGGATTGTCGGGGATTTGTGAAAGGGGAAAGTCGGTTAAAAGTTCAAAATAACTGGGAATGAGGGCATCTGGAATTTTCTCCAGTTTAGAATACATGGAAAGGGGATCTTCCCGCAAGCCTACATAATTATTAAGGGATTTTGACATTTTCTGTTGCCCATCGGTGCCAATAAGAATGGGTAACAAAACGCCAAATTGGGGTTTTTGGCCAAAATGACGTTGTAAATCTCTACCTACTGCTATGTTAAACTTCTGATCAGTTCCCCCTAATTCCACATCCGCCTGGACTACCACTGAGTCATAACCCTGCATGAGGGGATAAAGAAACTCGTGAAGGTAGATGGGGGTTTGTTGGGCATAACGGTTGTTAAACCCCTCTTTGGCTAACATCTGTTGTACTGTCATAGTGCTCAACATTTCAAGGATTTGGGCAAGATTCAGTCGGCTTAGCCACTGAGAGTTGTAGTGAATCTCTAGACGGCCGGGAGTGTCGAAGTCTAAAATGGGTTTAAGTTGGTCTAAATAGGTTTCGGCGTTGCGTTTTACTTCTTCCTCTGTGAGTTGTTTTCTTACCCTGTCTTTGCCAGTGGGGTCTCCTATTCTGGCAGTAAAATCCCCTATAATTACTACGGCTATATGTCCTTTGTCTTGAAATGCCCTTAGTTTTCGGAAGGCAATACTATGTCCTAAGTGTAAGTCGGCACCAGTAGGATCTATCCCTAATTTTACTCGCAGGGGCCGACCCTGACTACATAATTTTTCCAGGGTTTCTTCTTCTCCTTCCTCCTGAGAGGGGAAAATCTCTGCTACCCCTCTATACAACCATTCCCAATCCTTATCCGTCTTTCTCATTGACTCTTTGCGTCAAAAATTGCCAACAAACATCATACAACAACGGCGGATGGGGCATGGCCTTCTGTCACACCCCTAGTAAGGGTATAATAGTATATCCCTTCACCATGGGCCCCAACCACCTTACTACTTCCCTGTTAGTCTTGGATATATTCTTCTCCTGTAGCTAGGGCATATTCTGCCCTCATAAACTCTCTTCCTAAGTAGGCTGCATGATCTAATCTACTTACAGGGACGGGTTTAGTTTCTTCAAATATTTTTACACAGATTTCTTTTGCCGTCCTTCCCTTGAATATGGTAGTGGGTTTACGCACATTCCCCCCCCTACAGGCTATTACCTCCCCTGTCTCTGGGTCTACTGCTAATCCTTTTTCGTTGATAATATTGGTATAATGTTCAGCGCAGATTAGCCCTGCTTCCCTCTCTAGGTAGATTATAAAGTAGCCTGCCGGGTCTAGGTCAATATGTCTTTTGGATAGTTTGTCGTCTATTGCTTTCCTTTCTTCTGCAGAATGTCCTTTAGTGGATGGGGTTTGTGTCATGGTTTTTGATATTTTTTTCTCCTATTTTACTCCTTATTATTATTGCATTTTACCTCGCCATTTGTCTACTATTTTTTGGCTTATTTCTCCTAATTCATCCCTGTTTTTTTGAACAAGCCAGCATTTTTGGGTAATTGCCTTCCAGCCATTAAACAGCCCCAACAAGATGCTATTGAGGGCAATGGTTTCTTCTTTCTGTTTTTTAAAATTTGCGCTTCTCTTTAGCCCTGTCTCTATGGGGTTTGGCAGACAAAGAAAGTTATATAGGCTCTGATAAATAGCCAATTCACTTTCATCAGAGGTTTGGGATAAAACTGCTTCTGCTTCTGAGAGAGGAGATTTTTTTTCTATTAGCATATCTATTAGTTCCAGGGGTTTTATTTCTTCTGATTGGTATTTTTCTAGGTGGATTGTAATCTGTGGGGTGATTTTCTCTGTTATTTGGATTTCTCTTGTCCAAATTAGGTGAATGATGACAGTCCATACTAGCCAGCTATTTATGCTTTCCTGGGAATATCCTAACTTTTGCCCTATTTTTTCTAGGTCGTTACTGAGTTGTGTTTTGTCTCCATAGCGGTATATTATCAGGGGGTAAATAACTATTGCTGTCTGACTTTTATTAAGGAGAATACCAGAAGCCGGGGGGAATAGCTGGAAGATGTCTTCATCTCTTATTATATTTTTGGCTAGGGCAAGGCAAAGATTTATAGCCTCCCGACAGGAGGAAAGGGTGAATTGATAATAGGAGTTGTTGAGGAGAAAGAGAGAAGCGAATAGGGAAAGATAGTTGGGGTAAAAAGGTATCATCCCTGGAATTGATTATAAGGGGAAATGACTTATTAAAGGGGAAATTGGAAACAAAAAACGGGCGAAATGCCCGCAGTTTTGGGGGCAAGTAGCAAAGGCCCGTACTTGTAATTATAAAGCTCTAATGAAATTGGCCAGTCTGTTCATACCTTTTTCAATGGAATTCATATCAGTGGCATAGGAGAGACGAATACAGTTGTCGTCGCCGAAAACAATACCGGGGATGGCGGCAACCTTTTCCTCCTCTAAGAGTCTCTCACAAAATTCTAGGGATTTTAGACCAGTAGAGCTAATATCTACAAAAACATAAAAGGCACCATAGGGCAAGGGGGCAGAAATGCCGGCGATGGCACTGATGGCATTATAGATGAACTTACGCCTTTCGGCAAAGGCAGATAACATCTCTTTAACACAATCCTGGGAAGATTGTAAGGCGGCAAGGGCACCATATTGGGCAAAGGTGCAAACATTAGAAGTACTATGACTTTGAATTTTGGTCATGGCCTGGATTATACTAGCATCAGCGGCTATGTAACCAACACGCCAACCTGTCATGGCATAGGCTTTGGCAAAACCGTTGCTGACAATGGTGCGGGCAAAAATTTGGTCGTTGATGGCACCAATGCTGACATGGGTAACTCCGTCGTAGACAATCTTCTCATAGATTTCGTCAGAGACGACTAGAATGTCATGTTTGACTATGACGTCTGCTAAGGCTTTTAACTCCTCGGGGGTATAAACGGCACCAGTGGGGTTGGAGGGGGAGTTTAAGACAAATAAACGGGTTTTGGGGGTGATAGCGGCTTCTAACTGTTCAGGGGTAATTTTATAACCATTTTCGGCGCTGGTGGGGACAAATACCGATTTTCCGCCTGCTAGTGTCACCATCTCGGGATAACTCAACCAATAGGGAGAGGGGATGATAACCTCGTCTCCTGGCTCAATTAGGGCTAACATCAAATTAAAGAGAGACTGTTTACCACCGTTGGTGACGATGATATTTTCTGCTTCGTAGTTCAGATTGTTTTCTTGACGTAGTTTGGCGGCAATAGCTTCCCTAAGAGGCATTTCGCCGGCAACTGGGCCATATTTAGTCTTTCCCTCGTCTAAAGCCTTTTTGGCGGCCATTTTAATGTGTGGTGGGGTATCAAAATCAGGCTCTCCTGCACTAAAACTACATACGTCTATACCCTCTGCTTTCATTCTCTTGGCTTTGGCTGAGATACTTAGTGTCAAGGAAGGTGTGACATGCTTAACTCTCTCGGCAATTTTGACCATTGTTTCCCCTACAAAAAAGTCTTTAATAAATGATAATGGCTGGGCAATGGGGTGTAACAGGATTTTGCGGGAGGCAGGGGCTATAATGGGGTGTAACAAGATTTGGGCAAGAGACTATGAGTACAATCCCCGAGAGTTTGGAAGCGGCTATCAGTCAGGCGAAAGTGGCATTGAAGGCGGCTTTGGCCAATGGCTGTAAACGCATTACTATAGACTTGGTGATACCAGACATTTCCCTTAAGGCACAGTATTTAGCCTGGGAATTTGCCCAGGAGTTGTCAGACTATGGTAGTGGGTTAAAGGTAGTTTTTCCTGACACAGGCGCGGCTGCCCTAGCCAGGAGGGATTGGGGGAAAACGGAGTTTGTGGTGACGGATATAGGTAGCAGTCGCACCCCAGTGGAGACTAAAATCAGTGACACTGACGAGATTTTCTTGTTGGTTTGTCCTTCTGCCGTCGAAGTAAATCTAGTTGAAAGATTGTGTCTTCTGGCGGAAGAAAGACCAGTGGTGATGTTGATACCACAACTAGAGGATATAATGGGGGTGGGGATTGGGTATGCCGCCAGGCAGTTGAGGGAGAGATTTATCAATACCTTGGAGTCTGCCTATTATTTTAGGCCCTTGGAGGGGGCGGTGGTGATGCGTCAGTATCCTCATCTGTGGCAGGTATGGAGGGAAGAGTCTAACAGTGGGGAATATTTTTTGGTGGCAGAGGTGTCTCACAAGCCTTTAGGGGAAACCCTTGAACGTATTTTATCAGGTAGAGGCGAGGAAAAAGACACCGCTGTTTCTTCCCCACGAGGTTTCTTTGCCTCCTTGAGGGGTTTATTTCGTGCCCTCAACAACTAGGGTTACAATCTACGGGGGAGGCTACTACAATGGAAGAGACTGTAATGGTCGTTATGGCAACAAGGGAGGAAATGGGCTATGAGTATGGAAACCCTAGAGTTTATTATCTACCCTGATGGAAGGGTACAGGAAAGAGTAACGGGGATTATGGGTAAATCCTGTGAGGAGGTGACTCGCGCCATTGAAGAGGAATTGGGAATAGTGGTCAGCCAGGAGAGAACTGGGGATTATTACAATGAAAAAGTAGAATTAAATAACCACATTCACAATAGGAGTTGGTAAACTTTTAAGTATAAATTTGTTTGTATTCCTAGTCAAAGATTGTTGAAAAAAGACTATGTCTCACTTCAGCAGTATTAAAACCCAAATTCGCAATCTAGAGTCTCTAAAGGCAGCCCTCAATGACTTGGGAATAGCCTGGAAAGAAGGCCCAGCGCCAATTCGCGGCTACCGTGGCCAAACCGCCCAGGCACAAATCGTCATTGAACAGGAGAATAACTATGATATTGGCTTTGCCTGGAATGGTCAAGAGTATGAACTTGTAGCCGACTTGCAATACTGGCAACAACCTTGGTCTGTAGAGGGCTTCTTACAGCGTGTAACACAGGGATATGCCCTCCACACCATCCTGCGGGAGTCTGCTAAACAGGGTTTTGCCGTCACTGAACAACAGAAAAATGCTGACGGTTCTATTCGTCTTGTAGTACAGCGCTGGAATTAATAGGGAATTATACCAAAAGAAGTTGGGATGTCCTTTTACACATAATCCCCAACCTCTTAGGTAAAACCGAGACTCGGGGCAAATGGACAAGGTGGAACAGTTGCCCACTGCCTACCTTGTTCCCCCCCACTAATATTATATAGACAAACGCTTATTATTACCATTGACCTGTGGGGCAGGGGGGCTATCGTTTTCCTTTTTCCTTTACTTTTTTGTTATGTTGCAGCCTGAAGATTTCCAAGCTAAAGATTTCCAGCCGGAGAATAATGATGCCGAAAGAAGCCTGGCGCCAGAATTGGGAGGTATTTGGCGAGAGGAGGCGGAAAGGACGGGTTTTGAGCCAGAATTGGGTGGAGATGACCGTATTAAGGGGGTTTATGTGGACGAGGCTATCTGTATTGGCTGTAAACACTGTGCCCATGTAGCTCCTAATACTTTTTATATAGAGGCGGAATATGGTCGCTCCCGGGTGTATAATCAGAATGGGGATCCAGAGGAGCTAATCCAAGAGGCTATTGACACTTGTCCCGTAGATTGTATCCACTGGTTGGACTTTGAGGAAATCAAACGACGGGAGGAGGAAAGAAAGAGTCTGGAGATTCGCCCTCTTGGTTTTCCCCAACATCATGCCTCCTCGAAGAGAGTTAAAAAGAGGAAACACCCCACCCCCTCTTCTGACAACTGGCCTATTATGCCCATTTAAACTTGTTTTTTGAAGTCACTGCTATGTCTGACGGCAACAATCAGCAGTTACCCTTCCCCCTAGCTTGTCTGGTGGGGATATTGGCGCCTCCTGTGGTTATGGGGCAACTGGTGGGCAATATGCTTATGGATATGCTAGAAAATATGGGGAAGGACAGTGAGGAGATATTCCGCGCCCAAAGGTTGCCTCTTTTGAAGGAAAACCCCCGCCATCCTCCCCAAAAAACAGAGGCTTAATTCAGGGAAATTACTGTTGTTCCTTAAGGGAAAACTATGCTATTGTCCTTTTCACGAGGTGTTCTACTGTTAGTTTTTTCTCCTCAACGATAGCAGGCAAGTCCTGTATTACGAGGGAGCATTTCTTGATGAAGGCATCTGTCCATTTCTCGAACCATTTTAGCTGAAGTGCCGTTGCCGGCGCGGTAAGACTCCCCGGGAAATGGACTTTGCCTTTTTTATCCATCGAGAAGTTATGTAGCCATTCTACTTCCGGACGTGTTTCTTCAAAGTATTTGGCGGTGATAGTGTTGCCCAGATATTTACTTACAATGGCAGCAATGGCTTCAAAATAGATAATAACTTCACCAAGGGTAACCTTAACACCCCCCTCAGGGGTAAGGATGGATACTTTTTTCATCCCCAACGATTCTGGGTTTAATCCCCTGTCGAGACGGGTAGTGCCGTCATATTTGGCGTCGCGAAACACTCCACTGCTGAGATAGGCGCCACTGAGGATTGCACCGGTTAAGTCGGCTTGAGTAAAATTAGCCTTACTCAAAAAACTACCGGTGAAGTTGGCCTCCTTAGCTATTACCTTATGGCAATTTGCACCGATGAGGTAGGCTTTGATAAAATAAGCACCGGTGAGGTTGGCACCAGTGAGGTTGGCACCAGTGAGGTTGGCTTCGTTAAAATAACACCTGCTGAGGTTGGCACCAGTCAAATCGGCATCCCGTAAGTCGGCATAACTCAAATCTGCGCCTTCCAGGTTGATACCCCTTAACTGGGCCTTCCTCAAGTCTATTCTCCTCAGTTGTGCCTTGGAGAAGTTTCTTTCCCCTCTGTTGTATCTTTCCTGTATGTCAAAAACGCTGCTAGTTAGCATCTAGTCGCCTCCCTTTCTAAGAGACTTGTCCAAGAGGTGAACACTAAAATCAACCCAGTACCCCTACAATTGTCACGTATATCTCTATAACCTCCTTATTTTCTTTAGGTTCTTTTTATTTTTAATCCTAATTTAATTGTAGCCAAAAATACAGCAGAAAAACCCCTTTTTTGCGCGGAAATGGAACATTTTTTACAAAATTTAATTTCTAGCTCCTATGGTCATATAGTAGTAAATTTGTTGGAGAATGGTAATGTAGAATACACGGAAAAACAAAAAGTAATATTTTTTACCAATCAGGCTGGAGTTTACTGCAAACCTAGGTGGGTTTTTAAAGGGAGTTTAAGATGTCGGAGGATTTCCTGATTGATTTGACTGCAGATGCGATCACCCCGTTGGCCGTATTCTAGTTTTATATCATCGACACAGAAATTAATCTGAAACTGATAGTAGAGATAGCCTTCATCGTGATTTAGGCCTTTAATCCAAATTTGAGGTGCCTGCCATTTATTTCTTTCTTTAAAGCGGGATTTTAGCCATTCATTTAATTCCAAGACGTAGTCATCCAGTCTGGTTTCGTCCCGTTTTGGTTTAGTAAGTTTTTGGTAGAGGCGGTAGGTTCTTTTTTTGAGCAAATTGATTTTTATTTCCCATTCTTGAGATATTATATAAAGGTCTTCTTCTTTGAGATTGGGGTCTTTTAGCCAAATACGATACCATTCTCGTACTAATTCGATGAGACAGGTGGGGCATTTGGATTCGCTGATAGGTAGATTTATACTATTATCCGTTGGAGAATTATCTGGGGATATTGATAAGCCAATAAGGGAGAGGATTTGCTGGTATTCTTGATAGATGTTGTTGATTTCGTCAGCAGTTAAACCACCTTTTTCGGCAAACTGAATAGTGACGACTAATGCTTCTAAGGATTCTTCAATTTCCTGTAGTTTTTGGTTGACTTTTTGTTCAGCAAGGAGGCGAAGTTTGCCATATTTTTGTTGTTCGTTGAGGGGGTGGCTGGGGTCATTTACAATATAGTATTTGTCAATGAGACTTATTTTGGTGTCAATGTCAGCAAGAGTGTCGGGGTGGGCTAAGACAATTTCTGTAATTAAATTGCGGGTATAGTCTATTTCCAACTGGGCAGGGATTTCTAGGGTGCTGGTATAGTAGTAATAAGAGGTGGGACGACTAAGGTTAGTGATAGTCTGGTTTTGGAGAATACTATTGGGGATGTAAATTTCACAATGGCGGTTAAAGAGGTAAAGTTTGGTAACACGGACACCAATACGTTGTAGCATACCGATAGTGCCGTCTTCCAAACGTAAAACATCCCCAAATTGAAAGGGGGTATCGATGAGTAAGACAATGCCGCTGAAAAAATTGGCCAGAATGTCTTTTAGGGCAAAACCGATAATAAAAGTGGCACCCCCTAAAGCCACCCAAATGCCAGTTAAGTCTACCCCAAAGTTTTTTAAGACAAAGACAGCGGCTATTAAAAAGATAATCACCGGGGAGATGGCACCAACTAAGGGCAACAAAACGTCATCCCACATCACCTCCGTCTGTTTGGTGTATTCCCGCAAGTAGTATATCAATACTTGTTTCAAAAGAGTTACAGACCAGGAACTGAGAATAATTATTAAGGCGGCATTAAGAAACTTGAGGGTTAAACTCTGCCAGGAGAAATCTAATAGAGAAAATATAAATTTGGCATAAAGAAGAACAAAAATGGTGAGGATGGGGTTAATAGAAAGACTAAGGGTGACAAGAGGAATATCTGTGTCTAGACGTCGACAAAGGGGGAGTAAAACCCAGTTTAAAAGGGCATAGAGACAGAGGAAACTAGGGGCAAAGAGGAGAACATGATATACAAGAGGGGGAAAATCTAACCAATATTGTAGCCACATAATCAGGGAAATTGTATATCCGTATACAGAAAACCCGGGGAAAACCGTGAATATTTAACAGTTATTCCATGGTTTTACAACCGTTTTATAGAAGTTATCTCACAGACTAGTGGAGAGTATAAGGGGATGAGTTTAAGAAAAAGTAAACAAGGCTTGTCAAAAGGGCACAACAGTGTAGTACTGAGTCTGATAGATAAAATAACTAGCCGGATTTCTCCCTATTGGTTAGCCTGTATTCCCCTGAGTGCCCTCTTAGTTGTAATCTGGGATGCGGCAGTAATGGCACAGGGGTTAGAAGGGCCTAAAACCCTGGAAGAGATAAAAATAATTCTAGATTCGGTATTCTTATTGTTCTGTGCGGTATTAGTAATATTCATGAATGCCGGCTTTGCCATGGTGGAAACTGGTTTTTGTCGGCATAAGAATGCGGTAAACATCCTAGCCAAGAATTTGATTGTTTTTGCCATTGCCACTATAGCCTATTGGGCAGTGGGTTATGGTTTCATGTATGGGGAGGGGAACAGTTTTATTGGTACTCAAGGATTCTTTTTCCACGGAGACGGTACCCCCTATGGTAACGAAAACTATCCCAAGGCGGTACCAGCGGCCATTTCTTTCCTATTCCAGGTGGCCTTTGCGGCAACAGCAGCTACAATTGTTTCCGGTGCGGTAGCAGAGAGAATTCGCTTTGATGCCTTT
This sequence comes from Cyanobacteriota bacterium SRBZ.bins.94.201705, assembly GCA_030549855.1. Classification (GTDB taxonomy): domain Bacteria; phylum Cyanobacteriota; class Cyanobacteriia; order Cyanobacteriales; family Cyanobacteriaceae; genus DVEF01. The sequence goes on from JAUQQP010000035.1 coordinate 51,279, forward strand.
TTGATATTCAGTTTCCTCCTAGTGGCTATTTCCTATCCTATCACTGGCCGTTGGGCGTGGGATGGCAGTTGGTTGGCCAATTTAGGATTTAAGGATTTTGCCGGTTCCACTGTAGTACACTCTGTAGGAGGCTGGGCAGCATTGGTAGGTGCGGCAATTTTAGGCCCTCGTCAAGGGAAGTATTCTCCTGACGGCAAGGTCAACGCCATTCCCGGTCATAATTTAAGTATTGCCACCCTGGGATGTCTAATTCTGTGGATAGGCTGGTTTGGCTTCAATCCTGGTTCAGAATTAGCGGCTACTGCTAATGTACCCTATATTGCCGTCACTACCAACCTGGCTGCTGCTGCCGGAGGGGTTGCTGCTACTATCACCTCCTGGTTTAAAGACGGCAAACCCGACTTGTCTATGATTATCAACGGCATTTTGGCTGGACTGGTGGCCATTACTGCCGGCTGTAACGTGGTGGGTTACTTCAGTGCTGTAATTATTGGTGTAATTGCTGGTGTTATAGTAGTATATTCGGTAGTATTATTCGATCGGGTGTTAAAAATAGACGACCCAGTGGGGGCCATATCTGTACACTTAGTAAATGGGGTGTGGGGCACTCTGGCTGTAGGCTTGTTTGCTACAGAAGGAGGACTGTTTACTGGGGGAGGTATTAAATTACTAATCAATCAGATTATTGGGATTGTAAGCATTGGGGCCTTTACAGTGATTTTCAGTGGTATAGTGTGGTATATATTGCGGGCAACCATTGGCATTAGAGTCACCCCAGAAGAGGAAGTCCAAGGGTTGGATATTGGTGAACATGGTATGGAAGCCTACAGTGGTTTTGTCAAGGAGGCAGATGTATTAACTGGCGGTTTTGCCATCAACTACGAAAGCAAGTCTGCCTCACAATAAGGAGACACAAGGGGGCATTGTCAACCACCCCCTTTTTTTTGTAGCCATTTATAGGCCATTAAATTCCCCAACTGGAGACAGACTACCCCCAAAATAGGACTACTAAGCCAGTATATCAGACTTTCCTTGGAATTGCCGTGGTCCCACATGACAGAGGCATCCAGCTGGTAAGAGGAGAAGGTGGTAAAGGAGCCAAGGAAGCCTACCGATACCAACAAACGTATTTCAGACGAGATATTGGTTTTGATAGCCAGGGTAACAAACAAGCCCATGAGGAGACAACCAGAAGAATTGATGATTACATGGGCAAGGGGTAAACCAACGCCTCCATGATAAAGCCAGGTTTCCAGATAATAACGACTCAATGCCCCACCAATGGCGCCTAGACTTACCGCCAGGGGTGTACGATATTTGTGTTTATCCATGGATTAACCGCGGCAGGAAAATACCAACTTCCAGAAGACTCATCCCCAAAAGAATACTTCCCAGATAGTATAACAAAGCCCTTTTCTTTTCTCCCAGCTGCCACAAGGTAACAGTGTCTAGGATGAAGGTGGAAAAGGTGGTATAGGAAGCCAAAAAGCCATTGGCCAGTAGTATTCTTAGGGGGTCATTTTTGAGAGAAATGCCGGTTACCACCCCCATAAAAAAGGCACCAGACAGATTAATGATAAAAGTACCAAAAGGGAAGTGGGTGCCCCACCATTCTGCCGAAAAACGGGTAAGATAATAACGGGCAACCGCGCCTGGTATAGCCCCTGTTATCACTACCAGGGTAGCAATTACTGGGTTAACTGTGGTGGACATGATTATTTTTTTATCCCCTCTAATAGTTCATAAAAGGGCAGCCAATTATCATATTCAGATATAGGCCCCCATACTGATTCAATTATGTCTTTTGTGGGGACAATTTGGGGGTTATACTGGTGGAGGGTTTTTGCTATTTCATCTAACTCATCTCTTGTAAACTGTTCTAGACAACGGTGGTATAATCGCCGCCAATGGTTTATATTAGCTGCGTTTATCTCCCTATTTTCTAGGATTAAATTTTCGTCTGTATGCCAGCTATAGTTAAAATCCTGGGTTAAATGGGCAAAAAATTGATGGTAAAGGTATCCACTGTCTTTTAGCAAGATAATCGTCTGTTTAACTAGTTCTTCTCCCAGCTGTTTGTCGTCCAAGGATTTAAAACCAAGTTTTGAGAGCATCAAATCCCGGTAATATTGGCCATATAAATCATCAAAATAAGCCAACTCTTCCTCTAAATCCTGTTTAGGAATAACTAGACTAAGAGGCTTTTGTAATAACTCCAAATTCAGACGACAAATAAAAGGCTGATTGCCATAACTGTACCTGCCAGTATAGTCAAAATAGGCGGCGGTAAAAGAGGGATCCATAGTATATATAAAAGCATAAGGGCCATAGTCAAAACTTTCACCAGTGATGGACATGTTATCAGTATTCAAAACCCCATGACAGAAACCGGCAGCCATCCACTGGGCAGCAAGGAGGGCAATTCTTTGAACCAATTCCCTGTAAAATTGACGATAGGGATTATCTGAAGAGATAACGTGGGGATAATAGTAGTAGATAACGTGGTCTAACAGTTTTTTGACTAAATCGGGGCGCTGGTGGTAATAAAGACGCTCAAAAGTGCCAAAACGGATATGGGATTTACTAAGCCGTACCATAACAGAACTACGAGTAGGTGACGGCTCATCGGTGCGCCAAAGAGACTCCCCAGTTTCAATAAGACAGAGACAGCGAGAAGTATTAACCCCAAGACGGTATAATGCTTCGGCGGCAATAACCTCCCTCACACCCCCCTTAAGGGTAAGCCGGCCATCTCCCTGGCGAGAAAAAGGAGTCCTCCCAGACCCTTTTGTGCCAAGATCATATAATACCCCATCAGTACCCCTCACCTGACCATATAAAAAACCTCTGCCATCTCCCAGGTGGGGATTATAGACACCAAATTGATAACCGTGGTATTTGAGGGCTAAAAAAGGACGTACTCCTCTAAATTTCCCAAAGGCTTCAATCCAATGGTCAGGAGTGACAGTATTCTTGTCAATACCTAAAAGGGGTAACAAGTCGTAGTTAGCAAAGCGGAGAATGTGTTGGGGAAATTCGGCGGCAAACACCTCAGTATAAAAATCATCCCCCATATTCTCCATAACAGGCTCGTATTCCAAACAAAGAAAGGGATTTTTCATAACCACTACTGTGAAGGGAAAAAAGTTTGCCATGCCAAAAAAGCGGCACCTACCATTCCCGCCTTCTCCCCCAATTGGGCTACAGTTATTTTTAGGCCAACCCGGGAAGTAGGTAACACCCTTTTCTCTACCTCCCTAATAGTGGCAGGCAGAAAATATTTGGCACTTTTACTTATCCCTCCCCCAATAATCACTACCTCTGGCGTCAGTATGTAGATAATACTGGCTAATCCTGCCCCCAGTTTCCTACCATATTCCTGCCAAAAAGTCAAGGCCTCTGGGTCATTTTTTTCCGCCAATAGGCCTAACTGGGCGGGGGTTTTGCCAGTTTCCCGTATTATAGCAGTAGCAGAGACATACTGTTCCAAAGAGCCCTGGTTGCCACTGTTACAAGGAGGGCCATCGGGATTAAGGGTAATTAAGCCTAATTCGCCAGCAGCCCCCAAATGTCCTGTAAATAGTCTACCATTGAGGATAATGGCTCCACCTACCCCTGTGCCCAGGGTGAGAAGCACAAGATGGTTGTAGCCTTTGCCGGCGCCTAACCAGGCTTCCCCCAAACCGGCACAATTGGCATCATTAGCTATAACCGTCTGTAACCCCGTCTTTGCCTCCAACAATTGGGCAAGGGGTACATTTTGCCAGTCTGTAAGATTAATAGCTACTAATGCAATTCTTCCTGTAGCATCGGCAGGGCCAGGTGTACCAACCCCTAAGGCAATGGCCTGTTTATGGCGGTTGAGATGGTTGACGCCACGGGAAATGGCTTCTACTACGGCAGTGGGAGTGGAGGGTTGAGGGGTGGGAATGGTTAAAGATTCTAAACAGTCACCGGTGAGGGTAAAACGTCCCATTTTAATAGCAGTACCCCCTAAGTCTACACCAATAACCTCCTTCATGGTCATGGTTTTCCTAAAAGAGACTGTAAAAGTGGACGAAATTGGGCAAAGGCTTTACCCCGGTGACTATAATTACCCTTCTCCTCTACAGACATCTGGGCAAAGGTTTTCCCAGCAGCAGGGATGTAGAATATAGGATCATAGCCAAAACCCCCTTCCCCCATGGGGCTTTCTGCAATTACCCCCTCACATACCCCCTCCGTTTCAATTACTATCTCTCCCCGGGGGTTAGCCAAGGCAATAACACAGACAAATTTTGCACTACGGTCTCTTACTCCTCGTAATTCTTGCAAAATCCTAGCAATACGCTCACTGTCACTGTTACCATAACGGGCAGAATAGACACCAGGTTTACCCCCCAAGGCATTGACAGATAAACCAGAATCATCGGCAATAGCCCACTGGTTTAGGGCCATGGCAGTGTGGGAGGCTTTTAGCCGTGCATTTTCCGCAAAGGTGCTGCCAGTCTCCCCTATCTCCAACGCCGATGGCTTAGCTACCAATTCTACCGGCAACCCCTGTAAGTAAGCCTCCATTTCCCTCAACTTCCCCGGATTGCCAGTTGCCACCACTATTTTCATCCCCCTCACTCCCCTTCCACCAACAACTCTCTTTTTAGATACGGCTGTAGCACTTCAGGTACACGAACATTACCGTTGGGAAGTTGATAGATTTCTAGGATAGCAGCCATGGTGCGCCCTACAGCTAAACCCGAACCATTGAGGGTGTGGACAAAGGCAGTGCCCTTTTTGCCCTTTTCCCGGAAGCGGATATTAGCCCGTCTCGCCTGGAAATCAAGACAGTTGGAACAACTAGAGATTTCCCTATAGCCGTTAGCAGAGGGCAACCATACCTCTATATCATAACACTTGGCCGCACTGAAGCCCAAATCCCCCGTACACAATTCCACCACCCGGTAGGGTAATTGTAATAACTGGAGTATACGTTCGGCATCCTGTACCATTTTCTCATGTTCCAGGGGACTGGTGTCGGGGTGGACGATTTTGACTAATTCCACCTTATGAAATTGATGGAGACGGATTAAGCCTTTGATGTCTCGCCCATAACTGCCAGCCTCCCTCCGGAAACAAGGGGTAAAGGCACAGTGGTATATGGGTAACATGTCTGCCTCTAGGATTTCCTCCCGATAAAAGTTGGTAACGGGGACTTCTGCAGTCGGGATTAACCATAAATCATCCTTGTCACACTTGAAACTTTCATCGGCAAATTTTGGTAGTTGTCCTGTCCCCTGTAGTGTTGCAGAATTTACCAACAAGGGAGGGAGGATTTCCTTATAGCCCGCCTGGATTTGTTGGTCTAACATAAAGTTAATAAGGGCCCTTTCTAGGGCTGCCCCAGCCCCTATGAGGGCTACAAAACGACTCTGGGCTATTTTTACCGCCCTTTGGCTGTCTATAATCCCCAATTTTTCCCCTATTTCGTCATGGGATAACAGATTTGGCCTGTCGGGTATGTATTCATCCCCCCAACGTCTTATCTCCACATTGTCTTTTTCGTCTTTACCCACCGGCACAGTATCACAGGGTAAATTGGGTAATTCCAGTAATAAAGCCTCTATTTGGGCTTTTAATTCCCTCTCCTGGGGCTCCAACTCTGCTAAAATGGCTTTTATCTCATTTCCCTCCTCTTTTAGTCTCAAAATCTCCTCACTTTGCGGATTAGCCCCAGCCCTTATTTTCTGCCCAATTATTTTCCCTATCTCATTGCTCCTTGCCTGCAATTCTATCCTTTTCTTTTCAATTTCCCTCTGCTTTTTATCCAGTTCCAATAGGGGTTCCAGGTGGTAATCTTGCCCTCTTTTTCGCAATTTTTCTAGAAATTCACCAGGATTTTCCCTAATTTTTTTCAGATCTAACATAGTGTGTTTCTTCCATGGATGGGGTGAAATGGGTATTTTAGGTGGTAGGAGAAAATTATAGCATCATCTATTGAGAATTAGCCCCATTTTTGGCAGAAGATTCCTCCTGTCTTTTCTTCCTGGCGGCTTCTAAAATGTCCGACATAACACTGAGCATTTGCTTCATTTTATCTAAGTTGCTGCGATACAAATCCAAATCCTTTTTCAGTTTTTCTACAGGCAAATTGAGTCTAGCGGCAAGGGGTTGGATGGTTTCTATAAACTTATCCTGATTCTTGGCTAACTCCTCGTCACTGGTAGTCATGAGAGTATACAAGCCAATGGCAAAAAGACGACTATACTTGAAACGAGGATTGTCTAAAGCTTGACGCCAAGAAGCGGCAACCGAAGCCAAACCGTCAAGGGGAGTGGGATTTAATAGCCAGTCGATGACTTTGGAAGGGGGATTATTCTTGGCAAACTCTAGTAATGCCTTACTCAGTTGTTGGTATTCCTCGGGATTGCCTCCCACCGAAAGACATAAGGCGCGAAAAATAGAATCAAAATCTCTTTCGGGGGTATAACCCTCCATAAAACGGCGAAAACTCTCACAGACTCCTAGATAATAAATGGGCTCGGGCCTAAAGTCAACATTCACCGACAACAAATGCATTTCCACAATTAATTCTTCCACCACACGACGATAGACAGAATTAATTGGGCGACGGTGATGCTGGTAAAAACTCCTCTTGGTATCGGAAAGAGTGCGATTTTTGTCCACGAATTAATACTTCTTGACTATTGTTAACAATGGTTAATTATCTCATATTCATCATCCCCAGTCACCCCTTATTCCCGTAGCCGCCTACAACCCGTATATTTTTATCACTAGCCATGGCACTATAAAAGTAAACAAGATAGTGAGAGGGAGACCAATACGAGTGTAGTCGAGGAATTTATAACCTCCCGGGGCATATACCATAGTATTAGTCTGATAGCCAATAGGTGTCATAAAACTGTTAGAAGAGGCAAAGGTGACTACATACATGAAAGAATAAGGATTAAGGGCAAAAATCTCCGCTATTTTTACGGCAATAGGTAACATTATTACCACAGTAGCCTGATTGGAAAGGACTTCTGTCAAAATGGCAGTGACTAGATACAATACCACTAAAAGCCAATAACCGGAAAGATTGCTGGCAAGACGGGTAATATTATCTGCTAGCCATTGGTTTGTGCCAGAATTATCCATGGCAATACCAAGGGGGATTAAGCCGGCGAGGAGGAAGATTATATCCCATCTTACTGCCCCATAGACTTCCCCGGGTTTAAGACAACCGGTAATTACCATCAAAATCACACCGGCTAGACTAGTTACCAGAATAGGCAAAATATCAAAAGCAGAAAGAAGAATCACCCCGGCAACAATAGCTAAGGCTATACCTGCCTTTTCCCTTCTTAGGTTTTCTATGTCTTTCTCCTCCAAAACCAACAACTCCCTCGTAGTCTGCAACCCTATAAAACTTTCCTTTGGCGCTTGCACTAAAAGTAAGTCACCAAATTTCAAAGGTACTCGGCCAAGTCTTTCCCTAATGATTTCCTCCCCCCTCCTAATAGCCAAGACGGTGGCATTATATCTTTGTCTAAATCTAATATCTTTCAGGGTGGTGCCTACAAGCCGGGAATTGGAAAGGATTAATACCTCGGCAATTTTTTCCTCCTGTTGGCTTTTTCCCTGCAAACTGTTAAACTTGAAATCTGCTAGTATTTCCACCCCCTTTTCGTCTTTAATTTTCAACAGACTATCACGACTGCCTCTTACCAGGAGAATATCCCCCACATTCAAGACTTTATCAGCCAGGGGAGGGGGAAAGTGGATATCATTGCGGATGATTTCCAACACGTCTAAATCGAATTTCCTCTGGATGCCACTACTTCTGAGGGTTTGTCCCACCAAACTGGATTTAGGGGTTATAATTATCTCGCTGACATATTCCTTTAACTGGTAGTCTTCGGCAAGAGAATCGCCACCAGGAGGTTTTCTGGCGGGTAACAACCTTGGCGCGGCTAAAGACAGATATACTAAGCCTATAAAGAAAACAGGAATACCCAGTTTAGTAAATTGAAACAGGGAGAATTCCTTATACCCCAACTTGGCGGCTATGCCACTGGCTAGGATGTTAGTAGAGGTGCCCACTAAGGTGGTTAACCCCCCGAGAATGGTACAATAGGACAGGGGAATTAGCAGTTTGGAAACGGATACCTTTGTCTGTTTACTCCATTGTTCCACAATAGGTAAGAAAAGGGCCACTACCGGGTTATTATTCACAAAAGCACTTATAGAGCCAACCGTCAAGCCCAAAACAAACACCTGTCGACTAAGACTTTTTCCCCCCCAACTTATGAGAAAATCCCTCACAGTATTAATTACACCAGTTTTGGTAACCCCGGCACTGAGAATCAACATTGCCATGATGGTAATAGTAGCGGGGTTGCCGAAACCAGATATACCTTCCTCCGGTTTTACTAAACCTAGTATCATCAAGACGACAGTGACAGCCAATGCCGTCAAGTCTATTGGCAACCACTCGCCAACAAAGGCTATCAATGCTACAATTAACACCACTAGTGTCAGGGCTATGGGGGATATTTCCGGAAACCAATTCATAGGCTAACCCAAATTTGGACTTACTTGACTTTTACTTGACTGGTTAGGGTTTTTGCATTGTAGACTAGTAGGAGTTTATTTGGGGGATTAAATGAATTCTTCTGCCTTTCTCTTGGTGTGTCATGGTAGCCGTAGTGGCAATTATAGTTTGCAAGTCAAGAATTTTTGTGCCAGTTTGCGGAAGGATTTATGCAGTTTGGGTTTTACCTTTCCCCTCTTTGCCACCTATCTGGAATTGGCACAATCCCCCCTATCTGAGAGGATTAAACAACTAGCAGTCAATTTAGCCACAAATGGGTATGACAAGCTCTATATTCTACCACTATTTTTGTTGTCAGGCTACCATGTAGTCAAGGACATCCCCACAGAAGTAGCCTTGGCTGCCAAAGATTCCCCCCTTGTGTTGGAAATTATGCCTTCTTTGGGGCAAAACCCAGAGTTAGTCACCCTGTTACGGCAGTTATATGACACAGAGGGAGACTGTGAGAGGATTCTACTTGCCCATGGTACCAGTTTAGAAGGAGGCAATCAAGAGTTAGAAACCCTTGCCGGTAAGTTGGAAGCCAGACTTATTCTCTGGGGTGACAACTTTCCAGGTTTATCCTTTTCCCAGGAAGGTAAACCAATTGTAATCCTCCCCTATTTTCTATTCCCAGGTAGAATTATAGAGGACATTGTCCAGCAGGTAGGACAGTTAGCCGAAAAACACCCCGGAAAGGTTAAACTACTACCAGTGTTAGGAGAAACCCCCCAACTGGGGAGACTACTAGTAAGACAAATAATCCAGCAACTAGGTGTTACATCTCCACCCACACCTCGGGGTTTATGATTATCTACAACTATAAACCCCCCGGAAGGGATATGCCTTTCCCTTTTTCCCCACCTTCCCCCGCTTGCAATATTCTCCATATTTGTTGAAAATTTTTTTTACAATTTCCTTATACATCTCCGAGGAAATCGCTTCTATTGCAATTCACTCTCATCAGCTTGTTGATAAATAGAATAATGATTATCATTCGTATATATTTGGCCAAGTCCTATCAGATGCCTCTCTGAAAGTATCCCGTGGCGGATAGAGGAAAATGGATTATCATTCGTATGCGTCTGCTTAACCCCTATTCCAGGATAAACCTCGACAAAGGGCGAGGGACTATTATACATGTTATCACTGGCCATCGCTGCTACTGCCCACCAGTAGATTGTCATCCGTCTGTAATTTTTCTCCCGAAACCCCTATCTGAGGCGATAATAAAATGATTATCATTCGTATAAATTCGTCTAATCCCAAAGGCTTTTGCCACAAGACACCATGACTAGTATCCCAGTGGCGAATATAGGAAAATAACCATTACTACGAATATAGGAAAATAACCATTACTACTAGGCATTCATTCACCCTTCCCCTTCTTCCCTCTAGCAGACGACTAGTCATTTCTCCCTAGCGGTAAGCCCTCTATTTGAGAGAATGATTATCATTCGTTTATATTCGCCTCACAAATGGGGGGTTGAGTAGCCTTTTCCACTTATTCCCTCCTGTTTTTAGTGGCGAGATAATGACTATCACCACTGTAAATTCATTTACCACCATTTCCAGATACCCTGGCGAGGGATTATTGTTGTCTCCACCAGCCACCCCAGAGTGTGACAATGGTTGTTAGCCACAGGGTTACCCCTTTCCCCGGGGTGTCATTTAGATTTTTATTCATCTACGGTTGGCGGCTTTCCCCTCACCAAACTCCTTCCAGAAAGGAATTGGGAGTTTTATACAGGCAAACCACCTCTGCTGGGGGATAACCATCGTAGTTAGCATACAATTACTCGTTGGTGGGTAGTCGTGAGATTAGAGATTGCCTTCCAATATAGGGTAATGATTGTCACTGGTATACCCTCGACTAGTCTCCTTTTGACGAATACAGGAGAATGATTATCATTCGTCTAAAATTAGCTAATCCCCACTACTGGATAACCTCCTGCAGGTAAGAGACTATTATTCGTATCCCCTTCCCCTCCCATGAGAGTAGACTGGCTATCTCCACAACCCATAGCTTCGGCTACTCCCGTTTATTTCCAGAAAACTGCCGACGGTGGCTGAAGGGTTTTTGTTAGTATCCAACTGGTTAGACAATTCTCCCTCCTCAGGGTAGCCACTTTTCCCTGCCGAAAACATACTAGTAGACTGTCATTAATCTCCGGCTGTCAGACTAGTCAATTTCTTTACCCCTGACGACTACTTCCCCACCAGCTATCCTACTTCCTCTCCTCCAACAGAGGAAGAATTACTAACATCCCATCAACCATCTGCCATCATTCCATGGGATACCTATTCCCACCTGTATTTCCCCCGCTTATTCCCCAGAAGGTTACTTGTTGGGGATGAAGTGGTGATTGTCAGCATTTTGAGGGGTAACTGTCTTCCTCTATTCACGGTGATGATTACCATTCGTCTACGATTATCTCGCCAGGAGGAATTGTAGTTTCCGAAAAAGTTAGTTGTTTTACCTCAGAGAAGTTGTCGTTGGTAGACAGACTAGAAGTTATTTGCCTCCCCTTGGCTAGTATACAAACATGAAGACAAGACTAGTCCAAAAAAAGATAATAACCATTTTTATGTCACGGTCAACAGAAGGATGCCAATTACTCCTTCAAATAGAATAACTGCCAGTGGTATGCAATCGGAAAGGTGGCAACTGGGGTGACTAGTATGCCGGCAGTTAATCTTGTCTCCCAGTTAATCTTGTCTCGTGGTAGTCAACTGGTTGCCATAGCTGTAGGGATACAGAGAAATTGGGGTGATGGAGAAACCCAGAGACAAAAACTATCCTCTTCCCACTTCACCCCTTCCGGATAACTTCTGATGGCATACCCTTTGCCGGCAACTGGTTGAAGGATACCTTTGCATGGGTTACCTTTGTTACCGGTAGGCGAATGATTATTACTGGCATCACAACTTTGATTACACGCTATGTTGCTAAAATCTGTCGACTCCCCGGCGACAATATACGAATGGTTATCATTATTATGTATTTAGCGGCCCCACCACAAGAGGTGATTAGTAGTGGCATCCCTACCAGTCATTTTCTCCCCCCACACCCCGAGTGTATATAGTGACTCCATTGTACTGAAATGGGCACACATGTGGCATCCACCCCCACCATAATCCATTTTTTAGCCCAGGGGGGTATAATAACTATCATTTAATCACATATAACTCCCCCGCCAATCCCCCACCCCCGTCGGGTGAAGACAGGGGATACCTAATTCCCACCACTGCCTTCCCATAGGGAGGAAATTATCGCCATTGCCGTAAGGGGTGCAGTAATTGCCCTTAAAATCCTTTTACCCAATGATACCACTTTAAAGCCCGATGCTATTGCTGTTTCTATTTCTTCTGTTGTCCAACCGCCTTCACATCCTGTAGCTACGACTATTTCTGAAGGAGGGTTGGGAGAGGAGAAGTCTCTTTGACAAGTGGAAAGCAGATGGGGAGAATCCCTCCTGGCACAAGCAATGTATTTTGGTATATTTCTTGTGCTAAACTCTACAAAAATCTCCTTTATGGGTCTGGGTTTGGTTATACTGGGTACGATAAGTCTTTCTGACTGTTCTACTGCTTCTTTTGCTATTTTCCTCCATCTTTGTATTTTATTCTCTCCTGGGTTAAGGAGGGTGCGCTCAGCCTTTGCTGGTAAGAAACTGGTTGCGCCTAATTCTGTACAAAAACGAATAATATCATCAAAACCGTTACCCTTGGGCAAGGCTACCACAAGAGTAACACTGACGGGTAACTCCCTATTTTCTGATAAAGATTCTAGAATTTGAGCCCCATATTCTGTCAAACAAACACGCCAGGCTAAACCTTTACCATCTATTGCTACAAAGGACGTCCCATTTTCCAATCTTACCACCCTTCGCAGATAATGCTCCTGTTCTCTATTCAAGACTATAATGTCTTCCCGTATTTGGTGGGAATCCACCACCAGCCGAATGTCACTAGTCTTTCTCTTTTCCTCACCGACTACAGGCAACTTCATCTGTTAAATAACAGGCTAGGTAAAGTCTAACACAGTGGTTATACCTCCAGGCTTTTCCTCCTTTGTTGTTGATGTTTCATGCCCAGTCCCAATCCCAATGCTAACACACTTCCCATAATAGTCAAGGGCTCGGGTACCTCTTCATGGTATACTGTTTCACCGTAGAATGATATATGGGATAAACCGGCAGGACTTCCCCTCCTAGTGGGTGGTGTTTGCCAGATACCACTGTTGGTAGCCACTGCTTGTCGGAAACAAGCCTCACTCAAGAGATTACCCCCATGACAGACGCCTCCCGGTTGTGTTGCGGTGGGGTTGACATAAAAAAACAGATTAAAGGCGTTTCCTGCCTTTGCCACCCAGTACCTAATTGTAGGGTCTTTTGGACCGGGATTGTAAGTCCAACTGCCAGTGGCGACACCAGTGGGGAAGCCATTGCTATTATTGGGGGAAAATGACCATTCTTGGCCCGTCACAGTGGGAAACATGCTAGTATTAATAGCTGGGGTAGTCTCTCCTACGTTAAACTTGGCAATAATGGGAGATAGTCTTACACTGCTGTTTGGGGGAGACACATAACACTCTGCAAATCTCCCAAATACCCCTGAGCAGTCATTACCACTGTAACTTACCGTAATTAAACTTAAGGCTGAGGCTGTCTCCATCCCTACTACTGTCATTCCCACCCCGGCTACGGCGGCGAGAGTAGCTTTGGCTAGGCTTTTCATTTTTCTTCTCCTCATCTATCCGGCCTAATACTTAAGTATAAGGCCTTAGCCTCCAAAATTCTCCCGGGAAGGCCAATCTTTACAGAATCTTATTCTTCCCACAAAAGCCCTTAACCCCGCCGACTCCCCGGGAGTTTTAATTTAAGTTAATTTACGGATAGATTTATAGAAACTTAAAGGTGGCTTAAGAAAATATACTGATAACCCCTAGGAGGTAAAGGGATAGGATATAAGGGGTGGCCTTCATGGCAGGCAACAATAGTAGGGGTTTTAGATGGAAAGAATCGAATTTTTGAATATCACAATAGACAATATAACCCTAGCAGAATTGTTACCCCTACTTACGGAAAGGGGGGGATTTGTGGTTACTCCCAATGTAGACCATCTAGTAAAATTACAAACGGATGTGGGATTTTTGAAGGCGTATCGTATCGCTGACTACGTAATCTGTGACAGTAAAATACTCCAGTATACCCTCAGACTATTGGGTAAACCCATCAAGGAGAAAATTTCTGGGTCAGACCTATTGCCGGCATTTTACCGCTACAATCGTCACAATAGGAATATTAGAATATTTCTTCTGGGGGGTGAAGAGGGAGTTGCCCAGCAGGCTAGATTTAATATCAATAGTAAGGTTGGCTGGGATATTGTGGTAGATGCCTTATCCCCTAGTTTTGGCTTTGAGAAAAATGAGGCGGAGTGTCAAGAAATTGTAAAAAGAATTAACCAGTCGGGGGCAAATGTGTTAGTAGTAGGAGTAGGGGCGCCCAAACAGGAAAAATGGATTGTAAAATATCGCTCCCAATTACCCAATGTTAAACTATTTTTGCCCCTGGGTGCTGCTATTGATTTTGAGGCGGGTTATAAACAAAGGGCACCCCGTTGGATGAGTGATATTGGGTTAGAATGGTTACATCGGCTATTGTCCGAACCTGGCAGGTTATGGAGACGTTATTTGGTGGAGAGTCTGCCCTTTTTTGTCCATATTATCCGTCATCGTTTTAACCTCTACCGTTATAATCCCTTGAGGGAAATTTTATCCCTCCCTATAGGTTTATTATTGTATCGGGTTGGCTTAATAACTGAACAAGAATTGGATTTGGTTTTACAAATACAAAAGGATAAAAACTATGGCCTTCGTTTCGGCGAAATTGCCACAGATTTGGGTTTAGTTTCTCCTGATACTGTGCGGTTTTTTGCAGAGGAATTACCTGAAATTGTGGCAAAAGGTAGGAATTTGCTGATTGGTGAATACCTACAAATGGCTCATTTAATAACCCCATCTCAGGTAGATTATTCTTTGGAAAAACAGCGAATCTACCCAGGGAAAAGAATAGGAGAAATCTTGGTGGAGGAGGGTTATATCTCCCAGAAAACTCTAGACTGGTTTATTGAATTTCAATACCTTCTAAGAAGCCAGAAAGGGAAAAAAATATCCCTCTGGGATGTGTATGAAGAATTGCAGTATCTTAAGCCTATAAACCACAACTAAACTAATCCCACTGTCTGTCAGAAAGGCTAGTAGAGTCTCTGGAAAAAATTCTCCCCAACCCATCAAATACGGCTACTATAATTGGGGGTAAAAAATGTCTATTTGCCAATAGTAGGGTAAAATCGGGGGATGGTTTAGAATTAGGCAAAAAGCCGTAAGTCTGTCAGTTTATGCTGGTGGGTAACGGTGACGAGGCAGGATGGCTAGCCTTAAGCCGGCAAAATCGTTTGGCAAACCCATAAGTTGCCGACTCTAGTGGGTATGCAGTTCATATTATCACACACCAGCGGCACTTTCTCTGTTTTTCTCCCTCGGGGAAAATAACACTTAGTTGGAAGGTAACTGGATTGTTTCTCCCTAGGCTTACGTTAATTTGCCTGGGATGGGGGAATGACGGGTTGTCGCTGTAGTGATAAGTATCTTCTTCTCTGTTAGAATTGTGGCTATGGTAAATTTCTGTCTCCTTTAGATTTTCCCAGGGATACCAACAACTAAACCCTCCCGTCATAGGCTGGGGATAGTGACAACCAAGGGTGTTGGATAATAACTGCCATTTTTTTATGTGTTTTCCCTTTTTCAAGGCAGCCTTATTCTCTATGGCATAGGCGACAACAATAGCAGGCAACTACCAAACCGTCTTCTGTCGGGTTTAAGAGTTGCCAAATCCTCCCCGTCTGCGGTAACTGGTGGCAGGGTGATAACTGCCTTTTTCTCCTTCTTTGTCTTGTCAAAATTCTTCTTGTCAGAGTTACTGTCTCCCCCATAACTGTTGTTGCTTCCCCTTATCATACTTAAAGCCATAACGGCATGACGTCTGGAGAAGGAAATGGTAACTGCTAAACTTACCCGGGGGTAACTGCTGGGGGGGGAGGGTAACCGACAAATTTCCTCCCGAATGCCTAATTTCTCCCTTGGTGGCTACCATAGGAAGGGTGGTATTGTCTGTTGATTGGTAGACGACAATGCGTGTCAGTCACTCTGCATCCCCTTACAAAAAACTTGCCATAATAGGTTTTATTCTTGCCTCTTTCTTCCTATTATCACTTCGACTTTATCGTCATCTGATACCCCTTTTTGAAAACTTTGTCACTCGTTTAAATACTTCAGGATTTGCTGAATACTATCCTTTTTTTTTGCCTTGGCTAATTGGCCTATTAATTGTTAACACTTTCATGTATATATTTCCCAAGCAAAATCGTCTATCTAGGCTGATAATTATATCTGTATTTTGCTTCTTTTTGTTGCGTTATATTTGGTGGCGTATTTTATTTTCTGTCAACAAAGAAACTGCAGTTAATTTTCTCTTTAGCTGTCTGTTAATTTTGATAGAAATAGCCTTAATAGTTTCCCCCCTTTGGCAGTTCATTTTGACTCTAAACTTAAAAACCAGAATTCCTCAAGCGGAAAAGGTTTCTGTAGCTGTTAAGGAAGGTGTGTATAATCCCAGTGTGGATATTTTTATTCCCAGTTATAATGAGCCAGTAGAGGTAATAAAAAGGACAATTGTAGCCTGTCAAGCAATAGAATATGAGCCCAAAAAGGTATACTTGTTAGATGATGGCAATAGAGATTATGTTAGACGTTTGTGTGAGGAGTTAAACTGTGGTTACATTACTAGAGAAAATCGTCTCCATGCCAAGGCTGGTAATCTAAATAACGCCTTGCAAAAGACTAGTGGCGATTTGATTGTAGTCTTCGATGCGGATTTTGTGCCTACTACGGATTTCCTGAGGGAAACAGTGGGTTTTTTCCAAGATAGTCAGCTAGCCTTATTACAAACATACCAGAGTTTTTACTCCCCTGATCCTATTTGCAGGAATTTGGGAATAGACAACCTCCTCCCAACGGAAGTGGATATTTTCTCTCGTTATTATCAGAGAATTCGTGATAGCATTAACACCGCTATTTGTTATGGTAGTTCTTTTGTTGTAAGAAGGAAACACTTGGAGAGAATTGGGGGATTTGTCTGTGGCACACTTAGTGAAGATTATCATACAGGTATACGTCTTGTTGCCGAGGGTTATAAAGTAATTTATCTAGAAAAAAGCTTGAGTGCCGGCTTATCTGCTGAGAATTGTTTTGGGCATATTAGACAGAGAAAAAGATGGGCGAGAGGCACCATTCAAACTCTATTTATACCCGAAAATCCTCTGAGGGTAAAAGGGTTAAGGTGGTGGCAAAGATTAGCCCATCTGGAAGGCATATTTCAGTGGTTTTTAAGCCCAATTAGACTGATATTACTTCTATTGCCCTTGACTTATACTCTCTTTCAAATCGTGCCAATTAGGGCTACTTTGGAGGAGTTGATTTATTTCTTATTTCCTTTGTATTTTGTACAGATATCCATATTCTCCTGGCTAAATTTTCGTAGTCGTTCTGTATTAATGTCAGAGGTATATAACCTGGTGACTGCTATCCCAGTCTCCCTAGAAATAATCCAGACTTTGATAAATCCCTTTCAGTCTATTTTCAAGGTAACCCCCAAAGGCATCAAACAGGATGGATACTATTTTAATTGGAGGCTGGCATCGCCGTTAATTTTCTTTTTTATCCTCAACCTTATAAATCTTCATACCGTATCTAGGAGACGAGAATTATTTACAGGAGTTATTGACTTCAATCTCATTGTTTTTTGGAATATCTACAATCTAGCAATTCTAGCATGGGCAATAGCCGCCTTGGTAGAAAAACCTAAACCTGACGTTTACCAGTGGTTAGATGTTAATTTCCCCGTAGTCTTCCAAAGCGAGGGGGTGAGTTATAGGGGAGTGGTGACAAAAATGTGTGAAATAGGCGCGGAAATAGTCTTTAATACAACATTAAAACCAACAGCTGGTGGTAGACTGCTATTTACTAATAACGGCTTGTCTTTGGAGGTGAAAAAGATAACGCCGCTGGAGAAACATGAAACATTTAAGCTTATATTCTCCGATTTATCTTTAACCCAGTATCGTCAGCTGATAAAAATGTTGTTTTGTCAACCCAACCAATGGCAACCGAAAAATACCCCAGGGGAATTAACAATGTTATGGTTGCTAACTAAGTCTTTATTCACCGTTTTTTGGGATGTAATTAGATTCAAACTTACTCAAAAGAAGATATAGCAAACTTAGTCTAGCCTTGTAAACCCCCCTGCGAGGGGTATTCACACCTAATAACTGTTTTATATCAGTCTTTAGTTTATAACGGAGGGAAACAATATCACTCGGATTATTGATGCCGGTATTTTGGTTTACAATTGCGGTGTAGTTGTGGTAACCAGTGGATTTATACCACCTGCTGTCACTATTTAGGCTGATAATTGGAATTGACAGGCAAACGATTAGTCTTATTGTTGATTTTCCTCTGACTTGTGTCTTCAGACTGTAGCCTAATCTCAGATAAAGGGAAATCCCAGAAAGGGTATATTGTAGTCTTCGTCATGGTGTGTCTGATTTTTGTTGTAAGGATATGGGTTATTGCCAGATATAGGCGGATGCCAGAAAGAGTTTCTTGTGGTGGCTGTCATAGTTTTGACTATTGCCTAGTTTTTGTAGACTTTTGACTACTTGCCGGATGGGAATGCCAGAAAGAAAGGGTGTCTTGTGGTGATTGTCATAGTTTTGATTATTGCCTGGTTTTTGTAGATTTTTGACTACTGGCGGATAGGGATGGCGTGAGTCGAAGACATGCCGCCAAAGAATAAATCTAGCATCCCCAAACTGGGAATCAAGGGGAGTAACAGAAAACAACTCCAGGGATTTGGTTGTGACAGCAAAAAGAAGAGTAAAGGCATAAGACAGCAGCTGCTAAAAAAATATAACGGCGATGCAATTTGTCTGAAGGAAAAGTGGTAAATCTGAATCCACAAATAAAATAGCAAAATGCCATTTGAAGCCCACATGTTGCAGAAAAATATCAGGGATTATTGTCAGCTATTCAGGTTTATGGTATTGTAGTAAATTACCAAGAAATAGTGGCTGAATGGTGAAGTAGAGTTAGTGATGGCAGCAGATATAAATGCTATCCACTGGTTTAAAATTGTGATAAAAATAGTCATAAAAAAAATGACTGGTGCGACGGGGGTAAAACGGGGGTGTACAAGGTGGCAATGAGAGTAATACTTTGTTTCCACCAATTCAGTTGTCTGTAAAACCACAATTGCTAATCACTATCTTCCGCCTCCTCATATAATTGCCTTAAATAAATATGCAAGAAATTATCAGAAATAATAATACAATCCATCCCCCTGTTGGTGGGAGAGAATCTGAAGGAAAGGGAAAGCAAAAATTGTACGAATGAGGATAGTAAATCTGTCAGCAGAAATTGGGAGGGAATACAAGTAGCAAGAGGAGAAACAAAGGGGAAAAACCGATAATAATTTCCTCGGAGTAAATGAAAAAGTTAAACCACCTACCCCATCATAGTGGGTTATAGAAGAAATAGTGGGATAGGGTATTATTGGCGGTATTAAATTTTTTCTATCTCCGGATACAGAGGGGGAGAAAATTTTGCTGTTGAAAAACCGCTTAACAAATTCTTGTCGAAGGTAAATACTAGGGGAGAAGAGGGAGATGTCCGGATACTGAGGAAAATATTTAGAATTCCATTAGGTTTTTGTGGAGAAAAAAAAAGGGAGAAAAAAGACTAGTTTTTGGGTCAGAAAAACGGTAAACTGATAAGGGGAGGGAGACAAATAAAAGAAACAAGATGAGATAAGAAGAGAATATGAGGCATTATGATGTAATTGTAATCGGCGCAGGGATTGGAGGACTGGTAACAGCAACCCAGCTGGCGGCAAAGGGGATAAAAGTGTTAGTATTAGAACGCTATGTGATTCCGGGGGGTAGTGCTGGATATTTTGAGCGTAATGGCTATCGCTTTGATGTAGGCGCATCCATGATATTTGGCTTTGGCAAAAAAGGCACCACCAATCTTTTAACCCGCGCTTTGGAAGCAGTGGGGGTAGAATTGGAAACTATACCAGACCCAGTACAAATATATTATCATCTTCCCAACGGTTTGGAAATAAAGGTCCATCGAGATTACGAGAAGTTTCTAGAAGAATTATACCGCTACTTTCCGGAGGAGAAAGAGGGGATTAAGGGGTTTTATGACGAGTGTTGGCAAGTGTTTAATGCCCTTAATTCTATCGAATTGTTGTCCCTGGAGGAAATTCGGTATCTAATCCGAGTGTTTTTCCAAAACCCAGGCGCCTGTTTGCGTTTGTTAAAATATCTACCCCTGAATGTAGGGGATGTAGCCCGTAAGTATATCAAAAATCCAGAATTGTTGAAATTTATAGACATAGAATGTTATTGTTGGTCAACAGTGCCAGCTGACTTAACCCCCATGATAAATGCGGGGATGGTATTTTCCGATCGCCACTATGGTGGTATTAATTATCCTAAAGGGGGAGTGGGCAAGATAGCAGAGAAACTGGTAGAAGGATTAATCCGACACGGCGGGGAGATTCAGTATGGCGCCAGGGTTACAGAAATATTAGTGCAATATGGACAGGCGGTGGGGGTAAAACTGGCCAACGGCAAGGAGTATTATGCTGAGAGGATTGTGTCTAATGCCACCCGTTGGGATACTTTTGACGGGTTGCTGAAAAAACACAAGAAACCTCGTCGGGAAAGACAATGGCAGAAAAACTACCGTCAGTCTCCTAGTTTTCTGAGTTTACACTTAGGGGTAAATGGGGAGTTGTTTGGGGCAAATAAGCCAGAATGCCACCATATTCTCCTGGAAAACTGGGAGAACATGGAGGGGGAACAGGGGACGATTTTTGTATCCGTCCCTACAGTACTAGACCCCAGTTTAGCACCAGAGGGTTATCATATTATACACACTTTTACCCCCAGTAGCATAGAATATTGGCAGGGGTTGTCGAGAAAACAGTACGAATATAGGAAAGAAGAGGCGGCGGGGCGTATAATTGAGCGATTGGAGGCCATTTTCCCGGGGTTAGACAGCCATTTGGACTACATGGAGGTAGGTACACCTCTTACCCATAGACGCTTTTTAGGACGTATAAATGGCACTTATGGCCCTATTCCTGCCCGTCGTCTTCCTGGTTTATTGGCAATGCCTTTCAATCGTACTTCAATCAAAAACCTGTACTGTGTGGGGGATAGCACTTTCCCTGGACAAGGATTGAATGCGGTGGCTTTTTCTGGATTTAGTTGTGCCCACAGAATAGCCGTAGATTTAGGATACTACTAGTCAGTGTACCATGGACTTGCTAGAGTATCAAGCCAAGGAGTTATTTGCCCAGGTAGGGATTCCCGTATTGCCTTCTCAAACCATCTGTCACCCGGGAGAGGTAAAAAATCTCCACCTTCCCTATCCTATAGTAATCAAATCCCAGGTATTAGCCAGTGGAAGGACACAGTTTGGCGGGGTTAGGTTTGTCGAGAATACAATTGACGCAATTGCTGTAGTACGAACCCTTTTTAACCTGGCTATTGAGGGAGAGTATCCCCAGGTGTTACTAGCAGAAAGTCATTGCCGGGTAGACAGGGAGTTGTTTGTGGGGATAATGTGGGATAACACCATTGCCAAACCCTTACTGCTGGCTTCTTCTTGTGGGGGAGTGGAGATGGATTCTTTACTTGCCAGTCTGGAGACTTACCCCATCGAGGATTCCTTTTCCCCCTTTCAGGCAAAAATTTTAGCAAAGAAAATAGGACTTAAGGGGAAGGCTATAGCCTCTGTGGCGGATGTTTTTGCCAAAATGTACCAACTGTTTGTTACCTACGATTTGGACATTATTGAAATAAACCCCTTGGGGTTGAAGGAAAATGGCGAGGTAGTGGCGTTAGATGGGAAAATTCGTCTTAACAGTTACGCCTTTAAACGACATCCCGAGTTACATAAATATCTCAGAAATCTCCACGACTCCCCCTACCAAGCATTTACCCTCAATCCAGAGGCGAGGGTGGCTATTATCAGTGATAGTCGGGATGAAGCCATAATGGTTTGCAATTTAATACAACTGGAGCAAAAAAGCAATAATCCCCCCATCCACACCATCTATCTATTGCCTCTTAAAACCACTGACTACTGGCAGGAGAATATAAACTCCCTGATTAACCAGATTATGACACAGCAGGAGGTCAAAAAAGTCCTGGTAGTTCATTCCAACAGGGATGGTTTTGTAGACATTCTAACCCAGATGCTGGTAGAGGAGAAGCCGGTAGGATATTCTACAACAAAGGGGGAGCAAAATTTTTCCCCTTCCTGGATTATACGCACTTTGTATCCCACCGCCTCTAAAGCTGACCAATTTTACTGGTGTGATAGCCTTCAACAGGTTATACAATTGGCCAAGGGTTAGATTTTTGGCTATCTTTGTCTTGTTTTTGATTTGCCTTTTTTTCTTCTGCCTATGTCTGTTTTTAACCCGCAGGATAACTGGTGAATCCTTCGTTTTCTCTTTCTATTTACTGGTTTTTGGCATTAGCGATTTTCCTTTAGTTTTACTAGTTTCAAAGGGAGAAGCTGTCTAGGTTTTTTAGAGATATTATCCAGGAAACCGGGCTTGCCTTCCTCTTCTGCTACTTACAGGTTTATTTAGATTTTTAGGATGAAGATGACTTGTTTTAAGTTTAGACAGGTGGAGGGGTTTATGCTTTGCTGAAGCCTGTGGGAATTGTTGCCAAGATTTGCCTGTTATTTGGGCTATTATGGCTGCTATTCCTTGTTATTTTCAACAACTGCTTTAAGGGCTTCCTCTAGTATTTATTGGAGGGGAATAGATATAGGTAATTGTTAAGGTATTTTAGATTATTGCCAGGGTTATATGCCTGAAGATTAATCCGGTTTTCCTCGAAATTTACAAATCGTATTTTATCATAATAAAAACTGTAATTAACAGCCTCAAAAAAGTATTAAAATTCGCTAATTTTTTAGCCAAAATACCGGGTTTATTTAGGATTTTTGTAAGTCGAATCCCAAGGTTACTAATCTGCATTTGTATTGACAATAGGGGATTTTTAAAGGGGAGTTTTATGGCTAAGTTTTAAGGGGTTTTACAGCGGAAATTTTCTGCCCTCCCTTAAGTGGTTGCTGTGCCTCTTGACATAGTCTCAGAGTAGATGATAGAATGAGCAGCCGACTGATTATGGGCTATTGATTATGGGCTATTTGTGCCTTATGGTTGTCCCATACGGGCGAGGCCAAAGCTGACCACTTTAAACTCACTGCCTCTCTCATCTGTTATCCTGCCGATGAGAAATACCCTGGCGAGAGGGTTGTTGCCAGTGGAATTGTACAGGCAGAAACGGAATCCCCCCCTGTTGTTACTCATGGTACCATATATTTTGCCCCTGTTGGCGGTATCGGCGGTGTCCTGCCAGGAGCGTATGCCTTCGTAGTTTTCACAGGCTACTTGGTTTTGGGGCACAGTGTTAATCAAACCGTCTGCTACCACAGTGTAGTCATCCCAAGCCTGTTGTTGCCCCCCTGAAGGCAATGGTTGGAGGTTATAACTCACTGGGGTGTTGTCTGACTGCCTGTATATTTGTCTTTTTAGGACTCCTGGTTTATAAAAGTACGTAGTCTGGTTAGAAATATCCTTGTAGCCGTAGGAGATTCTGTAAACAGTGCCATTGACTTCACGGCTTAAAACTAGACACTCGTTGGAGTCTACTTGTTGGGAGGGGCAGAGGGTATTGCCTCTATTTACCTGGGTGACGTTGCTGGCCTGTTTTATGTCTTCTATAATAAAACTGAGGGCCCTTTGTAACTCTGCGGCGGCTACAGTCTTGGATTCTACAGCCTTATTGGCTTTAAGGACGTTTACGAAAAGCATTGCCCCCAACAACAGTGCAATACCCCCTATCACAAGGGCCACTATCAATTCCATTAGGGATATGCCCGCCTCTTGGTTTTTAGCTTGGTACAGTAGCCATTTCCATAGAATAAGATTCCCCTTCATGGACTTCTTCTCCGCATCGCCCCTCTATCCATTATACCCCCTAGGAGCTTGAGATTACAATGTGTTTCAAAAGGAGAGGGGAAAAAAATACCAAGTTGGGGGAGAAATTGTGGTAATGAATGCAGTAGACTGATAAGATAACAAACAACACAAACTAAAAGTGACTGTATATAACTAAAATCTGATTTGAGATAGCTATAGGGGAAAAGATGAGCCAAGATAGAGTAGTTATTATCGGAGTTGCAGGCGACTCTGGCTGTGGTAAGTCCACCTTTTTACGTCGTCTAGAAGATTTGTTCGGTAAGGAGTTTATGACTGTAATCTGTCTAGACGACTACCACTGCTTGGATCGTAAGCAAAGAAAGGAATTGGGTATTACAGCTTTGGATCCTCGTGCCAACAATTTTGACTTGATGGCCGAACAAATTGCAGCCCTTAAAAACGGCCAAGCCATTGAAAAGCCCGTATACAATCACGAAACTGGTACAATAGATCCCCCAGAAAGGGTAGAACCCAACAAACTGGTGGTAATCGAGGGTTTACACCCCTTCTATGACGAGAGAGTCAGAAAACTGGTGGACTTTGGGGTATACCTGGATATAAGCGAACCGGTTAAAATCAAGTGGAAAATCCAAAGAGATATGGCGGAAAGGGGGCACACCTATGAAGACGTCATTGCCTCCATTAATGCTAGAAAACCCGACTTTACCGCCTACATCGAACCACAAAGACAATACGCCGATGTGATCATCCAAGTGTTGCCCACCCAGCTGGTAGATGATCCTGATAGTAACATTCTAAGAGTACGTCTGATTCAGAAAGAGGGCAATCCTAACTTTGAAACCGCCTATCTGTTTGACGAGGGGTCTACCATTGAGTGGCGTCCTTGTGGCCGTAAACTCACCTGTGCCTATCCTGGGATTAAACTATTCTACGGCCCTGAAACCTACCTTGGCAATGAGGTTTCCGTTTTGGAAATTGACGGTCAATTCGATAACCTGGAGGAAATCATCTATATTGAAAGCCACCTCAGCCGCATTGGTACCAAATACTACGGCGAGATGACTGAATTATTATTGAAACACAAAGACTATCCAGGGTCCAATAATGGAACAGGTTTATTCCAGGTTTTGGTAGGGCTAAAAATGCGTGAAACCTATGAAAAACTTACTGGCCAGGTAGCCACCACCTCCAGTCAGGTAGCCAAAGTTTAGTGCTTAAACCCTAGCCTAATTGCCTCCTCTTTCAGGGGGGGTTATTTTTTTTGTCCCCTTTAGTCTAGAAATTTCTGTTAGTAAATATGCACTGCCAACCAAATACAATTCTGGGAGGTTTTTATTACCTGATGGGGGGTATTTGAGGGGATAAATATATAGTCTCCCGACTGAAGTTGCACCTGGCTATCATTTATTTTTAACTGGGCACTACCTTTTATTAATATCACCCACTCATCCTGGGGTTGACAGTATACTTTGTTGTCAGGAATCTCACTGCTTACTATTCTCTCGATGAGGACATTCTTGCATTCCAACAATTTGGTAAACTCTTCCCCCGCCCACAAGCAAGGTATATTCTCAAACAAATTTCCTCCGGTTTTCATCGGCTATTCCCCCAGATTGTTGCTGAGATTATTATAAGGCAAAATCCCTTGACAAGGGAGGGAATTTATAGGAAAATATATCAAGGGTGTTGGCTGATTTGTCACTAGTTAATGAGGAGATTTGTCCCGGTAAAAAACTTTTGCAATCTGGTTTTCAAAATCACATTCCCCCTAAGCCTTATTGTATATGTTTTAAGGGGTTTGGGTTATCTCACCTACATGCCAGGGGGGGTGTTATTGGCTTTGATTTTTACTTCTGTTTTCTCCCTCCTTATCTATCTGTGGTTGAGTACCTATTTATAGAAGAACAAAAGTCCTGTGATACATTAAGACTGACTGTTAAGGATAAATAGAGGAGAAGGTGAATTATTGTCTAAATCGGATAGAGTTGCAACAACAACGGGCATGGATTACCATAGACCACAAGGCGTTGAGACACAACGTGGAAGCCATAAAACAGTGGTTAAAGTCCAACTGTCGGCTGATGGCGGTAATAAAGGCAGATGCCTATGGCCATGGGGCGGTGAAAGTGGCGGAAACACTGGTGGAGGCAGGGGTGGACTATCTGGCTATTGCCACTTTAGGAGAGGGGATAGAGTTAAGGGAAGCAGGGATAGAGGCGCCAATATTGATTCTGGGGGCAATTAACACAGCGGCAGAGGTGAAAGAAATTATCAGGTATAACCTTGAACCAACCTTATGCACACCCCAACAAATCCTGATTTTTGCCGATGTGGTCAACAGTCTCAATACTACCCTGGATGTACATCTGAAGTTAGACACGGGCATGTCGAGACTAGGCACCCGTTGGGAAAATGCAGTAGAATTTGTCCGTTATCTTTTACAATTCCCCCCACTCCGCCTTAAAAGCATCTATTCCCACCTAGCCACAGCAGATTCTCCAGATACTACCTTCATGAAAATACAACAGTCTCGCTTTGAGGAGGCTATATCCCGCATAAGGGGGTTGGGGGTAAAAATTCCCTTGCTTCACCTGGCAAATTCCGCTGGCACCCTGGCAGACACCTCCCTCCATTATGATTTAGTTAGGGTAGGTTTGTGTCTGTATGGGTTATACCCCGCGCCACACCTGAAAAATACTATTCCCCTCAAACCCGTATTGGAAGTGAAGGCCCGTATCACTCAAATTAAATATCTTCCTCCCAATACCGGTGTAAGTTACGGTCATACATATAAAGGCTCTCAGGGAATCAAAATGGCGGTGGTGGCAATAGGTTATGCGGATGGGGTACCTCGTCTGCTATCCAATAAGATGAAGGTGATTATCAGGGGGAGATATGCGCCACAAATCGGAAACATTACAATGGATCAATTGATGATAGATGTGAGTGACTTTGAAGACATTGAGGTGGGAGAGGTAGTAACCTTACTGGGGAGAGAAAAAGATGCCGCCATTAGTGCCGATGACTGGGCTAATATCATTGGTACCATATCTTGGGAAATACTCTGTGGCTTTAAACACCGTCTTCCCCGGATTCACCTGTACTAACTCCATTACCTGTATTAGCCCTATTACAGTCTTACATTGCGCAGATGGGCGCGGGGATTGTCTTTACTGATTGCCTTTATTTTCTCATAGTATTCTCTTTCCTGGGGGGAGACATTTTGGGGTATGGCAATTATCACTTTGACAAACAAATCCTCCTTACCTCCCTGTAAAGAAGGCCATCCCTTTCCTCTAAGACGCAAATATTGTCCATGGCGAATACCAGCCGGGAGTTTCACCTTAACCTCTCCCTCCGGCGTTGGTACCTCAATTTCACCCCCCAATACGGCTTCATAGGGGGTAATGGGCACATCTACAGTTAGTTTATCATCTTCAAAGTAAAATAACTCATGGGGCTTTAGGTCTACTTTCAAATATAAATCCCCACTTTGACTGGTAACAGGGTTGAATTGCCCTTTGCCTCTGATTCTCACCCTCGTGCCTTTTTTTGCCCCTGGGGGGATTTTTACCTTTATCTGTTCCACTCCTAGGTCCACATTGGTTTCCACTCCATGATAGGCTTGACTATAGGTTAGGGTTATTGTCTTTTCTACATCATTGCCCTTGTCCTTAGCATTATAGTTGTAACTGGTTTTATTGCCACTTTTAGTAGTGCTGCTGGAATTCTTAGTCCCAGCCCCGGTACTAGTATAATTGCCAAAGGGCCTTTTCAACAGGTCTGCTACGAATTGTTCAAAACTGTCGTATTTACTAAAGTCAAAATCTATGTCATTATTAGAACGGGTACGATAATCGCCCCCTGGCTTAGTAGAGGTAGAAGAAGTCCACTGAGACTGGGACTGTTTAGGGCCACCAATCCCCCCAAGACGAATAAATTGGTCATACTTGGCCCTTTTGTCAGGATCGCTTAAAATTTCATAAGCCTCACTAATCTCCTTAAACTTCTCCTCCGCCACCTTGTCATTGGGATTTCTGTCAGGGTGGTATTTTACCGCCAGTCGCCGAAATGCCTTTTTTATCTCCTCCGGTGATGCCTTTTTGTCAACCCCCAAAATGGAATAGTAGTCTTTAAATCCCATTCCCCGCATAGTTACTATTCTTGTCCAATTAGAATATATTGTACAGTCCTATTTGTTATCGTCCAAGGGAAAAGTAAAGCCAGAAAAGGCTGGTAGGGGGGTGGGGATTGGCAGGGATAGGGCTTTTCTTCTGGGGGGTTATTCTTCGGAGGTTTTTTCCTTTTCTCTGACGTTTTTGACGATGCGAGACAATTCTGCCTTTTCGTCCACGGTGATGCGGGTGGGAGAACCGCTAATAATACGTTCGTAATTACGGAAAGAATCCTTGATTTCGGGGCCATCTTTGGTGATGGTGTATTCCCTAATACCCTTGTCGTGCCATGAACCACGCATTTTGAAGACGTTGATAGCCCGGGACATTTCCCCCCTGATTTCCACGTACTGTAGCATGATAATAGTGTCAGTAATAGTGGAAATGTGAGACTCGGTGATGGAGTGGGCGCCCATGAATTGGTCTGTAGTATTGGTGAAAAAGCCGGTAATTTCCTCTTGTTTGGCATAGCCGGTGACGCCGATGACGAATTGACGGAAGGCGTTGTTGGTGACGCCCCTCGCCAAGGCAGAAAGGGAGTCGATGGCAATACGACTAGGTTTGAATTGGGCTATTTCCGATTTGATAATTTGGAGATGATCCTCTAACCCAGCGGATTCGGGGTAGGCGCATAAGACTTTGAGAAGGCCTTTTCTTTCCATAGATTCAAAGTCGATACCCCAGGAGGAAGCATTGCGAGACAGTTGGGCGCGGGATTCTTCGTAGGCGAAAAGAATAGCCCTTTCTCCCTGACGGCAACCTTCTTCCAAAAATTTGCTAACCAGGAGGGTTTTGCCTGTACCGGTGGCGCCTGTAGCCAGGATGATAGAGTCTTTGAAGAAGCCTCCACCACACATCTCATCCAGGGTTTTAATCCCCGAGGAGATGCGTACATTAGATGAGCGTTGGGTGAGTTGCATGGCGCCCAGGGGGAAGATATTGATGCCATCCAGGGTGATGGTAAAGGGATATTCCCCTTTCATGTGGCTAGTGCCCCTTAATTTGAGGATTTCGATTGTCCTTCTTCTTCTTTCTCCTTCTAACACATTGCGGAGGATTACCACATTGTCGGAGACGAATTCTTCCACCCCAAACCGGGCGATGGGGCCATATTCATCCAGTCTTTCAGTGGTCATTACGGAAGTCACCCCCAGACTTTTGAGTCTAGCTACCAGGCGGAAAATCTCCCGTCTGACTACCCCTGCCGCCTCATACTGTTGAAAGATAGCGGTAACAGAGTCGATGGCCACCAGTTTAGCCTTGTATTTTTTGATAGCATATTGGATTCTTTCAATTAGGGCAGATAGGTCAAAATTTCCCACAACTTCTTGCCCTTCTGGATCAGGTGATGCATCTAGAATAAATAGTTTTCCTTCTTCTATTAGCTTTTCCAAATCCCAACCAAAACTGTAGGCATTTTTAATAATATCTTCGGGGGATTCTTCAAAGGTAATAAACAAACCTGGATAGTCAAAATACTTGATGCCATGATAGAGGAATTGTACGGCAAATAGGGTTTTTCCCGTGCCGGAAGTTCCACTGACGAGGGTAGTACGTCCCATAGGCAAGCCCCCATGGGTAATCTCGTCAAACCCCTCTATCATGGTGCGAATTTTTTGTACCCCTTTAGACTTTAATTGTTCCTTATTTTCACTCATTTTTGTTTATTGGTACTGTTATATAATAGTTTCTTATCCGAGAATGACGGGTAGCCTTATTGAAGATTATTTACCAAAAACTACTCCCCAGGAGGTATAAAATTCTCCTTTGGGCTTTGGGAAATTGACCCCCTGTTGGCGTCAAAAACAACCCCAGGCAAAATGGCGGATTATTCCCCCATCTAAGATACCAAAATATTTTCTAACAGACTAGTCTTTATCCTTAATTTCCTCATACAATAAATCCAGTCCGATGAGGACTTTTTCTCTGTCGGAAAGATCCCCTATAATTTTCCTTACCGGGGGTGGTAGGACTTTTGAGAGGGTTGGGGTAGCCAAGATTTTATCTTCTTCTGCCAGTTGTGGGTTTTTGAGGACATCTATCACCTTTAGGGCATAGACGCCTTTGAATTCCTCTTCTAGGATAGTTTTTAAAGTCTTCAATGCCCTGACGGAGTTGGGAGTATTCCCCGCTACATACAGTTTGAGGACATAGGTTTTTTTAATGGGATTCATAGAACTGATTTCCAGAGTTATTCTAGCTGGTGTTATGGTTTATATTTTATTATTATTTTCTCGTTTAATCCACTGTAAAAAGAAGGTCAAAGGGGATGTCTTCTTTAGGAATAGAACGGCGGTACATTTCGCACAGGTGAGCGATAATGTCAATGAGGGCTAAACGGTAGTCTAAAAGGATGTCATCACTGCGGCCTTCTAGTTTCAATTGCTGAGAGAATTCGTCCATTAATTCCATGTGGATTTCTAGGATTTGAGATACGGACAAATCGGCGAAGAAAGCCTGATTTACGAACTGATCTATAGCCTGATTGACATTACTGTCTTGACTGAAATAGTTAAGGATAATTTCCTTATACTGTTCAGTTAATTGTCTGAGGAGTTCCTCTTTTTCTGCTTGGGAAAGATGGCGATAAAAGTAGCTAGGATTGCGCTTATAATATACCCCCAAATAGCCAAGTCTTTCTTTAAGTTTTTCAGCGAGTCTTTTTTGTTGTAAAAGGAGGAAATTTTGTTTTTCTTGGATTTTTTCTTGATGTTGGGCGTCGGCGGGTTTTTCTTTAAGGGAACAACTGGGCGCCAGGTGGAGAAATTGTCCTATTGCTTTATCTATGTATTTAGAGATATTAGGGAGTTGGTCAGGGGAAATGCGAACCTCGGCGCTATGATAGAGGTGGGGTTTTTGAGAGGAGGAAGACTCTGTTTGGATTAAAATCACCGGAAGGACTAACCCCTGTTCATATAAATCGTTGAGAATGAGACTAGTACAGTCATTTTCCTGTATAATGAGACAGTCCAGGTGTTCCTTGTGGTTGACGACAAATCCCTTTAGCTCCGTGGCAGAATTGAGGATATGTAAGTCGTAACGCTTACTGTTGAGCAATCCTGTCAAAGATTCCAGCAGTGCGCCTTCTGGGGCAAAAATACAGACTGAGATTCTGGAGGACAAGGGATTGGGGTCCATCACGGTAGATTGGTTCATCTATGGTATATGTTAGCTCGAGGAAGTGACATAAATCAACTTCACGCAAGGAGGATTTAGGGAAATTGATGAGATTTGACGTCATCGGCAAAACGGGTGACAGCCTGGAGGATGATGTCACGGAGGGGGATATAGGGTTTAGCGAAGGGAGGAATTTTTTCAGACAATCCCAGCAAGTCAGCGGTAACTAAGACTTGGCCATCGCAGTTTTTGCCAGCCCCAATACCGATGGTAGGGATTTGTAAAGAGGCGGTGATGGTGGCGGCCAATTCCTCGTTCATATGTTCTAATACTATAGCAAAGGCCCCCGCTTGTTCAAGGGCAAGGGCTTGTTTGAGTATTTTTTCCTGTTGTTGGGGGGTTTGGCCTTGTTTTTTGTAGCCGAGAAGTCTGACAGACTGGGGGGTTAAGCCAATATGGGCCATAACAGGGATGCCTACTTCTGTAAGACGGGAGACGGTGTCAATCATGGCGGGATAACCCCCTTCTAGTTTAACAGCGGTGGCATCGGTTTCCTTGAGGATTCTGCCAGCAGACTCCACAGCCTGGCTGATGTCTCGTTGATAGGTAAGAAAGGGCAAGTCGCAAACCACCATTGCCCTACTAACGCCCCGACACACAGCCTTAGTATGGTGTATCATCTCATCCAAAGTGACGGGGAGGGTGCTAGAATGTCCCAAAGCCACCATAGCCAGGGAATCTCCCACCAAAATCACATCAACCCCTGCCATATCCAACAACTGGGCGATAGCATAATCCCAGGCAGTCAGGCAGACAATAGGGCGTTTTTCCTGTTTCCACTGTTGTAGTTTTTGGATGGTAACCCTCATGAGTTGTCTTACAGATGAGGAAAGTACGAGAAGATTTTAACCGGAGGGAGGGATATAGTTGAACAGTTGTTGTTGAAGATGGCTGGCGCGTTGGCTAATTTCCTGCCAGTTTTCTTGTTTTACCAAGGCAGGGGGAAACAAGTCACCAGCTAGGCCAACGGCAATGGCCCCCGCTTTGATATAATCTAAAGCATTAGCTAGGGTGACACCCCCTGTGGGGATTAAGGGTAGGTGGGGCAAGGGTGCTAGAATACTTTTGAGGTATTGTACACCTCCCAAGGCGCTTACAGGGAATACCTTAACAGTTTTAGCACCGTATTGAAAGGCGGTAAGGATTTCAGTGGGGGATAAGGCGCCGGGGGTAAGAGGTATATTATGACTATGGGCTATTTCCAGCAATTGTGGGGAGAAATGAGGGCTAAAGGCGAATTGCGCCCCTCCTTGGATAGCCTCTTGGAGGGACAGTTTGTCTAAAATAGTACCCACCCCCACACAACAGGAGGGGAATTCTGTTCTAATATATTCTATCAGTTTTAGCGGCTGGGCACTGTTCCAGGTGATCTCAATTAGTTTTATCCCCGCCTGTGCCACAGCTTGCGCCTTTTTTTTCCCTTCTTGCCAGTCATCTGCTCGAATTACTGCAATAATACGGCTGCTTTTGAGCAGGGGAAGCCAGGTTTGTAACATAGTATCACAGGGAGAAAAATTGATTATTCTTCAGGGATAACTAATAATTGTTCAATAGTAGTTATTGGTGTAGGGGCATAAGACGTGAGAATTCTGGTTTTGTCATGGGAGTTTCCGCCGAGGATTGTGGGAGGCATAGCGCGCCATGTGTCAGAGTTGTATCCAGAAATAGTCAAGTTAGGGAATGAAGTACATCTGATTACGGTACAGCCAGAGGGAGAGAAGGCGGCGGCAAAGGAGGAAGTAGAGGGAGTTAAGGTGTATAGGGTGTCTGTTAACCCCAATGATAACTTTTTTTCCTGGGTAGCGCAAATGAATCAATCCATGTTAGTCGCTGCCGAAGAGTTAATCACCAATACTGGCAGTTTTGATATTATTCATGCCCATGACTGGCTAGTAGCCGACACTGCCATCCCCTTGAAGCATCGTTTTAAAATCCCACTCATTGCAACCATTCATGCTACAGAATATGGTCGTCACAACGGGATACACAATCAAACCCAAGCCTATGTAGCCTCCAAAGAAGGCACACTGGTATATGAAGCTTGGCGGGTGATTGTCTGTAGCGAGTATATGCGTTGGGAGGTAAACCGTGCCTTAGGATGCCCCAAGGATAAGATAGATGTGATTTATAATGGCATTCGTCCGGAAAAAAAACAACATCCCCCTGATTTTAACAAGATAGAATTCCGGCGTCGTTTTGCCCAGGATCATGAAAAAATCATCTACTATGTGGGGCGAATGACTTACGAGAAGGGGATACATGTTTTACTGAGGGCTGCCGGTAAAGTATTACAGGAATTACATGGTAATGCTAAATTTGTAATTATTGGTGGGGGTGATGCCAGTTTTTATAAACAACTAGCCCATAGTTTAGGAATTGCCCACCACTGTTTGTTTACCGGTTTCATGTCGGAGGAGGATTTACACCGTTTTACCACCGTAGCCGACTGTGCCGTCTTCCCCAGTTTATATGAGCCCTTTGGTATTGTAGTATTGGAAAGTTTTGCTTCTAGGGTACCGGTAGTGGTTTCTGATGCTGGGGGACTTCCCGAGGTAGTACGACATACTCAAACCGGGATAGTCACCCAAGCCAACAATCCCCACTCCCTTGCCTGGGGCATTCTAGAGGTTTTAAAAAACCCTGAATATGCCTCCCACATGGTGGAAAACGCCTACAAAGACTTGGCAATTCGATTCCATTGGCCTTCCTTAGCTAAACAAACCCTCAATACTTACCAACTGGTTGTCAGCCAGAGAAAGGCCACTAGTTGGTTATGAATCCTCTTCCTTGTTTATCTCCAAAGAGTAATAGCCCTTTTCTAATCCTTCCCACAAAAACTTCAGTTGCTCAATCGCCTGGGAGGTAGAGATTTTCCCTGCTGTGTGTAAGGCTTCTACTATTGATACCCTTTGGGCGAATTCTTGAAGGTTGCAATTAAACAACCAGTTTCCCGGGGTGAATACCCCCCCATAATGCCAGCAGGGGAATAACATTTCTCTCATTACCATTCTTGCTTCTTTCATGGTACACCTCCTTCCTCAGTGGGGCTAGGTATTTTATTGGTTAGAATTGACTCGGTTTGCTGAAGAAAGGGGAATAAGGGAAAGAAAGCCAGTACAAACCCCCTGTCACAGGGTTTCAGCAAGCAACCGTCCTGTCCTTTTTTGGACAGACACAAGCCTTAACCGCCGCGGAGGAAGGAGTTTATCCCTACCCTCCCTTTTTCAGTTTTTATGTAGGCCTGAAGCCTTTTTCCTATCTTTTTTTTTTTTTTTGGAAGAATAACTCCTCTTGTGGCTCTCTATCTTCACGATAACATTTTTCCCTCCAACTTGTCAAGGTTTTTCGGAAAAAAGATTGTTGTAATTTCCTGAAATTTTGTTGGGGAAACCCCCTTCTTAGGTGTTTTTACATATCTTTCCCAAAATAAATCAATAACTACTTAAGGGGAGCAATTAACATTTCTTTATCTGTAATTATTGGGGGATTTTCCTCCTGGGTGTAGTCGCGATATTTTACTGTTAACTTTTTCAAATCTATTGACATTTTTGCGGCGACGGGAGGCATTTGTTCAGTGTCAAAATTGGGCACAAACAGATAACTAATACGGGGAAGATGAAAATAGAGTCTAACGAGGTTTGCCCCTTCCATTCTACCAACTGTCATACTGGCACAACCCTCATACAGGCGTAACAGGGTGGGAAGAGAATCAAGACTGTTGATATGGACTAAAAGGCTGTTGTGGGAAAGTTTGCCAAAAGAGGTTTGTTGACATACTTGTTTAATCAACTCCAGGTTGCCTACCTTTAGTAACAATTCATCGGCGATAAGACAGGCGGCTTGATAACTACCAAATAAAGCCTTAATATCTGCTTTTAATGGAGGTGGTAGTTTACGGAAGGTAGGGCGTTGACGAAAATTACTGAGGGCAAGGTAGACTAGTATATCCTGACGACGCCTGATGACTATTTGTTCCCATTCTTGTTCATCAGTGGCTTGTAGAATTACCTTAAATGCCCTTTTATAGCTGCCGAATTCTTTTTTGATTTCCCCTTCTTGGGGCAATTCCCCTTTTTCTGGTAGTCTTCCCCTTTCGCTATAAAATGCCATCAGTGGTTTTAACAATTCCTCGTAGTCAGCAAATTTTTTAGGGGGATACAGGACACGTGGGGATTTGATACGGGAGTGGAAACGGGATGCCCTAAATTCCTCTGCTTTTTGAGGGTTTCTGAATACTAAAAAAATTCCCAAATCAATAGGCAGTGCCTCTTGTTTTAATACCTGTTCTATGTAACATTTTAACTCCTCTTGTTCATAGTATTTTTGGAAGGTATTTTTCTCTGTAACTATTCCGTCGCCGTAAGCAAATTCTCCCTGGCGATTATATACTAATACCTGGGCAGATACGATTAAAATTTGTTTAGTCAAAGACCAGGCTTTGAGGAGGGCTTCCCTTCTTTCGGTGACATTTTCGATGACATTTATGACATAGCCCAAATTGACAATATCCGCTTCTTTAAGAGGATTATCTGGGAAATAATATGGGTCCCAACCAGCACTTTCATAGCCTTTTTCCGCCATTATTTTCACATCAACGCCATGGCCACAACCGTAGTCAAAAAAGGTCATACCAGGCTGAATTAAACCGGCTTCTAACACCAGTCTAACTGGCCGAGAAAGGGTGTTTCTGTGGATAGCTGCCCTATGTCTTTCTATCTGCAAAAACTGCTGGGGATTGTTATCTAAATTACAAGCCAAGTAGTGATCTATAAAACAAAGACTGTTGTCCAGTAATAATTTTTGCCACTGTCGAAGATGGCCAATATGACGAGGGTTATCTAAAAGTCCAAGTTTTTCCTCCATTTGAGTCAGATAAGCAAATTTTTCATATAGGGAATGTTGTGGGGGTAAAAAAGTCTCTTTCCTGTGGAGGATAGGGGGATTTTCTGAGGGAGTATAATCGATAACATTACAACTCTGGGTTTGAATATCAACAACAATACTTCTAGCGAGAATAGGATGAGGATTTTCCCAAAAATCAGGGTAGAAAAGGTAAGAAATTTTTGGCTCTTCTAGACTAAATTTGATAATATTAAAATCAAGGGGTTTGTCGAGAATCTTTCTGGCTTTTAACTCGTACTGTTGAAGGAGGGAGTCGAGAAACTGGAGACAACAGACGTGAATATATAGACTGTCAGGCAACAGTTTGCCAATACTGCTATTTCGCAATAGTAAGCAGATGTGCTCAAAGTTATCCACCATATCTGGCAGAGGGACAGGGTTATTTTTCATTGTATGAGGAAGTAGAAAAATCCGCCTACTTATACCCCCATTTTAGGTTAGAATAGAAGACTGGTCATTTAAAGAGCTAGGCTTATTGAATCGCACTGTTGAGAATTGATAAGATATGCCCTATGCCAGAACAATAAGCGCCCTAATTGCCATAGGAATAGCAGTGGGGATAACTGTGTTGGGGGGGTTGTATTTTACGATTTTTTTTGGAATTATAGTGTTTTTGGCTCAGTTAGAATACTTCCGTCTAGTAAAGGCGAAGGGAATCGAGCCTGCAGGGAAGACTACAATAGTAGTGTCGCAATTGTTACTCCTAACGGCCACCTACTATCCTAATCTAACAGATGCCACCTTCGCTCTGGCAGGGGCATTGATTTGTTTTTACCTGTTATTTCAACCCAAATTAGCCACTATCGCAGACATTTCTACCTCTATACTGGGATTGTTTTATGTGGGGTATTTGCCTAGTTATTGGATTCGCTTAAGAGTAAGTTTAGACCAGAATGGCACCTATGCCCAGGTGGTAGCTAACCAGTCCAATTTGCCTTTGGGGGGTTATTTTCCGGAGAATTTTTGGGATTTTAATAGTTTCCCCGATGCCCTAAAAATTACCCTGGTGGCAATGGCATGTATTTGGGCGGCAGATATTGGTGCCTATTTGGTGGGAAAAAATTTCGGCAAGACCAAACTTTCACAAATTAGCCCAAAAAAAACAGTAGAAGGTTCCATTTTTGGTATAATAGCCAGTATAGTCCTGGGGATAATTGGCGCCTGGTTTTTGAAATGGCATGCCTGGGTATTGACCGGTTTCTGTTTGGGATTGCTCATTGGCGTAGTTAGTCTTCTGGGAGACTTGACGGAGTCTTTGATGAAGAGGGATGCCGGTGTAAAAGACTCAGGCCAACTAATACCAGGACATGGTGGTATTTTAGACCGAACTGACAGTTATGTCTTTACCGCCCCACTTGTGTATTATTTTGTAACTTTGTTTCTGCCTCTGTTCTCCTAAAGTATAAAGTTATTTTGAGGGGTTGGTTTAGGCTCTTTGGGGCTAACTATAATCAAGATGGGATTGTAGAAGGCAAGAGAGAGAAAAAATGACAAAGACTATTGTAATCGATCCGGTCACCCGCATTGAAGGGCATGCCAAAATTTCCATTCACCTTAACGACAGAGGAGAGGTAGAAACAGCCCGATTCCATGTAGTGGAGTTTAGGGGATTTGAAAAATTCTGTGAAGGCCGTCCCCTCTTTGAAATGGCGGGTATTACGGCCAGAATATGTGGAATTTGTCCTGTAAGTCACCTATTGGCCTCCTCCAAGGCAGGAGATAAGATACTGGGGGTAAGGATTCCACCGGCGGCAGAAAAATTGCGTCGTCTGATGAATTTAGCCCAGATTGTCCAATCTCATGCCCTATCCTTTTTCCATTTAAGCAGTCCAGATTTCCTCCTAGGGTGGGATTGTAACCCTGCCACGCGCAATGTATTTGGCCTAATTAGAAACAATCCAGACTTGGCTAGGGGAGGCATTCGTCTAAGAGGTTTCGGCCAAAAAATCATTGAATTGTTGGGCGCCAGGAAAATCCATGCCGCTTGGACAGTACCGGGTGGGGTTAGATCACCCCTTTCTACCGCCGGCAAAAATTGGATAATAGAGAATCTACCAGAAGCCAAACAAACTGTCAATACCGCCTTGGATTTGTTTAAACGTCTTTTGGATACCCAGTTACACACCGAGGTGGAGGTGTTTGGCAAATTCGACTCCCTGTTTATGGGTTTGGTAGCCCCTAACGGCAATTGGGAACATTACGGGGGACATATTCGTTTTGTAGACAGTCAGGGTAATATTGTAGCCGACGGCCTTTCAGAAGACAACTATCAAAGCTTCCTAGGAGAGGCAGTAGAGAACTGGTCTTATCTGAAGTTTCCCTATTATAAACCCTACGGCTATCCAGATGGCATTTACCGAGTTGGGCCCTTAGC
The DNA here is from genome assembly GCA_030549855.1 of Cyanobacteriota bacterium SRBZ.bins.94.201705. GTDB lineage: Bacteria > Cyanobacteriota > Cyanobacteriia > Cyanobacteriales > Cyanobacteriaceae > DVEF01. The sequence goes on from JAUQQP010000035.1 coordinate 89,631, forward strand.
CCGTTTAAATATCTGTGAAAGAATGGGTACTCCAGAAGGGGACAAGGAGTTGATAGAATTCCGTCAAAGGGCAGGTGGCCGAGTTGCCACTTCCTCCTTCTTCTACCACTACGCCCGCCTAGTAGAGATTTTAACCTCCCTGGAGTACATCGAACAAATGATGGACGATCCAGACTTATTATCCCCCAGGGTGAGGGCAGAGGCTGGCATCAACTTCCTAGAAGGAGTAGGGGTAAGTGAAGCCCCAAGAGGTACTCTTTTCCACCACTATCAGGTAGACGAAAACGGTTTAGTCAAAAAGGTCAACCTGATTATTGCCACTGGCCAAAACAACCTGGCTATGAATAAGACCGTTACTCAGATTGCTAAACACTACATTCATGGCACAGAAATACCAGAGGAAATGTTAAACCGGGTAGAGGCGGGAATTAGGGCGTTTGATCCCTGTTTGAGTTGTTCTACCCATGCCCTAGGCCAAATGCCTCTACACATTGAACTGGTTTCCGCTGATGGCAAGATTTTAGACGTTCGCCGTCGCAATTAGAATTGGTAGTAGGGATGGGGCTTGTTTTTGCCAGGTGGGGCTTGTCTCTACCCGGTGGGGATTTGGCCCCATAAACAATGAGAACCATAATCGGTTAAAAGTTGAAAAAAAATGTCCCGGGAAAATTTGTATTTGTGCATGGGCTCAGCCTGTCATCAATTAGGAGTTTACGAAGTTTTACCCAAGTTACAAAAACTAATTAAAGAATACGCCCTCGATGAGATTGTAGAATTAAAGGGGTGTTTTTGTCTAGAAACCTGCAGTTCTGGAATCGTCATGAAATATAAAGACCGTCTTTTTATCAACATTAGCCCGCAAAATTTGGAGGAAAAATTCATAAAAGAAATCCTTCCCTGTGTACAAGGTATGGGGTAGGGATGTCCTTCTGGAAGAGCTTGTACCACCAGGGGCGTATAATGGTACTGTGGTACTCCGAGGAGATATTATGGGGAAAATCTGGGAGTTAGACTTTTACTCACGCCCTATTCTAGATGACAACAAAAAAAAGCTGTGGGAAGTGTTAATCTGTGAAAGCCCAACCACCGTAGATGCAAATTTGGACACCTTGTTTCGTTACTCGGAATTTTGTAACAACAACCAGGTGAATTCCATCACCCTGGCTAAGGCTATAAGCAAGGCTATAGAAGAATCAGGGGAGACGCCAAGCAAAATCCGCTTCTTCCGAAAACAAATGAATAACATGATAAAAAAAGGATGTGAGGCAGTAGGAATACCCGCTGTAGCCTCCCGGAGGACATATTTTCTGCAACAGTGGTTGGCAGAAAGAATGACCAATTTTTACCCCCAACAGGCGGGATATGATGAGACGGCATCTACCACCGAAAAAATTCAGTATCTCCCTACCACCCCCACCGGTTTACCCGACGCCTTGAGAGGAGATAAAAACGACAAATGGGCATTGGTAACCCTCCAGGCAGGGGAATTGAGGGAGATGGGAGAATGGGATATTGCCTTTGGTGAGGCTTTCCCCCTAGAAATGGCCTCCCTCTCCGATGACATGAAGATTCCCGGATTGCTGATTTTCTCCTCCCGCGCCTTGCCTCTGGCTGCCTGGATGTCGGGTTTAGAATTGGCCTATTTACGCCTGGAAAAAGAGAAAACCAATCCCCCCTGTCTTTGTTTGGAAACAGGCGCCAGTGACAGCTGGATTTTGGCTAGTATAACTGATAATAACACCCTCCAAGAGGCTTTGGGCTTTGAAACAGTCAAACGCCAGGCTAATGGTGTCCACTTTTTGGCTATCCAATCTTCCCCCTCCTCCCAGTCTTTTGCCGCCTTTTGGTTGCTTTTGGAGCAGGGATAACTGATAATGGTTGACATCCATTAGGAACACAGGGCAAGTATGAGTGAAAGACTCGTAATTACAGGAAAAGGCCTTCCTCTGGTGGGCAATGATATTGACACCGATAGGATCATCCCCGCCCGTTTCTTAAGGTGTGTTACTTTTGAAGGGCTGGAAAAACACGTATTCGAGGATGACAGAAAGGCATTGAATGGAAAACACCCCTTTGATATGCCCCAGTATCAGGGGGCAAAAATATTGGTAGTGAATGCAAACTTCGGCTGTGGTTCAAGTAGGGAACATGCGCCCCAAGCCATTGCCCGTTGGGGAATAGAAGCTATAGTGGGTGAGAGTTTTGCGGAGATTTTCTTCGGCAACTGTTTAGCTATGGGCATCCCCTGTGTCACCTCCACCCCGGAAAACATCAAGAGTATCCAGAATCTCTTACAGGAAAACCCCGACATCACCATGACTTTGGATTTGGAAACCATGAAGGTAAGATGTGGTCACTATAGTTGTAGCGTCAAGATGCCCTCAGGGGCGAGAAATATGTTATTAACAGGACAGTGGGACACTTGTGGCCTATTGCTTAAGAATGAAAATCAAATTCATGAAACCGCCAAAAAGCTACCCTATCTTTCCTGGTAAAGGGAAAACTGGGATGAAGATGAAAAGATTACTGCTGATGGGGGTTATAATTCTAACCATGTTATCCCCCGTAAGGGGAGAAGAAGGGTTAATATCCCCCTCTAGTGGTGTCCACTATGATAAACTAGCCAGGTACTTAGAAAAAGGGGATTGGCGACGGGCTAATGAAGAGACAAGGGATTTGTTGCTAGCAGTCACCGGCAGAAAAATGGTAGGTTGGATGAGGTTAGAGGATATAAAGGCCATCCCCTGTTGGGACTTGCGCACTATCGACCAGTTGTGGTACGATTACTCTGGGGGCAGATTTGGACTAAGGTTACAGTTGGCCGCCTTCTTGGAAACCGGGAATCGCCCTGGTAAACTCACCAACGACGAGAATTATAACCGTTTTGGTGAAAGGGTGGGCTGGCGTAGAAACAATGACTGGATTAGTTTTATTGAGAATTTAGATTACAGTCTAAACGCTCCTAAGGGGCATTTACCTAACATTCGTTCAGAGTATTCCCTTGGTGGGGGCAGACTCTATTATACCACCCTAGCCGAAAGACTGGTACAATGCAACATAAGGGAAAAATAACCCCACACACGCTGTCGGTTAGCCAGAGGGTGTTTTCTCCCCTACCTACCACTGACTGTGGGGATTAATCCTAACCAGCAAACTATAACAAATGACACCCCTGTGGTTTTATTCCTCCCCCCGACAGTGTCAGCCTTTATTCCCCACAGTCTGGAAACCTAACTGACAGTCATATTTTATCCCACCCGGTGACCACTGGCAAGATAACTACCCCCACTTTCATAGGAAAAAGCATATATAATCACTTCCTACCCCTCCTCTACAAACCACACCCCTAAGCCGTATCATAAGTATATTAATTCCTTCAATATATCCCCTGAAATACCCTTTTCTAATACTACATATATTGGCAATTATAACGATATAAAAAAATGAAGAAAGCCTTTAAATTTAAACTATTATTTCCGCTTTAGAGCCCATTCTATTCATTTTTTGGGTAATATTCTTTTTAGATTTTCGAGATTTTGCCCCGGCGATGTTATATTTTGAATTTTGCCTACTGCCCCAGCAACCGTGTTAATTCAATTTTGAAGACAAAAGGAAAGAGTCAAAAAGAGGCTTAAAACTGAAAATACTTGAGTAGATGGTAGGCCAATTGAGGGTCAAGGTCAAGTCTATTCTTTAAATCCCCCATGTGGCGATATTTACCACCAGTTTCCCTCTCCCTGATGATTTTTTCGGCTATCTGTGGTGGCAAATTCGGAATTTGTTGCAGTTGTTTTAGGGAGGCAAAATTGGGATTTATTCTTTCGGGAAAATAGCAGCTGTCTGGAAGGTAATAGCCAAAGTATAAGACGGGTTGCCACCACTGGATTTGAAATACTGATACACCCAAGGCAGCGGCTAAATCTTCTAAACACAGCAGAGGGATACCAGAGTTGACAATTTCCACTAGTTTTCTGGCTTGGATGATAGAAATTCCCGGTAATCTCAACCAGTCATCCACCGTTGCTTGATTCACGTCAATCTTCACCCCCAATTCCCCAGCTATTTCTATCTCCCTTTTCGACTGGAAACGATAGTAGGGATTTCTCTTTAGCTTGGCTGCCAGTCGTTTTTTCTCCAGTAACCGTTGCCAGTCACCTCTTTTTGCCAAAGACAACCATCCCATATGTTGCAAATTATTAAAAATTTAGATTTTTGTTACCATCTTAAGGCAAACTGATCATTAAATGCCTGGAGGGTAAGTCTCCGGCTTGTTTTTTCCACTGCCCAACGTCAGAGGAGTTTCTACTATGCCCATTTCTGATACTCAAGTATTTGTCGCTTTGATTATTGCCCTAATCCCTGCTATTTTAGCCTATCGTTTAGGCCTAGAGTTGTACAAGTAGTCTTTTTCTCCTTCATTGATTCCCCTTAACTGGTGTAGGTAAGTCAACCTCTTCTTCTCCCCGTTACCTACACTGTCTTTTTATGTTTCTCTTCTTGTCGCTTTAGGGATAGATATAAGCCTCCACTTAAGTGAAGACAAGCCTTCTGGTTATTATACCCCAGTTAAGTGAAGACAAGCCCCATCCCTACTAATCTTTATTCTCTACATGATGGTGTCATTAGCTACACAAACGGGTGAAACTTTTTGTCCTAAAATAAGTCTCAAGTGTCAAGGAAGGACAAAAATTATAACAACTCATGTTTCGGAGGCGTATTTTTAGTGGGATTTTTTTGCGTAATTGTCTTCTAGCTTACCTGTTAGTGGGTTTATCCTCTTCTTACATAGCAGACTCTTACCGCCAATTCAATAACAATATTCAGGGGGAAAACACCGAAATTTACTATCGTCTCATTTCTCTGCGTTTCTCCTATAGTCTAAGAGAAAATATCTATAGATAATCCGAGGGAAATTGGCCGGTTTGGCAATGTTTTATTTTGACGGAAAACTGTTTGAAGAGAATAATATATCTTTTAACATAAACGACCCAGTGTGGCTATACGGTGCCTCGGTTTTCACTACTATTAGAATATATGGACAGTCTTTATCCCATCCCCTGACTAATTGGAATCGACATATAAGGCGACTAAAGACTAGCATAACCGAGTTTGAGTGGCAAATGCCAGACTGGGAAAAAATAAAGAAAGAAGTAGAAGACTTGTTGAAACATTTCCCCGTTATAAGAATTGCAATACTCCCCGATGGTAAGGAGATTATTACAGGAAGGGGTTTGCCTAAAAGTCTAGAAGAAAAACAACGACAAGGGGTGAAAGGTTTAGTATTGTATGGCGAGACAACAAAACGGGGGATAAGCCACCACAAAACCGGAAACTATTTGCCTAGCTGGTTGGCATTGCAGATGGCTAAAAAACAAGACTGTCAGGAGGCAATTCTAACTGATAAACAACACCACTGGCTGGAAACGGCAACGGGAAATCTATGGGGTTATAAAAAGGGTATTTGGTTTACCCCTACCCCAGAGGGAATACTGCCAGGTATTGCTAGAGAAACTATTATTGACCATGCCGATTTTGCCATAGAATTGAACCAGTGGACAGAGGAGTTTGTGGAAGACTTAGAGGCAGTCGCCTACAGTAACAGTGTGGTGGAAATAATCCCTTTTTCTCAAATCCGAATGAAAGATAGAGTTAAAAAATATAACCCCCTCCATCCAGCCTACTCTCTCCTAAAAGGTATCTACACCAAACTGGCTAGTTAGTCTGGTTAAAAAATATAATCCCCTTCCCCCATACCCCACAGGCGTCTATATGGCTAGTTAGTCATTGGAAAACACAATTTTTCCCTAGCCTACTTTCTTCTAACAGGTGTCTATGCCGTGGCGAGTTAGCCTGGTTAAAAGACACAATCGTCTCCCCTGGTGTCTATACCGTGGCGAATTAGCCTGGTTAAAAGACACAATAGTCTCCCCTGGTGTCTATGCCGTAGCTAGTTAGTTTTGTCAGAGGGATTTTCCCTTTCTACCCATGACTTTAAACGCAGAAGATTGAAGGTTTGTGCTAAATTCAACGGCAGCAGAGAAATCCCCTCCAAACGAGACTGAATCCAACCTTCCCCCCAACACCACTCCTGATAGCCATCTATGGCACCACTCAAGAGTATTCTGATACAATTACTGTCAATATTTTCCACGTAATTTTCTACTTCTACCAAGCCTATTTTAAAAGTGAATCTGTCTCCTGGCGCTAACTCCTCTTTCCCTTCTTTTTTTTCCACAAAATTCAGGGGGAAAAACCATTTCTGTAGCTGCTCAACTTTTAAAAGGCTGTCTCTAAGTCTATTTTCTGTAGCGCCAATCTCAATTCTCAACTCGCTTTGTTGAAATCTACCCCACATAAATCATCTCCCTTTTCGCCACTAAAATAGGGAATAAAAGTCCATACACTTCGGTAAAAAGTGTAGAAGATAGGGGGAAAGATGCTATATTAGTAGTTGAGGTTAATGATAATGACATAAGGGGCACAAATCTTTCTAGATGTCCACAGAAAAAGTATACGGCAGTCTCCAGGGATTAAAACCAAGTGAAATAAAACAGCTACAGAGATTATATCATCAGAGGATTAGAAGTGACCGTCTAACTACTGTAGAATTAGCAGAAAGGATTGCGGCTATTAGTGCCCAATTAAACAAGGCTGTCAGTGTATATCTTAACCGCCGTGGCCAAGTGGTGAGAGTGGGGGTAGGCAATCCCCACCAAACTAGAATCCCCCCATCCCAACTACCCCGTTATAGCGGCTTGAGACTGTCAGGTATCCGCTGTCTTGCCACCTCCCTCTCCTCCTCCCCTCCCCCAGAAGCCTATTTGACAGCCATGGTACTGCAGAGACTAGACGCCCTAGTCTACCTAAATATAACTGATAAGGGGATTTTCCGCAAGGATGGCAGCCCCACCGGTTTTGTTTCCGCCGTGTATCTTGCCCATCTTTTACCTCCCTCCGCCAACAACGGCTACTGGCATATATCCCCCCCACAAACCCTAGATGCCATAGCCAAAGAGGATTTTCTCGATTTGGTGGTCAACCTGGAGTCTGAATTTGAGCGAGAATATACCTCCCAGGAGACATCCCCTGAACAGGAAAGAGTATTACTAGTTGGATTACATACCTGCGACATTTCCGAACAACAGTTCCAATATAATATGCTAGAATTGGCGCGACTGGTAGACACTGCTGGGGGGAAAGTAGTAGCCCAAATAACCCAGAAACGCCCCAAACCCGACAGTCAAACTGTGGTTGGTGCGGGGAAGGTTGCAGAGATTGCCCTTAAAATCCAAACCCTTGGTATTAACCTTGTAGTCTTTGATAGAGAACTCTCCCCTTCTCAGGTGCGCACCTTGGAGGATGAATTTGGTGTCCGTGTTGTCGATCGCACTGAAGTAATACTAGATATATTCGCCCAGAGAGCACAATCGAAAGCTGGGAAACTACAAGTAGAATTGGCACAATTAGAGTATATGTTACCGAGACTTACAGGAAGGGGAAGGGCAATGTCTCGTTTGGGTGGGGGAATTGGCACAAGAGGGCCTGGGGAAACTAAACTAGAAATGGAGAAACGGGCAATTCAAAAGAGGATTGCTCGACTACAACAAGAAGTAAACGAACTACAAAGTCATCGTGCCCGTCTCCGACAACAAAGACAGGCCAAAGAGGTGCCCTGTGTGGCCATTGTGGGGTATACTAATGCCGGTAAGTCCACTCTCATTAACAGTCTTACCAATGCCAATGTTTACACTGCAGACCAACTTTTTGCTACCCTAGATCCTACTACCAGAAGACTCTCCCTAATAGACCATAAGACGGGCAAATCTGGTACAATTGTCCTCACGGATACAGTAGGTTTTATCCACGAATTGCCTCCTGAACTGGTGGACTCTTTCCGTGCTACTCTAGAAGAGGTTACAGAGGCGGATGCCCTTTTACACGTGGTGGATTTATCCCACCCTGCCTGGGAAAGCCATATCCAGTCTGTCAGGAATATTCTCAGGGATATGCCTCTTGCACCCACCTTGGAAATTCTTGCCTTTAACAAAATCGACATTGCCGACAGTCAGCATTTAAATACTGCCAAGGATAAGTATCCTAATGCCCTTTTTATTTCTGCCGAGAAGCGTTTGGGTTTAGAAACCTTACGTCATCGTCTTCTTTATACTCTGATTCCCTAGTGGTGGTTTTATTTGCCTTTTCCCTTTACCTTTCTTTTTACCTTTCTTTACTTTTCCGATGTCTGCCATATTTTTGTGCTAGAATAGGGTTAGGAGGGGGTAGCCTGGGCTTTTTCTTATTGAGATTTAATATCAAATGCTATGAATTAATGCGTGTCTAATTATTGTGTTACAGGGGTTCCGATTTTTTTATAAAAATTTAGTTCAGACACAGGGATAAGAGGGGATATGCGGGGCTTTCGCGGCTGTGAGATAGAAAAAACAAATGAAAGCAAATGTCAACAATTTAAATGGCGAAGAAGAAGGGTAGAGGAAGAAACAAAGAGGGGAGGGGGATTGTAGACCATAAGATTAAGAATAACAGAGAAAAAGTGAAAGTGTCAAGGGGGAGGAGAGATGACATTTATTTTTCTACTAATAACCTTATCGGGTTAATATTACTTAATGGTGGTCGTCAAGATACTTTACATTACCGTTTCACTAATGATAGCTAACCCGAGCCATAGTAATGAGATTTATCACCTGCTTGCCTTCCTGGTGTCGATGAATGTGGTTTTATGGGCAACACCGGTAGTTAAGGTAATTGGACTAAAAAGTGGGTATATAGATAAGCCTTCAGAGCGTAAAATTCATAAGAAGCCTGTGGTTAGGATTGGTGGGGTAGCAATTTTTGTAGGCACAACGGCGGGATTGTTAGTAGTCTGGTGGTTGGGGGGTTTTGGAGTTTTGCCTCCTGCTAAAGATGCAGAGATATGGGGGGTGACTATTGGTGCCGTATTATTCTTCATAATTGGGCTAGCCGACGACTTATTCAGTCTTTCCCCCCAATTTCGTTTAATTTTGCAGTCTGTTATTGCTGGGTTTGCCTGGTATAAGGGAGTGAGAATTGAATTCTTTACCATTCCCTTTGGAGAGTTAATCCATATTGACATGTGGTGGCTGAGTCTGCCTATTACAGTCATCTGGTTGGTAGGGATGGTAAATGCCATCAACTGGATTGACGGGTTAGACGGATTGGCAGCGGGGGTGTGTGGCATTGCGGCAGTGGTGATGTTGATTGTCAGTCTGTTTATGAATCAACCGGCTGCGGCGTTATTGGCGGCGGCGTTGGCTGGTGGTGCGTTAGGATTCTTGCGTTATAACTTCAACCCGGCAGAGATATTCATGGGGGATGGTGGTGCCTATTTTATGGGATTTATGTTAGCAGGAGTAGCAGTTATCGGTATAGCCAAAACCGCTGCAGTTACTGCCGTCTTCTTGCCCTTTCTTATTTTAGCAGTGCCCATAGTAGACATGACATGGGTAATCTTCTCCCGCATTTGCCAAGGCAAGTCTCCCTTTTTACCCGACAAACGCCATATTCACCACCGTTTGCTACAAGCCGGCGTCTCCCAACGTCTCACCGCCATCTACATCTACTCTCTAACCCTCTGGCTAGGGAGTATCGCCTTAGCCTTTGCTGGTTTTCCTAGTGGCGGTGTGTATACCCTTGCCTCAACTCTCTTACTAGCCTACACTACCTGGCACGTCTGGCGCAATCGTCGTCTCCCCTCCTAATCCCCTCCCCTACCCCCCTTTTGCCATTTTCCAGCTATACTGTCATCCCAGCATTTCCCCTTAATTCTTCTTTACATATTTTTCTAGCCATGGTAGACAAGATAGCCTAGAAAAGTCACTATTAGGCAGGCAAGGAAGTTAGTGAAGGAGGGTAGTAGCCAAGATTAGGGATAAGGGAAAGAGGCGGTGACAAAAACCGGTGTAATCTGTAGCCATGCACATTATACATAGTAGTGACTAACAGGCTACTGTTGCCTCCTTGCAGAAAACACACTGTGGGGGGTAAGCCGGTGGAGTGACAAAAAATCGAGGCAGTCTATAGCCACAGACATCATATATAGCGGAAAAAAACATTGTGGGGAGGGTTTATGGAAGCCGGAGTTACTCAGACAGTGTAAGTATTTAAAGGTTCGATTGTAACAGAAACACTGATGGATTCTAAGAGTACTTGTGAAAACAGGTCGATTATAATGTCCCTATAACCCCCCTATATCCGTATCATTTTGTAATCGGAAGCAAATTCTAATGGCTTTAGGGGTGGATGTTAGTAAAATTGGTCATTTATGGCTATGTTTAGAGTTAAGCCGGTGGCTTTAGCTTTGTCTTTCAAGCCATAGGAGATTTTCTCTTATGTCTGTAGATGGGACAGTTTACCATACATATATTCCCCATTTTCACTTCTTTATAACCCCTGTCTCTTATGCCATACAAGGCGGTGTGGATGTAGGGCTTGTTTTTGTCCGAACAATGGGATAACTTTCCTAATACTGAGACATATTCTTCTCATTTTCCAGTTACGACGAAATTAGACGGGGTTTGACGACAATTTTCTTTTAATACGTAGAGTCTTCCACCTATGTCTGGCATTCTTCTGAAATTCCCCTCACATCCCTTACCCTGTCTCCAACTCTATTATCCTATCCCCCAACCCCCCACCCAGAAAGACAAGCCTTATCCCCACTGTCTCCCTCTCCATACTAGCATTTCTTTTCTGTCCGTCATGCCCTTATAATAGTCGTCGGGTACAGTCTGGAGGTACAACCAGCGCTGCTTACCGGGTGCTACAAGGCAGATACGGCCAAACCCCAGACAAAACGGCACGGGTGCGACAGGACTCGAACCTGTGGCCAACCACTTAGAAGGCGGTTGCTCTATCCATCTGAGCTACGCACCCATCCAGGCAGACGAGGCCCTATATAACACATCCTATTATTA
>JAUQQP010000042.1 GCA_030549855.1 Cyanobacteriota bacterium SRBZ.bins.94.201705
CTTCATTTTTTCTATGTCTTCTTTTAGGCTTTGGGCTTGTTCACTAGTTAGTTTCTTTTTGGATAGAATATATTTTTTCCAGTACTCAAACATGGCTCCCCCTTTTTCTTGGTAGAATCGGTAAAACACTTCTGGACTTTGTCCCGTAAACATTGCTCGTACTTCTGGTGATTCAAACTGTTGAGCAAAATTATTTACCCCCATTCTTCTGATGGTATGAGTATGGCTTATTCTTCTTCCTAAATATCTTTGTGTCCAAGCCCCCAAAACTTTTCTTGCTCTTGTTACAAATGAATTTCTTTTATAGCTTAATAACCTTGGCAAATGTTTCTTGATTCCTTCTAGTATTTCGAAGTCATAGAACATATTAGGATAATCGATATCTGGTGCTGGTATGACATATCGTTTCCCTGTTTTAGCCCATTTCTCCAGTTGTCCATCCTCTTCTCTGAAATTGCCTATGTATATCATATGGTCAGGATTTTTCTTTGGGTCTATTAGTGGGGGGTAGTTAAAGTTTTCATCATTTTCCTCTTCTGGATGTTGACTGGGATTATAATAGTCTACCCAGTTTTTAATGTGTAATACTTCTGAGATTCTTAGTGCATAGCAAAATTGAACACTAAAAACCCACATCCAGAATTCCCTTGTATCTCGAGTCTGGGGAGTAGCATCTTCCAGTACTCTTTTTCTGAGATAGTAAAATTCTTGGGCAGTCATTACTTTTTGTCTTGGTATCTTTTGTACTTTCCATTGGTCTCTTGGGACTTTTAATTCTTCTAGTTGCTCGGCAATTCCTTTAAGCTTATTAAGCTTGCATAGTTTAATAAACGCAAATAACATTTCCTGATAACGTCTTAGGTAGCGATTGGTTTGTCCAGTCTCATCATCTATCCCATATATGTCTAGTGCTTCCTTTAGCAATGAGAAAGTCACTTTTGCTTTTGGATTTAGTTTTGAATAGTAATAACCATACATTGTGTACCAACATTTGTTATCTGACTTACTAGATTTTCTGCGTGTTAGTTTTCTTCTGTCTCTTCGGTTAAAGAAGTCTTGGTAAACTACCTTAATTGCTTCCTGTACAGTGATGCCATCATCTACCACATTGAAGTCTTCCTTGTTGATTACATTGTCAAAGAAGTCTTGTAACTGGGTTACCGTCGGATTCCCTTTCAGGAATTCAGCTACCTTCTGGGCTTTCATCCATGTTATTGCCAACCCTTGTAGGGTTAGTTCCTCTCCCGTAGGGAATTGTTTCCATTGTTTTTCCCCATTGACAACTACAGGGATTTTGAAGTACAATAGCTTCCCCCTTATCTTTATCAACAAGAATCCGAAATTTGTACGGATGTCTTTTCTTAGTCTTTCGTATTCTTGAAGAATAGGGTCAAACGTTCCAGAATAGATATTGTCTTTGCCTAACATATCTGTTCACCAAATTTTCACCAAATTCACCATTCCTTTGGTGAAACTTGGTTTTGCAGACATTGTTGTATACAATGATGATTCGCAGTAACCTGTATTATGGCAGCTTTTTCATCAATACATGTAGTAATTTTATCTAACTACAAATGGCACTACGATATTTGACAAAAAGAGGAATTAAACCGGAGGCAATTTCTAAAGGGGTGATTGGGGTGGAGTAAAGCTGTCTATAGGGGGGTTATAGTAACCGGCGGCAGGGTATCAAATTATTCCGGCTTCTTACCGAGGTGGGAAAAAGTCTCCACCCGCTGTAAGCCTCCATTGGGGCGTCACCACACCGATAACTGTCCATACCCACACGACTAGTGAGATTCTTTCTGCCAGTCTAGATAGCTAACCCCCCTGGGGTGAGTAGTTGGAATGACACAGAAAAGACTACCAGGGTGGATTTTCCCTGGGGTTTACTGGAAGGCTTCTCCATGTTATTTTAAAAACCCCCTGTAGTTATGGTTAGTTTTTGGGGAATCGACATAGGGGTGACTAGTAGTGGGATTGTTATATGGAGAGGCTGAGTGTCAATCACACCACTTCATCCGGCCGATATGCCATTTTTTCCTACTGATAATAGCCTTTGATAATGGTGGTATTCTCCTTACTAACCCATGGCACAAAGGAGGATTGAAAGACAGATGGAAAAAAAAGTCCACAGCTATATTGAGATTGTCATTAGAAAATCATGGGGAATCCTCGGCATCTCAATGCTTGCTGGGATGACAAGCCAGTAGGAAAAGACAGTCAAACAGGGAGGGGGCTGTACTGTCCTGTTATAATCTTATGAAGGCCCATCGGCGGGGAAAAGAGAGGCAAAAGAGAGGATTAGGCTAAGGGAAAAGGGGGGCACTCGGGTACTGCGTGGGGCTATAATGGGAGCCGGGTATTGTAGTAGTATAAAACGCCCCAATATGACCAGTAGGAAGTTGCCAACACTGTGCAAAATGGGTAATAAAATACTTAAAGGCATCACGGCAGAGGATTGAGACAAAAGGGGGCAATCAGGCGCTGCGTAGGGCTATAATAGGGTCCAACTGTGCAGCACGTTTGGCAGGAAAGACGCCGAAAAACAGACCAATGGCAGTAGAGGTGCCAACGGCAAGGAGGATAGTGGGGATGGAGATAGTAGTAGGCAAGGGGGAAACCTGTCCCACTATAATAACAGCACCAATACCCAAAAGGGTACCCGCAATGCCTCCAGCAACGGAGATGATGACTGCCTCGATGAGAAACTGAAGGAGAATGTCCTCGTCAGTGGCGCCAATGGCCTTTCTCAGGCCGATTTCTTGGATTCTTTCCGTCACTGAAACCAACATTATATTCATAACGCCGATGCCTCCCACAATGAGGGAAATAGAGGCTATGGCTGCCAACATAATAGTCAAGCCGTTAGTGACAGTGCCAACAATATTGAGAATGTCCTTCTGGGTTTCCACACGGAAATCATCCTCCCTGACGATTTTATGACGGAGACGGAGGAGATTGGAGATTTGGAAACGGGCGGCGTCGATGGTGTCTGCAGATTTAGCGGAGACAGAGATAAAGGTCAATTCTATGCCATAGTTGGAGGTTTTGCCCACAATTTGGTTAGCCATGGTAGTAAGGGGGATATAGATAGTTTCGTCCTGATTGGTGCCCAAAAAAGAGCCCTTGGCTTGCATTACGCCGATCACCTCAAAGGATACATTTTTGAGACGGATTCTCTCGCCAATGGGGTTAGTATAGGGGAAGAAGTCTTCTGCGATTTGACTCCCCAACACAGCCACTCTTCTGTTGGCTTTTAAATCCGCCTCAGAGATGAATCTTCCTGTCTGGACGTCAAAACTACGGACTGTTAGGAAGGAAGGAGTGGTGCCCACAATCAAGACATTGTTATTCCGATTGCCATAGCTGACCAGTTGACGAGAATTAATTTGTGGGGCTACCTCTTTTACCGTAGGCACTTGTGAGGCTATAGCTTCTGCATCTGCCAACACCAGGGTATTTGGTATTTCAAATGTAGTCCGACGAGATTCTCGACTACCGGGCACTACAAAGAGAACATGGGGGCCAAGACTGGTAAACTGTTGTTCGGCCAGACGTTGGGCAGCCTGTCCAATGCCACTCATGGCGATTACCGAGGCGTTGCCGATGACAATCCCCAACATAGTCAAACCGGCGCGCATTTTCTGAGAGAGGATGGTGGACAAGGCCATCTGGAAACAGTCTTTTAATCTCATAGTCCCAGCCCCTGTAACTTTCCTTAACAATTTTAACTTTTAGCAGGCCGGATACTTCCTATGTTGCAAAACATTAAGGAGAAATTGTCAAAATAAGCAGTTTCGGTGATGATTAAAATTGTTTAAAAAACCTTTATAGTAATAGGGGTATTTAGGAAACAGGGACAACTCATGAATATTGTCGTAGTAGGCTTATCCCACAAGACAGCGGCAGTGGAAATAAGAGAGAAATTAAGCATTTCCGAGACGAGGATGGAGGAGGCAATCCGACAACTGTTGAGCTACCCTCATGTGGAAGAGGTGGGGATTCTCAGCACTTGTAATCGCATGGAGATATATAGTATAGTTAAAGAAACCGACCAGGGGGTTAAGGAAATAAGCCAGTTTTTAGCAGAATTAGGACAGATACCTCTCAATCAACTGCGTCGTCATCTGTTCATTCTGTTGCATCAGGATGCCATCCGTCACTTGATGAGGGTAGCTGCTGGGTTAGAGAGTTTGGTGTTAGGGGAGGGGCAAATTCTAGCCCAGGTCAAGACAGCCCATCAGTTGGGGGTAAAATACAATGGCATAGGGCGTTTACTAGATAGGCTATTCAAACAGGCCATCAGTGCTGGCAAGAGAGTACGAACGGAGACAAGTATAGGTACGGGAGCTGTTTCCATTAGTTCGGCAGCGGTGGAGTTAGCAGACGCCAGGATAGAGGATTTACCCAGCAAGAGGGTAGCTATTGTTGGTGCTGGGAAAATGTCCCGTCTGTTGGTCAAACATCTAATATCCAAGAGGGTTACAGACATTAGTATTATCAACCGTACCCTTGAGCGTTCACAAGAGTTGGCCAGGGAATTCCCTCAACTGGACCTAAAGTTGTATCCCTTAGAACATATGTTAGACGTCATCGCCGACGCTGACATTGTCTTCACCAGTACAGCCGCCACTCATCCCATCCTAGACAAAAACAAACTTTCTCCTCTTCGCCACAAGAAGAGTCTTACCCTTATCGACATTTCTGTCCCTCGTAATGTTGCCAGTGATGTTACAGAATTAGACTTTGTCCAGTCCTACAACGTAGACGACTTGAAAGCGGTAGTAGCTCAAAACTATGCTGCCAGAAGAGAAATGGCCAAGGAAGCAGAGAATCTGCTGGAGGAGGAGATACAGGCTTTTGTTCTCTGGTGGCAGTCTTTAGAAACTGTGCCCACAATTAGTTCTCTACGCAACAAAATTGAGCAAATTCGGAAACAGGAATTAGAGAAGGCCCTATCCCGTCTTGGTTCAGAATTTGCGGAAAAACATCAAGAGGTTATTGAGGCCCTCACCCGAGGTATAGTAAACAAAGTTCTCCACGAGCCCATGGTACAATTGAGGGCCCAACAGGATGTCGAAGCGAGACGTCAGGCCCTACAAACCCTGCAACTACTCTTCAACCTTGAGGTAACAGAGCAAGCCTTCTAGGCCGAAAAAATTAAAAACGCCCCCGTGGGGGGTACATATATATATGGGGCGGGCATGGAGCTATTGTCCCAGGGGGTGGCCCCCCTAGTATCGTAGCCGCTGCCCCGTTTCACTGCCGAGTTCGGGATGGGTCGGAGTGGGGCCGGGGCGC
>JAUQQP010000026.1 GCA_030549855.1 Cyanobacteriota bacterium SRBZ.bins.94.201705
TTACTTCATTTTGTATTAAAAGAGTAGTACCTAGTAATTTCAGTAATTCCTGCACCTGTTTCCGATTCCAGCTGGCATTCTGCAATCCCGTGGCAAAGGGTTCGATTCTGTCAAAGGCAGCACTAGTCTGTTGCTCGTAGTGGGCTAGTACTACGCTCTTGGCTAATACATCCGCCACTATCTGGAGACTACTGATAGTCAGCTGAGGCAGGACAATATTGCCATTAACCACCCTTGCCGTATTCTCCCCCTTGCCCTCCAGCTGAATCTCTGTGTCTTCCACCTCCGGTTTTTCAAAAGGCGACGAAATCAGGGGCTTTAGGTTATTCAGGAATGTAGCCTCCTCAATGGGTTGTAAGTCAAATAAAACTACTACCCCATATCGGAATAAGACTGCATATCCCGTCTCCCCTGCCGCCACTGTTAGCGGATTGGTGGCAACTCTGTCCACATTTTCTAGTGCCTTTAAATCTATTCTTTGTCCTAAAAATAATGCCCTTACTTTTATTGTCTCCCTGTTAGCAAATATAGTTTCTTCCATAAATTTTTTCCAGTTCTTCTATTTTAAAAATATAACAACTCTTCCCCCTCCGCTCAATTTGTTCTCCTCCTCTTTTCTCCTTTTCCCTGTAAAACTACAAAAATAAAGTCAAGACGCCCGGCATTTATCCTGTTTGCCCTTAAAAGAAATCCAATTCTTCTTGTAAATTTACTATGAGTGACAAAAAACAATAATAAGGCCAGTGGCGGAAACGTCTAAGCTAAAAAAAATGTATATCAGCCGACAACTACAGATTTTGGAGGAATAATTGGGGCTACCAGAGGCTTGAATATGGGGATAAGATTCTCATGGGCAAGGGCAAGAGAAGGAAAACCAACACTACCATAATCTTTGCCAGGAATAAGGGGAAAAGCAGAATCGGGAGAAAGGTGGAGAAAACAACCCCCCGCGCCCATAAGAATAGGATAAGCCCCGGCAATATCCCAGATTTTCGGACTCGCCTCAATAGCTCCTAAAGTAGCACCACAGGCTACAGACATCAAGTCGTAGCTGGTAACCCCGGTAACCCTCACCTTACAAGGCAACTGTTGTTTTAGGAGGGCTAAACTTCGGTTACACAAGGCTACTACATGATTTGGACTTGGACTTGCCGAACTGGTATATATGGGAGTATTATTCAGATAAGCTCCCTTGGGCCCAGTCAAGCCCGTATTGGCTAAGTAGTATCCGTGGTAAGTCTGTCGAGTTTGGGGAAAATGCACAAAACCAAACACAGGCATCCCCCTGTACAACAGGCCAATAGAAATACCCCAAATAGGTATGCCCCTGGTAAAATTGGTAGTACCATCAATGGGGTCTATTACCCAACACCATTCACTAGTGGGTAGAATATGTTCCGTCTCCTCTGTCAAAACCCCATGGGTGGGAAAGCATTGTTTTACTGCCCGTCTTAACTCCTCATCTGCCCACTTGTCGGCTTTGGTTACAAGGCTACCATCCGGTTTGCGGCTGGCTTCCACCCTGGCAAAGTCTCTTAGGAGTATTTCCCCTACTCTTTGAGTAGTTTGGACGCAGAAATTGTAAACCTGATACCAGAAATATATCATTTTTTCATCACTGCTAGCCCATTTATTGTCTTGATTTTTTCACCCATGGGTTTTCTTTTTTATAACTGTTAACATTTTACCATAGAGTCCTATTTCCAGCACAGTTTTTACCCCAGGGGAATACCATGAGTTTATTTGCTGAGGAAAAAATTCTATTTAAACCCGTTTCCAAGGATGTTAATCCCATTCCCATAATTTATGCCTTTCCTAATGATTACTCCGTGGGAATCACCAGTCTGGGTTATCAATTGGTTTGGGCTAATTTTTGCTTGAGAAAAGACGTAGACGTCAGACGCCTGTTTACTGATATTCACGAAAATTTACCCCGGTTTCCCGAGTTGGTGGGTTTTTCTTTTTCCTGGGAGTTAGACTATGTTAATATCTTCAAACTGTTAGAATATCTCCAGATACCAATTACCAGTAAGGACAGAGATGAAAATCATCCCCTGGTATTCGGGGGAGGACCAGTTTTAACAGCAAATCCTGAACCTTTTGCCGACTTTTTTGATATTATCCTCCTAGGGGATGCTGAAAATTTAGTAGACAGTTTCGTCGACAGTTACCAAGAAGTAAGAAGGGCATCTCGACAGGAAAAACTACAACAATTGGCTACTAAACCAGGTATTTATGTTCCTAGTTTATACTCGGTGGAATACGAAGACAAAACGGGGAAAATAAAAGCCATAAAACCAGTTAATAATAGCCTGCCAGACACCATAGAAAAACAAACTTATAGGGGGAATATTCTAGCAGCCTCTACTGTAGTCACCCCCAAAGCAGCCTGGGAAAACATTTACATGGTAGAGGTGGTGCGTAGTTGTCCAGAAATGTGTCGTTTTTGTCTGGCAAGTTATCTAACTCTCCCCTTCCGAGTAGCCAGTGTAGAAAATTCCCTTATCCCCGCCATAGAAAGAGGATTAACAGTGACTAACCGTCTGGGATTGTTAGGGGCATCGGTGACGCAACACCCGGAATTTGAAAGTTTAATAGACTACTTAAGCCAACCGCAATTTGACGATGTTAGGGTCAGTATAGCCTCAGTGCGCACCAACACAGTAACAGAAAAACTAGCCAATTTTCTGACAAAAAGAGATACAAAATCCATCACCATTGCCCTGGAGAGTGGGAGTGAAAAAATAAGGGGAATTATCAACAAAAAACTCACCAATGAAGAGATTATTCAGGCAGCAATAAACGCCCAAGCAGGAGGGCTAAAGGCAATAAAATTCTATGGCATGGTGGGATTACCCCAGGAAGAATATGAAGACATCGACGCTACTATAGAAATTTTAAAAGCCGTCAAAAAAGCAGCCCCTAGCCTTAAAATAACCCTAGGTTGCAGTACATTTGTGCCCAAATCCCACACGCCCTTTCAATGGTTTGGAGTGAGCAAGGATGGAAACAAAAGACTACAGTATTTGGAGAAAAATTTGAGGAAAATAGGAATAGATTTTCGGCCAGAAAGTTACAACTGGTCAGTAATTCAAGCCCTAATTTCCAGAGGAGACAGACGTTTGAGCAAACTCCTACAACTTACCCGTCATTATGGCGAGAGTCTGGGGAGTTATAAAAGGGCATTTAAGGAATTAAAAGGAGAAATACCACCTCTGGAATACTATGTACACGAAAATTGGCAAATAGGACAAGTACTGCCCTGGCAACACCTAAAAACTGCCCTAAGGGAGGAAACCCTAGTCAAACACCTACACCAATCCCTCTCGGCCGTTTAGAATGTTTGGTAGTGGCACAAAAGGAGAGAAACCCATGAGTGAGTTAATAGCCATAGCCTATGATGACATATTCAAGGCAGAAGAAGTAAGATTGACACTGTTCAAACTACAAAGGGAACACCTAATAGAATTAGAAGATGCCGCCGTCGTCATCAAAACCGCAGACGGCAAGGTAAAACTGAATCAGTCCATAAATCTAGCGGCGGCTGGGGCAGCAAGTGGCGGCTTTTGGGGGTTGCTAATTGGTACCCTTTTTTTAGTGCCTCTCCTTGGTGCGGCGGTGGGGGCGGCCACTGGCGCCATTAGTGGTGCTTTAAGTGACATTGGTATTGACGACAATTTTATGCGAGAATTGGGAGAGACACTACAACCAAACACCTCGGCCCTTTTTATCTTAGTCAAGAAGGTAACCCCAGACAAGGTGTTGGACGAGATAAGCAAATATGGGGGGAGAGTGTTACGCACCTCCCTTAGTAAAGACGATGAGAGACAATTACAAGAGGTGTTGAATAATCGTGGCTTAAAGCCTTTAGACACCACCCCCAGCAAGGAAAACACGTAGGAATTATACTATTGATACCGGTTTAAAAGCCCCTCCAAACCACCGGGATAACCGGCACCAACCGCCTTTACTCGCCAGTCACCGTTGTCTCTATATATTTCGGCCATAATTACGGCGGTTTCCGTGGAGAAATCCTCATCCAAATCATAACGGAGGATTTCTTCCTTGGTTTGTACATCCACAAGACGGACATAGGCATTGTTTACCTGGCCAAAATTCTGTTTCCGCTTATCCGCCTCGTAGATGGAAACGGCAATGACCATTTTAGCTACTTCGGGAGGCACTTTGCGCAAGTCGATGATAATGCCTTCGTCATCCCCTTCCCCTTCACCAGTGCGATTATCCCCTAAAAGTTTGACCGAGTGTTCCGGATCGGGACTAACTAGGTTATTGTAGAAAATAAAATGTCTATCGGAAAGTAGTTTTTCATCTTGACCTAACATAAACACTGACACGTCTAAATCAAAATCTGCCCCAGTGGTGTTGTTAACATCCCATCCCAAGCCAACAAACCCCGCTGTCAGGGTGGGTGCAGCCTTGGTGAGGGAAATTCCTTCTCCTTTTTTCAGAGATATAGCCATATACCAACCCCTATGAAATTTAGTGAACTAGTGGCCAAACTCTCGGCCCAGAATAACAGTTTACAGACCAATCCTGATTGTAACCCAGAAATCACCTATTTGGCGTCTTTAGAAGAAGCAGAGGCCAATAGTCTCAGTTATATTGAGGGGGGGAAATATGCCTCCTGGGTGAACAATACCAAAGCCTCTGCCTTGATTTTACCGGAAGATGTCACCTTACAACAGAAGGCTACGGCGAGAGGAATTGCCTGGTTGGCCACCCCCAATCCCCGTTTAACCTTTGCCCAAGCCCTTAACTTATTCTACCAACCCTTTAAACCCCAACCCCAAATCCACCCCACAGCAGTGATTGCCGAGGGGGTAGAGTTAGGGGAGAATGTGTCCATCGGTGCCCATGTGGTGATAGAGAGGGGGGTTAAAATTGGCAATGATGTTTGTATTTTCCCCAATGTGGTCATCTATCCCCAGGTAGTCATTGGCGACCGTACTATTATCCATAGTAACGTAACCATCGAAGAAAGAACACAGATTGGTGCCGACTGTATCATCCACAGTGGTGCCGTCATTGGTGGCGAAGGCTTTGGCTTTGTGCCTACCCCTGAAGGCTGGTATAAAATGCCCCAGTCTGGCTATGTGATTCTGGAGGATGGGGTGGAGATAGGCTGTAATACCACGGTGGATAGGCCTGCAGTTGGTGTTACTCGTATTGGCAAAAATACAAAATTGGACAACCTAGTCCATGTAGGCCACAATGTTATAATAGGCGACAATTGTATCCTGGCTGCCCAAGTAGGGTTGGCGGGGGGTGTGAGAATCGGCAACCGCGTGATTCTGGCTGGCCAAGTGGGTGTGGCAAACCAAGTACAAATAGGTGACGGAGCAGTAGCCTCCGCCCAAACAGGTATCCATAATGATGTTAAACCAGGAGAAGTGGTTTCTGGCTCCCCTGCCGTCAGCAATAAGTTGTACCTAAAAGCCTCGGCTATCTACAAGAAATTACCGGAGATTTACGAAACTTTTAAGAAACTAAAGAAGAATCTTTGACCCTGTTTAACCCTGAAAAGACTGTCAGAAAACCACTAGAAAAATTATGCCTAACCCTGATAGGCAACAAGGCAAAATTGGGTACAATCCCCCCAAGGCGGCCCAAAAAAATCCCCCGAAAGCCCACAGGCAACTAATCAAAAAACAGCAACAGTTAGGGGGCAAAAAAACCAATAAAAAAAATTGGCCAAGGGAGACAACTGGAGAAGAGAAATGTGCTAACATAATATAGAGTAAGATGGAAGAAATAAAAGGAAAAAAACACTCTTTTACCCCGTCTTGATTCAACAGCCCAAATAGTAGTAACCTTCTTCTAAAATACCACTAGCTCAAAACAGCTCTCATTATGATGAACGACCAAGAAAACAACACTCCAGTAGCACAAGAAACAGAAACTAAGGAAACACAAGTGGCACAAGAGGTAACCACGGACGTAGGTGCCACTGCCGCCGCTTCCTCCCCGGAAACTACTGCCGCAGAAACTCCGGAAACACAGACAACCGCCGAAGCTCCCACACAAGAGACTACACCAGAAGCACAAGAGCCCCAAGAACTATCACCAGAAGAGAAAATCCAAAGGCTAGAAGCCACTATCGAATCCCTGAAACAAGAATTGAGTATAACCAAGAACGAACTAGAAAAAACTACAGCCCAGTTACAGGCGGCCATAGCGCAATACAGAAATCTACAGGCGGACTTCGAACGATTTAGAGAGCGTACCAGCAAGGAAAAGCAAGAATTGGAATTTCAGGTAAAGAAGAAGGTAATAACCGCCCTGCTGCCCACAGTAGACAACTTTGAAAGGGCCAGAAGTCAAATAAAACCCGCTAATGACGGGGAAATGGCCATCCACAGAAGTTATCAGGGAGTATATAAAACCTTTGTGGAAGGGCTTAAACAACTGGGCGTGTCGGCTATGCGCGCCGAAAACCAGCCCTTTGACCCCAATTACCATGAGGCCCTACTACGAGAGCCTACAAATGAATACCCAGAAGGCACCGTAATCGAACAACTCACCAGAGGTTATATGCTAGACGGGGTGGTACTACGCCACGCCCAAGTAAAAGTGGCAGTGCCTCTGGAAACAGAATCCGCAGCGGCAGAGGCTACCACTAGTCAATCTGCCTCTGAACAACCCCAAGAAGAAGCTCAAGGGTAGGGCATGTAGCAGGGCCTTCTGAATCCCTGTACCCTGACCCCCCCAGCCACTTACCTAGTTCACAATTCCGCAAACCCTCTCGGAAAGCAAACAGTAGCAAGCAACTATGGGAAAAATCATAGGCATCGATTTGGGCACCACCAACTCCTGTGTAGCCGTCTTGGAAGGGGGCAAACCTATGGTAATCCCTAACCAGGAGGGCGCTAGGACAACCCCCAGTATCGTGGCTTTTGGCAAAAATAACCAACGGCTGGTAGGCCAACTGGCTAAACGACAGGCAGTAACCAACGCTGAGAATACTATATACAGCATTAAACGCTTTATCGGCCTGCGATGGGATGAGACGGAAGAAGAGAGAAAACGGGTTACCTACAAGTGTGTTCCAGGGAAGGACAACACTGTCAATGTGGAGGTGATGGGGAAACAATATACTCCCCAGGAAATCTCCGCTATGATTCTCCAAAAACTCAAAACCGATGCGGAAACCTTCTTGGGAGAAGAGGTAACCCAAGCAGTAATCACTGTCCCTGCCTATTTTACCGATGCCCAACGACAGGCTACTAAAGACGCCGGCACCATCGCTGGCTTAGAAGTGTTAAGAATTATTAACGAGCCGACGGCAGCAGCCTTGGCCTACGGGTTGGATAAACAAAGTCAAGAACAATTTGTCCTAGTATATGACCTAGGTGGTGGCACCTTCGATGTCTCCATACTCCAAATAGGTAATGGGATTTTTGAAGTTATCGCTACTGCCGGTAATAACCAGTTGGGGGGAGATGATTTCGATGCGGAAATAGTTAAGTGGCTTATCGACCAGTTTAAACAACAAGAGGGGATTGATTTAAGCAAGGATAAAATGGCCCTCCAACGGCTGCGGGAAGCAGCAGAGAAGGCCAAAATCGAACTGTCTAACCTCACAGAAACCCCCATCAACCTCCCCTTTATCACCGCCGATGAAACTGGCCCCAAACACCTAGAGGTAGAATTGACTAGGGCTAAACTAGAAGAGTTAATCGGGCATCTGGTAAGAAAAACCATTGAGCCCATGGAGCAGGCTTTAAGAGACTCTGAGCTGTCTAAGGACAAAATCAGCCGTGTGCTGCTGGTGGGGGGTAGCACCCGTATCCCCATGGTAAGGCGAATTATTGAAGAATACTTTGGTAGCTCAGTTCCTATAGACCGCTCGGTTAACCCCGATGAAGCCGTAGCCCTGGGGGCAGCCCTTCAGGGTGGTATCCTCGGCGGGGAAGTCCGTGATCTCCTCCTCTTGGACGTAGTGCCTCTGTCACTTGGGGTTGAGACAATGGGGGAAGTGTTCACCAAAATCATCGAAAGAAACACCACCATCCCCGTCAGCCGCACCCAGGTGTTTTCCACCGCTGTAGACGGGCAAACCTCCGTAGAAATCCACGTACTTCAAGGGGAACGCCCCATGGCCAAAGACAACAAGAGTTTGGGGAAATTCCTCCTCACCGGTATCCCCCCAGCCCCACGAGGGGTGCCCCAAATAGAGGTTACCTTTGAAATAGACGTAGATGGCATCCTCAAGGTTTCCGCTAGAGACAAGGGCACTGGCCAAGAGAAAAGTATTGTTATCACCAACACCGGCGCCCTAAGCTCCGCAGAAATCGAGAGTATGAGAGAAGCAGCCCAGAAATACGCTGCCGAAGACCGTCGTCGTCTACAACTGGTAGAAGTCAAGAAACAGTTGGACAGCTTAATGTACAGCTACCAGTTGATGTTGGAAAAAACCCCAGAAATAGTACCCCCCAGTATCCGTCGCGAAGTCCAAACCCGCGAAAAGGCCATCCTGGATGCCATCGAAGACTTCTCTATCCCTGTGCCAGAAGTGGAAAAAATGCTGGCCAGTTTCAAGGATTTGATTCTCAATATTGGTGCCCGCGCCTATGAATCAGCTGCAGCACAAGAGGCTACAGAAGTAGGAAAACAACCTCGCGAAGCTACTACCTATGAGCCTTTGGAAGAAGACGACGAATTCAAGAGTATCGAACAGGAAATCCTTACCGGTTTGAGTCAAATCTCCGAAGAGCCCATTAATATAGAATTTGACTATGATAAGGATGAGACTATCACCGGCGACTACGAGGCAGTAGACTAGTTGGTAGTACGCTAGCTAGTTGGTCAATTGCCCCCTTTTGATCAATTCCTCCGCCTTCTGCTCACTCACCGGTGGCGAATACAGGTATCCTTGTCCATAATGACAGCCAATCCTCTTTAACATTTTCTGTTGTGCCTCCGTCTCAATCCCCTCCACTATCACCTCCAGAGAAAGATTGTGGGCTAAATTCACAATCGCCTCTACAATGGGGCTAGAAGCTGTCTCGTCAGTTAAAGGTTGGATGAAACTCTTGTCTATCTTTAGGGAATTAAAGGGCAAATGATGCAAGTAACTCAGAGAAGAATAACCAGTGCCAAAATCATCTAAACATATTTGTAGTTTTCTGCCCTGGATTTCCTCTAAAACTTTTTTAGCATGTTCGTAGTCTTTTACTAACACACTCTCGGTAATCTCCAGTTTTAAAAGACGAGGATCTACCCCTGTAGAATTAATAATTAAGTCAATCTCCTCCAGTAAATGGGGATACAGTAACTGTTTACTGGATAGGTTGATAGACACAAACAAACGGTGGTGGGGATACTCCGACTGCCACAGGGAAGCCCGTTTTGCCGCCTGGGAAAAAATCCAATTGCCCAAAGTGACAATCAATCCCGTCTCCTCCGCAATGGGAATAAAATCCATCGGCGACACAAAACCATGGGTGGGATTATGCCAACGAATCAAAGCCTCAAACCCCGCAATCCTCCCCGTCTGTAAGTTGACAATTGGCTGATAGTATAATTCAAATTCCTCATTTTCCAATGCCCTCAACAACGACGATTCCAACGTCAATCTCCTCAGCAAATCCTTGTGCATTACTGGCTTGAATATCTGGTAACAGTTACCCCCCCTCTCCTTGGCATGATACACCGCAATGTCTGCATCCCTTATCATCTCCTCCGCCGCCAAGTAGCCACCATAACTGGTTGTAATCCCCACACTTACACTCGACATTACCTTCTGCCCCTCAAACACCGTATCCACAAGGCAATTAGATACGATTTTTTGGGCTACATATTCCACTTCTTTCTCTGAATTTATATCTGGTAAAAAGACAATAAACTCATCCCCACTGAAACGAGCTACTGTATCCTTACTACTTACACATTTTACAATGTTTTCGGCAATTAGTATTAACAATTCGTCTCCTATCCTAGGTCCTAAACTGTCATTTATCTTCTTGAAATTATCCACATCCACCAGCAATATGGCACAAAATTGTTGAGGATTTTCTTGGTTTAACTTAAGAAACTGCTTGAGACGATCTAACAGTAAAAATCTGTTCGGTAAACCGGTTAATTTGTCATAAAAAGCCTCAAGGAACATCTGCTGTTCCATTATTTTCATATCGGAAACATCTAAAATCTGTTGGATAAATTGGACAATCCTCCCCTCCTTATTTCTCAACGCTGTTATGGTAACTATGGTATGAATGACACAACCATTACTGGCCAAAAAACGTCTCTCCTGCCGGTATTGTTCCAAAGATTCTGTAATGATTTTATGCTTGTATAAATGACACTTTTCTCTGTCTTCAGGATGGCAAATGTTTAGCTCGTTTTTAGATAGCAATTCTCCCAGGGGATATTTCAACAATTGACAAAGGGAATTATTGGCCTGAATGATTTTGCCATCTAGATTGGTAATCATCATCCCAATGGGGGCCATTTCAAAAATCAGCCTGAATTCCTCCTCACTTTTTTCCAAGGCTTTTTGGATATTTTTACTGTTAGTAATGTCTGTGATTATCCCATCAATTCTTAATTGTTTTCCCTCACTGTCATAAATAACTGTTGCCCTATCCCTCACATACTTTCTTGTCCCATCCTCCAATATTATTTCATACTCTATATCATGACTTTTCTCCCCCTCACCCAGCAGAGAAATACTAAAGAGGTTGGCATACATCTCTTTCACTTTCCCCCTCTCCCTTGGACTTACTAAATCCAACCAATATGTCCTCTTTTGGAAGATTCTACTCAGAGGTACATGGAATAATTTTTCTGCCGCTTGGTTTATATATATTATCTGCAAGGTATGAGGATGAATTGACCAAATTACATCATCTAAAGACGAGAGAATATTATTCAGTCTCTCCCTATTCTCCCTCAAAGCAATACTAATTTGTTCGTTTTCTATCTCCCTCTCCTTAGCGATTACTATGTGTTTTACCGTATTGGCTATGGAATCTACCAACCTATCTGATAAACCAAAAATTCGATTCTCTTTCAAGGCAAACAAATGCAAAACCAACTCGAATTTCCTGTCCCTTATCGGGATTCCTATGTATAAAACAATGGGGGAATTCAAAATGTTAGCCTCCGAAAATATGTCCCTATTCTCGGGCTGTTGGGAAGATATAATTTTTCCTTTGACAAGGGTTTTGGTGGCTAAATAACTCAGAAGATATTGATCATGAAGAGAAAAATCCCTGGAGGATTCCCTTTTGTAACTGGCAATTATGCTGCACTTTTCCCCCAGCATCTCCGAAAGAATAATCAGGTCAATTTGAAAAATCTCAGCCAGTTTTTCAAAATAAAACTCCAGAATTCCTTGTAGGCTACATTCCCCCATCTGCTGAAGCTGGTTAATCAAATTTAACTGGACATTTACCGCCTGCAACTCTTCCTTTTGCCTCGAGAAATTTTCCTCTAGTAAATACTCCTTTGTATAGTCCTTGATAAGAATAACAAATCTCTTGACATTTTCCTGGGGAATGGGAAAAATTTTGACCTTCCAGGCTTTGCCACCACTTAAATTTACCTCCACAGTCTCCCTCACACAATCCCCATTAGTAGACTCTAAATACTGTCGGTACTGACTGGCAAAATTGCGGCTAAATTTTTTACCCCTCTCGTTGCACCAAATAGGATAATAGGGGGGCTTACTATCGGTTATAATAACCCCAATATTATCCAGTTCAAGGGCCTGTTGTAACAAAGTAAATTTTTGTCTTTCAACTAGGTTTTCTATCCCCAGTTGGAGCATTTTTACCAGCTTACTGATATTTTCGATTACCCTGTTGTCAATGTTTCGTGTGTCTCTACTATAAAACCCAAGGATGTTTATGTCATTACTGGTTTTAGACTCAGCAGAAAACAGAAAATTAACCCCCAGGGGAAACTTGTAAAATAAACCTAGTCCTTCAATTATTTCACTATCATAATCCAAGATATAGTTGTCATGGTCAGGGATGTTATTCCACAAATGAATGATATTTTTTAACCCCTCGTCTATAGGGATAAAAAAGCCTTCCGTCTCCTGCCAACCGGTTTGCGGCGAAAAGATATAAAGACGCTTCTGGTTGGCTAAACCATGGGAAAAATAACACAAGTCTAAGTTGTATTCATCCACAACTGACTCGCATATACCCCGGAGGAATTGAAGGATGTCATTTTCTTCGTGGAGGCGAGAAAAAATTGACAACAAAAATCCAGAGTCGGAATCCTTGACTTTTAATTCATCCAGGATTGTCTCCAACTCTAAAACCTTATTTTTATAATAATTAGCTGTAGCTAGAGGCACATAATTTCTTCTAAAATATCTTACAAGACAAAAAACCCCAATAGTAAGGGCGAAAAATAGACAACAAATCAGTAAAAATGTGAGAGAAACACTTACCATCTTGCTTGCCATTGACAGAAAACATGAATTTTCCCCAGCAAGATATGAACTACACCAGAAAAAAAGCGAAAAAGTCCTCACCAGAAAAACATGAACCACATCCTACAAAACCGAAAAACAACCCTACTGGGCCCTCCAAAATTCTCCTACTAATTCTATTGTAGCCTGTGGGAGACAACAATTGGGCTAAATTGACAAATATTGATAAATTTAATTATTCTGTGGATTGTTATTCTTTTTGATTATCCATCTATGAGTAAAAAAACCATTTGCATTATACTAGGAACACGTCCAGAGGCAATAAAATTAGCGCCAGTAATAAAATGTTTTCAAAAAGAGGAACAGTTAGATACCAAGGTGATTTTAACAGGCCAACATAGAGAAATGGTAACACAGGTGATGGAATTGTTTGGTTTAAAGGCAGATGTGGATTTGGAGATAATGCAGACAAAACAAAGCCTAGTAGACATCACCTGTAAAAGTCTAAGGGGGTTAGAGAAGATATACCAACAGATAAAACCACAACTGGTAATAACTCAGGGAGACACCACCACAGCCTTTGCCGCCAGTCTGGGTGCATTTTATCATAAAATTCCGGTAGCCCATGTGGAGGCTGGATTACGTACAGATGATATTTATAATCCCTTTCCCGAGGAGGCAAATCGTCGCCTTATTTCCCAAATAGCCTTATTACACTTTGCCCCTACCAAGATAGCAGTAGAGAATCTAAGAAAATCGGGGGTAACAGGAGAAATTCATCTGACGGGGAATACAGTGATAGATGCCTTGCTGTCAGTAGCCGCCAATAATCCCACCTGCCACATTCCCGGATTGGATTGGTCCAAATATAGAGTACTACTTGTAACAGTACACAGAAGAGAAAATTGGGGTTTCCCCTTAATGGACATTCTGAGGGGGTTAGAGATGATTCTCAGCCGCCATGAGGATGTAGCCATTCTCTTACCCCTACATCGCAATCCCATTGTAAGGGAGCCTATTTTACAGTACTTTGGTAATCACGATAGAGTATTTTTAACTGAACCCCTAGATTATCAACAATTAGTAGGTGCAATTAAACGTTGTTTTTTCCTTTTAACTGATTCTGGAGGTTTACAAGAAGAGGCCCCCAGTTTAGGAAAACCAGTGTTAGTTTTACGAGAAACAACGGAAAGGCCAGAGGCAATTTTAGCGGGTACTGCCAAACTGGTGGGGACAAATCCCGAGAAAATTTTGGAGACAGCCTCTGAATTATTATCTGATGATAGCAAATATAAGGCCATGGCGGAGGCGATTAATCCTTTTGGGGATGGCAAAGCCAGTGAGAGAATTCTAGAAATCGTAAAAAGATACCTCAGTCAAATCTCATAGACGATTGCCTTCTCTTGATAGACAATTTCCGACTCCAATTCCCGGAAGATACGATAGTAATAAACCATTTCCTCCTCGGGGAATTTTTCGGGCAATTGTATAGTCAAGATTTTGGCGAGGAAATCTCTTCTGACGGCACAATTCCCCATCTGTCGCCAGATTTCTGCCAGGACAGTTTTTTTCCTCCAGAAATCCCAGGGATAGTAGTTTTTTTGCTTGATTTGGCCGACAACAATATTAGTAGCCTTCTTAGAGAAGGGGGAGAGTATTTCCTGCAACCATTCTGAGGCAGGTTTATAGTTATCCCTCAGGAAAACAACCACCTCTCTCCTTGCTTTTTCCAGGGATTCCCTTCCCTCAAACAACAATATATCCCCCTCCTCTATTTTCACCGTTTGGGCGTTTAATATTTTTCTGTTTACCGATAAAAGCTTTTGACGACTAGGAAGAATTACTAAGGAAAAATCAGGCAAAAAATCAGACAACTTTCCCTCCTATTGTTGTTGTCTAGAAGGTATGAGAATTAAACGTCTGCCTCGGATACGAAATTGTATAGCCTGTTCCTCCCCGGTGGTAGTAGCATTAGAAGGGGGGTTTTCTGCCTGACTGGGAGATTGAGTTGTCTGCATGCCAGGGATAGGGGTTGTCTGCATGCCAGGGATAGGGGTTGTCTGCATGCCAGGGATAGGGGTTGTCTGCATGCCAGGGATGGGGGTTGTCTGCATGCCAGGGATGGGGGTTGTCTGCATGCCAGGGATAGGGGTTGTCTGTGTGGAGGATTGGGGATTAGGGGTTGTGGGGGTAGAAACAGCGGTTTTTTTACACAAAGAGTCTAGATTGACAAAACGGCCACTAGAATCAATTAGATAACAGGAGGGATTAGCGGAAAGGGGGGTATTTCCCAGGGAAAAGACAGTAAAACAGGAAAGAATAAGGGAAAAACGACGGAGAATCTTCCAGTTATTACTCATAGGAATAGCCTCAGTATAGGGCCTTTGTTTTTATTATAAAGCAGGAATAATCTAATAGGTTTTCCGAGGATGAAAATCCGGACAATTTATAGCAGACTCGGTGTTAGCAATTTTGGGATTAACGGTGCATTTTAAGTGGAAATTATAAGTAAAATACTGACAACTAGTGCAGGGGATTTGATGCATTTTTTGGGAGCGTTTGTGGACATAGACAATAAGAGAAATTACCTGGAATACTAACAGGAAAAATAAACCCCAAGCGGCGAGGAAATAAAAAGGCCTTAGATAGGGATAATACTGTTCTAAAAATTGTCTGATGATAGGTAACATTCCCTTACTGGCAGACAAAATCGATGTTTTAATGAAAGAAAGGAGGGGAAAGGGAATAACAAAAAGCCCCTTGGCGGGGGCTACAATGAGAATAAAAGAAGAATTAAACGGCAGCTAGAGTTTGGCCAACACTATCCCTTAGGATAGCGGCTTTGTCGGTACGTTCCCAAGGCAAATCCAAATCCAACCGGCCAAAATGACCGTAAACGGCCACATCCTGGTAGAAACGGCCATTTCTTTCCGCTGGCAGTTTATTTAAGTTGAAGTGTCTGATAATACCAGCAGGGCGCAAATCGAAATTAGCCTTCACCAATTCCAACAGTTTCTCCTCGGGGACTTTTGCAGTACCAAAGGTTTCAACAAATATACTTACAGGATGAGCGACACCGATAGCGTAGCTAACCTGTACTTCACACTTAGTAGCTAAACCGGCAGCAACGATGTTTTTGGCGACGTAACGACAGGCGTAGGAGGCGCTGCGATCGACTTTAGTAGGATCTTTTCCAGAAAAGGCGCCACCGCCATGACGGGAGTAGCCACCGTAGGTATCAATGATGATTTTACGGCCTGTCAACCCAGAATCCCCTTGAGGCCCACCGATGACAAATTTGCCAGTAGGATTGAGTAAGAAACGGGTATTAGCGGTGGGTTTAAGAGGCAACTCGGCAAAGACGGGATTGATTACCGTTTCCCGGATAGCTTCTCTCAGGATGGCCTGAATCTTGTTGTTGTCGGTGATATTATCAATAGACTCCTTGTGTTGGGTGGAGATGAGGATAGTGTCGATACCTACAGGCTTATCATCCTCATAGGCAATGGTAACCTGAGTTTTGCCATCTGGGCCAAGGAAGGGCAATTCTCCGGATTTACGCACCAATGCTAGACGACGGGCCAGACGGTGAGCTATACTGATAGGCATGGGCATCAGTTCCGGCGTTTCATTACAGGCGAAACCAAACATAATCCCCTGATCGCCGGCCCCAATGGCGTCCAATTCGTCGTCGCTATGGGATTCTCTCACCTCTTGGGCTAAATTGACGCCTTGGGCAATGTCGGGGGATTGTTCGTCCAATGCCACTAAAACGGCGCAGCTATTGGCAGAGAAGCCATTGCTGGCATCAGTATAGCCTATTTCGGCGATTTTATTCCTGGCCAGTTGGACATAGTTTACTTGTGCCTTGGTAGAGATTTCACCGGTGATTAAAACCAAGCCGGTGTTGACTACTACCTCTGCTGCTACCCTGCTGGAGGGATCTTGAGTTAGCAGGGCGTCTAAAATGGTATCAGAGATTTGGTCACAGATTTTGTCAGGATGTCCTTCTGTTACCGATTCCGAGGTGAATAAGTAGCTGCGGGTCAATTTTTCTTCTCCTCTTGGCAACAACTACCAATATTCTATGATATAATCTATTCCTATTGTCATCAAATAAAATTGTGTAGCAGTTTGTCCTTAAGGCGTCGTTTTGGCGGCTGGTTGTTAATTGTAGCAGGGATTATTAATCTTTTTGCCTGTGGAAAGGAGGAAAAACAGACTGCACAGTTGATTCAACTTTCCCCCGAGGAGAAACAAAAAGTCATCACCACTATTTATGGCTTACAGGAGGAGTTAAATTTATGTGAAAAAGAGAGGGATAAAGGTATTTCTCCAGAAGCCGCAGAAGTCTATCCCCTAGACAGAGAAAAATATCTGGTGGAGATTCTTTGTTTTATGGGGGCCTATCAGGGAAATTACCAATACTTGTTATTCTTCCCCCACAATTCTACCGTAAAAAAAATCAGTTTTACCACTTTTACAATGCAGTTAGAAAATCGACGACTTACTAACAGTTTTACCCTTGTTGGTACACCCCATTTTGAACTAGAAAAGAAGACTTTATCAGTATACAGCCTGGCAAGGGGATTAGGGGATTGTGGCAGTTTTGCCCGTTACCGTTGGGAGGATTTTGGGTTTAAACTGTTAGAATACAGAAGCAAATCCAAGTGTGACGGTAAATACTTACCTCCCGAAGAGTATCCCCTAATTTACCCTTAGGGATAAAATGGATTTAAAGCTCAATTTCCACAATCTTATTGGGGTTAGAAAGGCCAGATTTTATCCTTACCTGGGACTTTTTTACGCCGAATTTCTCAGCAATAACTGAGACTAATTCAGCATTAGCCTTGCCATCAACCGGGGGTGATTTAAGATGAACAATCCAGACGCCATCAGCAGTTTCTTCTAAACGTTGTTGTTTAGATTTAGGTTTAACCCTAACGGAAATTCTTATGGCCATTATAGCAAGTCCTTGTGAGTAAATCGACGACGATTTTCAGCGTAATCAGCCACAATGTGTCCTTTACCCCTTAGTTTATACTTATAGGTTACCAAACCTTCCAAGCCTACTGGCCCTCTTGGAGGCGTTTTTTGAGTACTTATACCTACTTCAGCCCCAAAACCATAACGGAAACCATCAGCAAAACGAGTAGAACAGTTATGATAGACACCAGCAGAGTCTACTAGATTGAGGAATTTTTCGGCATTTTCCCGATTATTGGTGACGATGGCATCTGTGTGTTTTGAGCCATAACGGTTAATATGGTCAATAGCCTCTTGAAGACTGTCTACTACCCTAATAGAAAGAATCAAGTCACAGTATTCTGTTTGCCAGTCTAACTCGGTGGCTTCCTCCGCCTCGATGATTTCCCTAGTAGCTGCATCTCCCCTGATAGTCACCCCCTTTTCCCTCAAGGCAGCGGCGATAGGTGGCAGGAATTCCTTGGCGACGGCTTTGTGTATGAGTAAAGTTTCTATGGCGTTGCAGGCGGCAGGATACTGAGTCTTGGAATCAACAGTGATACTAATAGCCTGTTGTAAGTCTGCCTCCGCGTCGATATAGAGATGGCAGATGCCGTCAGCATGTCCAATAACGGGTATTCTAGTATTTTCCTGGATGTAGCGGACAAATTGGTTAGAGCCACGGGGTATAATCAAATCTACATACTCATCCAGGGACAAAAGGGCATTAATTTCCTCCCTGGTGGTTAACAATTGTACCGTCTTGGGGTTAACACCAGCAGTTTGAAGGGCATTTTGGATAATCTGGGTGAGAATATTACAACTGTGGATAGCCTCCTTACCCCCCTTAAGGATAACAGCATTTCCCGACTTGATAGCCAGAGTGGCGATTTGGATTAGTGCTTCTGGTCGTGCTTCAAAAATAACACCTATTACCCCCAAAGGGCAACTAACACGTTCTAAAATTAAATCTGTATCCAATTCCCTTAACAGGGAGACATGGCCCAGAGGATCTGGTAGTCTAATTAAATCATAGATTCCTTGGATAGCACTTTTTAGTTTAGACTCTTTTAGTTGGAGACGGGCATATAAAGCCGGAGGGATAACACCAGCCGCCTTGTCACAGTCTTGTTGGTTAGCCTTAAAAATCTCTTCCTGGTGACGGGTTAAAGCTTCGGCAATGGCGGTTAAAGCGTTGTTGCGGCATTCTTCAGAAGACTCCGCCAAAGATAAGGCGGCAATGCGACTTTCCTGGGCAATAGCGACTAAATCGGACATAATCTGGTTATTGTAGCCCTTAGCATGATGGTTATTGTAACAAAAAATGACTTACTGTGGCGGTAAACTCTTATTATCCCTACTCTTAGCAAGGAGGTTTAGATAATGGCGTTGTCACAGTGGGATTGTCTGTTAAAACACATTGGCGTGTGGCAAGGTAGTTTTACCCAATTTTCCCCTACTGGGAAGATGATAAAAGACACCCCCAGCCAGTTGACTCTTACTTGTAGCGACGACAGACAAACCATCAGATTAACCCTACATCGTGAAAATTGTCAGCCTATTGTCAACGAGTTTACCCATCTCAATCGCAGTATTTTTCTGTTTGAAGATGGACATTTTGCCAAGGGCTCGCTACAATTTAGCCCTTATGCTATCTTTGGGGCAGAATATGGTTTTATTAGGGGAGATAGACGTTGTCGTTTGGTACAACTGTACGACACCCAGAGTCAACTAGAATCGGTTACCCTTATCAGGGAATTTCGCCAGGGGGGTAACGGCAAAGAAAATCCTCCTCTTTCAGTGAAAAGTCTAGAGGGAGAATGGCAGGGGGAGGCTATTACTCTTTATCCTGACTGGCGAAACAGCAATCCCTACACCACCTTTTTACAGGTAAGGGTGGAGAAAGATAGGGTGAAACAAACTTTTTCTTCCCCTGAGACTAGTTTTACCAGTGAGGGAGTCATTCAAGACAACACTATTACCTTTTATGGAGATAACTACCAGATAAGAGTCTTATTGCTGCCAGATGGTGTTTCTTCTGTAACACCGGTTAGACTTCAACTGCATCAACCCTTCTTTCTGGAATTTGGCTGGCTGGTAACAGAAAATTTACGACTGCGTCTGATAAGAAGATATGATTCCCAGGGGAGATGGCTTAATGTGACTCTTGTGAAGGAAAAAAAATTAATTTAATCGGCATTTTTCTGGGGAGAAACCACTCCCCCCGCGCCCAAATATAATTCAGCCACTTGAGGGTTATTTAACAAGTCAATTCCTCTTCCCTCGATGGCATTTCTTCCACTTTCCAATACATACCCTCTATGAGACATCATTAAAGCTTTTTTGGCATTTTGCTCTACTAATATAATAGCTTTTCCACTTTCGTTGATAGCCTTAATTTGCTGGAATACATCATTAACCAAAATAGGGGATAAAGCGGCAGATGGCTCATCTAAAATAAGTAAATCTGGTTCCAACATTAATGCCCTACCCATAGCCAACATTTGTCTTTCTCCCCCAGACAAAGTGCCTGCTTTTTGCTTGGCCCTTTCCTTCAACTTGGGAAACATGGTATAGACCAAATCCTTTTGTCGTTTGGCACTTCCCGAGAGAATATATGCCCCCATTTCCAGGTTTTCTTCTACTGTTAAACTTGGGAAAACATTGACTATTTGAGGCACATAACACATGCCTCGTTTCACTATTTCATTAGGTTTTAATCCGGCAATATTCTCTCCTTTAAATATAATTTTCCCCTCTCGGGGGGAGAGGAGACCGAAAATAGTTTTTGCCAGGGTAGATTTGCCGGCACCATTAGGGCCAATTACTGCTACCAATTCATGGGAATCTATGCGAAAATTTACCCCCTGCAAAATATCTAAGCCGTCAATATAACCGGCATAAACGTTTTCAACTTCTAACAGACAAGTCATGGGTATTTATGATTTTTACTACTAATTCCCAACGGCAATTTTTTGGGAAAAAAACAGAAATCAAAGGGGAGTTTTTTGCAATTCAGGTCGTTCTTCTGGTATAATAGCCCCTTCTACAGGACAAACCTGTATACAGATACCACAATCAATACAAGTCTGGAAATCTATCCAATACCAATCAGTCCCCTTTATATTTTTACCAGGTCCAGGGTGAATACAGGCAACTGGACAGGCAGAAACACAGTCAGCAACACCCTCACAAATATCAGTGACGATGGTGTGTGGCAAGGTTTTTCTCCCAATGGACTACACTTTTCGTGAACAACATTATACTTTAAGATAACTGGTTTGTGCAATTGTAAAGACAGAAAGACAAGCGGCGGCAACTTTTTCCTTAGTCTTAGTCAAGACGGTGGATTGTTAAAAGAGGCTTGTTTTTGACAAACCCCCGTTGATGAGTCTTCACTTGCCGTAGCGACAGACAACAGGGCGTAATGGCATAAATACGCAGAAAACAGTTGTATTTCAAAGAGATAAAACTAGAGGACGTTATATTACACATTTTAAACACCCAACCCATACTAGAAAGTTTTATGGTTTTCCCCAGCAAGTCTGAATTCAGAATTATGTTTTATCCCAGACACCCAAGGAAAAGGGGATGAGTAGCAAAAGTAGAGGGAGTGTATCAACAGCCACTTCTGTCTGCGATAAAAATGGCGGCTATGGGAGGAATAGACGGGAAACCACACCGAGTCTTGTGGGAGTATACAACATTTTCCCCTCTCACCCCATTTTTTCAGCTTTTTATCAGCCTCTTGGAGAATGTAGCGAAGTGCACCGAGTCTTCCCCGAGTATTGTTTAGAATGTAGCTTGTGCCATTATACACAGTGTTAGCCAAATCCAGTGTGTAAAACTGCCACTGACTGGTATTTGTGACTATGCCAAATACATCAATTTTTTTCCTACTTAGGGAAAGCTATTGATAAGCCTGAATTTCTACTAAACATTGGACAAGTTTTTGTTGAAAGTCATCCGTCTTAGCTTTCACTATACCCCCTAATGGAGCCTCTAAGTAATCCTTTTTCTAGGCAATCAGGTAGTCAGCATTGCCAAATAATAGGTCACCTTCTAGCCTAGCACCTTTTCAGACTTTCAGTGGCTCAAATTAGTAAATTGCCTCCTAACAGAAAGCGTCAATTAGCAACTTTTTAGATTCCTCATAGTCGCGGGTTTTAAAACACCTTTATTTAAAGAAGTCACTCATTGGCAGGGGGTAACTGGTAAACTGCCAGGGAATAAGAGTATCAATTCCTAACTGCTTATAGGCTTCGGCGAGGCTGAGACTACTGGAGAAGTTGCTTCTCCGGGGTTTGGGGTTAAGGGGGTTGCCATTGTTTTTTGCGTCTCTTTCCCGGTTTTCAATGGCACTTGAAAGACGAAAGGAAAAGGAATAAAATAGACTGACTGTGTCATGTACAGTTAAAATCCTCTACTACTTTCCCCGACTTGTCAAGTTTCTTAACAGTATGGGGGTATAATTGTAAGTCCCCACCCTTTTAGGTAGAGAGAAAATAAACCCCTCTGGTAGAGATAAACCCTGGGGGGCAGTAGGGGATATACTAGACATGTGGGAGGCTTAAAAACCGTGGTGAGGAGAGGGAGAAAGACAGGCAGTAGTAGCCTTTCTTGTCATAACAGGCATCAGCCAAAGCAGTTGAGTTTGTTTGAAGAAGCCACTGCTAGCAGTCACCACCAGCTGTCACCACAAGGGGAAGGCTTGTTGATGAGTGTTGACTTCTTGTTGCAGTGGAAGCAACGCATTTTCAACTATCAACAACACCAAAGACAATCCTATTGTAGACAGATTTCTCTTCTCTCTGAGGACAACTGTAGTTTAGAAGAAATAGAAAATCTAGACCCTTTTAGCCTGAAAACCCATACTGACCAATTTTACCGTCTGCCTCAGTATGAGCACAGCAGCAGTTGTATATATTTTATCCTAGACACCCATTTCCCGTTATTGCTATATGTAGGGGAAACGAAAAATTCCCCCAGGCAGAGGTGGACAAGTCATGACTGTAGGGGGTATATAAATAGCTATATCCGTCTGCATCGCCAGTATTTATTGCCGGTGACTATCAGAAGTGCATTTTATTGGGGGGTATCCCATGACAGAAAACTACGCCAAGCCATGGAAAAAAGTCTAATATTAAAATGGCGGCCACCCTTTAACAAGGAATCATGGCAATGGTGGGGACAACCCTTTGTTTCCACACTATAATTGGGACCATGGGATGGTAAAATGACGGCGAGAATACACTACCTACAACATGTGCCTTTTGAGGGTATAGGTTATATTGAAACCTGGGCAAGGGAAAATAACTATAGATTGACAGCAACAAGGTTTTACCAGGATGACACCCTGCCAGAAATATCTACCGTTGACTGGGTAGTGGTTTTGGGAGGGCCCATGGGGGTGTATGATGAGAATAAGTATCCCTGGCTTGCGAAGGAAAAACAGTGGTTAAAAGGTGCTATAGACAGTGGTAAGATCGTCATAGGCATCTGTCTTGGCGCGCAACTGATAGCTGAGATTTTGGGGGGGAAGGTGTTAAGCAATGGGAGAAAGGAAATTGGCTGGTTTCCTGTCTGGCTTACAGAGGCTGGCAAAAAGACAGAAATCCTCAAAGACATCCCTCCCTCCTTTATGGCATTTCACTGGCATCAAGATACCTTCCAATTACCAGGGGATGCTATACACCTTATGAGAAGCGAAGTTTGCCCCAATCAGGCTTTCTTGTACAAAGAGAGGGTGTTGGCATTACAATTCCATCTGGAGGTGACTGAAGAGACAATCCACCAGTTAATTGACCATTGTAAGGATGAACTGATAGGGGATAATTATATCCAAACAGCAGAGGAAATTATTGACCAAAAACACCTAA
This sequence comes from Cyanobacteriota bacterium SRBZ.bins.94.201705, assembly GCA_030549855.1. GTDB lineage: Bacteria > Cyanobacteriota > Cyanobacteriia > Cyanobacteriales > Cyanobacteriaceae > DVEF01. Next base: position 23,251 of record JAUQQP010000026.1, read on the forward strand.
TACCACAGTGTAATGGGCATCTGAAAAGAATACTAGACTCTTTGGCAAAAATCTAAATCCTCCCATAAGAAAATTCTACTTGGATGGGGAAAATGGTATCTTGGATAAAGTACAACCTTTGCAGAATGTTAAGGATATGGAGAGGGGGAGAAGAAACCTGTTAATAACCGGAGGCGCAGGTTTTATCGGCTCTAATTTTGCCAATTACTGGTACAATAGGTACCCAGAGGATAAACTAGTGATTTTAGACGCCCTTACCTACGCTGGTAATCTCAATAATCTCTCCCTCATTTTAAACGACTCTAGGGTTGTCTTCGTCAAGGGAAATATTTGTGATGCCCCCCTGGTCTCTAAAATTCTACAAGAGTATGATATAGAGATAATAGCCCATTTTGCCGCAGAATCTCACGTAGATAGGTCTATTCTAGCACCGGGGACTTTTATTCAAACGAATGTAGTAGGTACATTTACTCTCCTAGACTGTTTCCGCCACCATTGGGAAAAACAGGGTAAACCCCCCCACTTTCGCTTTCTTCATGTATCTACAGACGAAGTATACGGTAGCTTAGAAATAGGAGACCCTCCCTTCACAGAAAACACAGCCTACGCGCCAAATAGTCCATATTCGGCGTCAAAGGCAGGTAGTGACCATCTGGTAAGGGCCTACTACAAGACCTATCAGTTACCCACTATTATAACCAACTGTTCCAACAATTATGGTCCTTACCATTTCCCCGAAAAACTAATACCCCTAATGTGTATTAATATTCTTTTAGGCAAACCTCTGCCGATATACGGCAAGGGAGAGAATATCAGAGACTGGTTGTATGTAGAAGACCATTGTAGGGCATTAGACCTAGTAATTCATAAGGGAAAACCCGGGGATAGATACAATATTGGGGGAGGTAACGAGGTGAGGAATATAGACTTGGTAAGACTCATTTGTAAAATTATGGATGAAATCGCCCCCAATTTGCCTGTCAAACCCTCAGAAAGGCTAATCACCTTCGTTAAGGATAGGCCGGGACATGACTTTCGTTATGCTATGGATAGTAGTAAAATCCAAAGGGAGTTAGGGTGGCAACCATTGGAGAGTTTGGAATCAGGGTTGAAAGCTACCCTCCAATGGTATATAGACAACCCCCAGTGGTGGCAACCCCTCCTTTCTAAGGAATATCAGGAGTATTATCGACAGGTTTATCAGATGGTTTGAAGACAGTTTGAAAGACGCAAAAAAGCCTCTGGGCGTATATATCCCCATACGCCCCTTTTATCATCGTAGTGGGAAAATTCATTTATCCCTTCTTGACACACTTGGCGGGGATGGCTTTATTCTTGGACAGGCATAGGGTATAACTTTTTTGATTTCCAACATATTACCCACTCGCCGACAGGAAACCTTATAAACGTACCCCACCCACAGTTTTTTATTCTTAACCCAGTCGGCAGAGTTTATGAAGGTATATTTGAATTTCTTGATAAACCCAGTCTCTTCGGCAATACGACGCACCTCCTCTACCAGGATTGACCTTTGTACGGTAAGATTCTTTTGTAGGGTCCAAACCCCTGTAAACTCCCAAAGTTCTTCCCCCGTAGGTGAGGTTGGCATATTCCCATCCCAGGCAACGATTTGAAGGCTGACTAGCCTATCGTCTTTCATTTTCGGATAACCGCGAAACCAATGTTCCCCCTGAATTTCTGGTTTGTTGTAGGCTAGCCACAGAAGACGACTGTTTTTAAAAGTGGCATCCAACTTTACCCCGTCTGGTAGTATAAGGGAAAAATTTTTTTTGTCCTCCGTGGGTGGTACTAGTATAGCACGAACCTCTGCTATTGCCTGATGACAGCCATTACCCGGGAGAAGCTTATAACGTTTTTTCGGTGGGGATTCTCTCTTTTTGTTGGTTTTCAATTTGTTGGTCACATTCCGAGAAGATGAGGAAGGCGTTTTGCTATTCTGATTCATAGGATAATTGGCTCTGACTACCACTTTTGTCTAATTTTAAGGTTTTTTGGTTAGATTTTCCCCGGCGTGGGGGATTGGGGGGTGGGATGTGGGAATTGGGATGTAGGGATTAGGGAGGCTGAGGCAATAAACCCTTACTTTTTTGTCTGAAATTTCATCCCCTTTTAACATCCTCTGTGCTAGCTAGATTATAACTCTTTTTTCCCCTTTCGGTTTCCCCTAATTGTCGGCCATCCCTTTCATTCTTGGAATAAATTATTTTATGTAAGCACTGATATTTTAATCTGCCTCTCAGGCGAAAACCACCGTCTTATTATCATAGACCAATATTCGGTGTTCAAGATGAAGTCTGACTGCCCTAGCCAAAACGATTCTCTCTAAATCTTTCCCCTTTCTGATTAAGTCTTTTACAGTATCCCTATGACTAATTCTTACCACATCCTGTTCAATTATTGGGCCAGCATCCAACTCCTCTGTGACATAATGGGCAGTGGCACCGATTATTTTAACACCCCTACGGTAGGCTTGGTGATAGGGTTTTGCCCCCACAAAAGCCGGTAAGAATGAGTGGTGGATATTAATAATTTTTTGAGGTAACTGCCTGACAAAATCTGCCCCTAATATCTGCATGTATTTTGCCAGAATAACTAGGTCAACTTTCTTGGATTTTATCAACTCTAACTGTTTCAATTCCTGTTCTCTTTTATTGTCTGAGGTGACGGGGAAGTAATAGTATTCTATACCAAACTGTTGGGCAATGGGCTCTAATTTTTTGTGGTTGCTGACAATGCAGACGACATTGGCATTTAACTGTTTACTTTGAATTCGCCATAACAAGTCATAAAGACAATGCTCCTGTTGGCCTACCCAAATTGCTACTCTAGGAATAGTATCAGAAAAATGTAATTGCCATTGCGCCTGTAGGGGGGTGGCAACGGCATTAAAGGCGTCGGCAATCTCATCCCTGGCTAGCCTGAAGCCGTCTAACTCCCACTCGATACGAGACAGAAATAAACCGGCTTGGTGGTCAGTATGATGGTCGGCATGAATAATGTTACCATTGTTGGTATAAATAAAATTGGCAATCTTGGCCACTAAACCCTTTTGCTCAGGACAGGATACCAAAAGAGTGGCAGTAGTAGCAACCATAAGTCTAAGTAAGTGTAAGTAAGACAAGAAAACCCCTACATAATCATACCCTGTAGTAGGAGGAAGTCGTCACAAACCCTCCATCCCCCACCTCTATCCCCTCTTCCATAACCCCTATCCCCCCTACAAATCGGAAATGGTACTAACCCTCACCGGCTGATTGTCTTGAAGAGGTTGACTGCTTCTAATGACAATTTTCTCCCCCTCTGTTAAACCACTGATAATCTCCACTTTTCCATTATTTCTCTTGCCAACTACCACTTGACGACTAATCACCCGCGGGGGATTGGCTTTTTGGTTAACCACAAAAACAGTGTTGTCGCTATTGCTGACGGCTAAAGCCTCCTCTGGGATTACTAAAGAGGGAGTTGTCTTTTCAAAGGAAACCCTGGCTAATAACCCCTGTTTAATTTTCCCCTGAGGATTGTCCAGGAGAATCTCTACCGGGAATTGACGGGTATTCCCCTCTGCCATGGGAGAAATTCGTCTTATCACCCCAGTGAAAGTCTCCCCACCGAAAGCGTCTAGTTTCACCCGGGTGGTTTTGCCAAGGGAAATCTCCTCCAAGTCTAATTCGGAAACGGAAACCTCTACTAAGGCTTGGGTTAAATCGCCAATTTTCACAATTTCACCACCGTTTTGAATTATACTGCCTTCTTCCGTCAAACGGGCTAGTATATAACCATCTATGGGGGATTTGATTTCTGTAAAGGCTAGTCTTTTCTTCTCCTCGGCAATGGCAGCCTGTTGACTTACAATTCTCCCTTTTGCCGTAGCCACTGCCGCTTTTCTCAATTCTAACTGGGATTGGGCAGCCGTCAAGGCCTGTTTTGCACTTTTCAGCTGTGTTTCCGCTAACTCCACTTCCCTTTTGGCTATTGCCCCTTCTTTGTATAAAAACTGTAATCTGTTGTAGTCTGACTCTGCCTGTGCTAAACGGATTTTTGCCGCTTCTACTTCTGCTTGACTTGCCAATACTGCCGCCTCTGCCTCCGCCACGAGAGACTTGAGAGAATTCAACTCTGCCTCTGCCTTTGCTAAGGATGCCCTAGGTATCGTATCGTCTAAAATTGCAATCGTACTCCCCTTAGAGACATAATCCCCCACATCTACTTTTAATTCTAGCAGTTGCCCCTCGGTGCGGGAACGAACTATCACTTCTCGTATGGGTTTTGTAGTACCGACAAATTCCCGTGGAGGTGTTAAAAACTGTCGCGACACTTCTCCCACATCTACTGCTGGGATACGGGGGATGGTAGGGGAAGAGGTTTCTTCTCTGGCAAGGGATTGGTTTTGAGTTGGATTAAAATAACTACACGCCATCACGGGGGATACTACTAATAGAAGGCAGATTATTTTCAGTGGTGGAGTATTTATAACCCTCATGATTGCCAGTCCTACAAAAATCTGTTCTATTGTATCATGGGGAAATTAGTCGCCATTTTTAGTTGGGATAATGGGATTAAATCTCTTATTTAGTATCGCTAATTTATATGGAATCCTCTTTGGGTTGAGCCTGATTTTTTCGCACAACAAATACCATCTGCCTTTTATCCATATTCCTTGGCTTTATAACCACCTATTTGGGGTAAGTATAAAACCCGAATCCTTAGCCTAGTCACCATAATATGGGGGGATTTTACCTCAATTTTCATCCTCGAGCCAGTACTATTTACCCCAGGGTAATACCCCCTTATCATAGACCTATTTTTAGGCAGAAACCTGTATTGGCCGGGGCCCAATGAAAATACAACTCCAAGGGATTTTGTGTTTATTTTTCTGCCATATTGGTCCATGATACTCCATTTTAAATCGCCATGTTCAACTGTTTTTGACGCCAAAATTTAGCCTAATTGAGTGCTAATAAAATATTTATGATGCCAATATTTCTAATTCTAAGAATGACTGTATAGATGGTGCATGAAAATCCCTATGTGTTAACAGCCAAAAAATAGCTTGACGGGAGAAAGGGAATAATTTTACCCGACGATAACAGGAAGTATTTATACTCAATATTGTCGAGGAAGAGAAAGACAACCATTCTGCCTGACAAGGTAGGATACTTCTTCAGGGGAAGGGAGTAATTCTCCCCAGCAATAATAGCCGGTATTTATACTCAATGTTATCGCCACAGAGGCAAGGGAGAGGGGATGGCAACGGCTTATCCCTGCCGACAATATTAGGTATTTATACTCGATGTTATCGCCCCAGGAGAAGAGTATCATCCCTCCAAGCAGGCTATGACTTCTTGCCAGGGGAAGGTAACAACCACTTGTCTCTGCCGACAATATTAGGTATTTATACTCGATGTTATCGCCCCAGGAGAAGAGTATCATCCCTCCAAGCAGGCTATGACTTCTTGCCAGGGGAAGGTAACAACCACTTGTCTCTGCCGACAATATTAGGTATTTATACTCGATGTTATCGCCCCAGGAGAAGAGTATCATCCCTCCAAGCAGGCTATGACTTCTTGCCAGGGGAAGGTAACAACCACTTGTCTCTGCCGACAATATTAGGTATTTATACTCGATGTTATCGCCCCAGGAGAAGAGTATCATCCCTCCAAGCAGGCTATGACTTCTTGCCAGGGGAAGGTAACAACCACTTGTCTCTGCCGACAATATTAG
>JAUQQP010000020.1 GCA_030549855.1 Cyanobacteriota bacterium SRBZ.bins.94.201705
TGGGGCATTAGCTCAGTTGGTAGAGCGCTGCGATCGCACCGCAGAGGTCAGGGATTCGAGTTCCCTATGCTCCATTTTTAATACAGCCGTGAAACTCAAACTCTAACTACCTGACGGGTAAGGCAAGTGTCTGGTTGGTGGCAAATTGTCAGCATTCCCCCCCCCGTTATAGCCATAGGGGGAGCGTTTTGTCAAGAAGGGGTGAAAAAATCATCGGGGTTTAGGAAAAAGACACCCCCTTGCCGGAGGCACATTCTAGAAAGTGGGCAAAAGATGAAATAATATCTGGGTTTGCTATAAATACCCTTCTAGAAGACAAGATAATTACCCCCCCGCGAAGTCATGCTGGGGAAATGGTGCCATTGCTTCTTTCCCTGGCACAAGACATAGGATAGATGTCAAGATATTCTTATAGGCACCGGGAAAAGACAAGCCCCATCCCCTACCAACCCCCCCATTACCAGTCATCGTCATCATCCCAATCGTTTTCGTAGGGGATAGAAAGGTTTTTCTTGCCAATCCGGTAGCCTCCCTCAGGCTTATAGCGAGGAGGATTGGCGGAGGGGTAGCTGTCACCATTGTCACGGGGGGAATAGTTGGCAGGATAGTCTCTATTGCCATAACGGGGATTCGGCTGCCGCTGCCGTCTCCAGTCATACTCCTCCTCGTCATCCCCCATAAAGGTTTTCTTGATAGACTCAAAAAAGCCCTCCCCTTCTTCCTGTTTATACTGAAGACGTGCCTCCCGGTTGAGTTCGTATAAAACGTCCTCTAAATCCGCTATACTCTTATCTAAACGGCGATCGTCTTCCTTTTCCAAGGCATCCAGAATCTCTTTACAAATATTGTCTATGTCTTGACGATAGCGATTGGCAAACTGGCTGCCAAAGTCTAAAGCTACTTCCCTTAACCTCCTCTGGGCTTGATCGGCCAAAGCCCTAGCCCTATTGCGTTTTTCTACCCTCTCCCGTCTCTGTCTGTCTAACTGGGCAAATTCCTCTGCCTCCTTAATCATCCTTTCTATTTCCGATGGAGGTAAGTTGGAGGCTCCTTGTATTACAATGCTTTGTTCCCTACCAGTAGTCTTATCCCTGGCGATAACCTGGAGAATACCATTGGCGTCAATGTCAAAAGACACCTGAATTTGAGGCACCCCTCTGGGCGCGGGGGGTATGCCTGTCAATTTGAATCTGCCAAGGCTTTTATTGTCTGCCGCCATCTCCCTTTCCCCCTGTACCACGTGAATCTCCACCGTCGTCTGGTTATTCTCCGAGGTGGAAAATATCTCTGACCTTCTTACCGGTATTGTTGTATTTCTAGGTACTACCTTTTTGGTAAGGCCACCCACCGTCTCAACCCCAATGGAAAGAGGTGTGACGTCCAGTAGCAGAATGTCTTCCACTTCGCCAGCAAGAATGCCCGCCTGAATAGCCGCACCCATGGCTACTACTTCGTCGGGATTAATATTCTGATTGGGCTCCAGGTCGATAAAACTGCGCACCAAATCCTGTACCATGGGTATACGGGTGCTTCCCCCCACCAAAATTACCTCGTCAATGTCGAAGGGCGTCATGCCGGCGTCTTTCAATGCCCTTTGCAGAGGCTTCCTCAACCGGGATACCAAATCCCCACATAACTCCTCAAATTGTGCCCTGGTCAGGGTAGCCTCCAGGTGTTTTGGGCCATCCTCAGTAGCAGTAATGAAGGGCAAGTTGATTTCCGATACACTCACCCCCGATAGTTCTATTTTCGCCTTCTCCGCCGCCTCTGTCAATCTCTGTAATGCCTGACGATCTTTCCTTAAGTCTACCCCCTCCTCCTCTAAAAACCTGTCTGCTAACCAGTCTACTATTTTCTTGTCAAAGTCATTGCCTCCTAATTGGGTATCCCCACTAGTCGCCTTCACCTCAAATACCCCATCCCCTACTTCCAGTATGGACACATCAAAGGTACCTCCCCCCAAGTCAAACACCAGTATTCTCTCATTCTTCCTCTTGTCTAATCCGTAGGCCAATGCTGCTGCCGTTGGCTCGTTAATAATTCTTAACACTTCTAAACCGGCTATGCGGCCCGCATCCCTAGTAGCCTGTCTTTGGCTATCATTAAAATAAGCAGGCACCGTTATGACTGCCCCTGTCACCTCCTCCCCCAGATACCTCTCCGCTTCCTCCGCCAGTCGCCTCAGAATCATTGCAGAAATCTCCTCTGGGGCAAACTCCTTTTTCAAACGAGGGCAGCGGATTTTAATATTGTCTAGTTCATCTCTACGAATAGTATAGGGCACCCTTTTACTGGCCTCACTTAACTCACTGTATTTGCGCCCCATGAAGCGTTTAATGCCATAATAGGTATTCTGGGGGTTTAACACCGCCTGTCTCCTCGCCATTTGCCCCACCAACAACTCCCCTTCCTTGTTAAAAGCCACCACCGAGGGGGTAATGCGACTACCTTCTGAATTAGGAATTACTACAGGCCTACCCCCCTCCATTACTGCTATTACCGAGTTGGTTGTGCCTAAATCTATCCCTACTACTCTTCCCATTGTTTCTGTCTGTCTCCCGTAGTTCTATTTGCGCGCCCTCGTCAAGAATACCACTCGTCAGTCTCTATTGTAACCAATCGTTATTATTATAGTCCCCCCTGAGGGTAAAAACGGTAATTTCTGGTCTACACAAGAAACGCACAAGAGGGTATGACATCCCTACCCCCCTATTGGTATACAGCTGAAAATCCCCAAATTCATACAACCCTGCCGGGTACAATTGGCCATAGGGTGGTAAAAAGGGTGTCCTCTTAAAGGGAATTCTCACCTGTCCTCCATGAGAATGTCCTGACAATTGTAACTGGAAACGATGACTTTCCCACACCTTGTTAGCAAAATCCGGCTCATGTACCAGTATGATATTAGTTCCTCCTTTGGGCAAATTGGACAGTACTAAATCCAAATTCCCCCTGCCAAACATTATATCATCTAACCCCACAATGTTCAAATAATGACCGTTTTTCTCAAGAGAATAAACCTCGTTTTTAAGCACAATAATTCCACTCTCCCTTAACCCCTCCTCTACTAGATTATGGTTGGTAGAATAGTCATGATTTCCTAACACGGCAAAAATTTTATATTTTGGTTTCAGTCTCCTTAAACACTCCCTCAAAGTCTCTTTGTCTCTTTCATAATCCCTCTCCTCATACAAATCAGACTCTAGTATTTTCAACTTCACAAAAATCTTTCTAAACAGTCTCCTTCTCCTGGTTTTACGAGGCAACCTGGGTATAATCTCATTATTTAGCCGCTCAGTATACCCGGTTTTTGAGGTAAAAAAATCCCCTGTCAAAACTACAATATCCCCTTCCTGTTTATTCACCAAATCTACTATCCTCTCCAGTCTCTCCCTTGTCATCCAATCGTTGATATGTATGTCACTTATTTGCACAATTTTCCACCCATCAAACTCCTTTCCTAACCCCGGCAATTTCAAGTTGACATGTTTTACTTCTACCCACCCTGGTTCAATTTCATAGCTATAATATATCACTCCTACTGATGTCACAATAAACCAAATCAGTAACCAGACTATTACACTGCAAATTCTTAATGTCTGTTTCCGCAAAACTCTGAGCATTAGCCTATTTCATCCTCTTTAAGGCCAGTCTTCTCTCTTCAATAAATTTGACCCTGTTGTTATTATAATTCCTATGCTAATTGTTGGGCGTTGTTTTAGGGCTGCTATTATTGTAGCGCCGTATTTTGGGCGTCATTTTATCTAAATTGCACCAGACACAGTAAAATTGTAATGCTCCCCTCTGCTGAGGGTTACTTTATCACAATTACCCTAGAAATAGTAAGACCGTAATGACCCTACCAGCCGGGGATTATTCTATCATAATTAGACTGGAAATAGTAAAATTCTGACGACTACGGGGGTTATTTTATCACAATTACTCCAGACACAGTGAAATCGTAATGACCTGGCTTTATGGGGGTTATTCTATCACAATTAAACCGAATATGGTAAAATTATAAACAGCAAAAAATACGGGAAAACCTACGACTTATATTCCATGACTATAGGCCTTATAGAAATTCAGCCTCTCACAGAAAAAGAACTATCGCAAGCCCTAGAGTTGGACGATATTTGTTTTGGCGGATTGTGGAGTCTTGAAGGCTACAAAAGAGAAATAGAAAGCCCCAATAGTTGTCTTTTAACAGTTAGTCTCAACCTGGGAGAAACTAAAAAAGTAATCGGCTTGGGCTGTTTTTGGGCAGTTTTGGAAGAAGCCCACATAACTATCCTTGCCATCCACCCAGATTATCAAGGCAGAGGATTGGGGAGTCTACTGTTGAAAAACCTCCTGGAAGAAGCATACAATAGAGGCTTAGAAAGGGCAACTTTAGAAGTAGCAGAAAGCAACAAAAAAGCTATTAACCTCTATAAAAAATTTGGCTTTAAAGAAGCAGGTAGACGGAAAAAATACTACCAGAAAACAGGAGAAGATGCCATCATCCTCTGGAAATATTTACCGTAATCCCCCCACCGCCGCTTAACAAAAATTCATTTTCTAAACCAGTATTCCCAAATACAATGGAACTGTACCTCTGCCCAGGGAAAAGAGATGGACATCGACTTGAAACTAGTAGGACTACACCATTCCATGTGGTGTATAAAACTCAACCAATACGTTAATGGTAACACAGAAATACCACCAGCCCCCTCCCACACCCAGTGTGAGTTAGGCAAGTGGATTTACTCTGACGGCCAGTCTAAGTATGGTAAAATGCCAGTGTTTAGCCGTCTGGAACAAGAACATCAGCAACTACATCAAATCGCTCAAGAGATTATATCCCAGAAAAGTCAAGGCAATATACAAGAAGCCAAAAGACTACTGCTCCAATTGGAAGAAAAAAGCGATACAGTGGTAAGTCTCATCAAGCAACTGGATAAGATAGTTAATCAAAAATAACCAGATTATCCCGGTGGATAACCGTCTGAGGCGCCTGGTAACCCAAAATCTGGGAAATATAGGCCGATTTTTTCCCCTTAATCTGCTGTAACTCGTAATGACTGTAATTGCTAATCCCCTTCCCAATCACCTTCCCCTGAGGATTAACCAAATCTACCGCCTCGGAGGAGTTGAATTTGCCTTCCACCGCTACCACCCCCGCCGGCAAAAGCGACTTTCCCTGTCGACAAATAGCCTCCACCGCGCCTTCGTCCAAATATACCCTCCCCATGGAAATCAAACCGTTGGCAATCCAACGCTTCCGGGCATTCCCCGTCTTCGGCAAAGCAGTAAACCTGGTGCCAATCTCCTCCCCTTGTAATATTCTAACAATGTTTTCCGGATTCTTGCCATGAGTTATTACCGTTGTAACACCGGCACTGGCGGCTATTTTCACCGCCTTGAGTTTGGTTTTCATTCCCCCTGTGCCAAGGGGTGTACCACTATCCCCCACCTCTATTTCTAACTCGTCTACCTGTCCACCGTCCACCACGTCAATGGGTGTGGCTGATGGCACCAGTCGTGGGTCTGCCGAGTATAATCTATCTATGTCCGTTAATAAAAATAACCAATCCGCCTCCACTAAACTGGCTACCAACGCCGACAACGTGTCATTATCCCCAAACTTCAACTCGTCTGTAGCGGTTGTATCATTCTCGTTTACTATCGGTATTACCTCCAATTCCAAGAGGGTATTAAGGGTATTAAAGGCGTTTACATAAGAATTACGGTCAACAAAATCCCGGCGGGTAAGCAAAATCTGGGCAATAGACTGGCCAAGTTGGCTAAATAGGTCATCATATACCCTAATCAGTCTACCCTGTCCTACCGCCGCAATAGCCTGTTTTAAATGCAAATTACGAGGACGCTCCCTTAACCCCAGTCTAGCACAACCTATACCCACCGCCCCAGAAGAGACCAATATCACCCTATTGCCTTCCTTCCTTAGATAAGTTAGTGTCTCCACCAATGATGCTATGGTAGAAAGGGCTAAGTTTCCTGTTTTACTATCTGTTAAGGTGGAAGTCCCAATTTTTACCACAATAGTCTGCCCCATAATATAACCTCTTTAGGTTTTCTCTCTAGCAATCCCCCTTCTCTTGGAAAGGGAGCAAATTCCGTTACAATTGAGAGTTGTTAAAAATTGTATATGAGCAAGTTACTATGGAAATTGGACAAAAGGTTAGAATTTGTCGTCTCCGGGAAAAAGTCCCAGCTGACATCATAAAAAAAGCCCAAGAAGGACAAATAGGTGTCATCAAATCCTTTAAAATGACAGATGGCAGTGGCATCGGCGTCTTTGTTGAATTCCCCGACTCCACCACTAGTTGGTTTTTTGAAGACGAGGTAGAAGTAGTAGAATAACAAGCCTTATCATGATTATACACCCCCGGCCCCCCGCCGGTAAGGGTGTGCCCCTGTATATCCTATTATTCCCCTTAGACTACTATGACTTTCATCCTCACATTTTTAGGTAAAGGTGGTGTCGGCTGCACTACCCTCGCCACCGCTGTTGCCCAAAAATACGCCTCTGTTGGCAAAAAAGTCTTATTGGTTACCCGCCAATCAGTAGGATTAGATGTCTGGGGAAACATCACCCCCCTCAGCCACAATCTCGACGCCATTCAACTACAAACCAGTCAACTTCTGGAGGCAGTCTGGGAAAAACTCAAACAATTAGAAGCTACCTATCTACGCTCCCCCCTATTAAAACACATCTATGGCCAAGAATTGTCTGTAATCCCCGGCATGGATGAAGCCCTTGCCCTATACTTCTTACGAGAACAATATTACTCCGGTAACTATGATATTATTGTCTATGATGGCCACAGCAGCCTCAACACCCTTAGAATGTTTGGCCTTCCCGATACCCTCAGTTGGTACCTCCGCCGTTTCCAAAATCTATTAGAAAACTCTGACATTATAAAAGCCCTATCCCCCTTTGTACAACCCGTCAGTAGTGCTATCCTCAATGTCACCCTCACCCCCGAAAATATCACCCCCCAACCCATCCAACAATTTAGTCATATCCTGGAGGAAGGAAAACAAGCTATCGCCGATTCTACCCGTGTTTGTGCCTTCCTGGTAACTGACGCCAGTGTTGATGCCATTGCCTCTGCTAAGTCTTGGTGGGGTGGCGCGCAACAAGTCAACCTCAGTGTCGGCGGCGTCTTACTCAATGAGGGGGAAAAAGAATCCTCTAGTCTCGTCGCCAAGATAGCTGGTTTTGTATCTGGTAATTATGACCGGGATAATACATTAGAACAACTCCGCAATGAGTTCAAGCCTCTCCCAGTTTATCTCATTAGGCGCAATAAGGAAACCATCATCGAAGACTTGCCTGACTTGCAACAACTAGCCGCTGACGCGCCAAAACCCCTTACTATTAATCCTCTCACCCGGGAAATTAGAGTCTTCTTACCCGGATTCAGCAAAAAAGAGGTAAAACTCAGCCAATCCGGCCCTGAAATTACTATATCAGCCGGTGACCAACGACGCAACATTTTCTTGCCTCCCCCCCTCAAAGGGCAACCTGTTAAAAGTGCCAAATTCCAGGATAATTATCTTATAATTTCTCTCTAGAATCATCCCACCTTTTTCTGCTAAAGTTTAGGGCAATTTTTCTCGCCCTCCCCCCCTAGCTTATACAAGATTTCTCCCTTCCCTTTAAAATCCCCTTTTTCCTCTTACAAACCCCCTGTTTTTTCCTAATCAATTCAGCAATTTTTATGTTACTAATATCCCCTAATAGGAGATTTCTTCTTAGCCTTAATTGACAGTTTTATTGGTATTATAAAAAATCCTACTCTCCCTAGCTGCCGTCTATTACCCCCTGTCCGGTTTTATCTGTTTTCATAAACTCCAGTTGGCGTGACAAATATTCTCTTATAATCCATTCTTCTGGTTTTATCTGTTTTTATAGGCCATTGTTATGTCACCTGACAACCGGGATGGCATGACTTCTCATAACCTAGTCTATTGCCTCCTCCCCTGCCTCTAAGACACTATCTTCCTCCGTTGTCACATTATACCGGGGCCTAGACTATGCTTTTCATTCTTTCTTTCTTTCTTTCTTTCTTTTTACAATTACTGTTGCCTTGATGTTTTTAGTTTTTTCCCTTATCTCATCATCCGTTTTGCTATCTATGCTTCAGTTATAAGATGTCGTCTGGAAAAGTAATCTCTAGTCATCACCCCCTCAAAAACAATGGCCTTTTGGTTGCCTGTTGTAACTTTATTCATCTCTTTTTAATCTGGGAAATTATGGGATAAATTTATTGGTTTACTTGTTGGCTTTCACCACTTCTTACATCAAACTTCGCTTTTTCTTCCCTCCTCCTTTATCCCTCCCGCAATTCTTATTATTACTACCATAAATTTTCTCAATTTTATACCATAAAAGTAAGAAAAAATCTACATTTTAGAAATTATAAAAATACGATATTGTTCCAATAGGTGTATTATTTTTTATGCCGACTACCTTCCTTCCTATACCTAGGAGCACAATCTTTGTTAATCTTTATCTACAAGATGATGGCATTATAGGGGAATAGCCAACACAGTCAGATTTTCGTTACAATCCCTAGACTTCTTAGCGCTATTCGAGTTATTATTCGAGAAAAACATTAATTGTATAATCCTATGACCACTTCCTTTTTACCCTGTCTGGCAATAAAGGTGTCATATAATCCTAAGTCTTACCCATAATCAGTAATATGACTACTAGTATTTGATTGCTGGTATTAACCCCTAGTAACACTGATTTAATCGTACAGTTTTATAACTACTTCCCTTCATCCTCGCAATAAAGCCATTATACCATTGGAGGTTTTGCTCTTAACTGGTAGCATTAACCTCAGTAATATCAACTTCTAGTAGTAACAGCAGCCCATCTTTTACAATTAGGGCAATCGGTTTAGTATCTTGTCTTTTTGTGACTATTCTCCCTTTTTGGAAGAATCAGTGACAAAAGCCAACAAACCTAAAAAGAAACAATCGCCACTGTTTTCATAACAATATCTCCAGTGGATAAATGACAGCCTTTTCCTCCGACTAAACAAACAAGCATCAGGGTTTTCCCCTTACATCCATACACCTCCACTAGAGACAGGAAAAGTCCTAGGTACTGACTTACAATAAGATAGGGAAAAAGTAAATCCCCATCCCTGTAACCTAATTCCTGTTTCTGGCTAAACTTTGTCCACTTAATTCCAAAACCTGGACTGGCTTATTGTATCAGTCTGGTGGCAATAATCCCAATAGCCCACAGGCTGATTATAGCATCCCAATTGGCCCGGCAACCCATAGTCAAATTGTTTTTTCTATACCTTTTTGCCTCTGTGAGTATGTTAGTAGCCGACTTTCTAGCCAGAGGGAAGGAGACTAAGAGGATGGGATGTTAGCATACTAGGCAGGTTGACTAATCTGAATTATTGGCTGGTTAAATATTCCGACTATGTTTTACACTATTGCCCATAATGACACCATTTTCCGAAAAATGACTGCTACACCCCAGCGGCAGACTTAAATCCTTACAATTGCTTTAATCCCACCTTTAATCCCATCAAAACGAAAGGCATATTGTCGTCTAAATCAATACCCTCCCGCAAATATTCCGACACCACACACTGTCTCACATTTCCCGGTTACCCTAACATCATCAATGACGATACCCGGGGTTTATCCTTACCTACTGGATAACCCTCGGCAAACAACTCCCCCTTATCTCTAAGACAGAAAACCCTAAGAAACAGTTATCAACTTCCCCTTCTGGGAGAGATAGTATGGGAGAATTTTTAGGGAAAAAGGGAGTAGTTATCAGACAACAATCAAAAAGGGAGGAATAAATTAACCTTCAACCCTTTCCCCTTTCAGTAAAGACGCCTAGGCAAAAAAAGACATACTAGTCATTCAACCTTCTAGAAAAGACTCCCCTTTAGGAAGAGTTTTTAGCAGGCAACAAATTCTCCCCTTCTGCCAGACAAAAAGAAGACAAGTTAGATTTAACCCCCCTCAGAGGGAAACTTACCTACTGGCATTTGACAAATCCCCCGACACAGACATCCACAGGCAAGACAATTCTTATCCCCCCACCTTCTAGCATATAACAAGTCTTTTTAGTAACTACAGACATCTATAAGAAGGGACAGACATATATATAACCCCTCTGGCAAAGACATCTAGGCAGAAGTATGACAGTTATTCAACCCGGGAAGACGGATTTTAGTATGCTAAAAACTGTGGTAAAGACACCCCTTACCTGGTATGCCACAAAAATAGCCAAAAACGAAGATAAACTAGATATAGCCTCCCCGGCAAGACGCCTACTGGCATTTAACCAATTCCCTGACACAGACATCTACAGGGAAGACAATTCTTATTCCCCCATATACCCCCCACTTTCTTTCTGCCACATAATGACTCTGGCAAGTAGAGACACCTACAGGGGGAGATATATAACCCCTCTGGCAAATGCATCTACGGGGAAGATGAATCAATAGGCAACTTTTTCAGTAAAGACACCTGGGGAGAAATATACGAGTATCCACCCTCTTTCCCCCTAAAGACATCTACGGGGAAGACGAAGGTAGTATGCAACCCTTCTTCCTTAGCAGAGACAGTTGTCTAGGGAGAAGAAGAATTAGTCTCTACCCCTTTTTCTCCGGCAGAAAGCTGTTGTTGCTGTTGTCTTTCCAGAATCAATTTTTGTTGCTGTCTCTTGAAATCCTCTGCTGCCGTGCTAATATTGTTGGCACTATCCTCCACAAATTCTGACATACCCCTTAAGTTGCCGAAATTAGCATTGTGGATAATATCCAGGGGATTAATTCCCTCCCCAGTTAGGGGATTCATTTCATTTCTCTGAAAAGGCTGATAGGGTTGTCTTTGATATACAGTTTGGGCATTTACAGGGAGAATTAGTAAACCAGAAATAGCCAAGCCTAAACCAATTGCCATCCTCTTCATAATAACACCTCCTGTTAGCAGGTTGAAAAGCCTCTTTTCCTAAGACGAAGGAGGGAAGCAAGGGAGTTTCCCCCCATGAAGGTTTAAAGTGATAGACTTTCCCCTGGTGAAGACAAACCCACCTTTCTATTCCTATGCTAAACGACGATTCAGTAAAGGTCTAATTGCCAGCAAAATTACCACGTCTAACAACAGCAGAATAACAAACACCTGGGTGAGAGTAAGACTTCCCCAGACTGTATTCATGACGTGACTGGCAAAATTCCAGTCTTCATGTTGATAAATATACCGTATAGGTTCAATAGCTAGAGTTAGAGGATTAATACTAGCAACCACTTGTAACCAACCTGCCATAAATGATAGGGGGGAAAGGGCAGTACTAGCAAAAAATAGGGGCAAATTAATCACAAATATAACAGCCAGTAACTCAATATGCCCTGGTAAAGCAAACACCAACCCCAGACTCAACCCCGTGACACCCAATACTACCAAAAGAATTATCCCTGCTATCACAGCTATTTCTGAAACATTAGGTATTCCAGCCCCTAAAAGGGCACTTGCCACCATAATTACCGCTGTTTGGATGAAACTGTAGGTAACAATGTAGATAACCGAAGCCGCCACGATGGAGAAACGGGAAACCAAAGGCGCCACCAATAGACGATTCAAAAAACCGAATTCCCTATCAAACATTACCGGCAATCCCCCATTCAAGGCGCTGGAAAACGCCGTAAATACAATGATTCCCGGCGCCAGAAACTGAGCATAATTTCCCCTTCCAAACAACTCCGTTGGCGCCTTTTCAAACAACGCCCCAAACAAAATCAACCAAATAAACGGTTGTATTACCCCTGCTATCAGCGTTGACGGCCTTCTCTGCAATTGTATAAACAACCTTTTCGTCAACGCCATTGTTTCCTGCCACCATTCTCTTATCCTTATACTACTCCTTTCTGTTTCTGTCCTACTTACCTGTTCTACTATTGTCATACTCTCCTCCTCATAATTGCTATCCCCATTATAAGTCTCCTCCCTTTCAAAAATTTTGCCAATCTCTCTTTGACAAAAGGGCGGGGGGCATGCTATAATAGGGGCGTTGGCGGTAGGCGGAGGGACTACCAAGAAACCGGTGCTGCGTTCATTTTTAATAAGAAAGATTTGCAACTATTTAGATGGAGGGGAGGAGAGGGCGGGTGTGAAGATAGGAGGAAGTAGAGGTAGGGCTTGTCTCTACCAGAGGTAGGGCTTGTCTCTACCAGAGGTAGGGTTTGCAATACCTGAGGGGAAGAGTTTGTAACCATATTAGGGATGTAAGATTAGGATAGAGGAAAAGAGGAGAAAAGACATGAAAAAGGAAAGAAAGATAGCATTAATAGGGACATATCCACCAAGGGCATGTGGAATAGCAACATTTACAGCAGATTTGAGACAGGCACTGAGGAAGAATAATCAAAAATCCATGGTAATAGCCATAACCAATGAAGCAGACTCGTTGGACTACCCAGAAGAGGTAGTATTCGAGATAAGGCAAAACAGAATAGACGACTACAGGCTAGCAGCAGAATATATAAACTTCTCGGGGGTGGACTTAGTATGTGTCCAACATGAGTTTGGGATATTTGGCGGTAACTTTGGCCGCTACGTGACAGAATTACTCCTTAACCTGCAAAAGCCAGTAGTCACAACTCTACACACAGTGCTACAGGAGCCAGCGCCAGGATTGCGAGAAACCCTCCTGAGAATAGCAGACGCCTCGGAATACCTAGTGGTACTCAGCAAGAAGGCCATTTCCATCCTAAAAGAAGTCTACGGCATTCCAGAGAGCAAAATTGCTATGATCCACCATGGAGTGCCGGATACTGCATTTATAGATCCTAACTTTTATAAAGACAAATTCAAAGTAGAAGGGCGTTTTGTAATCCTAACCTTCGGCTTGATTAGCAGAAACAAGGGCATAGAATTCATGTTGGAAGCCCTACCCCCCGTCGTCAAAGCCCACCCCGAGGTAGTATACATCATCCTGGGCGCCACACACCCCGAAGTCAAGAGAAGAGAAGGAGAAGAATACCGTGTATGGCTTAAACGTCGCGTGCGGGAATTGAATCTGGAAAACAATGTCCTCTTCTTCGACAGATATGTGGACTTTGAACAACTCTGTGAGTTTATCGGTGCCGCTGACATATATGTTACCCCCTATCGTTCAAAAGAACAAATAGTCAGTGGTACACTGGCATACGCCGTTGGCATGGGTAAGGCCATTGTTTCTACCCCCTACTTTTATGCCGAAGAAATGCTTGCCGACGGCAGGGGAAGACTCGTAGATTTCCAAGACGTGGAAGGCCTTTCCAATACCCTCCTCCAATTGATTGAAGACGAAGCCAGCCGTCACAGAATGCGCAAATTGGCCTACCAGTTTGGCCGTCAGATGGTGTGGCAAAATGTAGGTAAATCCTATGCCACCCTCTTTGACAAGATTATCTCCGGACAGAAAAAACCCATTGCCTTGTTGCAAACCAGAGGCAAAACTGTCTTTGTGGGGGAAATGGCTGAAGCTCGTCTGGAGCACATTATACATCTCACCGATGATACCGGCATATTTCAACATGCCATCTATAATGTCCCCGATAGACGACACGGCTACTGCACCGACGATGTAGCCCGCGCTCTTGTAGCTGTTTTAAACTACTATCAGCAATATAAAGACCCCCGTGCCCTCGACTTGGCCAGACGTTATCTCAGTTTTATCCATTATGCCCAAATGCCCGATGGCCGATTCCACAATTTTATGAATTATTCCAGGCAGTTTATTGACCACTGTGGCAGTGAAGATACCATTGGACGTGCCTTGTGGGGGTTAGGTGTTACAGTCTCCACCTCCCCCGACGAAAAAATGCAGATGTTGGCAAAAAACCTCTTTGAGCGTACTATTGAAAACCTCTCCCTCCAATACCCCCGTGCCATAGCCTATGCCATGTGTGGCCTATATAGCTTCCTCGAAAGATATGAAGGGGCTGTGGCTGTCCGTCGTCTCCTCACAGACATGGCTGAGCAATTGGCCTCCCTCTACCAATCCACTTGTAGTGACGACTGGCCCTGGTTTGGCGACTCCCTCACCTACGCCAATGCCAAACTTCCTCAGGCCATGCTTCTAGCCTATCAAGCCACTGGCGAACAGTCTTACAAAAAAATAGGACTTTCCTCCCTTGACTTTTTGTTAGAACAAACCTATCGTAACGGCTACTTCGATTTTATCGGCAATCAAGGCTGGTATATCCGTGGCCAACAACGGGCCATTTTCGGACAACAACCCATCGAAGCCGGCTATACCATTGAAACCTGTTGTCTTGCCTACGAAATCACCGGCAACCCCTTCTACCTCGACATGGCCAGGGCGGCAGTAGAATGGTTTTTAGGCAGAAACCGTCTTGGGGTAAGGCTATATGACTTCACCACTGGCGCCTGTTGTGACGGCATTGACCCCCAAGGTGTTAATATGAATCAGGGGGCGGAATCCACCATCTGTTGTCTTTTAGGGCTTCTAGCCGCCTCCCGTCAAAGAGAAAGACAAACCGACGAAACCCCCACTACCCCCCCTGCCACCATATCCACCTCCACCACCATTGCCTCCTAATTTCTACACCCCCCCACTCCTGCTACCAAACCCCCTTTTCCCCTCCTCATATTCCCTTTTCACCTCCATCATTTTTCTCCTTAGTTCCTCCTCTTCCAACTCCTCCTGAAATATGCTAGGGATACAATTGCCCCTATAGGGTTGAATCCTCATAGCCAGCCTCGTTGCTATTTTTCTGGATTCTCTTTCCCTGCCGTCTGTGAGAAAAAACCCAAAAGGATTTCTAATCCCATATTCGTTTAACCTTTTCACCGACTCCGGTGTCATCACCCTTACCCATTCTGAAGTCAGTCTATCCCTATGAGTAGTAAACTCCCTGAAATTGATTAGACTCACCTCCACCCCGTAGCCATTCACCAACAGTCTAGCCGCACCACATAATGGAATATAGGGATTTTTTGGTGTAAATCCCTCCCACTTATGGGCATAGGCCTTTCTGCTTTTGAATATACTATTTAGAATCCCCAAAGCCACCTCTTCTTCCCCCGCGAATTCTAACAACTTGTACCAGTCTATTCCTATATGCACCACCTCCAAACCCACTATCTTATTCAACACCCACCATCTTTCCCGCCACTGTTCACACCAAGCCAACAACTCCCTGTCATATATCCTTGGTGACTCCTTGCCAATTACCACCAGATAATCCCCCAACGCTATTATCGTCTCCCGCAACAAACTTTCACTTGGTCTTATCCTTTTCCGTTTCACCCTCCCACTGTTTAAAGTCGGCATATACTTAGCAATTGCCCTCTTCTCCCACTCATCCAACTCCTTTTCCCCCACCAACTGGTAGTAGATGCTAAACTCCTTCTTCTTCTGAGTCACCAGTTGATATATCCGATGGTGGCTTTTTCCCTGCCAACGTTTCCTCAAATTTTTCGCCTTGCCTATATACCATACAATTCCCTCCCTATCCACCACATAGTATATCCCCGGCCATGGAGGCAACAACTCCCTCTGTTTTAACTCCACCCTTGGCTGCCTTAATATCTCCTCATCTGCATACATCCACACCACCTCCTCCCGATAAGTCACACCTTACCATAATATAGTTCTGAGAACTACAAACTTAGGGACAGCAAGCCAATGAAACAAGAGGAAGAAAAAACCAATCTGTACCTTCCTCTACTTAACTTAGCCTCTTTTGAACCATTTTGGGGGCGTCGGCGTGGTTAGACCACACTTTTTTTGCCTACTGGTTTGTTAATATTATAGGGCCCAATTTGTTTGTCGAACTTGAGACTCATTATGCTGTTTCCTATTTCTCCTTCTGTAAATCCACAAAAGATAACAAAGTTCCCACTAAATGTTATACTGTAGATACTTGGAATGGTGACTTCCACGCCGGTTTTTATGGGCAGGAAATTTTTAATCTGGTCAAGGGAATACAACAGGAAAAATTTTGGCTGTTTTTCTCCGTTACTCACAATGGACTTTGACAAAACAGTGAATTACTTCGGTGATATTTCAATAGATTTATTACATATGGATGGGTGTCCCCCCTATGATTCAGTCAAACACGATTTTGAAAGCTGAGAAAACTTAACCCAGGGGCATTTGTTTTCTTCCCCGACACTTTCTTGAGAGAAAGCAACTTTTGCTCGAGGAAAGGGAGTAAATAATAACAGAATATCCTCTTTCTGAAAATCACAATTCTTTTGTTATTCAGTTTCTAATATAAAATTGTGTTCCGGTGAGAAATTATTTTTATGCCCTGGCAAATAACTATAGGCAAAAACAGGAAATTCTCATAACAATACAGGAGAAGGACGGAGTTGGCCCACAAACTCAAGTGTGCCTCTCTAAACACTGCAAATCCTTTTCAAAAACCCCAAAGGCAAGAGTCTTTTTAACTAGGATACAATAAACTGGAGTGTATGTTCACTTTTGTTTTAGGTTACTTCAATCCGCGTAAGATAATAAAAGCAATAAACTTCCTAAAACGGCACGGTTTAAAAGCCTTTCTTCACAAGGTAAGGTTTAAACTTTTCCCGGCCGACTATTCCCTCTGGGTAAAGTTATATGATGTTTTGAGGAAAGAAGATAAAATTAGAATAAAAAAGCACATAGAAAACTTAAGCTATAAACCTACCTTTTCTATAATAACTCCGGTATACAACACCCCAGAAAAATACTTGTCCAGGGCTATAGACTCTGTCATTGGTCAATTATATCCCCATTGGGAATTATGTATAGCTGATGATGGCTCCACCCGGGCACATGTGAAAAAAATATTAACTGAATATCAGCAGAAAGACAGCCGAATAAAAGTCACTTTTAGAAATACAAATGGGGGGATTTCAGAGGCTTCTAACACGGCACTTCATATGGCCACTGGGGAGTTTATTGTCCTTATGGATCATGATGATGAAATTCCAGAACATGCACTTTATATGGTTGCATTGGAATTGAATAAATACCCACAGGCAGATATTATTTATTCCGATGAGGACAAAATAGACGAAAACGGAAATAGAAAGGAGCCCTACTTCAAATCAGACTGGAATTATGAACTTTTTATGGGACAAAACCTTATCACTCACCTGGGAGTGTATAGGGCTTCTTTGGTCAGAAAGGTGGGAGGTTTTAGAAAAGGTTACGAGGGTGCCCAGGATTGGGACTTAGCTATGAGGATAGTGGAAATCACCTCTCCTGAAAAAATACGTCACATACCCCATATACTTTACCATTGGCGAGTTAACTTAGGTTCAACGGCACTGTCTATAAACCAAAAGCCCCATGTGAGAGAGGCTCAATATAAGGCCATTAAAGACCACTTTGATAGGCATAACATCCCCGTCACACTTGAAAACATAGTAGATGGCAACTACTGGAGGGTAAGATATCCCTTGCCACAGGTCCTTCCACTAGTTAGTATTATCATTCCCACAAAGAACAAAAAACACATTCTAGAAAAATGTCTAAACAGCGTGCTTCAAAAAACAACATATACCCCCTATGAGATTATAATAGTCGACAATGGTTCAGACGAACCCGCAACTATAGAATTTCTCGAGGAACTTTCCAAAATAGAGCAAATAAAGGTTATATACTATCCTGTCCCCTTCAATTTTTCAAGGATAAATAATCATGCCCTAAAACACGCAAGGGGAAGTGTTTTGCTTTTCCTCAATAATGACACAGAGGTAATTTCGCCCGACTGGCTTGAAGAAATGGTTTCTCACATAGTAAAACCAGAGGTTGGAGCCGTTGGGGCAAAGCTTTATTATCCTAATGATACTATTCAGCACGCCGGTGTCATTTTAGGAATAGGTGGTGTGGCAGGTCATGCCTTTAGACACTTTGAAAGGAATAGTACCGGCTACTTTGCCCGTACCATGTTAACCCAGGAACTATCTGCCGTTACCGGCGCCTGTTTAATGGTTAAGCGGGAGGTTTTCGAGGAGGTAGGTGGCTTTGACGAGCAATTGGCCGTCGCTTTCAATGACATTGATCTTTGCATAAAGATAAGGCAAAAGGGTTATAAGATCATTTGGACTCCCTTTGCGCAGTTGTATCATCATGAGGGCATTTCCAGAAGTAGGGACACCGTAGACAATCCGAGGTTTCAAAAGGAGATTAAATTAATGCAACAGAAGTGGGGCAATTTACTGATGAATGATCCCGCCTACAATCCCAATTTAACTTTGGATGCCGAGGACTTCTCATTAGCCTTTCCACCTAGAGTAAAAAAACCCTGGGAAGAGGTTTCCCTATGAATTCACTAAAAATATCACAACAGCACTCCCCCAACAAAGGTCCAATTTGTTAATCAAAAACCCGGTACATTTGATGACAGGCAATGATAAAAAGCAGGGAATATGGGCCTATTTCTGATGCCAATAAGGTCTACATAATAATCGTCAACTTTTACAACTGGTGGGACACTATTGAGTGTTTAGAGAGTGTTTTGAGGTCGGATTTTTTCAACTATCAGATAATAGTGGTGGACAACAATTCCCCCAATAATTCCCTTGAACACCTAAAGGCTTGGGCTGATGGCAAAATGGATATATATATCCCTCCCCATCGTCCCTTGAAATGTCTAACTTATCCCCCAGTGAAAAAGCCCATCCCCTACTTATGCTACACAAAAGAGGAGGCGGAAAAAGGAGGCAATTCTCTCCTGGAAAGTAGGTTTTCTCCCCCGTTGATATTTATTCACTCCGGTTGTAATAGAGGGTTTGCTTTTGCCAACAATATAGGTATTAAATACGCCCTTGCTAAAGGAGATTTTGACTCTTTAATACTTCTAAATAACGACACTGTTATCAGGAGAGATACCATTTCCAAAATAATAAACGCTAAACTCAATCATGGTGACGCCGCCATTTACGGTGGACGAATATTTTATTATACTGACCCTAACAAGCTCTGGTATGATGGTGGGAATTTTAATGAATGGACAGGGAGGGCTATTCACGTAAATATGGACAAAACCCTTAATGATATTACAACTTCAGATTCTTCAATAAAACCGGTTAACTTCATCACCTTTTGTTTTGTTTTGCTCCCTAGGTTTATATTAGAGGAAGTAGGGCTTTTAGATGACAGTTATTTCATGTACTTAGAAGATTTAGATTACTCTTACAGAGTTTGGAAGAAAGGCTATAAACTCTACCACCTGGCCGATGCAGTTTTATGGCACAAAGTAGGGCAAAGTAGTGGGGGTGATTTTACTCCCTTTTCTCAGTATTGGGGTATGAGAAGCAGGGTTAAATTTTTTAATGCCCATCTGCCCTTCTTAAAGAAGATATCTTCTCTTTGCTTTTTCATCCTGTCCAGGCCACTCTCCTGGTTGCGATTCAAAAACCTCGCCATTGTTAAATCTCAGATAATGGGCATTAGAGATGCTTTTATACTCACTTGTGGCAATAATTTTTCCCATTTTTGACTGCACTTTTCCCCTTTCTCGAAGTCTCCACCTAGTCTTTCCCCATGGCGAATCCTTGACAGATTTCCCCAAGAGGCAACAACTCCCTCTGTTTTAACTCCACCCTTGGCTGCCTTAATATCTCCTCATCTGCATACATTTCCCTTCCTACTTCCTACTTCTTTGTTACTACACCTATATTTTATACCCCTCAGGCCTTGACAAGGGGGGGCGGCGGGCGCTAGAATGGGGTGTAAGGGGGGCAATGCGGTTAGATTGCTCAAACACTTGGGCTGCCAAAAATCTAAATAAGAATAAATATCAAATATTAGGAACCATGTAGAAGTAAGCCTAGTGCCTAGCCAAGGTGGGGCCTTGTGTCTAACCGAGAAAAGACGTATGATGATAAGATGGGGCATGTAGGGGGAGGCCTCGTGCCCCCCGAACCTCCAAGGAGAAAGGGAAAGGATATGGAAGAGAAGAGTTACAAAGATACGGTAAATCTGCCGAAAACAAAGTTTGAAATGCGGGCGAATGCGGCCAAAAGAGAGCCAGAAATCCAAAAATTTTGGCGAGAAAACCGGATATATGAAGAATTAGCCGAAAAAAACCCCAAAGAGGTGTTCGTATTGCATGACGGCCCCCCCTACGCCAATGGTAGCCTCCACATGGGACATGCCCTCAACAAAATTCTTAAAGATATTATCAACAAGTACAAAATCCTACAAGGATATAAAGTGCGTTATGTGCCAGGATGGGACTGTCATGGACTGCCCATAGAATTAAAAGTCCTACAAGGAATGTCGCCTAAGGAAAGAGAAAGTCTAACCCCCCTAGAAATCCGCAGAAAGGCAAAAGAATTCGCCCTCAAAACCCAAAAAGAACAGTCAGAAGGTTTCCAACGCTATGGAGTCTGGGGCGACTGGGATAATCCCTACTTGACTCTGCACCCAGAATATGAAGCCGCACAAATTGAAGCCTTTGGTCAAATGGCCCTCAAAGGCTATATCTACAGGGGCCTAAAACCCGTACACTGGAGCCCTAGTTCCCAAACTGCCCTTGCTGAAGCCGAATTGGAATACCCCGAAGGACACGTCTCCCGCAGTATCTATGCCACCTTCCCTCTTATTAGATTAAATGATAAGGTTTCTCATTTAGCCCCCTTCATGCCAGACCTGGCAGTGGCTATTTGGACTACTACCCCCTGGACAATCCCAGGTAATCTAGCTGTGGCCGTTAACGGCGATTTGACCTATGCCGTAGTGGAAGTGGAAGGCAACTGGCAGGGGGCAAAATATCTTATCGTCGCCCTAGACTTGGTGCAAAAACTTAGAGATACCCTGGGGTTACAATTGACAGTTAGAACCACCGTTAAAGGGGCAGACTTGGAATACTGTTTTTACCGTCACCCCCTCTTTGACCGAGAAAGCCCTGTAGTTATTGGCGGCGACTATATTACTACAGAATCAGGCACAGGACTAGTACACACGGCACCAGGCCATGGCCTTGAAGACTTCATGACAGGCCAAAAGTACAATTTGCCCATCCTCTCCCCAGTAGACGAAAAGGGCTATTTTACCGAAGAAGCCGGCGTCTTTGCGGGCCTAAATGTGTTAAAAGATGCTAACAGCGCCATTATCGCCGCTTTGGCCGCCAAACACTGCCTCCTCAAAGAAGAAGACTATGTCCACAAATACCCCTACGACTGGCGTACCAAAAAACCTACCATCTTCCGCGCCACCGAGCAATGGTTTGCCTCCATTGACGGTTTCCGCCAAGCTGCCCTAAAAGCCATCAAAACCGTCACCTGGATTCCCCCCCAAGGAGAAAACCGCATCACCCCTATGGTAAGTGAAAGAGGCGACTGGTGTATTTCCCGTCAGCGCAGTTGGGGGGTACCCATCCCTGTCTTCTACGATGAAGAAACCAATGAGCCTCTTTTAACCGAAGAAACTATTAACCATGTCCGAGACATTATAAGACAAAAAGGCTCCGATGCCTGGTGGGAATTGTCTGTAGAAGAATTATTGCCGGAAAAATACCGCCAAAACGGCAGAAAATACCGCAAAGGCACCGATACCATGGATGTTTGGTTCGATTCCGGCACCTCCTGGGCAGCAGTGCTCAAACAACGACCAGAATTGAAATACCCCGCAGATATATACCTAGAAGGATCCGATCAACACCGCGGCTGGTTTCAATCTAGTCTCCTCACTAGTGTAGCAGTTAACGGCATCGCCCCCTATAAAACCGTCATTACCCACGGTTTTGTCCTAGACGAGAGGGGCAATAAAATGAGCAAATCCCTCGGCAATGTGGTTGACCCCAATATTATCATCAACGGCGGCAAAAATCAAAAAGAACAACCCCCCTATGGGGCAGACGTTTTACGCCTCTGGGTTTCCTCCGCCGACTACTCCTCTGATGTCCGTATTGGCGACAACATTATCAAACAACTTGCCGACGTCTACCGCAAAATTCGCAATACCGCCCGTTTTCTTCTGGGTAACCTCCACGATTTTGACCCAGAAAAACACTCCATCCCCTACGAAGAATTACCTCAAATCGACCGATATATTCTCCACGAAACCTATAAAGTTTTTAGGGAAATCACCGACGCTTTTGAAAACTACCAGTTCTTTAAATTCTTCCAAAAAATCCAGAATTACTGTGTTGTTGACCTCTCCAATTTCTACCTAGATATAGCTAAAGATCGTCTCTATATCTCCCACCCCAACTCAAAACGCCGTCGTAGCTGCCAGACAGTAATGGCCATTATCCTCGAAAACCTCACCAAGGCCATCGCCCCTGTATTATGTCACATGGCAGAGGATATATGGCTTCATCTCCCCTACCCCAAGCCCCATCTATCCGTATTCCAAGCCGGCTGGGTTTCCCTAGACAATAAATGGGTATTAAGCCCCAGTGAAGAAGCAAAATGGGCCAATCTACGCCTCCTGCGCACAGGGGTAAACAAAGTATTGGAAGAGGCCAGAAATGGCAAACTAATAGGGGCATCCCTAGAAGCCAAAGTGTTAATATATGACACCACCGGCAACTGGCAGGAAACCCTCCATAACCTTAACCCCCCCAAGGAGGTAAATGAAGGCAACCAGGTGGACGAATTGCGTTATCTCCTGCTAGTATCCCAGGTAGAAATAGTCCCAGAAGAATCCTCCCTCCAAGCCAGTGAATACAGAGGCGAAATCTCCCTCACTGACACCCTCTTGAAAGTAGCCGTAGTCCAAGCCGAAGGACAAAAATGCCATCGTTGTTGGAATTATTCCACCACAGTAGGCACCTTTCAAGATACTCCATCCCTTTGTGCCCGTTGTAAACATGCCCTAGCCGGCCAATTCTAGCCCAAATAGGGGGTTTTCAAGAATAAACCCCCAGGGAGATACTGATTTATAGCCCCGTTGAGGAAAACCCGGAAATAAGAGATAATTGGAAAACCCCCCATTCACGGTGCAAAAGACATGTCTGACAAGATACAGTGGCTAAATGCCCTCTCCACTAAACCCTCCCTCGAAGAAGCAGTGGCAGAAGTGGCAGACACCATCAAAACCCAGCTTACCACCACCCCAGACTTGGGTATAGTCTTCGCCTCTGTCATGCATGCCACTGACTACCCCCGCCTCATGCCACTTTTACAGAAACAATTACCCATCCCCTGTGTAATCGGCTGTGGCGCCGCCGGTGTCATCGGCATGAAAAACCCCCATCAACCAGTGGAAGTAGAGGGAAAATACGGTTTAAGTCTAACAGTAGCCAGTTTAAAAGGGGCAAAGATAACCCCCTTCCACATCCTCTCCGAAAATCTCCCCGATTTAGACAGCCCCCCTTTTGCCTGGTATGATTTGATAGGGGTAGATGCCCAAGAAAACCCCCACTTCATTCTCTTGGCAGAGTCCTTTTTTGCCAGTAGAATCAACGAACTATTAGAAGGATTAGACTACGCCTATCCAAAAACAGTAAAAATAGGGGGACTAGCTAGCACCAGTGCCCTATTCTATTATGACGGCAGTAATTCCAAACGGCAACTGCTCACCAGAGGCGCCATCGGCGTTGCCATATCCGGCGTAGCAGTAGATGCCATTGTCGCCCAGGGTTGTCGCCCCGTCGGTGACATTTATCAGGTAACCAAGGCCCAGAAAAATGTTATCCTAGAAATGTCCGACCACAGGGGCCATAGCGATACTGCCCTAAACTGTTTACGTCGTCTTATTGCCACCCTTTCCCCAACTGAACAAAAATTAGCCACCCACTCCCTGTTTATCGGCATTGCCAAGGACGAATTTCAGGTAGAATTAGGTGCCGGTGATTTTCTTATCCGTAACCTCATTGGAGTAGACCCAAAACACGGAGCCTTGGCCCTGGGAAATAGAATTAGACCAGGACAAAGAGTACAATTCCATCTAAGAGACGCCAAAGCCTCAGCCGAAGAACTCGAAACACTACTAGTAAACTACAGCTATCGTCAAGCCTCCCAACCCGTAGGCGCCCTTATGTTTTCCTGTTTGGGGCGTGGAGAAGGCTTATATAAACAACCCAACTTCGATTCCCAGTTATTCTCCCACTATTTCCCCGATATTCCCCTAGGCGGCTTCTTCTGTAATGGTGAGATTGGCCCCCTTGGCAGTAGTACCTTTTTACACGGATATACCTCCGTGTTTGGCATCTTCTACCCCACCTCCTAGGGAATATTATGCCTTCTCCAGCCACTCATAGATTCTATTCAACTGTTCGATATTCACCAAGCCATATTGCCACAACACCACCGGCATCAACCCCAAATTCTCCTCCACCGTCTTTTGTGCCATGGCAATGGAGTCTTGGGATAGATTCATTTCCTCTTGAAGGAATTGGATAAAACGTTGATAGGTTTTGCTAGGCATATCTCTCTCCTGGAAATTATAGTACTACAAATTTTTAAAATCATAATCATAAACACTCCTCTCCACCCGTTAATATTCCTAAATTTGTTTTAAAGAAGGTTTAAGTTTTACCCCTATTCGGGGCCCTATTCTGGGAAAATTGACCCTAATTGTTGTGTTCGAAAAGTATATTAATCCAAAAAGAAAACTTATTTTCTAAAAAATTTCTAAAAAATCAACTGGTAAAAACAATTACTACCCCCCTACAAAAAGTGGCAGCAGAAACCCCGTTATAGGGGACAATTATGAATATATTTTATTGTGTTTAGGTCCTTAAACCAAATCCCACCGACGCGGCTGGAGAATAGTTACCCAGACTCTGTTTCTCCAAAAACAGTGTCTTTCACCCTTATGGTTATAAACCCATACTCACAGCCGTATAGGGGTAATGGGAAAGGAGTGACCCTTTCTAGCTTGTTATGACTTGGGGTGAATATTATACACTATTATTTCCTATTTTGCCATTAATTTTCCGATTGTGTGGGGGAAGATAACATTTTTATCGTCAATTTATCCCCCCGGCGAATATTCAACTGTCGTGCCCTACCCCCCGCCACCTCGATAACATAGTCTATGGGAGTAAATGAGTGATAAACAGGACAAGGGTCTCTGTAGCACGGAGGTACGTTGTGATATATTTGGACAACAGTGTCATTAGCCACAAAAATCATATCCAAAGGAATAAGGACATTTTTCATCCAAAAAGTCACAAAAGTAGGTGGTTGAAAGGGAAATAGCATCCCCCGGTAAGGAGGCAGAAAGGTGCGAAACATCAAGCCTAGTTGTTGTTGTTGAGGCGTTTTTGCCACCTCCAATTCAATCTCCTCCCCCCTCACCAGCAACACCGCCTCCACCGGTAACTCCTGCGGCATCCCTGCTGTCTTCTCCCCTTGTGCTTTTAGCCGATAAGAAATACTATACCCAGTCACCCCCACCAGAGTGAGAAAACAAAGAAATAAAGATGGCACTTTCATGGTTATAAGAGAAAATGGTACTAGTGTTAATGGATTTTCCCAGACAGTATATCAGTAATACCGGGCAATAAAACCCATCACACCGACAGAAGACAATCATGAAGACAAGGAAAGCAAAAAAAAAGTGGCCTATTGGTGTAATTCTACTAACTCTGATAGGTTTAGCCGGTGCAACCGCTTTGACACCAGAATTACTACGAAGATTTGAGCAAATAGTAGCCTCCCGCTATACCGACAAAACCCAATACACCCTCACCTCCCCCTCCCGGGTTTTACCCCTGGCAACAAATCCCCCCCAGCAGCGAAGAGAAAAACTGTTAGCCATTGCCAACGAGAAAAAACCCTCCCTCGACAGAAGCCGGGCAAGATACCTCCTGGCACTGGATATAATTAGAGAAGAATTAGACGGCGGTAAGGCCCTACCCCTTTTAAAAAACCTAGACAAAGAATACCACCTTCTCGCCCCCTATATCATTCTCCTACAAGGAAGGGCCTATGAATTAACCAACGACACAGAAAAAGCCATTAAAACCTGGGAAAAATTAATATCCCAATACCCCCACAATCTCATCCTCGCCGAAGCTTACTACAAATTGGGCAAATATCAACCCGAATACTGGGAAAAAGCCATTACACAATTCCCCCAACACCCCCGTAGTCAGCAAATAGCTAAACAACTTTTAGAAACTAACCCCCAAAGGAAACAGTTATACCTAGTACTGGCCAAATACCAAATAATCCCCGAAAATAAGACCATAGTAGACAGACTGGTGCAAAATTTCTCCCCACAACTGTCTACTGAAGACTGGGATGTGATTGGCAACTTCTACTGGCAGACAGGCAATTATCTTGCCGCCGCTACCGCCTATCAAAAAGCCAGCAAAACCCCAGAAAACCTATATCGTATTGCCCGTAGCTATCAGGTGACAAACAGGCCAAAAGAAGCAAAAACCGCCTATCTACGACTAGTTAAACAGTTTCCCTCCTCCCCTTACTCCGGCTTAGCCTACAGGCGTTTAGCCAGCCTCACCACCGGCGACGAAGCCCTTTCCTATCTTAACAAGGTAGACCAAAAATTTCCAGAAGAAATGCCCGCCGCCTTAAAACAAAAAGTCACCCTCCTCACCCTCCTCAAACGCTACTCCGATGCCACTGCCACAAGAGACAAACTCCTCAAAGAGTTTCCCAATAGTGAAGAAGCCGCCTTCTTTCGCTGGCAAATTGCCCAGGAATATGCTAACAAAGGAGATTATACCTCTGCCTGGCAGTGGGCAAGACAAATTAGTGTCTACAACCCCGACAGTATTATAGCCCCCAAAGCCGCATTCTGGGTAGGCAAATGGGCAGAAAAACTCGGACAGCCACAGGAAGCCATCAAGGCATACCAATACGTTTTACAAAACTACCCCCACTCCTATTATGCCTGGCGTTCGGCAGTAAAACTAGGCAAAAAAGAAGCCGGCGACTTTAACAATCTTCGCTACCTCACCTTTAACCTCTCCTTCCCCTCTACTCGTCCCATTCTACCAGCTGGCTCCCCCCAATTCAAGGAATTATTTCTCCTAGGAGAAGACGCCACCGCTATTGACTTATTCCTGGCAGAGATTGCCGACAAAAAGGAAATCAGTGTTTCTGAGCAATTTGTCCTCGGTATTCTCAAACAAATTCAGGGTAAATACTTAGAGGGAATTAATGAGATTTTAAATCTGCGCAATCGCACCAAGCCAGAAGACAATGAAGAATGGCGACTGTTGCGAGAAAGTCCAGAATATTGGTATGCCCTCTTCCCCTTCCCCTATAAGGATATAATTATCAAATGGTCAGAAGAAAGGAAAATAAACCCCCTTCTGGTGGTAGCCCTAATCCGGCAAGAGTCTCGCTTCGAGAAGGATATTAAATCCCCCGCCGGCGCCCTCGGCTTGATGCAAATAATTCCCACCACTGCCCAATGGATTGCCCCACAAATCAACCTACTTAAGTATTCCCTCACCAACCCCGAAGATAACATCCAAATGGGCACATGGTATTTGGCCTATACCCATGATACCTTTAACAATAACTCCCTCTTGGCCATAGCCAGTTATAATGCTGGACCTGGTAATGTTAGTAATTGGATTAGTCGTTATTCCCTCGCCGACTTAGACGAATTTGTAGAAAACATCCCCTTCCCCGAAACCAAAAACTACGTGGAAACCGTCTTCGGCAACTACTGGAACTATTTTCGTCTTTTCCGCACCCCTAAACCATAATAACACGGGACCGGGCAGAATCGAACTGCCGGCACAGCGCTTAGGAGGCGCTTGCTCTATCCTACTGAGCTACGGCCCCAAAAGCAAGTTAAGTTTTGTAAACTAATAAATAGTTTATCGCATTTTTGGCAATTTTGCCATAGTCCAGGGGTAAATCTAAAAAAGGCTACCACAGATTATGAAACCCGCTGTCATCAGTCGTGTAATCCCCAACTCCATTGCCGCCGAAATTGGGTTTGAGGTAGGAGACAAGATTGTTACTATCAATGGGGTTAAGCCTAGGGATTTGATTGACTATCAATTTTTGTGTGCCGACGAATACCTGCAATTAGAAGTCATAGATAAGTGGGGTAAAACCCATTTTATAGAGATAGAAAAAGACTATGATGAGGATTTAGGATTAGAGTTTGAAACGGCACTTTTTGACGGTTTAATTCAGTGCAATAATAAGTGTCCTTTTTGTTTTATTGACCAACAGCCGCCCGGGAAAAGAAAGACTCTCTATCTCAAGGATGATGATTATCGTCTTAGTTTTCTTTATGGCAGCTATTTAACCCTTACTAATTTAACCCCAAAAGAATGGGATAGAATTGAGAAAATGCGTCTTTCTCCTCTCTATGTATCTGTCCATGCTACAGACCCAGAAGTGAGAATAAGACTGTTAAAAAATCCTCGGGCAGGCGAGATTAAAAAACAGATAGCATGGTTTGAGGAAAGACGATTACAAATCCACGCTCAAGTGGTGGTTTGTCCTAATATTAATGACGGGCAACATTTAACTACTACTTTGTTAGACTTATTCTCTTTTCATAAGGGAGAAATACCCGCGGTAATTAGTGTAGCAGTAGTACCCGTCGGCTTGACAAAATTCCGGCCACCAGACGATGAACTTACCCCCGTTACCCGAGAAAAAGCAAGAGAAGTC
>JAUQQP010000025.1 GCA_030549855.1 Cyanobacteriota bacterium SRBZ.bins.94.201705
ATAATGAATACTGTGGAGAGATGGCAGAGTGGTTGATTGCGGCAGTCTCGAAAACTGCTAGAGACGTTATGTCTCTCGTGGGTTCAAATCCCACTCTCTCCGTTGTTTTCTGGTATATAGAGGTGTGGGGGAGAATTGTAATTCCTGAGGGGTGGGCCTTGTTTTTGCCCGGCGAGATTGGTAGGATGTTGGTGTTTAAAATCACCCCTTCTTCTCGTCTTCTTCCCCCCTTCCCTCAGGTGGTGTTTCTGTCAGTGTTTCCCCGTTTGTCTTGTCAGCGGGAAACCCGGGTTTAATTGCCTTTTCCCCAGTCGTCTCTTCAGTCACTGTCTTCTTTGATTCCTCCACGGCAGTAGAGGCAACCGTCATCTCTTCCGCTGTGATTTTATCTTTTGCCTCTTCTTTTTTCGCCTCTGCCGCTGATTGTTGTATCTCCTCTTGTTTTTCTTCTTCTTTGACTAGGTTTTTAGCCTCAGTCGACTGTGGTGGGGTTTCCTCGGCAGTGTGAAGGGAAGCAACAGTAGTCTCCGCTTCAGCGGGGGGGGTGGATGTTTCCTCGGAGGAGATAGAGGTTTCTGCCGTGGTAGAGGTGACGGCGGTAGTGGTGGCAGTGGCGGTAGAAAAAGTGGCTATTTCGGCTTCAGTCTCAGCAGTAGGGGTTGCTGCTTCTGTCGGAGTTGGTGTTGTTTCCTCTTCTGGGGTAGTAGCAGTAGTCGTGACAGCTGAGGCGGATGTTTCTGCTGCCGGGGAAGAGGTGGCAGTAACAGTTGCCTTTTCCGTTGAAGTTTCCACGGCTACAGCCTTTTCCAATTCCTCTTTTTCAGTCTCAGAGGGTTTACCAGTCTCAGCCTCTTCTGCAACCGCTTGGGTGGTTTCTTCTGGTTTGACTTTTTCTTCTGCTATAGCTTTTTCGGTAGATGTAGCGGTGGCGGCTGGGGAGGTTGTTGCTTCTTCCTGGGGTGTGATTTCCTCTTTTGCTGTGGCTTCCCCCTGCTTAAGGGTAATTTCAGTGTCTAAGTTAGAAATGGCTTCTTCTACTTCTTTCTCAACTTCTTTTGTAGCACTTTCTACTACTGGGTCTAGCTGTTCCAAAAGGGAAGGGGTGGGGGGAGGAGATGGACGACGGAAGAAATTCCTTATCCTTTCCCACAAACTGGGTTTTTTAGCAGAGGCAGCCGCCGGGGGAGATGTCTGTTTTTCTTCTTCTTCTTCTTTTGATTCACTAGCCTCTGAGGGGGTTTCTGGAGACTGTTTTTCCCCCTGCTGGGAAGAGGAAACGGCTTGTTTTTCTGTTTCAGCTTCTTTTTCTTTGGCTTCTGTAGTGGTGGTTTCTTCTGCAGTGGGGGTGACAGAAACTCTAGCTTCTTCTGTTACCTCAGTCTCAGGGGTAGATTTCTTCTCCTCTATGGCAGTTTCTCCGGGAGGTGTGGCAGTAGCTGTATCCACTTTTGTAGAGACAGTTTCCCCACCGGCTGTAGTTGTTTCCGCTTTTTCTGTAGTGGGGGTTTCATGGGGTGTAGCTGTTTCTTTTGTTTCCGTGGTGGCAGTCTCCTCTGTTATGGTACTCTTTTCAACAGGTTTAGCTGTTTCTGTTTCTCCTGTTGTGATAGTTTCCCCAGTGGTGGTAGCAGTAGTTGTCTTGGTTTCTCCTTCAGGGGTGACAGGTTGTGAGGGAGTGGAAGCCAGTTGTGTTTTTTTCTTACCAAAGCCAAAGGAGGGTAGAGAAATCTCCCGCCGGCTGAATAGGAATTTGAGAAGGGAGAAACCCTCAAGGGAAGATGATTGTGCAACTATCGCCTTTCTTAGCCGTCTATTTTCCCAGCAGAAGGAAATAAGCATGGCTACCACCGCCGACTGCCCCAACAACACTGCACCAGTAATCCTGCCGGCACAAATCCAGAGAATTAGGGCATAAAACAATCCTAACCCACTCCACAAAAAGTCGTCTTGGCGATGAATATCCTTGGCAATCCAGGCGCCCAGGAAAAGCCACAGACTCAAAATTGCCACAACCACTGCCAAGAAATATGCTAACATCTGTTGTCACCCCTTATACATTTGGTCTTTATATCACCCCATTATATTGGCATCTCTCTACACTCACAAGAGGGTATTGTTGATTGTTATTGGCGTCTTACGGGAATATGGCAGAAATCTGAATTGGATGAGAAAATAATACTTGAATTACCTAAAATCAGTAGTTAATAACAATGACTTTTGACACCCAAAATCCAACACCCTCTTTGCTGCCAACCAACCCCCGGCTAGGAGAAAACCTATGCACAGACACATTACCATATACGCCAACACCCCCCCAACCCCCTACCAAACCCCACCATAAAGCCAAGGCGTTAAAACCCGGGAGTCGTCGCCCAGCCAAGGAGTTGTGCAGCGAATGTGGTCTGTGCGATACTTATTATATCCACTATGTTAAAGAGGCCTGTGCTTTTATAAATCAACAAATTGCCCCCTTAGAGGAAGTAACCCATGGGCGTAGTCGCAATTTGGACAATGAGGATGAATTGTATTTCGGTATCCATCAGGAGATGATGTCTGCCCGTAAAATCAAACCCCTAGAGGGGGCACAATGGACTGGTATTGTGACTACCATCGCCTGTGAAATGTTAACCCAGGGGCTAGTAGAAGGCGTTGTATGCGTCCAAAACAGGGATGAAGACCGTTTTTCTCCTAAACCGGTTTTGGCCACCACTACAGAGGAAATTATCAAGGCAAGGGTAAACAAGCCTACTCTCTCTCCCAATCTCTCCCCATTGGAATTGGTGGAAAAGTCTGGGATGAAACGATTGTTAGTGATTGGGGTGGGTTGTCAGATTCAGGCTTTAAGGGCAGTGGAGGCTAAACTAGGCTTAGAGAAATTATATGTCTTGGGGACTCCCTGTGTAGACAATGTAACTAGGGCTGGTTTACAAAAATTCCTAGAAACCACTAGTAAATCCCCCGAAACCGTGGTAGCCTATGAATTCATGCAAGACTTTCGGGTGCACTTCAAACATGCTGACGGCAGTGTGGAAAAAGTCCCTTTCTTTGGCCTAAAAACCAATATACTCAAGGATATATTTGCCCCCTCCTGTATGACATGTTTTGACTATGTCAACGCCTTAGCCGACTTAGTGGTGGGATATATGGGTGCACCTTTTGGCTGGCAGTGGTTGGTAGTGAGGAATGAAAGAGGCAAACAGATGTTGGACTTAGTCCGTCACCAGTTGCACATACAACCGGTAATGTCTAGTGGCGACAGACGTCAGGCCGTCCAAAATAGTATTCCCGCTTATGACAAAGGAATTACGCTCCCCATGTGGGCGGCAAGGCTAATGGGAATAGTGATAGACAAACTAGGCCCCAAGGGGTTAGAATACGCTCGTTTTTCTATTGACTCCCACTTTGCCCGCAATTACCTATATGTCAAACGTAATTATCCAGAAAAATTGGAACAACATGTCCCTGAATATGCTAAAAGGATAGTATCCCAGTACAAACTCCCCGATTAGAATTTTTTTGCCACTTAAATAGATAAAAACTTTAACAGGATTGCCTCAATTACTGGCCACAGTTGCCAGATTTTTTTGTTAGCGTTTTTTTCCCAGTAGTTTCCTCGGATGGTTGGTATCTGAGGTAAACTTGATAGACTCTCTCCTCAACACTAAATGCCAACCCTCAATTCCTCCCATTCAAAACTGACTATATTCTTCTGGTCTTTGCTAAAATCTACTCCCACCAGGTAAACTGATGGAGACTTTTCCACATAATTCTCATGGTATCTCTTTTCTTTTATCTGTTGTAAAGCCTTGGGCTGCTACCCTTCTAATTCTATAACTTTAAACTCAATAATATAAACCTTTTCTTCGTGAAGAATCGTCAAGTCTATCCTTCCTTTGCTGGTTATATCCTATGGTATTAAATTAAAACCTGCACCAGCTAAAAAGCTGTATACCACAGAGGTGTAATAACTCTCATAATTGGCTATGGTATTGCTTCTATACCAGTCATAGGGTATACTGGCAAAAAGGGATTTCAATGTTTTATCCAGGGCAGTTAAATCCGTTTTCCTCAAAGCCACTCTTATACTTTTTGTGCTTTTATTACCTCTATTTTGTTTTGGAAAAAATATTCCAGGAAATGCTTGTTTATGGCTACCTTTACTTGCTTGTTTGGGGAGGTAAGGACATACTCCATCCCATCTATTTCTTGTTGGCATTATTTTAGGGGAAAATGACCATTCTGGAACAACAAATTTTCGGGCTAATAAAATCTATATCAAAGCTGCCTATTATAGTTTCGTCGGTGAACATTTGCTCCATTTCTGGTATATAAAATCCCCTGTTTGCCATGAGTTTAATAGGAGAAGATGGAGTCCCAGTTTCAAGCCAGTAGCATTTAAATTCCCTTTCCGAATAAGTAAAGGAGAATATCAAAAGGATTATAGAATTTTTCGCCCCCAAAAACCGTTGTACCACTGTCTTACTCCCCCCAGACTTTCCCCTTCAATTTGGTCAGCAAATACTGTTAATATTACCCTTTATGTTTGGCCCAAACAAATAGGGGAATATTGTCTAGCAAATGTCAGGGAATTTAGCTGATTTAAAAAAGAAAAAATTGAGACTTTTGATAATGTCGATACCCCAGTTATAAGGACAAATTTTATGGGAGGTATCTGTGTCTTTCAAACCTGTGTATAATCTTTTTAGTGTCTTCCTATTTTTCCTAGCGGTTTCCCTATCTGTCAAAACGTCAATTATCGGTTTGTCATACTCATCTATCAATGTTACCCCATTCTGACCCTCAAGAGATTTGTAGGTTAGCTTTATTTCGTATCCTCTTTGTATATCCGGAAATTTCTCTTCTAGGGATTGGGATAGATTTTCCGGAGTCAGAAAGTTACTCCTGTCAAAGGATATAGGGATGACTGGAGATTTAACAGTCCAATCCCAATTTCTAAAGATAACCCATCAAACATTTATTTTTTGCCTAAGGCCTGTTTTAATGTATCCAAAAAAAGAGATTTTACGAAACGAAAAGGCCGAGA
>JAUQQP010000027.1 GCA_030549855.1 Cyanobacteriota bacterium SRBZ.bins.94.201705
GTTTTTTTCAGGACAACTGCCACATGGGGCGTTTCGGCATTATCGAGCTGTTGTTGATGAACCGGCGAGGGGTGTGGTGGCTTTGAGTCGAATGTATTACCCGTCAGGAAAAGCACAACTTAGGTTGGGTTTTTGCTCAGTGGCTAAACAGAGGCATTGGGGGAGAGGGGAATAAACTTTTAATGGCAAAGGTTACAACAAACCTCTTCGCCTCGGGGAGACTCATCGGACTGATAGAATGCCGGACAGCCCGAGAAATGGATGGGGGGAAGTGGGATGAAAGTTTCGACATTCGACATATGATTGAGAGCTGTAGAGTAAAACCCTAGTGTCTTGTGGGAGTCTTTCGGAGAGAAAAAAAACAAAACAGAGGACCAGTAAAACAGAGTTTGGCGGTGTAAAGGCAGAGAAATATAAAAGACCAGCTCTTGAGACAAAAGAAAAGTATAGCTATTTGCCCCTATGAGATAGTTTTATGAGATTTCTTTCATGGTATTGACGGTCGAAGGAGTCTGTGCCACATAAATGCCCAAGGAGAAGTCCTACTGGAGTTCGTAGCACTGAGGAAGTTCCTGGGGCCCTTGGGGGGAGGGCCATAGTGTTTTCCCAGAAATCCCCTGGACTTCCTAAACCGTCGGAGGTGAAAATGTGTGGCTCCCACACAAGTCCCTCGAGGGACTCCAATAAAAGGACACTAGCAGGCAGAAGCTCCCCGCACTCTGTAACGGGGACATGATAAAAATGACAGCAATGGGGACCAGGCCGGCGGGCCGGACAATACAGCGCACGGACTCCCCGAGCAGGATTCGAACCTGCGACCAATCGGTTAACAGCCGACCGCTCTACCGCTGAGCTATCGAGGAATGTGTTGCACGTCTACCAATTATAGCAGAAGAGAAAAAAAAAAGCAAGGAGGGAGGAGGATAAATCCGGGAAGGGGGAAAATGGTACCTAGAAAGAGGTGTTTTTCCCTTGGGCGTCGACAAAGGTGAAAACCTTGAATGACTCTTCGTCAACCTCTGCTTCTTCTTTCTCCAGATTAACACTAGTGGGGGTATCGGTTTGGGGGTGAGAGGGGTGATTGGGGTGAGGGGGGTTAAGAGGAAGTTTTGGGGAGGAGTGGGAAGACAGGGAGGGTTGAAAGATTCTATTCAACTCTTTTTGCAGAAATTTTATCAATTCGGGCTCAAAGTCGACATCTTTCCGGATTTGTTTGGCAGCAGTCAGGAATTCATCTATTTTTTCCCTTAAAGAGGAGATGTGTTTCTTTTTTTCCAAAAGTTCTTGTTGTTTAGCCTGCAACTGTTGGATTTGGCTTGTCAAATCCTGCTCTAGTCTATCAAAAATGTTAGAAGATGTCATAGGCTTGTTGAGGAAATTGGTTGAGGAATATCAGGGCAATGATACCAAGGTTTTGCTCTCAAATGGCAATTATATCTTTGTTAATGAGCAAGGGAGGGGGGAAAGAAGCCATGTCAACAGATTACCATTAGGGAGTATAATAAGCCTGTGGTAGCGGTAACAGCTGGGAAGTTTGTGTGGGAGGGGGGATGTAGACTGTGGGAATAGTTTTCCCTCTCATGGGCGTAAGGGGAGGTTAGGGAGACTATGAAAGGCTAACAGGCATATGGAGAAAAATTAAACCCCCTGAATGGAGGTATTTGAGGTATATTGTTGTGTAAGTGCATTCATGGCAGAATAGACCTTTAAATCCCTCTGCCGGGAAAAACAAATAAACCCTGACAAACTAGATGAAAAGACAAGGGGGGATTGTATGAGCAAGTGTATTAGGGGGATTTTTCTTCAGTGACAACTTTCTGAAACCTTAACCCCGGAAACGGGTTGTTGCCTGCCTGTATCCCTTTCCCACTATCATGCCATTGTCACGGAAGGGGGATTATGACTATTGCCGGTTTTTGCCGTCACCGGGTTGACAAACAAATCTAGTGCCACCGATGACTGAGGGGGTAGCTCATTAACTGATATTTTGTGTTACAGCTTGTACTCGCGTTTTCGTTTGAGAGGGGGGAGGGGGGTAGGAGTGTCATTGGCGGGGGGAAGGTAGCGACGGCGACGAAGGTTTGATTTTGTTATTGTTTTCTCGTTTTGTGGGCTTCCCAATTGTATCCATCTAAGGAGAAGGGATACCATTACCAGAAACATACCTAATGATAACAGAGTCCAACGTTCCCCAAACCCTCCCAGGGTGGCATCTACCAATCCCACGGTAAAAATGAAGGCGGAAATTGGCTCCTGACGGTATAATTTTTTTACTAGTTTTGAGGGGGAGTTTCTCATCTTTTGTGCTAAATCTAAGACTTAATTGTTCAATTTCTGCCCTTTACTTATATTGTATGTCACTTCTCGAAAGGGGAAATAATCTTAGCAAATCGCCTGGAATGAATGTCTACTCCTAAGCTGGCATCAGCCTTGTCTAGACGTTTTTGTCTCTTCAATTTTTCGGCGGATTATGTTTATTTGTGGTCAGTATAGTCCGGTATACCTTTCTACCTTTGTTAATACTAGCGACTTCTCTTTCCGTCATGATACCAAGGGGATTTTCGGGAAGCCATATTTGGGGTGATAGAAGCTGAAAGCGGGGATTTTCTAGGAATAAATCCACCATCTCCTGGGCCACTTCTTCCACATCAGATTGGAGAAATACCTGACCATCATCTCTTAGAAATTCTGCTATAATATTGACAACTTCTGGTTTAACTATTCTCCTTTTATGGTGTTTTTTCTTGAACCATGGA
Organism: Cyanobacteriota bacterium SRBZ.bins.94.201705; assembly: GCA_030549855.1. Classification (GTDB taxonomy): domain Bacteria; phylum Cyanobacteriota; class Cyanobacteriia; order Cyanobacteriales; family Cyanobacteriaceae; genus DVEF01. The sequence continues at coordinate 2,757 of JAUQQP010000027.1, forward strand.
TCCGGGAATTGAATCATGACCATTTGAAGACTATTAGGAGGAAGAGAAGAGAGAATGTCCCTCAAGGAAACGTTGATGTTAGCAAAAAGATAGTAAAGATTGGTTAGATTGTGGGAACATTTAATGCGATTAGCCTCCTGCACAAGTAACTCTCTAATTTCTATACCCAGGAAATTTCTGTCAGGGAAAAGAGTAGCCATTTGTAACAAAAAGCGGCCTCTTCCACAACCCAAATCCAGATAGAATGGAGAAGACAGATTAGAATATATCTGACTCCAGTCGGGTAGAGAAATAGGCTGAAGATACTTACTACTTAAAGGGTTAACGTGTTGACGCACTCTTACTCTAGCCAATGAATATCCCTCCTGTTTTTTTCCCAGTCAATTTATACTAGTGAATGTTGGTGGTGATGGGTAAAATTATGGATATACGTTTTGGTATTATAAGTGATTTACATATAGCCTTACCAGAAACCGTTGACAAGGGGGATAAACGCTTTCACCTAACCCAATTCAGCATACCAGCTTTGGAGGTAGTGATACAACAATTGAACAATATAAACATAGACTTTCTGCTATTGCCGGGGGATTTAACTCAAGATGGAGAGAGGGTGAATCATAGGTGGCTAAGCCAGAGACTGAAAGAATTACCATATCCAGTGTATGTAATCCCCGGGAATCATGATTTACCGAGGAAGGAAGGAGACGAAAAGGCCATTGGTTTTGGGGAGTTTGTGGAATATTACAGGGATTTTGGCTATAACAATGCCACTGATACCCTAGATTATACCTGTGAAGTAGCAAAAGGGGTACATCTGGTGGGCCTCAACTCCACCCATTTCGATGACAGTGGCAACCAGCTAGGCTGTTTAGTAGAAAGCCAGTTTGTGTGGTTAGAAGAAACCCTTTCCCGACTAACAGGGAAGATGGTGTTGGTGATGATCCATCATAATGTACTGGAACATCTGCCGGGCCAGGCTACTCATGTACTAGGCAGAAGATACATGTTGGAAAATGCATCACGTCTGGTATCTGTTTTACGGAAATACGGAGTAAGATTTGTGTTTACTGGACACCTACACATTCAAGACATCGCCGAGGAAGCCGGGCTATATGATATTACAACAGGATCTCTCATAACTTATCCACACCCCTATCGTATACTACACCTAGAGGATAAGCAATTAAAGATCAACTCTTATAAGATAACACATTTGCCAGGGGTAGGGGATTTTGCCGATTTTTCCCAAAGATGGATGCGAGAGCGTTCATTTTCCTTTATGATGACTCTACTTACCTCCTCTCCTCTTAATTTACCGGTAGAACAAGCCAAGATGTATGCTCCAATTCTAAGGGATTTCTGGACAGACATTGCCCATGGGGATAAACAGTTTGACTTCCCCCAGTTACCCTCTCATCTCAACTGCTACTTCAAGAAATTTGGGGCAGTTGACGCGGAGGGGAAGCCTCTTTGCTGGGATAATAACACTACTCTTTTTCTGTGACAGGGGTAAAAAACTTTGTTTAATCTTTAGAAAAGGTTATAGTCTGGCACACGGCAAAAAAAAAGAGACATCATAGTAATAGGACACAGTTTGGTATTACCATATACAAACCATTAGTGAATGTTTACCTCTAGCCAGTCTCTCATTAGCATAGTAGTTTCCCAACCAATTTTTGCCAGAATCTCCCAGTTGTGGAGGGAATTGGTAAAAGACAATTCTCTGGAAGGCATATATCTAAATAGGGAAACTTCAATTAGAGGCAAAGAGGGGCAGAATTCTAGTGGGGAAATATTGGGTTTTCAACTGTTTGTTTCAGACAAAATTCAGTGTTTGTTGGTAGTAGAAAAAAGGATAAACGAGCTATACTATCAGATTAGTATCAGCTTTGAAACGGGGGAAATTTTAGATTTCTTGAAGATTCAAGAGATAAATTCTGACACTTTTGAGAAAATAAATGAGAAGATTGCCCGGCAGAAAAAAGATGTAGATGTCAAGGCACAATTTCTGATTTCTCTTCTTCAAATTCTAGCAGAACCCTGGACACAATCTGTAGGGATGGCCCCCTCCCAAAGCCTAGAGGTTTTCCTCCGCAATAAGATAGCCCAAGAGAAGATAATAAGGCAAGTTACAAAACAGATACAAGACAATTTAGAAACCCCCACAATAGTGAAGATGACCATAGAACAGGTACAATCACTATTGAGGTTAGATAGATTGCTAATATATCAGATAAATGTACCGGTGAAGGAGGAAAAAGAGGGCATTAAGTTTGTGGATGCGGTGACTTATGAGGCGAAGGCATCAGAGGATATATCTTCGGTATTAAATTTTAGGGAGGAAACCTGTTTTCGCCCGGATAGTAGCTGCTACAAAAAATATCGTAGTGGGCATATTTTAGTTGTGGATGATATAAACAATTCCTCCTTAGATTCGTGTCTGAAAGATGTGATGGATTCGATGGGGGTAAAAGCCAAGTTGGTGGTGCCAATTAATGTGAAGAATAGACTCTGGGGATTACTAATTGCCCACCAGTGTTTTCATCCAAGAAAATGGCGGGAAAGTGATATAAGATTTTTGAGCAGTATAGCAGAATATTTGGGCATTTCTCTGTACCAATACGAGTGTTATCAGAGGTTGAAGGATCAGAAAATACTTTTAGAAAAACAGATAGAAAAAAAGGCAAAACAACTGCAAGATGCTTTAGTGGCCGCTCAAATTGCCCATCGTTCAAAAACAGAATTCTTAGGCAGTTTAAGTCACGAGTTGAGGACACCTTTAACCTGTATTATTGGCCTTTCTGGTACTTTATTACACTGGTTTCAAAAGGAAGGTGGGGGTTTATCGCCAGAGAAACAGATTAGATACCTAGAAATAATCCAAGACAGTGGCAGAAGACTGATGGAATTGATCAACAACATGCTAGATTTTGCCGATTTAGAGGCGGGCAAATCTCTGCTGTGTATAAAAGAAATTTCCATAGAAAATCTTTTGCAAAACGTCTACAATGGCTGTTTGGAAATAGCAAAGAATCAAGGGGTAAAGCTGAAAATAGAATGCCAAATGGAGGAGGGGAAAAAATTTTATGGAGACGAGGAGAGGTTATATCAAATACTGTTCAACTTAGTGGACAATGGCATAAAATTTACTCCCAGTGGGGGGGAAGTAACAATTAGGGCAATGAGGGGGAAAAATCAGGTGATATTCCAGGTGGAAGATACAGGGATAGGGATTGACGAGAAGAAAATTCCCCTTTTGTTTACCGAGTTTCAACAATTAGAAAACTATAGAATTCGCAGTTATCAAGGCACAGGTTTAGGCTTAGCGTTGACGAAACATTTAGTGGAATTACACGGGGGCACTATTGAGGTAGAATCGGTAGTAGGAGAGGGTTCGACTTTTACTGTTATTTTACCGGATTGTCCGCCAGAGAGCAGTATTAGAAACAAATGGGGGAAACCGACAAATAATCAGTGGCGGGGAGGTAAGATTATTGCCATTGTTTGCGAGGATGAGGAAATTGGCACTTTTTTGTGCGAGTTGTTAACAGCGGCGGAATATCAGGTAATTTGGCTAGTAGACGTGAAAGAGGCCATTTCTCGCATCAGCTTATTAAACCCCCGCATAGTGATTTTACAACGGGAGAAAGGGATTTCGCCGGCCCTAATCCGAGAAATCAAGTCTCAGGGGGGTAAGAATACTCACCTGGTAGTAATCAGGGGGGATATGACAGAAGAAGAGTGGCTGGAGAGAGAAAAACAAAGAGGGAAACCACAGGAAGAAGAGGAATGGGGGGTGGATGAGTATTTGTTCTTACCTTTGTTACCAAGGGTGGTATTGAAAAAGATTAATTCCTTGCTGAACAGTTATTGTGTAATAGAGGGAAACTGGTAATAATCTGTGATTTAGCTGTTTACAATAGAATTTTGGCCCCGCTAATTGATAATAGTAAAAGTGAGGAAGCAGGAATATAATCAGCCAAAAAAAGGGGGGGTAGTAGAGGATTAGGTTACAGGGAAGAAAAAACGAGTTGAGGTAGGGGGGTAAATTGCAGGTAGCAACAGAAGTCTGTAGACAGTAGATGGAGGGGAGATTGTGTAGGGGAAGAAATACATCATTTAGGAAAGAAAATATAGGCGAAAACTGAGAAGAAGATAGCCATTTTAAACCCAGTAAACCATGTAAAATAGATGAATATTATAGGTAAATTGCTGACAAAAATTTGCCAGTATAAGTAATATTCAATATAATTGCTGAGATTTCTTTTTTCTCAAAGACAAATTTGTTGTTATCTTGTTGGCTTAGTATTTGCCTATAGTAATTTCCAAGGTAATTTTTTCTAGTATAATATTCAGCAGAATAAGCCATTAAATTCGGGGATATTTATGTAATCATTTCTATTTTTTATAAGCTGAATAATTGGGCTATTTTGGTATTATTCCAGAGGGGGGAAATAGTTTTTCCTAACCAGAAATTAACCAAGAGAATAACCGGAGGATAGATAACCGATAATATGGGGAAATGATAACAAAAAAAAAGGGGGGAAAGGGGGTAACAGTCTAGCGACAATTTCGTCTAACTAAAGGGGGGGTGAATGACAGTGGAAACAGCCTTTCCGGGTGACAGCAAGAGGAGGGGCGATATAAAATACCCTTTGATTAACTCCTTGAGAGAATCCCCGTTGGCAAATCAAGTCAGGGTTTTGTGCGAATTGTCGGATGATATAAGCCTCATTTCTAGGGTTGGTGACGTTAACAGCTTGGGCGGGAGGAGCGAAATACTAATATAGTAAATCAAGTTGACAAAATCGTGTCTTGCCAATCCATCCCGGGGAAGGGGGATAGAGGGGGGGTAAGGCGGCGACAAGACTTTTCTTTTCCCAAACAAGAGATATTGCCATAGCAAAAGACAATTGACACTCCAGGGGAAGACTGTGATAGAATGGGGGGATAGAATGGGGGGGTGGTGGCCCCCAACTAATGACATCTAGCGGCATTAACCAACTCATCGGCGACTTTGGCTGAGTAGGGTTTAATAAGCCACCAGATGAGGGGGGAAAGCCATCCCTTGAGGGTAATGGAGTAGACGATATAGCTGCCACGGAGGGTGGATTCGATGTGGTAGGTGATTCGCTGTTCAATGCCGGGGATAGAGAGAAGACGGATACTTAAGAATTTACGCGGACGTACATTTTCCACAAAAGCCCTAAGGGGGATAGGTATCCAACGGGTGAAGATAGAGAAAATCAAACCAGGTTTAGGGATGAGGCCATTAGGCAGGTCAGTTTGAGAGAAGAGGGGATGCCAAGACATATCCGCCAGATTGATCAATTTGCCCCAGACTTTGTCAGCTGGGACATCGGAAGCCACCCTATAGGTTTTGTAGAGGGAGAAATCACAGAAGAGTTTACCTCCCCGTGCTAGTATCTTAAAAGAAAAGCTCAAAATCATGGTATCCACCTCTGGAGCCTCGTAAATACAAATACCTAAGAGTTTTGTCCCCCCTAGGGCAACTAACCATCATTATAGTATGTAGTCAGCCGGGGGATTATGTTCCATAGGCGCGATCACCAGCATCGCCCAAACCGGGGACAATATAACCAGCATGGTTAACCTGTTCATCAATGGTGGCGGTATAGATGACAAGGGAGGGGTAATGACTGCTGAGTTTTTGGAGGGCGGGGGGTGCTGCTACTACAGAAATGATACGAATGAAATCAGGATTACCACCCCGTTGACAGATTTCCTTCATAGCTAACATAATAGTGCCGCCGGTGGCTAACATAGGTTCAAGGATAAGGATGGGGGTATCGGGAGCAAAGGTTTCCGGGAGTTTGTTAAGATAGCAGGTAGGCTGGAGAGTGGACTCATCTCGGGCTATACCCAGATGGTAGGTGGAGGCGAGGGGAAGGACAGTTTGACTGCCTTCTGCTAGGGCCAAACCTGCCCTCATGATAGGCACCAAGGCGATTTTGACGTTGGGGTTAACGAAGGTAGCCTTAGCGGTGGCCAGGGGGGTTTCAATTTCTCCCTCAATGGTAGGCAGCCACTGTCTTACTGCCTCGTAGGTAAGCCAACGTCCCAATTCCACCATAGCGGTTTTAAACAGGGGGGTGGGGGTATTTTTGTCCCTGGCGACGGCCAACCAATGTTGGATGAGGGGGTGGGGAGGCACATATATTTTCAATTGGGCTGTCATGATGCTTTCCCGTTTCAAATAGTCAGTGTTTCATTATACTGGCACAGGGTATAAGGGGGGGGTTGGCAGGTAGTGGGGCTTGTCTGTACTAGGGGGGTGGAATAAATAGGCTATATTAGAGGGTGTTGGCCATTAGTTAGTAATAGGCGGTTACAGATGAGTGACAGCGGGAAGGATTATACTGTTGTTGACATACAGAGAGAGGACAAAGGGGCGAAAGCGCGCCAGTTGTTAGGGATGAAAGGGGCGGCCAAAGGGAAAAATATATGGCTGATAAGGCTACAACTGATGAAGCCGATAACCTGGATACCCCTGATGTGGGGGGTAATTTGCGGGGCAGCCTCTTCTGGGGGGTTTGTGTGGAGTGTGGAGGATGTGCTAAAATCCCTAACTTGTATGTTTATGTCTGGCCCTCTGATGGCGGGCTATACTCAGACCCTTAATGATTACTATGATCGAGAGATAGATGCTATAAATGAGCCTTATCGGCCTATTCCCTCTGGTGCCATTTCCGAAGGACAGGTAATTACCCAGATAGTAGTACTATTATTGGCAGGGATTGCCACCGCCTACGGCTTGGATAGATGGGCAGGGCATGAATTCCCTACTATTACCTGTCTAGCCATTGGTGGGGCTTTTCTATCTTATATCTACTCGGCACCTCCTTTAAAACTGAAACAAAACGGCTGGCTAGGCAACTATGCCCTGGGCGCCAGTTATATAGCCCTACCCTGGTGGGCTGGTCATGCCCTATTCGGCCAGTTAAACTGGAAGATAGTCATTCTCACCCTCATTTACAGCCTGGCAGGCTTAGGGATAGCGGTGGTGAATGATTTTAAGAGTGTGGAGGGGGATAGGAAACTTGGCCTAAAATCCCTGCCGGTGATGTTTGGGGTAACCACTGCCGCCTGGATTTGTGTATTTATGATTGACTTTTTCCAGATTGCCATGGGGGGCTATCTAATTTACATTGGGGAGAAACTGTACGCCACTATTCTCCTTTTACTTGTCATACCTCAAATTACATTTCAAGATATGTATTTTTTAAGAGATCCCCTGAAAAACGATGTAAAATACCAGGCTAGTGCCCAACCTTTTTTGGTGTTAGGGATGCTAGTGGTGGGTTTGGCCCTAGGACATTCCGCCAGTATGTAGGAGATTAGCGTTACAGGGCATTAAGAAAACTGGCCCCAGGATGGGAGGAAATATACCTATACTAGGGGCCAGAAAATACAGCATCCTCGATGTCTTTAAGGGAGAGGGAATAGGGGAAGGCCCTACGAATGTTGGTGTTGTTGGGGCCAGCATTAAAGTAGGTGACAAGTAATTCCTCTGTATCCAAGACTATTTCGGCCTCCCAGCCAGGTTTTTTCACATACCAGCAGTTCAACTGTTTGGGGTTTTGTTCACACCCCATTCTTCTTAGCCAGTTTTCAATCTCCGGGAGGGGGAAATTATAGAGGGGACTTTGTGGTGTTACATTGGCCATAGTGACTAGTGGGGCAAGTAGCTCTGTTGTTTATGATAGGGCAGAACTACGCCACCAAGCAAGAGAAAAGGCCAACAGCAAACAGCCTACAAGGGTTGTGCCCATTAGGAAGAGGGCAAATAATTCTCCCGCTGACAAAGGCCTTTCCACAGGGCCTAGAGGGCTAGACTTGCGAGGATTATACTGGACATTGGAATCTAGTTGGGAGGAAGAGGGGATGGGAGGGTGATAAGGGGTTTGAAGGACATTCCAACGGTAATAGCCAATCTGAAGATCATACATAAGTCTTGTCTGGGGGTTAGCCAAAACGGCATAGGCTTCATTGAGTTTTTGGAATTTTTCCTTGGCTTCTTCCGGGGGTAATTGGGTGGTGTCAGGATGGTACAATTTGCTAAGTTCACGATAAGCCCTTCTGATTTCAATCACCGACGCCGACGGATGGAGATTCAGTAAGCCATAGTGAGTATCGGCGAAGGGAGTCTTATTAACCGGATAATGTTCTACTGGTTTGCCGGATGAATTCACGGTTTAGCAATCTTTTCTTTTTGACAACCACTACTTGTTTCCCTATTCTAGATCAAGGTCCTACTTTTGATTACCACTAGATAGGGTATTTTTATGTTTCCCATAGGTTTTGCTTCTCGGGTTGTTTCTCTTGTTGTCGTCTGTTTTTTGCTTGTCTGTGGTTGTCTCTTTCCCACTGCGGCTTTAGCTGACAAATACAACGATCGCTTTGACGGTAATATTTTTGTAGTTTACGCTGGTAACGGTTCTCTTGTCCCCCCCCGTCTCACCCTCCAACAGTCCTTAGCACGAAAAATGCCCGTAGTCTTAGTGTACTATTTGGACGATAACAGTGACTGTAAACAGTTTGCCCCTGTAGTTTCCCGTATTCAGGAGTTTTACGGTGGAGGAGCCAGCATTATACCTGTAAGCGTTGATAGCATACCCATGAAAGAAGAATACCGGCCAGAGGAGGTAGGATATTACTATCGTGGGGCGATTCCCCAGACTGTGATTTTAGACCAGAATGGCAATAAGGTGTTTGACCAGGTGGGGCAGATTGAATTTGAAAGGGTGGATGATGTCCTTCGGGAGGTATTTGGGCTACCACCGAGGGGCGAGTCTACTGTTTTAAGAAAGAGTTTTAACGAATTCAACAGTGAATTTATTTCAGATAATTAGGGGGTTATTATGATTAACAATCAGCAATTTTTGACGGAGGAAGAATCTTTAAAAGTCCAGGCTAGTTTGTTGACCTCCGAGGAGAAATTTTTGACTCGTTTGACAATCTCTTCCTGGCGACTTTTAAAGTTAATTGCCCAAGATTATAACAAACCTATAGAACAACTCACAGTAGAGGAGATTATTGCCTGGATGGAAAAAGATAGCAAAATTAGGCGGGAAAAAGGACCGGAATTTTCGGTCTTAAAATGGTAGATTATTTGTAGGTTTCTAGGATTTGTAAAATTTGTTCATATCCATGGTCAATATATCCCTTCCCACGGAGATAACCAGTATTAGCCCCGGGAAGGATATAGGATAGTGGTAGATTTTGGAGACGGGCAGCCAATTTACGAACACTGCGCAGTTGAATAGGCCAATGAAAAGTTTTTGGGAGTCTTAGGGGGGCAATTTTTCCCTCTCCCACGGGGAGTAGATGGCGTCCAGAGAACAAAAGACCCCCATTTTTTTCATAGTATAAACAAGAGGAACCGGGACTGTAACCGGGTGTCCAAAAGGCAAAACAGTCCTCATAAAATACGTATTCTTCTACAAAGGTAATTGGGGCTAAATTAGGGAGTAAATAGGCCTCTTGTTCCTGGATAACCAACTCACAATTAAGGGCTTTTTTCCAATTCCCAATATGTTTACTGATGCCATTTCTACTAGTAAGAAAAAGATAACGCACCCCTCGGCTGAGACAGAAATCGCGATAAAAATCGGCCCAAAAAGGACAGTCTATCAGGATGTTTCCCTTAGGGTGAAGGAGGAGATAAGAGGTGCCCCCCAGAATATCCTTGTTGGGGGGAAAAGCCACCACATTCTCCAAGACAAATTTAGGCTCTTTGTATTGAGGTTTGAGCGTTTGGCCGGTATTTTCTGTAAAATTAAGATCGGAGTGCATTCTTGCCAATAGTTCTAACTATACTCGTATTTTAAACAGACTACTGACTCCTGAGGGATTATTGGGTGTGTGGAATCATATCCCCCTTCAGTCAGTGTAGGTGAGAAGATATAGATTCTACAACAAATAAACGAAAAATGGAATTAGTGATTCTTTTCCTCATCCTGGGTGTTATAGGTTACGTGGTGATCAAGAAAACTGCAAGCAGAATCACCAAAACCCCTATTTGGCTACTGTGGTTGGCGTTGATGCTACCACCAATGGTATGGATAGGGTGGTATTTATGGAATCCAGGGAGTCGATCTATTCCTCCTGTTTTAGTAATAGCACCTCTCATTGTATCGCCGTTGGTGTATGTGTGGCTAATTGACAAAGGGAGGAAAACGCCATCAGCTGTAGGGGGGGAAAGAAAAGGGGGAGAGAAGGAAAATACAGAACAAGATAATCCCCTGCCAGAGATAAAACCAATGAATGAGGAGGAGGAGAAAGCATTAAGGGATTGTTTTCCCTGGGGGGTGTATTATCTACAAAGAGTGGACTATTTGCCTCAGGCAGTGTTATGTTTAGGCAAGTTGATGACTGCGCCGGATTTAGCCTATAACACTGTCAAAGCCAACTTAGAAAGGGTTTTTGGAGATAGATTTTTGCTACTATTCCAAGAGACTATACAAGGACAGCCCTTTTTTGCCTTAGTGCCCAATCCCTATTCTCAGGGGAAAAAGGGGGAAAAAGAGGAGAGACTAACTCGGCCATTGTTGGCGTTGGCATTGTTGGGGTTGACTCTAGTCACCACCACTATTGCTGGGGCAACTATTGCGGGGGTTACCACGGAGGAGATAGAAGCCAATCCGGAATTGATTTTGCGGGGGTTACCCTATAGTCTATGTTTGATTTTAATCTTAGGGATTCACGAATTAGGACACTATTTTGTCGCCCTTTATTACGGAATTCGCACCACCTTGCCCTATTTTATCCCGGTGCCCTTCTTTTTGGGGACCTTTGGTGCTTTTATATCTATTAGGGAGCCCATGCCTCATCGTAAGGCTGCCTTTGATGTGGCGATAGCAGGGCCTATAGCCGGTTTTCTGGTAGTAGTACCAGTATTGGTATGGGGTTTAGCCCATTCCCAGGTAGTGCCACTGGTGGAAAACGCCAGTATTTTTAGTCTCAATGCCCTAAATCCCCGTTACTCCCTGCTATTTGCGGGCATTAGCAAAATGGTGCTAGGGAGTAAACTAGTAGCAGGCACAGCCATCAAGATGCATCCCATGGCGGTAGCGGGGTATGTAGGATTGATTGTGACAGCCCTTAATCTGATTCCCGTAGGCCAACTAGACGGTGGACACATTGTTCATGGGATGCTAGGACAGAGAAAGGGGATAATAGTAGGACAAATAACGCGGCTGCTGATGCTCTTGTTGGCCTTCCAGAGGAGGGAATTTCTGTTATGGGCGGTGTTTCTGATGTTTATGCCAGCCAGTGCCGAACCAGCCCTAAACGACGTCACGGAATTGGACGACGGGAGGGACTTTTGTGGTTTGCTGGCCTTAGTGTTGCTGATAGCGATTATTTTACCCCTGCCGCCGGCGGTTGCTCAGTGGCTAAATATGTAGGGGGTTTTTAAAGGACCCCCGTATTCATTTATGTTATTACTTGATAGAGACCTTGGCGCCGGCTTCTTCTAATTGTTTCTTGATATTTTCGGCCTCTTCCTTGCTGACGCCTTGTTTTACAGGCTTGGGTGCAGATTCTACCAAGTCCTTGGCTTCTTTGAGGCCCAAACCGGTAATAGCACGTACGGCCTTGAGGACGTTCATTTTCTGATCCCCAAAGCTTTCGAGGATAACATCAAATTCAGTCTTCTCTTCTGCCTGTTCAGCGGCGGCGCCGGGTGCAGCAGCCCCAGGGGCCATCATTACCATACCCCCCACAGGTGCGGCGGCACTAACGCCGAATACCTCTTCAATTTGTTTTACTAGTTCAGAGGCTTCTAACAGGGTGAGGGTTTTCAGCTGTTCGACAATATTTGCTACCTTCTCAGACATTTGTACCACTCCTTATTTACAAATAACTACAAACCTAAGCAGCTTCTTCCTGTTTGGCCTTAACGGCGTTGATAGCCCTAGCCAGAGAGGCGGGCACTTCATTGATACCTCTAGCGATTCTGGCGGTGATGGCGTTGATGGCGCCAGCGATTTGGGCAATAAGTTGTTCTTTGGTGGGCAAGTCAGCCAAGGCCTTAATTTGTTCCTCGGTGAGGGCTTGGCCTTCCATGACGCCCCCCTTAACGGTGGTTTTCTTGGTATCCTTCTGGAAAGCCTGATAAGCCCTTACGGCGTTACCGATGTTTTCCTCATCGGCGAAGATGAAAGCCGAGGTGCCTTGGAGAAACTGACTGAGGGGTTGCCATTGAGGGGAATCCTGGATAGCCTTGCCCATGAGGGTGTTTTTGGCCACCTTACAGATGGAGCCCCCTTGGCGAAGGCGTTTGCGCAAGTCAGTGATTTCGGCAACGGTTAGCCCCTGATAATCGATGACCAACGCCAGGTGGGATTTGGCCAGTAGTTCCTTTAACTGGGCCACTTCTTGTTTTTTGGTTTCAAGGGATTTAGGTATTTTCCTCACCTCCTAGGGGGGTTTATGGTTGGTTACTGTCTTTACTGATGCCCCCGTATCAGCAATAAAAAAAGCCTCGCTTGCCGCCAGGCCGAAGAAGAGTATGGTTGATGTCTAGCATATTTACAAAAACCCGTATATCTGGCCACTCCCGTAGGAAAGACCAGGCCCTTTGCATCAACCTCAGCAGGATTATTAAGCTTACGCCCCTGCCTTCTTCGGCTGCGTCTTGTATAATAAGAACATTACCCTAGTGTATCCTATTTAGGCCAGTTTGTCAAGAGGAGGGAGTTGAGCCAAAAGGCGTTGGGTAGCCTGTTTAGGGTCAGTAGCATGCATGATAGCCCTAACCACTGCCACCTGACAAGCGCCGGCTGCAACCACTTCTTGGACATTGTCTACATCGATACCACCGATGGCAAACCAGGGGATGGTAGCATGTTCCCTAGCATAGCGCACATATTCCAAACCGGCGGGTTTTTTTTCGGGCTTGGTGGGGGTGGCATACACAGGCCCTACACCGATATAGTCAGCCCCCTCAGCGATGGCCTTTTCCATTTCCTGAGGATTGGTAGTAGATTTGCCGATAATCTTGTCATTGCCTAGGATTTGACGGGCGACAGCTACAGGCAGGTCATTTTGTCCCAAATGGACACCATCGGCGTCTACCGCCAGGGCAATATCCACCCGGTCGTTGACAAGGAAGAGGGCATTATAATCATGACACAGTTGGCGTAGCTTATTGGCTTGTTGCCAGCGGGTGTAGTCATCTTGATTTTTACTGCGATACTGGACCAGTTTTAAGCCTCCCTGTAAAGCGGCTTCTACCACCTCATAGAGATTGTCCACCGGGGAGGTTACCAGATAGAGGGGATGCTGTTTCAACAATTGCTTACGGTGTTGACTCATAAGTTTGCTTTCAAGTATATATACCTGATAACGTAAATCCTTCATCGCCTGGGCTAGGCTAGTGTCCACCAGTTTGCCATACTCCTCCAACACCCTCAAGGCTTCTTGGACTCGACAGAAGTTGGCCTGTAGGAGACTGGATATATCCTTCCTTGTTTCCTCTTGGGGGTGGGTGAGGGAAGTACCAACGTCATTTTGGGTATCTCGAGCGGCGCGGATGGCAGAAGAATGCCAAGAGGCCAGTGTCTGACGCAGGTTTTTGCATTGTGCCGTAAGGAATTGGTCATTGAGGCCAAAACGACACCACTCCTCTATTATCCTCAAACCTTCCCTGGCACGGTCTAAATTAGCGTCCAGGATGCGATACACTGCTTTAAGGGTTCCAGTCATAGGGGGTTGAAGTAAAGAATGGTAGAAGTATACGGCTGCAGGGTTAGGCCCCCTGGGGGGATTGACAGCAAAATTATTATTGGCTAGCATGGTAGCCAACACGGGCTACAAGGAAAACACACCTGAAGCTGCCACTGCCCCCTTTTGTGGGCAAGACACTGAATCCTAAGAGGTAAGGTATGTCAGTAAGATATTATAGGAGAGTAGTGGCGGTGGGGGGCGGGGTTTTGGTTTTTTTCTCCCTCCTGCTATCCCCCTCTGTCAGCTATGCCATGCACATCAGTGAGGGATTCTTACCTGTCCAGTGGGCTGTATTTTGGTGGCTAGTAACTATCCCCTTTTTAGTGGCAGGTTATAGAGCGCTACAAAAGATTACAAAAGACCAGCCGGAAGTGAAACTGTTATTGGCATTGGCAGCAGCCTTTGGTTTCCTGTTGTCGGCACTAAAAATCCCCTCGGTAACCGGCAGTTGTTCTCACCCCACCGGCATAGGCTTGGGCACTATCCTCTTTGGCCCGTCTGTGATGTCCATTATAGGCTTTTTAATCCTGGTTTTCCAGGCTTTATTGTTAGCCCATGGAGGTTTAACCACCCTTGGGGCTAATGCCTTTGCCATGGCTATTGCTGGCCCTTGGACTACATATGTAATTTATAAAATTTTAAAAAGGACAGGGAAGGAAAAAGTAGCTATCTTCGCCGCAGTAGCCGGCGGAAATCTCCTCACCTATCTGATAACATCCATACAACTGGCAATAGCCTTTCCGGCATCTGGGGGGGGGATAATGGTATCCCTAGCAAAGTTTGCCGGTATCTTCGCCTTAACCCAAATACCACTGTCAATAAGTGAAGGACTGTTGACAGTGCTGGTTTGGAATTGGATAAATGCCTACGCCGCCGAAGACTTGGAAAAACTAAAACCTCTGTCACAAAACCGGTAAGAAACTGTATGAGTAAGACAAATCAGGGTAATAATGGACTGGAAAACTGGTTGTTAGTGGGGGCAGTAGTTTGTCTTGCCCTTTTTCCCCTGGTTTTCGTCAAGGGAGAATTTGAAGGGGCAGATAGTCAGGCAGAAGAGGCGGTGACGGCCATAAGCCCCTCCTATCAACCCTGGGTAGAAAATTTGTTTAAGCCTGCCAGTGGGGAAATAGAAAGTCTGTTGTTTGCTGTCCAGGCTGGTATGGGGGCTGGTGTTATAGGTTATATTATAGGTTATTACAAAGGTAAGAAAAGCTAAATGCACCACCGCATCGACGCCCTGGCCTATAGGAACAAACTTAAGGACTATCCCCCCCAACAAAAGCTGATTTTTGCCCTAATGCTATTTTTCCTAGGATACATTGCCCCCCTACACCTCCAAATGGTTATTACCCTATGGCTGGCTGTGTGGATTGTGGTGTATGCCGGTATCCCCTGGCAATTATACGCCCAACTGTTGACTGTGCCTATGTTTTTCGGCTTTACAAGCAGTCTGGCACTGGTGGTTAATATCAACCCTCCCTCCCCCACTGAAGACGTGTTGATGGGATTGGGTATAGGTCCTTTATTTGTTTATGTTAGTTTACAGGGAATCTCCCAAGCCTTACAAGCCATAGTAAGAAGTCTGACAATAACAAGTACAATGTACTTCGTGCTGTTAACAGTACCCTTTGCCCAACTGTTGGGAGTGATGAGGCAATGGGGTTGCCCTTTTCTAATCACTGAGTTATTATTTTTGACCTACCGGTTTATCTTTATTCTGGCAGAGACTACCACAGAAATGCTTACTGCCCAGAGGGCCCGTTTGGGATATACTAACTGGAGAAGGGGATTATATAGTTTAAGTCTGGTAGTCAGTCAACTGTTACATCGAACTATTGAAAACTACAGAGAAATTTCCCTCGCCCTCCTCTCCAGAGGCTACCATGGACAATTAGAAGTCTGGAGTGGGATAAAAAGGTATCATCGGGGAAAACGTTATCTATTAGAGGCTTTGGCAGGGTATACCTTATTGTTGGTTGCTACGGTAGCTTGCCGATGAGTTTAATGGAGTTTGACAGAGTTAGTTTCAGCTATCCCTGTAGCCACAAGCCAGCAGTGGAAGACATATCCCTAACCTTCCAAGAGGGAAAACGCTATGCCTTGATAGGTAGAAACGGCTGTGGCAAAACTACCCTTCTCCGACTGGCTAATGGCTTATATCGTCCACAAACAGGGGTTATTCGTTGGTGTGGCAGACAGTTAGAATATAATGGCACCGGTTTAAGACTTCTGAGACAAAATGTGGGCTTGGTGTTTCAAAATCCTGAACAACAATTGGTGGCTACTACGGTAGTAGAAGATTTGTCCTATGGCTTGTGTAATCTGGGTTTGCCAGAAGGAGAGATAGCCAGAAGGGTAGAGGAGACTCTAGATACTTTCCAGTTGAGGGAAATAGCCTATCAGCCGGTAAACTATCTGAGTTTGGGAGAGAAGAAAAGACTGGCCCTTGCTGATGTTATGATCTTAAAACCTAAACTGTTACTGTTGGATGAGCCCATGGCCTATTTAGACTATGTCCAAAGGGCAGAATTGAAAACCCAGTTATACAAGATACACCAAGAAGGAACAACCATAGTAGTAGCCACTCACGAGTTGGATTTCGCCTACAGCTGGGCTGATGAGATTATTATGTTGGATAAGGGCAGACTGGTATCGGTGTCATTCTAACTAAAAAGCAACTTCTCCTTATTCCCTTTCGTTTACACGGTTGTGTTTCAAAAAGCGGGACTATAATTAGAAAATTAAAACCACAAAAGCAGACTGTCAACTTCGGCGTCATGACAGAACTGAATTTACAATATCCCATTTTCGGGCCACAAATTCAATGTCCCCACTGCCGTCAGCTAATCGATGCTATAACCCTCACCGACTGCTATCTATGCCCCCGCCATGGGGCATTTGAGGCTGAGCCGGAAACGGAAACCCTTATCCATCTCCAATCTGGCAGACGTTGGCGACTGTGGGATGGTAAATGGTATCGTCAACATACCCACCCTGATGGTATTCGCTTTGAAATCCATGAGGCTTTAGATCGTCTTTATACTGAAGGGTATCGGGCTACAAAAGTAATAATAGCTCGAAGGTACTACGATTTGATAAGTTCCTATCTAGAAAAGAGTGGGGGATGGGGGACAGATCAGGAAACCAAGTTGTATAAATTATACGGCTTACCGGTAGAGTTTAGTGATAAATTCTCTGATGATCCAGCCTGGGAGGTTATTAACTTCGTACTAGAGAAGGAAAAAGGTACTCCCCCCCGTTATCCTTATTTTCGTCTATTTGAGTAGTAGTTATGTTATTACATCATATTTCCATCCGCACTGCCGACATAATGAAGGCCATCAGCTTTTACCAGTTATTAGGGTTTGAGGTGAGGGAGAAATTTACTACTGGTTACACCCTTGCCTGTTGGCTGGAGGGGGAGGGGGGGAGAATAGAGTTATTACAAATCCCACAACCCAAACCCGCGCCAGATGCCTTTTATGATGAACACTATGTGGGATACTACCACCTCTGTTTAGATATTACCGACAAGAACATAGACCTAGTAGAGTGGTTAAGGATTCTAGCAGATAAATGTCTCCAGGCAAACCGAGAAAATCCCCAATTCCCTCCCCTAAAAGTCCTATTGCCGCCACAACAGCAAATGATTGAGAATCAAGTCTATGAGGTGGCTTTTATTGCCGACACAGACAACCTTCCCATAGAGATTATCCGACGACTAAAATAGTCCTTTTAGCTGTTTTCTGACACCACAGAAAGTCCTGCTACCAGGATAGAGGGGGTATAACAGGAACCAACCCATCTAGAATCATTACCTAAAGCTATAACCTGTTGGAGACACTGATATACGTTACCAGCCAACATAGTATCCTTAAGTCTGCCTACAATTTCTCCCTTTTTAACCAGATAGCCTAAATCCAAATTCACAGAGAAATCACCAGAAATATCGGCACCACCCCCGAGGATTTGGTCTACAATAACACCTAACTCCATGTCTGCCACCAGGGATTCAAAAGACTTATCCCCGGCAGCCACTACTAGGTTTACCAAATCGGGGGTGGGATAGCTTCCTAGACTAGGGCGAAACCCATTACCCGTATTGTCCACTCCCAACAGGAGGGCCATCTTTTTATCGGTGTAAAAACAGTTTAACACCCCCTGGTCGATAAGGGTAAGAGGCTGTGTAATAGTACCTTCGTCGTCAAAAGGACAGTCATAGGGTTGGAAATCGGGTTTTTGACTGAGGGTTATAAGAGGGGATACCACTTGTTTGCCCAAACAGCCATGCCAGGGGGAGGACTTTTCAAAAACCAGTTTACCATTTAGGGCGGATGTTACTGTTTCCCAGAGGGTTACTGCCCCATTGGGGGTGAACAGTACTGGGACAATACCCCTTATACCCGAGGCATTTTCCTTTGCCCAAGATAGCCTTTCCAGAATTCTGTTTGCAGTCTTTTGTAAGCTGACTAGATGACGGGCATATTCCCCATCATATACCCCCAAGAAATTTTCCTCTTGTACCAATTCCACCCCTATAGAAACACTATAACTCAAGTCAGTGTTTTGACAGTATAATCCCCGAGAATTTACCAGAGTAGTAGTTTCCTTTTCCCATTCTGCTTCTATTCCTACTATGGCTTCTGGGTAGGATTGTAATATTTTTTCGATAACCTGACGACAGTGACTGATAACTTCTTCATCCTTTGAGGCTAGGGGAAAATCTTCCTTGATGTTACTATGCACCAGACAATTTTCCCCGTTTAAAAGCACTTCCTCTTCTTCTTCCTTACACTGGGCGACAGATATAGCCTTAGCAATTAAATCTTCTCCAGAAAATTCCCCGTAGGCCACGGCCAACCCCGATTTTCCTTCATGCCATAACCGCAAAGCTATCCCCGACCCTTGAGAACTTTCAATTTGTTTTAATCGATTGGCCGAAAAAACTATTGGACGGGAGAGGGAATCCACTTGATATACTTCTACGTGTTTTAGGCCTTTTTTTCTGGCTAATTCCAATAATTCCTCTGCCGTCATGAACAAAAATTATCCGGTATATTATTGTCCTTATTATAACACATGCATTGGTATTTTTTACCAAGTATTTAGAGGGAAAAAATAGAAATAATTGGGGCTTCATAGAAAAGGGAGTAGGCTGTACTTTTTATGGGGATTATGTTATAATAGGGGATGGGAGAGGAGCCAGCGAGGCAGTCGCGAACTAGACCTCCAGAGATGGGGGTTTAGT
This sequence comes from Cyanobacteriota bacterium SRBZ.bins.94.201705, assembly GCA_030549855.1. Taxonomy (GTDB): domain Bacteria; phylum Cyanobacteriota; class Cyanobacteriia; order Cyanobacteriales; family Cyanobacteriaceae; genus DVEF01. Next base: position 21,757 of record JAUQQP010000027.1, read on the forward strand.
TTGAGGAAAGTCCGGACTCCCGAAAGCCCAGGCCGCTGGGTAACGCCCAGTACGCGTGAGCGTGAGGAAAGTGCCACAGAAACATACCGCCTCCTAAGGGAGGTAAGGGTGCAAAGGTGCGGTAAGAGCGCACCAGCAGTACCGTGAGGTGCTGGCTCGGTAAACCCCGGCCGGGAGCAAGGTCGAAGGGACGACGGTTGGGCTTTTACCGGTCCCGCTAAAGGTGTACCGCTAGAGGTGATTAGTAATAATCACCCCAGATAGATGACTGCCCCTTTGACTCCCCCCAAGGAGTTGAAGGAACAGAATCCGGCTTACGTCTGACTCCTCTCCTCTCTGTCGCCACACTGGTTACACTTGCCATACAAGGTAACTTCGTAGCGCTCCACCTGAAAACCGGAAGGAAGAGAGGAAAGGTTAATGGGGCCGAGGCAGTCCCAGGGGATGTCTATAATTTGACCACAACTGGTACAGACAAAATGGTGGTGAGGGGCCATATTGGCATCGTAACGACATACTCCCTGTTCTAATAATACTTCCCTGATTAACCCCACCTCAGAAAGGGTTTGGAGGGTAAGATAAACCGTTGCCTGAGAGAGAGTGGGCACTTCCTGATTTAGCTGTTTTAAAATCTGTTCCGCCGTGGGATGGTCCCTTCGTGCCAACAAATTAGCATATACTGCAAAACGTTGAGGTGTCACCCTCAAGCCCTTTGACCTTAAGGCCCTTATTATCTCCTCTTTTTCCACTCTAGGCATCTGAACTACAATCTGTACTACAAGCCTGTCCCTTGTGGGTTCTTATATTTCTAAGGTAGCAAAAAAAAAATCATTTTTGCTATTGACATATTAGCAAATAAGAGTTATTCTTAAAAAAGAAGGATTTGAAAAAGGAGAGAAGGAAATGGGCGTAATCGAGAGAGTACCAGATGTAGTGTTTAAAACCCGGGTGAGAGATGAGTCCATAGGAGGGCCAAACCCTTACCGTTGGCAAGATGTAACCACCCAGGAAATCTTCGGAGGGAAAAAGGTAATAGTATTCTCCCTGCCAGGGGCCTTCACCCCCACCTGTTCCTCTAACCATCTACCCCGCTATGAAGAATTATACGACGAGTTTAAGGCCCTAGGCATCGACGAAATTTATTGTCTCTCCGTCAACGATGCCTTCGTCATGTTCAACTGGGCAAAACAACTGGGCATCACCAAGGTGAAAATGTTGCCCGACGGCAATGGGGAATTCACCCGTAAAATGGGCATGTTGGTAGACAAGTCCAACCTGGGCTTTGGCTACAGATCCTGGCGTTATTCTATGCTAGTCAATGACGGTAAGATTGAGAAAATCTTCATCGAGCCTGGTTACTCCGACAACTGCCCCACTGATCCTTTTGAAGTATCCGACGCCGACACCATGTTGGCCTACTTGAAGGGGGAACAACCCAAGGGGGTTTCTGCTCCCCGTAGAGAGTTTGTAGGCTAGTGTATCTATACAAAGGGCGGACTATTATTTCTCCCTCGCCCTTTTCTTGTCAAACTCTTTTTTTTTTGTTACAATCTATGTTGGCACTGAATGACTCAGTGAATGACACGGGTTTAGCAAAAATGCGGGTGTAGTTTAGTGGTAAAACCTTAGCCTTCCAAGCTAATGAGGGGGGTTCGATTCCCCTCACCCGCTTCTTTTTTGTCTTTGTAGGTTGACTGTCTCATCCTCCTAACCCCAATTATATCCCCCTCCGGTATACAAGGCTTCTAATACAGCATCTGGAAAGCAAACCGGTGGCAATTTCTATCCTGCCGCCTACTGGAGTAAACTGGAATGGTTAACAAACACGGAATGGTTGACAAGACAGGCGACTAGTAAACAATAGTAACAAACAGTTGTAAAGATGCTGGTCATTGGCATGAAGTCTGCGTTTTGTCAACAGGTTAAGGGGGAAAAAGCATATGGCAGTCTGGAATGGCTGAATGACTAGCCAGTGACACCTATTCAGCCAACAAAAAGCCCTTTGATTTCCCCCTCGGCTACAACAATTCTACTGTTAGCCGGTAGGGAGAGTTTCCCTAGCCTATTGTAAGGCTAATGGGGCTTGTTGTACCATAAGGGGGCCCCTGTTGGCCAACACAAACAGAAACTACCGGTTAAGTTTTTTTAACCCCCTACAGGCTTTCTACAAACACCTTAAAACAAGCCTCCCTGATAATGGTTTTAGCAATTCTGTTTTACGGAAACGGAAAAACCAGGCAACAGCTGTGTATAATTGCCGCTAGTCTTTCATCTTATTGTCTATGATAAAACCTCTCTTTTGTCTCTCTTTTACCCTTAACATATCTCAAAACTAAAATCTCAAAAAAAATTGTCAATCAATAATAAGATACATCTTCCATACTTATTCCCCCTGGGTAGACCTATGAATAAAAACTACTTCAGTTAACTCGGGCAAAGGGTATATAAATCATCCTAGATAAAATGAATATAAACTACTTGTTAAACCCTGGTTTTCCCTGACAATCCCCATGGCCACCAGAATGAGTATAACTAGCTTAACCAGTATCAGAGGGTTTTAAACACATAAATTACGATAAATATTTCCAGAAATATTGTCAATTATTCTGGGTTTATATTTCGTAGATGTTTATTTTTAATGAAATAAAAATTTGGAAAATTTAAGCGAATTTTGTCTATTATACTTATACATAAAGTTGGTATTTCAGAATTTTGTCTTATATCCTAATCAAAAACGGCAATAAAAATACATTGTAACTTTAGTTAGCAGATTTTATTCCGCCTTTTTTCTATGTCAAATCCTGTTTTTATCTCCAAAATTCAATTACATTTTCTATCTTTGTAATGTCTACCACTTACTCATTTATTCCCGCACAATGGTAGGATAATAGCTGTCATTCCCGCTTTTTCTGATATGACCTTTTTTGGTATTTCATTTGCTATATCCCCCTGTAACCTTTACCATCCCCCCCAGGAAAGACTCTAATTACTGTCATACCCCAGCTTGTAATACTAAATCTAATTCAGGTGTTAATAGTAATTATTTTCGTTAAAATGCGCACCATTGCAAGAAAAAAAACATATAAACCCTTTGCTACGCTCCTTTGCCTTCCTTACTATAGTCAAATCCTCCTACCCCATAATTGATAATCTTTAGTATTAAAAAAATGCCCAGGTCCGCCCCTGGCAGTCACTCCTCCTGCCGTCCCACATCTATATCATAACACAAAAGCCGCATATCTGTCAAGAATTGAGGGGAAAAAAATAGCAAGAGTTAAAGAATTAAGAAAAGAAGTAAAATAGGAGGGCCTAAAGGTGGAAATTGGGGGAATAAGGCGAAAAGAGAGTCTGTTGTTTATTTGTGGGGGAAGGCATTATAATCTCAAGTTGGGGAGTGAAGCTATGGCAAGTGACAATGAATTTCTGGGAAAGGTGGCTAAATGAACACCCTATAGTAGGTTTTTTTTTAAATCACCCTATTTTGGGGATAGTATCCCTCATAATCCTAATTTCCCTGACAGGCTATTTGTTGCAGCAACTGCCAAGAGTTATTGTGAGTTTCCTCTGGTGGCTACTAAGACTGCCATGGTGGCTTGTGGGATTGTTTTTCAACCGGCAAGAAGGGGAAAAGGAAATGGGGAAAACAATAGGAGAAATGGCGGCGGGGGGGGAGAGTCAGCAAGAGTTGATGAAGAGAATAATAAAAAAACTAGAGGAAATTGAAGAAAAGCAAGTTAAAATTCTAGAGGCAGTATTGAGGGAAAAAAAATAAAACTCGAAGGGGAGTATAATTGAGAGAAGCAAAAATCGGGGTTGGCAACGAGGGAAATAGGAGACAAAAAAGGATAATTCACTTCTTCTTGTCTAGAAGAAACTTGTCACTTTTGGCAAAGGGGGAGATGACAACAAAAAATTGGGGAATCCGGGGAATCCTCTGTTACCCTGTTGCGATGAGGAGGTTTTTGTGGGAAAGTGTATTGAATTCATCGGTGGCATCCCGACAGTGAAGGTGTTATCTACGGGTGAAAGTCAAAGGAGAGAAAAGAAGCTAAGGAATACCTATTTACAGCGGGGTTTTCACCAGTGGGATTTGTCTGTGGCATTCTCTTTAGAAGGGTGTTGTCTTTGGGGGGAAAAAGAGGGAAGAAAAGGAGGAAAACAAGAGTAATAGAATTGTTTGACGACTACTAATAAGACTAGCCATCCCAATTTAATGTAAGCTTTTTTGGGGGTGGAAAGGGAAATGGGGATAAAATTGCAGCTTTCTGGGGGTATTCAATCAAATCGGTGGCAAACAGGGTTGAGACTGTCTTGTAGGCGGCTGACTGAATATGGCTATGACTGTCTCTCAATTGCTTCCTTTGGCAGGATTTTGTTTAACTATGCCTGGATAAGACGGAGAAAGACAAGCCTACCCCCTATTGCCTATTGCCTATTCCCTACTCCCTACTCCCTACTCCCTACTCCCTACCTTCCAACACGGTGACGTGTCAGGGAAAACAAGAGTTAACCTTTTGCCCTTTCAGGCGTTATAATCTCCTGTTGATGTCAGGAGGTAGACAAAAAACCCCCAACCCCCTATCCTCTTACGGAAGAATAAGGAGAAGATAAAGGACAAGAGATAATGGGAGGATATTCTAGACTCTTCTATCTTAACCTTTTTACCGTTTTTTGTTCCTTCTATACCCAGGGGATTGTTGAAAATCCTAGCTTTCTAATAGACACCCTTCTCCCTACCTCCTGATAGCCGTTATGGTGAGGGAAAAATCATTTTAATGGGATAAAAGATGGACAAACAGTCTCCCGGCATTCTAACACAGAAAAAGAAGGAGGGAGAAAGAAGTTAACAAAAGTAAGAAAGTGTAGACTTTCAAAGAAGGGGTGTTTACAACAAATCTACCACTTGTAATCCCCCACCTTCTTTGGTAGAGTTTTTACAATGATTTGCCACCTTTTTATGAAACAACAAAATATCCTTTCATGATGTCAGGGGGTTGTAGGGGATGAATCTGTAGGGGAGTGTAGGTGGCAAAGGGTGTTAGCAATGTCAAAGCATACAGGAAAAAACATAGACAGCCAAGAAGCCGAGAAGAAGTCAGGCTGGGGTTGATTTTATTCTAGAATATTAGGGTTTGAAAGAAACAGGGCACTGGGTTAGGTTATACAGGAGAATTCAAAACCCCAAGAGGGGAGGGTAAGATAACCGTATAACCCCATTTAGCTGTGATGACTTGAATATCCCCTGGGTGGGGGGATTTTCTCCCAGAAGACAATTCCATTGTGGGGGAGAATGGACAAGGAGGCTATAGTATTAAACAACAGCAACACTTGGGAGATGTTGAGGTGAGTGTATTTTGTGGCGTATAAAACAGACAACTGCCATCTTATCCATGGCATTGCTAGAAATATAACTGCAAGGAAAAAGCTTTGGCAACAGTCACAAGAAAGCGACAGAAAGCCGCAAAAAAAGAGAAAACCTGTGTGGCTTTTTGAGGTTGAATTACGGGGAATTTCCTACCCCCACAGACTATTGTGTGTCTTCCTATGGCATTGGATTATCCATAGACGGGGATATTTTATAACAGTGGGATATCTTCCCGTTGTGGGAGATTAGTCACAGGGGGTGGTA
>JAUQQP010000037.1 GCA_030549855.1 Cyanobacteriota bacterium SRBZ.bins.94.201705
TTAACAAGCAGGGGATCATCAACACACCGAACCAACCGATGTATAGACGGTTGTTGGTGGAGGTGATCCACTGGCAGAACTGCTCCCATGCGGAGATCTGTTTCTGCTGCTGAATTGTAGTGGTCATTCTCCTATGATTTCTTATGTATTTTTCAAGGTACTATTGGGCTTGCGATTGCTCGCTTGCTTAAGTATCTTAACACATGTATAAAGTTTTGTCAAGTTTTTTAAGGATTTTTTTTGTGGCCCACCTGTGGCCTATTCATCGAGGCGGAGAAGCTTGCGGTAGAATTTCTGGCAGAAGTCCACCTGTCGGGTTTCTTTAAAATTCTTAATCAACAGGATGAGATACTCGATGAATTCGGAGTTGGAAAGATTAATCTCGTAGCTCAACTCGGCATTGCCGTCAAACTGGACACGACAGCGAGTTAACTCGTAGGGCAGTCTAGAGACATACCAGATAGCCACAAAGGGGATATTCCTATTTCCCTCAATCACCCTCTCCCCTTCCAGATAACCCTGTTGATAAAGACTGAGGGCATAGGGTAATATCTCCTGGTGTTCCTTACTGTAGAAGGGGAGATACATTTGTACCTTTTCCTTGTCAGCGGGTTGTAGTTTTTCAATGTTGGACATTTTTTCTTAGCATTTCCCTGGTGGAATTCAGTTTACCCCCTAATTTTCTACAATATTAACCGGGAATAGCCAATAGATATGCCCCATTTTTGCCAAGGCGGGAACATAATGGTCACTATGACTTTTCATCTCCTTAGCATTGCCCCCATGATGGACTACACCGATCGCCATTTCCGTTATATCATGCGCCGTCTAACTATGTATACTCTCTTGTATACAGAAATGATTACCAGTCAGGCTTTAATACATGGCGATCGTCACAAATTGCTGGATTTCAGTCCAGAAGAGAAGCCGGTGGCATTACAGCTGGGGGGGGACAATCCAAAACAGCTGGCGGAATGTGCCCGCCTGGGGGAAGATTGGGGGTATGATGAGATAAATTTAAATGTAGGATGTCCAAGCAACCGGGTGCAAGAGGGTCATTTTGGCGCCTGTTTGATGGCACAACCGGAATTGGTGGCCGCCTGTGTAGCTGCCATGAAAGCCGCAGTGAAAATCCCGGTGACGGTTAAACACCGTATTGGTATTGATGATAGAGATAGCTATGAGGATTTAGCCAATTTTGTACGTATTGTCAGTGAGGCTGGGTGCGATCGTTTTATTGTTCATGCCCGGAAAGCCTGGTTACAGGGATTAAGCCCCAAGGAAAACAGGGAAATCCCGCCACTGCGTTACGAGGATGTCTATCGCCTCAAACAAGAATTCCCCCACCTCACCATTGTCATCAATGGGGGCATCAAAACCCTCCCTGAAATCAAACAACACCTCCAAAAAGTAGACGGGGTGATGATTGGGCGCGCCGCCATAGATAATCCCTATCTCTTCGCTTCTGTAGATCAAGAGATTTATGGTGTAAATCGCCCAGTGGCCACCCGAGAAGAAATTGTTGAGTCTCTCTACGACTATATTGACTACTGGACAGGGCAGAAAGTAAAATTAAACACCATAACCCGTCATCTCCTCAACATTTTTGCTGGACAACCTGGAAGTAAGGTTTGGAAAAGACACCTCACAGAAAACGGCAACAGATGCCACTGCGGCTCCCTGGTGGTGCGAAGGGCGTTACAATTGAGAAAAGAGATGGTTTGTGCAGCCGCCAAGTCCAGCCATTCCCAGTCCACTGTCAGTGTATGAGGCAATTAAAAGATCCCCGCAGGAAAACGGAATTAAAAAGATTATTACACAAGTTGGGTGTCCAAGATGTATCCGCAGTCAATTGGCATCTTTTGGACTTAGCCCTAACCCACCCCAGTATCTCCCAAACCGCCAACTATGAACAGTTAGAATTCATTGGCGATGCCGTGATTCGTCTCTGTTGTGCGGAATTTCTCTGGGAAACCTATCCCCATCTTCCTGTAGGAGAATTCGCTGCCATCCGCTCTATCCTTGTAAGCGATCGTTTTTTGGCGGAAGTAGCCTCCAGATACGGCTTTGAGCTTTACTTGCTGGCTAGCCCCTGCGTAAAAAACGACAAGGGGGGCAGAGTCTCCCGCCTAGCCGACTGTTTTGAGGCTGTCCTGGGTGCCCTTTATCTTAGCACCAATAACATGAGTCTCATTAGACCATGGCTTGATCCTATTCTACAAGAGAAGGCCCTTCAGGTACAAGCCGACCCTGCCCGGGAAAACTACAAAGATGCCCTACAGGAATGGACTCAGGGTAAATACAAGATGCTTCCTACTTATAAGGTAATACAGAACCACTCCTTTCAAAGTGAAGACGAGCGCTTTATCGCCGAAGTATGGCTGCAGGACAAACTGTTGGGAGTGGGCAAGGGTGGTACGAAAAAAGCCTCCCAGCAAGCTGCCGCCCGTGCCGCCTATGATTTGATAAAAAGTGGACAAAGCCTGGATTTACAGCCCCAAAATGGCTAAACTAAGACAGTCTTGCGGAGGTCTGTAAATAGGTTAAAATTAAGGGGGATTGTAGTCCCCCCAAGGGCAACTGCAGCTAGCTATGGCTTATATACCCCATGCTTTTAGTTAATCTAGTAAAAAAAGAGCAAAAAAAAAGTAACCAATACTACCTTCTAGAAAAAAATACAACCCCCCGTCAACCCAAAAAAGTCTGGCTAGAGGTAGGTCAAAAAGGACAGCCCCTGTTTATCATGACCATTATTACTCTTTTCCTCTTTGGGGCTATTGGCAGTCGTTTGGCTTTCCTCCAGCTGGTACAACATGAAGAATTGGCAAGAAGGGCTGAATACAACAGGACTAAAATCATACCAAAACCCCCCGTCAGAGGCAACTTGTATGATCGTCGTGGACGGATTTTAGCGGCTACTAAACTCTCCCATTCTGCCTATTTATGGCCTGTTGCCCAGAAGAAGGAAAATTGGCCAGAGGTGAGAAAAGCCCTAGCAACAATTCTTAATATTTCCGAGGCGGAGTTACAACAAAAATTAGAACAAGAAGGCTATGATTCCCCCTCCCTGGTGAGAATCGCTAGAAACCTCACCCCCCAACAAATTACGGCCATCGAGGAAAACAGACATCTTTTCCGGGATGTGGAGATAGATGTGGACACAGTACGATACTATCCCCATCATAAGGTGGGCTCCCATGTCCTGGGCTATACCAGGGAAATTAGTGCCGAAGAGTTGAAGGAGAAACGAAAAGAGGGTTATCGCATGGGGGATGTCATTGGCAAAATGGGGGCAGAGGCTGGCTTCGAGTCGGATTTGAGAGGGGAGTGGGGCGGTATTCTCCTGGAAAGGGATGGCACTGGTAAAGTCCTACGTAAACTGGGGGTAAAAGAGGCTAAAGCGGGTAAAGACGTTACCCTTACCCTGGATGTTCATCTGCAAAAAGTGGCGGAAGAAGCCCTCGGGGAAAGGAAAGGGGCTGTGGTAGCCATGGATCCTCGTGATGGCGCAGTTTTGGCCATGGTAAGCTATCCTAGTTTCGATCCTAACATCTTTTCCGGCCCTATCACCCCCCAAATGTGGCGACAAATACAGGGTAAGGGAAATCCCTTCCTCAACCGTGCCCTTATGGGTTTCCCCCCCGCCTCCACCTTTAAGATTGTCACCGCCACCGCTGGTTTGGAATCCGGTAAATTTACCCCCAGCACCATCCTGCCTACCTATGCCTACTTGCGGGTGGGGGGCACCTCCCTCGGGGAGTGGAATCGCGCTGGCTTCGGCCCTATGGGCTTTGTTCGCGCCATGGCCTGGAGTAGTAATACTTTTTATGGACAAGTAGGCTACAGGGTAGGAGGAGAAACCCTCATCGCCTGGGCAAGGAAATACGGTTTTGGCAGTAAGACTGGCATTGAATTGAAGGAGGAAACCCCGGGGTTAATTGCCGACAACGACTGGAAGTTGAAACGTTTTGGCCTCCCCTGGCATGTGGGGGATACGATAAATATGTCCATTGGTCAAGGTTTTACTTTGGCTACCCCCCTTCAGGTGGCTGTTATGTTTTCTGTACCGGCTAACGGCGGTTATCGCGTTATCCCCCATCTGAGAAATGACCCCTCTTACCTGCAAAAGCGTGAATCCCTCCATCTCAAACCCAGTACTTTGAAAACCATCAGGGAAGGATTACGAGCTGTTGTCACTAGTGGTACAGGCACAAAGGCCAGTTTACCTGGTATAGCCGTTGCTGGCAAGAGTGGTACTGCTGAAGCACCCCCCGGCAAATCCCATGCCTGGTTTGGTGCCTTTGCCCCTTATGAGAAGCCCGAAATCGTTGTAGTGGCCTTTGTGGAACATTCTGGCGGTGGTGGAGGCTCTACTGCAGGTCCTATTGTTCAAAAGGTACTACAAGCCTATTTTGCCCAGAAAAATTCCTCCCCTCCCTCTAAGTCTCCCTAATACCATGTCTAACAGTCAAACCCCTAGGGAAAAGTTATATTTGACCACTAAATTGGCCTTTGGTGCCGGTGATATTGGTCCTGCTTTAACTGCCAATATTCTCGTTTTTTTCTTACTACCTTTTCTCACTAATGTTGCTGGTTTAAGTCCTAGTTTAGCCGGCAGTGTTTTGTTTGTAGGCAAAATTTCTGATGCTATTAATGACCCAATTATTGGTATTTTGAGTGACCGAACCTCCACCAGATGGGGCAGGAGAATTCCCTGGATAGTTTCCTCTATTATACCTTTTGGAATCGTCTTTTTCCTGCAATGGCTTGTCCCTTTTCCCGCTAATTCTACAATCAACAGCATTTTTTTGTTCATTTACTATGTCTTTATAGGCGTAATTTTTAACATATTTTACACTGCCGTAAATCTCCCCTATCAAGCCTTAACTCCAGAGTTGACCAGGGATTATAATGAGAGGACTAGTTTAAACAGTTATCGTTTTGGCTTTTCTATTGGGGCTAGTATTTTCTCCCTGATTCTGGCCCAAATCGTCTTCCAATCTTTCCCGGAAAATGACCAACAAAAGTATACCGTTTTGGGCTTAGTTTCTACCATCTTTGCCACTGTCCCCCTTCTCTGGTGTCCTCTTATCATCAAAGAGAGAGGCTTTAAGGCTTTTTTTGACGGAAAAATTCGGAAAATATTTGGTAGCTTATTGCTGGCTATAAGTTCGATTCTACTTCTGTTATCTCTTCACGTCATCCTGGTACATGAGGAAAAAAAATTATTCTTTGTTTTCTGTTATTTAAACCTTGGAATTATTCTGGCAATTATGGGTTGGAGTTCCATTTATGCTAAAAGGGAATCCCATTTGTCTCAAAAGCCATTATCAGAGGAGGAAAAAAAGGAAATAGTTGGTAGCAGTATGGGAATTATTAGACAGATAAAAATAGTCTTCAGCAACAGGGCATTTCTGTATGTAGTAGGCATATATTTGTGTTCATGGCTGGCGGTGCAATTGACTGCCTCCATTCTCCTGTTTTTCGTGGTAGACTGGCTGAAATTTCCAGAATCAGCTTTCCCCAGTGTGGCTATAGCAGTCCAGGGGACAGCTTTAATTATGTTGTTTGTCTGGCGAAAAATAAGCGAAGTTCTAGACAAAAAAACAGTATATTATTTAGGCTCCGCTGTTTGGATTATAGCCCAAATAGGCCTGTTTTTCCTACAACCAGGACAAGGGATTTTAATGTATTTTTTGGCAATAATAGCCGGCTGTGGCGTAGCCGTTGCCTATCTTATCCCTTGGTCAATGATACCAGACGTGATTGACTTGGACGAGTTGGAAACCGGGGAAAGAAGGGAAGGAATATTCTATGGCTTTATGGTGTTGCTACAAAAATTTGGCCTGGCTTTGGGTTTATTCCTGGTAGGGGTGGCTTTGGATGTAGCTGGATTTGTCCAGGCAATACCAGGAGAACCTAGACCACTACAACCGCCAAGTGCCCTTTGGGCAATTCGTTTCACCGTGGCGCCTTTGCCTGCCATTATTTTGACTATAGGCGTTGTCTTGGCCTATCTGTACCCCATTACTAGGGAAGTCCATAACCGGATTTTATCACAACTGGACCAAAAAAAAAAGGGCAGAGAAAACTAAGAGGCTTTAATTGAAGGGGAACACAAACGGGCAATAATAGACTGTGGCGGGGACTGAGCTATAATTTCGGCTATGATAGTATCTACACCATAGTCACCCCAAGTGCAACCGTTTTCTAGATACACCTGGGCAGCCTTTCCCACTAGGTAGGAATTATAACCAGCAACAATAGCCTGGGCGGCAGCGGCAGAAACATAGGTAGTGAAAGCGGAGGGATTTTCCCATAGACTGCTAATGGCGGCAGTGGTTTTCTTCCATCCCAACACCAGGGAGGAAATGAAATCAGTCACAAATAGACTTGCCAAACCCTTGAGGATAGCATTCCACAACAAACCCGCCTCATGACTGGTAATGGGTAAACCATATAGTTTGGCCAAGGCGCGAATCATAAACAAGTCGGAAAATAAACCCACTACCAGGTCTAGAAACATTATAGGATTAATAGCCACAATCAGGGCCTTATAACGAGCATAACGCCAAATTAACTCTTCTGCCTCTTCCTTTTTGAAGACAACCGTCTTATGGGCGATATTGGCTAAGGCTTGTTTGGCCATCTGTAGGGCATTCAATGCCAATAAGGTTTTCCCTTCCCGCTGGAGGAGAGAAAGGATTTTGTCTTGCAACGGTTTAATGAGAGGGGGAGGGGTTTCCCAGTCTTCTTTTATCTCCCCATTGGGCAATTGTACCCTTACCAGTAGCGGTTTTGGTTGGGCAGAGACAAATACTATGTCTTGGGGGGTGAAAAAAGGCTTTTGGGTGGCATCACTCAACTGTTGTAGTTTCTTGTAGATTAAATCAACGTCCACTTTGGGGAATAGGTCAACCTTATTAAAAACCAGGATAATAGGTTTAAGGGCCTCCCGCAACTGACAAAGGGTAAGATATTCAGTACGAGTGATATCACCGGCAATGACAAACAGGATTAAATCTGCCTGTTGGCTTATTTGTCTAGCCAAGATTGCCCTTGTTTCGCCGTCTATTTCATCCAAGCCGGGGGTGTCTATCAACTCAATCTTAGGCTTGCCACTGGGAGGTGTCCAGGTAACAGAGGTGGGCCATCTTGTGATACCATTAGTAGGACCCGTGGTAAAAAGATTTTCTCCCACCAGGGCGTTAAGAAGAGAAGACTTTCCCCGATTGACTAGGCCAAAAACGGCAATCCTTACCAGAGGCTGTTGTATTCTGTCATAGGCTGCCTGTAACAATTTTAAGTCCTCTTGGACAATGGCCTCTAACTGGGGGTTGAGGGGATAATTCCAATAACGGGGTTTCCCAGTATACCAGCTGAGGGATTTTTCCAGGGCAATCTTGGCCAATTGGGATAAACTGTGGGTGTGGGGTGTCATTAGCCTGGTGGATGCCTATAATTATTGTAAGCCGGTTGAAGAGACAATGAGACAATAAAGCCTAGTCAGAATCCTTGGACTTATCTGAGGGGTTGAAGTCGGGGATGAAGTCTGGTTTTTTCACATCTTCCCACCCCACTGGTGGTTTTGAGCCGAAAAAGGCTATCAGGCCAATACCCACAGCGGCGACAAAACCAACAACATATACTAGCACAAAATAAATGGGGAATTTTCCTGCTACTGCTATCGTCAGTGATAGTACTACTAAACAGTCCATAGACATGTCACTAGATTGAGCTCCTGTTTTATTGTATAGCCTCAGGGGCTGTTAGGGATAGCCAAAAGGATAGCCTCCATCAGTTTGCCCACACACTGGACTTCTAAACCCAAATCAGCAGGATAACTTTGGCCTTTGGGCACAATTGCCCTTTTAAACCCCAACTTAGCTGCTTCCCTTAATCTTAACTCCATTTGGGACACCAATCTCACCTGTCCTCCCAGTCCCACTTCTCCTATTATAACTGTATACGGATCTACTACCCGGTCACGAAAACTAGCCACAATGGCAATGGCCATACCCAAATCGGCGGCAGGTTCCTCCACCGTCAACCCCCCCACTGAGGAGACATAGGCATCCAGCTTCGACAGGGGGATGCCCAGGCGTTTTTCCAACACTGCCAACACCTGTACTAGACGGTTGTAGTCCACGCCGGTGGCAGAACGACGAGGGGCGGTATAACTAGTCGGACTCACTAAAGCCTGTAGTTCCACCACCAGACACCTGGTCCCCTCACAAGCCACAATTGTAGCAGTGCCTGGGGCTAGTTCATCCCGACTACTCAAAAACAGCTGGGAGGGGTTGGCTACCTCGTCCAGGCCATGGTCGGCCATTTCAAATATACCAATTTCGTGGGTAGCCCCAAAACGGTTTTTAACAGATCTTAACAAACGATGGGAAGCGTAACGATCCCCCTCAAAATAAAGGACAGTATCCACCAAATGTTCTAACACCTTGGGGCCAGCAATAGTCCCCTCCTTGGTAACATGTCCTACAATGAAAAGGGTGATATTCTCTCGCTTGGCCACCTGCATTAAGGCGGAAGTACATTCTCTTACCTGGGTAACTGAGCCTGGGGCTGAATTGAGGGTGGCAAAATGGAGGGTTTGGATACTGTCAATGATTGCTACTTGTGGTTTTAGAGACTCCAACTCCCGGAGAATTTCCTCCAAGTCTGTTTCTGCTAGTACATACAGGTTAGCGCCACTGTTACCATTACCATTGACACCTGGTGTGTTATGATTTTCCGACTCCCCACTCTCCGTCACTCCTCCCACCCCCAGACGGGAAGCCCTAAGTTTAACCTGTTGTTCGGATTCCTCGGCAGAAACGTACAGAATACGGGGATAACGACGGGCTAGTTGACTTGCTGTCTGTAATAGGAGAGTGGACTTGCCAATGCCTGGATCCCCTCCTATAAGTATAAGGGATCCTGGTACTATACCCCCTCCCAGCACTCGGTCTAATTCCCGGTAACCTGAGCTCATACGAGGGTATTCTTCCTTCTTGATTTCTGAGAAGGGCACTGCGTATCTCGGTTTTGCTACTGTTGTAGTTGTTTTTTCTGGATGCAAGTGGGATTGCCATCCCCCCCGGTTGAAGAGACTGCCATTATTTTCCACTATCCTCTCTTCCAGGGTGCCAAATTGTCCACAGTTATAACATTTACCATACCACTGGCTATATTCCGCACCACAGTGGCTACAAATCCAAATTGTCTTTGGCTTGCCCATCTTGTTTCATTTCTGCCGATTCTGTCCAAGTTCATCCTATCAAAAAAAACTAGGGCCATAATAGTTCTTCCTCTCTTTTAACGATTTCTTAACATTACCTTTTTTTCTAATCCCTTACCTAGGACGAAATACTGATTTTAAACCTCAAAAAATTCCCTTATTTTTTCCGCTACAAATTTTACTTTTTCCCAGGAAAGTTCGGGGTATATAGGCAAACTTAAAACTTCTTTGGCAAGTTGATTGGCAATTGGGCTTGGCTGGTAGTAATCTTTATACACTGGCAGTTGATCTATGGGCCGGGGATAATATATCATAGTGCCAATTCCCCTTTCTGCCAGATAAGACTTCAATTCATCTCTTTTCCCATTTAAAACTCTTATGGTATACTGGTGAAAGACGTGACCCTTGCTAATTTTCGGTAGGATAATTCCTTCTACATTTGCTAACAACTGGTTATAGGTTTCTGCTATGTTTCTTCGCTGTTGATTCCACTGGTCAATGTATTTTAGTTTTACCCGCAAAATACAGGCTTGTAGACTATCCAAACGGGAATTATAACCCAACATCTCATTATGATAACTCTTCCTGGCCCCGTGGACTCTTAACATCCTAGCTAACTCGGCTATTTCATCCCTGTCGGTAACAATCATGCCACCGTCACCATACGCCCCTAGATTTTTGGTAGGATAGAAGGAGAATGCCCCTACATGCCCAATAGTGCCTACATACTTCCCTATTAGTTTCTCATCACAATTGCCCTGACATTCTAGACAATCCCCATAGTATACTGCGCCAAAAGCCTGGGCACAATCTTCCACCACCCATAGGTTATATTTAGTCGCAATAGCCTTGATAGCCGCCATGGCTGCCGGTTTACCATAAAGATGTACTGGTATAATGGCCTTAGTTTTTTCAGTGATTTTGGGTGTAAGCTGATTGACATCCAGGTTAAAAGTTTCGGGATTAATATCTACAAATACAGGGGTAGCGCCTACTCGGCTAATAGCTTCTGCGGTGGCGTAGAAGGAAAAAGGGGAGGTGATTACCTCGTCTCCCTTGCCTATTTTTAACGCCCTTAGGGCTATTATTAGGGCATCTGTGCCGGAATTTACCCCAATAGCGTGTTTTACCCCCAGGTATTGTGCAATTTCTCTCTCTAACGCCTCAACCTCTGGCCCTAGTATGAACTGCGTCGATTCTAACACAGAGGCAATGGCCTTGTCTATTTCTGCTTTAAGTAACTGATACTGGGGCTTTAAATCGAGAATGGGAATTTCCATCAGCTATTACTGTGACAGGCTCAAGATAAGAGTTTACACTATTTTGGGGTAACAGAAGAATTGGAGGGTTGCTTTTCCTGTTGCTTTTCCTTTAAACCTTGACGAATGGCATTCAATGCTTGTTTATAATTCTGATTATTAGGCTCAAGATTTGCTAGTCTTTCCATATAGGGCAATGCCCCTTGTAAATTTTTCATACTTAGGTAAATTTCTACTATTTTTTCCAAAGCAAAACGATTATTAGGCTCCCTTTTTAATACTAGTTTGTATCCTTCTAATTCTCTTTCCAATTTTGTCTCTGGTAACTCCACTTGTGGCCTTTTTTCCCGGGCGTCAGAGGCTGTCAACAGTTTAATAATACCAGCAGCAGAAAACCAGACAAACGACAGCCCCGAAACCACAATAAACAGCTGCCGCAATATCTTTTTGGGTTTATAATCAGCCATTTTCTTCCCTCATTAGACCCGTTTTCTACTATAACATACCTCTGGGCACCCTGGCTTTTTTTCTGTTACCTGTTTCTCGGTAACACCTGTTTTCTGTTTGTGCTTAAATAGTAGACTAAAATGGCTGGTTTATTTTCTGTTTATGAGGGCTTTTCCTTGGAGGATTTAAATGATAATAATGCCAGGCAACTTAGGAGGGAGAGAGGGTAAGAGAAGTGGATTGTGTTTTTTGGGAATAAAAAGAGGCAGCCTGTCTTCCACCTAAACATTCTCTTGTAAACTGAATAAGATGATGGCTGACAAGGGCAATGTGAATCAGACTTTCTATATCTAAACGTCGTAACAAGGGGATGGCCATTTGCCAAAAAGTTTTACGGTAATCACTCCGGATGCCTATATGCCAGAAGAGAGTGGTAAGAAGAGTTAAGCCTTTTTGAATATTTTTCCAGCTGACTCGTTGGGGACTGTTGGGAGGAGTTATTCTGTTAGGATAGGTATGTTGGGTTTGATAGGCGAATCGTTGGTATAAAAATTCTGGTTCGTAAGCAGTGGCAATACATCTTTTCCAGATATTTAACACCTCTTCATAAGGCATAAGAAACTTGATGTTAGATTCCCTGCTGTCGTCTTCCAGGATACGCCCTTCTGCTTTTAAACGATACCACAGGGGAGTTTTAGGTAGAGCATAGAGTAGATTAATTGTCAAAAGAGGAATATGGGAGAGACGAATAAATTCTAGGATGTTGTCTGCCGTCTGGGGGGTATCTGTGTCAAAGCCAATGATAATCCCCGATACCACCTCCATGCCATAACTGTTGAGGATATTAACTGCTTCGAGGATAGGCATGCTAATATTGTGTTGTTTAGAAATGGCTTTGAGGGTGGAGGTGTCTGGGGTTTCAATACCACAAAAAACGGTGCAAAAATAAGCCTCCCGCATCAATTCCAACAGTTTTGGGCTTTGGGCGAGATTAAGAGTGGCTTCACAGGCAAACTGTACAGGATAGCCATTTTTCTGTTGCCACTCAATCAGATGGGGTAACAATTCCATGGTAGCACGCCTATTGGCCACAAAATTGTCATCCACGAAATAAATTGCCCCAGGATTGCCGCGGGAGAGGATGGCATCCAATTCGGCAATGATTTGTTGGGGGGTTTTTAAACGGGGGGAATTGCCATAGAGGACAGGTATATCGCAAAATTCACAATGATAAGGACAACCACTGGAAAATTGGATGTTACCCAGGAAATAGTTTTCAGGATTGATAAGATGATAGGCTGGGATGGGAAATTCATTCAACGGTAGTCGTTGCTGGGTAATAAAAACTAGCTGTCTTTCTGGCCTTTCTGTATGATGGTCTAAATATTCTATAATTCTATCTGTGGCATCTCCCAATTCTCCTATGTGTAGTAGATCAAATTCCGGATAGTATTCAGGACAAGCGGAAACGGAAGGGCCTCCCAAAACCGTGATTTTGCCAAACTGGTGGGCCAGAGTATTAATGTAGTTGATTTGTGGTCTTTGAATATGCATACCACTGACAACAACTGCATCTGCCCAACAGTAGTCTTCAGTCTTTGCGGGTTGGATATTCTCGTCAATGAAACGCACCTCCCATTTTTCGGGAAAGTAGGCAGCCACTACTAGTATTCCTTGGGGAGGCATAAAAGCCTTTACCCCCTTGACTAGGGGATAGGCGTGGTGGAAAGTGCCAAAGGAGGGTGTATATTTGGGAAACACGAATAGTATTCTTCTCTTGTTTTTAGGCTGGTAGCTAGTTTTTCCCATTAATGTCCTCCTTCCGCTTATGAGCTAGGATTTATACCTATATGGAGGTAAATAGAGTGAAAAATCAGTTTTATTCTTATTTTTTGTCTCCTTCTTTTAACAGTGAGAATAGTTCTACCATGAAACTGGCAAAAATAATAGTATTTTGTTTTCCCCTGACCATAGGCGGCATCTCAAGGGTATGGGGAGGAGAATCTGATATACTTAAATTGCCCACCACTGGAAACAGACTCAGGGATTCAACTAGTGCCCAATTGCTTCTGCCAATAGAGACATCGGCGTCAAAGGATACCCAACTACCTTTGTATAAACTATCAGAGGGTGGCGAAACAGGGGGGGTTGAATATAGTCTAACTCCCCTGCAATTATTTCCATTAGAGCCGATGACGGTAGAAACGGCCAATATGCTACCACGGCAGGCAGTTTATACCACCTATGGCACCCACATATACAACTTGTTTGGGGGTGTGCCGGGAATAGGTCTACAAGTGTATAATGGTTCTATAGACTGGGGGATTGCCGACAATTTTCAGGCGGGATTGGCCCTATCTTTCTTCGATGATATTCTAGGGGAGCGGATAGGTGGTAGGCCCACCAATTTTGGCTTTTTCTCCCTGGCGGGGAGGGGGAAATATCGGTTTGTAAGGGAAGAGAATTATGATTTGGCGGTAGTAGCCTCCTTAGAATGGCTGAAGATTACCTCAGAAAATCGGTTATTCAATGGAGGTATAAGCAGTCGTCAAACCAACACTGCCGCCATTAGTATTCAAGTGCCTTACACGTATAAATTCAATGAGAATACCCAATGGCATATAGTGGGGGGGTTAAATGTCTTTCCCGAGACTATCAACAACGGTGGTGATTTTTATGGTACTTTCTTTAATCTGGGCACCGGTGTCAGTATTCGTCTCCATGAGAGATTTGGGTTGTTTGCCGATGTTAATATGCCCATTGGGCCAGGTCATAATAGTGTAGATGCCAATGGGAGACTGGAAAGGAATGCGGTTTGGAGTGCGGGCTTTAACTACCTTCATAGTCCAGGCGTAGCGATAGATTTATCGGTAACCAACCGTTTAGGCACCACTGCTGCTACTCGTTTACTGGCTTTCCCTCCTGGAGGGGGTAATGTGGCCTTGGGACTGAATGTACGTTATACTCCCGATATATTTACAGAATATCCCTCCAGTTTTGCTTCTACCCCTCCCCCCCCGCTGACAGAGAGGGATAAACAGTTGCTGTTTGACGGGATAACCCTGACTACTGCCGAAACCCTCAGAAAGGGCACTTTTTTTGTAGACACGGGTTTACGTCCTAATTTTAACATCCAGGTGGCCTATGGGATGAGTGACGATGCCCAGCTAGAATTTATAGGGCAACAACTGTCAGACAGTAAAAAGCCCATTGGTAATTCTTTCAAATTCGGTGGTGCTACTAAACTTCGTTTTCTCAACCAGGCAAGGGGGGATGCCTTTTCCTTTAGCATCAGGGGTGCATTTTTGGAAGCCTCTGAGGGGGATAGTGATGGGGTAGGCGCCTTCTCTGCAGAGGGGAGTTTTTCCTATTCTCCCACCAGCCAATTAGCCTTATTCCTCAACCCCAAGGGTGGCTTTTTTGGCAATAACCGTCTTGTGGGTTTGGGCTTGGGGGTTAATTTTCAGCTTCTACCAGGATTACAATTTCTTGGGGAGGTTACTCCCATGCTAAGCAATGATGCCACCGTCTGGGCTATTGGTGCTCGTTATTTTCCCTCAAACGGCAACCTAGGCATAGGCTTATATGGCACCAATGCCGCTGCTAGTGGCAATATTGGCAGTATGATCACCCGTAAAAACAACGATTTCAGTGTAGGTGTTAATTTCATGTGGTTGTTTGGGGATTAGGGCAGTTAAAAAAAAGTGGCTGGGGTGGATTCCCTGGCCTTTAATATTGCTTTTTTGGGATAATCTTTTATTTATCTCTACCTACATCAGAAACAAAATCCCCTTCTTCCTGCTTGGTGAATAACTCTCGCAATTTTCACCCTCTCTCCCTATATGCCTATTAGTCTCAATAATCAACCACAACGTCGTCGAAGATTCCTGCCTACCCTGTTACCAATTTTATTGACAATATTTTTTATTTAAAAAGAGCCTCTTTATTCTTTCTCCCTACCTTCTTCTCCTATAATATTGATTATTTTTATCAATAAAAAAGTTGCCAGCCCCCACCCTGGCAGTCACTACTTCCTGCCGTCCACCGTCTCCATTCTAGCAAAGGACCCCCCCTTTCTGGGGCATTTGTTAAGAAACATAAAGATAAAGATAATGTGTAGGGGGGTGGAGAGGGGGTGACAATTATAATCACAAACCTGTAAACCTGGCAGAGATTGTGGAGGATTGGCAATTCATTGCTTCTACAACCTGAACTACAGCATTTACGGCGGTGGAAACAAGAAGCTGTCCCTCCTGGCTGCTAGAATTAGGTACCACCTCCCCCCTGAGTATGTAATAATGTGATTTATGTAGTACAAGTGATTGCCTTTGCCACCATTATCACCTCGCCGGTGTTGGCGTTTATGGCCCTAATATTGAATTCTACCACCGCAGAGAGAGGTGCTGTCCCCTGTTACCCCCCTCCCCTGCTAATATCAAAAGGGGTTAGACTGCCTACAATTACTACTTCTACCCCCAGTTTTCTGCCTATTTCTGCCGCGGTTTGGACATCAATTTGTCTTCTCTTCCCCCACTCTTCCCCTAGTAACAGGTTATCCACTATGCCTGCCTCTATCATTGTCTATTCACCTGTTTCTGCTAGACGGTATATGAAAACATTTCTTACCCTCCCTTGTATTATTTCGCACCTATGACAACCATTTGGACTTACCCATGGCAGCCACCTAGAAGTCTAACACCGCAAACCTCACCTTGTTTGTCTTTAGGCTACCATTAAGGAAGTTATTCTGGGTGACACATGTAGGGAATTTGCCTGGGGAGGCAATGGTATAATCAAACCTATAACTAGTGCGTATACACTATAACGTTTTTTGGTCTCCTTTTTCCTTATGCGGTCAATCCCCCCCCATTATAGAATATTGTGAAATAGGGGGCCAATAGTGCTGTTTTATGGAGTTTATTTGCATCTTATCGCCTCATCGGGGATTTGGATTTTCTTGTTTACCTCCTGAATTACCTTCAACTGTCAGGATAGCAAATTTAAGCAGATACATGATTGTCCTATACAAAAGGGGGGCAATTTCTTCCCCATAAATACCCAAAAAATCCTCTAGCTTTAGGGTTTGCTTTTCACTAAACTGCTTGAGTATATTATCGACTATTTCATCTCTAAAACGAGTGTTTGCCCCAAAATTGGTAATCCAAATTTTTCTGACTTTTTCTAGGTTTTCCTTGGCATTAACCCCCAGTTTTAACCTGGTTTCAGAGTGAAGGTGTTGGCTGCTATAATGGCTAAACAGATGAAAGGGATCATCACAAAGAGGATTAGCTCGACTATTATCCCTCACTGGCACAGACATCCCATTTACATTTCTAATCTCCTCTAACCTTTCCCATAAATCCCGATAACGACTCATCACCTTCTGCCAATCATATACCTGTTCTGCCCTTTTTCTGCCATTTTCCCCCATTTTTCTTCTTAAATCGGGATTTTCTATCAGTTTTACCAGGGCAGAGGCGCACTCGTCTACGTCTACCATAGTGGCAAAACAAGAATAGGCGATGAACATGCTATAGTTAATGGAGTCTATGTAGTAATCATGGGCAAAATTTAAACAATAGTCCTCTGGGGGTATAATGGTAGAGATGCGAAAACCATCTATCTCATGACGCACTGTATCCTTGTATCCATTCCAGTCGGAAACAACTACCGGCAAACCACATGCCATGGCTTCAATGGGGGTTAATCCAAATGTTTCTTGTATGTTGTCGGCAAGGGAAATAAATATGTCTGCTACCGACCATATTTTCTGTCTTATTTCTGGGTTTCTTCCGTCTAAAAATACATGATTCACAGAGGGGGCAAACTGTTGGGCGCTTTCTTTGAAGGCAATTTCCTCTCTTTCTTCCTCAAACCAGCCGCACTGAATCAAATGGATTTTATTATTAAAACTGACGGTGTTGGCAGCTTTTTCTACGGCTAAATACATTGGTACTGGATGAGCCTTAGCATAGAATATTAGCCTGCCAAAAAACAAAATTACTACGTCTTCCTCTGCTATATTCAGTGTGTTTCTCAGTCTTTTTCTATATTCGGGGTTAAATTGATAGACTTTGGTGTCAACCCCCAGGGGGATTACTGGCAACTGACAGTGGTATTCAATTGTAGTATTAAATCTTTGCGCCAAATATTCCCCCCAGTTGTTTAAAATTCTCTCTACGGCTGTTTTAGCGGCATTGGAAGTACAAATTAGGGCATCCCAAGGTTGTATTGGTGCCAACAGGAGACTGGCTATACTGTTAATAGCCTCCTTAGATGCAATGGTATGAGTGACACCGCAAATACTATAACCCCTTTGATTGTAGAATCGTCTCTGCCAGGCAAAATTCCCTAAATCTGGGCCAGGTACATACAGGGTGCCTACATCTTGTATTCTATAGGGCTGACTGCGGGGTATGAAAACCAACTGGGATTGTTGTGTTAACCAGGGGGTTACTGTTTCCCGGAAATTGTCGAATTCTGACTGGTTGTCACAGTGACAGTAAAGAGTTTGGCCTTTTTGAGATTCTACGTAGGCTTTCAAAAATCCCTCCCCTGCTGCCCTTCTCCCTAGTATCCTTGTAGTTTTTGTGGTGTAAGCCTCTGGTTTATAAAAAATGGCGGCATTTTGTCTTTTTGGGCCAATTTTTCGCACCATCCCCCCCCTGGTATAACTGCAGCAATTATGACCAAAAACAGGCCTAGTCATGATTATCTTTACCACTACAGTATAGCATTTCTTTCTAACACTAACAACTCTCTCAACTGATTCGTATCCAGACTAGTCAACCACTCCTCTCCTGTTTCAATAGTTTGTTCAGCTAGTTGTTTTTTGCTTACTAAAATCCTATCAATTTTTTCTTCCAAAGTGCCAGTACAAATGAATTTATGCACTTGGACATTTTGTTTTTGGCCAATACGGTATGCCCTATCAGTAGCTTGATTTTCTACTGCCGGATTCCACCATCTGTCATAGTGAAATACATGATTTGCCCTGGTTAAATTTAGGCCTGTGCCCCCCGCTTTTAAGGATAGAATAAAAATGGGTGGACCTTGGGGGTCATTTTGAAATCTGTCTATCATCTCTTGACGTTTTTCTGCTTTGGTATTGCCGGAAAGGAATAGTACTTCCACTCCTAGTCTTTCACTCAAATAGGGTTGTAAAAGACTGCCCCATTCGGCAAATTGGGTGAAGATTAGACTCCTGTCTCCTTCTGCCACCACTTCTTCTAACATCTCCTCCAATCTTAACAATTTTCCTGAGCGGGAGGAGGAGTCGATTTTCTCTTCCTTTAAGAAGTGGGCAGGGTGATTACAGATTTGTTTTAATTTTACCAGCAGACTCAAGACTAAACCATGACGTTTGATGCCTGTACTTTCCTCTATTTCTTGTAAGGATTTTTCTACCAAATTCTGATATAATTCAGCTTGTTCTGCCGACAAGCCGCAGTAGACATTCATCTCCTGTTTTTCTGGCAAATCTTGGATAATATTTTTGTCTGTTTTTAGGCGCCTTAGGATAAAGGGTTTTACCAGGGATTTTAGAGTTTTCAATGAGTGTTCGTCTCCATATTTTTCTATTGGCAGGGTAAAACGACGTTGGAAGAATTGTTGTGGGCCTAGGTATCCAGGATTCAAAAAGTCTAAAATAGACCATAATTCTGACAATCTGTTTTCTATGGGTGTACCTGTCAAAGCTATCCTAAAATCTGATTTTAACTGTCTTACTGCCTGGGTTTGTTTTGCCTGAGGATTTTTGATATTTTGGGCTTCATCTAGTATGACTCCCTGCCATTCTATTTGATTTAACACTTCAAAATCCCGATACACTAGGGGGTAACTTGTCACCACCACATCTACCTGTTTTACTGCCTCTATAAATTCGCTATCTTTATTTCGATTTTCTCCGTGGTGTATTAATACTTTCAGGGAAGGGGCGAATCTTTCTAATTCTTTCTCCCAGTTATTCAACACAGAAGTAGGACAAACTATTAGACAGGGTTTTGTCAATTCCTCCCTTTCTTTTAGAGTTAGAATTAGGGCAATTAACTGCACTGTTTTCCCCAATCCCATGTCATCAGCTAAACACCCTCCTAACCCCCATTTTTGCAGGAAATATAACCAACTGAAACCTACCTTTTGATAGGGCCTTAAAGTTCCATTAAAATCTTTAGGTGTCTTCAAAATCTCTATTCGGTTATTGTCATTAATGCTGTTGAGTAACTCGGCCAAGGCGCCACTACTTTCAAACCCGACAACGGGGAGTTTAGCAATAGTTTCCGTTGAGCCACTGCTAATTCTAATAGCATCTTCTACAGTAAGATTAACGGGGGTTTTGCTGTTACTAAAAATTTCCTCAGCGGCTTTAACGTCGGCAGGTTGCAATGCAAGCCACTGCCCATCCACTTCTACCAGAGGAGATTTTTTGGCTAATAAATTATGGAATTCCTTTTGGGTTAAAACCTTGTTTCCAACTACCACTTTTAGGTTATAATTTATCAGGGTATTGAGAGTTAGTCTTTCTCCTTTTTTCAGGTTAACTTCAGCTTCTATTTTAACCCCCAAACGTTTTTCATCTGCCCCCCTGCTTAAACCTTTTGGCAGAATGACACCTATGCCGTTGTCTTGAAGTTGCCAGGCGACACTGCGGACAAACTGATAGGCGGAGATGGCATTTATTTTACAATAATTAGGGGTAGCTTCTTGGAGACTGTCTCTAATGGGGTCAAAAAACTTGGCAGCTAATCCTAATCCTTTTAGAATAATCTCTTGGGGGTTTTCTATCAGCCTGTCGCCTATTTCTAATTGGGGGTGAGGGTGTATCCAAATTTGCTCCGTGGGTATGAGAAAATCTGGATTGTCAATAGCCTGGAGAAAGTAGTCTAATCGCCAATTGTCATAGTTATCTCCCTGGGTTGAGGAGGGAGGTTGTAATTTTAAACAGAGACGATATTGTCTTTTTCTTAACTGATGCTCAGAGGTAATTATATCCTCTTGGATAGGCAAAACCCAGTGGTTAAATGCCATTCTTAATCTCTTGTTGTTGACGGGAGACAAATTGCATTTCCTATGTCGAGGATTGCTTAAGGCTTCTATCCAGGCAGATACAATAGAGTCGGTTTTATTGGTGGAAATAGCCGGCAGAAGCTGACGGATTTGGATGTCTATAACAGTGCACAAAAAGTCAAGAATTAACTCTTGTTGTGGTATACTAGGGTCGTCTTCGTTTTCCACATAACAACGACAAATAGAGGGCATAGATTGAATGAAATGTTCTAGCCGGCTTTGATCTATATTACTGTCTAAAACTGGCCGCCAATAGCAATTATTTTTTTCGTCAATGATGGGGATAAATTTTTGACGACATATCAAATCCCACCCCCAGCGGTAAACGTGACTCCAGAAACGTAAATCTGAGGCAATGTATTCAGTCTTGTTGAGGGGAAGTTTCTGGAGAATACCCACCATAGTGATGGGCTCAATTTTCAATCCTCCCACATCCCAGGGGTATAATATTACCGAACTTAGTTTGTTGCTGATTGCCAGGAATTGTTCGTACAATAGGGGCACTACTGTTTTGGATTTTGGCTTTTTTTGTACAGGAAATAGTGCCATTTCCCAGTGCCAAATAGACTCCAAATTTTCTATTCCTCCCCCTCTTATTGCCCCATATATTTGGCATTTTTTTAGCAGTTTCAGTAGTTCCTCTTTGTCTTCTATTAAGAAGGGATATATGTAAAGAAATTCTGCTTCTAAATCGTACTTGTGCTTTTCTATGTTTCTCCAAGTTTCTCCCCAAATAAAAAAGTACTTCTCCTCTCTCTTGACTAGGAAACTGCCGTGCAATATTGACATATTCTACACTTCTTCTCTTTCAATTAATAGATTGCATTTAGGGAAAAAACAAGATGTGGCATGTGGGAGTGGATGGCTGAAAAGATATGGATGAAAGGAAAGACAAGGGGGTATGAGACTCATCATCGGGGAGGAGATAGAATTGCTACTGCCAAAGGGAATAGCAATTGGCAACGAGGCTAAGTTGAGAAGATTCTGAAAGTGGAAAGTAAATCAAAGGGCGAAGAAGTAAAGACAACGCCTTACCGGTGACGAATCACTATTGTACCATCTTTGGGGCAACATTGGCTCAGTCTTAGTGGAGATTGCCCCAAAAAGGCTAAACTAAAATCAGGACTGGAGAGTTTGGGATTGTAGGCGTGAGGCTTGTTGTTGCATTTTTTTGAAGATGTTGATGAAACCATTGGCGCGAGAGGGGGTTAAACTGACACGTAAGCCGGTTTCCTCAATAAAATCAGGGGTTAAACTGAGAATTTGTTGGGGGGTTAAACCATTCAAGCCTTCTATCAAAAAGGCTACTAACCCCTTCACCAGTTGTGCATCCGAGTCTCCATGATAGTACACCTTGCCGTCTTTTAGATGGGCACACACATATACCTGAGAAACACACCCTGCTACTTTGTTTTCCGGGGTTTTTTCTTCTTCTGGCATGGGTGCAAGTCTTTTAGCATACCAAAGTAGTTGTTCGTATTTCTGTCTAGGATTCTCACGCCGTTTGAATTTTTGGACGATTTTATCGAGGGTTTCTGGTAGGGTGTGGGTAGACATGGAAAAGACACTGAACAATTACTGATTATTTCTAGTCTATGATAAAAAACCGCCGTTATACCAACGTGGGGGGTATAAATATGATTTATAGGTTTTTGCTGATTTTGCTTCTATTGTTACTTGCCAGGGGGATGAAGGCACAGTCTTTAAGCCGGGAAATCAAGGGAGTGACGGGGGGAGAAAAAAATAGTGGCGATTGTGGTTTTATTGCTGACAAGCCTAACCATATTCTTCAACTTCCCCAACAGGTTTATTCTCTTGGCATCACTGTGGAGGCTGAGGGGGGTAAGCCTAGTTTACTGGTTATTGGCCCCACTGACAAGGAGAGATTTTGTGTGTTGGGGGATGTGAAACTAGGGAAGAAACCGGAGATAAAGGGAGTATGGCAGCCAGGCAGATATTTGATTTATGTAGGGGAAATGGAGGGAAATCGTTATCCTTTTACCCTTAGAATCACCCAGTAAATTCCAGCGGCTTTTTTGTGGGCTTACCAGGTGGGCGTGGGTATTTATGCGGGGTTTCGCCAATTTTTTTAACATAAATATTGTGTCTGGTATTGTGGCTAAGAGGCGTGTTTGTTTTAATCACCTCTATTATTTCTCCCCCCAATTTTTCGGCGACGCACTTGTTATTTTCTAATTCCTCTTCCCCCAGATTTCCCCGATAGAGTATGGCAATGCCGCCTAGTTTTAAAAGGGGTAAACTGTATTCTAGACAGACAGAAATTGTTGCCACTGCCCTAGTTAAGACAAAATCATATTTCTCCCGGTGATTTTTGTCTTGTCCTAAAATTTCTGCCCTGGCATTTATAGTCTCTATATTTTGGAGTTTTAGTTCAGATTTGACTTGCTTAATAAAATTGACTTTCTTGGAGATGGAATCCATCAAATACATCTGACAATTGGGGAAGGCGATGGCAATAGGCAAACCAGGGAAACCGGCGCCAGTGCCCACATCTATTATCCTTTTGTTGTTTAATTCGTAGGGGATTATAGGCGCTAAACAATCCCATAAATTTTTTTCCCAAAAATCATCAGGCTGGGTAATTCTAGTAAGATTAATGTGCTGGTTATATTGGCAGATTAGTTCATACAATTTCTGCCATTTATCCAGAATATCCTGAGAGGGAATCCAATTAACAGTAGTCTGCCAGATATTCAAATTGTGAGGTAAAAGCAACTGACTTTCCATGGGAATGCATTGGGGGAAATAATATCATTGGTTGTGGGGATGGGGAGGAAGGTATTTGCGGGTGAGTCGGAGGAGAAGAAGGGAAATTAACAAGAGGGAAATGGCTATCTGCCACAAGCCTACACCACAAGCAATACCTATAGCTGATGATACCCAAATTTCCGCGGCGCCAGTAACATTCTTAGCAGTATTGCCTGCCTTTAGAATCAAACCTCCACCGATAAAACCAACCCCCTGAATAATACCCGTAATGACTCTCGCAGTCTCTGCTGAGTTGATTTCCCTAACGATAAGTATAAAACCACAGGAGGCAAGGGAAACAAGGGCATTGGTTTTTACCCCTCCGGTTTTTTTCCTCAATTCCCTTTCTAAACCTAGAATAGCACCTAAAATTGCGGCAATTATGAGTCTTAGCAACATGATGGGGGGATTGGGATATGGTGTGAGGATTTGTCATTATAAACCTCTACCAGATGGCGCAGAAAAAAATAATTAACCGAATGATAACAATAAAAAACCCACCCCGCAGGATGGGCACAATTCTATCCTAATTCCATGGACCTAGTCAACAGTCGTCACAGATAGAGATGGAGAATATGGGGGATAATTACATTAAACCAAGTTGAGCTAAGATGCCTTTACCAGTAATTAACTCGGTAAGGATACCAATTACAAAACCCAACATGGCTAACCTACCATTCCAGTTTTCAGCAAAGGTGGTGAAGCCGAATTTACCTTCTCTATTTTCCATGATTTACCTCCCCTATAAGTGCATTCGTGTCAACTGATTTACCTCTAACTTAACATAACTTTTCAAAATCGACAACAAAACTTTACAATTGGCGGGTGTGGATTTCCCTACTGGTCAGAAAGGGCAAGGGTGATTAGCTTGTCTACTAGGGTAGGGAAGGGAATACCGGAGGCTTCCCAGAGTTTGGGATACATGCTGAGGGAGGTGAAACCGGGGAGGGTGTTGATTTCATTAATGAGAATGTCGCCACTTTCAGGCAGATAAAAAAAGTCTACCCTAGCCAAACCCCTGGCATCAACGGCTTGAAAGGCTTTGATAGCCATTTGACGGATGGTTTCGCTGACGTCTTGTGGGATGTTGGCGGGGATGATGAGACTGGCTAAGCCGTCGGTGTATTTAGTTTGATAGTCGTAGAATTCGGCATTATAGGAGATTTCCCCCACTACTGAGGCGATAGGGTTATCATTACCTAGGATGCCACATTCCAATTCCCTGGCGGTTACCCCGGCTTCCACAATAACCCTTCTGTCTAGGGAGGCGGCTATGTCTAATGCCTTTTCCAACTCATTACGGTTTTTGACTTTGCTAATGCCTACAGATGAACCAAGGTTAGCCGGTTTTACAAAACAAGGATAACCCAATTGGGCCTCCAATCGGTCACACAGTTTAGGGAATACACAGGGGTTAGAGAAAATTTCGCTCCTGCTAACACCAATATACTTGACTTGGGGCAAACCGGCACAGGCGAAGGCGTTTTTCATAGCTATTTTATCCATCCCAACGGCTGATCCGAGAACACCTGATCCTACAAATGGTATTGCCATTAGAGTTAATAATCCCTGGATGGTGCCATCCTCGCCATTGGGGCCATGTATAATGGGGAAGAAGACATCTACTTGTTTACAGTCGGGGGGGAATTCCCATTTTCTTCTCTCCCCTGTAGTCTCCTTTGGCTTTCCTGCAGACAATACTGATTCTGCTACTTCTTTTCCCCACCAATTGCCTTCTTTGTCTACATATATCGGAATTACCTCGTACTTGTATTGGTTGTCACCCTCTTGTAAGCCTCTAGCTATAGAACGAGCGGAAGTGATAGAAATTTCGTGTTCACCGGATTTGCCGCCGAATAACAAGCCTACTTTCAGTTTACTCATTTTTGGTTCCCATTGTTTAACCCTAAAGCTAAAATCTTAGACCATGTATCTCCCCTCAATAATGCACTAGAATGGATTAGATGTTTCCTTCTTACGAACAGTTAAAGATTTCCCGACTGTCACTTGCCTGGGGGATATGGGGAAGAAGTTAATTGTTGCCAAGATTGGAGGAGGCAGTTTTGACACCGGTTTCCCTTTTACTTTTAGACTCAGTGATGAGGAGACTAAAGACTTACTGGTGGAGGTGGAGGGGAGACTACCGCCTGCCGAATACGTTTATAGCAGTTATACTCGTTGGCAGTCTTGTTATCGTAATTTATCCTATTCTCTCCGATTGGGCGCCTCTGGGGCACAGGTTACCAATTTAGCCATGGATGAGTGTTTACAAAACATCAAAACTCTCCAGTTAGATATTAACCGATGGCTGCGGGATTCTCAAGTCCAAGCTGCTTTGATAAATCTGTTTCCTCATCTGCAACGGGAAGATTTAATTCGTTTTGTCATTCAAACTGACGATATTCGTTTGTGGCAGCTTCCCTGGTATCTTTGGGAGGTGTGGCGAGACTATCCTTACATCGAATTTGCCTTAAGTAAATGTCAGTGTCGTAAGCCGACTCGTGGCAATGTTTCTTCTTTTGGCGGCAAGGTTAGGATTTTAGCCATCTTAGGAGACAGACGGGGGATAGATGTGGAAAGGGATAGACGGATTTTAGAAAGTCTGCCTAATACAGAAGTGGTTTTTCTAGACCAACCTAGTCTACACCAACTTACTCCCTTATGGGAACAATCTTGGCATATTCTCTTTTTTGCCGGCCACAGTGGCAGCAATACTTCTCGTCAGGAGGGGGTTTTACAGATAAACCCTTATGAGAAAATCGAGATTAGCAAACTGCGGCAGACTCTTACCAAGGCGATTAGTAATGGTTTGGAATTAGCCATTTTCAACTCTTGTGATGGTTTAGCCTTAGGCTTCAATTTGGCAGACTTACAGTTACCCCAGACTATTGTAATGCGAGAGGCAGTCCCAGATGAAGTAGCCCAGGAGTTTCTTAAATTTTTCCTTCAGTCTTATGCCAGTGGTGAGACTCTTTATCTCGCCGTTAAGGAAGCCAAGGCCAAGATACAAGAATTATACCACTTGGAGGAAAAAGCACCCGGGTCTTCCTATTTGCCGGTTATATGTCAAAATCTAGCAGTAAATCCGCCTCTTTGGTCAGATTTAGCCAAAAATCCTTCTTACTCCCTCCCCTTTGTTTCTCTTTTGCCTCGTTTATCCTCATCTTTCCACTGGATTGCCGTTGGGGTTTTGTCATTTTTTGTGGTGGGGATTGGTTGGTGGTTTAGTAACTTAAAGCCTAATTTCAGTGGCAACTACAATAGCAATGGCAACAGTAACAGCAATAGGAGTGATAAGATAGTTGTGGTAGACAAGTCCGATGAGATTAAGGGTACTCCCATTCGTAATCCCCGTCAAGGGGTATGTGAATGTCCCTATGATTATGATAGTCTAGGGAGACTGTGTGGAGGTAAGTCTGCCTATAGTCGTCAGGGTGGGGATAAACCCATTAGGAGCCTGGTG
>JAUQQP010000003.1 GCA_030549855.1 Cyanobacteriota bacterium SRBZ.bins.94.201705
GCCGAGGGGTACTAACAGACCGGACGGTTGACCTGCCATGCAGTCTTGAAGGTGCAAGGCGGGTGTGTGAAGCGCCCCGGCCCCACTCCGACCCATCCCGAACTCGGCAGTGAAACGGGGCAGCGGCCACGATACTAGGGGGGCCACCCCCTGGGACAATAGCTCCATGCCCGCCCCCTTTATTTTTTTTGGGCTGGAAGGGGCGGTTGGTGTTTTTTTTGAAATCCGAGTTTGTTGCTACAATCTAATTAGGCATTATTTTTCCCGGGAAAATGAAAAAAACGCCACTATTGTTGTCTTCTGTTTTGTTGTTGTCTCTTTTTGGCTGTGCGGGAGGAGGCAGTCAAACAGGTGAAAGTCCAACACCAACCCCCCCAAAGGAAACAGTTTCAAAGGAAACAGGCGTAGAAAGGGCCCAAGCCCCCGAAAAACAGTCTCTGCCAACACCAAGTGCCCTAATACCCTCTACTCCCCCCGATAGGAGACTACAGCAAATAACTAAGGGAAGGGGTGACCCGTTTGCCCCCCTCACTCCGCCTCGGATAGGGGCACAGTCAAACCCACCTACTCCTATTGCCAAACCTCCCATGCCCTCTAATGCCGGGGGAGGACGTCCCCTCATTGCTTCAATACAGGAGCCTTCCCGTGCCTCCTTGAAAGACTACCTGAGAAGGTCTCTCGTACCATCCCCTACTCCATTGGAAGACAACAGGAGGACCTACTCCCCTAGGCCAAACAACAGGAATATAGCCCGGATACCTACTGGAGCCACCGGCTTAGGGAAAACCACCCCCACTAGGAATTTGGACAAGGGGGGCACTGTGGCTCGTGCAAATACCGCCAAAACCTCCCCGAGAAGTGGCGCCACCCCAGTTAAAACTCTGCCCCCACCACCGCCACCCAGCACAACCAATCTGACTCCCCCCGCCAGTGGACAAGCTTCTACTCCTCCCACTGTCCCTGTAGCACCTCCTGAGCCTGTTCTGGCCAAACAAGTGGTTGTAACAGGGGTTTTGGACTACAATGGGGAAAAGGTGGCCTTCGTGAGCATCCCCTGGGATTCTTCAGTCCGTCGTCTAAGGGTGGGCGATGTGTTGGTGGCACCTACCGGCGATGGCAAGGTTACGGTTAAAGATATTCGTTTCCTTGAGGGGACAAAGATTGCCCTTACAGAAGAGGGACAGACTGTAATGCGTCCCTTGAACAATTCTGGCGGCGTAGTTATCCTGGAAGAATATGGGCAACTGGTAGAAAGACGTATCGGTGAAGCCCAGACTGTAGACGCCTCCAAAGACACTAAAGAGTCCTAGAACCTCGTAAAAATTCTGTAGTAAGCTGTGTTTCAGAAGCGAGTGGAAAAACACCTGTCTTGCCCCCGTTTGCCTTTAGCTGTATATAGGGAGGTTGTGGCCCATCTCCGCCAGGTAGACGGGGTGTCGGCAGATTTGTTGCCCCAAACCTCACAGGAGTTTGATTATCTCCAAAGTCAGGTGGGTGGCATCTCCCTCTCCTACCCTGACCTACCTTCTACTGGCGCTCAAGTGGATGCTATTCTTGAATACTACGCAAATAAATACGGAGAATGGTCCTCCATCCAGCCATAGGAGGGAAGGTTATATTTCCCGCCTTTATCTAGGGAGTCCACCTGTCGCTTTTTTTTATTTCCACTACAATTCTTCTCCTTTGACAGTATACTCTATCTCAGCAAATTCAATGGGATTTTTTCCTCTTTTTGTTCCCCCCTTTATTAACCATTTCATATCTATTATTGCCCTTTAATATCCTTATTTTAACCAATAAATGGCATAAAAAAATTGTCTATAGCCCGCAAAAATGTGCTATTATTCCTTGGAAATAGTGGTAAAAAGTAATCCCTGAGAAGTTATCAAACCTGTGGTGTATTGGAGAAAATGCCTTGGATTTATAAAAATTTTTTAGGTGTTAACCCCTAGGACTCGGTGCATTATGCCTACTATCGGTGATTATTATAGCATTATGGAGTGGGGATTAAAGGTCCATTGCAAAAAAACATTCCCTTATTATAAAGCACTGGCTACCACTATACGCATACTCCCCAGTCGCCAAAACAAAAACAAAAACAATCCTAAAAAGGGCTTATTTTTGCCACTAAAAACAAAGATTATACCATTGTACCTGAAAGCAGTAGAAGGCTTGGCAGATAAAAAGATGGCAAAATTTTGATTTTTTTTTCCTTTAAAATGGCGATTATTGCCTATCAAAGAATAAGATTAAACGGGAGAAATCTATGAAAAATAATTTAGGCAATAACAGGCAAAATAAAAATTGACCCCGTTAACAATATAGTTGCTGATAAATACCTTGAAGGGAAAAAGCACTGAAAAAGCAGAACATTGGAGACGGAAGCCCAAATTGTAAAAATAAGAATGAGCAAGGGAATCTCAGAAATACAAAAGGAAAAGACAAGGCAAATAAAAAGTTTTTGGATAAAAAAGAGCAAAAAATTCACTGAAAAAGTAAGCAACAGAGTATATTATAAAAAGCTAAAAAAAACCTCTATTAGGAGGATAAACCCCCGGGGGTAGTAAGTCCTGAAAATTGCCCTGGCACACCGATGGACATATTATTGAGTAAAAATACTTAGCCTGGGGCACTGGCACAACTGCCCCAGGGGGGAGGAGGGGGTGGTGGAATGTGGTATTATAGCGAATTTTAGACTAAGACTGGGATTGGGATTGAGACTGTAGGAGGGATTTAAGTTTTTCCTTTTCCCATAGTAAACTTTGTTCCAACTGTTGTAACTCCTCCCTTCTGGTTTCAATTTCCAAACGCATTCTAGTTAAATCCTGACTCTGGGAAGTCAATTCCTGTCGCCATTTTTCCAGACGGGCCTGTTCCTCGGGAATATTAATGTTATGATTACAATGACCCTCCACTAAAAACTCCTTCAAAATACTCAAAACCCAGTCTCTTGCCGACTGACAACGCAAAATCTGATAATCCTTATTCAACTCTACCAGCAACAACAAACCCTCTGTAAAATTGTCATCCTTTTCTAGGGGAAGATACTTGTTATCACATAGAGTCCATTGTAAACGAGACTCCTCCACTGCTAAAAGATGTAATTCCAATTTGCCCGTTTCTTTATTTTTTACCACCTCGGCCAAATATAACATCGTCATAAGCAATCCCTCACAACTGGGAGTAACGACTTTTAGCCGCTACCCGCCATAAATGCTATTTCAAAAGCTGTAGACGTTTTTGGAGGATTTCCCTTTGTTTTTGACTTTCCTCCAAGGCGTGACGGGTATTTTCAATTACCGACGCCGGCGCCTTTTCTGTAAAATTGGGATTATTTAAACGTGCTTGTAAAGAATTTATCTCTGATTCGATTTTAGCCAATTTCTTCTCCAGTTTGGCCGCAAATTTTTCCACGTCTATAACCCCCTGTAAGGGTATTAAAACCTGAATTGTACCAACCACAGAAGCAATGGTTTTGGCGGTATCCTTTTCTTCTAAACGGGAGACGATGCGGATATTTTCCACCTTGGCCAAATCTTGGATATAACGGAGGGTTTTCTGGAGGATTTCCCTTTCTCTGGGATTTTCTGACTGGAAAATGACATCCACTAAAACCCCCGGTTTAATCTCCGCCTCCACGCGAAGATTGCGTATTACCCTGATGGTTTCAAACAGCAACTGGAATTCACTTTCTAACTCCTCGTCAATGAGAGTGGAAGGAGGAGGTGGGGGAGGGGATACTGTTTCTGTTTTTCCAAAAGAGGCAATAGTCTTTTTCACAGAGGGTTTAGATTGACGTCGGCTGGGTATCTCTTTTAGGAAACTGGCAAAGGAGGAGAGGGTAACCCTTCTGTTGTCGGCAAAAAGAAGATTGTTATAGGAAAACCAGAGAATATAAAACAAACCAACTAAACGGAGGAAAGAAGGAAGAAGGGGTAGACTTTCAACAGCAGAAACCACTGCCGCAGTCAGTCGAAGAATGATTAGGAAAACAACTAGCAGGGTGACTACTAACAGAGGCTGGTGGTATTTTGCCAATGCTTTGGGAATGTGAGTCAATAGGCTAATAACCGATTCAAGGGAGTTGGAGGATAAAGAATTGTCAGCGGCAAGGGGGGTTGTATTCCCGTTGGCAGGCATAGATTTGTAGTTACAATCCCCAACAGTAGCGTCGTTTTTAGCTAAGACAATCAACTCATCCACCACTGGGAAAGATTGTAAGGCTAGGCTGTCATCTTGTTTCCGGGTAAGAGTATGCCAAATTTCCTCGGTGATGTGAGGCATAAAGGGGTGTAGCAGTTTTAATATCCCCTCTAACAGGTAGGCGAGGGTTTGTTGTGCCACCCTACGAGAGGTGGGATTGGCGTCTTTTTGTAGACGGGGTTTTACCAACTCAATATACCAATCACAAAAATCCCCCCAGACAAAATCATACAACCCCTTGGCTGCCTCTCCCAGACCATAATTTTCCAAATAGTCAGTGGTTTGTTTTACCACCCGATTGAATCGAGAAAGAATCCAACGATCAGTTAACTCCAATTCAGTTAAACTAGGATAACCCAACTGTTCCGGTGAAAGCCCATCCAAATTCATCAAGACAAATCTCGCCGCATTCCATAGCTTATTGGCAAAATTCCTAGACGCCTCCACCGATTTCGATTCATCTGTCTTACGGTCGTATTGTAAAGATATATCCTGCCCGGCGCCTGCTACCTCCCTTATGAGGGTGTATCTTAATGCATCTGTACCATATTTGTCGCACAGAAGGAGGGGGTCAATACCATTATTAGCAGATTTAGACATTTTTCTGCCATGTTCATCCCTCACCAAGCCATGGATATAGACATCGCGGAAGGGGATTTTACCGGTGAAGTGACAAGACATCATAGTCATTCTTGCCACCCAGAAGAAGATGATGTCAAAACCTGTTACCATGGTGGTGGTAGGGAAGTAGACAGAGAAATCCTCAGTAGGTTTTGGCCAACCGAGAGTAGAAAATGGCCATAGTGCAGAGGAAAACCAGGTGTCTAACACATCGGGGTCCTGTTGTAGGATTATATCATCCCCATAGATAGCGGTAGCTTTTTTCTTAGCTTCCTCCTCATCAAAAGCCACTACGAAGGGGGTGTCATCAGTAATTTCCCCGTTAGTTTGACTTACCACATACCAGGCAGGGATTTGATGCCCCCACCACAGTTGACGGGAAATACACCAGTCTTGGATTCTAAGCAGCCAATCCCGATAGACTTTAGCCCATCTTTCTGGTATAAAACGGGGGGAGTGGTTATGTTCTAATTCATATAAAGCCTTTTCTGCCAGAGGTTTTGTTTTAACAAACCACTGAGTGGAAAGGAGAGGCTCAATAGGAACTTTCCCCCGGTCACTATATGGTACACTATGACGATAGGGTTCTACTTTTACCAGATAGCCCTCTGCTTCTAGACGTTTTACTATATTTTCTCTTGCCACAAACCTATCCTGTCCTGCAAATTCTCCCCCCTCTTGATTAATAGAACCGTCTTTGTTTAGAATATTAATCATGGGGAGATTATGACGTTGGCCCAGGTGGAAGTCGTTAGGATCATGGGCTGGGGTTACTTTGACACAGCCGGTGCCGAAATTAGGGTCAACGAATTCATCGGCAATGATGGGGATTTTGCGGCCGACGAGGGGGAGGATGACGGTTTTGCCGATTAGAGACTGATAGCGGGTGTCGTGGGGGTTTACAGCAACAGCGGTATCCCCCAGCATGGTTTCTGGACGAGTGGTAGCCACTTGGATGTAGCCACCGCCGTCAGCAAGGGGGTAACGGATGTGCCAGAGGAAGCCATCAACCTCTTTGTTTTCCACTTCCAAGTCGGAGACGGCAGACTGGGATTGAGGACACCAGTTTACCATATACTTGCCGCGGTAGATCAGTCCCTCCTCATAAAGACGGATGAAGGCGGTTTTGACGGCAAAAGACAAGTCTTCATCGAGGGTAAACTTTTCCCTACTCCAGTCGGCAGATAAACCCAGTCTTTTTAGTTGCTTGACAATAGTATCTCCTGACTGTTGCTTCCACTGCCATGCCCTTTCTAGGAATTTTTCCCTACCTAAGTCGTAGCGAGTTTTCCCCTCAGAAAAAAGTTGTTTTTCGATGAGTGTTTGTACGGCTATACTAGCATGGTCGGTGCCGGGAAGACAAAGAGTATTTTTTCCCTTCATGCGGTGATAGCGCACAAGGGTGTCAATAAGGGATATATTAAAAGCATGCCCCATGTGCAAGTTACCCGTGACGTTTGGTGGGGGTATAACGATGGAATAGACTTCGCCTGTTTTGTGGGGATTAGCTTTAAAAATTTCACGGGATAACCAAAATTCTTGCCATTTGGCTTCCGTTTTGTGGGGGTCATACTGAGGGGGTAAAATAAACTCAGGCATAGTCATACAATAGGCCAGTTTCAAAACTAACTACTGGTGAAAAAATGGTGCGTCGGCTCATTAAGGTGCTTACAATTATAAGCCAGGGGATGTACTGACAGGCCATAGCTGGCATGAATCCACGTTTAGGGCATACGATATACCCTTACACCTCTTCCCTTTGTTTCTGACTGTTGGCTAACAAGTCTAATTTTATTTCGTCGATAGCACGATTGAGTTGGTTAATCTTTTCTTCCAGGGTTATACGAGTATTTTCCTCCTGGGATTCATCTAAGGAGTTAAAATATTCCTGTTTACCTCCCTTCTTGCTGCCATTGGGGTTAGCGGATTGACTTCTGCTGGCAACAATACTGCCGATAACACCTCCTAGTATACCACCAACAATAGTACCCAGAATGAATCCAGTCCCGAAATTATTTTTATCACTCATTATAATACTGAAAATTAATCGTTCCCCAATTATATTGTTACCCATTTTCCCCCGTTTAACAATCAGACTGGGATTAAGGAAGACGATGTTTGCCACCACTGGGGGGGTGAAGGAGGGGACTAAGGGGGAAATACACAAGTGGTGCCCATAAACTACTTACGACAGCAGAGGCAAGGGAGTTTTTTTGGTAGTTAAGCCAGATGTCTAGTTGGGGGATAGAAGTTTGAAGGCTGTATTGTAAAGCGATAACAGTCTCATTGATAATCACCATGCCAAAGACGATTAACATGATGGAGATGGCATCTTCTTTTACATACTCATCCCGATACACATTAGTAGTTAACAATGCCACTGCCAACAAGCCTAACAGATGGGAGGGGAAGACACCAGTAAGACTATCCCATAGCAAACCCAGACTGACGGCTGCTATGACACTCTGCCATAAATTGCGTTTGACACTCCATGTGACTAGCCAAATTAATAG
This sequence comes from Cyanobacteriota bacterium SRBZ.bins.94.201705, assembly GCA_030549855.1. Classification (GTDB taxonomy): domain Bacteria; phylum Cyanobacteriota; class Cyanobacteriia; order Cyanobacteriales; family Cyanobacteriaceae; genus DVEF01. The sequence continues at coordinate 7,338 of JAUQQP010000003.1, forward strand.
CCAGTTTGGGGTGACTCCTACTAATTCCAATCCCGGTATACGCACCATCAAAAGGATACAAGAAAAAATGACTGATATTACAATAACCAGTCGTCTTCCCCAGGGGGTGTCTTGCCAGAAGGAGGGAGGGGTATTTCTTCTCAAATACATATACTAGCAGTCAGAATGCCTACCCTATAGCCCGTGTTTACTGATTTTGCCACAAGAGAAGGGGCTTACAATCTATAGCCCATACTTTGGTGTATGGAAATAACTCCTGCCATGGGCACCATTCTAGCATAGAGGGCGAAATAAAGCCCACTCACTGGGTAGGTTTGTTTGGCATTAAATTTTTTTGCCCTTTGGACAGCCTCTTTGGCCTACATTTCCGTGGCAATTCCCCCCTTGCATGGATTATACTCTTCCCATGGCGGTATTGTGGCCAACTCCCCTTTCCAGGACACCCGGTGGATTCCTCCTGGCATGGAGGTATGTTAATTGCCGGGGAATAGGGGTAGGGGGAAACGAGGGCTCCATGGGTTTGGCTGGGGTTATTATATTTCTTTGGGAAGAAAGTACAAACAGAGGGTTTAAACAACAGTCAATATGTGTTTATTGCCCACCCAACTACGGGGGGTTTATACTTTCCTTTTCGCGGTTTTTGGCGGTAGTTATTTGGGGCATTTCTTCGTCTATATATGCTCGATTGTAATAGCATTTTTCCCCCAAATAGTTCATAGTCGTATAAAAAATGCTGCCTTAAATACCTTGCCTTTATAGCCACTATTTCCTAGCTCTTTTGCCTGGATATTGTTGCGGTAGTAGGTACATTTTTAACCCCGAAGCTATCTTTCTGTCTGACAGAAAAAACCCATAATCAACGGTAAAAATTGAGAAGATAACAGGAGAATATTGAGCTGTTTTCCTTTGAATAAGCCTTAAGTTTAGGCCACAGCTGGTGGTTGCTGAGGAGAGACAATAATCCAGATTTTCCATTGGAAATAAGAGGGCATAGGGGCACTTTGTGATATACCCCAAGGAGAGGGCTACCCACAGTTGTAAACCCGTATGCCTCCAAAAAGAGGGGAAAAATACAAAGGGAGAATAAGAATAAAAAAATGGAGATAATTATAGGGGTTTTATTAACTGCTTATTTGAGCACGAAGTTGTTGTAAAATCTGGTCAATCTTATTAATCTCAGGGTGTTCGTTGATATTTTGCTCCACTTTCTTCTGGGACAATTTAATCTTCTTGCCCATGTTAATAATATCATTAACCAGTCTTTGACGATACTGTTCTAACTCCACAATTACAGCCTCAATTTCGGCCTGGCTAGCAGGTTGATTGACAACTTCATTCATGGCAAAACCCTAGTATGAATTCAACCTCATATCTTGCCAAAGGGACAGGGGTGGCGTAAAGTAAACTTAAAAAAACTTTAAGCTGAGGGGGATATGGACCTTAAACAGATTGAATTACAACTCAAGTCTGAGGACATACAAGAAAGGATAAAGGCAGTGACGGCATTACAGAATTATACCCCAGAGGTAGCAGTGCCGCTTTTGTTAAAGGCAAAGGAGGATCAACAATTTTTGGTACGCTCATTAGTAGCCATGGGATTGGGGAGACAGAAAACAGCAGAGTCTTTCGCCACCCTGTTGGAAATGCTAAAATTTGATGGGGATGCCAATGTGAGGGCAGAAGCATCTAATTCCCTTTCCCTGTTTGGGAAGGTGTCCATACCCTACTTGCAACAGGCTTTCCATCAGGATAAAAGTTGGCTGGTGCGTTTGAGTATACTAGGGGCAATGATGGAATTAAACTGCCCCAATGAGTTGTTGGACATATGTATTTGCGGGATAGGGGGGGATGACTATACGGTAAAGGAAACATGTGTGAGTTGTCTAGGGGCATTAGCAGGGACGGAAAAAGAAGAAGAAGCCTTGCAGCAACTACTGCGGCTGGTAGATGATGAGTCTTGGCGGATTCGTGCTAAGGTAGCCATTGCCCTTAGTAAATATAATAACCCCCGTGCCACTGAAGCTTTAAATAGATTAAAACAGGATTCTGACCATCGTGTGGTGGCAGCGGCATTGGAAAAGGAATTGAAACTGGGAGATGCTTGAGAATCTATGTCTGGAGACTGGCTAGGATTGTTAATGTTTGCCGGGGCACTATTTATCCTTGCCACCGGCTATCCTGTGGCCTTTTCTTTGGGAGGGGTGGGACTAATTTTTGCCCTAATAGGTTGGGGGTTGGGGATTTTTGACCCCATGTTGTTAGCGGCCATCCCTTCCCGTATCTTCGGCATCATGTCCAATTATACCCTTTTGGCCATCCCTTATTTTATCTTTTTGGGGGCACTGCTAGAAAACACGGGGATTGCGGAAAGACTGCTAGAAACAATGGGGATATTGTTTGGGCGTTTGCGGGGGGGATTAGCCCTAGCAGTAGTGGTAGTAGGTGCGTTGTTAGCGGCTACCACAGGAGTAGTGGCGGCAACAGTAGTAGCAATGGGATTGATTTCCCTGCCAATAATGCTGCGTTATGGTTACGACAAGCGGTTAGCCACAGGGGTTATCGCTGCTAGTGGCACCCTTGGACAAATTATACCCCCCAGTGTGGTGTTGGTGGTATTGGCAGACCAACTGGGGATACCGGTAGGAGACTTGTTCATCGCCTCAGTAGTCCCAGGATTGTTGATGGCTGCGGCATTTGCCCTTCATGTTTTAATAGTTGCCATGTTGCGTCCAGATATTGCCCCTGCCTTGCCCGCAGAGGTGAGAAAGATAGGGGGAAAACAGTTATGGACTAGAGTCAGCGAAGCCCTACTGCCACCAGTGTTATTGATTATCCTCGTGTTGGGAAGCATATTTTTTGGAATAGCAACACCGACAGAAGCCGGGGCATTGGGCTCCATTGGCGCCATGGTTTTGGCGGGTATAGCTGGCCGTTTAAATTGGCAAACCCTCCGGAAGGCCTGTGAATCCACCATGGTAATTACCACTATAGTCCTCTTCATTCTACTGGGCTCAACCGTCTTCAGTCTGGTATTCAGGGGTATAGGGGGTGACAGATTTATTGAGGATTTGTTAGTTAATTTGCCGGGGGGAAAATGGGGTTTTCTGACGGTAAACATGATTGTCATTTTTATACTGGGCTTTTTTATTGACTTCTTTGAAATTGCGTTTATTGTCGTGCCATTATTCGCACCGGTAGCCAAAATTTTGGGTATAGATTTACTATGGTATGCAGTCCTATTAGGCGCCAATTTACAAACATCTTTCCTCACGCCTCCCTTTGGTTTTGCCTTATTTTACCTAAGAGGAGTAGCCCCAAAAGAAGTTACCACTCAGGATATATACCTTGGTGTCATCCCCTTTATTTTCTTACAACTACTGGTGTTAATTCTGATTATTATTTTCCCGCCCTTAGCCACCTTTTTACCTTCCCTTTCTGCCACCTAGGCTATAGTCAAAATCCGCGGTTTTTTTCCCCTTAAAACAGTTCAAAATATTCCGTTTACCCCAGGGGCTTGGGTTCTTTTGTTTCCAAAGATTAACAATTATTACAATTTCTTCATGAATAGCCCCAAATATCCCCCCCGGGGGCATCTGGAAATATAATTTTCGTGTTATTATCGGGTACAATTGCCTTTTTCTGTCTAATTTTAGAATACAAAATAAATAATTAATAATACAAAGGGTGGGGTTTTGGGCTATAGGCAATATGCCTCCAGCAGTGGGGAGATGGGGATTTAGATTATTGCTTCCAATTTAGACAGTACAATTATTAGGTGTGGAGGGGGTTGATTCTCACCGTTACCCTCCAGTTGTCTTTTTGCCACCTCTGTTAGGGTTAACACTAATTAAAATCTCCTCAAAAGTCCTCAAAATATCTTCTCTAGCATAGTTCAGCATGCATGGCCACTTATTGCCAAATGGCCACAAAGGATACAATAATGCCACAGACAGAGGGAAAAGGAAGGACAAAAATAATTCACTATTCTTGTTGATATTCATAACCATTAGCCGGCGACTACCCTGTTGCCACCTGGTTAGTACCCAGTCGCCCCCTAGCTGTAGACCAACTAGGATGGCGTGGTGGGCTTTTGCCATTTCAAATACCCCCTCAGCCAAAAATTTGAAACAATTGCATCTCACCAGTGAGAGATACAAGAATGAATACCAGCGGGAATTATTCGTCTTGTATGTCCAAAAAACAATTGCTAGCCGCAAAAACCAAGGGCAGGGTAAGCGTGTTGCCGTCTCGTAGCCTGGTAGTCTTCTTTTTTTACTGCCATTAATTTGTGGTGCCTTGCCTTCTCCAAATATTTTTATCAAAGATGTCCTTAGACAATTAAAAGCCCATTTTACAGAAGTAGTCGCCTATTAGGGGAATTGGGCATAGCATCACCCCTTTTAGAAACAATTACCACACTTGCACCAGGCGGAAGCAAACACTATTACTGCCTTTAACCACCGCTGTGGGAGAAAAGGAATAGAAGTTATCTGTAATGGGTTGAGGGTATTAATTCTCAAATTGACAGTTAGGGGCACTTCTGGCCTATTGCAAAAACAAGCTATTGAGTAATTTTGATTCCCCTTGGCTTAACAAAAGTTTTTGAATAAAATATGTGAACTGCCAGATAAAAATGTTCGGCATCTCCCAATTAAGAGGAGACAGAAACGCCGTCACCCTGACAATCTGAAATTTTAGAATTTAATTTCCTGCCACAAAAACCACTTGTGCCCTAGTTAAAATAGACTACAGAATTCAAAGTTGTTAAAATAAACCCCAAAATTCAAAAATGCCTGATAATTATTTTTCCTTCGTCAAGGGCGTACAAATTTGCCTCCCAGGGTATCATCGATTTGGAGAAAGCTGCATTCTAGTTTCCTGTAACGGGTAGATTTTGTGGTTATTGCTGCCCCTCGATTGCTGCCATGCCAGTATCAAATGGGATTAGTCTGTCGCCCTTTTAACCACTAAGGTTAACAAAAAAAATAATAACAATTGGGGGGAAGAAAATCAAATATATCGGAGACAATGAAAATATAGCCCATATCCTCTCTCTCCTGGCTGAGGACTAACTCCCTTACTGTGGAGACAATGGTTTATGGAGGTGTACTTCTAGTTGCCCCGCTTCTCCCTGTTACCAGCTATTACAATTTCCTAGGAAAGTTTGTTCTTTGTGCTACTGGAGAATCGCCTGTTTTTATCTATTTTTGCCCTGAATAAAAACTACAGATATAACATAGGCTTGCGACAGAAATAATGCTACAAAAACCCACCATTTAAAGACCACCATATATAGTTTTTCAAATAATGAATATCCCCCTGGCTCACCTATTCCTGAAGCTTACTAACTCCCCGCAATACGGTGGAGACGAGATTCGGTTATTTTCCTTGGCCAAATAGGAGGGTTATAACATATGATGCTTTGAATTTATGAATGTATCTAGTAGAATAGATGGTAAATTTAATGGGAAATATGTAGAGGAAAATGGTGATTAATATTGGGACATTTTGTTGGTAGCAATTCAAGGGATTAAAGGGGGAATATGTCAACAGATAAAATAGTTTGAATTGGAAGGGTGAATGGGTAAATTCTGATAGTAAAAAGACGTCGGTAGGGAATGGTGGAGGGACGGATGAGGGAATTATTAAAACGCTAAAACAGGGTAAAAGCCAGCTATAGGTTGTAGAGTCTGAGATGATATTTTCCCATGGAGTTGGTAGCCATAACAATTAGCCACTGCCTGTAATGAGAGGGTTTACTTTGCTTGCCCAGTGGAGGTTTTTCCCCCCACCACTGACTTTGAATGTAATGTAAAAGGATTTTGCTATTGTTGCCGCCAGTGGCCATTACTTTTCTGAATATTAACAGATGTTACAGTTTCTTCAAGAAATCCACCAAATATCCCCCCGGGGGGCATCTGAAAATACATTCTTCATGCTATCCTGGAATAAAATTGACTCTTCCCTTGTCTAACGTTGTGTTTTAGATGAAAACAAGAATAATCTAACGGGCAAGAGGTTTTATCAGTAGAAGACTGTTATAATCCCCTCAAGAAGTACTCAAAATGTACCCGCGGCTAAAAACACAATACTATTGCTAGCCCGAGACACAATGGCTTTCTGCCTCTAACCAGCCTTTGCCTTCCGGAATACAATTGGGCTGCCGGCGATAGAGGTTTTTTTCTAACAGTTGAAAAACATTGCAGTCTCTTCAAAAAGTCCCTAAAATACCCCCTTCCCCGGCGTCTCAGGAGAATCTCAAAATTCTGTATACAATTATGCTTCAAAATCTATTTACCCAATTGCCTTAGTTAGGTGAAGTGGTAAAAAGGAGAGAAAAAAAGGGCATCAGGCGGTGACAATAGTCTGACAGAGTTTGTCTTCCAATTCTTTTTCCTCTTTGTAGACGGCATGGATGGCTTGTTTTATAATTTCCTTGATGGACAATCCCTGTTGATACTGTTGCAGCCACTGTTGGGCTTGGTTGCCGTGTTGTAGGATGTTGTAGGCTGGACTTAGAAAACAGGCAAATCCCAACTCCTTGGCTAGGGGATACAATTCTGCCAGTAGGTTTTCTAGCCATTGACGGGCTACAATTTCCCTGCCATCCTGCCAGTGGTACAGTTTCGCCTCTAAACTGTCGCGGCTGGCTGCTTTCTCGTTATGGCGGATTATTTTCAACAATTCTGTTTCCAAATCCCCATTACTGATGGTACTCTGTTTTAAAGGGTCAAGGGTATCGTCGGCCAAAACCTGAGTGATTCTGGCTTCTAAAATAGCAGTGATGGCCAGTAGGTGAAGGGGATTTAGCACCAAATCACAAATTCTTAATTCTAGACGATTTAAACTGTAGGGGCGATTGTCTCCATTTGGTCTTACGGAACACCACAAATGTCTCACATTCTGCATGGCGCCGCAACTAAGTTGTTTTTCCACCCACTGGATAAAATGGTCATGGTTGTGAAATAAAGGTACATGCCTGGGGGTATGGGGAAACAGATGCCAGCGGGTGGAATGATACCCTGTAACTTTATTATCTAAAAAAGGGGAGGAAGCACTTAACGCCAGTAAAAGTGGGGCTTCACAGCGTATAAGACGGTATGCCTGGATTAGTTTCTCTGTGTTGCTGATGCCGATGTTGATGTGGACACTGGCGGTTACAATGTTGGTGTGGTAGGTTTTTTCTATAAACTCGTGATAGGGATTTTGGGGATCTGACCGCAAAAATATGCTACTATCTCCCAAGGAGAGTGTACTCCCAGGGACAATGGTATAATCCCCCAGTCTCTTTAGATACCCGCGCAATTGCTGACGGGGACGCAGCAGGGCACACAGGAGTTTATCATAATTACACAGGGGGGGGGTAGTATATTCTACATTACGACTGTCCGGTTCTCTTACAAATCCCCGCAAATCCTGTACTATTTTATGGGATAGTCCTACAATCTCCCCTTCCTCTGTCCCGGTATATACCTCTACCTCAAATCCCTTCGATAATAGCACATCTTCCCCTTTCTCTACTGCTTTGTCTTATTATCCCGTAAAACCCTTCTTTTTGACAAGACTTTTTTACCTTCCCCCATTTTCCCTGGCCGCAGGTTATCATGGGGTACTAAATAATAACCCATCTCACCTCTTCTCAACCCCATGATTTTACATCTTTTTTTTCGTCTAGGAATCTGGTTTCTCCTTACCTCTGATTTTAGTCCAGCCAATATCATGATTGGCATGGCTGTTGCCTTTGTTTTGCCTAAACCACCTATTTCCTTCCCCCTAAGAGAGTGGTTGCCGGTTTTTGCTAGAGGTATTTTAATGCTCCCTCAAGCCTATAAAGAGGCAATAGAAATGATGATTTTCCCTCACCGCTATGAAGGCTTGCAGCTAGAAAAGGTTAGGCCTGGTAGGCCCGATTTTCTGATATTCTTAGACATATTTTTTATTACTTTCACTCCCAAAACCGTGGTGATAAAATACCACAAAGAAGGCTGGTATGAAGTCCACAAAGTTAAGAGACATCAACTTATTATTGATGGGAAACAAAAATGAGGTATATCATAGTCTGCATGCTGTTGCTGTTGTTAATTCCTATCTATCAAACGGCAAAGGAGGAAGACATCTGGCAAAGGATGTTAGCCGCCAGCAGTGTTTCCACCAAGGCTGCTGTTATGACTTTGGCTGTCGCCGCTTTTAGAGATGATGAAATGATGACAGTGGTAGGGGTTTTAATCCTGACTGTTGGCAATGCTGGCATAATGCTTTTAGCCCATCTTCTCAGAAAAATCAGTAGTTAAATAAAAAGAGGCAAAACAGGCAGTATAGATTTATATTTAAATCAATGCCGCCATCTAAATAATGGATGAAATAGCTGCTTTTCTGATTATAATAACCCTAGAATTAGTGGGAGGAAAGATGAGAGAAGCATTCAGTTACTTCCTTTTAATTTCGGGTTTGATATTCTGGGCTTGGGGTACAATTACAATCCTAGAAAAAAGGTCTGTTTTGTATAAACTCCACAGTATTTCAGTATCCGACACCCTGGGCTCAATTCTAATAGTACTGGGGTTAGCCTGGCGGGGAGGGCATAAGTTATCCCTGCTAATTTTAGCCATAATATCTCTGGCTTTGTGGAATACAATGTTGGGCTATGTTTTAGCTTATTGTAGCAATGAACAGGGGGGGAAAAAACTAGATGGATGAGCTATATGTTTATCTGGTGGTAGCCTTATTGCCCATCGCCTCCATTCTCCAATTATTGCAAGAAAATCCCTATCAAGCTTTGGTTGTAAGGGGTATTCTAGGGGCAGTTGCAGTCTTAAGTTATATCGTTTTGGGGGCAGCTGATGTGGCTTTAACAGAAGCATTAGTCGGCACTCTTCTCGGGGTTATTTTATATATAGTAGCCGTCCGTTCCTCCTTTGTAATTCGTCTGGGGGTTGTCAAAGGACAATACGATGAAGAATTTCAAAAAATAATCGATGAATTCAGGGTAATAATAAAGAAATTACACCTCCGCTTAGAGTTAGTATACTACCCAGAAGAGGAGCAATTGCAGGATGCACTTTGCCAGAAGCAAGTCCATGGTATCCTAGTAAGTTGTGCCGAAAAAAAGTACACATTTCGGTTTAGAATAAAGAGGATACTTGAGCTAGTGAAGAGTGAGAAAAAGGCGGGATATTTACTAGGAGGAGAAGATGACGAAAATTTTGTACGCAATAGCAGCAGTAGCCTTGATGATAAAAATTCTATTACTACCAAATGACATGGCAGAGACTGGGGAAGAGTCCTTTGTGGAAACAATAGTCAAAGATACGGGGATACCCAATGCTGTGTCTGGAATTATTTTCGCTAATCGTCTCTATGACACCATCTTTGAGGTAATCGTATTCACCATCGCTATTGCGGGAGTCAAACACCTATTGGCCAATGAAAAACCCACCTCAGTAGTGCATCAGTTTACGGATAAACCCTCGATAACCCTGGCAAGACTGGGGGCAACCATTGTAGCACTCGTAACCATTGAACTTTCAATCAGAGGACACTTAAGCCCAGGGGGGGGATTCGCGGCGGGGGTTGCAGGAGGCACTGCCATTGGTTTGATTGCTATAACCTCCTCTTCCCAGTGGATGGAAAAGATTTATTCTCGTTGGCAGGCAGAAACGGTGGAAAAAGTGTCTGTATTGGCTTTTGTAGTCCTAGCGATAGTGAATTTGATGGGACTAGAATTGCCTCATGGGGAATTTGGCAGTCTTCTCAGTGGTGGCATGATACCCCTGCTTAATATCATAGTAGCCCTAAAGGTAGCCCTGGGCTCTTGGGCGACTATTTTGCTTTTTATCCGCTACCGAGGACTGTTATAATAACCCCCTATTGGAGGGAGAATAGTTTTTACTTTTCCTCACACTTATCCACAGTCTTTACACTGCTATTTTTTGTTGCCTATTGTGACTGTAATTTAAACCAGTTGCCCATCCAATTCCCCCCTGAGACTCAACCGTCTTATAGTCTCCATTTGAAATCAAAATCTGGGAATAAAAACGCCACTACTGACGGCATTATCTGTTATTCCCCCAAGAGGTGGATAGCAAGCCACCGTGTTAAACTTATTGTGGAATAGTCCTAAAATTTCCCTTTCTTCGGTTCAAGTATATACCTCTACCTCAAACCCCTTCGATAATAGCACAATTTCCCCTTTCTGGACTGCCTCATGTTTTTATCCCTTCTAAAACCCCTCTTTCTGACAAGACTTTTAATGTAACTGTTAATATTTTGCTTAGCCATCTGAATTAGAGTAGTCACCATGTAATTAATTCCACCAGTTGGGGGGTTTTTTGGTGGGCAACGTCGCTTTCTGTCAAACCCTTCTCCCAGAAATTACGAATAAAGCCAGGTTGAATTGGTTTTATCCCTTGTTGGTATTGCTAGGCATCTAGGGGTTGACATTTTCCCCTTCATCCCCTGGTAAATTCCCACTTTTTTTTTGGTAACAAAAAATATTCCCTAGCCTCCCATTAATTACCATTTTCCTGCCAATATTTATTCATCCTGAAATTCGGCAGCAAAACTGAGGCGGATATAAACGAATCGCCTGCCACAGGGTTTGGCAGAAGAATACAATACTCCCCTGAATGTCCAGGGTTAAAACAGGTAAAAATTTTCCTGGGGCAATAAACAATACCTAAGCCGATAGATAAATGGCTTTTTGGAGGAGAAAATCCAAGAAGGAAATTTTGGGTTTCCTAGTAATAAAAAAAGAAAAGACAAGAAATAAATTTTTGCCGATAAACTTTCTCCCATAACCAGGATTAAAATCATTACTATTGCCATAAAAATAACGCCTGAGTAATAACAAAAAAATCTCTAGAAATAAAAACATAGAGGTTAGAAGTTCAATGGGCAGAATATTAAAATAATTATGCTTACAAAAAAACTCGTGAATAAAGGCGATTATTAGTAACCTTCATATAGAAAGGATTTTATGGTTGGCAAATACTCCGCTACTTGAGGGGGTTGAAATACTTGGGTTTAATCTTCTGTCACCTCCCTGGCAGTTTTCTCCTAATATCCGACTTCTGGAAAACCATAAACAACTAACAAATGTCATCTTTACAAAACATCAACCCCGAATTAAGGGAATACTGCCGGAATGGATAGTGGGTAAAAAAAACTCGTCCATCTATTTGACTGTCTTCCTATCTCAACGATAACTAAATTGAATATTTAACTGGGATTGAATAAAGGCATAATCCCCCTAAAAAAGATAAACTTATCTACCGACAGGGCAAAAGAAGTGGTGTATAACTATGTGCCCTATAGGGTTAGCATGGAGGAGGGTATAGTATATAGTTGGGAAAGTAATGGTGTTGGGGTAGTCTTCTCTTTATTTTCGCGAATACTGGGGATTTTGGACAAGGAATATATATATAGCTAAACAGAGGATAGGTATAGAAGAATCCCTCAAATACATAAACAGCTTGGTTGGGGGGATAATAAAAAAGATAATGGGTGAAATTCCAAGAAATTTCGAGAAGATGACAGGATTGGTGTTAAGGGTTTATGGATGATTGATGGTAGATGGGAGGTAGAGAGGGAAATTTGGAAAATGCAGGGAAGATAACGGAAATAAAAACTTGTGAAGCTGTAGAATCTTATGGGTATACTTTGAAATATGTTTGAGGTTTCGCCTGAGGTTAAGCGGTTACACGGATTCCTGAGACAAACTAAAAAATTTGCCACGGGGCTTAAATCCAGATAAAAAGATGTATTGTAGGTTTTCAACAGACAGATAGAATCAGCTAAAAAAATTGCAGCCGGCTGTGGAATAACACAACGGCTTGAAAGCAGTTGACGGGAGAGATTGTGGTTTTTCAACAGATAGAAAACGGAAGATTAAATGGGAATATATTAGTAAGTAAAAGGGGTTAAATTGGAAAGGCAAATAAGTAAACCTTAGTGGTGAAAAGGTGTTGAGGGGGATGTTGGGGTTTATCTTGTCTTCCCCCTGTTTATCTTGTCTCCCTCCTGTGTGTCTTGTCTCTAACCTGGGCATATAGCCTACAGTCCGTACTAGGGGTTATACAGTCTGGGAGGATATTTTCTCATGGTGTTGGCAGTCATAACAATTAGCCACCCTCTGTACTAAAAGTATTTACCTCCCCTCCCCTCCCCAGTAGTGACTTTTTCTCCCACCACTGACTGTGAATGTAAAAGAGATTTTGCTATTGTTGCCGCCCTTTAGTGGTCGCTAATTTTCTGAATATTAACAGATGTTACAATTTCTTCAAGAAACCCGCCAAAACCCGGGGGCATCTGAAAATCCACTCTTTGTGCTATCCTAGGGTACAATTGGTCCTTTTTGTGTCCATTTTTTTGTGGCTTCTTAGTATACAAATAGATTTACTTGGCCAGCTTTTATTTCTAAAAATCAAGAAATATTACAGTCCCTTCAAAAAGTCCCAGAAAAATCCCCCCGGGGGGCATCAAAACATCTATTTTTCCTGCTAGCATCGAGGAGAATGGCCTCCTCTGCCGTTAAAATTTGTGATGTTGTAAAAAACAAATATAATTCAAGCCATGAGTTTTAATTCATGACAGTGGGGTATTATTACGAGCCCTTCAAAAAGTGTTGGAAACATCCCTGTGGCTAAGGATACAATGCTGGTGCCAGCCAGGGACACACACAATGGCGTATTTCTGTGTCTATCTAATTGTTTGTCGCTCATTTTAGACAAAATATAGCTAGAGGGGTTTCTTATTTCCAGAAATAATGATACTATCAAACAACCACCATTTTCTCCGCTTATAGCCGCTAACAGGTATTAGTGTCTTCTCAGAAATTGGGGAAAGAAAGGAAATGCCCCTGGCAAGGAAACGTCCATTGTGTCAAGGGGATGGGAAATAAAACAGGGAGAAAAGATGAGGACTAACAGTTTATGTGTCTTCCCCTTATTTCAGAAGAGAAAATTCGGGGGTTAATCAGGGAATATATCAGTAAATAAAATGGCTTGAATTGAAAATGTAAATGGATAAACCTTGATGGTAAAAAAGTAATGGTGGATAATAGAAAAAAACAGAACCATAGGAGGGGAAAAGTCATGAAACAGGGGAGGGATGTGCAAGTTTATGCCATAGCACCAGAGACGAAGGTATTGCGTTCGAGGACATGGGAAAGACTAAAATTTGAAATAGAATATGGATTGTGTCGTGGCACCACTGCTAACTCCTTTTTACTAGAGGGGGATAAAATTGCCGTAATCGACCCACCGGGAGAGTCATTCACGGAAATTTATATATCTGCCCTGGCTGAGAGGATAGACTTAGACAAAATCCACTATCTGATTCTAGGGCATGTTAACCCCAATCGGGCAGTAACTATAAACCAATTATTACAAAAAGCCCCACAGGTGACTATTATCGCTTCTAACACAGGGGCAAAATCCTTACAAGAGATTTTCCAGCACAGTTACCCGGATACTATTGCCAGTAAGCCTCTGAAAATAATACCAGTAAAGAATGATTATAGTCTAGACCTGGGAAAAGGACACCAGTTAATACTGTTTCCCACCCCTAACCCCCGTTATCCCGATGAGTTGCTTACCTATGACACGAAAACACAAATCCTTTACACTGATAAATTATTCGGGGCACACGTTTGTGGTGAACAGGTATTAGACGAAGGGTGGCAGGTATACCAGGAGGATAGACGTTATTATTTTGACTGTGTGATTGCCCCTTGTGCAACCCAAGTCAGCAAGGCACTAGAGAAAATTCAGAATTTCCCTGCTACCATCTATGCCCCAGCCCATGGCCCTCTAGTAAAATACGGTTTAAGGGAATTAGTCCATCTCTATAGGCAGTGGCTGGCTAATCAGCAAAGCCAGGGGTTGAATGTGGCCCTAATTTACGCCTCTGCTTATGGTAATACTGCCCAGATAGCCTCTGCCATTGCCAGGGGGATAACTAAGGCGGGGGTAAGGGTGGAGTCGATAAATGCCGAGTATGCCAGTGATGAAGAAATCAAGACGGCCATTGCCCAGTGTGACGGGTTTATATTTGGCTCACCCACCCTAGGTGGACATGCCCCCTCCCAAATCCAAAAAGCCCTAGGGATAGCCCTAACTACAGCCGAGCGGAATAAACTGGTGGGGGTATTTGGTTCCTATGGTTGGAGTGGGGAAGCTATCGATTTGCTAGAATCCAAGTTAAAAGATGGTGGTTATCGTTTTGGTTTTGAGACTATTAGGGTAAAATTTAAGCCTACTGAGGCTGTTTTAAAAACCTGTGAGGAGGCAGGCACTGACTTTGCCCAGGCTTTGAGAAAATACAAGAAATCCCTAAAAGCCAAGGATACGGGGATAGAAGAAACCACCACGGCAAGGGCGGCACAGGCTTTGGGGAGGATTGTTGGCTCCTTGTGCATAGTTACTACCACTAGGGGGGATTTAAAAGGCGCTATGGTTGCCTCCTGGGTGTCTCAAGCTAGCTTTAACCCTCCCGGTATCACCGTGGCAGTAGCCAAGGAGAGGGCCATTGAATCCCTCTTGCCTATTGGGGCCCATTTCGTGTTAAATATCCTAGAGGAGGGCAAACATATAGATCTAATGAAACACTTTTTAAAGCCCTTTGCCCCAGGGGAAGACCGTTTTTCTGGTGTAGACTGGGAGGCAGGTGGTAACGGTTGTCCCATCTTAAAATCTGCCCTAGCCTATTTGGAATGTGAGGTCAAAAATCGTTTAGAATGTGGGGATCATTGGGTGTTATATGCCGTCGCCCACAGGGGCAAAGTTTTGTCCGAGTCTGGCATTACTGCTGTCCACCACCGCAAATCTGGTGCCCACTACTAGGGGTTGGGGGATAGGGCATAGAAAACGAGTACTATTAGGCTTATGATTATAGGCCAAAGCCTCAATATCCCTTTTCCCCTCCTCTTTAATCCCCATTCCCCGCTTCATCCTGATTTGAATTGTTTTAGCTGTTCAATTAAATGGTCAAAATAGGGGGAGAGGGATGATTTTTGTTCCTCAGAAAAATAGGACAGGCTGTAGGCTTTTATATGCTCAAGTCCTAACACCATTGCTGGTAGAGGTACTTTTAATTCTTGGTACAGTAATTCCATATTTTCTAAGCCAGAATAGCTGGTGAATTTTTCAATTTTTCCGGCAATGGCATAGCTAACACAGCGGAGAAAATGCCAGAGGTCACGCCAACAGGATTCTGCCCTATTGGGGGGATAAAGTTCACCTCCTGGACTGGTGATTTCCGGGAAGGCTTTTAATACTTCTTTTCTAGCAGCATCCACAATTTCTTGAGCTTTATCTCGTATGATTTTACAGCTTTCTAGATTTTCCTTTAAGGATGGTACCTCCTTGGCTATTTCCTCCATGTCATAATCACTGAGGTATCTACCCTCATCGTCTGCCTTTTGGAAGATGTTAATCACCCTCTCCGGGTAGATATTTTTCACAGCTTCTAGGCTAAAAATTCTAGCTTTTGGTATTAGTTGCTTTGCTCTTTCTGTTAACATAGTATTATAGCAAAAATTGTTTTATTTTACAAGGGGAGAAAGTTAGGATTTTTTGCTTAAAATACTCTTAGCTTTTTCGCTTATTAAAATATCAGAGTCATCACAGAATTGAGAGATGGTATCCCAGTCGCCTAACTGAGAAAGTGCCAGGAGACAGGCATACTTTAAATCGAAGATATCGGTGTGGACATTTTTTCTGAGTAAATGAAGGACAGTGTCACCACCAAAATTGGCAAGGGCAAGGGCAGCGGCAGCACGGGATTTTTGAAATTGTGGGGCGGTGTTTTCCAAGGCTTCTACCAACAGGTCAAAGGCAGGTTGGTATTTAAGTCTTCCCCACAATCTGATAACATGATAATGGGCGCCATAGTCATTGTGGGCTTCCTGTCGCCAGGTTTCCATTAAAACCTCCCCTAACCCGGAAGAGTGCGACTGTAGGAGAGTCTTGGCGGCTAGATAACAACGGCCAAAATCAGTGTGATACAATTCCTGAAGGAGGAAGTGGATGGTAGGGGGGGCATCATATTCGTGTACTAACTCCAGGGTGTTAGGATCATCATATATGACCTGGTCTAAATAGGGCTCAATTTCTGAGAAAGGTTTAACCCCCTGGGTAATAGCATTTTCCCCAAGATGACGGATTCCCCGCAACCGGAAGACAATGGAAACCGGACAAGAGGCAATGGCAGGTATGGCGGGGTAATAATTCAAGTCCATCAAGTCCTGGATAACCCCCCGTCTCACATTCACATTGGGAGATTGGAGAAATTCCAACAGTCTGGAAACAGGAGAATAATCCCCCGCCAGACGGGCAAGGGCACTAATAGCCGCACTTACTACACAGTCGTCATTATAGGTAAGAAAAGGACGAATAGAAGAAGCGGCTGGCTGATAGTGCAAACGGGCTAGGGTTTGGATGATTACCCGATAATTTTGACCAGGCTTAGCCAAAAGGGCAGTAATTTCCTGTAAAAGGGATTCGTCGGTGGTGCCTATTTCCCCTATCGCCCATACCGCATTTTCCACCGTATAACAGTCGTCGTCTGCTAAACATTTGCGAATCACAGGCAATGCCTCTTGCGCCTTAAACCTCCCCAGAGTTTCTATAGCCTTTCTCCTGGTAATTCTATTGTATAACTGGTCATCACAATTTTCGATGGCCTCTATTAGTGCCCGGATAGTCCTAGGGCTTTTGAAGTGGACCAGGTGACAGGCGGCAGCATACCTAGCACTAGGGTCATCCAATTCTTCCAGGGGGGTTTGTAAGAGGCGAAGGGCAGTTTCTTCAGTAATATTAAATAGTACACTGAAGCGTTTATCCATAGTGCCACCCTACTAACGATTAAAACGAGCGTCGTTCACCTGCTTAAATTTGATAACCTGTTCTAAACGAGAAGTAGCACTTCTGGCGGCTTCCCTCAACATTTCATCCTTGGATTCATCCTGGGAAAGGGCACAAAGGGCATCCATCGCCCTCTGATCAGGAATTGAGCCTAGGGCATTGATAACCGCCATGGCTACTGAGGGATTTTCCGTGGTTTGCAGGGATTCTGTCAATATATCCAATCCCTGAGTGCCCATTTCCCCCAGTGCCATGATAGAAACCAAGTGTACCACAGGATTAGGGTCTTCAATACAAGCCTTCAAGCCGGCTAGGGCCTCCTCAGGGAAGGTAATGTCAGGGTAGTTGACGGCAACCTGTGCTAAGGCTTTACCACAACTTGCCCTGACTACGGGGTTGTCACTGGTTTTGAGAGTCTCCACCAGAGGGTTTACGGCAGGCAAGCCTATGGCACCAAGGGTTTTCACCGCCGCCCGTCGATACACCACGTCCTCCTCCCCCAACAGACTCATCAGGCGGGGGATAGTCGTCTCATCCCGGGATTCGGCAATTCGCCAAATGGCCTCTTCTCGCAAGTGGGGGTTAGGATGTCTTAACTGTTCAAATAAAGCATCCATACTCATGGTAGGGCACCTGTCTATGACGGTTTGAGGATCAATTATTCCATTGTTGTAGACCAGGATAACCCCATTGTTAAACAAATTAAAGATATATTGCACACCAAGGGATGGGGGGAGGGAGCAAAAGCCATTACAATAGAAGACTAGTAAATGAGGATGCCTAATAGCATGAAGATAGCTAATAATATTACAGAACTGATAGGCAGGACACCCCTAGTAAGACTAAATAGGATTCCAAAGAGTGAAGGCTGTGTGGCAGAGATTGTGGTAAAGTTGGAGAGTATGAACCCCACTGCCTCGGTAAAGGACAGGATTGGGGTAAACATGATAAACGAGGCGGAGAAGGCTGGTTTAATTCAACCCGGTAGGACTATACTAGTAGAACCTACATCTGGTAATACAGGCATTGCCCTGGCTATGGCGGCGGCAGCCAAGGGATACCAGCTAATCCTCACCATGCCGGAAACCATGAGTCTGGAAAGGAGAGCCCTTTTGCGCGCCTATGGGGCTAAACTGGAATTAACCCCCGGCATAGAAGGCATGGCCGGTGCCATCCGTCGCGCCCAGGAAATCGTTGAAACTATCCCCAACACCTACATGCTACAGCAATTTGAAAACCCAGCAAACCCCGCCATCCACCGTCAAACCACGGCAGAGGAAATATGGCAAGATACAGACGGTAAGGTGGACTTTTTAGTGGCAGGAGTGGGCACAGGAGGTACAATTACAGGAGTAGCAGAGGTGATTAAACCCAGAAAGCCTACTTTTAAAGCTATTGCCATTGAACCAAAAAACAGCCCTGTGTTGTCGGGGGGAAAACCTGGCCCTCACAAAATTCAAGGCATTGGTGCCGGTTTTATCCCACGGGTGTTGAAATTAGACCTGATTGATGAAATTATAGCAGTCAGTGACGAGGAGGCCATGGAATACAGTCGTCGTCTTGCCAGGGAAGAGGGAATCCTATCAGGCATCTCCACTGGTGCCGTCTTAGCTGGTGCCATTCGAGTTGCCCAACGCCCTGAAAATGAGGGTAAACTAATTGTCATGATCCAAGCTAGTTTCGGTGAACGTTATCTTAGCACACCTTTGTTTCAGGATTTGTCTTGTTAGTACAGGAATGAACTATTACGAATT
>JAUQQP010000005.1 GCA_030549855.1 Cyanobacteriota bacterium SRBZ.bins.94.201705
TCTGGGATATAGATTTCCCCACAGTAAAGAATTATTAAGTCCCTACGACCATAACTAGTATAGTCTTCTGCAATCAAATCAAAGCGCTAGAAAACTGTATATTACACAGGCTAAGTAATCCTCGTAATTGGCTATTTGGTTTTTTCTCTTTCCAGTAGGCAAAAAGACTTTGGACTATGGTTTCAAACTGTCCCAGGTTAGTAGTCTTGAGATAGCCTTCGTCGGGACTTTTTTACAGTAGGGTATCCTGCCTGGAATAAAAGGTTTTCTGGCCTTATCTGGTAAATCTCAAAAGCCTTTCTGTTGCTGAAAGGGGGTGCCTGTCTCAAACCAGTGGGACTTGGATTCTCTTTTGTCAAGATAAAGTAGTAGGTCAAGGGGGTTGTAAACTGGCTACCCCAACTGTAGCTATTGTACCATTGTTTTATGTCCTCTAGATTTTCCCCTTTCAAAGGACTTTGTCCTGGCTGATGTCATTAAGCTGGTTTAAGCCGGAAAATATAGACACTTTACAGTAGCACCAAACCCCGCCTCCCTTTTTCTAAGATTTCAGTTGCCCTTTCTCCTTAGAGTCTGTTTCTGTATTTTTGTCTTCTGTACTACCTATTGCTTTCTTTGTTGTTCCCACTGTTTATGGCTAAGAATTTTAAATATTTATTCCCTTCTTCGAACCCACCCTTTATACTCTATTTGTAAGTCAGGTTTCTCTATTAAATTGGAGCGCCAGCATGAAAATAATTTTATTTGGCTGCGAAGGACAGGTAGGGAAGGAAATGAGGCATCTGTTTCAATATTCACCTGATTTTTACCCTATAAATCGCCAGAAAGTTGACCTAAATTTAGAACAAAAAATAAGGGAATGTATAGGAGAAATTAAGCCAGATATTGTAATAAATGCCGCGGCTTATACGGCAGTAGATAAGGCAGAATCTGAACCAGAATTAGCTCTACAGATTAACGGCATTGCCCCAAAAATAATGGCAGAGGAAACGGAAAAAATAAGGGCAAAGTTTATCCACATTTCTACAGATTATGTGTTTGACGGCAGGGCCAATAAACCCTACTTGGAAACAGATAAAACTAACCCTCTGGGGGTATATGGGAAAACTAAACTACAAGGGGAGGAAAATATAAGGGCAATTAGCAGTAACTTTGTCATTATAAGAACTGCTTGGGTTTATGGCAAATATGGTAAGAGTAATTTTGTCAAAACTATGCTAAAATTGGGGCAAGAAAGGGAGACAATTAGAGTAGTAATGGATCAAACCGGCTGTCCCACTCTAGCAGAAAACATAGCTAAGGTGATAAAAAAAATAATAGAAACCCGAGGCAAGGATTCGCAACAGGAAATATATCACCTAACAGATTTGGGAGTGTGTAGCTGGTATGATTTTGCTGTAAATATAATTAAAAATGCCCACCAAAAAGGATATGATTTAAGGGTAAAGGAAGTATTGCCTATTTTGACAGAAGAATACCCGACACCGGCAAAACGTCCGGCTTATTCGGTGTTAAATACCAGCAAAATAAGAAGAGAATACGATTTGACTCTGCCTTACTGGTTGGAAAGTCTGGAGAGATATTTTTACAGTCTATAAGAGTGTATGTTGGCTTATGAAAGAAAGGCAGAAAAGACAACACCACCCAATCCCTGTAATTGCCCGAAAAAACATGGTTTAAGTATAAACAAGTGCCAGGTATATTTCGATGAATTAAAACTATAAATAAATAGCAATCAAACCATCTGCCTCCTGGAATTGGGGGTGGCCATTTCGTCAAGCCTTTTGGGGGAGGGAAGAATAAAAAAGCTGAACAATTTTGGAGACTTTTAGGGAAGGAAGACTAGACTTTTGGTTTGATCAGCCTTTTGGATGGCTTCTGCTACTTTGAGGGCATAAATACTAGCCTCTGGGGTAAAATAGAGAGGCTTACCCTGAGTGAGGTAGTCAATGACGGCTTCTGTATCCTTATAGAATAAACCACGTCTACCAGCTACCTCGATTTCCGTCTCTTCACTGCCACGGATGATTTTGCCCTTTTCTCCCTCAAATTTTAATGTACCCCTGTTGCCATAAATTTCTAAAACCCTCTCGCTACTTTTAAACTCATCCCCCTTGCCTAAGGTTAGACAAACCAAAATTCCGTTTTTGAAGGAAAGTTGTGCCTGACAATAACAGGAAGAAAAATAACCCGGGTGAGGACTATCCCAAAAACGACTATAACAGGTTACCGAGTCTACCTTGCCAAACAAGTCAGTAAAACGGGTAATGCGGGAGACTGCGGCGATGAAGGGATACCCATAACAGGAGTAGTTAAAAGTCCAATTGGGGGTTAATTGGCTTTTAAGGGTAATGGTACTATAGCGGGCCAAAAAGGGTTCGCCTATTTCTGGTAAGTATTTTTTAATAGCTTGATGTACTCCCCCCAAAATTTCAATATGTTCTACATGAAGTAGTTTGTTGCGACTACGGGCAAGTTGCAGCAACTCGTCGGCTTCTTGGGGGTATATAGTGAGGGGGTATTCCACTATAACATGTTTGTCGGCTTGCAGTGCTGCCCTGACTATTGTTCCATGCTCTTTGTTTACATTAGAAATACAAACCAAGTCGATGGTGGTGTCTTCAATCAAATCCTGCCAACTGGAAACATAGGGGATGCCATAGGTTTTACTGAAGGACATGGTTTTGGCGGGGGTGTTGCCTGCCACTGCCACTATTGTAGTAAAAGGATGTTGCAGAAATGATTCAGCTCGTCGCTGGGCGGCATAACCGGTGCCTACTAGGCCTACTCTTAGCATCTATTGTCCTTTTCCGTTAATGGCTAGGGGAATTATAACACTAGTTTTCTGACCTGTCTTTAGGGGTATATACTAAAAGTGAGGCCATGGCAATAGTTGAGGAGAAGAAATTATGGACGGTGGCAATAACGAGAAGATAGTGGGTTATTTTATAGAAGAGGCAAGGGAACATCTGGAGACTATAGAAAAGGGGATTTTGGAGTTGGAATTGGCAGTAGAAGACAAAGAGAGGATAAATGAGCTATTTCGGGCAGCACACTCCATCAAAGGGGGGGCAGCCATGCTCAACTTTACGGCCATTCAGAAGGCAGCACACCGTTTGGAGGATGCCTTTAAAATCCTAAGAGATCAACCCATTCAGCCCGACTCCACCCTCGAAAGTCTTTTTTTGAAGGCCTATGACATTCTACAGGATTTGATTGAACGACTGCAAGGCCCCTTTGGCTTATCACCGGAGGAAGGGGAACAAATCATGAAAGAGGCTGAACCCCGTTTTGTGGAACTACTCAATTATATCGAACAATTGGCCACTGGGGATGTGCCTCCTCCCACTACAGAAAAACTTACCCTGACTTCTGTTACTGCCGCCAAGGCAGCCTCCAATCCCGTCACTGCTACCTCCCGGTCACATACGTCTCAGACAGAAGTCCCACAAGAGGCTTCTCCAGCAGAAGAGAAGGTAACTGTTAGGGTAAGACAGATTTTACAACAAATGTTGGCCATATTCAAACAGGAGCCTACCCCCAACAACCGTCAACAGTTACAAAACTTGTGTGACAAACTGGCCCAATTGGCACCAGGGGAGAGTGGCTGGCAGAATCTCATCCGATGTGCCAAACAAGCCATTGCTAATCCTAAACACTCCTATCGTCTGTTGGCGCCAGTGGTTATCAAGGAAATCAAACTAGCGGGGGATTGTTTAGATGTGGGCAAAGGCTCAGAAATCATCCCCTCTCAGGGGTTGGAACAACTGGCCTATTCTAAGTTACCACAGGTATTGGTCACTGTGGACCCGGTTATTGCCGCCGATACCCTTTCTAAGGTGTTTACTAAGGAACAAATAGCCAAACTGGTCAGCCTATTACAAGCCCACAGTTAGTCTTCCTGATACAATCTGTCTAATTCTGCCTGCATCCTATTTACTACCAGCTCGTAACACTCTTGTACATAGTCTCGCTTCTTACTAACAGACTCCCCATAGCGGGGGAAATAAATGGGTGGACAAACACGGGTGGTAATTTGTACTGGCAGGGGTATATTGGGCAATGGCCCCACTGCCAACCCCCATGGCAATCCCAGGTATATGGGGAAAACCCGTGGTTCTTCTTGTATTGCCCATGGTATTATCTCCTTCAATTCTTTATATATATCCGCAATTACAAAAAGACTATCATGAGCGCCCTTGGAGATGAGGGGGATGATGGGCAGATGGTATTTCAGGGCCAGTTTCACAAAACCCTTACGCCCCATGAATTTGATTTTTGTCCTTTCCCAGTGGGGGCGAAATACGTCCTCACCGCCGCCGGGGTATACTAGGATGCTGGCCCCTTTTTCGATGGCAGCCATAGCCATAGAGGGGTGGGCGCGGATGGCACCAGTTTTAGCGGCTATTTTTGCCACCTGGGGGTATATGTCCCAGATTAGGGGGTGCATTAGGCCATAGGCCAGTCTTTCCACGCCAAAAAAGCGAAACCAGTCGTAGATCATCATTATCATGTCGGGGGCAGCCAATCCCCCATTATGTGAGCCTACCAATAATACTTGTCCTTCGGGGATATTTTCCCAGCCGCTAGTTTTTACCCTAAAATAGTACTCATATAAAAACCCCCAAAGGGGCATTAATTTTTCTATCACTTTTGGGTCTCTTTCTGTCAACGACCACCCCGATGCCCTATTTTTACCTACTTCTATTCCGTTAATTTCTTCCAGGAATATACCCATCATTTTTGCTAATTTGCTATGACTATTATCTCCACTGTTGCTTCTGATTATAATTTCCTGCTTATTCTAATCTTTCCCACTGAGAGAAGGTAGCTGCTTGGCCACAAAACTCTCCTTTTTCGTCTATTAGATTCCAAAGAGTGATGTCTTTTATGTGGTATTTTTTGCCGGTTTTGGATATTCTAATGCCTTCAAAGTTGGACACAAAGCCTTTCTCCACCGTTTGTTGCAATAATCTTTCCCTTTCTTCCCTTAAAAGAGGCTCGGTGGTAGTGCGGGAGGGGGTTTTAAGCAATTCCTCCCAATTCATTTCCCATAATTGAAGTCCTTTTTTGTTGGCGTAATTGTACAGAGGGTCTGGGTCATTATTGTGGGAGAAAACTACAAAGTTGGCGTGGAATAAATTTTCTGAATCTTTTAGGGCATCTCCGCTGCGTTGTATTAATTCTTTTCCTAGAAATTTTCTGTAGCTGTCTAGGATAATCTGGACCCATTTTACTACTTGTGGTTGTCGCCAAATCTCCTGGTACATTTCTGGTATCCAGCTGGATTATAGCTACCATATTTTAACACATTACCTCCTCACCTGTCACCAATTTGGGCGAAATAGTTAGCCCCAAAAATTGCCTCAGGATGGACATAAAATTTGAACTCCAGGATGTTAAAAAATGGATCTTGTAAAAAGAAGGTATAGTGTTCAGTAATTTGGCCAGGAAAACGAATTTTTGGAGGCTGATAAAAGGGTATATTAAACTTTTCACAACGAGATAATAGGGCCTCCCAGTGAGATTTTTCTGGAAAAATAATACCAAAATGACGGGGATAAATACCCAGAGGCGGTGATAATTCTTCCTTAGTAATATGCCCTACTAGTTGGTGCCCATAGAAGTTAAAAATAATGGCATGCTGGTTGACTCTGCCTATCTCACAGCCCAGGAGGTTACCATAAAACCGTTTTGCCTCTTCAATGTCAGTAATAGGGATAGCTAAATGAAAGACATAATTACTCATATTTTTCTCCAGATGGTACTGATAAATAAACTGTTTTTGAGAGGTGAGGGGGGGAAAAACTCCCCCTAGAGGTAGCAGTGTGCCTGGCAGGAATTTTACAGTTTTATTTCTTCTAATTTGGGCATTTTTTCAGGAGGGATAATGCGGCCTTCATCTTCAAATCCCTCAATTTCATGGAAGTTTAAATAGCGATACAATTCGCCGCGGAAGGGGTCAATTTTCTCCCTCACAATGTCCATATACTCCTCAACAGTGGGGATTCGGCCAAGGAGGGCACAAACGGCGGCTAGTTCAGCTGAACCAAGATAAACCCTAGCGCCTTTGCCCATGCGGTTGTCGAAGTTGCGGGTGGAGGTGGAGAAGACAGTGGCATAATCTTGGACACGGGCTTGATTGCCCATACACAGAGAACACCCAGGTATTTCGGTCCGGGCACCGGCGGCGGCAAAAATGCTGTATACCCCTTCGTTGCGCAACTGCTGCTCATCCATGCGGGTGGGGGGACATATCCACAACACGGTTTTTACCCTGCCTGCCCCTTCTAGAATCTTGGCGGCGGCCCTATAGTGTCCTATGTTTGTCATACAAGAGCCTATAAATACCTCGTCGATTTTGTCACCAGCGCACTCGCTTAAAAGTTTGACGTTGTCTGGATCATTGGGGGCAGCTACAATAGGCTCTTTGATTTGATTCAGGTCGATTTCGATAATATCAGCATATTCAGCATCCTCATCAGCCGACAGGAGGGTAGGATTAGCCAGCCACTGCTCCATTTTGGCAATGCGACGGAGGAGAGTGCGAGCGTCTTGATACCCCCTGGCTATCATGTTTTTCAACAGACTGATATTGGAGCGTAAGAATTCTGCCACCGTCTCCTCACTCAGTTTAATGGTACAGGCAGCACAGGAACGTTCGGCAGTGGCGTCTGTTAACTCAAAGGCTTGTTCCACCTTCAAGTTGGGCAACCCCTCAATTTCCATTATCCGGCCATTGAAGACGTTGATCTTATTCTCCTTGCCCACTGTCAATTTGCCCTGTTGAATAGCTACCCAGGGGATGGCATTGACAATATCACGGAGGGTGATGCCCGGTTGTATCTCTCCCTTAAACCGGACTAACACCGACTCAGGCATATCTATAGGCATTGAGCCCAAGGCGGCGGCAAAGGCCACTAAACCTGAGCCTGCGGGGAAGGAGATACCCAGGGGGAAACGGGTGTGGGAATCTGCCCCAGTGCCCACTGTATCAGGCAGTAACATGCGATTCAACCAGGAGTGGATAATCCCATCGCCGGGGCGCAACACTACACCCCCTCTGCTGGCAAAGAAGTCGGGCAACTCCTTATGGACTTTGATGTCTACCGGTTTGGGATAGGCGGCGGTATGACAGAATGACTGCAACACCAAGTCGGCACTGAATCCCAGACAGGCCAATTCCTTCAACTCATCCCGGGTCATGGGTCCGGTTGTATCCTGAGATCCTACGGTCGTAACTACGGGTTCACAGGCAGTACCAGGACGGACGCCCTTAACCCCACAGGCCCTTCCTACAATTTTCTGGGCTAGAGTGAATCCTTTGCCGGTATCTGGAGGGGGCGTTGGTCTTACAAACAAGTTACTAGGTTCTAGTCCTAGAGTCTGACGGGCTTTGTCGGTAAGGCCTCTGCCGATCAACAGGGGGATACGGCCACCAGCCCGGACTTCGTCTAGGAGAGTAACAGGTTTAAGGGTAAAGGTGGTGAGCAGTTCGTCTTTGTCGTTAGTGATTTTGCCTTCGTAGGGGTAGATGTTAATGACATCGCCGGTGTTTAGCCGGGTGACATCACACTCGATGGGCATGGCGCCAGCATCCTCAGCGGTATTGAAGAAGATAGGGGCTATTTTGCCGCCCAGAATGTAGCCGCCAGCTCTCTTGTTAGGTACAAAGGGTATATCATGGCCTATATGCCACAGGAGGGAGTTTATGGCTGATTTACGAGAAGAACCTGTTCCTACTACATCCCCTACATAGGCAACCGGGTAGCCTTTTTGTTTCAGCTGGGCGATGGTCTCCAGTGCCCCCGGGAATCTAAACTCCAACATGGACAGGGCATGGAGGGGAATATCCGGACGGGTGGTAGCATGGATAGCCGGTGACAAATCGTCTGTATTGGTTTCCCCAGGCACTTTGAATACGGTTACAGTGATTTTCTCTGGCACTTTTGGCCTAGAAGTAAACCAATCTCCTGCCGCCCAACTGTCCAACACCTGTTTAGCATGGGGGTTATGGGAAGCCAATTCCACCACATCATGGAAGGCATCAAACACCAACAGGGTTTTGGACAGGGCTGCTGCTGCCTCTGCCGCTATGGTAGAATCTGGCGACTGTAACAGGTCTATGAGGGATTGTACATTGTAACCCCCCATCATTGTCCCCAACAACCTTACCGCTTCCTGGGGGGATATTACAGGACAATTTACCTCTCCCTTAGCAATAGCAGTCAAAAACCCCGCCTTCACATAGGCTGCCTCATCCACCCCCACTGGTACCCTATGGACAAGCAGTGTTAACAATTCCTCTTTCAATTCCTCTGGCGGGTTTAACAGGTCGTCACACAATTGCGATACCTGCTTAGCATTTAATGGCAATGGGGGGATACCCAGACGAGCCCTTTCTGCTACGTGTTGATGATATTCTGCCAACCAGTTCATCTTATTTTTGCTCACCCGTTGTGTATTTCATATTTCTAGCATATCAGGAACATGAGCACTATATCTTACACTACTTATCAACGCGGGTGTAAAACAGATACAACAAATCCTTTGCCTGGGGATTACCACGGGAAGAGCCTCTGGCGCCCATTGCTACCACTACACCGCAATAGCCATCGAATTTAGCCACCCTTTTCCGCCACCGTTGGAGGAAATTAGCCTGTTTTGGAAACCACTCCAGGACATAAAAATCCCCCTTAGTGGTTTGTATTATGCCCACAACCTCATTAGGGAATTTCGAGGGAGCAAACATCACCCGTGCGATGCCCCTTTCCGCCTCCAGACGGGACAACAACTCTTTAGCCTTAGGTTTAGTAGTTTGGAGAATAACTACAGGGAAAGGAGTGGTAGCAGCTTGGTTGTGAAGTCTGGCAACGGTTTCCGCAGACAGTGGACAACAATAACTAGTCTCCGTATATGACACATTGTGGAGACGGGAAAGAAGTAAACTGGGGATAGTATCCAAAAGGACAATAGTATCATAGGGAAGCAGGTCATACTTAAGGACTTTACCCTTCCCCTTGCCGGAGGATGACAAACCTTCCCCCCTAGCAGAGGACAAGTCTTCCTCCCCACCACCCTCCTCTGGGGCGGAATAAGCCTGGACGATTTTAGAATCCACCTCCTCCTGGATACGCTCTACAAACCCCTCCAACTCGCAGGTCAAATCTGGCACAGTGGAAACGGAAACCTGGCAGCTGGAATCATTCTTATCAGGGGATGGGACAACATATTCGGCCTGGACAAGTTTTATAGATTCACCAGCCAAATCATCCTCGTGTTGCTCAATAAAAGAAGCCAAGGCAGACAAGGCAGCATAGATAGGGAAAATCTCCTCATCATCCTTCAAAGGCCGAATCCCTTCATAGGGGTGGATGCTGCCAAAAACTATGGACACCTTTTCTCCCTGACACTCCGATTTCCACACCGTAGAGGAAGAAGGATAGGAAGAAAAAGGGGGAGAACAGTTAAAATTCACAAACCAGCAGTCCTGTTGTAAGAAAATAGACTCCAACTCCTCCTCATCTTGGGAAGAATTATACCTAGTCAGGGCCAAATAAGCTATTGCTTCCCGAAACTGTTTTAAAGAATCCAGGCTGCGATACAACACAATCCCCCTTTCTTCCCCCATCATCCCCAAGACACAGACATACAAGGAATCGACATGCCAGCGGCTGATGTCGACGCGGAGGATTTCGTCTTCAGACAATAACAGCCAGGGTTGTAACTGCCAGAGGGAACAAGCCAAATTTCCCAACTTACTCAACAGGTGGGGGGAGAGACGGGATGCATTTTGCAACTCACTAGTTTGGAAATTGAACCAAAGTTCGTCCAAAAGAGGCAATTGGGGGCGATAGTCCACCTCTATGTCCAGATTTTGCAACACCCCTCGTAAGAAGAATTGTAATTCCCTATCCTTGACTACGATTTTTTTGGGGCGTCCTGGTTTAGCCGGGTTATGAGGGTTTTCAATAGCCTTAAGCAAAACCCTTACCACCGCCTCCTTCCCCGCACTAGCCTTAACAATGTCCATGGCGCGCACCAGACCATCCGACCCGTCCAACCATATAATACAATCACTCTTCTGGCTGGGGGAAAGAGGGGTAGAAGCTATCAAATCCTCTACAGGAAGACGACCCCCCTCCCACACATGGGGGATAAGGGGAAGACGTTGTAATCTCTGTCTAGTGCATTCAGGTAAAGAGGTCATAGTTCAAAAAAATAATAACAATACAACCGAGGAAAAAAATAACAGGATATTACAAGGCGGGTTGTGGGCTACCATGATGGATTACCCCATGAGAAAGCAATAAACCATATTCAATTCCTTCCACCACCGCCTGATAAGAGGCAGTTATGATATTGGTAGAAACTCCCACGGTGGTCCAACTCTGTTCGCCGTTGCTGAATTCCACCAAAACCCTTGTCTTTGCGCTTGTCCCAGCGGAGGTATCCAAAATGCGGACTTTGTAGTCGGTAAGGTGGAACTGGCCTATTTCTGGATAAAATTGTGCCAGGGCCTTCCTCAAAGCATGATCCAAGGCTGATACTGGGCCGTTTCCCTCCGCCACTTCCAACAATTCCCTTCCATCTACCAACACCTTGACGGTAGCTAAAGCGTCGCTGAAACAAGAGTTATCTTCTGGTACCAAAAAGCCACAGTGTACCTGAAACCCCCTGATAGTGAAAAAACTCCTCCTCAGCCCCAAACAAGACAGGATCAACAGGTCAAAACTAGCCTCTGCCCCTTCAAACTGATACCCCTCATATTCCAACTCCTTTAATCTGTGTAGTACCTCCCTCAGCCGAGGATCCTGTTTATCCAGACTCAACCCCAACTCCCTTGCCTTGGATATTACATTACTTAAGCCCGCTTGCTCCGAAATTACTATCCTTCTGGAATTGCCTACCTTTTCTGGTTCAATATGTTCGTATGTTACCGGATTACGGAGGACAGCGGACACGTGGACACCGCCCTTATGGGCAAAAGCCGACCTACCCACAAAGGGCGCATGGTCGTCTGGTGCCAAGTTTACAATCTCACTCACATAACGACTAGTAGCCGTCAGCTTTTCCAGTTGTCCCTCTTCCAAACACCTATATCCTAGTTTCAATTGGAGATTAGGAATCAAAGTGCACAAATCCGCATTGCCACACCTCTCCCCATAGCCGTTAATAGTCCCCTGTACCATCGTCACCCCCGCCAACACTGCCGCCAGGGCGTTAGCCACTGCCATTCCACTATCATTATGAGTATGAATACCTAGCCCAATTTCCCGTTCTAGCAAGTCCCGGGAAAGTCTTGTCCTCACCTCATTGACGATAGAAGACACCTCATGGGGAAGACTGCCGCCATTAGTGTCACAGAATACCAGCCACCGAGCCCCTCCCGCTATAGCCGCCTTCAGGGTAGCTATGGCATAGTCCGGATTAGCCTTATAGCCGTCAAACCAGTGTTCCGCATCATAGATTACCTGGCGCCCCCTTTCCCTAAAAAAAGCCACAGTTTCCTCGATCATTGCCAGGTTTTCTTCTAAACTGGTTTGTAGTCCCTGAGTAACATGGAGATCCCAGGACTTGCCAAAGACAGTAACCCACTGGGTGGAAGCCTCCAAAACAGCCTGCAGCAAAGGATCCCGTTCGCATTTGCTCCCCGGACGACGAGTGGCACAGAAAGCCACCACTTCTGCCGAATTGGGAGGAAGGAGGCGCAACTGCCTGAACAACTCCACATCCTTAGGATTAGCACCCGGCCATCCCCCCTCGATGAAGGGAATGCCCATCTCATCCAGTTTGCGCACAATCTTCAGTTTATCCGTCAAGGAAAGAGCAATCCCCTCCCTCTGCGCCCCATCTCTCAGGGTGGTGTCATATACCCAAATTCTTTTTTCCCTCATCGCCCCCTTCTGCTTCTGGTCTCATAATTTATCTTAACTTAAAACTCTCTTCTGATTTCCTTCAAGGGGGGGTAAATGGGTTAGAATGGATAAAACCGAGTTAAACAATCAGCATGGTCAGTTTATCTCAACAGGCAAACCGGGAGTTGTTCCATAGGCTAGTACGAAAGTACTTCAGCTCTGACTGTCTTTCGGAGGACAATCCCCCACGGGTGGTAGATAGAAAAAAATTAAACCAGTTTGCCCGCCAATTCATCCGCCTCGAAAAGCTTCTCGCTGACGACTGTAGGGAAAAATTCCTCTGTCTCTATTTTATTGGTGTTATCCGTTTCCACCTGGAACAGTATCACGCTGCCTATCAGTGGCTGAAAAAGGCCATGGAACTTCGTCCCGACGAGGCCTACGTCTTCATGGACATGTACGCCGGCTGTCTTTTCATCCTGAGGTGGCGTCAACACCGTTACCTAGAAGCCCGAGAAGAGGCTTTCAAGTATCTTTTTATGGGCATGACAGAGGCTGAAAGAAAAGCCGACTGGGACACCTATCACCGTCTTAAGGAGAAATTAGACCTGTTTTACGGAAAAAAGACCAATTTTTTGGATCTTGACCCGGAAAACCCCGATACTACCGACTCCCCCTAGTTTTCTTTGGTGAAAGACAAGCCTTCACCCTATAGGTAGAGACAAGCCCTATCTCTACTAATCCCCATACCAGCGTTTGTAGGGAATCCCATTCTCATCCACCACCACATTGCGGCCAAGATTTTTTGCCCTATACAAGGCTTGGTCGCCCCTAATGATGGTATCATTCAAAGTGGCATCCTCCTCACGAAAACAAGAAACCCCTATACTAACCGTCACCGCAATGGGATGAGAGTCAAATTCTAAATTCAGACTGGCTACTCCCTCCCTCAGTCTACAGGCTACCCTTACCGCTTCTTGTAACACTGTCCCTGGCAAGAGTATGATGAATTCTTCCCCCCCCCAGCGGGCTAGTATATCCTCTTGTCGTATCGTTTGCGCACAATAATTGGCCACCGACTTGATTATATAATCCCCCGCCGCATGTCCATAGGTGTCGTTTATTTTCTTGAAAAAGTCAATATCTAAAACCAGAATTGAAAATTGTCTTTTTTGTCTCTTTGCTAATTTAAATTCCCTCTCCGCTAGCTTACTAAAATGACGACGATTGGCTATACCAGTTAAATCATCAGTGGTGGCCAATTTCTCCAATTCCTTTAGGGCCTTTTTTAACTCGTCTCTGGTAAATTTTAAATCCAAATGGGTCTTTACCCTCGCTAGTAACTCCTTAGGATGAAACGGTTTTGTTATGTAATCTACCGCCCCAATCTGAAAGGCTTGAAGTAGATTTTCCTTCTCCTCACTGGCAGTGATGAAAATTATAGGAATATCCCTACATTTTGGGTTGCTTTTTATTTGCTCACATAACCTTAAACCGTCTATTTTCGGCATTACTAAATCCAACAAAATTAAATCAGGACTATTACACTCTAAATACACCAAAGCTTCCTCCCCGTCTGCTATTATTTTCGTCCTATAACCCTCTGCCTGTAAAATATTTTCCAGTAAAGCCCTACTCAGCAAATTGTCATCCACTGCCAGAATCAAACAATTCTCAGGGTTATAGCTACTCATAGGCGTTTGTGCCTCTCCCTCTTCCTCTGCCAACATCCCCTCTCTAGGTTGACAGTCTTCAGATTTTGGTTTTTTAGAAGACATCCCTTCTAACCCCCTTCACTACAGCCTAGCATGGAAGAATAGAGCAGCCCATTATCTTTCTAACTACATTTGTTTTTCTTCTTCTCTCTTGTCCCATATTTTATAGAACATGATATAGTAAGAATCAAAGATTATTAGTACTACAATTCATCGGTCATGACCGAACTACAAACGAATATACCCTCTTACAAGAAAAACCCTCTCACCTTTGCCGGTACAATACTAGTATAATAGACATCCCTGTTCCACCTTGACAATTTGCGCTTCCTTTATTATCGAGTCACAGAAATAGTCAAGATGGGTGGTGGTTATAAAAGTTTGAAAACGACTACCAAGACAGTGTAACAGGTTGTTTTGTCGTTGTAAGTCTAACTCGGCCATCACATCATCTAACAACAACAATGGCGTCTGGCCTACTATCTGTTCAATTACTTGCAATTCTCCCAGTTTCAATGATAGCAACAGAGTTCTTTGTTGTCCACTAGAGCCATAATTTCTCACACTTTTACCATTAATAAAAAAGCCAATATCATCTCGATGTATCCCTACTAATGTTGCCCCCAGTTGTATTTCTGCCTCCCTTTTTAACTCCAACTTTTCCCTTATTTTCTCCTTTATTTTTTCCACGTCGTCTCTCTCTTCAAACTCCACATTCGGCTGATATATTATCTCCAGTTTTTCCCTATCATCACTCAATTTGTTATGCCAGAGTTGAGCTAGAGGTTTTAGTCTTTCTATCGCCCTTTTTCTCCTCCTCATAACCCGACAGGCATTCTCTGCCAATTTCTCCTCCCATATTTTCATCTCCAACATTTCTGACCTGGTTATCCCCCTATTTTTCCACAACTTTAAGAGACTATTTCTCTGTTTTAATACCTTATTATACTCCTTCAAAATTGCCGTGTATATTGGCTCTAATTGTAACAGTAAATTGTCAAGCCATTCCCTTCTGTATTCCGGGGCGTTTCTCACTAATTCAATATCCAGGCTAGAAAATAAGACAGTGTTTACTATCCCCAAAAAATCGAGATTACGCGACAACTTCTGTCCGTTTACCCACAATTCTCTTTTCCCCTTTACGGGAAGTCTTATCCTCAAATTATAGTCCCCATGATGGCCCTCAACTTCTGCACTAATTTCTGCATATCCCTGTTGATTATAAACTAAATCTTGCTCCCGGCTGGTGCGATAACTCTTGAGGCTAGACAACAATTGTATCCCCTCTAATAAGTTTGACTTTCCCTGGGCATTGTCCCCTACTATTATAACTTTTCTACTATCTAAACACAGTTCCGCTTCCCTATAATTCCGGAAATTATTTAAATTCAACCTCTTTAAAAACATTCCTTTGCCGTTTGACAAAACTTGCTTGCCTACCTTTTATCTAGTATATGTAAATTTTTGTTAAAAATTAAAATTTTCTGACAAAAGTATGGTATATAAACCCAAAGGGAAAAGGTTATAAAAAGATATATTATGGGGAAAAAAAGAAGGATATTGACAGCATTATTGATTTTGATAAGCCTCGGAATCACAACTGTAATTAATACTCCCACTGCCCTGGCCTATGACAAGAAAGATGTGGAAAGAATAAGGGGGGGAAGTAAGTGCGTAAAATGTGATTTATCCTTCTATAATTTTAACAACAAAAGGTTCTCCCTGGAGGGGAAAAACCTGTTTAAGGCTAATCTGAATGGGGCCAAGTTGAAACAATTAAATTTAGCGAGGGTGAACTTAAAAAGGGCTAGTCTAATAGAAAGTAACCTGAGTGGCAGTAACTTAACAAATAGCCATCTGGAAAGGGCGAATCTCTCCTTTAGCAAGCTGGTGAGGGCAGATTTAAGAGGGGGTAATTTCAGTAAGGCTAATTTTGAACATGCAGACTTAACCCTTGCTAACCTCAGTGATGAAGGAAAGAAAAATAAAAGCAATTTTGCTAGGGCTTCCTTTGTAGGTAGCAGACTAGTAAGGGCTAATATTGTCAATGCTAATCTTAAAAAGGCTAATTTCTATCAGGCAGATTTGAAAGGAAGTAATCTGGAAAAATCAAAACTGCAAAGGGCAAATCTGGCGGAGGCTAATCTGAGTCATGTTAATTTTAATAATGCGGACTTAAGAAGAACAAATCTAGTAGGTGCCTCTTTGACATACGCCAATCTCTCCCATGCGGATTTGAGAAAAGCTAATCTGGAAAGGGCAAATCTGACGGGGGCAAACCTTGAAGACTGTAATCTACAAGGCGCCATCATGCCCGATGGTTCCATTCATGAGTAAAAGGGAGAATTTATATGGGCTTTAGCGGAGAAAATTCCCCACTAACCAAAGGGATAGTAGGGTGAATAATGTGGCAAAATTATCTGCCGCTAACCCCAACTGAAGTCCGGTATTTGCTATCAGGTGAAATAATAAGTATCCCAGGGTTATAGAGGCAATAAAGGCTATAAATGTAACGGCAACTGAACGCCAAAAAAGTCTGGTCTTATCAAAGAGAAATACAAAACAAGTTGCCACGCCTCCTGTCAACAAAAGTGGGAGATTTTCTCCTGTGGCCGAAAAAAATCCCCAGAATATTAAGACAAGAAAGATTAGGCCACTTATCAGTAGGCTTTTTGGAGAATTGGGCGCCCAGAAACCTCCAAGAGAAATGGGGAAATTGGGGACATTTATAGATTCAACAAGAGGGGGTATATTCCTATTCCTATTTTCTTGCATTTTTTCTGGGAAACGAATTTGATCAGGCACCTTTATTTTCCCCTCTTGTCTCAAACGTAGCCTCTGCATAATAATGGCATCATAGGCAATCTCAATGGACTCTAAAACCTGGGGATTATTGCTGTATTGTTCTTGTAGTCTTTTACGGGCGCGTTGTATTTCCTCGAAAGAGGCATCCTCCCTAACGCCCAACTGTTCGTAAGGATTCGAGTTGTTCATACTAGCCGTTACCTCCCTTGTGTTTCGACGTGAAACTGGATTAAGATCCATTATATTTGAATAGCCCCACGGCCTCTTGTGGTTAACAAATTGTTTACCAATAGGGCTAAATGTTGTAGGATAGGTAGTGGGTCTAATACTGTGGAAGGGAAGAACAAAAAAGCCATCCACTGCCGAATAGTGTTAGCAAGTAAATAGACTGTTTAACCCCCTATGGAAACAACCTCGGCTAAGATTCTCGTGGTGGATGATGATGTACACATCGCCAACTTAATCAGTCGTTTCCTCAGGCAAAAAAAATACCAAATTGAATCGGCCAATGACGGGCAAACTGCCATAGAAATTTTCAAAAAATTCCAGCCGGATTTAGTAATCCTAGATATAAATCTGCCGGACACCCTCGGTTACAATCTCTGTGCCGAGATGCAGAAAAACAGCGACGTATTTATTTTAATGCTAACTAGTCGGACTGATTTGGAAGACAAAAAAAAAGGTTTTCTCACTGGTGCCGACGACTATCTCACCAAACCCTTTGACCTGGAGGAGTTAGAATTTAGAGTACAAGCAATCCTGCGGCGGAGACGCAATATCCCTGTAAGACAAGCTAAGTCGGAAGTTTTGGATTTTGGCCAGTTGAGTATCAATCCCGTCACCAGAGAGGTAATAGTAAGAGGGGAATCGGTGGTGTTGACTGCCCTAGAATTTGACTTGTTATATTTTCTGGCAAGCAATCCCAATAGGGTTTGGACAAGGGAAGAATTGGTAGCACAAGTCTGGCAAAGTACACCCATGGGCGATAATAGAGTAGTAGATGTGCATATCGGCCAAATTCGTCGCAAAATAGAAGAAGATCCCTCCCGCCCTAAGTTTATTACCACCATTCGTGGTGTGGGTTATAAGTTCGATTATCCCAAGAAACAAGAGGATAACACCTCTGCCGGCTGAAGACAAACCCCTACCGGTTATAATTTTAACTTTCAACCACCACCTTTGAGAAGATATGGTATAATCCTAGATTACAGTGTTTTGAGTTTTGTGTTGGGAAAAGGAAAAAATGAGTCTGACCCAGGAACAAAAACAGGAGATAATTAACAAATATCAAATTCATGAGACTGATACCGGGTCGTCTCCTGTACAAATTGCCTTGTTGACGGAGAGGATTAATAGACTGACTGAACATTTGAAAAACAACAGGAAAGATTTCGCCTCCCGCCGGGGGTTAATGAAGCTGATTGGGAAGAGAAAGGGCTTATTAGACTATCTGAAAAGGGAAAATCCACAACAATATCAACAATTAATTCAACAACTAAATATTCGGGGTTAAATTCCACTAGAGACCATGTCATCTTCTACTAAAAATTCCTTGCCTTTTGAACCAAAAAGCAACAAAAAGAGGAAAACAGAGGGGAAAAAAGCCAGCAGCCCGACTAAAAATCAAAGAGAAAATAGTGGGGCACAAGAGAGAAATAAATACCGATACAACCGCTTCACCTACGGCATTCCCGAGGTGGTAAGCAAGAGAATGGTGAGAAGAATGGCACTGTTTAGTGGAATTCCCACCACCATGGGGATTCTCTCTTTTTTCGTTTTTTATGCCCTAGTGTCCCAAGAATGGTTTAAAATACCCCATACGGCAGTTTTGGTGGTGACGTTGGGCTTGTTTGGCCTGGGGATGTTGGGACTTAGCTATGGGGTTTTTTCTGCCAGTTGGGATGAAGACAGAGTAGGCAGTTGGTGGGGATGGTCAGAATTTAAGCTCAATTTTGGCAGATTTGTGACAGCCTGGCGAGAACACCGTCAAAAAGCCACCAATAAGGACTAATATAGTAAACAATCGGCAAGAGGGGAAAAAGAAATGTGGTGGAGTCGACGCCGGCTTCTACCACCGCCCCTTAACCCTTTAACCAGTATTAAAGCGGATTTAACTAGCTGACAGAGGGAAGGTAATATGATTGTAGTAATGAAGGTGGGGACACCGGAAGAGGAAATAACCAGGGTGAGTGAGGAATTAGCCGGTTGGGGGTTAACACCAGAAAAGATTGTGGGCAAACACAAGGTGGTTATAGGCTTGGTGGGGGAAACGGCTACCCTCAATCCTGAACACATCCAGGAGATAAGTCCTTGGATTGAGAGTGTGTTGAGGGTGGAAAAGCCCTTCAAACGCGCCAGCCTCGAATTCCGTCATGGACAACCCAGTGAGGTGGTGGTGCCCACCCCCAATGGGGATGTGGTATTCGGCATGGGGCATCCCGTAGTAGTAGTAGCTGGCCCCTGTTCGGTGGAAAATGAAGAAATGATCATCGAAACCGCTAAAAAAGTGAAACAGGCGGGGGCTAAACTGTTAAGGGGGGGCGCCTACAAACCCAGGACTTCTCCCTACTCCTTCCAAGGACATGGGGAAAGTGCTTTAGAATTACTAGCAGCCGCTAAAGAAGCCACCGGTTTGGGAGTAGTCACTGAGGTAATGGACGCCGCCGACTTGGACAAAATTGCCGAAGTGGCCGACATTCTTCAAATAGGCGCCAGAAACATGCAGAATTTCTCCTTGCTGAAGAAGGTGGGGCGACAACCTAAACCTGTACTCCTCAAACGGGGCATGTCTGCTACCATCACCGAATGGCTAATGGCGGCTGAATACATCCTCGCTGCCGGTAACCCCAATGTCATCCTCTGTGAGAGGGGCATTCGGGCCTTTGACTCCGAGTACGTTCGTAATGTCTTAGATTTATCTGTAATACCAGTGTTACGGTCGATTACCCACCTGCCCATTATGATCGACCCAAGTCATGGCACCGGCAAGGCAGAATTTGTACCAAGCATGGCTATGGCGGCGGTGGCGGCAGGGACTGATTCTCTGATGATAGAAGTACACCCCAACCCCTCCAAAGCCCTC
This sequence comes from Cyanobacteriota bacterium SRBZ.bins.94.201705, assembly GCA_030549855.1. GTDB lineage: Bacteria > Cyanobacteriota > Cyanobacteriia > Cyanobacteriales > Cyanobacteriaceae > DVEF01. Next base: position 19,461 of record JAUQQP010000005.1, read on the forward strand.
TCTGATGGCCCTCAGTCTTTGACTCCACAAGCCTTTTCTGAATTGATGCAACAGTTGGCGGTAATCGGCAAAACCCTCAACCGTTGGGAAACCCCACAACCCGCCTATCTCTAGGCTTTTGGCGGCAGCGCAATAATTATCACTGTGGTATTTAACTTCTGGGCGAGTAACCAAGGGAGTGAACTTGCCCAGATTCTTTTTAAAAGACTTTCCCGAGAAGCCCCCACAATCAACAACTGACAGGGATGAGTTTCCAGGGTGTTGGCTAAAGCCGGCATAATCTCCCCCTCCTCTTCAACAATTATTGGCAGCGTCTGAATAACTCCCTGGGGTAGTTTTTCTCGCAGGCGGGATTCAACCTGCTTTAGATAATCCCATTCCTCCTTATTCTCCTTGCCACAAAATACCCTGACCAGCCATAGAGGGGGCAATCGGCCACTATATACCCCCATCAATGGGGGAATTAGACTTAACCCCCCCTTTATATTGGGCCCCCCTCCCACCGACACAAACACCTCACCTTCGCCATCAGCGTAGGGGTAACATTCTTTCCTCCCCCCTAGCTTCACTAATATAATTTTACAGTTGGCATATTTGAGCAGTTTGTCCACCAGTCGGCAAAAAACCACCTCATTTTCCCCCTCCGGTTGCCACCCCATCAGGAGAATATTTACAGGCTTTTTTCTGACTGTCTCTAGTATTACATCTGAACGTCTATGGGCTACTACAAGGCGAGTGTGGATGGGGATTTTCTCCCTCCTACCCATCCTCTCCAAAAGGTGCAGGCTGTGACGAGGGGTGCGACTGTCTACCTGGGCTTGGCGGGGAGGCTGATGGGAGGGCACTTTAATGATGTATAAACCCTCGATTTCATAGTTGTATTCCCTCGCCAAGGCGGCAGCAATTTTCCCTAAACCCCGCAAATGCCATTTCCTCTCAGACCCAATTACCAGCAGTATACAACCTTTTACTTGACTGACAGGGGAGCGGGTCCTATATATGGTATAACTGGGGGAGAAAATCCTAGATATGTCCCCCTTTAACTGTTTGGCTTCTGCCCTAATAATATCACTACGGGTTATAATACCCACTAAACGCCCATTGTCCACCACTGGCAGTCTGGAAACCCCATAGCGGTTTAGTAAATACAGCACATCACTAAGACTAGTTTGTGTCTCCACCACTAGGGGGTTTTTTGTCATAATATCTCCCACATAAGCCTCTTGTTTGTCGGCATTAATGCCCTCTAAATCCGACCGTGTCACTATGCCTACTACCCTTTCCCCCTCCACCACGGGGAAGCCACGATGATGGGAAGCTGCCATCTTCTCTAACAACTGTCCCACTGTCGTCTTTGGGGTGACGGTTTCTACCCGCCTCTGCATTACCTCCCCCGCAGTAAGGGAAAGCAGAAAACCACCCCACTCCTCCTCTGACTTCGTCTGCCACTGATAACCCTCTGGCGAATTTTTTTGTACTGTTTCGGCAAAATAGTGGGCAACGGCACAGCAAATCATCAAGGGCAAGACTAAATTAAAATCCCCATTTAACTCGAAAATCATAATAATAGCCGTAACAGGCACCCTCACCACTGCCGTGAAAAAAGCGCCCATCCCCGCCAAGGCAAAGGTTGTAGTAGCAGAAGTGTGAGAAATATAGGCCTCTAAATCCCCTACCAGATAACCCAAAGATGAACCCATCACCAATGCCGGCGCAAACAACCCCCCAGGCGCCCCAGAGCCCGCCGCGATAATAGTTAGGACATAATGGGATATAAATACCAGGGCTATCTGTTGTGTATTCAACTCTCCCCGCACCAGCCAATCCGTTAAACCGGCATTGTTTAGGAAAAAAGGGGGGAGAATTGCTACCCATATCCCGGAAATACAAGCCGCTATACTCACCCTTACAGACAAGGGCAATGGTAGTTTTTGATACCATCTACTGCTGATGGCCACACTGCGATTAAATAAAGCCCCCAATATCCCCGCCACCATCCCCAGGAAAAGATAAAAAGGTATATCCCCCAAAGACACCTCTACTGCCCTCTGGGAAACCATCTTTACACTGGCAGACCGGAACAACAAGGAAACCATTGCCCCAGTAAAAGAAGCCACAATAGCTATCTCCAGTGTCCAGTTGGAAACGTCTCTCATTAACTCCTCTGCTACAAACATAATACCGGCAAGAGGAGTATTAAAGCCCGCCGCCAAACCCGCCGCCGCCCCCGCCGCAATCATCTGTCGACGGTGTTGGGGGGATGTAGGTACATGACGAGTTAACTCCCCTGCCAAAGCCGCACCGATATGCACAGTAGGCGCCCTCCTCCCTAACGTCAACCCCGCCCCTAAAGCCAAAATCGTCCCCAAGATTTTTGTTATAGCTACATTAAACGACAAAGGTACTTGAGAAGGACGGGCAATGGCAGCCTTGATTTGGGGAATGCCACCGCCAGCAGCACTAGGACAAAAAGTCTCCACCAACCACCCAGCCAAGAATCCCCAAAACAAACCCCATACTGGTAAAATGGCAATGGCCCCCCAGTGAGATACCAGTCTTAAACGATAAGAGCCTAACAAGTTAATTCCCTCTTTTAGCAGCAAAGCCGCCAGGGCAGAGAAAACCCCAATCAGACAAGCCTCTATCAGGGCGTATCGTGGCGAAATCCCCTCCTTTGCCCATGAAACTGCGCCCCAGTGAGATAGTATTTTACGAAATGTAAAGCCCTTCACTGTACCCCAAGCTAGTAAAAGCAAAAATGGAAATAAGAAGAACAACCCCCCAATCCCCACCCCCGCCCTTGCTCCTATAATAGGTGAATTAGTAAATAGTTGGAAATGTTCCTATGCCCACCAGTACTGCAACCAACACCTATCAAGGGATTATATCCTGCCCCCTGGGTAAAACCCTTCGTATCCCCTTCCCTCCCCCCGGTGATGCCTCCCAACGATACACCCTGGTGACACCTCTGCCTCCCTCCTCCCTGTCCCCCTACGCCACAGTAGACAACCGTCAGTATTTTAGCATCCTTGTCCAAGATACTGACCCCGAGGCTAAGACTATTTTGGATCAGAATCTGGAAACTATTGATGATTTTGAAAAAGAAAGTCTAAAACAGGCTGGAATCCCAGAATTGGCCTTTATTTATCTTACCCTCGCAGAACATAGTCCTACCATACCAGAATTACTCGATGCCTGGCTAGACAAGGAGTCTGACCAAGAAATTGTCATCATTGGCCATAATAGTGACGCCCAGTCTCTCAGTCAGTACTGGCAGCACTACCCCCCTAAGCCCCAACAGGTACTAGACCTGCTAAAATACATGACCAAGTTGTGGCGTGTCTTCAATAAACTCAATTGCCGCAACAGCCTATTGGTGCTGGAAAATCTCAGGACAGACAATGGTGAGACTCTCCTGTTAGACAGGGTTTATCTGGACGCCGCCAATAATCCCCCTTCCCTACGACAACTGGTACAAACTTGGGCCGATTTACTCCTAGATTTGGACGAGAAATACCAAACCTGGATTGAGGATTTGATGACTAAAATCGAATCGGGAGTTATCGAATCCCCCAAACAACTACGGACAGAATTGGATGGCCTTTCTCAACAGTTGGAGGTGGAATCCTTCCTGGAAGAAGAATCTTTAAATATCTCCCCCGAAGAAGATGTTTTGAAAACAGTGGCTGAGGCTATGGGAGAAGAAGAGGCTGCCTCCGCCGAGGCCACCCGCGTCAACCTCCCTGAGGGGGATGATCAACCTACCCTTGTCCTCCCCATGCGTCTCCTCAGCGTCACAGATGCCGCCCTCAGTGACGTAGGCCGTCGTCGCAGCCACAACGAAGACTATTTTGCTATGGAAACCTACATCCGTAAATCGGAAACCACTAAGGGCACATACCTCAACGCCAGGGGATTATACATTGTCTGTGACGGCATGGGAGGACATGCTAGTGGAGAAGTCGCTAGTGCCACCGCTGTACAATGTTTGACTACCTATTTTGAACAACACTGGCCGGAAAATCAATTGCCCTCCGAAGAAACCATCCGCAAAGGAATTTTAATGGCCAATGATACTATTTTCGCCCTCAATCAGGATAAAGGGCAAGTAGGGGCAGGGCGCATGGGCACCACTGTTGCTATGGTGCTGTTACAAGACACCAAGGTGGCTATCGCCCACGTAGGAGACACTCGTGTCTATAGGCTTACCAGGAAATGGGGGTTAGAACAGTTAACTCTGGACCACAGCGTAGCTCAAATGGAAATACAACAAGGAGTGGAACCAGATATAGCCTATGGCCGTGCCGACGCTCACCAGTTGACTCAAGCCTTAGGCCCAAGGGATAGTAATCATGTCCACCCGGAAATCCAATTTTTTGACCTCAAAGAAGACACTCTCTTTATCCTCTGCTCTGACGGCCTTTATGATAATAATCTGCTAGAAAATCACTGGGAAAAAACCCTCCTACCCCTCATTAGTTCCAGGGCTAGTTTAGACGAGGGAGTCTCCCAACTTATTGACTTGGGCAATCAAATCAATGGCCATGACAATCTCACCTGTGTCCTTGTCCGCATCAAAGTCCAACCCAACCTAGAAGGCATGGCCGGTTTCTACCGCTAATTTTTATTTTTGGTCTTTTGTTTCTGCTTTTTTTTATTTAAAATTTATTTTTTTCGTATCCTTTTGATTCTAATTAGCAAGAAATATATGAAAACAGAGGATCTAACTGATTCTTCTGCTTTAAACCTGAAATATTTAATCAGAAAAAAAGAACTGTCTCCCCTGGAATTATTAGAAATTTATACTAGTAGGATAGAAAAATACGCGGAGACTCTGGGTTGTTTTGCCTACCTAGACATAGAAGGGGCATTGGCTAAAGCTAGAAGACAAACAGAAATACTGGGTAAAACAACAGACACCTCCACCCTGCCACCCTTTTTCGGCCTACCTACCGCTATCAAAGACTTATACGCCGTAGAGGGAATGCCCACCGGTTATGGTAACGCCTTCTTACAGGCTAAAAAACAAGTTGCCACCTATTCGGAGGAAATCACCAAAAAACTAGAAGCCGCCGGTTTTATTATTATAGGCAAAACCACCACCTCGGAATTTGGTACCCTCCCCTATATCGAATCCCCCGGCTTACCCCCCTGTCGTAACCCCTGGAATCTAGAATACACCGCAGGGGGCTCATCTGGGGGGGCAGCCGCTGCCGTAGCCGCCAGTTTACTCCCCTTGGCACCAGCCTCCGATGGCGGTGGTTCCATTCGCGGCCCCGCCTTTTGTTGTGGTATAGTGGGTCTAAAACCATCCCGGGGGCGTATCTCTAATGCCCCAGCCGGCGAATACCCCGGCGGTATTGCTACTCATGGCTGTCTCACCCGCACCGTAGCCGATAGTGCCGCCCTTCTTGACATCCTCAGCGGTTATGTGCTAGGAGATCCTTACTGGTTACCTAACCCCCAAACTCCCTTTTTAGACTCCATCTTCTCACCCCCACCACCCCTCAAAATCGCCTTTACCACCTCCCTCTTACCCTCCCCCCCAGTCCATCCCTCCATAAAAAGCCAGGTAGAAGCCGTTGCCCGTATTTTGGAGAGGATGGGACATCAACTTATACCCATCTCCCCCGATTTTACCCCCCTAGTTGAGCCCTTTAAACTCATCTGGCAATCCTCCCTTACCTCCCTGGCTGTCCCCCCTTCTATTCTCAGCCCCATGAATCAATGGTTGTTAGCTAACGCCCCTGATTTAGGCACTTATTTGAGGGCTTTGGCCCAAATGCATCAGATTTCTCGCCAAATACTCTCTCTTTTCCAAAATTTTGACATCTTACTCTTGCCAACTTACCTTTTCCCCCCAATCAAAATAGGCGCCTGGAGTCAAAAATCCCCAGAAGAAACCCTTTCTGAAATTATCCGTTGGATTAACCCCTGTCCCCCCTTTAACGCCACCGGACAGCCTGCCATTTCCCTTCCCACCGGCTTCACCGATGATGGCCTCCCTCTGGGCATCCAACTGGTTGCTAAACCCGCCCACGAGGCCCTCCTCCTTCAACTGGCCCATCACCTAGAACTATCCCTCCCCAAAAAGCAAAGAACACCCCCATTCTAGTTTCTACCTCCATCAAATCATATATTTTTTTTTTTGTCAAGTCTTTTTTCTACTGTCACAACCCTTAGTCCCCAGTTGTTGACTGTCAAGTGGCAATTGTCAAAACTGCCTCTCTAAACTGCAATTTCGCCCGTTATTACAACAGCAGAAAAAGCACAAATATTCCCCCATCCCAATAACAATTACCTTCTTCCCTTCATCTGGACCTGGCCCATTTGAATACACTCCCTTTTCTCTGAAATTGTCTTAAATTTATAATCATTTTACCGGAACATCCTCTTCAGCTATTTCAGTATCTTATGATTAATTTACTGTTGTTAACCTGGATATATTATATACACCTTTTAAATTTTAGGCTATATTGCCTCCCTATTAATTCTGTTATTAATGCCATATTTTATTCCCAAGGCCATGTCCCAAACTATTTTTTCCACCTATTCTCCCTAGGGTAAATTATGTTATCATTGATGACAGTCGCCGGCAACTTTTATTCTAAGTTACACGGCTTTTTATGGTAAGTGATAGTAAAAATTTGAGGGTGTTATTAGTTATTGAACAGTGTAATCCCCACCTTTCTTCTGTGCCTTTGGTAGGCTATCAATTATACCGGGAAATTAGCCAACTTGCCCATGTTACCCTTGTTACCCACCAGAGGAATAAAAAAGCCCTGGAACAACAAAAAGATATAGACCATACTAGGATTATATACATCAATGAAAGCCGATTTATCAGCAAATACTATAAAATAGCCCGGGTTATATCCTCTAAACCAAAAGGAGGTATAAACTGGCCACTACTTCACACTCTTACCTATCCAGTATACGCGGAATTCAACAACAAGGTCTATAATCATTTCAGGCAAAGTGTTTTGGCTAAAAAATATGATATTGTCCACGGAATAACCCCCATGATGCCTAGATACCCCTTCAAAATAATAAAGGCATGTCTACAGTCTAAAACCCCCTTTATTCTTGGGCCGGTTAATGGAGGTGTGCCTTTCCCACCAGGCTTTTCTGATATAGCCAAGAGGGAAAATGCAAGTCTTAACTTTTTAAGGGATATAGGTAGATTTGTTATCCCTGGATATAGAGAAACCTACACAAAAGCTACCAAGATATTGGCAGGTTCTACTTATACCTTAAACCAGCTTAAAAATCTGTTTAATATTACTGATGAAAGAATAACTTTATTATACGAAAATGGAGTAAGTGAACATTTTTTTTATATACCTAGAAGCAGGAAGAAAGCAGAAGAAAAAATAAACCTACTGTTTGTGGGAAGACTTGTGCCCTATAAAGGTGCAGATATGGTAATTAGGGCAATTTCCCACTTGAAACCCGGCTGGAGAAAGCGAATTCATCTCACCATAGTAGGAGACGGGGAGGAAAAAAATTATCTCCAAAAATTAGCAAGGGAATTGGGACTAGAAGAAACAGTACAATTTACGGGATGGGTGTCACAGCCAGAAACCTTCCAGTTTTACAAAACCGCCGATATTTTCTGTTTTCCCTCCGTGAGAGAATTCGGAGGGGCAGTGGTGTTGGAAGCCATGGCCAGTGGGTTGCCCTGTATTGTAGTCAACAATGGCGGCATTGGGGAATATGTCACTGAAAAAACAGGCTTCAAAATCGAACCAATTTCTAGAAAATATGTAGTTCAACAATTGGCAGAGAAAATAGAATTTTTACTAGAAAATGAAGACATAAGACTAAAAATGTCTGAAAGTGCCATCATCAGGGCAAGAGAATTTACCTGGCCCAATAAAGCACAAAAAATCCTCCACCTCTACCACCAGGCAGTTAATTGTTACTCTCCAAAATAGCCTTTGGCCTACGGCGGAATTGACTCATTGTTTTTCCAGCCAGCTTGTTAAGTATTCTAGGCTATTAAAGTCCAACAAATTCTACCCCTTTCTAGTGTTTCTATATGTAAAGCCATCATCCTTGTTTTTAATTCTTCTAGGATTTCTCCCTTCGGGTAGACGAAGGAGAAGTTGTTTTCCTCTTCAATTCCCTGCCGCAACCCTTCTTGTCTTCCCAGTTGCAACCCTTCTTGTAATCCTTGTTGTCGAATTGGGGCAACTTTTTCCTGGAAAAGACTTCTCAATGTCTTGATTAATTCCTCCTCTGCTTTATCCCGTTTGCTTTTGTCTCTAGCTTCCAGTTTGGCCAACAAGCCATATATCAATTCTAGTACCTCTTCTCGGTGAGGGGAGGAAGAAGGCAATTGTTGTGGCTGTCTTATAGCTTTGAGTTGTACTTTTCCCCCCTAAAAAAATCCTTAACCAAATAGTCTCCACCGGCAACTGATGGATGGCGATAATACCTGTGTATAAAGGGTGGCAGAAAATACACTTCGGTTGTAAAAAAGCCCCAAATTGTTTTACCATTTACCGGGGAATAGTAGATGTGATTATCCAAGGGAAAGCCAGACTTGCTATAAGACTTTCGTCTCTCCTTGCCTCTCTTGAAAGACTATTATGCAGTTGTATTAATTTTCCCAGACAGGGGCGGATTTGTTTTGCACTCTTCACCGGATTGCGGTTTACTTCCAAAAAATTACAACCAAAGACTTCCCAACAGGCCCATACAAGAGGGAAGAGGTTTGCTAGGATAAGAGAGAATGTCCATCTCTTGTCTCTGGCTAGCAAGGGTTACCCCAGCCGTCATCTTTGGGGAAATTGACTCATCAGTTGGCATAGGGGAGATTTGATTATGACAATAATTATCCCCTACAATCTCCTGTGGATGGATAACAAATAAGGTGGGAGAAAATAATAAAAAACCCGCGGCTATCCGTCACAGAAATTGTGGCAGATAAACTGCGGGAAATCTAAGTATTTAATTCTGGATTTTTATGCCCCTAATACTATATTAGAAAAAGTGTATTCTGTCACTGAAGTTTTGCCATTCTCTTCCTTAGTTATCTGACGATTTGTTAGGATATAGTAATCGCCAATTTTCTCAAATTTATCCCGAAAAACACTTCTTCCCCCCTTTTGTTCCCCGGTTTCTACGTCTGTGTAAACAGAATCATAAGCGAGAGATAAATAGCCTTTTTCTGTGTGCAAAACCTCAAAAGTGTTTATGGTAACATACAGGTTGCCAACCTTGCGGTAAACTAGAGTTACAACATTGTCTTTGACTTTGTATTTGTTACCAGCAGCGGCACCACCAACAAGAATTTCTACTGCCCCATCGGCATCAGTTTGGCCAAAGGAAAAGGTATTTTCTCCATGGGCCCTTTCAAAGCTATCATTTACCCGGTGAATGGTAATTTCCCACAATTGTTGCTCCATCCCCTTCTTGGCCGGCCCGTCCTCAATACCAAACACGCTATACTTAAGATCGGGGGTAATTTGACCTTTTCCAGTATAAGTGCCCTCTGGGGTTTTGAGGGTAATGTCGCAGGTATATCCAGGAAAATTCTCATCCCAGACGTATCGATTCTCGTAGGCTTTGCGAAAAACCTCTTCTGCTGTAAGAGTCTGCGTCATATATACTCCTATATGATACTGCCTTTCTATCCGATTATAATTGTTTATCACTAAACGGTAATTAATGGTGCATGGACTTAATAATATGTCATCAAAATGCCGATTTTGACGCCTTAGGGGCAGCGGTAGGCTTGACAAAACTCTACCCTGGGGCGAAGATATTACTGGTAGACGGGGCACATCCCTCCGTTACAAGATTTTTAAGTCTCCATCGGGATGAATTTCCTCTAGTAGAATTTCGCAGCGTTAACCCCCTCTTAATCCGCCGTCTCCTGGTAGTAGATACCCAGAAACTTCAACGGCTGGGCAAGGCACAACAGTGGCTACAATTAGACAACATAGAATCAGTGGTTATCTATGACCACCACCTGGAGACGGAGGATGAAGGCCTAATCCCCAATTGTGACGGCAAAACCCCCAGTATAATCAAGTATACAGAAAAAGTGGGCGCCTGTACCACTATCGTTTGTGAACTTTTGCAACAAAAATCCCTCAGCCTCAACAGCATCGAAGCCACGGCCATGGCACTAGGAATACATGTGGATACAGGCTCACTTACTTTTGAACAAACCACAGCAAGGGATGCCTCGGCTTTAGCTTGGTTGATGAGTCAGGGTGTTAATCTAAGAGTATTGGCAGAATTTGTAGAGCCTACCATAGCACCAAATCTGAGAAAATTATTGCCTAGTGCCCTGAAAAATCTGGAGACTGTTACTGTCCACGGTTACACTATCGGCTGGATACTGGTTTGTACCCCCCATTATATTCCTGGTTTGTCTACCTTCGTCAGCCGCATCCGTGATTTGAGCGATACTGATATTCTCATCTTTGGCCACTATTACGGCGCCAAGGGGGAAAAACCGGGAAAATTGGCTATAATCGGCCGCAGTAGCGGAGAAAGTGTCAATTTAGGCCAAATATTCCAGGAATTCCAAGGAGGAGGGCATAAAAGTGCCGCTTCTATAACCCTGCGTTGTGATAACCCCGAGGAAGTCTTAGAGAGGATAGTCTCTCGCGTGAAACAGGCAATACCTACCCCCCCCACCGCCAGGGATTTAATGTCTTACCCTGTGCGCACTATTTTACCAGATACCACCATAGCCGAAGCACAGCGAATACTCCTCAGATATGGGCATTCGGGATTAGTAGTGGTAGACTCCCAACAACAACTGGTGGGGATTATCTCTCGTCGAGACATCGACTTGGCTTTACACCACGGTTTCGCCCATGCCCCAGTGAAGGGCTATATGACGAGGAATGTCCATGTTATCCATCCTAATACCACTTTACCAGAAATAGAACAGTTAATGGTAGAAAATGACATCGGCAGACTGCCAGTGATGGAGGAGGGAAAACTAGTGGGTATTGTCACCCGCACCGATGTTTTGCGTCATCTCCACTCTTGTCACCCCCACTTAAAGCCTCTCCACTTTTCCTCCAACAATCCCCCCCTGATTTCCTGTCTTCTCCCCTCCCTGCCTAATCAACCGTCTCCCCCACTCTGGCAACTCCTACAAGCCGCGGCAGAATACGCCCAAAAACAGGGATGGCATCTGTATCTTGTCGGTGGTGCGGTTAGGGATTTCCTCCTCAGCGAAGATGAAGAGACTGTATATTTACAAGATATTGACTTAGTAGTTGACGGTTATCACCAGGCAACAACCCCGGCTGCCGGTGTCCATTTGGCTAAAGCATTGAGAAAAATCTATCCTCAAGCCCGTCTGAGCATCCATGGTGAGTTTCAAACAGCAGCTCTATTATGGCATAAGGATCCACAATTAGGGTCATTATGGGTAGATATTGCCACGGCGCGCACGGAATTCTATCCCTATCCTGCTGCTAATCCTCTTGTGGAATCTAGTTCTATCCGTCAAGACTTGTATAGGAGAGATTTTACCATAAATGCCTTGGCAGTGCGTCTTACCTCCCCCAATCCTGGTGAGTTGTTGGATTTTTTTGGTGGCGTCAGGGATTTACGTTTGAGGAGGATAAAAGTCTTACATCCCAACAGCTTTATTGAGGATCCTACCAGAATATATCGAGCTGTGCGTTTCGCCACAAGACTCAATTTTACCATAGAAGAGGAGACTCGAAGGTACATGGATTATGCCATCCACTGCGGGGTTTTTGAAAGAGTTTCTCTAGAAAACAAACCACTCCCTGCCTTAACCACCCGTCTCCGCACAGAATTGCATTATATTCTCTCTGCCTCCTATTGGCAGCAAGCCTTGAAACTACTTCAGGAAATTGGTGCGTTGCGTTGCATTCACCGTCATTGCCAACTTACTCCCACTGTTTGGTGGCAACTCCGTTTTCTTGAGCGAATGTTAAAATTTTACCACCAGGTGCCCTCTTCTACCCCTATTTCTCCCTGGCTGCTACGTTTAGAGGTTATCCTGGCTAGTTTTCCTGAAGGGGTGAATGTAGCTGAAAGTCTACAACTGCCTCAAGACAGCATCCAGCGTCTTCGTTGTTTGCCAGCCGACAAGGAAACCATCCATAAAATTCTACCCACCTGTGAGAAGATAAGCGAAAAAGTTTTCTGTCTTGACAACTATCCTCCTCTTACTCTAATGCTAGTTGCCCTCCAAAGTGATAAACTCATTAGGCGTTGTATCTGGTATTATCTAATGCATTGGCGTCACCGGAAACCCCCCCTCAATGGCAACGACTTAAAACAGCTGGGTTACAAGCCTGGGAAGGCATTTAAACAAATGTTAGAGGAAATACGCGCACTATTTTTAGACGGCGAAATCCAATCTCGTGAGGAAGCCATAGATTATCTCCTCAAAAAATATCCCCCGGTGAAAGACAAGACAAACCCCTAGTAACTAGTACAAGTTTATGATTGTTTACTACTTTTATGACCATGTTAATACGGGTTTATGACTATAAATTCCTATCACCTCTTCCCCAGCCATAGGGATAAATTGGATATGTTACGCCATGATAGTTGAGAAATCTCCCTGCCGCACAGGAGAAAGACAATTGGCATTAGGAGTATCCCCCCTAAATTCTTGGAAACTGCCGGTGTAGCAAAAAAAAGTACTAACCCTCTCCTAAGGGGTGAATCTGATGTACTATAGCATGAGAAGTGAGAAGTCTTCTTACCGCATATGAAAAAGGCAATTGGCATTAGGAATATTCCCCCTAAATCCTTAGAAACTGCCGTTGTGGCAGCAAAGGAAAAGCTGCCGCCTCACAACATTTCTCCTGCCAGTAAAGTCAAATACACCAACAGTGGTAGGCTTGCCTTTTGTTATTTTCTCCTCATTACCTCCACGGTGTTTGGCTTTGGGGGGTTTGGTTTTGGGCTAGGACTTCGTTATACTCATCTTTGGCATTCTAACATATTTTCCCCCAACAATTCCCTCAGCAACCATTCTCCCTAATTTCATGGCCATCCAGTTTTTCTATAGTTTGTTCTAGTATATCCCTTTCGGTGGTATACACTATATCCCCTGCCGTTAGGATTTTTTGTTTTCCATAGTTTCTGGCATATAGGATGAGGTTTTGTAATTGTGGGCTATTTTGGAGGATATAGGCTTGTTTTTCCCTTTGTTGATTTCTTTGTATAATTCTCCGGTTGCGTCTTTGTAGCCACAAATAGCGAATTAGGGGGATGGCTAGATACCCTACGGCATAGGTTAGAAGAATCCCATAGATAGAATTTACAAAAGCGATAAACCCCCCCATTTGTCGCACCACTTCTGGGGTTAACAGGCTACCCAACATTAGGGCTAGAATAATATTAACCCCTCCTAACCCCAGGGCTGCCATTTTCTGCTGACTGGTTGCCATACTAAATTGCCAGAGGTTTTCCTTCAGATAGGGTGGGATTTCGGTTTTTTCTCTTTCCGACGCCGTTACTTGTAATTCTGGGAAGTAGTAGATAATTTCACCCGTTTCGCTTACTTGAGGATAGCCATTAAAGCGAATTAACACTGGCAGTATATAATCTCCACTCGTCTCGTTGCTAATATCAATGTTATCCAAATAGGGGGCTATTTGTTCTGCAATTATTGCCCCATTGTTGTTTCTTATTACTGCTGCTATATACTGCCACCTTTTTTCTTCCAAATCCTTATTCGGATTGCCATCTCCAAACAGGAAGGAATAAATCGACTCTAGGAAATTTAGCCTGCTACTACCGCCTGATTCAATTTCCCTTCTTTTTTCGTAGAATCTCTCCTCATAATCTCCGGTAAATATCCAAAAGAAATCCGGCATAATCCAAATCCTTGGCAGGAATACCATTCCTCCCCCCTCGCCTCTCTCACTATTTCCCCTGTTTTCATTATCCCTTCCCCCTCCGCTACTTATCCCTATGATGATTACCGCTATTGCCAGCAACATTATTATTATGGAGGTTATCAATATAATCCCAAAAGAAATTCTAATCAGGTAGAATATAGTGTCCCATGCTTTTTTTAGCCATTTCTCCCACCGCAGTCGCCAGTATTTATTCCTCAGAATTGCCCTAAAATTTTGGGGAAACACATAGACAATATCCCCTGTTTCTGCTACCTGCAAATTCCCCTGGCTATCGGCGGCTAATTTCAATAATTCCTTTTCTGCCACCCTCAAATCCAATCCCAATCTTCCCGCCACATCTCCCACTGTCACCCTATAATTTAACTCCTCTATTGACTCAATTAGTCTGCTGTTTACACTCATCTTCTCTTCTGCCTTGCCACTACTTTTGTTTTTTCCTCCCATTTTAGTTCAATCTCCTATCTCCCTTGACAATGGCATTTTTTCTTGTTATCCTGAAGACATAGAGTAGGATGGGGGGTTAGTGTTAGGAAAAAGGGATAGAGGGGGGCAGGTGTGGAGACTGCCAAGACACTGGGGTTGCCAGGAAAATAAACGGAAATAATTATCAAGAGAGAGGAAAGAGGGAGAGGAGGAATTTGCGTGAGGGACAGTTGTAGGGAATAATGGTCTATAAGTGGGAAGAGAGAAGAGGAAAAAAGAGATATGACAGAAATAAAAGAATTAGAGAGGGAATTGAGGAGTCTGGGAGAAAATGCGGAGAAGGAAATAGAAGAGGCAGACAGCCTGGAGAAGTTGGAGGGGATAAGAGTAAGCTACTTGGGGAAAAAGGGGAAAATATCGGTAATAATGAAGGGAATGGGCAAGTTATCGCCGGAAGAGAGGCCTTACCTAGGGGCGATAGCCAATGAAATCAAGGAAAAAATACAAGAGAAACTAAAAAAACAACAGGAAACAATCCAAGAGAGGGAAATAGAGAGGAGAATCAAGGAAGAAACCCTGGATGTGACAATGCCGGGGGTAAGTAGACAACTAGGAAGAATACACCCTATCCAAGGCACAATAGACAGAATTGTAGATATATTTGTCGGGATGGGGTATACGGTAGCAGAAGGGCCACAAATAGAAACAGACTACTACAATTTTACAGCCTTAAACACCCCCGAAGACCATCCGGCAAGGGATATGCAGGATACCTTCTACTTCGAGGATGGGACATTATTACGTACCCATACATCCTCAGTACAGATACGCTACATGGAGAAGCACAAACCCCCCATCAAAATTGTAGCACCAGGTAGGGTATACAGAAGAGATACAGTAGATGCCACCCATTCGGCGGTATTCCACCAGGTAGAAATCTTGGCAGTGGGGGAGGGGTTGACTTTTACTGACTTGAAGGGTACTATTAAAGAATTCCTCAGAAGGATGTTTGGGGAAGAGGTGCCTACGGTTTTCCGCGCCAGTTATTTCCCCTTTACTGAACCTTCTGCAGAGGTAGATGTAAAATGGCAGGGGAAATGGCTAGAAGTCCTTGGGTGTGGTATGGTAGATCCTAATGTGTTAAAAGCCGTAGGATACGACCCAGAGAAATATACCGGCTTTGCTGCAGGATTGGGGGTAGAGCGTTTTGCCATGATTCTCCACAAAATAGATGATATTCGTCGTCTTTATCAGAGTGACCTTCGTTTCCTGCGACAATTCTGAGCTGAAATTTATCATCCTTTGAAATTTATCATTTTTTTCCCAAGGGGGTATTACTGTTTCCTCCATTTTCCCTTTTTCTCCCTCTTTCTAGCAACAGTCTAATTTTCTTCTATCATTCTTTTCAGGATTTACTGTAAGGGGGGAGTCTGTGTTTTTTAGTGTAATTATACCAACTTACAATCGTCTTGAAATTCTCAAAAAATGTATCCAGGCTGTAGAGAATCAGGAGTTTGACGGAAATCTGATTACTGGTTATGAGATAATAGTAGTGGACGATGGGTCTACTGACGATACGGTATCCTGGTTAGAAGCCGCAAAGACCTCGTTGCCACATGTGCGTCTTTTGTGTCAGAATCATCAAGGGGCAGCGGCTGCTAGAAATCTAGGTGTGGTTAATGCCAGGGGGGATTGGATTGTCTTTATAGACAGTGACTTGGTGGTTACCCCTTCTTTTCTCCAAAGTCACGCCCAAACCCTTGTTACTGTCCAAAAAAAACTGGGGCATGACCGTATTTTTACCTATGGCCTGGTTATAAACACCTGCAACTTTGATAATCCTACCAGTGAACCTTTTAAAATCACAGACTTTTCTGCCGCCTATTTTGCTACTGGGAATGTGGCAATTGCCAAAAAGTGGCTAATCCAGGCGGGTTTATTTGACACCAGCTTCAGGGAATACGGTTGGGAAGACTTGGAATTAGGGGTAAGATTAAAGAGGCTGGGGTTGAAGTTGATTAAATGTCCTTCAGCAGTGGGTTATCACTGGCATCCTCCTTTTAACCTTCAACAAATCCCTCAGTTAATAGAAAAGGAGAGACAACGAGCCAAAATGGCACTACTATTCTACCAAAAACATCCCACTTTTCAGGTGCGTATGATGATTCAAATGACTAGACTTCACCTCCTTCTGTGGGGAATTCTTTCCCTTGGCGGTATACTCAACGAAAACACCCTTAAACCCCTTCTTCAGTGGCTTATCCGTCTTGGCAAACCACAACTGGCTTTAGAGATTGCCAGAGTCTTCCTCAATTGGTATTTTGTCCAAGAAGTATATCGTGCTTATCGTCCACTTCAGCTAAAACACTGAAACTGCAAAAAAAAATAAGCAAACAGAATTTATCCCTATAATACTCTTAGACGAAAATAAGCAAACTCAAATAACAAACATAGATAAAACAACAAGGAGGAAAGTTTAATGGGTATACTATCATTCTTTATTGGACTTATTGTAGGTGTTGTTGCTGGCGGTGGCATAATATGGTACCGTAATAAGGATAAAAAGTCTCCCCAGGAGGTGGAGGCAGAAAAACAAAAAGCCTTGAGTGAGGCTGAACAAAATTTTGAAACCCGAAAACAGGAATTAATAGCCTCTCTCCGGGAAGAATACGCCGCCGAAGCCAATCAGAGACTTGCTGATACACAACGACAACTGGAAGACTATCAGAATCAACTCAGTGAATTACAAGCCAATAAGACCTATTTAGAATCACAAATAGAACAACTTTCTCAATTACAGACTCAATTACAGAATCGCATCAACGAATTGGAAACCCAACTGGCTAACACCCACAACCAATTAACTGAAAGTAACAATCGTTGTCTGGAATTAGAAAATACAATAGCACAGTTACAACAACAACTACAAATACAACAAGATCAATTCCAACTACAAATCACCCAGTTACAAGAATCCTTCCAGGCAGAAAGAGAGGAATATGAGTTACAAATACAAAACCTCAGGGAAACTATTGCCTCTTCCAGTGCCTCTCCTGTAGAAGAAAGTACTACGCCTCCCCCCTCACCACCGCTGATGGAAGGAGATCCATATGCTTCTCAGACTACAGAAGAAATACTGGAAGAGACACCAACAAACGGCTTCCCGGAGGCACAGGCGCAATACATAGAAGAATTAGTAGAAGAGTCTCCTCAGCCATCTGCGGAATCTACACAGGAAGAAGAGGCATCTAGTTTTGCCATCGAAGCCAGTGAGGAGTCAGCCTCCGACTTCTCTTTCTCCCCCCCCATGCCGGAAACAGAAGAGGAAGCCTTTGAATTCGAGTCACCTACTACACCTCCTGCGGCAGAAGAAGAGGAATCCCCCTTTGAATTCGAGTCACCTGCTACACCTCCTGTGGCAGAAGAAGAGGAATCCCCCTTTGAATTCGAGTCACCTGCTACACCCCCTGTGGCAGAAGAAGAGGAATCCCCCTTTGAATTCGAGTCACCTACTACACCTCCTGTGGCAGAAGAAGAGGAAGCCTTTGAAATTGAATCGTCAACAGCAGAAGAATTGTCGGATAGAGGGGAAGGGGGTGAAGATGAATTGGAATTGTTTGCCTCAGAGTCAGAGGCTTCTGCGGCGGCTGAAAAGAGAGTGGAGGATGAATTGGATGAGGGGGATATTTTCTCTCGACGAGAGTCTACAACCTCCCCTGCCGAAGACGAATCGGATGACTGGCTTTCTGATTCCCAACCTTCTGCTTCCTCCCAAGATGATGAATTGCTATTAGAGGAAACGGCTGATGATGAGGAATTTGACTTTGATTTTGAAGAGTCTTCCCAATCGCCTACTACTTCATCCTCCTCTGGAGAAGAAACACCCCCCGACTTGGTATTGGAAGACTCAGACGACGATGAATTTGAATTTCCCTTTGATGTAGATGAAAGTCAAAACAACAATAATGGACATTCACAGGAAGACTTGGATTTGGACAATTTGTTGGAAGACAAAGAAGACAAAGAAGACAAAGAGGAGGGGAAGTGAAAGGGAAAGGGTTTGCTAGGGAGAGGATTGGACAGTTGATAATCTCTTCCTGATTTTTAAACGATTGCGACTGTCTGGGAGACGATCATAACTCAAATCGTCTGCTATCTTCTTTAAAATCTCAATGCCTCTCCCACTCTCTTTCCATTCTTCCTCCTCTTGTTGCGTTATTTTAATGGATTTGAGGTCAAAGGGGGAACCACAATCCCATATACTGATAGTAATTTCCTCTTGGTTTAGGTCTATTTCTATCTCTATTGGCGTGTCGATGGGTTTATCCTTGTGGGCGTGTTTCACTGCATTGGTAAACCCCTCAGCCAATGCCAATTGACACTCCAACCAGTCTCTTTGATCAATCCAGTTTTGCCTCATCTTATCAAATTGAGACAAAACCTCCTCCAGGCAATTTAGGTCACTCCTTACCTCGAAAAAAACCTTGTAACGGACTTTCAAAGCCAGCCAATCCCTATTACTCCTGTAATTACCTATTTCTAATTTACACCAATTTCTGATAAAATCATTCCCCAATACCCGGGGAGAAGGATAGGCCCCCAAGGGTAGAGACAAGCCCTAACCCCTATTGCCCAATACCACTATGACTAACACCCCTTCTCCTCTTTTTTACAGCTGGCTAAATTACAAGTGTGCCTACACTTGTTACAACCCAGACTCCACATCCAGTCACGCTTTAGTTTTGATTCACCCCATAGGTGTCGGCTTATCAGGGGTTTTCTGGGTAAAATTTATCCAAAAGCTACAAGAATACTCCTTCCCTTTCCCCGTTTATAATCCTGATTTGTTAGGCTGTGGCGAGAGTGATTTGCCTCCAGTGGCCTATGACCCTAAAGATTGGGCATCTCAGCTGAATTATTTTATTAAAAATGTGGTAAAAAAACCAGTTATTTTGGTCGTACAAGGTGGGTCTTTTCCTATTGCTGTTTACCTTTGTGCCGGTGATTTGAAATGCGACTTGGTTGAAGGTTTAGTCCTTTCTGGCCCCCCCGCTTGGAATGTTATTACTACTGCTGGAAATCTGAGAATTAGCCAGTTAATTTGGAATGGATTTTTTGACTCTTTCCTTGGGTTTCTTTTTTATCAGTATGCCAAAACTAGAGGTTTTATCGAATCTTTCTCCAAAAAACAACTATTTGCTAATCCAGATCAGGTCGACGACCAGTGGGTTTCTCTGTTGGAACAGGGGGCTAAAAATAACAAAAAACGCTATGCAGTCTTCTCCTTTCTGGCAGGATTTTGGCGGAAAAATTACGGAGATTTAATTAATAAAATTGAGGCTAAAACCTTGATTTTAATAGGAGAAAATGCTACAATAATAAGCAGAAATGCGGTAAAAGAGAGCCCAAAATATAAGCTGGATGTGTATAGCAAAAATCTTAAATATTCCCGGGGGAAAATAATAAAAGGGAAAAATGTTATCCCCTACGAATCCGCTGAGGAATTTGCCAAAGAAGTTATGAATTTTTGTCAGGAAAACTGGGGGAAAAGGCCAGAAAAAATCGGCAGAGGATAGAGGAGGGGAAGAAGGAAAAAAACAAGAGGGAAAAATAGAGTGCAAAAGAAGAAAACTAGGGACACCCCCCAATGCCCCCCTGAACAGGTGCTATGATAAAACAAATAGTTCAAGGTTTATTGAGTTCGACAGAATCTAAATGTTGCGGATAATCACGGACTACGGTGAGGCACGACAAGAACTACAAAGAATTAGCGATCGCAATTATCACGAGCACATAGAAGAAAAATGGGCTTTGGTAAGGGAAATTATCGCTACAGTGAGAAAAGAGGGCGATCGGGCTGTCCTGGCTTATACCCAAAAATTTGATGGACAAGTAATCCCCCCCGAAAAATTGAAGGTAAGTGGCTCAGAAATAGATGCCGCTTATCAACAAATTTCCCCCGACTTACTTAGTGCCATCAAACTGGCGGCCAAGAAAATTGAGGCTTTCCACCAACAGAGGGTGCCAAAATCCTGGGTGCAATTCGCTGAGGATAATGTGGTGTTGGGACGACGCTATACCCCCGTGGATAGGGCGGGATTGTACATCCCCGGCGGTAGGGCTTCCTACCCCAGCACTGTCCTCATGAATGCCATCCCCGCCAAGGTGGCGCAGGTACCCCGCATCGTAATGGTAACACCCCCCGGCAAAGATGGGAAAATCAATCCCGCTGTCTTGGTGGCCGCCAGTGAAGCCGGCGTAACAGAAATCTACCGGGTGGGAGGCGCCCAGGCCATCGCCGCCCTGGCCTATGGCACCGAAACTATCCCCCGGGTAGATGTAATTACTGGGCCAGGTAATATATATGTAACCCTCGCTAAAAAGGAAGTTTATGGCCGGGTGGGCATTGACTCTCTGGCAGGGCCTAGTGAAGTACTTGTTATTGCAGACCATACTGCTAATCCCGTCTATGTGGCGGTGGATTTGCTGGCGCAAGCGGAACATGATCCCATGGCAGCGGCTATCCTCATCACCACCTCCCCTAACCTAGCCCAACAAGTCCAGTCGGAGGTGGAAAAACAATTGGAACATCACCCCCGTCGCACCCTCACGGAAAAGGCTATTGCCCACTACGGACTGATAATTGTAACGGAAAGTTTACAACAGGCCGCTGAACTGTCCAATCTGTTTGCCCCTGAACACCTGCAACTGGAGGTGGAATCCCCTTGGGAACTCTTGGAACACATCCGTCACGCAGGAGCAATATTTATGGGCAGCTCCTCCCCCGAGGCAGTGGGAGACTATCTGGCTGGGCCTAACCACACCCTCCCAACCTCCGGTGCTGCCCGTTACGCCTCTGCCCTGGGAGTTGAAACTTTTATGAAGTATTCTAGTCTAATAGAGTACACCCCCGTGGCCCTGCAAAAGGTATCTAAGGCTATTGTGGACTTGGCAATGGCAGAGGGGTTGCCTTCCCATGCCGATTCGGTGAAATACAGAATTAAACCCCCAGAAAAAGATAATTAGCACCCATGTCTGGCAGGAATATTCTAATTATAGGGGGAAGCGGTGGTATTGGCTCTGGATTCGTCGCCCAATTACTACCTAGAGAAGATACCCGCCTGTTGTTTGCTACCTATCGCCCCTCTTCTTACCCCCCCAATCTGTCCCCACTTTTACAACAATTCCCGGAAAAATTCAACCTTCTCCCAGTAGACGTCACCCGGGAAGAGGATATAGAAAAAGCTGTTTTACAAATTAAAACAAAAGTAGATAAGCTCCATCTAGTAATAAATTGCGTGGGCATCCTCCATGAGGGGGATTTACAACCAGAAAAGAGTCTGAAACACATTAACCCCAAAAACCTCATGCGCTATTTTGAGGTGAATACCATCCCCACCGTGTTGTGGGCCAAACACCTACTCCCCCTCTTTAAACACCCGGAAAGGACTGTGTTTGCCATCCTCTCTGCTAAGGTGGGGAGTATAGAAGACAATCGCCTGGGGGGATGGTATGGTTATCGCGCTTCTAAGGCTGCCTTGAATATGCTTATTAAAAATATCGCTATAGAATACAATCGTGTTGCGGCCAATACCATTGTAGTGGCCCTCCACCCGGGCACCACCAATACCCGTCTGTCTGCCCCCTTTCAACACAGTGTGCCCCCAGAAAAACTCTTCTCTGTGGAGGAGGCCACCCGAAAACTACTGTCTATTATCGAGCAACTCACCACCTCCTCCAATGGCCACTTCTATAGCTGGGATGGTAGTATTATCCCCTGGTAGTCTTCCCTAAATCCTCGCTACCCCCGCCTCCCTTGCCGCTTGTTGTACAGCTGCAGCTACAGTTGGTACTACACGAGGGTCAAACACAGAGGGAATAATATGTTCCCTGTCTAAAACACTGGGTGGGACAAGTCCAGCAATGGCTTTGGCAGCCTGCAGATACATGTCAGTGGTAAAGGCAATGGCACGACAGTCCAATGCCCCTCGAAATACCCCAGGAAAGGCTAACACGTTGTTAATCTGGTTGGGATAGTCACTCCTGCCAGTGGCTACCACCGCCGCTATGTCTTGGATTAATTCTGGCTGTACCTCGGGAATGGGATTGGCCATGGCAAATACTATGGGTTGGGCTGCCATGGTTTTTACCATCTCCGGGGTGAGGATGCCAGGGGCACTAACACCAATGAATACATCCGCCCCCACTAAGGCGTCTGCCAAACTCCCCTCCTGGGCTACGGCAAATGCCCGCTTCTCCTCATTTAAATCCGCCCTCCCCTTGCTGATAATCCCCCTGGAATCACATAAAATTATATTCTCACACTGGGCCTGTTGTAGCAGCCGGGCAATGGCAATACCCGCCGCACCCGCCCCGTTAATCACTACCTTGATTTTCGTCATCTCCTTGTCTACCAGCTTCAGGGAGTTAATCAGTGCCGCCATGGTGACAATGGCTGTACCATGTTGATCGTCATGGAATATGGGCACGTCTAACTCCTCCTGTAGCCTCCTTTCTATTTCAAAGCACCTGGGCGCCGCAATATCCTCCAAATTCACTCCCCCAAACGCCGGGATTATATTCTTCACCGTTTGGATAATCTCCTCCGTCTCCTGGGTGGCAAGACAAATGGGAAAGGCATCTATATCCGCAAACTGCTTGAATAACATCGCCTTCCCCTCCATCACCGGTAACGCCGCCTCTGGGCCTAAATTTCCTAGTCCTAATACTGCACTGCCATCGGTTACAATTGCCACACTATTACCCTTGATGGTAAGGGAAAAGACTTTCTCCGGCGCCTCCTCAATGGCTTTACATATACGTCCCACCCCAGGGGTATAGGCCATGGCTAAGTCGGCACTGGAGGTGATGGCAATGCGGTTTTGGATGTGAATTTTCCCGCCCCGGTGCAGGTCAAAAGTGCGATCGCTTACATGTAACACCTGCACGTCCTTCAAGGCTTTGATGGCCCTGACTATCTGTTCCGCATGTTCAGTACTAGATGCGTCAATTTGTAACTCCCTCTTGACGGTCTTCAGATTTCTCTCTATCAAGGAGATTTGTCCTAGATTCCCCCCTACCTCCGCTATCGCCCGGGTTACCTCCGCTAATGCCCCCGCCCGGTTTTTTAACTCCAGGCGCACTGTTAAACTAAAACTAGGACTAGGAGTCAAACTCCACTCTCTCATTGTCTTCTTCCCTTTTGCTTAACGCATCTCTTGAATTTTACAACCATCTGCCTCCCCCGAAGCAAATGGACCGTATGCTATATAATATTCACAGAAACCCATGCCTCCAGTTTCTACAATAATCCCATTACCTGCAACCACGAGGAAGGGCCTGTGTATCAAGTATCTGAAGTTAACAACTACCAACTGGATTTAGACCAAATTAACCAAAAACTCGCCAATGCTACCGCCAGTGAAATAGTCGTCTGGGCAAAAGAACAATTTGGCAAACACCTGGTAATGAGTACCAGTTTTGGTATTCAATCGGCGGTAATGTTGCATCTTGTTACCCAAATTATCCCTGACATCCCCGTCATCTGGATAGACACCGGTTATTTGCCCAAGGAAACCTACCTGTTTGCCGAAGAATTGACCAAAAGACTCAATCTCAACCTCAAAGTGTACCAGTCCGAGTTGAGTCCCGCACGCATGGAGGCTCTTTATGGTAGACTGTGGGAGAAGAAGGATCTAGAATCCCTCAATCTCTACGATCGTATTAGGAAAGTGGAGCCCATGCAGCGGGCATTGAGGGAATTAGGGGCTAAAGCCTGGTTGGCCGGTTTAAGACAAAGCCAAACAGAATTCAGACAAACCCTCAATTTTGTCAATAAACAGGGGGAACGTTATAAGATTTTACCTATTCTCCGCTGGACTTCTAAAGACGTCTACGAGTATCTGAAAAAATACGACTTACCCTACCACCCCTACTTTGAGAAGGGATATGTCACTGTGGGGGATTGGCATTCCAGTCGTCCCCTTAGTCCTAATGATACCCATGAAAGGGACACCCGTTTCCATGGTATCAAACAAGAGTGCGGCTTACACCTGCCCACTAGTTTCGAGGAAGCCCAAAGTCTCGATTCTAGCCAACTCTGATTGAGTCTACAACTGTACCCCCGCCAAAGCCTTTAATAGGGCTTCATTTTCCTCTCTGGTGCCAATGGAAACCCTTAATCCTCCCCCAGTGTGTCTGATATGTATTTTATCCCTTTTTAGCCGCTCCATTACTAGTTGGTGTTTCTCGGGGTTGTTTTCTCCCCGCCAACGGAGGTAAAGGAAATTGGCACAACTTGGCCATACTTTAAACTGTTGATACTCCTTTAGGCTAGTCAAACTCTGGTAGACTCTTTCCCTTTCCCCTATGATTTCCCTCACCGACGGCAGTAGCAAGTGGCGGTTTTCCATCACCACCTGGGCGGCCAATTGGGAAAAGGCGGGTAGATTATAGGGGAGTCTTATTTTTTCCAACGCTGTGATTACTAGAGGATGGCCGATGGCATACCCCACCCGATGAGATGCCAGACGAAAGGCTTTAGAAAAGGTACGCAATATTAGCCAGTTAGGGTGATATGGCAATTGTGACACCAGCGTTTGTCCGCTAAACTCGTAGTAAGCCTCGTCTATCACCACCAGAATATCCTCCGGCAAACCCCTTAGCCAATTGATTTCCTCCTCTGTCAAACAGTTACCAGTAGGGGAGTTGGGATGCACCACAAAAACCACCTTTATGGCAGGATAATTGTCTCCCGAAATTGCTTTATTAGCCTCATCTAAATCTATAGAAAAATCCCCCTCATTTCTCCCAACAGAAACCACATTTATCCCTAAACTTTTTGCCAGAATAGCATACATAGAGAAGGTGGGATTTGCTACCAAAATAGCTCCTCTGTTATTCAAACAAGTAGCAATCAATACCGAACGAATTAACTCATCTGACCCGTTGCCAACAGAAATATTATCGCTCTTGAATAAACCTGTTTTTTTAGCCCCCTCATTTACGTATTCTGCCAGAAGTTTTTTCAACGTCAAATGACTGCCATCGGGATAACGATTAGTCTCAATATAATCCTCGTAGCATGCCGCTAATTTTTCCTTTAACTCTTTGGGCAAATCATAGGGGCTTTCATTGGCATCTAGACGGACTAAATCCTTGGGGTTAGCCGGCAAGGGAGTGGGGTTGTAGGCTTCAAGTTTTAGTAAATCATCCCTCAAAAATGGCAATTTATACTCACTCATTTCTCTTAACTGTTGGGAGAATTTATAGATGGCATTTTTAGCAGCTAGCCGTTGAAACCGCGGCTACTTTATCACGATTCAAAAGAGGGAAATTCAGGGACTCCCTTTGGTTTAAATACAATTGGGCAACCTGACGCGCCAAATGACGAACACGGGCAATATAACGAGTCCTTTCTGCTACAGAAATAACTCCCCTAGCCTCCAACAAATTAAAACAATGGGAGCACTTGAGAATATAATCCAAACTTGGGACAACTAGATTCTTTTCTATCAACTGTTTTGCCTCCTCTTCATACAAAGCAAAAAGTTTGAACAACAAGTCAGGATTGGAAGCCTCAAAATTGTAGGTACATTGTTCAATTTCCGCCTGGAGAAAAATATCCCCATAACTAATTTGTTCATTCCACTTGATATCATAGATGCTATCTACATCTTGTAAATACATGGCCAATCTTTCTAAACCATAGGTGATTTCGATAGACACTGGCTTACAGTCAATGCCACCACACTGCTGGAAATAGGTAAACTGAGTAATCTCCATACCATCCAACCACACTTCCCAGCCTACTCCCCAGGCGCCCAAAGTAGGAGACTCCCAGTTATCCTCCACAAATCGAATATCATGGTCTTCAGGATGGATACCCAACGCCTTCAACGATTCCAAGTAAATATCCTGAATATTATCCGGAGAAGGCTTAATCAACACCTGATACTGGTAATAGTGTTGTACCCTGTTAGGATTTTCTCCATAACGCCCATCAGTCGGTCGTCTACAAGGTTCTATATATGCTACAGCCCAAGGTTCAGGCCCAATGGCCCTTAGAAAGGTGTGGGGGCTCATAGTTGCCGCCCCTTTTTCTGTATCATAGGGTTGGCCTATCAGACAATTTTGTTTACTCCAAAAATCATTCAAACAGGCTACAAGCTCTTGAAAGGTAAAAGTCATGCCTTCTCCCAGGTGAGACCCAAGCAGTTTTGATTATACTACCCCCTGGCCGGAAAATCAATCTACTGCTTTCCCCTTGTCAGGGCGGAGAAAATTTGTTATAATTCATAACCGTCAGGGTTTGGCAGGATAGCTCAGTTGGTAGAGCAGAGGACTGAAAATCCTCGTGTCGGCGGTTCGATTCCGCCTCCCGCCATTGGGCTTTTGCTTTGAGTCCAAATTTTTTTTTGGCTAGCTGGCGAGAGGGACAAATACAAGATTGGGGCGGCGTCCAGTCGGCGGGCACTGTGTTAATTTTCTATATCTGGCCACCTCGGGGTGCTTACATGGTAGAGAGAGGGATTCTGGTATCATTTAGGGGGATATAATCTGTGTACACTCCAGGAAAAAATCCTAGACAGTTTCACCTTAAATAGGGGAATTAATTAGAGGCATCAACACTGAGGAAATAGACGGCAGGGCACACCGGTTAATTAAATTAAATAGTACTGGATAATTTCTCTCATAACCCAATTATTGTAACTGCCTTTGTTATCATTCTTGGCCTCGATTTTTGCCCCTGTGGTGATATTAATGTTATCTTCTTCCCCCCAGAACATATTTCTAATCCCTATATTTTTTTCTTAAAACCTATCTCATTTTCGCGTTTATGTATTTATCTGGTCTCTTATTTTTACCTTATCTTCTTCTCTTCCCCATTTTCCTCAGTTTATCGGCTTTTTATCCCATTGCTCATCATTCTCTTTATTTGCCAATATAAAGGAGAGAATGGATATAGTTTTTTAATAGTCCCAGGGGGATTTCAGTATAGTCACTGGTTTCTGGGAAATTTGCACAGCTGTGGCATATATTGGAGATTTTGTCAAGAGTAGGAGGAGGGGAAAGGAGGGAAATAAGAGTGACGGGGGAAAAATGGCCCCGCAGGGGGGCAGCTGTTGCGCTAGTTATGATGTTTGAGGATTAGTCTTTCGTCTTCCACGTCTACGTAAATAGTGTCACCCTCTTTGAATTCACCGCGGAGGATGGCTTTGGCGATGGCAGTTTCTAGATAACGTTGAATGGCACGTTTCAAGGGTCTGGCACCATATACCGGATCGTAGCCCACGTCGGCCAAAAAGTCAATGGCATTTTCAGACAGCTTCAAGGAGAGTTTTTGTTCAGCTAGACGGGATTGGAGACGATTTACCTGCAGTTGAACGATTTGACGCAATTGCTCCTTGTTGAGACCATGGAAAATGATAATCTCGTCAATACGGTTGAGAAACTCTGGGCGGAAATTTGCCCGCATCGCCTCCATCACCCGGTTGCGCATCTGTTCGTATTTGCTCTCATCCCCTGCTAGGTCTAGAATATACTGAGACCCTATGTTACTGGTCATTATCACAATAGTATTAGTGAAGTCTACCGTGTGACCTTGGGAGTCGGTGAGGCGACCATCGTCCAGCAGTTGTAACATGATGTTGAAGACGTCCGGGTGGGCCTTTTCAATCTCATCGAAGAGGATAACAGAATAAGGACGACGACGAATAGCCTCTGTTAACTGTCCCCCCTCCTCGTAACCTACATACCCCGGTGGTGCGCCTATTAGACGAGATACGCTGTGTTTCTCCATGTATTCAGACATATCGATGCGCACCATGGCCTCCTCGGTGTCAAAGAGGATTTCTGCTAGGGCTTTGGCCAGTTCGGTTTTCCCCACACCAGTGGGCCCCAAAAAGATGAAACTAGCAGTAGGACGGTTAGGATCAGATAAACCGGCACGAGAGCGTTGAATAGCCTCCGCTACCGCCCTTACGGCATCGTCTTGGCCTATTACCCGTTTGTGGAGTTGCTCTTCTAGGTGTAACAGTTTTTCCTTTTCTGATTGTACCAGTTTGCTGACGGGAATACCAGTCCATTTGGAGATAATTTCGGCAATATCCGCTTCTGTCACCTCCTCCCGTAAGAGGGACTTGCCACTGGTCTGTTTCTCTGCTAAAATGGCCTGGGCGTCCTTCAATTGTCTTTGCAAGTCGGTGAGTCGGCCATAACGCAATTCCGCCGCCTTGTTGTAGTCGTAGTCTCTTTCTGCCTGTTGGATGGCCACGTTGACTCTTTCAATCTCTTCCCGAATGCTGCGAATTCTGTCAATAATCTCCCTTTCCGCCTGCCATTGAGCATTTAAGGCCGATTGTTGCCGTTTTAATTCCTCAATCTCTTTCTCTATCTTCTCCAGTCTTTCTAAAGAGGCGGGATCATTTTCTTTCTTCAGAGACAGTCTTTCCATCTCCAATTGCATGATTTTCCTGTCTACCTCGTCTAGGGCTTCCGGCTTGGAAGTGATTTCCATTTTCAGTTTCGCCGCCGCCTCGTCTATCAAGTCAATGGCCTTATCCGGCAGGAAACGCTCACTGATGTAACGATTAGATAATACAGCCGCAGCGACGAGGGCACTGTCGGAAATCCTGACACCATGGTGGACTTCATAACGTTCCCGCAATCCCCGTAAAATGGAAATAGTATCCTCTACATTGGGTTCATCCACATACACCGGTTGGAAACGTCTTTCTAAGGCGGCGTCTTTTTCGATGTATTTGCGATACTCATCCAGGGTAGTAGCACCAATGCAACGCAACTCGCCACGGGCTAACATGGGTTTTAGTAGGTTGCCCGCATCCATGGCGCCTTGCGTAGCCCCAGCCCCTACAACCGTGTGAATCTCATCAATAAAGAGAATGATATTACCCCGGGATTCGGTTACTTCTTTTAAGACGGCTTTTAGTCTCTCCTCAAATTCCCCTCGATACTTGGCACCAGCTATCAACGCCCCCATATCCAGGGCAATTAGGGTACGATCTAATAGAGACTCTGGCACATCCCGGTTGACTATTCTTTGGGCTAAGCCTTCTACTATTGCCGTTTTACCTACCCCTGGTTCACCTATTAGTACAGGGTTGTTTTTTGTCCTTCTTGAAAGGATCTGTATAGTACGCCGTATCTCATCGTCTCTCCCAATAACAGGGTCCAGTTTACCAGCACGGGCCAAAGCTGTCAAGTCCCGCCCGTATTTTTCTAGAGACTGGTATTTGGCTTCTGGATTTTGATCTACCACTTTTTGACTCCCCCTTATTTCTTTAATTACTTTTCTTAGTTTATATTCATCCAAATCGAATTCTCTGAAAATATGTTTACCAAGGCGGTCATCTTGGCTGTAGGCTAGCATTATGTGTTCGATGGAGATGTATTCATCCCCAAATTCTTGACGATACTTCTCGGCAAAATCTAATAACAAATCTAGACTTCTGCCTAGGTAAATCGAGTCGCCTACATTTTTAATTTTCGGCTGTCTTCGGATAAAATCGTCTACTCTGTCTCGAAAACGGGATACGTTTACATTAGCTTTGTTAAGAATATCTACCGCTAGTCCCTCCTGTTCAAGAAGGGATTTTAACAGGTGTTCAGTCTCTATTTGTTGATGTTGATTCTCTTTGGCAATGTCGGGAGTTTTTACTATTGCCTCCCAAGCTTTTTCCGTGAATTTTTGTGGGTTGGTAGGCTGCATAATTCCTGCTATAATGTCAACTGGTTGTGAGGGTTTAAATTTCTTCCCCTTAGTGGCTATTATAAATTCCCTTTATGGGCCAAAACATATGGGGAATCCCCCACTAGAAAGTGTGGATAACAGTGATTATTGGGTTTCTGTTTTTCTTGGCTGGGAGAAGGATAATTTTAACAAAAAGAAACAATTCCCCCGCCGGTTACTAGCTGAAGTCGATTTTACCGGCTTCTATAATTTTCCACTCCTCATCACTTATTCTCTCCAGCTTAGCCGGTTTTAGTACCCTTATATCTTCCCCCAGGATAACATCCGGAATGGGATTCGCTGTTTGGAATAATCCAGTGTATACTGCCGCTTCCAGTATTCCCCTGGAAAAGATTTTGAGACGATTAGGAAAAACATAATAATTTCTAATGCCTACTGTTATACAAAAATCCCCCGTTATATTTGATTTGAAAAAGGCCTTCTTGTCGCCACTATCCCCACTTTTTGTTACTATGTCAACCAACAGATAAGAAACTCTAGACAGCATTCGATAATCCTGGTTATACAAATCCAATAATTCTTTTTCCTCTTGACTGTAGGAGAGGACTTTTCCCTCGGTTTTAATTTGATTCTTTTTCTTGACAAATTGAGAAGTTATCTCCTTGAAACTCTCGTCAATCGCCCACTCCCTTTCTCTCCCATCGTCTTCTACTTTCTCTTTACTAACACCGGAAAAATGCTCAATATTAGACACCTTTGAAATACAGTATTTTATCATTTTTTCCAACAACAATTGCCTGGCATCTATTTCCTCCTTGGTCTTTTTAAACTCCTCTATAATGGCTCCTATTTTCGTTTTTATTTCTTCCAATTCATCGTGGTATTCTCTGTCATGGCGGTAGGGAATCAACTCACAATCTTCTCGTTTTGGCGGTGGGGTTAAAAAACTTGTATCTCCCTGCCATTTGCTAACTTTGGCTTCGTAATCTCTGATTTTATCTTCCAGTAATTCCTGCTTCTTAATCCATTCTTTTTGAAAGGATAATAACTTTTTATCTAGGAGGACTATTTTGTTGTTGGTTTCCCTTTCAACCTCTTCCTTAAAAGACTTCAAATCCTCTTGCCAATGATTGGTGTTTTGCCTGTTATCGGAGGGAATTTTTGTGGCAGAAGTGGGAAGGCTAGTAGTAAGAATGCCCTTGTTTTGTAGAAGCCACTGGTTACCGCTGGGGAGAATTTTCAAAACTGCCGGCTTATCTAGGTACAAATTTCCACCTTCTGTTGTTTTGAATCCTGGTGGTAAATCAAAGAGGAGATTGATACTGTGTTTGTTATCCACCCTAATCCTTCTGAGGGGATTTAAGACGAGAAGATATTGTTTTTCTATAGGGTTGTCCAGTAGCAAAATCCAGTAGTTACCAGAGGGGGAAATTTCTACAACTATTTGATTGGGGTTTTTGCCTCTGTAACTATCTGCGGTGAGAGAAACTGGGGTAGCATATTCCTCAAAAATCCTTGGTACATCGTTATATATGTCTACCAATTCCTCTAGGGGGATTTTAAGGGGTTTTGGGGGAGATAAACCGGCAGGAGGGGAAATGGTTTTTTGGGATTCTAGCTGTCTCAGTCGCGACTCCAATTGCTGGAGGTAAGTCCAAATTTGTGACAAGTCAGCCTCCTTCATACATACCCCCTATTTATTCTTCTGAATACCTATACAAAAGCGCCCTATTACTACATCATTACTTCCGTTTTTCAGGGTTTCCAGACTGAGGGTTTTTAGTCTTTTCATAAATATGGACAAGTTCAGAGTTTTAGAGCCATCTGTACCACTATTGTCGCTCCAATTATACCACCAATCTAGGTCCTTGAGGTCATTAAGAATTAAGTCTGTCTCAAAGAGGTAGATTTGGGGTTGTGGGAGTTTCCTTATGTCGAGAGTAGCTACAAATTGCAAGTTTTGTTTATTGTCGTCTAGTTTCAAGTCACTAATGGTTAATGCCTGTTGGAGGGAGACATTAGGGGTTTCGCGGAAATATTTTTTACCGGAGGTAGATACACTACCAGAAACTGTCTGGTTACCGGTGTCACTATTGGTTTCACTGGCTACACCGGGGGTGGGATTGAAGATATAAACCCTGGTTTTTGTCTTTAGATTTTCTTCGATAATTAGAAGAGTATTGTTGCTGTTTTGAGGAGTTGCTAGTTGGGGGAAAGGTGTGGAATACTTGATAGTAACTGTGGGCTTGTCATTGCTAATAATGTTAAGGAAATCATAGGCACTAGTTTTTTCATTTTCCGGGGAAACTACTACCTTGGCGTCAGATAAAGCAAAAACTCTTTCTATTTGCCCGTCTGTCGGTAATTGTGAGTTGTTTTGGATGTCAGCAAAACTCCCCAAATTTACTGGAGATTTGAGAATATTTTTACCGGGGAATATAAACATCTCACTGTATTGTTGTAAGTCGGGGGCGAGTCGTTTATACTCTTCAAAATAACGGGAAATCCTGTCAAATTTTCCTATAACAATGAGATAGAATGGACGATAGGTATCAGGATTGTTTTCATCACTGGCATATTTAAACTTAGCCTTACCGGTGAAGGGGTTGAAGACAATACCATTAAATTGACTCTTAACACCAATAATGCCTATGGTATAATCCTGTCTACCTTGGGTGAAATAGTTTTTGTTAAGGGCTTCAATTAACTTACCTGGATCATCCCCTTCTAAGTCAGTGACAATGATAGTGAGTTTTTCTCTTCCCTCGGCGGGGGGAATAATGGCTGATTGTATAGGACTAGTGATAGGCTGGTAGGTGGGGTCTTTGCTGTCGTAGAATATAGGGAGTTTAGAATCCTGACGGAATCTGGTGCGGGTTAGGGGTTGTGTTTCTCCGAGACGGTAGTATTCTATCCGAGTGTTGTTATCCTCAGTGATGCTAGTGGCGAGTATTTCCATCATTTTCACATAATTGCTGTTGGGTTTGGCGACGAATCCCAACATGGAGTCACTACCGTCTACGTAAATGGAAACATCTAGGGGTTGACTGAGGTTAGCTGTATCATTGGTGGTGGTAGCGGGGGTGAAGGGCATTGGACAGATAACCCTCTCTTCCATTTTGCCACAGCCAGGGAGGAGGGATAGACAGAGAAGAAGGGCAAGGAGGGGAAAACGAGGCTTATTTTTTCCCAGAAGGTTTACAATTGGGGGATAGGATGGAGATTTCCAGAGGCAAGGTGACATTGGTGGACAACCCCTTGAGATAGGTTATAGTTCAAATAGAAGTATACAGCAACGAGAGAAGAGGGGGGGGACGGTTTCAAAGGGGCAACAATAATAATTCTAGGAAAAGTTCAATAGTTACAATGGAGGAAAACAGCTAGTCATTGAGGGGAGTATGAAAGAGAAACCCGTATTGGATTTTATACCTCCAGACCATGTTAATATTATGGGTTATGTGGACGAGTCGGAGGTAAACGGGCCAGGACGTCGTGCGGTAGTATGGGTACAGGGGTGTAATCGAGGATGTCCAGGTTGTTTTAATCCCCAGTCTTGGCCGTTTGAGCCTAATCAAATTGTTTCCATTTACGAGTTAGCGGCACAGATTTTAAGTAATCCTCGTAATGAAGGTGTTACATTTTCAGGGGGTGAACCTTTTTGGCAGGCGGAGGCGTTAGCAAAGTTAGCCAGGATATTGAAAGAGAAGGGGTTAAGTGTAATGTCTTTTACAGGTTTTACCCTAGAACAACTACAATCGCCCCAGGCGCCACCCCACTCCCAGGATTTGTTATCTCAGTTGGACATACTCATTGATGGGCCTTACATTCAGTCTTTAGCCATCAACTCTCCTGATTCTTTGGTTTCTTCCAGTAACCAGAGGGTTCATGTATTCAACCCCGAGTTTAAGGATAAACTGAATTGGGCCTCAGATCAAGTGGAAATTCATATTCTTAAGGATGGGACTAGGATTGTGACTGGTTTTTTGGGCTCATTGAATTTAATTTAGGCTAAATCTGCCAAAAATTGGACTATTTCCCTAGCAATATATTCTGCCCCCTGTTTATCGAGTTTTTTGTTGCTTTGGGGGGGCAGTACGTCTTTTTTCAAAAAATCCCAATTGCCAGTGAAAAACTCCTGCCAGTCTATTATACGATGGTAGCTATATTGCCGGAGTCCCTCTAGGAGGATTTGTGCTTCGGCAAAGCCATGGCGGGTGAGGCTAATGATGGGTATGTCCAAACACATACTTTCGGCAAAGGTGCTAAAACCCGGCTTACATATCACTTTACCACACAGAGGCATAAAATCCACTGGACGTAGGCTTTTGTCTGTGACTTTTAACAGGTTGGGCAGGGGGGGGGCATTTTTATCAAAGGTGATGAATTGCCAGTCAGGGAAAAGGAAAAGATTGTGGTAGGGAATAGCTTCTAATCCCAAGCCACCGAAGGTGAGTAAAACAGTTTTTTCCCTATCCTTTATCAGATTAAAACGATGGCGTATTTCCTGTTGGGGATAACGGGGTTGACTGCCGATTAAGCCTACATCTTCCTTTACTGGGAAGGGTTGCATTTCTTCTGCCATAGGTAGACGAAACAGTCTGTTTACCTTGCCATAGTGATTAGCTAACCAGTCTGCTATGGAGACGAATTCACCACCCCAACTGCGATAAATGAAATCCCAACCGAAATTACCTACCATCCAACAGGGAATATTTGCCTGGAAAGCCACCTCTGCCATCATAGCGGGGATGTCTGCCACTATGAGGTTTACCTTGTTGAGACGGACGAATTCTACCTCTTGTTGGACTATTGTTTTTTCCTTCTGCTGGTATTCTCTAAGACGGATAAGTGTACTAGCCAAATCCATGTTAAGACTGTCAGACTGTATTACTCCCACATCAAATGCCCTCACCCGGTGAATAAAATCTCCTTGGATGTAGGCTTCTAAAAGCCATCTTGGGGCGGTGGTGGTAATTATCAAAAGTACCTCTGGGTTTATTTGTTTTATCCTATTAGCCACGGATGCCATTCTCACTGCATGGCCGAAACCATGATTGGTTATTGCCAAGTACAAAACTGGTCTAGACATGGTACTGTGTTTGTGGTTCCAGACTGCGACAGAGTACGGGCTTTAATTATAAGTCTGTACAGTCCTCATCTTGCCCCTTGACAATTTTCTTTTTTCTTGTTAGCATGTTATTACAATCGGCGGCCGTCTCTGATTCACCCGTGGTGGTGGAGTGGGGCGGCTTGTTGTGTTTTGAGGGGGGATTCCAGTGGGGGGCAAAGGATGGAGGAAAAGAAGGAGGATTATTGCACTTTCCGGCAGTGAATGGAAGTGGGAATCAGATAAGAAGGGCGGTTATTTTGATGAAATTCTACAATTTTGAGCTAAACGGGCACAGCATGAGGGAATTGATAGTAAAATGGACGAGGAGGTACCCTCATTCTTGGATTGCTTTAGCGGTGGCAGAGGCGATTTATCAGGGGAGGTTGAAGGCGGTTTCGGTGGAACAGATATTGAACAGTTGGATGAGAAGGGGGGGTGTGGCGCAAAGCTTTAATTGTGAGTTTTTGCGTTTGATTGAACCAGAGGTGGAAGAGGAGGAAGGGATGGAAGACTACAACAGTGTGCCCTTGTTGGGGATAGGGGGGAATAGTGTGCCTGTCCATGAGGCCACAAACCATGCGCCCGTGGAGGAGGATTTATCCCATTTTTTCCGCAAATTGAGGGGATTTGTGATGGGGTAGGGATAGGGCTTGTCTGTGTCCCGGGATTTTATGTAAAAATAGTAAAACGGCAGTGAGAGACAGAAAGGTGTATGGCGAGAAAACCAGACGAGTATTTGGTTCACATTCTTCTAAGTGGTGGCCACCGGGAGGAGGTGCGTTTTCCCAGTATACAGGATTTCCAGAAGTGGTACAGTGGGGAGTTAGTCCCCAAGGCGGATTCTAAGGATTTTATCAGTGTTCCTATTAAAACAATGCAGGGCGAATACATGGTAATACGCCCTTCGCAAGTGGTGGGAATAAGAATCGAACCGGTATTTTTTGGCAGTGTAGATCGGGAGGAGGTTTAAGTCAAGCAAGTGGCAGGGATACTATTTGCAGACGTGCTTGCTCAAGTCAATGCCTGCCTCTTTTGCCATGGCAGTTAGTCCCTTCTTGTCGAGGGTTTTGAGGGCCTTGGTAGAGAGACGCAATTTCACAAAACAGTTGCCCTCTGGCCACCAAATCCGTTTATACTGTAGGTTAACGTGTTGCAGTTTTTTGGTACGACGGTGGGAGTGAGAAACAGCGTAACCGTTATTGGCCCTTTTGCCTGTCAACTGGCAGACGCGACTCATGGTCTATCCTCCTGTGATGGGATAACAACAGCAAATTATAATTGTAGTCGGATTTTTCTCTGGGATGCAACTGAATACTTATTGTTACATAAGTAGTTGAGCGACGTTACGGGCAAACAAGTGGCGGCGGTTAATCTTGCGGGCAGCTTCCTCAAGGGGGAGACAACGGAAGTTATTGCCATGGCCGTCTACCTGGTAGACAAGGGAATTGTCTAAATCTAGGGCGGTGAGTCTGCCAAGATTTTGATAGTAGACGCCAGTGTCGATACCAAGCCAACCTTCTCCTTGGGCGATGTCTCCCGGTTTTAGGCCATTAAAGGTAAAGGTGATGGTATGTCCCACAACGATAGTCTTGTCAGGGAAGTAGGGTTTTTCGATAGAGTGGAACTG
Organism: Cyanobacteriota bacterium SRBZ.bins.94.201705; assembly: GCA_030549855.1. Lineage (GTDB taxonomy): Bacteria > Cyanobacteriota > Cyanobacteriia > Cyanobacteriales > Cyanobacteriaceae > DVEF01. Next base: position 56,219 of record JAUQQP010000005.1, read on the forward strand.
ATGACGAATCCAACAGAATTGGGCTTGGGATTGTTGACTGAGGGGCAATGAGGGGTTAACGCCGGCATGGACTAACCAAAAATCCCCCAAATCTATGTACAGGGGGAGGGTTTTAAACCATTCAATATGTTCAGGGGGTGGGACTTTTTGGCCGTAACTTGCCACTGTGGCATTACCGCCGTTACGCAACCAGGTTTGGAAGGCTATAGGATTTATGGTTTTACCTCCCAGGGCGTCCAGTAACATAATCTCATGGTTGCCCAGGATAGAATAATGACCATTTTCCTTCACAAATTCTACCACCTTAGCGGCCTCAGGCCCACGATCGATCAAGTCGCCGAGGAAGTAGAGGGTATCACTGGTGGAGGGGCTAATCTTGTCCAGGAGGGCACAAACCGCCCCATAGTGCCCATGAACATCCCCGAATACTATTCTTCTGCCCATTATTGTACTCTGTGCTAGTCCATGCCTATGGCTGCCACTATATCTAGTCTAACAGATGTAGTTTGTTTTATTATATATTGGCGGCCCTTCGTTTGTTCTGTGACGGATACCCGTGTCAAACTACACCACCATCAAACTTCTGCGGCAACCCACTAACCCTCAATGGCTGGAGTTGGCCTTGGCGAATCTGGATACTATTCTGTTAGACCATTCTCACTGTGAGCGGAAGGCGGCTGGAGTGGCTGTAAACCTGATGTTCCGTTATCCTAGCCATAAAGATTTGATTTATCGTCTTACAGCCATTGCCAAGGAAGAATTAGAGCATTTTGAACAGGTGAATCAGTGGTTAGAAAGGAGGGGGATAAGCCTAGCACCATTAAAACCAGCCCCCTATGGTGCCACGTTGAAACAGGCCATCCGTAAGGAGGAACCAGAAAGGATGTTGGATTCTTTGCTGGTGGCAGCGTTGATTGAGGCCAGATCCCATGAAAGACTGGGACTTTTGGCCCAACACTGTCCCGACGAGGAGTTGGCCAGGTTTTATAGGGGGTTAATGGCGTCGGAGGCAAGACACTATGGGGCCTATTGGCTGTTAGCCAGACAGTATTTCCCCCCGGAGATGGTATCAGCGAGATTGGAGGAATTAGCCCAGTTGGAAAGCGAAATCCTCTCACAACTGTACCCCGAACCGCGCATCCATAGCTAGTCTGCTGCCTGGTATTTTTTGACAATTTTGATAGCCCGGCTAACGCTTTCTGGGAAGACTACTACTAGGCCTCCGTCTTTGACTTTGCTAATGCCAGTTTCAATGGCCTCCGCCTCGTCCAAGACGACAATATAGTCCTGGTGGGGATTTTCCGAGAGGATGCCATCTACAATTATGTCTGCCACCTCCCCTCTTTCCCTACCACGGGTGTCGTCATCCTCCTTGACAATAATGTAGTCAAAAAGGCGGGCAGAAATGACTCCCAACTGTCTCAAATCCTCATCTCTTCTGTCGCCTGGCCCACCGATAACTCCCACCCTATCTCCCTTCCAGTTTTTGACAAAGTCCCCCACTGCCTCATAGCCTGCGGGGTTATGGGCATAGTCAATTAGTACGCTACAGTGTTTCAAGTCGAATAAATTCATGCGCCCGGGGGTTTGTTCGGCACTTGGCCTAAAAGTCCTAACACCTCGACGAATCAACTCAATGTCTACTCCCTTGACGAAGGCTGCCAAACAGGAGGCCAAGACATTAGCAATCATGAAGGGGGCCATACCCTTGAGGGTGAGAGGGATATTTTCCACCCTTTCGATTCTCAAAGTCCATTGGCCTTCACAGATGGACACATAGCCGTTTTCATACACTGCCGCTATGCCATTGCGACGGAGGTGTTCTTGGATGATAGGATTGTCAGGGTTCATGGAAAAATAGGCAACTTTACCCTTGACATTTTTGGCCATTTGTGACACAAGAGGGTCATCGGCATTGAGGACAGCATAACCGTCCCCACTTACGGCCTCGGCCACCACGGCCTTAACCTTGGCCATTTGTTCGATGGTGTCAATGTCGCCTTGTCCCAGATGGTCAGCTGAGACATTTAAGACTACACCCACATCACAACGGTCAAAGGCCAAACCGGAGCGGAGGATACCCCCACGGGCACATTCTAACACGGCTATTTCCACGGTGGGGTCGCGGAGAATGACACCGGCGCTGACGGGGCCTGTATTATCGCCTTTTTCTACCAGGTGGGAGCCAATGTAAATGCCATCGGTGGTAGTGTAGCCGACTACTTTGCCCGTTTGACGGTAGATATGGGCGGTGAGACGGGTAGTAGTGGTTTTGCCATTGGTGCCAGTGATAGCAATAATGGGGATTCGGCTGGGGGTGCCTGGGGGGAAGAGCATGTCTAGGACAGGGGCAGCCACGTTGCGTGGTAGTCCTTGGCTAGGTGCCACATGCATTCTAAAGCCCGGTGCCGCATTGACTTCTATCACCACTCCCCCCACCTCCTTGAGGGGTTTGCTAATGTCGGGGGTGACCACATCTATGCCAGCTATGTCTAGGCCAATTAACTTAGCTATCCTTTCCGCCATCCAAACGTTTTCTGGGTGGATTTCATCAGTGCGGTCGATGGCAATACCCCCAGTGCTAAGATTAGCCGTAGCCCGTAGATAAGCTATTTCCCCTTCCTTAAGACGGGTTTGAAGGGTATAACCCTGTCTAGCCAACACCTTCAATACGGTATCATCCACGGTAATCTTGGTGAGGACATTGTCGTGTCCTTCGCCCCGGTTAGGATCTTGATTAGTTTTCTCAATTAACTCCTCAATGGTGGAATAACCATCGCCTACCACATGGGCAGGCACCCTTTCCGCCACTGCCACTAACTTGCCATTGACTACCAGCAGCCGGTGATCTCTACCTTTGTAGTATTTTTCCACGAGGACACTTCGGGTTTTGGAGGCGGCACTGGCCAGGTCATAGGCGGCTTCTGCCTCCTCTGGGGTTTGGACATCTACCGTAATACCCCGGCCATGATTGCCATCCAGGGGTTTAATAACCACGGGATAGCCCCCCACATCTTCTATGGCCTCTTCCAGTTCGTCCAAATAGTTTATTACTATTCCCTTTGGTACAGGAATGCCCGCCTCTGCCAGAATAGTTTTTGTCCCCTCTTTGTCACAGGCCAGTTCTACGGCGAGGATATTGGAGTAACTACTGAGGGTAGCCTGGATTCGCTTCTGATAGGCCCCATAGCCCAACTGGACCAGGGATCTAGCACTTAGTAGCATCCAGGGAATACCTCGGGCTTCGGCCTCCTTAACTATAGCCTCGGTGGAGGGGCCCAAAGCCGCATTAGCTTTTAAATCCCTCAAATCTGCCAAATCCTGGGCCAATTCTTCCGGGGGATAATAACCTTTTTCTACAATTGAGTTACAGATACGAACGGCGGCGCGGCCGGCATATCTCCCTGCTTCTTCGTATACGTACTCAAACACTACATTGTACACACCAGGGGCAGAGGTTTCCCGGGTGCGGCCAAAACCCACTGGCATCCCCGCTAATTCTTGTAATTCTAGGGCGACGTGCTCCACTACATGCCCCAGATAGGTGCCCTCTTTGACTCTCTCCAGAAACCCCCCGCGGTATTTCTTCGAGCATTGGTGTTCCACTAGACTGGGTAGAATTTTCACTAGGGCCTCATAGAAACCAGGAATTTCATTGGTGGGGGTGTTGGCCAAGTCTTCCAAGTCCAGGCGTAGCTGTATCAGCTTGTGTCTTTTGATGCTCCAGTAGTTGGGCCCTCTGAGTGTCAGTGTTCTGAGGATTCTCATCTGTTTTCTATTTAAGCTGCTCCCTCTTTACTAGTTTCTCTCTTTTGTGTTGTAGGTAACTGTTCAATTTGAACACTTTAGAGATAGTCTTGAGCAGGAATGGGGGTATGGGTTTTAAGGTTATAGCGGTCCCCATGGGCTAGAATATGAAGACGAAGGTTGTGAAGGGCAAGGGGGGCCTCCGCCGGTACCTTCCCTTGATTAGTGTGACTCATAGCCTTGGCATCTACAATGGTCACCGTGCCCCTCCCCAACACCTCTATGTATTCCCCGTGGAAGAGGGCACAGGTGTCTTCGTCTATGCCCACCCCTAGTCTTTCTGGATGGCTGGAAATGGCACTGAGGAGTCTCGCCATGCGGTTACGATTGTGAAAGTGCTGATCTACAATGATTTCCGGGATAATCCCCAGCCCCATGGCCATATCCACCAGGGCTCGATTGGGAGACTCGCCACTGCTGCCGCCGGCTATCATGTGGTGTCCCATCACCGCTGCCCCCGCACTAGTGCCTGCCAGGGTAATCTCCCCCAATTTTACCCTTTGACGTATCCTCTCCATCAGGGGCGTGTCTGCTAACAAGCCGCAGAGTCTTAGTTGGTCCCCTCCTGTCATAAATATACCCGTACACTTTTCCACATACTCCTGATAGTCTGGATCCTCCCCCTGAAGACGATCCCTCACATCTAAGATCATAAGGTCTTTTACCCCCATGTCACTGAAAATATTGGCATAACGCTCCCCTATAATGGTAGGCTCCCTAGAAGCGGAGGGAATAATGCCGATGATGGCCGCCTCCCCCCCCGCACAACGCCAGAAGGTGGTGAGAATCTCCTTGCCATGGACCTTGTCCTCTGCACCTCCTATTACTAGGATGGAATCTCGATAATATTGCCTCATATTGCTCTTTTATACCCCTGCTCTAGATTGGCCAGTAAGTTGCTGAGAGTACTGTGAGCGTACCATTATACGCTTTTTTTTGTCTGTACAGTTCATTGTTGACTTTCGCCACCACCGTAAGCCACAATTAAAACTGGAAATAACTTAGGGGTTTATTATAGGCGCTGTAATTGCCCCTAAACTGTTAACTTTTTAACTAACCGTCCCTAAGTAGTGACTCTTGTGGCGCAGTGCGAATCGACATCATTACCCTTTTTCCGGACTTCTTCACCTCCCCCCTTAGCTATGGCGTGATGGGCAAAGCCATCAAAAAAAACATTGCCACCGTCAATCTCGTTAACCCCCGCGATTTTACCACAGACAAACACCGTCAAGTGGATGATGAGCCCTATGGGGGAGGCGCGGGGATGGTATTAAAACCTGAGCCCATCTTCGCTGCAGTGGAATCCCTACCCGTAATCCAGCCAAGGGAAGTAATCTTGATGAGCCCTCAGGGGCAAACCCTTAATCAATCCCTTTTAAAGGAACTAGCCTATAATTATAAACAATTAGTTATCATCTGTGGCCACTATGAGGGAGTAGACGAAAGGGTACAACACCTAGTCACCAGGGAAATCTCTCTGGGAGACTTCGTTTTAACCTGTGGGGAAATTCCAGCCTTGGCTTTGATTAACGGTGTCATCCGACTCCTCCCCGGGGCAGTGGGGAAGGCTGAGTCTATCAGGGCAGATAGCTTTGAAGATGGACTGTTGGACTATCCCCATTACACCCGTCCAGCAGTTTTTAGGGGATGGGAGGTGCCTGCCGTCTTATTGTCGGGAAATCACCAGAAAATTGCCCAGTGGCGTCGGGAGAAACAACTAGAAATAACCCGGAAGAAACGACCGGATTTGTTGGCCAAATGGGAACAGGCTCAAAAGAGCAATAATAATAACTAGATCATGGTATCTTGTGGCGGCCATTGTCATGTCTCAGACCCTTAACCCAACCCTTTTCAGTATAATCAAGCTACTACGCTGGGATAAACCGGCCGGAAGACTGATTTTGATGATTCCCGCCTTGTGGGCACTGTTTTTGGCGGCGGCGGGAAAACCTCCCCTCCCCCTCCTACTGGTTGTCATCCTGGGAAGTATAGCTACCAGTGCCGCGGGTTGTGTTATTAATGACCTATGGGACCGTGATATTGATGATAAGGTAGAAAGGACTAAAAGTCGACCCCTGGCTAACCGCAGCCTGTCAGTCCAAGTCGCCCTGGTTGTCTTTTTTGTCTTCCTGGCCATAGCCGCTATTTTGGCCTTTCTCCTCCCCCCCCTCAGCTTCTGGTTGTGTGTGGCGGCTGTACCCCTTATTGTCTGCTATCCCCTGGCCAAAAGGTTTTTCCCTGTGCCCCAGCTGGTATTGTCATTGGCTTGGGGATTTGCCGTTTTGATCAGCTGGACTGCCGTTAAACCCGAAATCTCCTTGGATACCTGGCTACTGTGGGCAGCTACAGTCACCTGGACTATGGGGTTTGATACTGTCTATGCCATGAGTGACAAAGAGGACGACCTAAAACTGGGCATCAACTCCAGTGCCATTTTCTTTGGCGATTGGGCAGCGGAGGCAGTAGGTCTATTTTTCGCTCTCACTGCGGGTTTATTGGCCTATCTTGGCCTTTTAAAAGGGTTTAACCTCTTTTTTGGGGTAAGCTGGCTTATTGCCGTAATTTTCTGGGTAGCACAATATGTCCGTCTCCGCACAGAGGCAGGTGACAAGAGTAAATATGGGCGGATTTTCAGCGAGAATGTGTGGATTGGTTTTATTCTCCTGTTGGGAATGATTTTAGGGCAAATATAGCATTTACCGGCAAGGGAATATGAAAGACTGGTTAGGTTTAATGATTGGCAATTCCCGTCTCCATTGGGGCTTGTTTCGCGATAACCGTCTGGCTAAAACCTGGAATACCCTTCAGGCAGAATCCCTGGCGGAATTGAATACAGTGGTAGAAGATGAGGAGTTGAAGGAGTGTCTGCAAGCCCAAATTCCCCTCTATTTCGCCTCCGTAGTCCCCTCTGCTACCAAAATGTATTTATCTTTGCCACAAGCGAGAATTATTGACTGTAGTCTTATCCCCCTCAAAAATACTTATCCCAGTCTGGGAAGCGATCGCATTCTGACCCTGTGGGGAGGGGGGTGTAAGTATGGCTTCCCCTGTCTAGTAATAGATAGTGGCACAGCCTTAACCTTCTCCGGCGCCGACGCCCAAAGACGCTTTCAGGGAGGGGCAATTTTGCCGGGGGTAAGGCTACAACTACAGGCATTGTTTTTCCACACCGCCTCCCTCCCCGAAGTAGAAGTCATGGCAGACTTAACCCCCCGTTGGGCAACCAACACCCCCTGTGCCATTCAAAGTGGTGTCATCTACACTATCATTGCCGGCATCAGAGATTTCGCCGAAGACTGGTTGAAACGCTATCCTGCCAGTAAGATAATTTTTACTGGTGGCGATGCCCTTCTGTTGTCTCACTATTTCCGCCATATTTACCCCCATTTCCCAGCTGAATTGATTGTAGACCCCAATTTAATCTTTCTGGGTATGTGGGAGTATGTGTCTCTTTTGGATTGCCCCTGTTAACCCTCATTCCCCTTCCCCAGACGACTGCGAATAATAGTTCCTATGTTACTTTGATTTACATCTAGAATACGAGAAGTTAGAAAACGATTCATCCACTGCTCAAAATACCTACGATTGGCCATCTTCTCCTCCGGCCTGTCAGTATCCAGGGGATAGGGCGCTAGTCCTATAATGGCAGCAGTGGTGACACAATACATAGACTTCTGGAAACTAATACAGATTTTCACCAGCAAGTCATTTTCCTTACGGGGAGTTTTACGGTAGTATTCCCGCAAATAGTCTGGGAGATAATGACGCATATCTTGCATCAATAGGGTAGGGGGAATGCCCGCACCTCCTATAGGAAGAGGATCAGCATACAGCGCCCCATAGTTGAATGACGCTTGATCTACAGGAATCTGATTAGCCTGGGCATTGTAAGAAACTGTACCAGGAAAAGGTGAGCCCCGGAAAAATACCGCCTCCACATAAGGCACCGCCACATCCATCAAAAAGGTCAAACCGGCACTTTTTGGCACCAATTCATACCGTTTCCCCTTAATCTCTACCCCATAGGTGATGGGTTTATTGGCGGCGGCTACTAAACCTGCTAAAATGTGTTGTACTACGGAGGGAATGGTTTTAATTTCCCCGCGGTCATACCTGTCTGATAAAGTGAGAAATATGCCAGCCATCACCTCCCAAAATTGCCCCAAGGCAGAATAGTATACCAACATTTTTACCTGTTCAGGGAAAAACTGGGGAAACAGCTTATGCAATACCACTAACCCCGGATTATCACCAATTTTAGCCCGGATGGCCTCCTCACACAGTTGTTTGAATTCCTCGGTATCTAAATATTCCTCTAGTTTACCCCCCCCATGCCACAACATCAAACGCATACAGTATTCAGCATACTCGTAATTGATGCGGGCGTGCCACCAGTGACGCAATAATTTTTTCCAAGAAAATTCTCCATTAAAATACTTGAAAAACGGAAATAGGACTAAAAATTGATGCTCAGCAATGTAGATAAGATTTCGCCAATAAGCGTCCAAAACTACCCCATAGGCTTTTAAAATTCCCACTACTTCCATCACATTCTCCGGGGAATCTTGTAAAAGGGCACCCCCACTTTCTAAACGGTGTATATATTCAGCCAGGGGATGCTTGGATGGAGGAAGAGTCGTTGCTACCATACGCCTGTTTCTAGTTTTTTTATCTGTCTATTGTAACTAGTTTTTGTGTTCCTCTTTTCAGGGGATAAACTTGAAATTAGCAGTAAAATCGAGTAGAATTCAACAACCCCTTCTTCCTCTGACATGTCATGGAGACACAAGAGTTTAGTGAAACTTTCCCCCTCTTCCATAATCTGGAAACAGAAACCCTTGAATGGCTTTTATCCATGACAGAAACAGAAAGTTATGAACCCCAGGAGGTATTATTCTCAGAAGAGAGTTGGGGCAGAGGTGTAGATTTCATCGTTTCCGGATGGGTTAAACTGGAAACTGTCCGTGGAGGGGAGAGAAATACAATAGAAATTATAGGCCCAGGAGGCTTTGTGGGGGAAGCGGCTATCTTGGGCAACGTGGCTAGTGGAAGTCAAGTGGTGGCCATGTCCCCCGTCCAATCTCTCACTATCCCCGCCCAACGCTTCTTACAAATCCTCCGCCAAGATGTTCAAATTCAACACCGTCTCCTACAACTGATGGTAGAAAAGGTGGTAGAATATCAGCGATACTGTCAATTCTACCGTCAGCCTCCCAAAGTAAGACTTGCCACCATTTTAATCTCTCTGGCGGACAAATACGGTGAAACTAGCCAAAGAGGCATCGAACTGTTTAATTTTCCCCCCCAGGATTTGGCTTCCCTCTCCCAATTAACTCTGGAAGAATGTCTCCAGGTGATGGCCAAGTTTGAAAATAAGGGAATAATAGCCACTGACGAACACTCTAACCGTCTCCTGGTGTGTAATATCAAACAACTTCACCATATTATTGGCAAGCTGGGTGGGGATTAAGCCTTCTTGTCATTTGCCCCCTCCTCGGTGTATAATCGCCTCAGGAGTGTCCGTAAAACTAAACACACTCTCCCCACATAAATGAGAGAAAGGCATATAAGTCCTGATAGCGCCCTGGGTTTAGTCTCCACCTACAGCTTCCCTGCCTTGGTGGGTACCGCCGACACTATGCTCAAATCTGCTGGTGTTACCCTTGTAGGCTATGAGAAGATAGGAGGAGGATACTGTACAGCGATTGTAAGAGGGAATATTGCGGATGTAAGGCTGGCGGTGGAAGAAGGGGCGAAAATGGCAGAGGAAATAGGCCAACTGCATTCTAAGTTGGTGATACCCAGGCCAATGCCCAATCTGGAGGCGGTATTGCCCATCGGCAGTCGTCTGTTAGAAATAGCCCAGCAAAAAAGGGGTTTTAGTCGTCTGAGCAATAGTTCCATCGGCCTATTGGAAACCCGAGGCTTTCCCGCTATGGTGGGGGCTGCCGATGCTATGTTGAAGGCAGCAGATGTTCAATTGGCCGCCTATGAAACCATTGGTGCTGGACTTTGTACTGCCATCATCAGGGGGACAATAGCTAATGTGGCAGTGGCTATTGAGGCGGGAATGGAGGTGGCAGAGAAAATCGGCGAGTTACACGCAGTGATGGTAATCCCTCGTCTGTTGGAAGACTTGGAGGCTGTACTGCCCATCGCCAATTACTGGTTAGAGAAGGAAGAAAAAGAACAACCCTTGCCACCTCTGTCTACTCAGCAACGTCGTCGTCAACCGAGACGGAAATTGGTTGCCTTGCCAGAATTGGAAAGGGTGCCCTTTGCCTCCTCAACTCGGCAGACTATCAAGCAAAAGGCTACCCTGGAAACCGACAACCCAGAATAATCCCCCTATACCCCTACGTCAACCCCAACAGACAGGCCATCAATGCCTTCTGGGCATGCATCCGGTTTTCCGCCTCATCCCAAACCCTTGACTGTCTCCCCTCCAACACCTCGGCGGTGATTTCTTTCCCCCTGTATGCCGGCAGGCAGTGTAACACTATTGCTTCCTTGTCTGCCAAACTCACTAGCCTCTCATTCAGCTGATAGGGTTGAAAGGAAGGAATTTTCTTGGCCGCTTCCCCCTCCTGCCCCATACTCACCCAAACGTCAGTATACAACACCTGGGCTTTGTCCACCGCTTCCTCTGGCGAATGGGTTATTATAATCTGCTCAGGGTTAGCCGCCAGTTTCCTCGCCTTTTCCACTATTTCCGCCTTTGGCGCATATCCTGGTGGTGTCGCTACCCTCACATTCATCCCCATTATGGCACCCCCCAACAACAGGGAATGGGCTACATTGTTACCATCCCCCAAAAACGCTATAGTTATCCCCTCTAATTTCCCAAAATTCTCCTCTATCGTCTGGAAATCCGCTAAAATCTGACAGGGATGTTCCAAGTCTGTTAGGGCATTGATTATGGGGATATCACTATAGTCGGCAAAAGTCTGTAAATCTTCCTGGGCAAATGTTCTTATAGCTAGAATGTCTAAGTAACGACTTAATACCCTTGCTGTGTCTTCTATTGGCTCCCCTCTCCCTATCTGAGTAGTGCCTGGTTCTAAGTATATCACATTGCCCCCTAGTTGATACATGGCTACTGTAAAGGATACTCGAGTGCGAGTGGAGGCTTTGTAAAACAGTAAGCCCAGTGTCTTATCACATTTGTACTGTTTTTCCCCCCTCTTGAGGGAAGCAGCTAGGTTTAAAATTTCCCTTATTTCCTCTTTGTTTAAATCCGCTATACTCAGCAAGTCTCTCCCTTTTAAGTTGACCATCTCTCTCTTGTTTATCTTCCTCCTAAAATAATTCTCCTATCTTATCCCAAATGCTGGCCTATTATCATGTCTTCCTTCCACCTCCCAATACCCCCTCCCCCTTTTTCCTTCCTTCTGTTAAATCCCATTTTCTGTTATAATATACTCCAATAAATAGAGCCAAAAAGGTGAATTTAACGCCATGGATAATCAACAAATAAGCCTGAAAGAAAGAATAAATGAAGACATAAAAGCAGCGATGAAAGCTAAAGATCAAGTCCGTCTAGAAACAGTAAGGAGCATCAAAAAACTCCTCCTGGAAAAAGAGGTGGAATTGCGAGCAAAAGGAAAGGATAGCCTCTCTTACGAAGATGAAATTGCCGTTTTGTCTCAACTAGCCAAACAAAGAAGAGAAGCTATAGAACAGTATACAAAAGCAGGAAGAGAAGATTTGGCTGACAAAGAAAAAGCCGAGTTGGCAATAATTGAAACCTATCTGCCCCCCCAGCTTTCTGATGAAGAATTAGAAGCTAAAATAGACCAAATAATAGCAGAGGTTGGAGCAAAAACTGTAAAAGATTTGGGCAAGGTAATGGGGGTTGCTATGAAAGAATTAAAAGGGAAAGCAGACGGCAAAAAAATTCAAGAATTGGTAAAATCCAAACTCAGCCAGTAGGGGCAATTGTCATGGTTTGTAAACATTTGGCCACAGAAAACTAAAACAAAACCCCCCGGCAAGATAGAATGGAGTATTGGCAAAAAGGGGAAAAGCAAATGGCAACCGGAAACTACTGGCTTGCCTGCCTTTTGACCCCCCCCTTTTTAAACAAGATAAATGGGTATGAGTGACAACATCCGGATTTTAATGTGCCCTCCCGAATACTACGATGTAGACTATGTGATCAACCCCTGGATGGAGGGCAATGTCCACAAGTCCATTAGGGAAAGGGCTGTAGAACAATGGGAGAAGTTATATAACATCATAACACAATATGCGACAGTAGAGCTGATAAAACCACAACCAGGACTCCCCGACATGGTATTCACCGCTAATGCAGGGTTGGTGTTGGGAGACAAGGTGGTATTGAGTCGTTTCTATCACCCGGAAAGACAACCAGAAGAGCCCTTTTTTAAAGCCTGGTTTGAGGCTAACGGTTTCACCGTATACCAGCTACCTAAGGATTTGCCCTTTGAAGGGGCCGGCGATGCCCTCCTGGACAGAGAGGGACGTTGGTTGTGGGCAGGCTACGGCTTCCGCTCAGAATTGGATTCCCACCCCTTTTTAGCTAAATGGTTGGACATCGAAGTCTTGTCCCTCCGTCTCATTGACAGTCGCTTCTACCACCTGGATACCTGTTTCTGCCCCCTTACCGGTGGCTATCTGTTGTACTACCCCGGCGCCTTTGATAGCTACTCCAACCGCCTCATTGAAATGCGGGTGCCCCCCGAAAAACGTATCCCTATTGATGAGCCTGACGCCGTTAACTTCGCCTGTAACGCTGTTAATATCAATGATGTTATTATACTGAATAAGGCTAGTGCAACCCTAGAGCAACGGTTAAGAGAAAAAGGATTCCAGGTAATTCAAACCCCCCTCACGGAATTTCTTAAAGCCGGCGGCGCCGCTAAATGTCTCACCCTGCGACTGACTGAACCTATCCTCGAAACCGTCCATGCCAATGAACCGATCATCAGCCGCGTGGTGGAAATGCATGGACACCTCTTGGATACGGGGTTGATGAGTCAGGCCCTGGATATTATTGTGTCAGAGGGCGGCAGCTTCAAGGTGCTCAACTTTAACCTGGGGGTGGAAAGGCAATCCCCCTCCTCCGCCCAAGTCCGTATCTCCGCCCCCTCCCAGGAGGTAATGGAAGACATCATTAGTCAGCTAATTGACTTAGGCGCCGTCTCCCTCCCCCAAGAAGAAAAGGACGCCCTCCTGGAAGTGGTGGATATGGATGGTGTCGCCCCCGATGATTTCTATGTCACTACCATATACCCCACCGAGGTAAGAGTCAAGGGCAAATGGATTCGTGTCGCCAATCAGCGCATGGATGCCGCCATTGTGGTGGATGATAGTCAAGAAGAAATCACGGCTAGCTGTAAGATTCTCCGAGACTTGCGGGTAGGAGACAAGGTAGTAGTAGGAGTGGAAGGCATCCGCACCGTCATCTCCCCCCAATCCCGAGAAGAACGTCATAAAATTCAAGAATTCAGTTTCATGAGTGGCGGTGTCTCCAGTGAGCGTCGCGTTGAGCTGTTGGTGGAACAAATCGCCTGGGAAATGCGTCACATCCGCGACAGGGGTGGAAAAGTAGTAGTTGTAGCTGGGCCTGTAGTTATCCATACTGGCGGCGCCGACCATCTCGCCCGTCTTATCCGTGAAGGCTACGTCCAATGTCTTCTGGGAGGTAACGCCATTGCTGTCCACGACATCGAACAGGCTATTATGGGTACCTCCCTCGGTGTCGACATGATGAAGGGTGTGCCAGTTAAAGGCGGACACCGTCACCACCTCAAAGTCATTAACATGATTCGTCGCGCCGGTGGCATCGCTAACGCCGTCAAACAAGGTATCCTCACCAAGGGTATAATGTATGAATGTGTCAAAAATAATGTACCTTTTTGCCTCGCCGGCTCCATCCGCGATGATGGCCCCCTCCCCGACACCATCATGGACTTGATTAAAGCCCAGGAGGAATACGCCCGTCTCCTCAAGGGCACTGATTTAATACTTATGCTTTCGACTATGCTTCACTCTATAGGAGTAGGCAATATGACGCCGGCAGGGGTAAAGATGGTGTGTGTAGACATAAACCCCGCTGTAGTCACCAAACTGGCTGACCGTGGCTCCCTTGAATCCATTGGTATTGTAACCGATGTCGGCCTATTTTTGAGTCTTTTGGTGCAGCAGTTGGACAAACTCGCCCAGGGTTATCAGTTAACCGCCAGGTAGAGATACACACAAGCCCCACCTGGCAAACACAAGCCCTATCCCTACCAATCCCTAATCCCTACCACCTGCCTCATGTCCTCTATACTATGTTTTAATTGGGCTACCATCTCCTCTATCTCCCTTGTTTTTACCAATTGTTCTAGGTCTTTTTGCCATCTGTTTAGCATCTCCTCCCCGGGGGATTCTATTATCTCTTCCCCCCCTTCTTCCACTTTTTCTACAGTCCCATCCCTATTTACTACTAGCTTACCCTCAAAAACTTTTGTTATTAACTCCTCCACAGTCATGCCATTATTTATGGCCTTACTCTCAATTTCTTCTACTAACATAATGGGTAATCTTAGGTTTACCTTCTTGGGTTTTGCTTCCCTTTTTACAATGTTTTCGATTTTTTTTGCTGTAATCTGGTGCGGAAGATACCTGTCTAATACCTCCTGCCATTTTTCCAGTAATTCCTCATCACTTAATCCTAACAAAACTCTCGCCTGGTATTCATTTTGAGGAATGATATTAAAACCCGCTTTTATCAGTTTTATTGCCATAAAAGCCGCAGCAATTAGTTTATTCGCCCTCCATAAGGGATAGTTTACCGCCTTCTCGCAATATTCTTTGAAGGATTTGTATCCCTTTTTGTACAAACGATAATATTTTACCTGATACAATTCCCATCCTATTTTTAAGTAACTAACTCTATGGTATTTTATACTGTTGGTGATGGCATCCAGCTCACTATACCTCCCCTGCTCATTTAGATAATAACACTCCTCTAAAATTGTACGATAAGGCTCATCCACCCCCTCCCAAAATAACTCATCGCTACTTTTTTCCCCAACACTGTATAAAACTACCGGCGAGTATTTCTCCACCCTTTTTGCTTCTGCCTTCTTCCCCATAGTTGCCTAAAATACAACCCAAAAAAAAGTGAGACTGTCAATTATACACCTTGGGCAGTCATCAGGGAAGCTAACCTATGGAATTATCTTCTAACTATAAACTACCAACTATAAACCACAAAAAAATTAATCTGTATGCCCCTGAGATGCAGTAGTACTGCTATAACTATGTGGGGTTCTACTATAATGTTACAATGTACGGCTTTAAAATTATAACCCCTATAAACCCCCCCACCAGTAACCACCATCAGTAACGAGGTATGCTAGGATCAACTAGACGAGAATAAGCATCAATGCCACCAATGACGTTTTTCACATTCTGAAAACCCTGACTTATCAGCCATTGACACATGTTGGCAGACCTGATACCATGGTGGCATATAACTATAGTCTCTACCTCCGGATTCAACTCCTCCTTGATTCTATCCCGCCAACTCTCATACTTGCTTAAAGGATACAATTTAAACCCAGGAATAGACGCAATCTCAGCCTCCGACTCCTCCCTTACATCAATTAGCTGTACCTTTGAGTCTTTGTCTGCTAAAATCTTCGCCAACTCCTCTACACTGATACCATCAATCCTCATTGAATTAAACTCCAATTCAGTCCAACCGGTTCCTCCAGACGGCAACCGAGAGGATACCTAACGATTATAACAGTTTTAAGCCGCCCCCTGGTGGCAATTATCACTTGTTACTGGCAGAAGAAGGAAGCAAACGATTCAGACTCCGTTTTAACAGTCGGTATTGACTATACAGATAATCCATATTGGGAGTAATGCCACCATAACGCCACTTTACATAACTGTCACAAATAAGAGAAACTATCTGTTGTTGTTGGGGCGTCAAAAACTCTCTCAAACTCTCACTATACTCTCTCGGAGTTTGGGCAGGATTCTTGGGATAACCCTTCTGCCCTAACAATTCTAACATCTCCCGGTAAAGTCTTTCTGGTGGTTGTAGTCGCGAAAGATAACGATAATGCCATACCCCCCTCAGCATCCCAATGGCAAGCCACCCCAAAAAGGCTAACCCAATTATCCCACTCACCCCCACCAATACCCCCACCAAACTACCAGTGATAAACCGCCACAAACCCGCTACTAAACTCGATTGTACCACCCTAGCTATGGCGTCTGTTATCTTTTGAAAGACTATGGTTATAAAGGAAGTCACCGGCGAAGGTAACCACCCCGCTATCCACTTCCAGAAAATCCCTAATACCCCAAAAGGATTATCATCCTGAAACGATTGGGGAATTATCTCATACCCCGGTAGAGGATTAAATGGAAACCAACCGTATCTAGGAAAATAAACTTCCGTTAAGGCATGGGCATCGGTATTATGAACTAGATAATACCCTGTAAAGGGATTGAATTGTCCCGTGTCAAACCCCACCACAAAACGGGCGGGAATGTCTAATGCCCTCAACATCATAGTATATACCGTAGCAAAATGATCCGGTAGTCCACCCCCCTGTTTTAAAAAGGCAGTAACTAAATCTTCCCCCTCTTTCAAAGAAAAGTCTGTCTTCACCTGGTAGTTTTGTTTCATGGCTTGTGCCAGGTATAAGGCTTTGTCATAGTTACTGGGCAATTCCCTACCGGCTTTTTCTAATAACTCCTCGGCTTTGACTTTCAGTGTTTGCTTTAACTGAGGGTCAATGCTAAGATAATACTTAGTGATAGCATCGGGGTAGTCTGTGCCGGCCTTTTGTAACAACTTTTGACTACGATAAGGCACCTGGGATACCACCGTGTAGGTTAACCCCTCTAATAATCCTCCCGGCGAGCGAAGACTCCCTTCTGTATCTAATGCTACCTGTGCCGCCGGGAAATATAAAAATTGCGGATAAGACAGACTGGGGATAATATTGGGCAAGTCTCTTACCACCGTGTAGGTTTGAATTATCTTCTTTGTCTCCCCCTCAAAAGCCGGCAACGACAGATTAAACTGATAACTCCAGGGATAACGGTTAATGTCAATGGTTTGATTCTCTCTTGATATTTCCCACCCCTGTCCTGTATAATGGTCAAAGGCTAGTACTCTCCAAAACCCTGGAGCTTGAGAACGCACTCTCAATACTAGTTTCTTTTCAGTAATAAAGTTCTTTAGATTCTGATTGATTTTGCTGTTAAACCCGTAATAACCTAATTCCAACCCCTCTTGTTTCCCTTCACCAGTATCGCTACCTACCCTTCCACCTACCCCCCTAGCATTGCCTGTTATTTCCCCCCTTGGTGTACCATCAGGATTATACCCAGGATTGACAATGCCCCTGCTACCACCCTCCTGAAATCTAAGATTCTCAAACCCCTCTGGCGCGCTTACCGGAAAAGTCTGAATCTGATAGCTGGGATAACGGGGCATTATAGCAAAAAGGAATAACCCTAAACTAACAATCGCCAGGCAAGAAGTAATTATCCGTCTGGGAGAAAGGGGTGTATATTGCCAATAATCCCCCAATTTTTTCCTCCCCCCTTCCCCCCTTGCAATAGTCTTCTCCCATGGCGGTAAACCCATCCTTGAGCGATAATCCAAAATAACAGTGGGAATCCCCAACAACAACAACAACAGCAACCAAGGCGCAAATGCCAGTGTCTGTGACAAGGTGCCCGCTACCCCTATTAAAATTAAACCAATTACCATGGAATAGCCTAAGTCTTTGCGACGGGGTAAGTCAAAACTATGCAATACCTGTAGCTGTATGAGGTATTCTGCCAACACTAACCGTGTATCGTTAAGATTTTGCAACAATTTGCTCATGAAGGCCAGTAGGGTTAATATCATGGCAAAGGCTAGGGCGAATTTTATGCCAATATTTTTCTCCTTCCGCCGCTTCCAACTTACCACCGCACCTACTATACTAAGGGGTACTGCCCAATAACTAAAAGGATGGGGATTACCAGAGGCTACATCTGTGGCAATAATCCCTACTATTACCATCGTTTGCACTAATACCCTCAGCAGAATAGACTCCTCTGTTTTCTCCCGCGACGGCGAATCTAGCTTCTCAATTATCTCCTCCCATTCTCTTGCCAGTCTTTCTCTTATTCCCATACCACCCCGTCTTTAAGTTGGTACTTAATTCCCCCTCGGGGTTGGCACTTATTTCCCCTTCGGGTGACGTCTTTTTTTATCTTAGACTATCATCCCATTCCCTGTCTTTCCCTAGGTTGACACCTACTTCCCGGGTTGAGTTGGCACTTACCCCCCCTTCGGGTTAACATGGAAGTGTTGGTATTAATTTGCACTTTCCCTGAGTCACAGTTTTCCATCTAACCCCTTTTATTTTGCCATTATGACTCTATCCACCATTTTTGTTGAAAAACAGAAACCCGCCAAAGCCCCCCTTACCCTCCATTATCTCGGAGATCCGGTTTTACGTCAACCGGCACAACGGGTTAACCGAATAGATGACAACATCAGGCAATTAGCCAAACAGATGTTGCAAACCATGTATGCCGAAAATGGCATCGGTTTAGCCGCGCCTCAGGTGGGTGTTAATCAACAGGTTATCGTCGTTGACTGTCAGCCAGATAATCCCTCTATTCCCCCCCTTATCCTCATCAACCCCGAAATCACTAAGTATAGTAAAGACTTGTGTGTCTTTGAGGAGGGCTGTCTCAGTATACCTAACGTGTTTTTTGAAGTAGTACGACCAAGAAGTATAGAGGTAACCTACAGGGATGAAACGGGGAAAAAGCAAAAACTAAAGGCGTCAGGATTGTTGGCGCGGGTAATCCAGCATGAAATGGATCACCTAAATGGTATTCTATTTGTAGATAGGGTAAAAAATAGTGTCGCCTTGGGAGAAGAGTTAAGGAAAAAAGGATTCTCTCTGGCAGCAGTTAAACCTATTGTCAGTTAGTTGTGGCCTATTTTAGGGGTATAATTGTCTTGTTTTTGTTTTGGACTGTAAGAAGAGACAACCACTATGACTGAGAAAAAGGGATTTAGCTTCGGCTTGGGCAAAATGAAGGAATTGGCGGCTGCCTTCCAGAAAGCCCAACAAATCCAGGAGGATGCCAAGAAGCTACAAGAAGAATTGGAAACCATGCAGCTTACTGCCCAAAGTAATGATGGTACAGTTATAGTAACAATTACTGGCAACCAGGAGCCTCTTAAGGTAGAAATTAAACCAGAAGCCATGGAGTATGGGGCAGAAAAACTTTCCCAGGTGGTAACGGAAGCAGTGAGGAATGCCTACCAACTCTCCACCCAAACCATGAGGGAAAAGATGGAAGCCTTAACCAGTAGTCTCAATCTCCCCGGTGTCTAGGGGGGGTGTGTCAGGGGTGTAGCAGTTTAACCTTAACCCCTCATTCCCCATCCCCCCCCTGGGTTTACACTGACAAATCCCTGGGGAGATTTATGATGACAAGCCTTTATCATCATTCTAATCCCCATCCACCTGTAGATACTGATGAAACAGTTAAAAATCCTGTTTGTCTGTCTTGGTAACATTTGTCGTTCCCCCGCCGCTGAGGCTATAATGAAACACCTAGTAGAAAAGGAAGGCCTATCCGACAGAATTCTTTGCGACTCCGCTGGCACTTCTAATTATCACATCGGTGAGTCTCCTGATAGACGAATGCAAGCCGCCGCCAAAAAACGGGGAATACAAGTGGAGGGCAAAGCTAGACAAATCGAGCCCTTTGACCTAGAATACTATGACCTCATCCTTGCCATGGACAAGTCCAACTACTACGACATTCTAGCACTCGACCCCGCCCGCAAATATAAAGATAAGGTTAAATTAATCTGTGATTTCGCCACTACTTTTGATGACAAAGAAGTTCCTGACCCCTATTATGGGGGAGAGGCTGGATTTAACTATGTGCTAGACTTGCTTTTAGATGCCTGTAATGGACTGCTTGCCTACTGTAAAAAACTTCTAGCTGATTCCTAATTCTCCCCTTTTATTTCTCTTACCTATTAACCCTTTTTTCTCTGCTATTTTCTCTCCCTTCTTTTCCCCATTGCCCATGGATTCTCGTCTTTGGTTTTCCTTCTTGTTTCCCGTTTGTATTAGCCTTTTTCTTTCTTCCTGTGCCTCCCAGAAACAGAATGCTTGCCGTCAAATTTTCTCCACAGTTAAAGATTTAAACCTACAACTCCAACCCTTTCTTGCTACCAAAGATAGCCAAAAAATTGCCGATGCTATCCCCATTTTTCAACAACACTCCCAGAAACTTTTAACTTTCCCTTCCTCTGATGCTACTGTGAGAAAATACGGGGAAAATTTGGCCTCCCTTTTCCTTGAATATGCCGCCGTTACCTCCGATTTTCTTGCCGCCAAAGCCTCCAAAGATACCGAAACCGTTATCTTCTCTCTCCAAAAACTTCATTCCCTCAGCCTACAACAGTCTTCTCTCCTCCAACAACTCCATCTCTATTGCCAATCTCCCCGGCAAAAAGACTAGCCCGGGAGAAAGACAGGCCTTCCTGCTACTTGACAAAATCCCCCCGCCGCGCTACAATAGGATTAATAGGCGGACGGCAGGAAAGGTGACTGCCAGGGTCGCACCTGCCCACTTTTTAAATGATAATTTACATCAATTACTTCTCCTTGCTAACGAAATATAAGAGACTTAGGCTACGGTAATTCGGCTTAAACAGCAACTATATGGGGCTTATCGTTAATCTTTGGCGATTAAAAAATGGGGTGCCCAGATGACTTGGTAGTCCTTTCGCCTACCGCCATTGTCATACCATGATAGCAAAAAAAACGGCAAAATGTCAAGGGGTGTGGAAAAAAAATCTGACAAAAGGGGAGTTATAAACAAGAGGATTTATGATAAAGTGAAATACTAAGCACTGAGAAGTTTGCTGGCAGGGTAGAAGAAGCGGCCTTATTGTCATAGGCCGGTTGACATTGAGCCTAACGTCATATTTTAAGCTATTCCGGGCGTGGGTGTGATAAAATCTGTTGCGGAGCATGGCGGCCAACTTCCCTGTAATATGAAAAATTGTCTATTGACAGTAGAAAATCTGCGGGTGGGCTACCGGAAAAACAGAGTGTGGGCAGTGGAGGGAGTGTCATTCCAGTTACAGCCGGGGGAAGTAATGGCACTGGTGGGGGAGTCAGGATGTGGTAAGTCTAGCATAGGCAAGGCAATAATGGGACTGTTGCCGGCAGATACGGTGGTGGAAGGAGAAATCAAATTTGAGGGAGAGTCTATATTCTCCTATAATAAAACCCAATGGCGCCACTTCCGGGGAGAAAAGGTGGGTCTGATTTTTCAAGATCCCATGACAAGGCTAAACCCCCTTATGACCATAGGGGAACACCTTTTAGAAACCCTGAAGGCCCATTACCCCCATCTGTCGCCCCAACAAGCCAGGGAAAAAGCGGAAAGGTGTCTGGAAACGGTAAAAATCCCCCCTAACAGATTCCACCAGTACCCCCATCAGTTAAGTGGTGGCATGCGTCAAAGGGTGGCTATTGGCCTGGCGTTACTGTTGGAACCTAAGTTGATTATAGCAGATGAACCCACCACTAGCCTAGATGTCACTATAGCTAACCAAATCCTCCAAGAGTTAACTAGCCTCTGCCGCCAAAGAGGGATGGCTTTGTTGTTGATTTCCCACGACTTGGCCCTGGTAGCTAAATACTGTGAGAGGATAGCTGTAATGTGTCAAGGGCAAATAGTGGAAATGGGCGCCGTAAAAGATGTCATCCACAACCCCCAACATGAATACAGTCGCACCCTCCTGGAGGCAGCCTTCCGTTTACACCAGCACCAGGCCAATACCAATGCCCCCCAAAAAAATAACAACCATACCCCCCTATTGGAGTTAAGAAATGTAAGACAGTATTACAAACTTGCCGGCAATTTCCTAGAACAGTGGTTGGGTAAAGGCCGTAAAATCATCAAGGCGGTGGATAATGTAAGTCTACAGGTTTGGGAAGGAGAAAGTCTGGGGATAGTAGGGGAATCTGGCTGTGGCAAAAGTACCCTCTCCCGCACTATCTTACAACTGCTTCCCCCACAGGAAGGAAAGATTCTTTGGCAAGGAAAAGATGTCTCTACCCTCTCTGGCAGACAGTTAAGGGCTTGGCGGAGAGAAGTACAAATGATTTTCCAAGACCCACATGCCTGTCTTAACCCCATGATGACGGTAGGAGAAGCCTTGGCTGAACCTCTGGTTATCCACCGTCTGGGAGACAAAAGGGAAAATCGTCAAAGGGTTGAAGAAATGCTCTCCCGGGTTGGTCTTGACCCTTCCTTGTACTACAAGCGTTATCCAAAGGAACTATCTGGAGGACAACAGCAGCGGGTGGCTTTGGCAAGGGCACTTATCACCTATCCTAAGCTAGTGATTTGTGATGAGCCGGTGAGTATGTTGGATGCTACAGTCCAAGCACAAGTATTGGAGTTGATGTTGACACTGAAACAAGAATTCAATCTGACTTATATCTTCATCACCCATGACTTGTCTGTAGCCCGTTTCTTCTGTAACCGCATTGCTGTGATGTATCAAGGCCAAATAGTAGAATTAGCCGATACCCACACCATCTTCCATCAGCCACAACACCCCTACACCCAAACTCTATTGGCTTCTTCTCCTTCTGTTGCCCTCTAAATAGCCCTAGTCCCAGGGGACACTATCTAACAAGCGGGCTACAATGGCCTTGCTATTCTTACCACCTGCTGGAATTAA
The DNA here is from genome assembly GCA_030549855.1 of Cyanobacteriota bacterium SRBZ.bins.94.201705. Taxonomy (GTDB): domain Bacteria; phylum Cyanobacteriota; class Cyanobacteriia; order Cyanobacteriales; family Cyanobacteriaceae; genus DVEF01. The sequence continues at coordinate 78,798 of JAUQQP010000005.1, forward strand.
ACGGTGACACAATACACTGGGGGCAATAAATTTAATATCATCGGGGATTACATAGTCTCTTCCCTCCAAAAAAGCAAAGGCCTGACAAGCCTTTTGTAATACCACTGCCCCACGAGGGCTTATACCCAAAGTGATGTCATCATCATTGCGAGAGGCATTTACTAGGGTTACTATGTACTTTTGAATCTCCTTGGCTACCTTCACCGAAGACACCTGTCTTTGTAACTCCAGTACCTCCTCTAGGGTGATACAAGGCTGTAATTCTTCCACTGGTGTAGGATTCAGTTGCCTCTCCAACATCTCTAACTCTTCCTCAAAGGAGGGGTAACCTAGACTCAAGGATATAGCAAACCTATCCATCTGTGCCTCTGGCAGGGGGAAAGTGCCTTGGTATTCTACCGGATTCTGGGTGGCAATCACAAAAAAAGGAGAAGGTACCCTTCTAGCTACCCCATCCACCGTAATCTGTCTTTCCTCCATCACCTCTAGTAGGGCTGATTGTGTTCTAGGAGTAGCACGATTTATTTCATCAGCCAATAACACATTAGCAAAAGCAGGCCCAGGAATAAACTCAAATTCCCTAGTATTAGGATTCCACACATTGGTGCCAGTGATATCGCTAGGTAACAAATCGGGGGTACATTGGATTCGTTGAAATTTGCCATTGATAGATTTAGCCAGGGATTTGGCCAACAGGGTCTTGCCCACTCCAGGCACATCCTCTAACAAGGCATGGCCTCCACTTAACAAGGCCACCAGTACTAATTTTATAGCCTTTTCCTTCCCCACTATTGTACGGGCCAAGTTTTCCTTTAGGATACTTATCTTCTCCCTCATGCCTCTTCTCTTTCTTCAGCGCCTCTATTCTACTGTAGTCGTAAACCCTTTTCCCAGCAACTGTTTTCTGGGGGTGCATAATTTTTCCCCTTTAACAGGATGTATGAGTAGGAAAGGTTCCTTACATTCTAGGGGCATTTAGACATGTTTAAAAAGGGAGATATAATCAAAGGCCAATTCTGGAATGAAACCATAAAAGTAGACTTTTGTGAGGATAGGGGAAAACATCTACGTCTTGTTGGCGTCACAACTCTAACTGGAAAACATGTGGATGACCTAATAGAGAAGGAAAAATTGGCTGATATTCAAATAATCAATCAAAAAATTTTCAGCCAACCTGCCTGGAAATCCTTTCTCGCTTTAGAGACAAAACGCTACCGATATGCCTCCTCCTTTGCCCCATTGTTAGCAGTAAGTGTTTCCAGAGTAGACCCCCTTCCCCATCAAATTGAGGCCGTATACAATTATGTCTTAAAATTGCCTCGTATTCGCTTTTTAATTGCCGATGACCCAGGCGCCGGTAAAACTATTATGGCCGGTTTGATTATTAAGGAGTTAAAACTGCGACATGTTGTTAGGAGAATACTAATCATATGCCCCGGACATTTAAAAGATCAATGGAAACGGGAGTTAAGGGAAAAATTTGAAGAAAACTTTGAGCTAATTGACAGAAACCGCGTTGATGCTGCTTATGGAGAAAACATTTGGCAGAGGGAAAATCAAGTTATTACCTCCATGGATTTTGCTAAAAAGGATGACATATTACCCTCCCTTGCCGCCTCTAATTTTGACCTTATTGTTGTGGATGAAGCCCACAAAATGAGTGCCTACCGCTATGGGGACAAAATCGAAAAATCTGACAGATATAAACTAGGAGAAACCTTGTCGCGTATCTCTACCCATCTTCTTTTTCTCACTGCCACTCCTCACAGGGGGGATGCAGAAAATTTCAGACTATTCCTCGACTTACTTCAACCGGGTTTCTTCGCCAACAGACAATTAATTGAAGAGTCTCTAAAATCCAAAGATAATCCCCTTTTTTTGCGTAGAATTAAGGAAGATTTGCGAGATTTTGAAGGTAAACCCCTATTCCTTCCCCGCCACGTAAATACCGTTAGTTTCAAGCTGTCTCGAACAGAAAAAAACCTATACGACTGTCTATCAGAATATGTGGTAAACCAGTACAACAAGGCCATAAACAGAGACAAGAAAAGAAATGTAGCCTTTGCCCTAGTAATTCTCCAAAGACGTCTTGCCTCCAGTACCTATGCCCTGTTAAAATCTCTACAAAGAAGAAAGAAAAAACTAGAGGAATATGTCAGCAATTACCAGAATAATTTTAAGTCAAAAAATGTAATTTTCTCCCTGGAAGAGGTGGAAGAATGGGCAGAAGAAGAGCGGTGGCAAGCAGAGGAAAAATGGGAAACAACTCCTATTTCCCAGGACACAAAGGAAATAAAAGATGAAATCCAAACCCTAGAGAAACTAATAAAAATTGCCAGGATTGTTGTGGAAAAAGGAGGGGAAATTAAACTAAAGAAACTGAAAGAATCCCTTGAACAACTAAGAAATAAGATATCCGAAGAACAAGACAGAAAAATTTTAATATTCACCGAATCCCGCGACACCCTGGAATATCTGGAGAGAAAAATTAAAGAATGGGGATATGAAGTAAATACTATTCACGGTGGCATGAAGCTAGAAGAAAGGGTAAAAGCAGAAGCAGTGTTTAGGAATAAAACAGAGGTGATGATTGCCACTGAGGCAGCCGGTGAAGGTATCAACCTGCAATTTTGTCACATGATGATCAATTTTGACTTACCATGGAATCCTAATCGGTTGGAACAGAGAATGGGGCGTATCCACCGCTATGGACAAACCAAAGAGGTATTTGTACACAACTTGGTGGCTACCGACACCCGTGAGGGGATGGTAATGTCTCGTCTTTTGGATAAAATTGAAGAAATCAAAAAGGCCCTCGGCTCTGATAAAGTATTTGACGTAATCGGCGAAATCATTGACAGTAAACAGTTTACTCAGGCACTTTTAGACGCTGCCGTCAAGGCCAGAAGTATAGATGAAATACTAAAAACCATAGACATTAAGGTAGACGAGGAATACATCAACAAAGTCAGGGAAAATCTGGGGGAAACCCTTGCTACCCGTTATATCGACTACAGCCAAGTCAAAGACATAGCACAAAAAGCCCGGGAATATCGTTTAGTGCCAGAATACACTCAAAACTATTTCCTAAAGGCGTTTGAAAAAGCGGGGGGAAAAATCGAAAACACTGCCTCTGTTGGCATTTTCAGAATAAAAGCCATACCCCATGAAATCAGAGATATTGCAGAGGAAGAATCTTTCAAGAAGACTTATGGGACTATTTTAAGGGAATATCCTCGTGTCACCTTCGATAAAGAAATATCCCAAAGGAGGGCAAATGTAGAATTTATTTCCTTTGGCCATCCTCTGTTTGAAGCCGTAATGCAGTGGGTAGAAAAATTCGCTTCTGAGGCTATTAGTCAAGGTGCCATTTTTTATGATCCCAACCAGAAGATGGATGGTTATATTCTCTTCTATGAGGGGATGGTAAAAGATGCCACTGGCAGTGTTGCCGGTAAACAGTTATTTTCCCTCCTCTGGCACAATAACACCATTAAACCCATACAACCCCACATTTTATGGGATCTTGTGGCAGAAAACCAACCCGAAGATTTGCCCCCTGAAGAGATTAATATTGAGAGTATACAAAGAAAGGCAGATGAAGAGGCCATTAGAATCCTTGAGGAGTATAGACAGGAACTACAAACAGAAAGACAAAGACAAGCTGAAATAAAACAGAAGTACGGTGTAAAATCCCTAGAATACCTGATTGACCAACTAGACGGGGATTTAATCGAATTAGAGGGGCGTAGGGAAAAAGGCGAAGACGTGGAGTTACCCATTCGCAATAAGATGGAACAAAAAAGACAATATGAGATGGCATTAGCTACCCTTAAAGAAACCATCCAACGGGAACAATGTCTCTACCTGAGTATGCCTGTATTTTTAGGTGCTATTCGGGTGAAACCTTATCCCTACACACCCTTTACAGTAAGCGATGACATGGTAAGCGATGAGCAAATCGAGGCAATAGGCATGCAGTTTGCGCTAGAATACGAGCGTAGCCAAGGAAGAAAACCCGAAGACGTATCCAAAGAAAACCTCGGTTACGACATTCGCTCCAAAGACGAATCCAAAGACGAATCCAAAGATGAAAAGGACAGGATTCGCTATATTGAGGTGAAAACTCGTGCCAGGGAGGGAGATATTGCCCTTACTCAAAACGAGTGGTTTAAAGCCCAACGCCTTGGCAATGATTATTACCTGTATGTAGTCTTCAATGCTGCCACCAAGCCAGAGTTGTATATAATTCAAAATCCGGCAAAAAACCTTAAGCCGGAACAAAAAATTGAGCTAGTACGCTTTTTCGTCAACAAAGAACAGATTTTAGCCAAAAGGAGGAATAAGTGAGATGAATGGAGACAAAACCCTTAAAAACCAACGCTTTATCGAAGTATCGTTTCCAGTAAAAGAGGTAGGCGAGATTTCGGCAAAAGAAAAAAATATCCGACACGGACATATTAGTACGTTGCATATTTGGTGGGCAAGACGTCCTTTGGCTGCAAGTCGCGCGACTGCGTATGCTGCCCTTACTCCAATACCTGAAGATCCGATTGAATGGCAAAAAAAGAGAGATTTTATTATTAGCCTATCCAAGTGGGAAAATTCAAACAACGAACAACTTATCAAACAGGCACAAGAGGAAATTTTAAAAGCAAACGGAGGTAAGCCCCCAAAGGTTATAGATCCCTTCTCGGGAGGTGGTTCTTATCCTCTCGAAGCGCTTAGACTGGGTTGTGAAGCTTATGCTAATGATTACAATCCTGTGGCTGTACTTATTGAAAAAGCTACCTTAGAATTTCCACAAAAATTCAGCAAACCTTTTGATGGCATGCCTAATTTGCTTAAACTGCATGCTTCTAATCAATCGAAAGGCAATTTGTTTACGGATGAGAATAGAACAATCCAAAATCCTTTGCTCTTTGCTGTTGAGTATTGGGGCAATTGGGTTTTAGAAGAAGCAAAAAAAGAATTAGCTGAATTTTATACTTCCAATAAGAGTGAAATTCCAGTTGGCTACATTTGGGCAAGAACTGTTCCTTGCCAAAATCCAATATGTGGAATAGAAATCCCTCTGATGCGTCAATATTGGCTTGCTAAGAAGGACAAGAAAAAGGTTGCCTTGCATCCTATTACAAAAGGGGAGGGTAAGCCAATTGAATTTGAAATTGTGGCGCAAGGTAGTTCCAACTACAAACCTTGGCCCAAAGATTTTGATCCCGAAGAGGGTACAGTAGCTCGTGCCAAAGTGCGGTGTCCAGCCTGTGGCTCAATGATTGATGACAAAACCACACGTAAACTCTTCCAAACCGGAAAAGCTGGGGAAAGAATGATTGCTGTGGTTTATACAAAACCCAAAACCGAAGGCAAATACTACCGCTTAGCCACAGAAGAAGATATAAAAACCTTTGAAAAAGCTAAAAAAGCACTTAACAAAAAAATCGAAGAACTCCGCGAAAAATGGATGTTGGAACCTGTGCCAGATGAGGAATTGAAAAGAGTACCAATTACTTTTGGTGTAATTAATGTGTGGGTTTATGGAATGAACACTTGGGGTGATCTTTTCA
>JAUQQP010000044.1:0-246185 GCA_030549855.1 Cyanobacteriota bacterium SRBZ.bins.94.201705
AACGCCCACAACTTCCCCTTGGACTTGGCTAGCGCCCCGGCAGTATCTGCGCCCGTAATTAACGGCTAAGACTGGACTGCTAGACGCTCTCCGCAAGGGGGGCGTTTTTTTTTGTTTGTAAATTGTGGTAGTCGATATGCGCTACGCAAGGCAGCTGAAAATTGTCGTTGCTAATGTGGTAGCTATAGTACAGAAAGAGCTACAGGGTTATTTGGTTTCGCCCCTAGCCTTCGTGGTGGCGGCGGTTTTCTGGTTTATCTCGGGGATTTACTTTTTCCTTCTTCTGTTTGGCGAGGGGGGGATTATTCAGAATGTAGCGTTTCAAGAACAACTAGGTAATACTGAGCCAGTGGATGTGGTTTATGAATTTATGCAAATGTTTTTCAGTTTTCTGGCTTCCCTTACCATGTTTGTTTTGCCTATTCTCTCCATGGGGTTATATGCGGAGGAGAGAAAACGGGGTACTATTGAACTCTTGGCTACTTCTCCCGTGTTTAATTGGGTAGTGGCTTTAGGGAAATTTCTGGGGGTTTTGCTGTTTTTTGTTATCATGATAATTCCTATTTTGCTTTACGAAATAATAATTTTTCCCTCGGCTTCACCCCCTTTATCTCTAGGAGTACCTCTTTTGGCCCACCTAGGAATAATACTTTTTGCCGGCTCAATTTTATCCCTTGGTATGTTTATTTCTTCTCTCACAGAAAGCACAGTATGGGCAGCAATTTTGACCTTCGTGTTGGTGTTGATTTTGTCAATATTGGACGCCTTAGCTAATAACATTGGAAATCAGTTTGGGGATTTCTTGGCCAATTTTTCTCTCATGAAAAACTATGAAAATCTTGTAAGAGGTGTGTTGGATACTAGCAACTTGGTGTTGTTTTTGAGCTATATTATTCTGGGGATATTTTTGACCTGTCAGTCTCTGGAAATATTGCGATATAAAAAGTAGTTTTATGGCCTTTTTTCGGGTTGACTCCTATTTGGCAAAGCTGACGGAAGATATTTTGAAAAAAACCTGGGAGACGTTTCCAACCCTAGGGAAAAATCAAATTGCCTTGACGGTAATTGTAGACGATGATCAGACATCTCCCTCAGGATATAGCTGGAGGGGAGAAGAGAAAATTTACCCGGCAAGTGTGGTAAAATTGTTTTACCTAGTGGCAACTTACCAGTGGCTAGAAGAGGGAAAAATTAAACCCTCATCGGAGTTAAATCGTGCCATTAGGGATATGATTGTGGATTCTAGCAACGATGCCACTAGTTTGGTAGTAGACACTCTTACTAATACTACCTCAGGCCCGGAATTGCCGCCAGAGGAGTTTGAAAAATGGTGTCGCCAAAGGAATACAATTAACGACTATTTTCACAGTTTCCCATGGGAGGAATTCTCTTGTATTAATGTTAATCAAAAAACCTGGTGTGATGGGCCCTATGGGAGAGAAAGAATGTTTGTGGGGGAAAACTATCAAAACCGCAACATGTTAACCACCAATGCCGTAGCGAGACTGTTTCATGGCTTGATGAATAATCTTATAGTTTCTCCTGCTGCCTGTGAAAAAATGCGGGAATTGTTGAAAAGAGACGCAAGCAAGAAAAAACTAGAGGTAGGGCAGGAGGAAAACCAAATAAACGGGTTTATAGGCGAGGCAATGCCGGATAATGCCCAAATTTGGTCAAAAGCCGGTTGGACTTCCACTGTCCGTCACGACGCTGCCTATGTGGTAACCCCTAATAACCCCCCCTTTTTGTTAGTGATTTTCACCGAGGGGAGGGAAAACAGTGGCAATAGGAGGATTATACCCTATATAGCCAGTCTGTTTGTACAATCTTTCGGGAAATGACTATCTCTTCAGGTTTTCTATGCCGGCTATCACTTCTGCGGATTCGATGCGATCGCCCTGTTTAATGCTTTCTACTACATCCATACCATCAACAACCCGGCCAAACACCGCATACTTACCATCTAAAAAAGGTAAGGGGGCTAGGGTAAAATAAAATTGGGCAGAGGCAGAATCGGGCATTTGTGACCTAGCCATGGCAATAACGCCGTATTCGTGTTTTAATTCAGGAGGCTCGTCAATAATTCGACTATAAATAATAGCAGGAGGCGTGGCCCCTTCCTCAGTTTCATCGTATTCTGGACGGATTTCCAGGGGTATATAACGAGGTTGTTTAGTCTGAGGATCAATATAACTGCCAGTGCCCAAACGGGAAACAGGAATGTTAGGATTTGTACTCTGAGGGTCTCCTCCTTGCACTACAAACGGTTGGGGCTCCTTTACTACTCTATGAAACACGGTGCCATTATAGACTCCCTTTTGTACCAAGTCTACAAAATTGCCGGCGGTGATGGGGGCATTATAACCATCCACTTCAATGGTAATACTACGGCCGTTGACCTTCATGACAACGGTAGCTTTGCCTTCCAGACGGGGGAGTTTCATTTCCTTTGCAATCCTGATGGTATTATCAGTAGTTTCAGCTGTGGCGCCTTCTGTCTGGGGATTGTTGGCATTTAGTTGCTGACATCCCGACAAACCAATTCCGGCGATTATCACCAATGATACCACAATTTTGAACAGAATTTTTCTCATTTTTTTCCTTCAACACTCCTACTAATAGGGTTTATTCTCCGTAGAGTATACAATCTTTTCCCTTAAACTAGAAATATTTGCTCTTTTTTCGGAAACTGGTGACGCGGTTGTGAGGCAAAAACTCATTACAAATGGCTATTCAGTCAAGTCTACCCTAACTATTCAGTCTCGGCATACAGGGGAGGTTAAAATGTGGCCAAAGCCTCTGCAAAGAGTTGTCATAGTGTTAACAATTGTTGTAATTGCCTGTCTTGCGGTTGTCAGCGTTTTTGCCAACAGTAAAATCGACTGCATGGTGGTTACTTAGGGCACCACAGTCGCCAGACTTATTAGTTTAAAATTATCCATCAGTCCGGTTTATACTTGCCTTATTGAGGGTAAACTTAGTTATGACAATCTTCCCTCCTCTTTGGCAGATACATATAGAAAGGGGATAGATATATTAGTAGCTGGTTTTGTTAAAAATAGCCGGAAGACCAGAGTTTCTGTTACAATTAGCTTTGATACAGATGTCAGATGTGTCAGTGGGGATGCCATCATTTTGGCCAAGACTTACAGTGCTTCAGATGCCAATATAAATAAGGTATTAGACAAAGTAGCCCCTGTGTTTGTAAAAGAAGTTGTTTTCAAGTAAATAAAATCCAATGGCCGCGGTATTTTAGTGGTTTATTCCAAGGCAATTATCCCCCTATTCCCAATCGAAAATAGGGTCCTTTTCTGAGTCTTGTTTCTGGGCAAAATTTCTACTTTTCCTGGGCCTTTTTTGTTTTTTACCTGGGAAAAGGGGGAGAAATGACCCCAGCATAAAACCCAAGGCTACGGTGAAGGAAAGCAATACCCCCACCGGCAGAGAAATAGATTCAAAAACCAAAAATTTTAGGCTTACTGTTGTGATATTTTGAATGGAAAAAACAGGGAGGAGTAAAAGCCAAAAACTGACGAGTAAACTGATAAAAAATCTCCTAGTGGTAGACATAGGTGGGAAAAGAAGTGGGCCCAAAAAGAAGCCCACATTACCACTACCGATTATAAGATATTTTCAGAGAGCTGGGACGACGTTTGTCTCCCTCCAGGAAAATGCCACGATTATTGGCGGCTAGATGACGAAGGATTTTATAAATGGCCTCTTTTTCCTCTGGTTTGCCAATTTTTTCGGCAATTTCGTCGATGGTAAAAGATTGGTTACTACTGGCCAACAGTTCTAATATCTGTTTTTGCATGGCTAGAATAGAAGAGGCTGCCTTTTTCCCCGCCTCTACCCCCGGTTGGTGATAGGCATTGATGTTGATCAGATAAGCATAAATACTTACTGCCCTTTCATATAAGGCAATCAAGGCGCCAACAGTATAGGGGGTGACATCAGGAATAGTAATGGTGATAGAGTCTCTACCATTATCATAAAGTGCCTGACGGGTGCCTTGGAGGAAGCCAGAAAGATAGTCGCCACTAGTAATATACTTCTCTAACTCAGGAGACTTGCCTTCTCTGTCTTTTAATACCTCGATGAAGGTGACAAAAAAGTTAGGTATTCCCTCTCTTAATTGTTGCACATAGGCGTGTTGGTCGGTAGAGCCCTTATTACCATAAACGGCAATCCCCTGATGGACAATATTACCATCCAAGTCCTTTTCTTTGCCTAAGGACTCCATTATAAGCTGTTGTAGGTAACGACTAAGGAGAATCAAACTATCCTTATAGGGGATAATTACCATATCCTTTTCCCCTTTGCCGTTACCTGCATAATACCAGGATAGTGCCAGGAGGGCGGCGGGGTTATTCTTTACATCCCTTTCCCTGGTGGCAATATCCATGTCTTTTGCCCCAGCCAACATGGCATCAATGTCAATTCCCTCCAAAGCCGCCGGTAACAAGCCTACAGCAGACATTTCGGATGTCCTACCCCCCACCCAGTCAAACATGGGGAAACAGTCTAGCCATCTTTCCGCCTTTGCCGTCTGGTACAATTGACTGCTATCCTCCATCATGGTGATAGCCACGGCATAACGGGGAAACTCCAACCCCATACTTTCATACACCAGCTTGGTTTCCAACATGCCATTACGGGTTTCAGGGGTGGTGCCAGACTTGCTTATTACCAGTACCAAAGTAGTATTTAGTCTTTCCCTTAGAAGATTAAGAGTGCGATCGAAACCCGCTGGATCAGTATTATCGAGAAAATGGATTTTTAGGGGAGGATTAATGTCTGCCAAAGCCTGGGAGACGAATTGTGGGCCTAATGCTGAGCCTCCGATGCCAATAGAGAGAATATCGGTGAATTTTCGGCCTTGGGGGGTGGTTATCTCGCCGTTATGGACTTTTTTGGCGAAATCCTTTACTTTTTGGATACAGTCCTTAATTTGTTGTCGGATTTGGGGGTTAGGTGCTATATCTGGATTCCGTAGCCAATAATGGCCTACCATGCGTTTCTCGTCAGGATTGGCAATAGCTCCTTGTTCCAAAAGTGCTACAGAATCAAAAGCAGAGGCGAATTTGGGCAACATCCTCTGGTAGAAATCCTCATCAAACCGCATCCGGCTAACATCCACGTAAATATCCAGCTGGGGGTTGTAGTAAAGCCAATCCTGATAACGTTGCCACAGTTGTAGAGGATTCATAAATGAGCTATAATCCCGATTATTGTCATCTCCCTATTATTATCAGACTTGTCCCCCACTTCGGAAATTAAGTTACATTAAAATACAGTCACGGACAGAGGAGGGTATCACGGGTATTTCTGCCGGTTACAGGGTTAGTGCCACTTGCTACCTCACACAGCATTTCCTGCACATAGGGAGTAAGTAGCACGTCTGTAAAATCAGCTCCTTCAATCAAAGCCCCTTCAAACTTGGTGTTAGTGGCAAAAGCGCCTTCTAAAATGGCATTACGGAGGTTGGCATGGGTGAGTCTAGCTTGATCCAACACAGCATTCCGTAGATTAGCACCCTCTAGATTAGCAGAATCCATATTAGCACCAAAAAGACTTACCCCCTCTAGGTTGGCATAGCTGAAGTTGCTATTACGCAGATTAGCCTTATTAAAGGTTGAACCTCTTAAATCCTGATGGGAAAAGTCTACCTCTGCCAAGTCTCTTTTAGTATAGTCCAAAGAGTATGACGGTGTGGTCCACAGCAACCAGCCAGTGAGACAAACCAGCAGCAACTCTACAATTCGACGGAAAACCATCATTTTCCCCCAAGAAAGTGGCCCTGGTTTTATTTTATCTCAACAGGCACAGTCAATATCCCTCTGGCAGTTACTGGACATTTGTGCTAGTATCGGCTATGAATATTTAACAAACAAAGTTTATGGGAAAGGTTTTAGTATTAAATGCCTCCTATGAACCGCTAAACATAACCAACTGGAAACGGGCGGTTGTGTTATTATTAAAGGGCAAAGCCGAACAATTGGAACACAACGGTAAATACGTATACGAAAAACTCCCCCTTCCCTCTGTAATTCGTCTCAGACAATACGTAAAGGTCCCTCACAAGGAAATTCCCCTTACCAGGAGGAACATTTTAGAACGAGATCGTTACACCTGTCAATACTGCGGCTATCGTGGTGAACATTTAACTATAGACCATGTTATACCACGCTCCCGTGGTGGTGGTGACACCTGGGAGAATTTGGTTACCGCCTGTGTCCGTTGTAATATTAAAAAAGGTAACCGTACTCCTAAGGAAGCCAACATGTCTCTTAGTCGTCAACCCAGAAAACCTCATAGCAGTCTTCATTTTGAAATTATTAGACACATTCAGGATAATCTCCACCACGAGTGGCGTAAATATATCATCGGCGTTTAACCTTATCTCACTATACATTTGTAACCTGGGGCGTTAGGGCCCCTGTTTTTGGGGGATAAGAGGGTAAAACTACAAAAAAGGAAAGGAAAGAATGAGGTATGCGGTTAACCAGTGAAGAAATCCGCTATTACAGACAACAATTGGCAGAATTAGAGGTGGCTAGTAAAGCCTTGGATGTTATTGAAGAAGCCGAGGGAGACTTGGAAGACGCCGCCACTACCATTGCCCTAGCCGTGGGACAAACTCCTGATAGAATAGACTGGTTAGAGGGTTGGGCCAAACGATGTCGGCTGGCCATTTGTCAAGAGAAAATCCGTCACGACTTGGAAAACAATTATCTGGTAAATGCAGTCAAATACCTTTTAGAAGAGAAAATTTGTCCTCCCCTTTTGGTTACCCCTCTGCTGATTTACGTTATCAAAAAAGGTGTCAATCAATTCTGCCAACCCTCTTCCTAACATTAATTTTCTAAGCAAGAATATTTCTGTCTATTTCTTTTAACCTCTTTTTTCAAAGACTATGAAATGGAATAAAAATCCAGGGAATGAAAGCCAGTAACAGCCAGAATACTTCCCTATAATCCCCTACCAATTTTCCCTCGGGATTGTTCAGTAGATTCTCCACCCTTTCCTCTAAACTACTACTAGAATATAAGGGGTATTCAAAAAGCAATTCTTCTCCCCATCGGCTTAGCAAATTACAGTTGATCATAACCAGGGATTCAGCTAATAGCAAATGGTCCACCTTTTTGCAGGCAAACGAGTCTGCCCTCACCTCTCGCATTAATCTAAGATTTTCCCACAGTTGCTTGTTTTTTGGCAGAAAGAATCCAATTTCCTTGAGACAATGCAACCAGAAAAAAACAATGGTATCATAATAGTATAAATGGCCTAATTCATGAGCGATTACCGCCTGCAGGTGTTGTTTTGGTAGCAATTCAATCAAGCCTTTACTGATTACAATTTGGGGATTCCAAAGGCCAACTGCCGCAGCATAGGGAAAGACTGTATCCAACAGTTTACAGGAATTTGTTTCTAGGAGGATGATGGGATACTTTTTAAGCAACGATTGGAGTTGCCACTGGTGATACAGGTTTTTAAGAATAACGAAAAGGACATAAATAAGAAAAATAAGAGAGAGGAAGTAACTAAATTTACCCGCTTTCACCCCCCACATTTCCCCCTGGTAACCCATGACAACCACTGCCAGGGAAGTCATCAACAAAAGAAGGGGGGGAAAAACAAACTGAAACAAAAACCTACCCCAACGCAGTTGGCCATTTTCCGTTGGGGGGAGATGAGGGAAAACAACTCTTACCCCTACCGCTAAAACAAGGGAAAAAATGACCAAAAGCAGATGCATTTCCCTCTCCTAATCCCCCTGTTGTGTTTTCTCTCTCTGGTTTCTAATTTCAGCCAGTCTGGCGGCGATGGCTTGCAGTTTATCAATACTAGTGGTATCAAGACTATCGGCAAAGGAAGCCACTACGTCAGGGTTGCTAACAGCCAGAAAATTATGCAGCCTCTCATAAGAGAGTATAGCTTGGGCCTGCTCACGGGATACTAGGGGATACCAATAAAAGGCGCGCCCTTTTTTTTCATAGCTAATCCAGCCTTTTTTGGCAAGTCTTTGTAAAACTGTCATTACAGACGCATAAGCCAATTCCCGGTCAGGATCAGTTAGAATACGATCATGAATATCCTTAGCACTAGCATGGCCCAAATCCCAAATAATCTCCAATATCTCCTTTTCTAAGAAACCGAGAGACAGTTTTTTTGGACGGTATTGCGGTAAAAAGGACATATCAGGCGCGATGGATAAAATTGGCAAAACTCAACTCATTGATAGAATTCCATTGTATAATCCCTTTTCTAAATTCTAACCAGGATTGATAGATTTCTTTAAACATGGGATTTTGGGCGGCATTTTTCTGGTAAATCTCAAAAGCGATTTTTTCCGCCTGTTTTAGAATATCATCTGGGAAGGGGTTTAAGGAAGTCCCACCTGCTAGCAGTCGTTGTAAAGCCTGTTGGTTGACAAAATCATAATGGGCTAACATAGAAGAGTTAGCCTCCTTTGCCGCCACTTCTAGCATGCTTTGATATTCCTTCGGCAGTTTTTCCCAGGCTGTCTTGTTAACGAACAATTCTAAGGTAGCCCCAGGCTCCCACCAACCGGGATAATAATAATAACGGGCTACCTTGTTTAAACCTAATTTTTCATCATCATAGGGTCCCACCCATTCTGCCGCATCGATGGCCCCTCTGTCAAGGGCCAAAAACAACTCACCACCGGGGATATTCTGGACAGTTACTCCCATAGCTGCCATCACTTCCCCTCCTAAGCCGGGAATCCGCATTTTTAACCCCTTCAAATCGCTGGCAGACTTGATTTCCCGTTTAAACCATCCCCCCATTTGTGCCCCAGTACTGCCAGCCGGAAAATTGATAATATTAAAATCGGCGTATACTCTTCGCATAGCCTCCAATCCTCCACCATAATACCACCAGGCATTTTGTTGGGCAGGCAACAAGCCAAAAGGCAAGGAGGTAGCAAAGGCCAGGGCAGAATTTTTGCCAATATAATAATAACCGGCACTATGTCCACATTCTACTGTCCCATTCTGTACAGCATCAAACACTTCCAATCCTGGTACAATTTCCCCGGCAGCATAAGGGGTAATTTGGAATTTACCCCCACTCAACTCCTTGACACGATTGCACAACCCCTCCACTGCCCCATAAATAGTATCTAACGACCTTGGCCAACTTGTCACCATTCGCCAACGCACTTCTGGTAGACTGTTAGCCACTACTGTTGTCTTATTTTGGCTTTGACAGGAAACCAAGGTGGCAGAAGTGACTGCCGTTATTGCCGTGTTAGTCAAAAATTGTCTTCTTTTCATCAATTTCTCCTCTCCCGTTTCCCTTCCACCATGGAAATTATACAATCAAGGCTATGGGAGGGAGGTAGAGTGGAGGCTTATTTCTGTCGATGGGTGGTAAATGAGAAGAAGGCTTGTCCCTCTCCCTGGGAGTTTATAATTATAAGCCCATATACTGGGATAGGGTAGACGGTAGGAAGAGATGAAAGAAAAGTACAAATCTAAGGCAAATACCTGTCGTATTCGCTGTAAAGGCCGTCTGTTTGCCCAAATCGAGGCTATAATCCTTGACAAAGACGGGACTATTGCGGATTCTGAAGATTTTTTACGTCAACTGGCTATTTACAGGGCAAAATTAATAGATGCCAAAATTCCTGGCATTTACCAGTCTCTGTTAAAAGCCTTTGGGGTGGGAGAAAACTACTTCAACCCCACGGGTTTGATGGCAGTAGGCAGTAACCGGGAAAATCAAATCGTTGCCGCCGGTTTAATTGCCGCCGCAACAGGCAAGAGTTGGTTTGATGCCCTAACCATTGCTGCCTCTTGTTTCCAGGAAGCAGAAAAAGCTTTACCCAAAAGGGGTTATATTTCTCCTCTATTTGCCGGGAGTTTAGCGGTAATTCAACAACTGGCGGCAAAGGGATTAAAATTAGCTATCCTCTCCGCTGATACCACGGAAAATGTGAAAGACTTTGTAGAAACTCACCAGTTGACGCCCTACATAGATTCTATCATGGGAGTAGACGGCAATATCTCTAAACCTGACCCTCGTTTGTATCTTGCTGTTTGTGAGCAGTTGGGAGTAAAACCGGAAAATACTATTATGGTGGGGGATTCCCCGGGGGATATTGCCATGGCAAGGAAAGCTAATGCTGGTGGTGTTATTGGCATCTGTTGGAAATTCCCTGATACCAGTCACCTACAACAGGCAGATGTAGTCATCCGCCACTTGGCAGAAATCCAGATAGATAACTGCGACTGGTAGTGTCATCCTATTTTTCTTTCATCAACAAAAATTGGTAACAATAACACCAATATTTTTTCCTGTTCAATATAATGTAATTAGCCCCCTATTAATGGGTATAAGTATGACCCTTCCTGGTAAACTTAAACCTTTACCTTATCTGCTTCTGGGGTTGGTTATATTTTCTTCAAATTCTTTAACAATTTTTAACTTCTGGCTGAGAGGTTATCTTGCCATTATGGAAATCCAAATCGGCTTGGTTTTGTTGTATTTTTTACTGGCTAAATTGGCTAAGACTGGCAAACAACAATCTCTAGGGGAGGAAGGTTATGAAGAATAGAATTATAGCTGTGCTATTAATCTTTTTTTTGGGCGCCTTTGGCATTCACAAATTCTACCTGGGTGAAAACACTGCAGGTATATTATATCTCATTTTCTTCTGGACTGGAATACCGGCTATACTGTCCATTTTTGATTTGATAGCATTAGTGCTAATGTCTGAGGAAGATTTTAACAGAAAATATAATCCCCGGCTAACAGCTGGTGCGGGTTATAATAGGGGAGTATCTGCAGACGTAGTCCAGACATTGAAAGAGTTAAAACAATTATATGATTCGGGTATAATTACAGCAGAAGAATACGAAAGAAAAAGAAGAAAATATTTAGATTCCCTGTAAAGCTATGTCAAATCTGCCAGGTAATATAAAAAAAACGCCCAAATGGGTTTGGTTTTCTTTCATACCGGTTTTTGGGGGTTTAGCTTTAGTTTATGCCGGAAGTAAAGCCAACTTTAAATCCTGGATTTGGTTTGGATTGAGTTTTACTATATTCAGTTGGGTTTTCAGTGGCAGTGAAATAGGATTTCTGATTTGGATTGCCCAAATAGTAACAAGTTTCTATCTGAAAGATAAATATCAGCTAAAAGTCAATGCAGACACTTTGGAAATTAGCGACAGGAGGATAGCCCAATTAGTAGCAGAATATCGAGGGAGGAAAATAGATATAAACACTGCTTCCAAAGACGATTTAGTCTACGGCTTAGACTTGCCTATTGTTTACGCCAATCAAATAGAGGAAATCAGAAAAGAGGGTTTTATTTTTACTAGCCTAGAGGAGTTGGTAGAAATTGCCGGGATTCCGGAGAAAATAGTATATGACAGGGAGCCTTTAATTACATTCAGCTATGATATTAAACAGGAGTATGATGCCCCTTGGAGACGCTTGAATACCTATTCGGAAGAAGAATTAATTGCCGCGGGAATTGAACCAAAAGCCGCAAGATTGATTGTTTTAGAAAGACAAAAAAATGGGCCATACAATTCGGTTATGGACTTAAAAAAACGCACTGGTTTGCCCCTCAAATATTACCAACACCTAATCTAACCTTTGTTGTGACTACTTTATGAAGGGGTATGACGGGGGATTTTAGATATTTTATGCCGTAAAAGCTAGTCCAGGGGAATGCTTATGTTTCCCAGGGATGCCTGCTGGCTTTAAGCCTACATTTCGAACAGCAAATTAAACAGAAAAAGCGACTATTTAGAGTTTACATCTCAATGCCTTTAGACATTAATAGTCTTTCTCGTTTTCTCCTAGCAATTTCCCTCACGTTGGCTGTTTTGTCAGTCTCGTCTACAATATCGCCAGTTAAAACTTCCAACACGTCTTCTAGACTAACAACCCCAGCTACTCCCCCAAATTCGTCTACTACCACCATCAGATGTTGTCTTAATTCCTGAAAGTGTTTTAATAAATAATCTGCCCTCATAGTTTCTGGCACAAAATTAGCAGGCTTGGCTAAACTGGCTATCTTTTCCTCTCCCCTCCCTTGAATAATTGCCGTTAATAATTCGTTTTTTAGGGCAATACCAATTACCTCATCAATGGAATCTTCTACCACTATAATGCGAGAATGTTCAGAGTCTATAATTGCCTGTTTACACTCGTTTAAAGTCAAATTACCCTTAAGATAAGTAATGAGAATTCTGGGAGTCATTAAATCCCCCGCCGATAAGTCATTGAGATGAAAAACCCGATTAATCATCTCCGCTTCATCTGCCTCAATTACCCCCTCATTTTTCCCAATATTTGCCAAGAGTTTTATCTCCATCTCATTGGTGGTAGGTAATACCTTATCCCCCGTAAAAGGAGTAGTTATCTTCTCCATAATCCACACAAAAGGAGTCAAAACAAGGGCGATAGACTTTACCGGTATCGCCAGCCATAAAGCCAGACTGTCAGCATACCTTTGCCCCATAGTTTTTGGAAGAATCTCGCCGAAAATAATAATCAAAAAAGTCAATAGAGTGGAGACGAATCCTAACCATTTACTTCCCAAAGTTTCCGTGACAGTAGTCCCTACCAAAACACTTCCCACAATGTTAAAAATATTGTTCAAAATTACAATAGCAGCTATAGGACGATTTATCTTCTTTTTTATCTGTAGTAAAACGGAAGCAGCTGTCTTTTTAGATTGGGCCCACTGTTTTACCTTTATGTCAGAAACGGAGAGTAAAACCGTCTCTGTTAAAGAACAAAAAGCGGAGCCTATAATAACAACTAATATTGTGAGTAAAAGACTAAACATTCATTGAACTAGGAACAAAAACATAGTATTATGGTAAGGTTTATACAATTCATAATCAAGTAACTAAAGGAGTATAAAAACAGGCTTTCTTCCAGAAAAGGGCAACCACAATCCGTGGGTGGGAATAGTAATGGCATTTGTGACAGGCATTGACAGAATAAATAACAGGGCTAGCAAGAATTATATCATGTTTGCCGGGCTTGCCCCCACAACCGCCGCAACTCTGACCATTGTCTATTACAATAAGAGGGAAAAAAAGAGCTAAAAATAGCTATAAAAATAAAACCATGCAAACCATTGATAAGCCGACTAATAATTCCAGTGGTATACCCATTCCAGATGATCCCAGACTATTTGATACTACAATCCATCGACGGAAAACAAGGCCGGTAAAAGTGGGTAACGTAACCATAGGGGGTGGGCATCCAGTGGTGGTACAATCCATGATTAACGAGGATACCCTGGATGTAGATGCCTCCGTGGCTGCCATCCGCCGTCTCCATGAAATGGGTTGTGAAATAGTAAGGGTAACTGTACCAAGTCTAGCCCATGCCAAGGCGGTAAGGGACATTAAGGCTAAACTAGAGGATACCTATAAACCTGTACCCCTAGTGGCAGATGTCCACCACAATGGGATGAAAATAGCCCTAGAGGTGGCAAAATATGTGGACAAGGTGCGGATAAACCCCGGCTTATATGTGTTTGAGAAGCCCAAGGAAAATCGCACCTGTTATACGGAGGAGGAATTTGCGGAAATCGGGGAAAAAATAAAGAAAACCCTCGAGCCTCTGGTATTATCTCTAAAAGAACAAGGAAAAGCTATGCGTATCGGCGTAAACCATGGCTCATTGTCAGAAAGAATGTTATTTACCTACGGAGATACGCCAGAGGGGATGGTACAATCCGCCCTAGAATTTATCAGAATCTGTGAATCCCTAGACTTCCGCAATCTAGTTATATCCCTAAAGGCTTCCCGGGTGCCAGTGATGATAGCCGCTAACCGACTGATGGTAAAACGCATGGAGGAGTTGGGGATGGATTATCCTATCCACCTGGGAGTCACAGAGGCAGGGGATGGCGAATATGGGAGAATTAAATCCACTGCTGGCATTGCTACTCTTCTGGCTGAAGGCATTGGCGACACCATTCGTGTTTCCCTTACCGAGGCCCCAGAAAAAGAAATACCTGTATGCTACGAAATACTCCAAGCTCTAGGACTACGTAGGACTATGGTAGAATATGTAGCTTGCCCCTCCTGTGGACGTACTCTCTTCAACCTAGAAAAAGTGCTAAAGGAGGTTAGGGAGGCTACTAAACATCTAACTGGTTTAAATATAGCTGTAATGGGGTGTATTGTAAATGGCCCCGGGGAAATGGCAGATGCCGATTACGGTTACGTAGGAAAACAACCGGGTTATATAGCCTTGTATCGTGGGAGAGAGGAAATTAAAAGGGTGCCTCAGGAGGATGGAGTTAAGGAGTTGATTAATCTTATCAAGGCGGATGGCCGTTGGGTTGATCCCTAAACACCTTGGCGGCTAACATATTACTAGCATGGGGTTATTGTGACAATCCCCTAGCCGCCTGCCCCACTGGTAGCTGGAATTTTCTATCTCTCCCCCCAGCTATCCTCCTCGGCTTGCCACTGGTCATGGTGCGTGCTATCATTTCTTCAAAAAACCCTCGGGAGACTGGGCTATGTATCTCACTGTCAAGAGTGGCCTTTTGCTCGCAATTTGTTGTGTTGCAAGTATAGCAATGGTAGGGTGTTTGTTTGAATTGGGTTCAGGAGTACCTGACCTGGGTCAGACTAACACCATTATAATTTTAGCAGCTAGTATACCCACTTCGGTAGTTTCTTTTATTCTGGCGGTAAAAGACGCCCGTGCCAATTTGGAAAAATAAACTATTACCTCATCCCCCCTTTGTAATTCTGTATTCTTCCAGGGAGACAATTCTTTTACTGCCGGTGGCGTCTACAGGGATTTTCACTTCGTAGACTAGGAGTTTTTGTTGTCCGTCTTTTTCTCCCAGTAGGACGATTTTATCTTCTAAGAGGGGGGCAGCGGATTTGACTGTGTCTACAATTTCGATTTTCGACTCCCCCATGGCTTCTCCATCCAAACCCACCAGGGCTATTTTACCATCTCTGTTTACACAACAAAAACTGTCGTCTAGAGGGAAATAATAATCCGCATAAAAACTTAGGGGAATTCTCTGGACTAAAAAGGGGTAAAACTTGATTAGAATCATATTATTTGTTTGTTTTTCTCTTGCCAAAAATGCCCTGGATTCCCTAGAATGAAATACCACCCCTGTCAAAGGTACAAATACAGTGTAGGTGTCATACCAAGTGCCTCTCCTGTTGAAAAACCGAAAGTAGGTATAGTCCTTATTGATGTTATCTTGAGTGTAAATTACCACACCATGACGACGATCTAATCCTATAATCTGTTTAGGGATAAATTCTTTAATTAGGGGGATTACCGGGGCCAGTTTTTTGAGGTTAATTAACCGGAAACCCTCTTCTTCGTGTTCAATTTTACTTACAGCTAACCAACTACAATCTGTTGCCACTCCATAACGCAAATCGCTGGTTTTTATTCCTAAAATCTGGCACTTTTGTCCATGACAATAGTAAAAATCAAAATAGGGAAATTTGTCTCCCCCAGCCGCAACAAGACAGCCGTCTTCCAACACGGTTAAATTCCTTACAGGCCTTTCAAAGAGATAAAGACTTTTAAAGCAGAAATCAAAGAGTTTCTTCCTCAGGCTGAAAACACAGGTTTTGGCTACTACTTTTTTATCACTAGCCATGTAGATAACCTGGTATTTAGTTGTTATAAAATTTACTTTTTCCTGGAGGTTATTTTGCTGGATTAAATTGAGGGACAATTGTCTGAAAGCCAGATTTTCATAAATAGAAACCCCAGAATCCTCCAATTGAATTGTTGCCTTAAGGATTTCCCCCTTCATTTCTAGGGCAGTGCGGAAACGATGTTGGGGCAGTTTTTGAAGTGCTTGTCTTAAAATTAGACGCAGACTGGGGGGGATATTTTTGGGCAGCAGAGGGGGACGATTTAAATGGCCTAACATGATTTCATAGGGGCTTCCTGTGAATGGCCTATCTCCTACTAGTAATTCATAGAGAATAACCCCAGTAGCATAAATATCCGAGGCATAACAGTATTTACCATAAAATTGTTCTGGGGCCATATAGGCGGGGGAACCTGTATCACCAACGCTTCCATTTGTATCTTCTCTTTCAATTTTGGCTACCCCAAAGTCGGAAATTTTGGCTTTCCACCCCTGGGGAATAACTGACAGCAGGATGTTTTCAGGCTTCAAGTCGCGATGGATAATTCCCTCACTATGGGCATGATGTAGACCGTCTAGAATGTCTATAATAATCTTCAATTTTTGCAACAGACTGATGGTTTGATTCTTGGTGATTAAATCTCTTAAATTACCTCCCTCACAGTATTCTGTCACCAAATATCTTTTATCCCCACTGTGGGTGACGCCATAACAACGGATAATATTGGGGTGTTCTAATTTTAGTAGAATGCGGATTTCTCTGAGAAACCTTTTGGTGGAAAACTTTTGAGGGTTTAATTCTTTTAGGGCTACTAATTCCCCCGTCTCCCTGACAATTGCCGCATAAACTTTGCCAAATTGTCCTTCTCCTACTAATCCAACTGTCCTATAGTGGGGATTCTTCACGACTTTACTTTTAACAAGCTAATGGGGATGGTTTCCACTATACCACAAAAAGCTAAGAAAATGGGAAAACTACAGAAAAAATTAAGGCTTGTTGCCCAGAATCAAGGAAAAAAGAAAGGTGGGCTATCAGTAAACCCACCTGTAATTTAAGGGGCTAAGGATTTAAGAATACTATTTTTCGCCCCCAAAATACTTTTCTAAGGCAGCAGCAACAATCTGACTCATTGGCTTTTTCTCTGCTTGGGAAATAGCCTTTAATTTCTGGTACCAAAAGTCACTGACACTAATACGATGTTCGTGTCTTCTACTACGGGTTTTCTTGTCGGTTTTTTTACTGGAGTCGTCGCTTTTTGGCTGATATTTACTAGCAAATTCCCGTAGAGAATCAAAGCCAACCCGATGACAAAATTCACCAAAAGTCTCCCCGGGTTGCTTATAGTCGCGGAAGTAAACCAGGAGGGGTTCCAAAAAGGACTCCAAATCGGCTATATTGAGTTTATCGAGATAGGGACTGGCTAGGCGAGTCTGATGGGGATTACCCCCCAACCACACCTGGTAAACATCAGGAGACTCCCCTACAAAACCTAATTCTGCCATATAGGGGCGGGCACAACCGTTGGGGCAACCAGTCATGCGGATGACAAAAGTCTCGTCAGCCATGCCCAGTTTGGCCAAGAGGGCATCAATGCGCGCCAAGACGCTGGGGAAAACTCGCTCGGATTCAGTAATGGCCAAACCACAGGTGGGTAGGGCAGGACAAGCCATGGCATAACGGGTAAGGTGGTTAATTTTGTCAGGATTCACCTCTACCCCGTGTTGTTGGAATATAGCCTCAATGTCTTGCCGCCACTCTGGTTGAATGTCGTAGAGAATGAGGTTTTGGTGGGGGGTGACACGGCCAGGGAGTTGATATTTGCTAATAACCTCCCTGAGGGCGTCTTTGAGACGGAAATGGCCATTATTCTTAATTCTACCATTTTCGATGGACAAACCGAAAAAGAGTTTGCCGTCTCCCTGGTCATGCCAGCCGAGATAGTCCTTATACTTCCATGGGGGCAGAGGCTTGAAGGGCTGTAGGGGTTTACCAAAATACTCTTCCACCTTCTGACGGAATCTTTCCACCCCCCAGTCGTGGATGAGGTATTTGAGACGGGCACGTCTTCTGTCGCTGCGATTGCCGTAATCTCGCTGGGTGGCCACTACTGCCTTGACTAGCTCAAAGATGTCCTCCTTATCCACATAGCCAATCTCGTCGGCTATTCTGGGGAAGGTTTCCTCCTTACGGTGAGTTCGCCCCAAACCCCCCCCTGCCAGGACGTTGAATCCTTGTAGTTTTCCGTTTTCATCTGTAATTACAACCAAACCCAAGTCATGGGTGTAAATGTCTACTGAATTATCGCCAGGTACAGTGACAGCACACTTGAACTTACGGGGCATGTAATTGGTGCCGTAGATAGGCTCAGGGGAATCGGGGAAAATACTACCATTGGTGTTTTTAAGACGGGCAGCCTTAACTTCTGGGGCTTCTTCGGCGGTGATAATTTTCTCCCCGTCTAGCCAGATTTCGTAGTAGGCGCCGGTTTGGGGGGTAAGTAAGTCAGCCACCTTCTGGGCATATTCCCAGGCATACTGGTATTCGGGACGGTTTTTATAGGGTGCGGGGGGTGCCATTACATTGCGGTTAACATCGCCACAGGCTCCCAGGGTTGACCCCATATTGCGGATAATGGTAGCTATAACGGTCTTCAGGTTTTTCTTCAATACCCCGTGGAGTTGAAAACCCTGTCTTGTGGTAGCTCTCAATGTGTTATTCCCGTACTCGGTCGCCAGTCTATCCAGAGTGAGATACAATTGGGGAGGCACATAACCGGCAGGGGTGCGGGTGCGCAACATGAACTGATAGTCCTTTTCCTGCCCTTTTTGACGATTATCCCGATTATCCTGCTGATAGGAGCCGTGGAATTTGAGGATTTGTGCCCCATCTTCACTGAAGTGGGTAGTATCTTGGTTTATTTCTGTAGCTATAGGCTCTCTTAAGAAATTACTCCTCTCCTTGATGGCCTCTACCTTGGAGAGTTTTTTTGGCGCAGTACTCATTGGACATGTTAGTTAGAGGTGTTTGATTCCATTTTAAGGCGATCGCGCCGGAGAAAGCAAAAGCCAGATAAATGCCCCCTGCCAACTGATATAATCGTAGGCTTGAACGTTTATGGAAAATTTAAAAGTATAGATGATTTACGAAATATTTATGCCAGCCCTCAGCTCAACTATGACAGAGGGCAAAATAGTTTCCTGGGAGAAAAAACCGGGGGATAGGGTAGAAAAAGGGGAGACCATCTTGGTGGTAGAATCGGATAAGGCAGATATGGACGTAGAGTCCTTTTATTCCGGCTATCTGGCCACCATTGTAGTACCAGCCGGAGAAAGGGCACCAGTAGGCAAGACTATCGGTTACATAGCTGAAACCGAGGCGGAAATCGAGGAGGCTAAGAGAAGGGCACAACAGCCGGCTACAACTGCAGCGGCTAGTGCTACCACTACTCCCACCCCCACACCACCTACTCCAGTCACAGCCACAGCCACAGTCACCACCACAGTCCCCCAGACACATTCCCCCGCCAATAATGGCAGCAGTGGTCGTGTTATAGCCTCTCCCAGGGCGAAAAAACTGGCCAAGGAGTTAAATGTAGACTTACGCACCGTCAAAGGCACGGGAGTCAACGGCAGGATTACGGCAGAAGACGTGGAGAGGGCTGCTGGAAAGGCTTCAACTACACCAGTAATTTCTCATACCGCTCCCAGTTCTAGTTTTGTGCCCTCCTTCACCCAAGAAACCACTACTGCACCCACTGCTTCCCCGGGAGAGACAGTGCCCTTCAACACCCTGCAACAGGCGGTGGTGCGTAACATGGTGGCCAGTCTCCATGTGCCAACCTTCCAAGTCAGCTATGACATTACCACTAACGCCCTGGAGGAGTTGTACCGCAAAATTAAGCCCAGGGGTGTTACTATGACTGTGCTATTGGCCAAGGCAGTGGCGGTTACCCTGGAAAAACATCCTCTCCTTAATGCCACCTACACCGAGGGAGGAATCAAATACAATGATGCCATCAACATCGCTGTGGCCGTAGCTATGCCCGATGGCGGTTTGATTACACCAGTGCTTAAAAATGCCGCCAGCCTAGACATATACTCCCTTGCCCGCAACTGGCAGGACTTGGTAAACCGCGCCCGCGCCAAACAACTACAACCAGACGAGTATAGCACCGGCACCTTTACTATTTCTAACCTGGGGATGTATGGTGTCAGTCAGTTTAATGCCATTTTGCCCCCAGGACAAGGTGCTATCCTGGCTATAGGTGGTACTCGCCCCACGGTGGTGGCAAACAAAGAAGGCCTGTTTGGCCTTGTCAACCGCATGACTGTTACTATCACCTGTGATCACCGTATCATCTATGGGGCCCATGCGGCAGCCTTCCTACAGGATTTAGCCTCTGTCATCGAAAACGACCCTCATTCTCTCACTCTGTAACCCCTCTCCCCCCCCTTGCGGGGGGCCTGGTGTAGAACTATGCGTTACGAATGTATTGTAATAGGTGCTGGTCCCTCCGGGGCAACGGCAGCCTATCATCTGGCCAAAAGAGGAGTGTCAGTACTGGTTTTAGAAAAGGCCTCCCTGCCTCGCTACAAGCCCTGTGGTGGGGGCGTGTCACCGGCTATTCAGTCTTGGTTCGATTTTGATTTAACCCCCGCTATCTCTGTCAAAAGTTACACCGTCTACTGTACCTGGCAACAAGAGGAAGCCGTAGCCATAGACTTGGGTGACAGCCCCATTTGGATGGTGAGACGGGATGTGTTCGATTATTTCCTGGTGCAACAGGCGGTAGGACAAGGGGCTCAATTGCTCACCAATGCCGAGGTTAAGGCTATAGAATTCCAAAAAGACTCGTGGCTTGTCCACACCAGCAGGGGGCAATTTTGGGGAAGTTATCTGATAGGCGCTGATGGGGCAAAGGGGAATACTGCCAAATGGTTGGGTTTTGCAAAACAGAAGAAGACGGTAGTGGGGGCTTTAGAAGTAGAAATCCCCGCCACAACCCCTACTACAGACACCTACTTTGAATTCGGCTTGGTAGCCCACGGTTATGCCTGGAATTTCCCTAAGGCGGATGGTTACTCTCTAGGTGCAGGGGGTTTTGCCAAACAGCGTAAAGCCCAGAGTTTCCACCGGATTCTTGAAAACTATGCCAGTGGCTTTCGTCTTAAACTCCAAGACGGCTGTGAATACGGACACCCTATTGCCCTATGGGATGGGTTTCAGAAACTACATGCCGAAAGGGCTATCTTGGTGGGGGAGGCAGCCTGTGTAGTCGATCCTTTTACTGCTGAAGGCATCCGCCCCTCCATCTACAGCGGCATGAGGGGGGCAGAGGCAATAGTCAACGCCCTGGCTGGCCAAAGTGATGCCCTGGACAACTATAGTGCCATCATGGCGGAAGAATGGGGGAAGGAGATGATGTGGGCTAGACGTCTGTCTCAGGCTTTTTACCGCTTCCCCCGTCTCAGTTACCAACTGGGGGTTAAACACCCCTCCGCCGGCAAAACCATGGTCAAAATCTTCACCGGCCAGTTAAAATACTCCCAAGTGGCTCAAAGGGGCCTTAATATCCTCTCCCGGCTGTTTTAGCCCTATTTTTTAGCTATCTGCTGGGATAATACTTCTACTGCCTTGCGATACTGGGCATCCTCCATGGTGCCAATCTTCGTCCTGTCTTTCATCAGTACTTCTTTTTCCTTCTCATTCAGTTCGTATACTACATCCGGCTCAATACCGTGTTTATTAATGTCTCTCCCCTTGGGCGTCAGGTATTTGGCAATGGTCACCGCTAAACCTGAACCATCCCCTAAGCCTCTTACTGACTGCACCAATCCCTTCCCAAAGGTTTTAGTTCCTACCACTATAGCACGGTTGTAGTCTTGAAGGGCGCCGGCAAGAATCTCACTAGCACTGGCCGAACCGCCGTCTACTAATACTACAACCGGCTTGTTAGTAAGGGCACTGTTATTGGCATTATGGACTTCTACCTCCCCAACCCTGTCAACGGTGGAGACAATTCTACCTTTGTCGATGAACATGCGGGCAATTTCTACACTAGAGTAAAGCAAACCACCGGGGTTGGAGCGCAAGTCCAGTATATACCCCTTCACATTCTCCTTCTCCCCCTTGACTATGGCTTCCCGCATCTCCTTGGGGGCATTGGTGCTAAACTGTACCAAGCGGATATAGGCTATCTTGCCAATGCCCGGTTGCTCTTCAATTCTAGCCCTTACCGGGTGAATTTCTATTCTAGCCCTAGTTAGCACGAATTCCTTGATTTCGCCGTTACGCTCAATAGTAAGAGTTACCTTGGTGCCGGGTTTACCCCTTATCATGGACACCACTTCATTTAACTCCATCCCCTCTGTGCTTTTGCCATCTACCTTGCGGATAATATCCTTGGGCAAAATCCCGGCCTTCTGCGCCGGCGTATCCTCAATAGGGGCAATTACTACAATATTCTTGGTGTCCTCCTCTTTGGTAATTTGAATTCCTACACCCGTCAACTCTCCTGAAGTGTCAATCTGCATGCTTCTGAACTCTTCAGGCTCCATAAAACGAGTATAGGGGTCATTGAGCCTTTTGAGCATCTCCTTGATGGCTTTGTAAGCCTCTTCTTTGCTGGCATACTCCCTATTGAGGTATTCCCGCCGTACCTCCCGCCAATCCTCCCCGTTGAAGGTGGCATCTACGTATTGGCGGTTGATTATCTGCCATACTTCGTCTACTATCTCCTTGGGACTGTCTTTAAAAAAGGCCTGGGTTTGGGAATAACGCAATCCGAAACCTGTAAATGCTACACTGGAAATAGTTAAGGCCGTTGCCCCTAAAATCAGTCCACGTTTTGTCACTTTCATACTTTCTCTCTCAATGGTACCGACGAACAGGGTGTAGGAATCTTTTCCGCCTCTTGTTCCCCTTCCTAGTCCATTTTAGCTCTAATATTCCTTACCCTGATACTAACACATATCTTAGAAATGTTTGTGGTCCTTCTTGCCTTTTTTCTCTCTCATGGTAAAATCGTATTATTAATTGTTTAGTTATATAATACAGGAAAAGGGACGATGATTCAACAAAAGCAGTGGTGGGTGGAAAAATGGCTGGAATTGTTGGATTCCTACCGCTTCAAAAAAAGACTGGAAAGAGGCAGAAGCTACTGGCGGGAGGGAAATATCCTCAATTTGGAATTCAACAAGCAGTGTCAGTTAGTGGCAGAAGTCCAAGGGAGTCAAGAAAAACCCTATAAAGTAACTCTGGGATTGGATGTGTTTTCCGATGACGATTGGGGATATGTGATTGCTACCATGTCCGAAAAGGCATTTATCGCCGCCCAATTGCTAGTGGGAGAAATGCCTGAAGAAATCGAACAGGTTTTCATCAAAAATGGTCTTAGTCTTTTCCCCTTCAGTCTAGCAGATGTCCGCGCCCGTTGTAACTGCCCCGATAAAGCTAATCCCTGTAAGCACATAGCTGCCGTCTATTATCACCTGGCAGAGCGTTTTCGGGAAGATCCCTTTATTATCTTCCAATTGCGGGGCAGAAGCAAGGAACAAATTTTAGAAGCCCTAAGAGTAGCCCGTAGTTGGCGTCTGTCAGGAAAACAGTGGCAACCAGAACAGTTGGGGAAAATAAAGTCTGTCCCTAAACGCAAGAGCAATAATAACAAAACCTATACCCCTCTGTCCATAGAAAATTTCTGGGATTATGAAAAACCGCTAGACTCCTCCCTCTTTCTTATCTTCTCCTCCACTGACAACACCAAAAACCTCCTAGAGGTGTTGGGAGACATCCCCCTTCCCTACGAGGAATCCCAAACTATGATGCAATACCTCTCTTCAGTATATCAGACAGTGCCAGCTAAGGCAGTGGCCATGGCTGAAGGTAACTAAACTCCCTCCACCAGGCTACTGAGGTAATCCCGCCACCGGGCAGCAATTTTAATGTCAGTGAAGGGCACTTCTACGGTTTCCTCTTCTAGGACTAATTTTAACAGCCCCTCTCCCCCTTCCGGTATCTGTTGCCCAGGAGATAATAACTGTTTTTTCCAATACAATTCCACTGCCTTTAGTCTAGAAAGATATACTGTCTTCTCCTCTGTTATGCCTCTGGGAGTGGGGATGCCTACCACCAACAAATCCCCTTTCTTGCCCAACACTGCATATATGTCATACTTGGATTTTTCAAACTGACGGGCCCATTCTTGATACCTTTGTAACTTGTCATACTCGCGCTTACCGCTCCAAGTAAGCCAAACCAGTAGCAACAGTAGGGCAGACCAGATTAAGCCGTGTGCCATGCATGCTAAAATTGTCAATTACACTTTGATAAGACTAGCATAGAAAAAGGGGTTTTTGTGACTATCCCCCCTTGTTGATGAGAGAGAAGAAAGACTATGACTTATACTGCTTCTGCTAGGGCAGAAATGAATGAATTGAGACGACTAAAAACCCTACTGCCACCAGAATTACAAAGTTGGGTAATGGTAGAAGCCTCCACAGAAATAAACCCACCTCTCATCCGCACCGAGGAAATCGGCAGGGATGAGGTGGAAATCCAAATTGACTTGGCAAAATGGGAAAACCTGGCTATAGACCAACGCAATTTACTATTCTGGCACGAGGTGGCACGCATTCAAAATGATACTATACCCCGGGAAGGATGGGAAATGGCAGCCCTGGCTATAGGCTTGGGTGGAGCAGTGGGAGAATTATGGGTACAAGATGGTTTATTATTACTGCTAGCCTTGGCCCTCTGTGGTATTTCTGGCTATCGTCTGTGGCAAAAAAATAACAGCGAAAAAGTCCTAAAAGATGCTATCGAGGCGGATGAAAAGGCAATCCAAATCGCTACTCGTTTCGGCTATTCCCTTAAAACCGCCTATCAAAGTCTCGGTAGCGCCCTAAAAACCCTCATCGAACAAACCCCTAACCGTCGTCAGCGGAAAATATACGAAGAAAGATTACAGGCGTTGCGTCGCAGTGCTGCTAGAATAAAACAACAACAACAGCAGCAAAAAGCAGCTCAAAGCGCGGCCAATCAGCCTCTCTCTCCGCCTCCTGCCTCAGAACGCCCCCGCAGTAGTGCTAGAATGAAAAACATTTAGGCTTACCTGTGCTGCCACTCACTGGAAACTATGACCAATCCACAGCCTCAACCCCAGCCACCTGAGTCTTCTTTTCCTGATCCCATCTCTTCTATCATAGAAGAACTGACAGACCCGGAATTAGAAGAGGAGGAGTTTAAGGCGGATTTCTTTCAGGGATTGTCTGGGAGAAGAAAAAAGGCCGCCTTCACCCTGGGCGTGGTTTGGATAACAGTGGTTACTCTTCACCTGGTATCCTGGGGTTTTGCCGTCGTGTTAACCCTGGGTATCCTCATCTCCATCCACGCCCTCCGCTTGATTTTAGCCCCCCTCCAGGAGAAAACAAGTTCAACCCCCTCTCACCTGCCTACGGTTTCCCTGCTGGTGGCGGCCAAAAATGAAGAAAAGGTTATCCGTAAACTGGTGCACCAGTTGGCTAACCTGGACTACCCCCAGCAATTATATGAGTTTCTCGTAATAAACGACAATAGTAGCGACGCCACCGGCCTTATCCTAGAAGAATTGAAACAGCTATACCCCCATATGCGGGTTTTACACCGAGATGCCAGTCAGGCAAAGGGTGGTAAATCTGGCGCCCTCAACCAAGCCTTGCCCCTGACTAAGGGCGAAATCGTCGGCGTCTTCGATGCTGATGCTACTGTTCCCCCTGACCTTCTCAGGTGTGTAGTTCCTTTGTTTGCTGTTGAAAATATAGGAGCAGTGCAGGTGAGAAAGGCCATATCCAATGCCAAAGACAATTTCTGGACAAGAGGACAGGCGGCGGAAATGGCCCTGGACAGCTATTTCCAACAACAGAGGATTGCCTGCGGCGGCATAGGGGAGTTGCGGGGCAATGGTCAGTTCGTCCGAAGGGTGGCCCTAGAAAGATGCGGTGGCTGGAATGAAGAAACTATCACCGATGACTTGGATCTTACAATCAGACTACACCTGGAGGACTGGGATATAGCCCTCCTCCCCCACCCAGCCGTGGGAGAAGAAGGAGTAAAAAGTGCTATCGCCCTTTGGCATCAGCGAAGTCGTTGGGCAGAAGGGGGTTATCAACGCTATTTGGACTACTGGCGTTTTCTTTTGGGCAATCGTCTCCCTTGGCGGAAAAAATTGGACCTGTTTTACTTCTTCCTGGTACAATACATCTTGCCCACCGCCACTATCCCCGACCTTCTGATGGCCATCACCCACCACAAACAACCCCTGGTGGCCCCACTGAGTAGCCTCACCTTCGTTTTGGCCTTCTGGGGTATGTTAATGGGCATCAGACGTACTAAATTGTCCCCCTCCCTCAGTTTGACTGATTGGCTTAAAATAGTCCAGGAGAGCATCTTGGGGATTGTCTACCTCACCCACTGGTTTTTGGTTATCCCCGCTACTACCGGCAGAATGTCTATCCGCCAAAAACGACTAAAATGGGTGAAAACTGTCCACGAAGGCCATGGGGAGGAGGAACTAGAATTTAACCCCACCAATAGTTGACGTACCGCGGCTACCCCCCAAAGGGGTGGCAATTGTCCTTTTGTCCCAATCCTCTGCTATTATTTTGTCACCGCTCGCTGGGTACTATGTTGCAAATTGGACAAAAAGCCCCGGATTTCACCGCAACTGCCGTCGTAGGTCAGGAATTCAGGGTTATCAGACTCTCCGACTACCTGGGAAAATACGTTGTCCTCTTCTTCTATCCCCTGGACTTTACCTTCGTTTGTCCTACAGAAGTAATCGCCTTTAGCGACAGGTACCACGAATTTGCCAGTCTCAATACGGAAGTGTTAGGGGTGTCTGTGGACAGTGAGTTTACCCACCTGGCCTGGATTCAAACGGAGAGAAAACAGGGAGGCGTGGGCGAACTTAACTACCCCCTCGTCTCTGATCTTACCAAGGAAATCAGTCGCGCTTACCACGTGCTGGAAGAATCCTCTGGTATTGCCCACCGTGGCTTGTTTATTATCGATCGCGAGGGTATTATCCAACACATCACCATCAATAATCTCTCTTGTGGTCGTAGTATAAATGAAACACTTAGAGTGTTAAAAGCTATCCAATATGTCCAATCCCACGAAAACGAAGTCTGTCCGGTAGACTGGCAAGAGGGAGATAAAACCATGATGGCTGATCCAGTAAAGTCTAAACTCTATTTCTCCTCCCAATAAGTCCCTCTCCCCCCCCTCCATGGTACAATAAGACCAGGTTTTGACTATAAAGGAGAGGTGGAGAGTGCAAAACCAAAACGGTTCGGGTATTTTTAGCTTCTTCGGTGCTATTGTCGCCGCTTTGCTCCTGTTTTTGGGATTAAACTCCATTGTCATCATTAACCCCGGACAGGCTGGTGTTTTGAGTATCCTAGGTAAGGCCCAAGATGGCCCCCTGTTGGAAGGTTTGCATTTTAAACCCCCCTTCATCTCCTCTGTGGACATCTATGACGTTACTGTGCAAAAATTTGAAGTCTCCGCCCAAAGTTCCACTAGAGACTTACAGGAATTAAGTGCCACCTTTGCTATTAACTTCCGTCTTGATCCCCTTAAAGTGGTAGATATTAGACGCACTCAGGGGAGTCTCCAAAATATCGTCGCTAAAATCATTGCCCCCCAAACCCAAGAGTCTTTCAAAATAGCCGCCGCTAAGCGCACCGTAGAAGAGGCTATCACCCAACGGGCTGAGTTAAAAGAAGACTTTGATAATGCCCTCAACTCCCGGCTGGAAAAATATGGTATCATCGTCCTGGATACCAGTGTGGTAGACCTCAATTTCTCCCCGGAATTTGCTAAGGCCGTAGAAGAAAAACAAATAGCTGAACAACGGGCACAACGAGCAGTATACATAGCCCAAGAGGCTGAACAACAAGCCTTGGCCGAAATCAACCGCGCTAAAGGTAAGGCAGAAGCCCAACGGCTACTGGCCGAAACCCTCAAAGCCGAAGGGGGAGAGTTGGTGCTGAAAAAGGAAGCTATCGAAGCCTGGAAAGAAGGTGGCGCCCAAATGCCCCAAGTCCTAGTTATCAACGGCAATAACGCCCCGGGTGGCCTCCCCTTCCTCTTCAACCTCAGTGATGTCCAAAAATAACCCCCTAACTTTCTGTCTCGTCTAAATGCTCAGCTACTGCTGAATACAAGTCTAATACGTGATGATCCAACAGGCGGTAGTATACTCTCCTCCCCCTCTTCTCGTAAGCTACCAAACGCATGGCTTTTAGTGTCCTAAGTTGATGGGATACTGCTGACTCTGTCATGTCTAGTGTAGCGGCTAGGTCACATACACATAATTCCTGCTGTGCCAACACCGAAAGAATCCGCAGGCGATTACTATCCCCCAACAAACTAAAAAATTCTGCCATTCTTTGGGCTTTTTCTGGACTCAAAATCTCTCCCCGAAAAACCTCCACCTGATGTGGACTACAAGACATTAACTCCTGGCGAATAGGGGGATTGCCCGTTTTCATCCTCTCCTTTCCTTTTGTCTTTACTCCCTGTTTTTCCATTATACCCTCATATTTGATTCAAATACTTCCTTAGATACCTGCCTGTATGTGACAAGGGATGTGCCGCTACCTCCTCCGGTGTCCCCACCGCTACAATCTCTCCCCCTCCATCCCCCCCCTCCAAGCCTAAGTCTATAATCCAATCAGCACACTTGATTACCTCCATATTGTGTTCGATGACTACTATGGAATTCCCCTTGTCTGTCAGTTTCTGTAAGACATTTAACAGGTGATGGACGTCATACAAAGATAAACCAGTAGTGGGCTCGTCAATAAGATATATAGTCTTACCAGTGGCGCGTCTTGACAATTCCGTGGCTAACTTCACCCTCTGGGCTTCCCCCCCAGAAAGAGTGGGCGCACTCTGCCCCAGTTTTATATATCCTAACCCCACTGCCATCAACGTTTCCAACTTACTTACCGCCTTGGGCACATTCTCAAATACCTTCATGGCTTCCTCCACCGTCATCTCCAATACCTCTGCTATACTATAACCTTTGTATTTTACTTGTAGGATTTCCTTACTATAACGAGTGCCCTTACAAACATCACACCGCACATAGACATCCGGCAGAAAATTCATGGAAATAACATTAACCCCTTGTCCACCACAAGCCTCGCATCTGCCTCCCTTCACATTAAAGGAAAAATGCCCCGCTTTATATCCCCTCGCCCTAGCTGAAGGTGTCTCGGCAAACAATTCCCTAATCACGTCAAATACCCCTGTGTAGGTGGCGGGATTGGAGCGAGGCGTCCTACCAATAGGTGACTGGTCGATTACAATCACCTTGTCTATCTCCTCTACCCCCTCTATGGCATCCATCCCCTTGGGAAAGGGCACCTTTTTGGTTAGATGATGCTGTAGGGCAGGATACAATAACTCATTTACTAGGGTAGACTTGCCACTCCCCGATACCCCCGTTATACATACTAACTTGCCCAAGGGAATTTCTACATCTATGTTTTTCAGGTTGTGACGATGACAGTTTCTCAAAATCAGTGATTTCCCATTGCCTTCCCTTCTTTTCTTGGGCACCTCTATTTTTCTTCTGCCAGACAAGTATGCCCCTGTTAAAGACTCCTCACATGCCATTACCTCCTCTAAACTCCCCTCCACTACCACCCTACCACCATTTACCCCCGCCTTGGGCCCTATGTCTACTATATAATCTGCACTTCTTATTGTATCTTCGTCGTGCTCTACAACAATTACAGTATTGCCCAAATCCCTCAACTTCTTAAGAGTTGCCAACAGTCTGTCATTGTCTCTTTGGTGCAAGCCAATACTAGGCTCGTCTAATACATATAATACCCCCGTTAAGCCTGAACCTATTTGGGTAGCTAGTCTTATCCTTTGTGCCTCCCCCCCGGAAAGAGTCATGGCCGGCCTAGCTAAAGTAAGATAGTCTAAGCCTACATCTATCAGAAACTGCAGTCGGCTTTTAATCTCCCTCAATGCCAATTCCCCTATCTGCCTCTGCCGGGGGGTTAATTGTAGGTTTTCTATCCTTCTCAAACACTCCCTTATGGTAACCTCTGTTAACTGGTCAATGGTGTACTGTCCCAACTTAACCGCTAATGCCGCCGGTTTTAGTCTTTTACCTCCACACACCTCACAAGTCTTGTATTCTAAATACTGCTCCAGCTTCTGTTTAATAATCTCAGAATTGGTCTCCTTATAGGTTTTCTCTAACAGGGGAATCACCCCAGGATAGTAGCCATACTGCAGTTTTTGTATATCCTTGTCCCCATACAGGATAATATGTTGTTGTTCTGCTGTTAAACTACCCCAAGGCTGATATAGATCAATCTTATACTCCCTGGCCAAATACTCCAAAAAGGAAAGATAATACTCATTGTCCCCTTTTTCCGTCCAGGGAACTATAGCATACTTGACGGGCGCCTGAGGGTCTGGTACAATCCTCTCGGGGGAGAATTGTCTAAAACTGCCCAACCCATGACAGTGACTACAAGCACCATAGGGGGAGTTAAAGGAAAACAGTCGTGGCGATAACTCCTCCATCACCGCACCGTGAATGGGGCAAGCAAATCTCTCCGAAAAAATTATCTCCTCCCCTTCCCCCTCATCCCCCACTATTTCCGCTATGGCTACCCCCTCCCCCAACTTTAAACAGGTTGTCAGAGAGTCTACTATCCTCTCCCCAATACCCTCCTTGATTATTAACCTGTCTACCACTACACTAATGTCATGTTTCTGTTGGCTGTTCAACCTAATGTCCTCATCTAAATCCCTAATTTGACCATCTATCTTTACTCTCACAAACCCCTGTGCCCTTAAACTGGATAACAATTGTTGGTGATGCCCCTTTTTCCCCCTCACTACCGGCGCCAACAGATGAATCCTCGTCTTCTCAGGCAAATTCAACAACTTCTCACACATCTGATCCACCGTCTCCGGCTGGATCGACCTGCCACAAATTGGACAAAATGGCTCCCCTGCCCTACCATATAATAAACGAAGATAATCGTAAATTTCCGTTACCGTCCCCACCGTTGAACGGGGATTATGAGAAGTGGACTTCTGGTCAATGGAAATGGCCGGCGATAACCCCTCTATACTGTCCACATCCGGCTTCTCCCACTGTCCCAAAAATTGACGGGCATAGGCACTTAAAGACTCTACATATCTCCTTTGCCCCTCTGCAAATATGGTGTCAAACGCCAACGACGACTTTCCACTCCCCGATACCCCCGTAAATACTATCAGCTTGTTTTTCGGCAACTGTAAGTCTATATTCTTTAAATTGTGTTGTCTGGCACCCCTTATTACTATCTTCGACTCCATACTCTCCTCCCTTAAAAAGACGCAAGCCGCCCCTCCCAACCTCCACGGGTTAAGAAAGGACGGCTATGACCCATGCTATTATTATAACCCAAAAAAAAAGAAAATGTCAAGGGACTGGGCAAAAAAAATCACCATGGGATACAATAGTGCAAATATAGCAATGTAGGCAAGACCGAGCCTTGAATCAGAATTGCCTCACCCACCAACAATTTGATGTAATTATAGTGGGCTCAGGGGCGGCAGGTTTGTATTCGGCCCTATGTGTGCCCCAGAAATATAGTATTGCCTTGGTAACCAAAGATAAACTGAAAAGAGGGGCAAGTAACTGGGCGCAAGGGGGCATCGCCGCCGCTATCCACCCCCAAGATTCCCCCCAACTCCACCTCCAGGATACCCTCAAGGCAGGTGCTGGCCTGTGTGATGAAGAAGCAGTAAAATATCTGGTGGAAAACGCCGTAGCCTCCATCCACTCCCTCCTGGCTTTGGGGGTAGAATTTGACCGTCAAAACGGCAATCTGGCTACTACCCTGGAAGCCGCCCACTCCTTCCCCAGGGTGCTTCATGCGGCTGACACCACTGGCAAGGCTATCGTTTCCATCTTGAGACAAAAAGTCCTAGAAAGCCCCAATATACAAGTATACGAGCAGGCCTATGCCCTGAGCCTTTGGACAGAAGACAATCAGTGCAAAGGCATCTGTCTCTTGTTTGAAAACCAAGTCTACTGGCTGGCGGCAAGGGCAGTCATTCTCGCTACCGGTGGCGGTGGACAGGTTTTCGCCCATACTACCAACCCGGAAGTGAGTACTGGCGATGGTGTCGCCCTGGCTTGGCGTAGGGGTGCTGTACTACGGGACTTGGAGTTCTTTCAATTCCACCCCACCGCCTTGAATCTGCCACCGGCGCCTCGTTTCCTCATCAGTGAGGCAGTGAGGGGAGAAGGGGCATATATTATAGATGAAAGTGGCCGACGTTTCCTCTTTGACTACCATCCCCAGGGAGAATTAGCCCCACGAGATGTAGTTAGTCGTGCTATATATCTTCACCTGCAAAAAACTAGCCCTGACCCCGCCCATGCTAAAGTATATCTAGATTTGCGCCATCTTGACCGTCAACGGATAGAATACCGTTTCCCCAATATCATCCAAAAATGTCAACAGTGGGGCGTGGATTTGTTTGCCCAGCCTATCCCCGTATCCCCCGCCGCCCATTATTGGATGGGTGGTGTTATGGTGGGGCTCGACAATAAAACTACCCTAGAGAGATTATATGCCATTGGCGAGGTGGCTAGCACTGGTGTCCATGGTGCCAATCGTCTCGCCAGTAATTCTCTACTGGAGTGTATTGTCTTTGCCGAGGGTTTCCGCTGTCTTTCCCTCCACTCCTTCTCTCCCCCAACTCCCCCCACTGCCGTTAAACCCCTCCCAGACGACTGGCAACAGGAAATGCCCCTAATTTCCCACATTAGAAAAAATCTACCAGTTACCATGTGGGAAGGGGCCGGTATTTGTCGCACCCAGGAGGGATTGGAAAAAGCCTTGACTAAAATCTATAGCTGGCAAGAGGAATTGGCACAACTTTCTATCTGTCAGTTTATCTACAGTCTCTCCCCCTCCTGCAATTATCAACTCCTATCCCCCCTGGCGCAATCTCACCTTAAACTAGCCGCCGAAACTCTCAATCTAGTAGACATAGGCTACCTCATTGTCAAAAGTGCCCTTTTTCGCACAGAAAGTCGCGGTGGCCATTTTCGTCTCGACTATCCTCACCCCGACTCCTCTTGGCAAACCCACACCCTCATCCAAGACAATAAGTGGTATAAGCAGGAAAAACCCTAGTCGCCCCCATTCCCTGCTACACTGTTTTTGTCTGTTTCTCCCCTTATTGTCTCTCTATTGTCTCTCCCACTATGCAACCCTTCGACTATACCACCCTCAAGGCTGTTTGTTATTCCCTCCAACAAGAATACATCCCCTCTAGACTAGAACAAGTTTATCAGATAGACCCCTATACCCTTACTCTCTGTTTAAGAAGTGTAAAGAAAAAATCTTGGTTGACAATCTCTTGGCATCCCAACGCCGCTAGAATCTGCATCGGCAACCCACCACCCCGTATTAAAGATACCTTCACCCTTAGTGAACAGTTAAGACATCTTATCAACGGTTATGCCCTAATTGCCATAAATATTGTCTCCCCCTGGGAAAGGGTAGTAGACTTCCAATTTGCTAAACGCCCCGGTGAATCCCCCCTTGTTCATTTATATGTGGAAATAATGGGCAAATATAGTAATCTCATCCTCACCAACGCCGATAATCAAATTATCACCCTTGCTAAACAAATAACCGCCGAAAAATCTTCCCTTCGCCTCCTTCAAACTAGTGGCATTTATCAACTCCCTCCTCCCCTTACCGCTGACATCCCACACCTAGAAGAATCCTTTGAAAAGTGGCAGGCTAAAGTCAATTTAATTCCTGGTAAAATCCAACAACAATTAGTTAAAACCTATCGAGGTGTCAGTCCTAGTCTTGCCCGTTATCTCCTCCAAAAGGCTAATATCTCTCCGGATAAAATTAACCAAGATTTGACCATTGACGAGTGGAAAAATCTTTATATTCAATGGCAAAATTGGCTTTATCGCCTGGAAAATAACCTTTTCTCCCCTTCCTTACTCCCAGAAGGTTACACTGTTATTGCTGACGAAAAAAACTCATCCCTTCCCCAGATACACCAGGTTATTAATCAGTACTACTCCCGGCTGATTATACAAGAAAACTTCGCCAATTTGAAACAACAGCTCCAAAATAGAATAAAAAATTTACTCAAGAAACTTTACCAGAAAAAAGAAGGCTATCTGGCAAAAATCCAAGAATCAGACCACTGCGAAATCTACAAAAACCAAGCAGACTTACTAATGGCAAATATTCATCTGTGGCAGCCGGGAATGAAAGAAATTGTCCTCCAAGATTTCCTCACCAATAAACCAGTCAAGATTCCCCTCTCTCCCGAGAAAAATATCATCCAAAATGCCCAAAGTCTATACAAACAACACCAAAAACTCAAAAGGGCTAAACAGGCAGTTCAACCTTTACTACAGTCTACAATAGAAGAAATTAATTACCTGGAACAAATCCTCACCAATATCAACCAACTAGAATACGAAGATGAACAGGATTATACCAGTCTTGAGGAAATAAAACTAGAACTGATAAACCAAAAATACCTGGAAGACAACCAATCCCGGATAACCCTCCGACAAGACAAACAATCCCAGCCTCGCAAATATTATACCCCCTCCGGCAAAGAAGTACTAGTGGGACGCAACAACCGCCAAAATGATATTCTCACCTTCCGTATAGCCACCGACTACGATTTGTGGTTTCACGCTCAATTCCTTCCCGGCAGTCATGTGTTACTGCGTTTAAATCCAGGGGAGATACCGGAAGAGGAAGACTTACAATTTGTGGCCAACCTAGCCGCCTATTATAGCCAAGGGAGGGAAAGTGAACAAGTGCCTGTAGTTTACACCCACCCTAGCTGTGTATACAAACCAAAAGGCGCAAAACCAGGCATGGTAGTCTATCGCAAAGAAAAGGTTATTTGGGGTAACCCCCTGGCTGTAAACTTAGGTGACAAACACCATAACCACTAGAAATCTACGCTAACATGGAGTTAGTTTAAACTGGAAGGCTCCTTTCTTTTATTATCCACAATTCCCCTTGTTTATTCTATTTTTTATTACTAGTTAATAGTTACTGTTTTTCTATATTTACTACTATGAATAACACCTCTCAACCCCGGAGTACCCTTGCTATTCGCCCAATACAGTATCGGGATTTAAACCCTGTTGCCTCTCTCTTAACTGCCCATTTGGCAGAGGAATATGACCCCCGCAAATATAATTTACTAAAAAAAATAGAACAATACCATAGCTGTTACGGATTGTTACAACTGACCAGAATCATCCCCTGGTTGGAAGACAAAGACTTTCACGTGTATGTAGCAGAAAAGGATGGACAAATTCAGGGTTTAATTCAAGTAGCTCCGATAAACTACAGCAGAAGTACATGGAAAGTAGAACAGGTGGTGATAAACAGGAAAACCCCCCTCAATCATATTCTAATAGGCAGTTGTAGTGTGGGCTCTCAGTTGTTAAGATACTGTTTTGAGAAGATTTGGGAAGCCCGCACCTGGATAATAGAGGTAGACATAAACGAGAAGAATAGAATAGGACTGTATCGAGAAAATGGTTTTCAGCCTCTGGCACAAATCACCTATTGGGAATGCGATAGCCAGCTGTTAAAAAGACTAGCACAACAGGAGCCCAATCTGCCCAATCTCCTTCCAGTTAGCAACGCTGATGCCAAGTTGATATACCAACTGGATTGTGTTTCCCTGCCACCCATGCTGAGACAGGTTTTTGATCGTCACATCGAAGACTTCAAGAAGAGTTTTTGGCAGTATCTCACAGAAAAAATAGGAGGGTGGCTAAACCAGACAGATAACGTGAGTGCTTACGTATTTGAGCCCCAGAGAAAGGCGGCTATTGGTCATTTTCAGCTTAAAATCTGCAAAAATGGCCGTCAACCACACCAAGCCCAATTAATTGTCCATCCCGCCTACACTTGGTTATACCCAAAACTGTTAACCCAAATGGCCATCTTGGTAGCTAAATTTCCCTCCCAATCTCTCTTACTCTCCTCCGCAGACTACCAGACGGAAAGGGAAGAGTTTTTGGAAAAAATGAGTGCCCAACGGAAACAACACAATTTACTCATGTCGCGTTCCGTGTGGCACAAGCTCAGAGAAACAAGAGCCCATGACTTTAGTTTATCAGAAGTGCTCAGTGGTCTCAAGCCTGTCCAAAATCCCATTCCCACTCCCTGGGGCAAGTCTCACTGGGAAAAGGCTAATCCTTCAGATGCCAAAACCCCTCCGGAGGATGACAACAACAGTACTGTCTAAATAATATCATCTAATGGGCACAAAGTTGAAATTTGGTAACATTCACCCCCGGTGTTAAAGGGCGCGGGGAGGGGTAGCCACCCACTGGGTGTATTGTCTGGGTTTGTTTTAGCAGAATGGAAACCACAGGGACTGCCTTTGACAAATTTGATGGGGATGTGGTGCCCAAAGGGGGGGAAGAAGGAATTGGAGTGAAAATGGTTTCCCCCCTCAAGGGTTAGCTAATGACAGTAAAGGCGATGGCAAATCCTAAAACGGCAGCAAACACAATAAGGGCATAAAACTGAGCCCTACCGTTTTCCAGGTATTTCAACCCCTCGCCACTGATGATGGTAATTAAGCCGGTGAGGTTAACAGCACCATCTACCACCTTGTAGTCCACCTCGATGATAGCACGAGCGAGACGACGGCTGCCAATGACAAATACCCGCTCATATATGTCGTCAATATACCACTTGTTGAGGGAGAATTGGTACAAGGCGGGAAACTTGGCGGCAAGGGCGCTGGGAGAGATTTTGCCCTGTAGATACATAAGAGAGGCGAGGGTGATGCCAATGAGGGCAATGCCTACAGAGATGCCTGCCATAGTCAAAAATTCGCCCCACTGGAATTGGTGGACTACTTCTGTGGTAGTTTCTGTTGGCGGATAGATGAATTCCTCAAACAGATTGTGCCAGGGAAGTCCCACAAAACCCACTACTGTTGAGGGGATAGCCAACATCACCAGGGGGAATGTCATAGTCAGAGGGGATTCGTGAGGTTTTTCCCCATGGTGGTGATTTTCCTCCTCGGTGGCGGCAATGGCAGCTTCTTTTAGGATTTTCTCTTGAATTGTCTTGTCGAAGCCTCTAAAATCCCCCTCAAAGGTGAGGAAATAAAGACGAAACATGTAAAAGGCAGTTAAACCGGCAGTTAACCAGCTTACCACCCAAAGGGCAGGATTAGCCTCAAAAGCCTGACTGAGGATTTCATCCTTTGACCAAAAACCAGCAAAGGGAGGGATACCACAAATAGCCAGGGTGCCTATTAAAAAGCATATAGCAGTAATAGGCATGTATTTTCTCAACCCCCCCATCAAACGCATATCCTGTGAGAGGATGGGATTATGCCCTACTGCAGCCTCCATGCCATGAATTACTGAGCCTGAACACAAGAATAACATGGCCTTGAAATAGGCGTGAGTCATGAGGTGGAACAAACCGGCAGAATAGGCGCCGATGCCCATGGCCATAATCATATATCCCAGCTGGGAAATGGTAGAATAGGCCAACCCCTTTTTGATGTCATTTTGGGTAGGTGCGATGGATGCCCCCAAAAAGGCCGTAAAACAGCCAGTCCAGGCAATTACATTCATCACTTCTGGCAGGGGTTGCAATACGGGGTACATCTTAGCTACCAAAAACACCCCAGCGGCTACCATAGTAGCGGCGTGAATCAAAGCGGAAATGGGGGTAGGGCCTTCCATGGCATCGGGTAGCCACACGTGGAGGGGAAACTGGGCAGATTTAGCTACTGGCCCCAAAAACACGAGGATTCCAAACAATACCGCCAGCCATCTAGCAATTTCGCCGGTTTGCAACAACTCTTGCAGTCTTTCGCCCATCACCTGGAAGTCGAAACTGCCGGTAGCCCAATATAAGCCCAACATTCCCAACAGGAGGCCAAAATCCCCCACCCGGTTGGTAACAAAGGCCTTTTGACAGGCGTCGGCGGCGGATTTTCTTTCATACCAGAAACCGATGAGGAGATAGGAGGCCATCCCCACCAATTCCCAGAATACATACACCTGTACTAAATTGGGGCTCATGACCAACCCCAGCATGGAGGCGGCAAAGATGCTCAAATAGGCGAAGAAACGCACATAGCCTGGATCATGGGCCATATATCCGTCACTATAAATCATTACAAGAATAGCGACGGTACTCACAATTACCATCATCAGGCTGGCCAAGTGGTCTACAGTATAGCCCATTTGGAGACTATAACTACCAGCCCTAGCCCATTCCAGCATTCTGGTGTAACTGGGGTGTCCTTGCCACTGACTCCAAAACAGGGCCACAGACAGTACCAGGGATATGGCGAAGGTGGAGATGACAAAGAGGGATGCCGGTTTCCGTAGTTTATTTGTAGCTTTGTTGAATGAAATCAGTCCCAGTCCCAAAACCATGGAAGAAAACAGAGGGATTACAGGGACTAGCCAAGCGTACTCGTATAGAAATTTCTCCATGCCAGTTGACTGTGTAATTTCTATTTGACTATCTAGTGTCGAGCTATTTTTCGGACAATTGTAAATCAGAAAATCCCCTCCACAGGGGAAAGTTGTCTCGAACCATCATTAATATTAACACTAACCTTCCCGTATTTCCTGTAGCTGGGAGAGAAGATAATGAAGTTGTCCAGCATTCAGCTTAAAGACTATTTCTATTTTTTTACCCCTATCCCTGACCAATAGTAAGACGTCTGGGCCTTCTTTGGTTGCCTCTATTTCCACATCCTTTAGTGTAAATCTTTCGTACTTTACTGTAATCAAAGAAAAACGAATAACCGTGTCTGGCCGAGATTGCAGGTATACACTTAGACTCTGATTATCCGAGTCCAATTCCAGTCTACGGGCAGTATAGCCGAATTCCTGGGCCTGTCCTTCTGGGGTACCATAGACGGTTATGCCTCTCAGCTGGGGGGATGTGAGGATGTATTCTTGGTCAAATCTTTGTTTGGTATCCCAGTCTATTTCTTCTGGATTGCCGCTGGGGGGGATTATCCTTTGGGCTTGCAGGATTTTCTGACCATTTAAATTCTCCCACCATTCCTTGATTAGCCCCAGATTGGTGGGATTGTCTACCTCATTGCTGTTGCTATCCCAGACAATTTTCTGACTCATGGTATTTTTTCCCTATGAAGGGGCTACTGTTTTAGTATAGCCCCCTTTTGTATAGGCCAATTTTTTTTGGTAATTGGCGTGTCTTAGGGAGGTTTAGCGATCTACTGAGCCCATGATAATATCGACACTACCCAGAATAGCCATAATGTCGGCCACTTTTACTCCCCGGAGGATGTGGGGCAGTATCTGCAGGTTGTTGAAGTC
This sequence comes from Cyanobacteriota bacterium SRBZ.bins.94.201705, assembly GCA_030549855.1. GTDB lineage: Bacteria > Cyanobacteriota > Cyanobacteriia > Cyanobacteriales > Cyanobacteriaceae > DVEF01. Next base: position 39,073 of record JAUQQP010000044.1, read on the forward strand.
AGGGGCTCTAATCTTGAAGCGCCATGGAAATACGTCATCATTGCCAATAATAAACACTCCCAACTCCCCTTTTCCGCTTTCTAGACGGACGTAATGTTCTCCTTTGGGTATCTTAAAGGTAGGAGGGATTTTCTTGGCAATGTACTGGTAGTCGAAGTCATACCACTTAGACTTCTTCCCTTCCATCATCCGTTTGGCTTCCAGATTCTCATAAGGGCCTCCTGGCAAGTTTTTCAGGGCCTGTAGTATGATTTTAGTGGACTCCCGCATCTCCCTGATTCTGACCAGATAACGGGCTAGACAGTCTCCGGCCGTTTCCCATTGGACTTCCCAGTCGAAGTCGTCGTAACACTCATAGTGGTCCACCTTACGGAGATCCCATTTTACCCCACTAGCCCTTAGCATAGGCCCAGATAGGCCCCAATTGATGGCTTGTTCTCTAGTAATAACACCTACTCCTTCTACTCTTCTCCGGAAGATGGGGTTATTGGTAATCAGACGCTCATATTCGTCCACCTTGGGGAGGAAGTACCTACAAAAATCTTCACATTTGTCTACCCAGCCATAGGGAAGGTCAGCCGCTACCCCACCAATACGGAAGTAGTTGTTATTGATCAAACGCATACCAGTGGCGGCTTCCCATAGGTCATATATCATCTCCCTTTCCCGGAAGATGTAGAAGAAGGGAGTTTGTGCCCCTACGTCTGCCAAAAATGGTCCTAACCACAGCAGGTGATTGGCAATACGGTTTAACTCCAACATTATTACACGGATATATTGAGCCCTTTTTGGCACCTTTATATCCGCCAGTTTCTCCGGGGCATTTACGGTGATTGCCTCATTAAACATCCCTGCCGCATAGTCCCAACGGCTGACATAGGGTACAAACATGATATTCGTCCGATTTTCGGCTATTTTTTCCATTCCCCGGTGTAAATAGCCGATTACGGGCTCACAGTCAATTACCTCCTCCCCATCCAGGGTGACTATGAGTCGCAACACCCCATGCATGGAGGGATGGTGCGGCCCCATATTTATCACCATGGGGTCGGTTCTAGTCTCTATTCTTGCCATCTTCCCTGTTATACTATCCTTTCTTGTCTTTTCCCTAGATTACCACAATCCTCTTCTTTTCCGTTACAATCTATTACTTGATCCTCTAATTCTAAGCATAAATACTCATATATGAAAAACAAGATACAAAAGAGCTACAAAGAAGTTTTACAAAAGGTCTATAAAACAGAACAACAGTTGAAATACATGAGTCTGGAGGCGGAAGTAGAACTGTTACTCCAACGGCTGAAAACCGTTAATAATAATAAATAATAATAAATAGACCCCTACCCCCCCATACCCCAAATCCGGGCATAAGACAAGCCCTATCCCTACCAGCCCCTATTGGTGAGAAAAAGGAGGAAAAATTGTTAACTCTAGGCGTAAATATTGACCACGTAGCCACCCTGAGGCAAGCTAGACGTACGGTAGAACCAGATCCAGTGGCGGCGGCGGTTTTGGCAGAATTGGGAGGCGCTGACGGCATTACTACCCACTTGCGGGAGGATCGTCGTCATATCCAAGAAAGAGATGTGAGACTACTACGACAAACCGTCCGCACCCATCTTAACCTGGAAATGGCCCCCACCGAAGAGATGATCGCCATCGCCCTGGATATTAAGCCGGACTACGTCACTCTAGTGCCAGAAAGAAGAGAAGAAATCACCACCGAGGGAGGCATTGACATAGTCAACAACCTGGAAAGGTTTAAGGAGGTGGTAGACAGGTTACAAAGTGCCGGTATTCCCGTCAGTTGGTTCATTGACCCAGATCCAGCCCAAATAGAGGCAGCCGCTAAAACCAGGGCCCAATTTATTGAATTACATACCGGTAGATATGCGGAGGCCAAGGACGAAGCTACCCGCCTGAAGGAGTTAAAACTGCTGCAAGAGGGGACTAAAATGGCCCGGGATTTGGGTTTACGGGTTAACGCCGGCCATGGTTTGACCTACTGGAATGTCTACCCCGTGGCTTGCATTGAAGGCATTGAAGAATTGAATATCGGCCACAGTATCATCAGTCGCGCTGTCTTGGTTGGATTGGAAAGGGCTGTCCGGGAAATGAAATTGGCCATGCGCAATCAACTTTAGTTTATCACTCCCAAGCTATGGTATTCTTAATTATTGTCTGATATAAAACTTTTGAAAATTACCCAAAAGTTATTTACTATAGAAAAAGGAAAAAACTATGCCCACCTACCACTATATTCTGGCCAGTGAAAAATTCCTCACCAGCGACGACGAAAATCTCCACGAAGTCCTAAAAGAAAGGGAAAGGGACTATCGGGAGAAAAACAAGCCAATAGACTTCTGGTTTATCAGACAACCGGCTTTTCTAGAAGCGCCTGAATTTAAGGAAATCAAGGCTAAGTGCCCACAACCTGCTGCGGCAGTGGTTTCCTTGAACGAACAATGGATAACCTTCTTGAAGTTGCGTTTGGAGTACGTTATCAAGGGTCAATTTGAGGCTCCTAGCCCTACTATACCAGACCCCCTGGCCTCTTTAGCTAAGTAATACATAATAATTTTTAAGTAATTAGCAGAGCCTGAACCTGTAATACCCGCAGGTTCAAGTTTTTTTCCAGTGCCCATAGGGGCCAGCACTATGCAGTCTTTCCCGAAAATGGATAGGATAAATAGGAAAGACTGTGGAAAAGGTCAATGGCAATCAGAAGGGCTAGTGGGAAAGAGAGTCATAATCGTCTCCCACTACAACGGCTAGGGAGAAATAACGGCATTACTAGGCCAGAAATTTTAGAAGAGGATTTAGGGGAAAATGAGCTAGAAGAGAAAATCCGCCCTCGGACACTGGCAGAATATGTAGGACAAAAGGAACTAAAGAGAATACTGGAAATTGCTATAGCCGCCGCTAAGCAGAGAAATGAACCCCTGGACCACATTTTACTGTATGGCCCACCGGGATTAGGTAAAACCACTATGTCTTTGATTCTGGCGGCGGAAATGGGAGTGAATTGCAGGGTTACTACAGCGGTAGCGTTAGAAAGACCCCGTGATATTATCGGCCTTTTGGTGACGTTACAACCAGGGGATATTCTCTTTATAGATGAAATTCATCGTCTCCACCGGCAAACGGAAGAAATACTATACCCGGCAATGGAGGATAGACGTTTGGCCCTTACCATTGGCAGGGGACAAGGGGCAAGGATTAGAAGCATACCCCTGCCTCCTTTTACCATTGTCGGGGCAACTACCAAGATTGGCGCCCTAACCTCCCCTTTAAGAGAACGTTTTGGCCTAATCCAACGACTACAATTTTACCAGCCGGATGAACTAAAAGAGATTGTCTTGCGCTCTGCCAAAATTCTTCGTCTCTGTCTGGAGGAGGGGGGTGCTGAGGCCATTGCTTGTAGGTCTAGGGGAACACCCCGTATTGCCAACCGGCTTCTGAGGAGAATAAGAGACTATGCCCTGGTGGCGGGACAACCCGTTATCACCTCTAAAATTGTAGAGGAGGCAGCCACCGTCTACGGCATCGACTCTCTCGGCTTGGACGCCACTGATCGTCTCCTGTTGTCTACTATGATAAATCAATTTCAGGGAGGCCCAGTGGGATTGGACGCCCTTGCTGCCGCTATGGGGGAGGATGCCAAAACCATAGAAGAGGTCTGTGAACCTTATTTACTACAACTAGGCTTCATACTCCGGACGCCCAGGGGAAGAGTGGTTACGGAAAAGGCCTACAAACACATGAGCGGTGGAAACTAACTCCACTATAATGTACAATCGTCCATAGGTTGGAAGTTTCTGTTTTGCTCCTTGAAAGTTATTTCCCGTTGGTGGCAAAGATACGGAGGCCAGATTTTCTGGGGATTAGTCAGTGTGGCCATCACCTGGCTAGTCTATGTCCATAATGGTTGGTTTTTGAGTGAATTGTTATCCCTTATATACCCCTCCTGGCTGTCTTCCCCCATAGTAGATCGTCAGGCATTGTACCAAGATAGGACAATCCAGGAGTTAAACCAGAAAATTGAAATTCTGGAGAGGGAAAACCAAACCCTCAGACAAATCGTCAACTACCAACAAAAATCTGCCGCACCCCTCATCCCCGCCAGGGTAATTGCCAGAAGTGCCGACGCCTGGTGGCAGATTATCACCATTGATGTAGGCAGCAGGAAAGGGGTGTCTGTAGATAACACAGTAATCAGTGTAGGGGGATTAGTAGGGAGAGTAACCAGTGTCACCCCCAATACTAGCAGAGTTTTGCTAATCAGCGACTACAACAGTCGTGTGGGAGCAATACTGCCTCGGACTGGTTATCAAGGGGTAATAAAGGGGCAGGGTACCTCTGTGGGGATAATGGAATTCTATGCCAAGGTGGCGGATGTGAGGATAGGGGATGTGGTGGCTACCTCTAACTTTAGTACCATTTTTCCCCCAGGTATTCCCATAGGTAAGATAATAGAGGTAGACCTGAACAAGAGTCCAGCCCCCGAAGCCAAGGTGGAATTTACCGCCCCTCTGGATTATCTGGATTGGGTATTGGTGAATACTGAAAGCCAGCCTCTGTTTGAACAATCTCCCCCTAAGGAATCATCTCCCCCACCCTCATAGATAGTTTTTCGCCTCCGTGGCTATTATGTCCACCTCATCTTGGGCTAGTTTCTCCAAGGCCGCCCTTACCTCCATCCCCTCAGCCTCCCCCTTTAGTCTTCCCAAAGCCTGAGTGAGACGATAACGAATCTGCCAGTCACTGTTTTCCACAAAGGGTAGCAAAAATGGCACCGCCCTCTTATCCCCCAATTCCCCTAGGGCACTAATGGCAGTGGTTTGAAGGAGAGGATTACCAGAATTCAAGGCATCTATCAATAGCTCAAAACCCTCGGCTACCCCCAATTCTCCCAAGGCAGCAATGATGCTAAACTGCAACAACCAGTCCTGTGTTTGTTGGTAGACTTGTTTTAAGTCTGAAAATGCCTCCTTTAACCCTAAACCGGCAAGGGAATCGGCAGCAGCCGCCCTCACGTCTGTCTCCGGGTCATGGTATAGTACTTCCCTTAGCAATTCTAGACAATCTGTGGGATTAGCCTTGCCCACCATTGCCAATTGGGAGACTGCTGCATACCTCACCCTCTCATTGGTGTCTTTTACCAGCGGTTTCAGCAGCTCATAGGCTACAGTTGTATCCAAATATCTTAGCTGGTTCAAACCACGAATCCTCTCCCCATAATCCTGGGATTGCAACAGTCTTTGTACTTCTTCCCTTGTTGTACTCATATTTCAGCTATTCCGACTCAGCTAGACAGCGAACAATATCACCCCGGGTAATTATACCTACCACCTTATTGTTTTCGTCTACCACCGGCAAACGGCGAATGTTTTTCTGGTGCAGAATCCGGGCAGCCTCCTTGACAGTATGATGGCAGGTGATAGTAATGGGGTTGGGTGTCATGACATCTGCCACAGTTTGCCCCAAGGCTTTTTTAAGCAGTTGTTCGTAACGGCTAGGATTTTGCAGATAAATGACACTATCCAGAATCATAATATAGGGAGGAGGCTCCACTCCCGTCTCCCTCCACATCAAATCACTTTCAGAAATTACCCCCACCACCTCTTTCTGGGCATTCACCACTGGCATTCCACTTATTTTATGTTTCACCAGTAGGGCAATGGCCTCCTGTAGAGGGGTTTCCGGCGTCACCGTGATGGGGGAGGGTGTCATCACTTGGGCAACAGTTTTGCTCATCAGATTCTTATACTAGTACTTATAGGTCATCGATTATAATCCCCAATAAGGCCATTTTATCAGAATTCTCCCCTCCCCCCTATTTGTTGGGAGATAAATACTTGTTCAAAATGCCTAACACCTCGTCGGGATTGATGGGCTTGGCCATGAATTCAGAGGCACCACTCATCTTGCTTCTCAGCCTCTCTACCACCCCATCGTTAGAAGTTAGTATAATTATTGGTGTATTGCGAAATACTGACAACTTTCTGAGACTGGCACAAATCTCAAACCCATTGGCATCGGGCATCATTAAATCCAAAAAGATGATATCGGGTTTGCTGGCTAATACCTTGGCTATGGCTTTGAGGGGATCATTAATGCCAATAAACTTATAACCGGCTTTGGTGGCTATGGCAGCCATGGTTTCACAAATAAGAGGACTATCGTCTATACAAGCAATAAGAGGGGCAACATTGTCCCCTTCATCAGGCTGCACCACCGTGGGAGGAGAAACCGGTGCCGGTAAATCGGCTACAGACACTAGTTCCACATAACCCTGTTCAATGAAGGGAAGCAGGGAACTACTGAATTGGGCCAAATCCCGTCTAAATTGTATGGCTAGGTCCCTGAGAGTGTTACGGCCGTTAAAATACTTACTAAAGGCGGCATAGGTTTTAGGGGAAGTTTTCTCCTGTAGTTTCTGGGGATTCCTGATAACAGGGGCAGTATTGGGAGAGCGATCACCCAGTTTCAATTCCACCCATTTTTGCCACTGTTGCCAGGCAGAGGTTATTATGGGATTAGGATCTAATAGGGAAATCTGCTCATTGAGAGGGACAATGGTCCTGTCATTGAGATAAAAACTTACCTCCAACGTCTGATTTAAGTCAAAGAATATCTCCGTGAGGATGCCGGTGACCATTTTCATAACCCCCTCCCTATCCGCCCTTCCCTCCGCTAACCAGTCTCGCAACAGTTCATATTCCCAACAAAATCTGACCGTCTGCGGGGAAATGGATTGGATTTGTTCTTCCAAATACTCCCTGTCACCGGCAATGGCGGGGAGAGAAGCCGCTAAATTCCTCCGCCAACGTCTCACGGAGTGTTCCCCCCCTGTCCCATATATCAGTCTCCCCATGTACAGGTAAAAACGCCACTGTTCCCTCCCTGGGTTTACTAGCTGTAATTCCCCACTGAATTGATGCTTTTTCAGGACATTGAACAAGTATATCTGCTTTGAGGCCACAAAGCCTCGAATAGGGACATTGTACTCCTCTTGATTCCATTTATCCATCAGTGCCACCGAGGAATTGCTTGAGCTTCATGTACTACTAGACAGCTACGGCCTTGTCACCCTGCTGTTTTTCCCTGTAGCCCCTAGGGGCAGTTTCTTCCATTATATAATCTCCCCCCAGCCCCATTGCCCACCCCCTACCTTCCTATGATAATCTATTCCCTTGAGTTTTGTTCCCTCTTACCGCCTAAATACCAGTGTCTAGACAACCCCGTTTACTTATTGCTGCTAGTGGCACAGGGGGGCATCTGTTCCCCGCTTTGGCTGTCGCTAAGAAATTACACCAATACCACATTCAATGGTTGGGAGTACCTCACCGTTTGGAAACGAAGGTGGTGTCTGGAATTTATCCCCTACACACGGTAGATTTGGACGGATTTCAGACTAATTCTATTTTGAAAGCAGTTGTGTTACTAAGCAAAATGCTTAAAGCCGTCCTCAAGGTGTATGGTATAATAGTTGGGGAGAAAATCCGGGTGGTGTTTACAACAGGGGGATATATTGCCGCCCCAGCCATTATTGCCGCCAAGCTGGCAGGGATTCCCGTGGTTTTACACGAGTCCAATGCTATCCCCGGGAGGGTGACTAGATGGTTTGCCTCCTGGTGCGACTTGGTGGCTGTTGGCTTCCACAACACGCAAAAGCGTCTAAAAAAGGCGAAAACCCAATGGATTACTACCCCTGTAAGGGAGGAATTCCTCTCCCCACAGCCACTGGAATTAGACATCCCGGAAAATGTGCCTCTGGTAGTGGCAATGGGGGGCTCCCAGGGAGCTGTGGCTTTGAATAAACTAGTAAGAGGGGCTGCTAGTAGTATTTTGTCCACCGGCGCCTACCTGGTCCATTTGACAGGGAGTCAGGATGAAGAATTTGGCACCTTTTCCCATCCCCGCTACATAGAAATGCCCTTTTATGATAAAATGGGGGCACTGCTACAACGGGCTACTCTGGCCATTAGTCGTGCCGGTGCTAGTAGTCTCACTGAATTGGCCATTACTGGTACTCCTTCTATTCTTATACCCTATCCCTTTGCCGCCGACGACCATCAGTTTTACAATGGCCAGGAGTTTGTCAATGCTGGTGCTTCATTGATGTTTCGTCAGGAACACATTACCTCCGACCTCTTGGCCGAAACTGTTATTTACCTCCTCCAACATCCGGAAAAATTGTCCTATATGGCCCAACAGGCTTCTCTTCTTGCCTCTCCTGACAGTGCTATCATCTTGGCAGATATTATCTCTCGTTTTGCTTCTCCTTCCTCTTAAATTATCTGCCTCATTTTCTCCTTTTTACTCTTGGCCAGATGAGACTAAAAAACACTACTATCTTCCTCTCAATTGCTGCTATCTCCCTGGCTGTTATTGCTGTTTTCCCCTATGCAAAATCTGTTGTATTTTCCACTTTTCCTGGTTTTACTACTAAAATTGCCAAGGATGACCATCTTATTTTTCCCTTTTCCCCCGAAAGGATAAAAAAAATTAAGCTGCGGTTGGCTAATAACAATTATCTGGAATTTGTCCGCACAAGCAATCAACCCCCTCAATGGCAGATGATTTATCCTGAAAAGACTAAAGCCAATGATGCCGCCATTTCCTTTCTTACCAGTTTATTCCCCACTGCCAAGAGAGAAATAGAATTGACTCCTACTCCCCAACAGAGACAAGAATATGGCATATCTTCTTCCTCCCCCACCATTGATGTTTTTCTCCAGGATGGACAAAATTACCGCATCCTTCTTGGCAAATCCAACTTTGACGACACTCAGATTTATGCTGAGGTTGTTTTCCCCGAATCTTCTAAACAAACTCCTCGAATCTTTCTCCTTTCAAAGAGTTTTCTTTATGCTATCCAACGGGATTTTTCTGAGTGGAAACAACCTCAATAATTTCTCTTATTCTTCCTTTATACCCGCTTTTTTTCCAGCAGCATACTGAGGCTGATATTGGTATAAAACAGTGATCTAATTACCAGTATAATCTGTTCATAATTATTTTTATTGCCGCAAGACGTTATAATATCACCATAGTAGCCATATAAATTATCTCCAATTATGGAATCGATGGGAAAATCGGAGGGTTGTTGTTTTTCTACAACCTCTAGTTACAAGGAGGGAAATACAGGAGGAATTACAATCATAAATACCACTATCATAGCAAGCCAGAAATAGCAAGTCGTTAACCAGATTGTTAACCCCGCCAACCAACTTATTCACCCTCTTGAGAGATTGAAGAAGACTGTCCAAATCGGGAAAAGAGGGGGATAATAAACCTTCAATATTAGCCTTGATGGCAGCGGTGAATTGTTTTAAACCCTGACAGGAGTCTTTGCTGGGTTGACTGTCAATTCCAGATAACCACCAACCGGTAGACGCAACTGCAACAATCAAAGGGATAATCCCAACAGTTAAATCGAAAATAGGTTTACGAAAGGGTTTAACAATTCCAATTTTTTCGCCTAGGATAGCATATAATATCAAAATAACCGCTTTTTGTTAGGAGATATATACCTTTATGCTCCACCATTTGCCTATTTTTATCTTGATTTGATTGCCATGCCTTTTTTTGATGCTAATACTTGCCATTTAAAACATACTAAATCTACCCCTAATCCCCAAAAATTCGCCCTCTTACAACTTTCTATGATAGCAAAACCCCTTTTCCACCATCTAATTCCTGTACCTAATCACCAGTATCCCCTCCCGAAAACTTTAGCAAAAATCATAATTAGGTCTGCACTTTTAGCCTAGTATAATTATTTTTCAACTTTCCCCAGTAATATTATCCCGAAGGTTTAATAGGGTTAATTTTCTCTCCAAAACCCACTTTCCTCTGCCAATTACCCGGAGTACGTATTATAATTATTTATAATATCTAACGAGAGTATTTATAAGGCTATATCCATAACAATCTTAATAGCCAATCACGACATAAACCCCCTATTTTCTCATCTAAAAAAATCCATATTCCCTTGCAATTCTGCCCACTTATACGAAAAAAATTTCGGAAAATTAGTACCATGAAGCTGGCGAATGATTTATTTTTTGCCGCCTACTACAGAGAGAAAATTTTGGCCAAAAGCTATTTTTTGTCCAATGTTAATTTGAAACTAGCATACACCTGTTGACTGCAGGATTCTTATGGTTAATCTTCGACAATTTATCTATCTTGGACACTCAGCTTTTTTCTCCCGATATCCCCCTTGACATTTTGCCTGCGTCCGTGCTATCGTAGTAGTGATAGGGTGGGGGGCGTTGGTTTACGCCTCAGACACTTGTCCTGATTTCGTTTTTATTGAATATAATTACTGACAGCTGCGATAAATGGCTCAGAGTTGGCTTTGCCACGTGGCCTCGTTGGCTCGATTTATCGTATATTATCGGTTTTATTTGATATAAATTTTCATTTAAAAAGTAGGCAGGGGCGGCCCTGACAGTCACCTCTCCTGCCGTCCCACACCTCCATTGTAGCAAAGGGGGCGGCCTTTGTGTGTAAAGATTTATAAAATAAGTTATAATGAGAGGGAGGAAAAGGGAAAAAGGCAGAAGGGGAATGGTGAAAAAGAACAATTTTGACTCGAATCAGATAATGTTTAGGACAGACGCTCTACTGTCAGCGGCGTCAAATCGTTATAGAATAACAGTAAAGGTGGCACAGAGGGCAAAGGAAAGGAGAAGACAGGAATTGGAAAAAGAGAATGGGGAGGAGTCAATGAAGCCAGTAATAAGGGCTATCATAGAAATGTCGGACGAGTTAACGCAACCGGAAATAATAAGCGATGAATGAGAGAGGGTGTAAGAAAGAGAAAAGAGGGGTGGTGGGGGGAGTGATGCTGCTGCTGTTGGGTTTTTTTGTGACAGTGTGGGAAGAAGAGGTGTTGGCAGAAAGGTTAACCCCCGAGACGGTAGCAGAGAAAGTATATCAACAGATGCCAGAATTGCCGAGGGAAAACCACTATATTCAAAGGGAAACGGGGAAAGTGGCAAAGGAAAACAGTCTGATTAGTAGAATGGTAAGATACCATCAATATGTGAAATCCCGCCCCACTGGTTATCGTCTCGACTGGAAGTTGACGTTGGCAGATTATCTGGGGAAAAATGAGATAATAGACGAGCAGCGTTATCCAGGGAGTACAACCCTAACGAAAAACCCCCTAGAGGGTGACAAGGAGGCTATAAGGAGACTGACTCGTCAACAGAGGGGAAAACTGGTAGACTTGCTGACAGGCATTTACAATCCGATTAACGGTGGGGAGTCGAAACCGCAGTCGCCATCAGAAGGGAAAAGGGAAACAGAAAAACAGGAAACAGGAAAAGACAATCCCCCCAAGCCGCTGTTAGCTAAACCCGGGGAGGCAAAAAAATTGTTGCTGTCTCCATAGACGCCAGTCAGTCGCCACAGTGGAGATAGTTGGCATTAACCCAACCCTCCATGCCTGTGACACGACCATTAGGCCCACTTACTACTCTAACATAGTACCAAGGGAAGTCCCCTGCCAGATAGTCCACCGTGTTGCCATTGTTTAAACCTGCAATGGATTCGCCGCCGGGAGACTTTCTTAAAGCCAGTTGTCCTCTTTTTAATCCTACCACTACACAGTCCCCTCCTCTTCCCCCCCCTGCCAGTCTTACCTGGCTTTCATGGATATATCCCATTCTGCCGCAGGCGTCTGTTAGATACCATCCTCTCTCATATCCGTATACGTTGATGTTTACACGACTGGGGATAACACACAAGATTTTCCCATTAGGTACCACTCTAACATTAGAGGGAGGGTCCATTACAAAGGCTGTGCCAGCCAAAGCCTCTTTTGCTGCTACTCCCAAAAGGCATACTATTCCTATACTTGCCCCCACCATGCCGCCTTTTATGAATTTCCCTTTCATTGCCATATCCCTCCTCTTGCTCCCTTGTTATCCTTATTCTATCCTGGTAGGACTTTCCAGCTAATATTTTGTTTCCCATCTGTTTCTTTTTCTTTACACTTTCTTGCCTTTTATTCCCCCCATTATCATCACAACAATAATCATGGGCGGCATTTGCCACTTCTCTCCTTTCCTTTTCCCCAGCATTATTGAAATTTACTTTTATTGTCTCCCCCGCAAATACCTTATCTTCCCTTGGTTTTTACCAATTTATTCTATCTGCTTATCCCCAGGTATATCTATAATAAATATCAAAAAAAAATTAGACACAACACCCCATTGTATCTTTAAGGCTATCCTAACATTGCCTATCTTTTTTTGTCAAGGGAAAACAGAAATGACGTAGTGGTTATCGTTTACTGTAATAAACTCTTGTAGTTGATATAGTTAAAAAGCCAATGGAGGGATAGAATATGACCCTAGTTAAGGGAGGAGGGGATGTGGCAGTTGGTAGGGAATTTAGAGGAGTATAGCCATTTTTTTGGGGTATGGTTTTCTGCCTTGACAGTGGGGGTTTTGATAGTCACAGTTTCGGAGGTTTTTGAGGGGAAGGTTTTTGAGGGAAAAAAGCCTCATTATTAAAACCAGAAGGGGAAAGATTAAACCTTTTTTTGAGGGGAGTGTTTCTAGGGTTTTTTGTAGGATATATATAACTGGAGGAAGACTTTGCCTATATTGACAACGCCCAGTTAAACCCCTTTTCGTTGATAGGAAAATTTACACCCCTCTCTATTCAACCAGAAATAGGTAGATTTTGGCCTTTTGGTTTACAGGAGTATAACTTAATATCCCTAATTAGCAAAACCCCGGCAGCCTGCCACTTCTACTCTGTTATTCAGTCAATTGTAAACCCGTGACTTTGTTGGAAAATCCTCTCACCGATTGGAGAAATCTACCGCCTTGTTATTCTTACGTTATTATTGATTCAAAGTACCTTTGTGCTGTGTTTTTTCAACCTAATATGCCCGGAGAGAAACATAATATTCTTCTTGGCGGTATTCATGTACTGTCTAGTGGCATATGAGGAGAGTAGGAGAATAGCATATCGGATTATAGCTGCTGTAGCGGCCCAGTTTATGCTTTATAATAGGGGGCCAGTATTTGTAATGCCAGCTAGTTTTTCCCTGGGAAATATAGTAGGCGACTAGCTAGAGAGGGATAAAAACCTGCCGACAACAACAACGAGAGAATTGATGGGAAAACACCCTCTGACTGTACGTCTGTTGTTGCTGGCAATGGTCTATTTTAACCCCTAATACATGGAACAGAGTGGAAACCCCCTACAATTAAGACGTTGACATACAGGTTAATTTTGTGGTAGGTTTGTCCAAGTATTTGAGGCTATCTCCAAGCCTGACAATTTTTCTATTGTTTTTCTCCTGGCGTTGCTTTTGGGTGGGGACAAGAAAAGGGGAAATAGACGCGTTGTAGGATTCTCTGGCATTAGGGGTTTTATTGTACTTTTTAGCCTATCTAAAACTGGGACTGTATGGCAATTATATAGCACCAGTGGATTTTCTGGCAATTTTGTATTTGAGTAAGCCAGGCTATAAAACAGTCTCCTGGCGTAGGAGGAGTAAACAATTTTTGTGCCTCATCCTGTTGGTAAGTTTACTGGCTGTTAACATTGCGGCGTCGTCTTATGGAATTCTCTTCCGCAAGAAGTATATCGAGGTGAGAGGAGAAATTGCTAGCCTTATTAAAGAATACATAGACAGTCGCCCGAAAGGGATAGTATTGTTTTTTCCTGCCCCTTATGAAAGTCTATATAATGGCTTTAACATCATGGAGTTTGTCTCTTATTTCAACTACAAAGGCTTTCCCCTTTTGATTAAAGGCTATGAGAGGGAGGGACAGTGTATAATTACTAAAGCCCCAGAAAAATTACCAGACAATTTGTGTTTTCCGAGGGGTTGTGGGTTGGCCTTTCAATGTTTTTCTGCTAGCCAGAGGGGGGTGATTTAATTGTTTTTTTGACACCCATTCCAGTGACAGACGAATACCAAAAACATAGCAACTTGTTGTTTCACCACCAATCCCAACTCTGGGGGGTAGAGGGGATATTATATCTCCTGGCAAGGGTGATGAAAATAGACAAAAAATGGCGGTAGTTGAATGGCGGACAACAAAATAACAACGGTGTAATGTAAATTTTTACTGAGAAAAAGTGGTACCATTGGCATAAAAGTATTGGGGGAAGGGGATAGAAGTCATGGAGAAACTATTAGACAATGGAGGAGTGAAAAAATGGCCAAAAACACAGGGGAAGGATGGAGTATTGGCAGTGTGAGGAATTGGAGTCAAACCTACAACCCACAAAACGATACCTGGATGAAGAGAGATACAGACACGGGAAGGTTTATGGATGGCAAGGATATCCCCCATAAGGGAGTTGCCAAAGGGCCCGACAAACGCAGAAAATAATGACAACATGAGGGAAAATTACGAGTAAGCAGAAGGCTTATCCTTACCCTTGGAGAGGAGAAAGAAGAGTTGTCCTTATCGCCGGGGAAGGTACATGTAGTAATGCCCTATCCCAATAACAGACGAATAATAATCATTATCCTATATTTGACAAGAAGGGGTGGGGCAGCTAAAAAAAGTGACAATCATTGACATTTTGTGTGTTGACTGTCTGGCAAGGGATGATGAGAGTAAATGGCTATTCAATAGAAGGGGTGTAGACAAATCATGGGGAAAAATCAACAAACCGGCAGGGTGGGGGATGGGGAGGGTTTATTGGGAGACAATGATAACAGAAAAATGACAATCATTCTAACAACTTCAGAGGCAAGCGGATATTGTAGACTAGATATGGAATATTGAATTGTTTTCCCCTTAAGTCTAGTTTGTAGAAGGGAGTGGGGATAGTCTGATGGCTTTAGAGATATTACAAATAGGGAATCCCATTCTCAGGCAGGTGGCTAGAGAGGTGAGTGACATTGAGGAGGAGAGGATTCAAAAGCTGATTGACGACTTGATTAGCCTCACCCTATCGGCAAATGGGGTGGGTATAGCGGCGCCACAGGTGGGGGTATCTGAGAGACTAATTATAGTGGCTTCCCATCCCAATCCCCGTTATCCTGACGCGCCTTTGATGTCCCCACTGGCAATGATAAACCCTCGCATTGTATCCTATTCCCAGGAGATGGTAAAGGGGAATGAAGGTTGTCTCAGTGTCAGGGGGAAAAGGGGGGATGTTTCTCGTCATCGGGAGATAGAGGTGGAGTATTATACTCGTGATGGCAAATTCCACCGTCGACAGTATTCCGACTTTGTTGCTAGGATTATCCAACATGAGATAGACCACCTTAATGGTATTCTTTTTGTGGATCGTCTTGATGGGGGTTAGGAAATAGGAATTAGGAGGTGTGGGTAGGAAGGTGGGAGGGATAGGGCTTGTTTTTGCCTGCCTTTGGCTTGTCTTATGCCCAGGGGAGAAAAGACATAATGGACAATAGGGGGGATATAGGGATATAGCATGAGGAAACAGCAACTGGGGTTAAAAAGAATTGGAGTGTTGTCATTGTTTTTAGCAGCATTAGTATTGGGTTGCCGGGGGTATAAATCTCTTGTTTTAGAAGAGGAAAACGGGGGAGAAAAACAGCAAATTAAACCCGGTTTAGTCTTGTACAATTCCACTATTGAACAGTCGGATGCCAAAGGCAAAATTCTATGGCGCCTTCGCACTAAAAAGGTGAGTTATTCCCAGGAAGATAAAATTGCAAGGGTGGAGGGGATAGTAGGAAATTTGTATGAGAATAATCGGATTATCTTGCAGCTTGGGGCGGAGGGAGGGGAGGTAACAGGGGAAGGAAAAGAAATCCAGATGCGAGGTAATATACTAGTAATTGACACAAGAAATAGGGTGGAATTGAGAGGAGAAGAAGTTGTTTGGAAGCCGGAGGAAAACTACTTAAGACTAACAGGCAAAAACCATATAAAAGCCAGCCATGAAAAAATGGTGGTGTTAGCAAAAGAAGCTGAATACAACACCAAAAAACAAATTTTAAGCCTAAAGGACAACATAAAAGCCACTACTAAACAGCCAACCCTGCTGCTGTCTACCTCCCATTTGGATTGGCGGGTGGGGGAGGATAAAATCGTGGGGGATAAACCTCTGACTATCATCCGCTACCAAAATGGACTAGTCACTGACATGGTCAAAACCAATAGGGGGGAAGTAGATTTAAATGGACATATTGCTACCATCAGAGACAAAGTGGAATACCAATCCATCAATCCCCTTCTACAGGCGGCGACTTCTAGGCTAGTTTGGTATTATGACAAACGAGAAGTAGAGGCACCCGAGGCGATACTATTAAGACAACCGGGGGAGGAGGTAACAATATCAGCCAACAGGGCAAGTTTCCACATGGAGGAAAAAAAAGTATATCTAGGAAAAGGGGTATATGGGAAAAATTACATGGGGAAGTTGGAAATATACGCCGACAATGCCGTGTTGGATTTAGGGGTTTCTCCGTCTCAAATCCAGGCAACGGGGAATGTTAGCTATAGACAATCCAAGCCGCCGCTTCTAGTCAGTGGCATAAAAGCCTGGGGTAGTCTAGGGGACAAGAAGATTTTTGTCCAGGGGGATGGTAAAACACAGGTATTAACAACCATTGAGATAAAGTAGGGATAGGGCTGGTAGCCACCAGGCGGGGGTTTTGTTTTTATCCGTAGGGGGTTGTCTCTACCCAGGATTATATAGGGTTATTGACAAAGGGGTTGTGTGGTGACGGGATTTGCCTAAAATTAATTGCGTAATAGTGATATGGAAGGGAAAAGCATATTGAAATGTCAGAGAATTATCAGGTATCTCCGTCTTTGAGAGTAAAAATTCTAAGCGAGGCTTTGCCTTATATCCAGAAATTTTCCGGCCGCACTATTGTGGTAAAATATGGCGGGGCCGCTATGAAGGACAGTAGGCTAAAACAGTCGGTTATAAGGGATATAGTTTTTCTTGCCTCCGTGGGGGTAAATCCAGTTGTAGTACATGGGGGAGGGCCGGAAATCAACGCCTGGCTGGCCAAACTGGGGATTGAACCACAGTTTAAGGATGGGTTAAGGGTGACGGATGCAGCCACTATGGACGTAGTGGAGATGGTATTGGTGGGGAGGGTAAATAAAGAGTTAGTGTCTATGGTAAACCGGGCTGGTGGCAATGCGGTAGGAATTTGTGGCAAGGATGGTAATCTAGTACAGGCACGTCCAGTGGATAAAGACAATGTGGGTTTTGTAGGGGAAGTTACCAGTGTCAATATCAGCCTGGTGGAGGCGTTGGTGAGAAGTGGCTATGTGCCCATAATATCTAGCGTAGCCGCAGATGCTACAGGCCAAGCTCATAACATAAATGCAGATACCTTTGCCGGGGAGATAGCGGCTGCCTTAGGTGCGGAAAAATTGATTTTGTTGACAGATACCCCCGGCATATTAGAGGATTACAATGATCCCTCTACCCTATTGCACAAATTGACGATACAAGAAGCAAGAAATCTTATTGACAAAGGGATCGTAACTGGTGGTATGATACCTAAGGTTAACTGTTGTGTCCGTTCCCTTGCGCAAGGAGTAAGGGCAGCCCATATAATAGACGGACGTATCCCCCATGCCCTTCTGTTAGAAATCTTTACTGACGAAGGGATTGGTTCTATGATTGTGCCATAATTATTCAACAACCCAAGACTACGGTTTTTCGCCTTGGGATACAAAACGATGGGCTACAGTTTCGGGTTGGATAGCCGACAACACCACATGGTTGGAGTCGGTTATAATTACAGCCCGAGTACGACGCCCATAGGTAGCATCAATGAGTTGTCCCTTCTCCTTGGCATCACTTACAATCCTCTTGATAGGGGCGGATTCTGGACTTACTATAGCAATGATTCGGTTAGCCGCCACAATGTTGCCAAAACCGATATTAATCAGTTGAATATCCATAAATTTTGCTGACAATTGCCTATTTTCCCATTTACCCTTGATCATATCCAGAGATTTTGAGAATAACAATAAGTTTTCCCATTTCCCCCATCATGGATTTACTTCGTTCATTGCCCATTGGTATTTATGTGGAAAAGCCGGTTTCTTGGTTGCACAGACTGGACCCTCGTGTTAAACTAGCATGGTTAATGAGTTTGATTTTAAGTCCTCTTTTAGCCAGTGCTTACTGGCGTATTTTTTTAGTCCTTTTCTTAGTGTTGGTGACAGTTTGGGCTGGGATTCCCTGGCGGTTGCAGAAGACGCAACTCAGTTGGCTTGTTTTTTTTCTGTCAATAGTGTTTGTGATTACCCTTTTTGCGGGGGATGGGTTTAATCTTTCCTATCAACCTCGTCTTCCCGAGGAATTCTCGCCCCCACCTACAGCCAGTAATTACCAATATGTATTGTATCAAATAGGGCAGTTTTCTATAACCCGACGCTCTTTGGATTTGGCCATTAGGATTACTACTCTTATTTTCACCCTCCTCTATAGTAGTAATTTGTACTTACTCACCACCGCTCCTGAAAAAATCGCTGCAGGGATTGAGGAGATATTATCACCTTTAAAGAGACTTAAATTGCCAATAAATGAGATAATTTTGACACTGATTTTAGCACTTAGATTCATTCCCCTGGTTTTGGAGGAGGTACAAAATCTGGTAAGATCTGTGGGGACCAGGGCAATAAATTGGGAATATCTTGGATTTAGGCGAGGTTTGCAGGTGTGGCTAATAGTTGCAGGTAGACTTTTAGAAAATATACTACTGAGGGCGGAACAAATTGCAATTGCCATGGAAGTAAGGGGATTCACAAGCACAAGGGAACACCAGGTAAAATGGCATGAATTAAGGCTAAAAATGAAAGACATTATTGCCCTGTTTTTACTGGGGGTATTTTGGCTGGCCAGGGTTTGGGTGGGGGGTGGATAATGTTATTGCCCCTTTTCCCATGGCAGGGGGTAAAACAGGGGGAAAAATCCTCTGGGAAAATTGCCAGAATAAGCAAAAATTTGATACCCTAAACTACTAATAACTTATAGGAGAAAAAAGAATAGGAAGGTGGACATTGTAATCGGAAGAGGGAAAAAAGCGCGTAGGGCTTACGGCATAGACGAGATTGCTATAGTGCCAGGCACAAGGACATTAGACCCCAGTTTAGCAGATACTCGTGTTAATATTGGGGGAATAGAGAGGGAAATCCCCATAATAGCCAGTGCTATGGATGGGGTAGTGGACGTGCGGATGGCAGTATTGTTGTCCCAATTAGGGGCATTAGGGGTACTAAACCTAGAGGGCATCCAAACCCGTTATGAAGACCCAAACCCCATTCTAGAACAGATTGCCTCGGTGGGGAAGGACGAATTTGTCACCTTAATGCAAAAATTGTATAGTGAGCCCATCAAACCGGAACTGATCAAACAAAGAATCCAAGAGATAAAACAACAGGGTGGGATTGCCGCCGTCAGCTTCACCCCCGCCGGTGCCAGCAAATACGGCCAGGTGGTGGCAGAAAGTGGTGCTGACCTAGTATTCATACAGGCTACAGTTGTATCTACTGCCCATTTGTCTCCCGAGTCTAGCGCCCCCCTGGATTTAAGCCGGTTTTGTGCGGAAATGCCCATGCCGGTTGTCCTGGGCAACTGCGTCACCTACGAGGTAGCATTGAATCTGATGAAAGCCGGTGCCGCCGCCATTCTGGTGGGGATTGGGCCGGGGGCAGCTTGTACCTCTAGGGGGGTTTTGGGTGTAGGAGTACCTCAGGCTACTGCCATTGCCGACTGTGCCGCAGCTAGGGATGACTTCTATAGAGAAACCGGCAAGTATGTAAATGTGATAGCTGATGGAGGTATTATCACCGGGGGCGACATTTGCAAATGCATAGCCTGTGGGGCGGATGCGGTGATGATTGGCTCGCCTATTGCCCGTGCAGTGGAAGCCCCGGGTAGAGGTTACCACTGGGGCATGGCAACACCCAGTCCTGTTCTTCCCCGTGGTACAAGGATTAAAGTAGGCACCACAGGCACCCTCAAGGAAATCCTGATAGGCCCTGCCAGGTTGGATGACGGCACCCACAACCTCCTGGGGGCATTGAAAACCAGTATGGGCACTGTTGGGGCCAAAAATATCAAGGAAATGCAAGAGGTAGAGGTGGTCATTGCCCCCTCCCTTCTCACCGAGGGTAAGGTTTATCAAAAAGCCCAACAGCTTGGTATGGGCAAGTAACTAGGGGTTACATTCTGCCCCTCCTGCTGGTAGTGTTGCTCTACTTCTTTGTACTACCAGCTCCTTTTTTTACATTTCTTAACAATTAGACCTTCCCCAAAATCCCTTTTTTACCTGTATTTTTTTTGAAATTTTTAGAATACAGGTATTGGCAAATAAAAAGGCCCACTCTATTCCATCTTATTGAGAACAGACCCTTTTGGGATGCCCCCCGGGGGGATTTTTGCGGGGAAATTGTAATAATTTTTTACAGTTAGCAACAATCTGTAAATTTAGAGCCTGGGGGTATCTGCAGAGAGGCAAGTGGATTGCGTCTGAGGCGACTGGTAACCTAGCCGGCAGTGGTAGGCAATAGGGTGATGGACTTTTGATTGTAGATGCTCATGCTTTTTTCTACTCCCTCTCTAATGCTACAATCAATGGCCTGATAACACAAATCTAACAAACTGGGGATAGCCCCCATCTCTTGGGGAGAAAACTTACCTAAAACGTGACTGACAGTGGCGTCTTTGTGGCTAGATTTGCCAATACCAATACGGAGACGGGGGAAGTCCTGAGTGCCGAGATGACTGATAATAGACTTTATACCATTATGGCCACCAGAAGAGCCAGACAACCGCAAACGAATTTTGCCAAAGGGCAAGTCCATGTCGTCATAAATTACCAGAATGGAGTCATTTTGCAATTTATACCAATCTAAAATTGCCCGCACCGAAATGCCGGAATTATTCATATAAGTCAGGGGTTTGAGGAGAAGAATCTTTTTTTGAGGATAAACAAAACCTTCCGTAAATAACCCCTGAAACTTGCTACTTTTTTCCCATCTCAATCCCCATTTGTTTGCCAAAAAATCTACCACTTCAAAGCCTATATTATGGCGGGTGGATTCGTATTGTAATCCGGGATTCCCTAGGCCTACAATTATCTGGGGAATGACCAACTTTTTTTCCTTCATACTCCTTAAAATGATAACAGATTTAGTCATCACACCAACTGGCACGCCAAGCAGACTCCGCTTCGGCAATGGCGAGTTTTTGACTGATTTGTTGGTATTCCGTGTCTAAGGCGGAAAGTCTTTTGAAAATTTCTATCCCCTGCTGCCGGAGAGAATTCAAATTGTTGTCATAAAACTCTATCTCATTTAGTCTAAGGGAAACAGCTACCACCGGGGCAACATTTGTTTCCTGAGATTTTTCATCTTTTTCAATTAAAACACTAAGTACATTAGGTACACCGGTTGTGAAAGAGGAATTTTCCCCTGCTTTCAAAGCCATTTCTAGTATTCTGTTGGGAATATTCTGGGGAAGAATCTTTGCGTCTTGGAGAAGAAGATTAGCCAATTGGGAAACATCTACTAAGCTGGATTCAATAGCATTCTCCACTGCCATCATGAATCTCAAAAGGGTTGCTGGTGAAAGTTGACTCAGAGTGGCATTGTCTATTCTCTTTTCAATCAGAGAATCTTCTTTGTCTTCTTCCCCTCTCAAAGAGGCTAGAATTTCCTTGGTTAAATCCATCAGTATTGGCTGGGATTTAATTTCCTCTATACCAGCCAGCCTTTGACACAGATTTTTCCTGAATATAATCCCCAATTCTTTTATTTTCTGCTGGAGATTGTATCTATCTTGATAATTTAGATTGAGAAAGGCTTGGGGGTATTTCTGAGTGCAAATATGATAACAAGCCTGGACTATTTGCCGTTTTACCGCTTCCTGGAGTTGAAGGAAATAATCTTTGTAAAAACCCTTTAATTGTCCAGCTATATTTTCTACTTCTTGGTGGATAACAGCTAGATTTTCTCTTAATCGTTTAATAGCCGCCGCCATAATAACCTATAGGGGAGGATATATGTCAAAAATCTGAACCGGGGGGTTTTATAAACAAAAGTGCCTGGTGTCACTGATAATAGTAACAAAATAGGAGGTAACTGGCCAAGCGGAGAAAAAGTAGAAGGTGTAGAAAGCTATTTGATTAAAGGAAGAAAAGTCTTCTATCACCTTCTAGCAACTGTCCTGAATTGCCCGGTTTGGGGGTATGGTTATTTGTTTTTTACAGGAAGAAATAAAAACATCAATCTTGCAGCAAAGGGTGTTAGGAATTACTGGCTGCACCAGTTTGGGCGGCGACTTCTTGGGCAAAGTTGGTTTCTTTTTTCTCAATTCCCTCCCCTAAGACAAAACGGGCAAAACGACGGACTTGAATATTCTCGCCGATTTTGGCGATGTATTGTTTAATCAACTCCTCCACTGTGATAGACTGGTCTCTAATATAGGGTTGGGAGAGGAGACACATTTCAGAGAGGCGTTTTTGTACTCTTCCCTCTACAATCTTCTCACGGATGTTTTCTGGCTTGTTAGCCAAGTCTTCCCTCCCCATTTCGATTTCTCTTTCCTTGGCTACCACTTCTTCGGGGATGTCGCTGACTTTAACATACTCTACATTAGGGCAGGCGGCAATTTGCATGGCAATGTCTTTGGCTAGGGCATGGAAATCCTCCCTACGGGCAACGAAGTCGGTTTCGCAGTTGACTTCCACTAAGACGCCAATTCTGCCACCAGTATGGATATAACTTTCAATAATCCCCTCAGCGGCGACTCTGCCTGCTTTTTTCTCGGCAGAGGCAATCCCCTTTTGTCGTAGCCATTCTATGGCCTTTTCCATGTCTCCCCCGGTTTCCTCAAGGGCTTTTTTACAATCCATCATCCCCGCATTGGTTTTTTCTCTCAGTTCTTTTACCAGTTTCGCTGATATTTCCGCCATACTACCAGAACCTCTAAATAGGGTCACTGAATAATAATGACATGATTTGACCAGATTGAAAATCCACCCACACAAAACAGGAGAAGCATAGATAAACTTCTCCCCTCTGGTAAGTGTGTGTCTATCTATTCACCGCCGTAGGATTCCACTAATTCCTCCTCATCCATCTCTAATTCCTCTTCTGCCACTTCTTCTTCCTCTACCTCGTATTCACTGTCTTCAGCGGCGGATACAGAGGCGAGGAATTCATCCAGTCTCCCCTCGGCGGCTGCCTTATTATAACGGCCTTCGTAGATGGCATCGGCTAGTTTGCCTATAATCAGTTTAACAGAGCGGATGGCATCATCATTGGCCGGGATGGGATAGTCTATACCATCTGGGTCACAATTTGTATCCAACATGGACACTATTGTCAACCCCAGCTTCTGACACTCCTTTACCGCGTTATACTCTCTCTTGGTGTCAACTATAATTACAATATCTGGCACCCGTCGCATCTCTTTAATACCGCCGAAGTACTTGCGGAGTTTTTCTAGCTTTCGCCTCAAGACGGATGCTTCTTTTTTGGGGCGTCTATCGATGGCACCACTTTCTTCTAGGATTTCCAACTCTTTTAGGTAGCTGATACGGGATTTTATGGTTTCCCAGTTAGTAAGCATTCCCCCCAGCCACCGTTGGTTGATATAATAGGAGCCACATCTTTTTGCTTCTTGGGCTACAATACCGGCTGCTTGTCTTTTTGTACCAACAAAGAGGACTTTTTTTCCCCCTTCTGCTGCTTTTTTCAGGAAGTTATAGGCTTCTTCCAACAGTGTCGCCGTTTGTACTAAGTCGATAATATGAACCCCATTTCTGGCAGTATATATATAAGGGGCCATCTTAGGATTCCAACGGCGGGTTTGATGTCCAAAGTGGACACCACAATCTAATAATTCCTTTAGGGTGACTACAGCCATGACAATTCTCTCCTGTTTTCGGGTTAATCCTCCATCTGGGCAATGTGATTTCCCCTCCGGGAAACACCCGATAACCCAGATGTGCGAATTTTGACAGCCTTATCATTATAACAGAAGAGAGGTCTTTTTGTCATGGTATACTGCTAGGCGGAAGCTATACTTACTTGTAAATCCTCGAAAATGACACCGGTGAGTATGGCGGCAATGAAGTTAGCATTCTCCAGTCTGGCAAGACTAAAATCGGCTTGAATTAGGATTGCTTCTCCTAAGTCAGCCTCTTGTAGGTTGGCTTCTAGGAAACAAGCCTTTTTGAATATTCCTTTTCTCAGACAGGCATAGGTTAGCTTAGCTGTTATAAAAAAGCAATCAGAGGCATTAGCTTGCTGAAAATTAGCTCCCAGTAGCCTAGATCTGCTAAAATCACTCCCAACAAGATAGGCCCCAAAGAAGTTGGCATCTTGGGCATTGGTTACACTGAAATCGGCGTCTTCTGCATAAACCCTTGCCAGATTAGCTTTAGACAGAGTAGCCTTAGACAGATTGGCATAGGATAGATTAGCTTGGGATAGATTGGTTTGTGTTAAATCAGCCTCTTTTAGATTGAAACCACTCAAATTCAAGCCACTTAGGTCAGCCCTACTCAAATCTGGTACAATATGGGGGTTATCCTGGCGCCAATCATTCCACTGTTTAGCGGAAAGGGTTTTAACATACTGTAGGTGTTGTAGGTTAGCCATAGTTTAATCCCCCCTGCTTTTTTCCTCTCCGTTTTCATCTCTGCTACTATTACACTGGAAGACTGTGGAAAAGCCATGAAGGTTTTGTGGAATTTTTGTGGATTTTTTTCTTCCCTATAGTCTCCCCGCCACACCACTTAGAGACGAATAACTCCCGGGAGGTATCCCTTTGGCATATTTTTTGTCTTTTTTTTGGATAAACCAATGGGAGGTGGTGTTAATGTCAACGACTCGTTATGCCATTATTGGTGTCAGGAGAGAAAATTTAGTGAAAAAGGGGGCAAATTTTACCTTGTTTCCGATGTGAAAGGAGATTTTATCATGGGAATGGGATGTGGATTTTATTTTAATAACAACAGGGGCTTTTATTGCCATGATAACAGGGCATTTTCCTTCTTTGCCTGTGGGGGAGAAAACAACCGCCGTTGCCATAAACAATTGCCATTATTCAAGGCAGTCTCTATTTCCCCTATTATCACGACTCTACTGACAACCATGCCGTCATCTATTGGAGGCAGTCTCTACTCCCCTCCCATTACAAAGAAGCTGACAACTATACCCCTCATCTAATCAGATAGATGTGAATCAGCAACCATTATCTCTTAGTTATTACTGTTTTGTCTTACCACCCTGTCTAATAGATGCGGATACCCCTTATCTGGATAGAGGGGGTTGAATTAACTAAAATGGGGTTAAGTTATCATATCTACTTGTCGAATGTTTTGTCTGCTTCCTCTTGCCTTTTAGTATCTTTGTTTTTTCCCTGTTTTTCGGCAAATGTTCGTATCCAGGACTATTTTAACTGATAAGTTTTCCACTTTTCTATGGCTGGACGACTCTGGCAAAGCCTCTTGGAAGACTGATATTAGACTAAAAAAACATATTCAACAGTTGCTGGAGAAATTAGGAGTATCCCAATCAGAGGTGACACCCCTGGAGGAAAACAAAATGGCCTATAATTTCTTAGAGACAGTCAGAAGGGGTGTAGCGGAAAAGATAAAAATCTACAAAAATCATCTATCTTCCTATCTGCAGGAGGCATGTTATTGGGCTAGCAGGGAGGTTTACAATAGACTTGACAAAGGGTTAGCCGGCAGTATAACTATTGCCGATTGTTTTGCCTGGGGTAATAAAGGGGTATCACAGCCAGAAAAACTCCTCAAGACTTACAGAATAGATGGGGGTAGCAGCATAACCACCTATGGTAAGAAGAGACTAGCCACTATTATCAGGGAGGAAGTCAATGACTATTTGAGGAGAAAAAATACTGCCTCCGACTGGGGGTTGTTAAAGAGTGTCAGTAAGAAAAAACTAGAAACAGTCTTAAGAGAGGCAGGAGGCTTTACGGAGGAGAGAATTCAAGAATATCTCCTGGCGTGGCAATGTTTTAAGGATAATTATACTGGTGTTTCTCGTCATGGAATTCTGCAACCCCCAAACTCCTCCCAGTGGCAACTTATCACCCAACAATACAATCTGCATATTAGTCAGAGTAGCCAACAATCTTTATCTTTGAATGCCTCGCAAATAAGAGAAAGGTTAGAAACCTGTGTTAGACTAATAAGAAGGTACGACAATCCCCCCAATATCAGTTATGAGCAGATTACCGAATATCCTAGAGGTGAGAAAGATTTAGAGAAGAGGGGGGAAAGGGATGTAGTGGAGGAGTTTTCAGGTTTTTTAGTAGAAGACTTAGACAGTTTAGAAGACTCACAGTTTACTCGGGTGGCAGAAATTCTAGAAAGCCATTTTGAGAGTCTGGATAAAATATCCCAAGGGATTTTTTACTTGGCATTGGGATTAAATCTTACCCAAACACGGATTGTTGAAATCATTGCCAAAATCCAACCCGAAATCAAACAACAATACCAGCTTTCCAGAAAACTCAAAAAAATCAAAATGCATCTAATCGAGGCAGTTAGCAAAGACATAAAAGCGGAGGCGGCAGAGGATGGAATTGACAGGGAGAGAATAAAAAAGATTATTGCCATCTTGGAGGAGTGGTTACAGGAATATGTTGAATCTAGACTTGTTGACATTGCTGCTGAGGTTTATGAGGAATTACCCGAGGCTGAGAAGGGAGGGATTTTGAATCAATATCTTTCCAAGCTAGCCAATGGGGGAAATAAACCAAGTCTTTACTCTCCTGTTTTCCTTGAGGCTTTTAGGCGGAAATTAGAGTCTTTATTCTCCATAGGTTTAGCCTCCGAGGATGTTGAAGATTCCCTTCTGTTTTTAGAAAAATTTTGTGCCTTTTATTCATCCCACATTGTTAGTCAATAACTGTGTGGAATAACAAGGAGGTAGAAAAAGATGAATGGGATTGAAATCAAGTCAACACCAGACAGTTACACCAATGAGGTGAAAATAACAATAGATAGCAACCTGAAAAGGGAAGCAAAAAAACTGGTTGCTAGTCTAAGCAGTGACACCAGTCGTCGGCGGGGATTTTTGAATCTAATCGCTAAGACTATATTTTTGGAGTGGCTGAAGGTGATGTTAGATTTAGACTGTCACCAATCCCCTCTAGAAGATTTGACTTCGGATTTAAGTATTTGGGAATTTATAAACGGAAGTAGTATTTTCTTGGGCAACCAAAGAATTGTTTTAATTCCCAGGGAAAACGAAGACAAAAGCAGTGTAACTATTCCTCAGGAGTGGTTGATGATTCCCCAGTGGGTGGGAAGTTATTACGTGGCGGCTGATGTCAACCTGGAGGAGGATTATATTGAGTTTTGGGGTTATACCACCTATGAAACAATAAGACAATGGGGAGAAATAGACAACCTCAACCACCATATAGACTTAGAGTTTGTCTACTGGGAAACTGATATTAACTTAATGATTTTGGAGTGGGAATACAAACTAGAGACTATGCCGACGGTGTCTCCCCTGGCAACCGTATCCTTGGCGGAAAAAGAAAAGCTGTTTTCCCTGGCAGAAAAAAGTCCTTTCCCTCGTCTAAGTCTCAATTTTTCGGATTGGTTAATTCTGTTAGCCGACGAGAGTTTCCGTGGGAAATTATTGGCTTCCCGCCAGAAAGTAAATTTAGGCTATTGGCTAAAAAAACAGTGGGATTTGACTATAGCTAAAGGATGGCAAAATATCCAGCAGTTTATAGAAGAATATTTCCTACAACCCCCCAAAATTGCTATTAGTTTCCGCTACCTATCTCCGGAGGATACCATAGATGAGGTGTTGAAGGAAAACCCGGACAATATCAGTAGCATTCTGCTAGACAATCTCTATAACTATCTGCTGAATAATCCCTTAGAAGGGGAGAGAGGCGGGGAAAACAAAAAAAGCCAACTCATATCAAAACTATCAGAATTGATGAATAGAACCGACGATGACGAGAGGATTTGGAGTGCCGCTTTGTGTTTGAATATTCTAGACAGTTGCCACCCTCTATCCCCCGTTGGTTTCGCCAAAATAATCCCCTTTGAATCCCAGGAATTTTCTTGCGCAATGCTGGTGTACATACTAGCAAAAAACCAGGATAAAGTCAATATATTTATCAGAATTTTCCCCTGGGAGAATGAGGTAATACCCTCGGGATTTGCCATGGAAATACTAGAAGAAAATGGCTCGGTATTCAAGCGAATTGAAGCAGGAGAAAAAGACAGAATTATTCAGTACAAATTCTGGGGTAAACCAGGGGAAGGTTTTGTTGTGAGGATGGCCAACATACAGGGAGAGATAAGAGAAGAAAAATTTGTGATTTAGGGATAAAATTGTGGTAGAATACGAAGGGTGTAGGGAGAAGCAAAGAATTATCGTGATTAAGGAAATAAAAGATTCTGCCAATAGTACAAGTTTGGTTATTAGGAAAAGTGCCGAGGGACTAAAGGGGAAAATAAATATTCCAGGAGACAAGTCCATTTCCCATCGGGCCTTGATGCTAGGTAGTATAGCAGAGGGAGAGACCATCATAAGGGGATTACTACTAGGAGAAGACCCGCGTAGTACAGCCAAATGCTTCGCCGCAATGGGGGTGAGAATCTCTGAATTGAATAGCAACCAGGTGACAGTCAGGGGAGTGGGGGATAGTGGATTACAAGAGCCGACAGATGTATTGGATGCCGGGAATTCCGGCACAACCATGCGATTGATGTTGGGGATATTGGCAGCCCAACAGGACAAGTTTTTCTGTGTCACGGGGGATGAGTCGTTGAGAAGTCGCCCCATGTCAAGGGTAATAAAGCCATTGAGGGAAATGGGGGCTATTATATACGGAAGAAAAGGCAATGAAAATGCCCCCCTGGCAGTGGTAGGACAAAGACTCAAACCCATCCACTATCACTCCCCCATTGCCTCAGCCCAAGTAAAATCCTGTATCCTCCTAGCAGGCTTAATGACAGAGGGTAAGACTACCGTCACTGAGCCCTTTTTGTCAAGGGATCATACTGAAAGAATGTTACAAGCCTTCGGGGCAAGGGTAGAAATCGACGCTGAGACTCATAGTGTCACCGTCGAGGGACCTACTCAACTACGAGGGACTACAGTAATAGTGCCCGGGGATATTAGTTCAGCGGCATTCTGGTTGGTGGCAGGAGCAATAGTGCCTTCCTCGGATATAACTATTACCAATGTAGGGATAAACCCCACTCGCACTGGCATTTTGGAAGCCCTGGAGAAAATGGGGGCGGATATAACTATTATGAATCAAAGGGAGATGGCGGGGGAGCCGGTAGCAGACTTAAGAGTGAGGTGTAGCAGTTTGCAGGGTTGTACCCTGTCTGGAGAAATCATCCCCCGTTTGATAGACGAAATCCCCATTTTGGCAGTAGCAGCCTGTTTTGCCAAGGGCACCACCGTTATCAGGGATGCGGCTGAGTTGCGGGTAAAAGAGAGTGATAGACTAGCAGTAATGGCCTCTCAGTTAGGTAAGATGGGGGCAAAAGTCACCGAGTTGCCCGATGGGTTGGAAATCCAGGGAGTGGATAGTCTATTAGGGGCCCAGGTAGATAGTTATAATGACCATAGGATTGCTATGAGTCTAGCCATTGCCGCCTTGAGGGCAAAAGGGGAAACTGTCATCCATCGAGCCGAAGCCGTTTCTATCTCTTATCCCGATTTTGTGGAAACACTTACCCACATTGCCCTGTTCTAACCATCATACAACAAACAGATGGCTAATGGCTAGGGGAGAAGGGGTAAAATAGAGGTAAGGGTTAATGGTTAACCGAATCCTTCTAAGCCAGGGAATATAATGGGATTGTAACAAGTCCTGATGAGGATTTAGGTTTTATGGTAGACGCGATAATTATTGCCATATTCATTCTCGCTTTTGCGGGAATAGGGTTTGACGTGGTAGAATTGTTGCCGGAGGACATCCAGGCACAAATATCCAACATTCAGGCGTTTAGATGGCTAACAGCAGGTTTTGCCTCCATCATCGGCTTAGCCGTAGGCTTGGTAGCACAAACCACTTATCGTCGTTTGGAACAAAGAATTAGACAAACTCCCATTGAGGTAATTATAACAAGGGCCATTGGGCTGGTAGTGGGGTTATTGTTGGCTAATCTGCTACTAGCACCTATTTTCCTATTACCTGTGCCGGAGAAGTTTAGTTTTCTCAAGCCCATGATTGCCATACTGGGCAGTGTGATGTTAATATACTTGGGGGTTTCCTTGGCAGACGCCCACGGGCGCACCTTTCTGCGTCTTATCAACCCCAACAGTGTAGAATGGATGCTAGTGGCAGAGGGGACTTTAACCCCTGTTAGACCTAAAATTATTGATACCAGTTGTATAATCGACGGGAGAATCCAACAACTGCTAGCCACTGGCTTTATAGAGGGGCAAATTTTGGTGCCTCAATTTATCCTGCAGGAGTTGCAACAATTGGCCGATGCCAGTAATGATCAAAAAAGGGCAAGGGGAAGAAGGGGTTTAGACATTCTCAACCGTATGCAACAGGAGTATCCCGACAAGATTGTCATCCATCCCGAGGAGTATGAGGATAGTCACACCACAGATGCCAAACTGTTACGCCTTGCCCATGAGATTAATGCTATGCTCATTACCAATGACTTTAATTTGAGCAAAGTGGCTAGTCTGCAGAAAATTCCCGTGTTAAACATAAACGACTTAGCCCAAGCAGTTCGTCCCATTTACCTGCCCGGGGATTATATCGATATTAAAATTCTCAAACATGGGAAGGAGCCGAGTCAAGGGGTAGGCTACCTAGAAGATGGTACCATGGTAGTAGTTGAAGAGGGAAATAACCACGTAGGTGAACAGTTGCGGGTGGTAGTAACCTCTTCCCTGCAGACTGCGGCTGGGAGGATGATTTTTGCCAAGACTCTGGCTTCTACCGTTTCCCAGAATAACTAACCTAATACGGACGCCCTCTGCCGAAGCAGAGAGACAGGGGGGATAACCATCTCCCACACAGCTGTACTTACTGGAGTGCATCTTTTAATGCCACACGGGCTGCCAGGTTGCTCCTTGTGGTACTCAGTATCTCCGCTTCTCTTTGTAGTCTTTGATAAGTATCCTGCATTTCAAGGAGAAACTGTTGTTCCATGGCAACCCCATAGAGATTGCTAGCCACCCAGTAGGACAATTCTAGCGGTTGTGTGGGGAGGTTTTCCGGCAATTGGATACTTTGACCCGTCAGTTTAGCAGATAATCTTACCACATCTTTGAGGAGAGTCAACACCTCTTGCGCCTTGCCATAGACGTCTTCTTGGGTAGGCCAGTCGTCAATCCATTCTACCAAGCCGACACGGAAGGGTTTTTCTCGGACATATTCCAGAAGGCGGAATCGTTGTTGCCCAAGGGTGAGAATCTTCCACCGATCGTCTGGTAATCTTTCATAGTGGATTATTTCTGCACAACAGCCTACCTTAGCGATTTCCCCATTGAAGGGGTTGATCATCAACACCCCAAAGCGTCGATCATATTCAAGGATGGTGTTAACCATCATCCGATAGCGATACTCGAATATGTGTAGAGGAAGAGGACGTCCTGGAAAAAGTACCACTTCCGGTAGGGGGAATAGAGGTAATTCTCTTACTGCCAGGGAGGAAGATGTCATGATTTTTTTCTGAAAAACGCTTCTTTCTTATAATTTATCCCAGGTAAAGGTCTTCTGACACAAAGAAATCCCCTATGGGAGGGGTTGACAAAATAAAAAAAATGGCATACTATGTGTATACTGGGTTTTTCCGTGCTTTTTAACCGCCACACCATTTACTGGGACTGTGACAGGACTCCCCCGGGTTAGGGGGGAGAAATGGCCTGTAGGGGGGATGTCATGGTCAGCCCTCTTCCAGGCCCCATTTGTGTTTTAATATATCCTTGTACAGGTTTTCCCGGATTAGCATTTCTGCATATAGTTTAACCAAAAAATCCTGGGCTTGTTCCCTTGTCATCTTTGCCACCTGCATTTGGAAGTGGCGAAGACTTAACTGTTGTTCTAATGATAATCCTTCAAAGTCATACATATTCCTTTTTGCCTCCTGATATAACTAATCCCTGCCCAATAGTTAACACATGGGGGAGGAAAAAACTGCTCACCACGAACAGTAGGTATAAATACCGGGGGGATTGGGAGTGGGGGATGTAATTATAAACAGCCTCAGAGAATGTCCAGTTGAATTTCCTGTTTGTTGAAGGGTAAATCCTCGTTGATGGCTTTAATTTCTTCAAGGGTGGCGGCGTTGATTTTGTCAATGTAGTGTTCTAAAATGGCTTGCATCCTTGGATGATAAAAACGGTGGAAACTGTAATTGGGGGTAGCGGGAAAACCACGACGACGCTTATGACTCCCTCCCGCACCAGGGTCATACATTTGTATTCCATTTTCTATTGCCCACTCTATGGGTTTATAGTAGCATGTTTCAAAGTGAAGACAGTTGTATTCTTGAAGTGCCCCCCAATAACGCCCATACAGATTTTCCCCCTTGCGAATACAAAAAGACATGCCCACTGGATGGTGTAAATCCTCTTGACGATAGGCTACCATCAACAACACCCGGTGGGAATAATTGGGATATAATTGTTCAAAAAATTTCCTGGTCAGGTACTTACTTCCCCAATAGAATTTATCACAGGTGCTACTGTAAAAACGATAGATTTCTGGATACAAATAATGGGGTATCTCCTCCCCCACCAATGGCCTTAAAATTAACCCCGTCTTTTCCACAATCCTCCTTTCTCGTTTGATGTTTTTCCTTTGATCTGAGCTAAAAATACGCAAGAAATCATCAAAGGATTGAAAGTTTTGGTTGGACCAAATGTAGCTATAATGCAGCCAGCCACAGAAGCTAAATTTAGAAATAATTTCTCCCCACTGTGGGTCAACAAAAAGAAAATTACAACCGGATAGTTTATTATTAATACAAAAACGGTCAATGGCACCAATCATCATCTCGGTGATTTGCCATTCATCCTCACCACTGGCTATCAAAAAACGATAACCCACCGCGGGAGTAAAGGGAGTCATCCCCACTAATTTGGGAAAATAGCGTATACCTAAACGATAAGCTAAATCGGCCCATTGATGATCAAATACAAACTCCCCATAGTTGTGACTCTTAATATACAAAGGCGCAGCTGCTACTAGTTGATTCCCCCGCCACACCGTGAGATGACAGGGTTGCCAGCCTACGCTGCCTTTTACACTCCCAGAAGTTTCCAAATTGTTTAACCATTCCCACTCTAAAAAGGGAGTCTTTAACGGTAATGCCATCTCATCCCAGGCTGACTGGGGTATCTCGCTGATTCTCTCATGCCACCGTAGGGTATAGCCGCTATTCCTCATCACACCCTCCCTTATCCGTTATAGGCCATTATAGCTAAACTACTTAATCTTTCTTTACATCACCTGGGACTGTTCCTTTAATGTGGTCACACTAGATACAAATCTCTAGAATTGGGAAACAATACACTTCTTGTTAAAATAAGCAGGTATTTGAGGAGATGTAGAAAATCATGAGTCGTGCCAACAAGGTAGTATTAGCTTATTCCGGCGGTGTAGACACTTCTGTTTGTATTCCCTACCTAAAACATGAATGGGGGGTGAAAGAGGTAATCACCCTGGCAGTGGACTTGGGACAAGGAGATGAATTACAATCTATCCAACAGAAGGCGTTAAAATGTGGGGCAGATGAGTCTTTAGTGATAGACGCTAAGGAAGAATTTGTCACTCAGTATGCCTATCGCGCCATTAAGGCTAATGCTTTGTATGAAAACCGTTATCCTCTTTCCACTGCCCTGGCTCGTCCCTTAATTGCTAAACTGTTAGTAGAAACGGCGGCAAAATATGGTGCCGATGCCGTTGCCCATGGTTGTACTGGCAAGGGCAATGATCAGGTAAGATTTGACTTGGCTATTACTACCCTAAACCCCTCCCTGAAAATTCTAGCACCCGCTAGGGAATGGAGGATGAGTAGAGAGGAGACTATCGCTTATGGGGAGAAATATGGCATTGAATTCCCCGTTAAGAAATCTTCCCCCTACAGTATAGATTGTAACCTTTTGGGACGCAGCATAGAAGCCGGGCCTCTAGAAAATCCTATGACTGAGCCTCCTGAGGAAATATACCTATTGACAAAATCCATCCAAGATGCTCCCAATGAACCTCAGTATGTGGAAATAACCTTTGAAAAGGGAATACCTGTGGCTTTAGATGGCCAAACCCTACCCCCCGTGGAGTTGATAAGCAGGCTAAATGAAATTGCAGGCAATCACGGCGTGGGGAGGATTGACATGATTGAAAATAGGGTGGTGGGAATCAAATCCAGGGAAATATACGAAACCCCCGCCTTGCTGGTATTAATAAAGGCACATGAGGATTTGGAAAGCCTTACCCTCACCAGTGATGTCACCCATTATAAACGAGCCCAGGTGGATTTGACCTATAGCCGTCTGGTATATGAAGGAATGTGGTATAGTCCCCTAAAAGAGGCATTAGATGTCTTTATCGACAAGACGCAAGAAAGAGTTAGTGGGGTAGTGAGGGTAAAATTCCATAAAGGCAATGCTATAATTGTGGGGAGACAGTCAGACAACTCCCTATACACCCCCTCTTTAGCTACCTACAGTGAAGACGATGAATTTAACCACAAGGCGGCAGAGGGGTTTATCTACATTTGGGGTTTAGCTTCCCGCATTTGGGCCTCCAAGACCCGTTCCTCCTAACTTTTGTGTTATCCTACAATAGGGGTCAGGTCTAAATTTTCTGTTACCAAATCGGCTAGGGCGTCTAGAATTCTTTCCCGTTGTTGTCGGAAGTTGGGGATTCCCGTAGGCAAACAAGGCAATCCTCTTTTCTTCCTTAGGATATTCAACCACGCCCGACGCCAAGGCCCATTGTCGAATATACCATGAAGATAACATCCCCACACCAACTGATTTTCTGTTACCATCCCTAAACTGGAATCTTCAAACAACTGCTGGTATTTCAGTTTCCACTCCTTCACTAGGGATGGGATTATTTCGGTATAGCCTTGGTGTATTTCGTAGCCGTCTATAGGCAATCCTTCATGGGGTTGTAAGGCAGTGGTTTCCCGTTGACGAGTGATTTTTTCCGGTTTTAAAACTGTACGAAGAGGCAACAAGTCTAACCCTTGACATTTTTCCACCAATCCCTCAAGATGGTGAGGGTCTAACACCTCATGTCCTAACATTTGAAAGCCACCACAAATGCCAAAAACAGTGCCTCCCGCAGCTACATACTCTTGAATTTCTCTGGCAGTACCACTTTTGTGCAATACTTGTAAATCGGAAATGGTATTTTTACTGCCCGGGAGAATTACCGCATCCGGATGACCTATTGGTTTTCCTGGTTCAAGATATTCTACCAAAACACTGTCTTCTGTTTCTAAGGGATCAAAGTCGGTAAAATTGGAAATATGGGGCACTCTTACAATTACTATTCTTAACTGGTATCTTGTCTTTTTGTGGCGACGCTCCAATAAACTTAAAGAATCCTCTGCTGGTATATGAGAGTCAAACCAGGGAATTACACCCAACACCGGTATTTTAGTGTATTCCTGTAGCCACTGGATTCCTGGCTGGAGGATAGACATATCCCCCCTAAACTTATTGATAACAATCCCCTTGACTAAAGCCCGCTCTTCTGGTTCCAATAGTTGTAGGGTGCCCACAATATGGGCAAAAACCCCTCCCCTTTCAATATCCCCCACCAGAATCGTGTCTGCCTTTAGGTATTTTGCCACCCGCATGTTGGTCAAATCCCTATGTTTCAGATTTACTTCAACTGGACTCCCCGCCCCCTCCGCTATAATCATGTTATACTCTTCAGACAGTATAGAGATGGACTCGGTAATGACCTGCCAGCCTAGGTCAAAATAGTTTTGGTAGTAGTCTTTGGCGTTAGTAACCCCCACTGGTTTCCCCTTGATAATCACCTGGGAAGTCATGTTACCCTGGGGTTTGAGGAGAATAGGATTCATTTCCACCCTGGGGATGGTTTTAGCTGCCCAAGCCTGTAAAGCCTGTGCATAGCCTATTTCGCCGCCACTGGCAGTAACATAGGCATTTAAAGCCATATTTTGCCCCTTAAACGGTGTTACCAGCCATCCCCTTCGCCACATGATGCGACACAAGGCTGTTACTAGGGATGATTTACCCGTATGAGATGCTGTCCCCACTACCATTATTGCTTTCATTGTCCCCTTTGGCCAGTATTTTCTTCTAAGGATAATTTACCCCCTATTTCTACTTCCGTAGCCTCTTTGTGTAGACTTTCCAAAATATTATCTACTTGTGAAAAGGCTAAATTTTCTCCCACAAAGGGTATCTCATAAACAGCAAAAAAGCCTTCTTCCTTTGCTGGGGGAGAGTTTTCTAAAGACAAAAACATGGCTACAATTACCTCATCTGGTACTTGTCTTTCTCGTTTTTTATTCCATTCTAGACATATCTGGAGAGGAGTTTTTAAATGCCAGCCAATCCACTTTATTCTTTCATACTTTCTCAGATGCTGCAATAGTCCAATTCTCCACGAAGGTTTGGCATTGGTTGCATCGTAAATAACTCCCTTCCCTATTTTGAGCAATGCGTCTATTTGTTGATATATTTCCCTTTCTATTGTCGGCCAATCCCCTTGGATATTTTCGTCACCGAATAGCTTTTTTCTTATCTCGTCTGTAGCCACAATTTCACAATTTTCTTGTTTCTTTTTCAAGTGTTGAGCCACAGTGGACTTCCCACTAGCAGGACAACCGATGAGAATATGAGAAAAGGCAGGGGTTGTCATGAAAATTCTAGGGATAATTGTACAGCTTTGATATTTTAACCTGGCTGAGGGTATGATACCATAATTGCTGGTAGTTGGAGAAAATCACGGAAAATTACAACTCACAAATCACCGGGGCATGATCACTTGGTCTTTCTACTTTTCTGGGGTTAATATCAATATAACAGTCTAAGATTTTTTCTGCCACAACTGGCGTGACATAGATGTGGTCAATTCGCCAACCACGATTCCTGGCAAAACCATTTTGTCGATAATCCCACCAGGTGAAATAGTTTCCCTCTTTCCTGAATTTTCTAAATGCATCAATAAACCCCAAATCTACAATTTCCTTTAGAGCATTTCTTTCCTTTGGCGAGGCCATTATATGATTTTCCTTACCCTGGGGATTGTAGATGTCAATATCTTCTGGGGCAATGTTGAAGTCTCCACAGATTATAATATTCTCCCCATATTTCTCTTTTAAAACCTTCAAATACTCCCTTAAACTCGCTAGCCATTCTAACTTGTAGTGATATTTCTCAGAATCCACAGAATTTCCGTTTGGCACATAGACATTAACAAGAATAATATCTCCCCTGGCAGCCATTAGCCTTTTTTGTTC
Source organism: Cyanobacteriota bacterium SRBZ.bins.94.201705 (assembly GCA_030549855.1). GTDB lineage: Bacteria > Cyanobacteriota > Cyanobacteriia > Cyanobacteriales > Cyanobacteriaceae > DVEF01. Next base: position 76,520 of record JAUQQP010000044.1, read on the forward strand.
GTCCATTTTGCTGCTTTTTTCTCCGTTGATTATCCCAGAAAATCCGTAGAAGCATTCCAGATTATTTCGACTTAAAATAGCCACACCATTGTAAGACTTTTGGCCGTAGAAATAGCAGTTATAGCCTATCTGTTCAAAGTCATCCTTGGGGAATTCTTCGTCGGTTACTTTGGTTTCTTGTACACATAATATGTCAATATCTTGAACCATAAGCCACTCTTTTACCTGTGGTTTACGGGTTCTAATTGAATTGACATTCCAGGTAGCAATTTTCATATTTTCCTCTGTAAAATCCAGGAATATATTATAACACGATAGGGATAATTTTTTCAAAATATTTGGTAATTTTATGGAGAAAGAGGAGGGGAAATTAGCATCAAAAATGAAATATGTGTTATAATCGGAGGCTTGAAGATGGGAGTGAGGGGAAGAGTCTTGGCAAGAGTAAAAATAGAGAATCTTTATAAAACCTATAACGAACAGAAGACAACTATTCCAGATAACCCCGAATTGTCACAGAATAGTAGCTGGGTATTGAAGGGGATTAATCTAGACATCCAGGATGGAGAATTCATGGTATTAGTAGGGCCATCCGGATGTGGTAAAAGTACTCTATTACGTCTGATAGCGGGGTTAGAAACAGTGACGGCGGGGAAAATCTGGATAGACGATGTATGTGTCAATGATTTACCACCAAAGGCAAGAAATATTGCCATGGTTTTCCAGAATTATGCCCTTTACCCCCACATGAGGGTATATGACAACATTGCCTTTGGCTTAAGGCGAATGAATAAGGAGAAATTACCACCAGAATCCTGGCAAGACAAAATCCTCTCTCTTTTCACCTCCTTGTTGCCCAACCAGTGGCGATATGTATCTGCCAGGGAAAAGGCTATTGCCGCCCGAGTAATGGAAGTAGCCAAGATGTTACAAATAGAACACCTATTAGATAGGATGCCAAAACAACTCTCTGGTGGCCAAAAACAGAGAGTGGCTTTAGGAAGGGCAATTGCCAGAAATCCCAAGGTATTCCTTATGGATGAACCATTGTCCAACTTAGATGCCAAATTGAGGACAGAAACCCGGCTACAAATACTACAATTACAAAGACAGTTGGGGGTGACTACTATCTATGTAACACACGACCAGACGGAAGCAATGACCATGGGGGATAGGATTGCGGTGATAAACAAAGGGGAAATTCAGCAAATAGCCACCCCCATGTCTGTCTACCGACAACCTGTTAACACATTTGTAGCTCAATTTATTGGCAGCCCTCCCATGAACTTATTAGAGTTAAAATATGAAAGGCCAAACTTATTAATTCACCCCTGTTTTAGGTTGGAATTAACCCCCCAATGGCAGCAAACTTTAGCTAACTATAACTATGAAAAAATCTGGTTGGGAGTTAGGCCAGAATCCTTCTATTTATCCCAGGATTCTGAGGGGGCTATTCCTGTTATAATTCAACTTATTGAGCCTCTGGGCGCCGAGGTGATTTTAACTGTTACCATTGCCGATGATTCTGGACCTCTTTTACAGGTAAAATTGTTTGAGGATTTGGCTTTTAGAATAGGTGACAGACTGAAATTAGGTATTAAAATGGATCAGATAAATCTCTTTGACTATTATCAGAAGAAGAATGTGGAGTTGATGGAGTTATAATTAGGGAGGAATGAATATTAAAGTCCACTTAAATGAGCCCCTGGATAGGGTTTGTGTAGCCATAATTTTTACCCTGACTATTGCTATTGTATTCTTAGTGAGTGGAAACGGAATGTGTGCCGAGAGGGCGTGTATATTTAACCATAAGCCTAGGGTAAAGGAATTCAGCTGGCACAATAAAAAGGTGGGGGCAATGGATCAGGCTTTTTATTTGGAATTTGATAGGCCAATGTCTCAAGAAGAGGTGGAGGAAAATTTAAAAATAGAGCCTCCATTAGATGGTAAAATAAGTTGGTCAGGTAGACGTCTATTTTACACCTTAAATCAAGTCATACCCTATGGCAAAAATTATCGCCTATCCCTCAGAGGTGCCAGGGAAAAATTTAGGGGGCAGAAATTGGGTTTGGAGATGGAACCGTTTGTGGCAGAATTTCAGAGTAGGGATAGGGCCTTTGCCTATATTGGTATTGAGGGAGAGGAAAATGGCAGAATTGTTATAACCAATTTAACTAAACAAAACAAGACAATACTAACCCCAGAAAACCTAACAGTAGTCGACTTTAAGTTTACTGATGATGGGGAAAGAATAGTATTTTCTGCTATAAACGAAGACAACAAAGATACCAGTTATAAACAAATAGACATCTACGAAGTTACCACGGGACTATCTAAGGACTTTGAAACAAAAATACCGGGACAGTTAAGACTGTTACTAGAAGGGAAAGAATACCAAAATAACAAGTTCGATTTAGGGGGAGAGAATCAAGAAATACTGCTGGTACAGAGGATAAAAAGGGACGACCCAATGGACTTTGGTTTGTGGAAAATTGAGGGGAATAAGCCACCGGAAAAAATAGATAGTGAGGGAGGAGATTTTCTGGTGACTCCTGATAGGAAAGCAGTAGCAATTACAAGAGGGCAAGGAATAGCCATAATTCCTCTGACGGGGGATAAACAGAGTAAAATAGTGGGTTTTCTTCCCAAATATGGACAGGTATTAACCTTCAGTAGGGATGGAAGCAGTGCGGCCATGATTAACTTCAACCAGGACAATTCAAATCTCCTCTATATTCGCTCATTATACTATGTTAATAACCTAGGAGTAGAAAAAAAACTACTAGACACAAATGGCTCCATTATAGACTGTAAATTTAACCACTATGGCACACAACTATTTTGTCTTTTAACTGAGGCCAAAACCAAGGAGACGGAAATAGTAGAAAAACCGTATTTTGTAGCCGTAGACATAGAGTCAGGAAAAATCATACCCCTGTTGGCATTGCCGAGGCATCAAGATGTAAAAATAAGCATGGCGCCGGATGGGTTAGGATTGTTATTTGACCAGGTGATAACGGAAAATGATCTACCAAAGAAGGCATGGAAGAGTTTAGAGGGGGAAACTAATGAAGACTTGGTAACCGACTCAGCAGAATTGATAGTAAGTAGCCAATTGTGGTTGCTAAAATTGCCGACGTCATCTAACCCCCAAGCGGTATTAGAAGAATTACCCATTGCCGGATTAAAGCCCCAATGGAGTCCATGATAACAGTCATTTGACAGGCTGCAGGAGGGTAACCTTAAGCTGGAAACTACCGATGCCTGTGACACCAAAGGCCCTCACTCTGATAATATACTTACCAGTTTGGGGTATACGGGTAAAAAGTAGTGCATTTGTGCTACCGTCAGGGCCATCGTCGTTTTCGGCTATAGTCATACCGTCTTCCGACATGAGAATCACCATAGGGTCAAACTCGTCAGAAATTACATCTATAGCAATCTGTTGGCCCTTTTGCAACTGTAGTACATAGTCTTTGGCGAAACCCCCATCACCAGTGGGTATATCCTCCAGGGTGAGTTGATCAACCACCGTCTGACTGGGGGTGAGAAGGATGGGGTGATAAACGCGAGACTGGGCGAGGATGAGGGGGGGAGAGAAAAAAAACAGCAACGGAAAGGCTAAAATTCTAGAAACCATTGCACCGTTGGCCACTAACTAGAAATCCCAATCATCATCATCCTCGTCAGTGGGAGACTCGTCAAGGGGGGGAGAAATAAGACGATAAGGGGCGTCATAAACATCAGGGGGATTAGAGGCAGAGTCAGGGGAGGGTTTAACACGGATTACTGTCCTTTCCCGGGGGGTGTAGGAATAGGTTGCCGCTTGCCTAGGTTTTGGCCACTGCTCCTCGTCGCTCTTTTGTGCTTTATCACACTTCGGAGGGGATTCTGTGGTATTGGTGTGGGAGGAAGGGATTACGGAGGCAGGGGTTTGGTTTTGGGCAAGGGAATCCTCTGGCAACTGGTCTGTGTTATCAAAGTAGTAGGAGGGGATAGCCTCGTCTTCTTCGGGGGGTATATCGGTTGACCTTTGGCTTTGTCTTGGGGGGGTATAAACTTCTGCCTCGGGAGGAGGTATATCCTCTGTTTCCCTTCTGGGGGTAGCAGTGGTTTTGGCAGTGACGGGAGGGGGATTATAACTGAGAAGGCCAATAAGCCAACTAGAAATAAAGCCGGCGGCAAAACTCAATATCACCCACACGGATAGGGGAAGAGAGGGAGAGTTAAAACCGAAAAAGAAAAGGGCTAGCGGTGTCAGGTTTTGCCCAACAAACAAAACCACAGCACATAACAATACAAACAACACCAGCCCTTGAAGTCCCATCCCCTACCCTTAGACATCTATCCTTATGATAGCAAATTCTGGGGATTCCTAGGCCATGGAGACGGCAGTTTTAGGGGCAAACCAGGAGGAAAGAATCTTCTCGGCAATTTGAGGGGCAGTCAAGCCCAAGTCGGCAAGGGATTCCTCGGGTTTGGCATGTTCTACTAGAATATCTGGGACTCCAAACCGTTTTACCTTGACCAGGATTTCCGCATCTGCTAGGGCTTCTAGTACAGCTGAACCAAATCCCCCCATCAAGCAACCTTCCTCCAGTGTCACCACCCTGCCGATTTTCTCTGCTAGGGGTAAAATCAACTCGGTATCTAGGGGTTTGACGAAACGGGCGTTGACTACGGTGGAACTAATCCCATGTTCCCCCAGTATTTCAGCTACTTGCAGGGCGGTGTATACCATGCTACCATATCCCAGCAACAAAAGGTCGTCCCCATGACGGAGTACTTCTGCCTTGCCAATTTCCAAAGGCTGCCAGCCGTCTTCCGCTAAAGGCACACCTACACCACTACCCCGGGGATAACGCATGGCAATGGGGCCATCAGTGTAATTCACCCCAGTGACAATCATCCGCTGCATCTCTGCCTCATCCTTGGGCGCCATGACAACAATATTGGGGATGCAACGGAGATAAGCAATATCGTACATGCCTTGGTGGGTTGGGCCGTCAGCGCCTACAATTCCCGCCCTGTCCATACAGAAGAATACAGGCAGCTTCTGGATGCATACATCATGGATAACCTGATCATAGGCCCTTTGCAAGAAGGTAGAATAAATAGCTACCACTGGCCGCATCCCCTCACAAGCCAACCCCGCCGCCAGGGTTACCGCATGTTGTTCGGCTATGCCTACATCTATGTATTGCTTTGGTAGTTTTTGTTGTAGTTTATCTAAGCCGGTACCAGTGGCCATAGCGGCAGTAATACCGACAATACGAGGATCACGAGAGGCTAAAGTGGTGAGGGTGTGGCCGAATACCTTGGAGTAGCTGGGGGGTTGGGGTTTGCTGGGGGGAATGGGTTTACCAGTGGTGATGTTGAAGGGGTTTTGGGCATGATAGCCAACCTTGTCCTTCTCGGCAGGGGCGTATCCTTTCCCCTTGATGGTAACCACATGGACGAAAACTGGGCCTTTTACTCGATGGGCTTTTTCAAAGGTGTCTATTAACTCGCTTAGGTTATGGCCGTCTACTGGGCCAAAATAGGTGAAACCTAACTCCTCAATCACTGCCCCCACCTTGGGCATGGCAAGCCGTTTTAGGGCTTCTTTGAGGTTTCTCATTTCCACAGACAAATTCTCCCCATCCCCAAAGAGAGGCAGGTGTTTAAATTGTTCCTCTAAATTGCCAGTAATAAACTGTACGGGCTCCGACAAACGTACTTTATTCAGATAGCGGGAAATGGCCCCCACATTGGGAGAAATGGACATCTCGTTGTCATTTAACACCACCATCAAATTGGTGTTGGGCAAATGCCCCGCATGGTTGATAGCCTCTAAGGCCATACCCCCAGTCAAAGCCCCATCGCCAATTATGGCCACCACCTTGAAGTTTTCCCCCTTCATGTCTCTGGCAATGGCCATACCTAGGGCGGCAGAAATACTAGTAGAGGCATGCCCCGCCCCAAAATGGTCAAATCTGCTCTCGCTACGTTTGAGATAGCCAGCAATACCGTTTTTTTGTCGGAGAGTGTGGAAATTGTGATACCGCCCTGTTAACATTTTATGGGCATAGGCTTGGTGTCCTACATCCCAAATGACCTTATCCCGATCTAAATCCAACGTCTTATACAAGGCCAGGGTTAATTCTACTACCCCCAAACCCGGCCCTAGGTGTCCGCCAGTGGCAGCTACCGTCTGCAAGTGCTTTTCTCTGATTTGTTTGGCTAAATCCTCCAACTCCCTTATGGACAAGTTGTGTAGCTGATTGGGGTGAGTTATCTCGCTGATGTGCATTATTCTATCTCCCCTATAATGTCTATTGGTTATTTTTTATCTTTCCCTTGGGTCTTTTAGACTCCTTTTCTTTATTTTGTCTTAATTTCTGTCTTTCTGCTCCCCTTGTCCAGAAAACCAACTTGAATTATCTATTTATTTAAGACAGTCAAAAAAATATCCCGTTCAGATTGTTGAAAAATACACCTACAATAAGTTAACCCCTATTAACAACTAAACCCGGATGCATATTGCCTGGCTAGGAAAAAAAACACCCTTCTGCGGCAACGTCACCTACAGCAGAGAAATCACTAACTCCCTGATAGAAAGAGGCTATCAGGTCACCTTCCTCCATTTTACCCAGGAGGGGGAGGAGAATGAAACTGCTGCCAGTAACTCTTTAGGATATAATTTTACCAAGGAGGTGCATCTACCCTGTATCTATAAGTCCCAAATCTACACAATACCGGCCCCAAAGTCCAGTAAAATCCTCCTTCAATCCCTGCAACAGCTAAAACCAGACTTGGTACACGCTTCTTTGACTCTATCCCCCCTGGATTTTACTCTACCAGAAATCTGTCAAAAACTCAATATACCCCTGGTGGCAACCTTCCATCCCCCCTTCGACCGTCGTGTGCGTAATCTGACCTCTAGCACTCAGTACCTCACCTATCAGCTATATGCCCCCTTCCTGGCTAAGTACGACAAAACCATCGTCTTCTCAGAATCTCAAAGGGATTTGTTGGTGAAACTGGGAGTCCCACCAGAAAAATTGGCTATAATACCCAACGGCGTTGATACCCAAAAGTATAGCCCAGGAAAATCCCTCTTCAAACAACAATATCCCCATCATCTCCTCTTCCTCTACCAAGGCAGAATCGCCGCCGAAAAAAATGTAGAGTCTCTCCTAAAAGCCTGGAAACAAAAGAATTTGGCCAGTCGACGGGCAAAATTATTCCTGGTAGGAGATGGACCCCTTGCCGCTACGCTGAAATTGCTTTATAATGAAGAAGATGGCATTCACTGGCTGGGCGCTATCGCCGAAGAGGAGAAAAGAATCGACATCCTCCGTGGCGTTGACGTATTCGTCTTACCATCCCTCGTGGAAGGCTTGTCTCTCTCCCTCCTAGAGGCAATGGCGTGTGGCGTAGCCTGTGTTGCCACCGATGCCGGCGCCGACGGGGAAGTCCTAGCTGGTGCTGGCATAGTTATTTCTACTCAGGGAGTGGCAAGTCAACTGAAAACCATTTTACCCATCTTCTGTGACCATCCCGAAATAACCCAGATACTGGGAAAAAAAGCCCGCAATAGGGTTTTGGAAAAATATACCCTGAGTGATAATGTGTCCCAACTAGAAAGATTATACTCCCAACTTCTGGAATCTCGTATACCAATAGTACCAGGATAAGTGGTGTCGTTGTCGCCTACACAAGAAAATACACCCTTGATGAATACTAATCCCCGTCAATTGGCTTTCTTGGCTTTACAGGAAGTTTATCAACGTCATGCCTATGGGGATGTGGCTTTGGAGAGAATTTTCTTCAGTTTCCCCACTGATTCAAAAGACAGACATCTGGTGAATGAATTGGTATATGGTGTTTTAAGAAGAAAACGCACCCTCGATAGTCTTATCAGTCAACTGGGGACAAAAAAAGCACAATCTCAACCCTTGCCTTTGAGAATTATACTGCAAATAGGCCTATACCAGTTGCGTTATCTGGATAAAATACCCCCCTTCGCCGCTGTTTCCACTAGTGTGGAATTAGCTAAGGCAAATGGTTTAGCTAAATTGGCACCAGTAGTAAATGCTATCCTAAGAAACTATATCCGTAAGTCTACCACACAAGACCCCCTAGTACTGCCTACTGACAGAATAGCCCATCTGGGAGTAAAATATAGCTTCCCAGACTGGATAGTAAGTCTTTTCCAAAAACAATTCGGTCGCCAACTCACTGAAGAACTGTTACAATGGTTCAATCAAACCCCTACAACCGACATTAGAGTTAATCTCCTCAAAACCACCAGGGAAGAAGTACAGAAGAGGCTACAACAAGAGGGAATAGAAACAGAAACAATACCCCATCTGCCCCAGGCTTTAAGGGTTAAATCCCCAGCCGGCAATCTGGCAGAAACCTCCGCCTTTAAAACGGGTTTATTTACTATTCAAGACGGAAGTTCACAATTAGTAACACATTTTCTCAACCCTCAGCCAGGGGAAATAGTTATTGACGCCTGTGCCGCCCCAGGTGGTAAAACTACCCATATGGCAGAGTTGATGGAAGATAGGGGCAAAATCATAGCAGTAGAGTTGTATCCCCAACGGATTGCTAAAATCCAAGAAAATGTCCAACGGTTGGGGTTAAATTCCGTGGAAATTCATCAGGGAGATAGTCGCTATCTTAACCAATGGGAAGAAATGGCTGATAGGGTGTTAATAGATGTACCCTGTTCGGGGTTGGGGATACTACACAGAAATCCGGATATTCGTTGGCTTCGCAAACCCCAACAAATCCAACAGTTGGTGGAATTACAAACACAGTTGTTGGAAAATTGCAGTAGGTGGGTGAAAAAAGGAGGAATTTTGGTATACTCCACCTGTACCCTCAACCAGGCAGAAAATGAGGCAATAATTCTTAGCTTCCTACAATCTCACCCCGAGTGGCAGTGGGAAACAAAAGATAGTGAACTTTCTCCAATTTCTTGGCTACTATCAGAAAAAAGGGGTGTATCTGACTCTATGGTTACTGTGTTGCCCCCTATTCACCATTTGGATGGCTTTTTTATGGCAAAATTGAGAAGAGGAGATTAGCAAATGAATAGTTATGAGAAGACAAAGCTACTAGTAAAAATCCTAATAGGTGCCGCCTGGATTGATGGCGTTATCCAACCACAGGAGAGGGAATATCTAAAAAAGGTGGTGGAAAAACATCAACTGGCAGAGGAGGGTGAAATCAAGTCATTGCTTTCGGGAATAAAGGCTGTCACCCCCCAAGAGTGTTATCAGTGGCTAGATGAATATCTTGGGAATAATCCCAGTCAAGAGGATTTTCAACAACTGTTGGAGTCAATTGGCGCCCTAGTCTACAGCGATGACGACATCCACACCCAAGAGGCTAAACTTTTAACCTATCTCCAACAATGGGAAACCAATGGTAATAATAACACGTCCCTTCTTCAAAAGGCACTCAGTGCCATACGCCAATTATACCGTCAGGCTGTAGAGGGGCAGTAGAAACCTAGTCATTTGCCAACTGACCAGTGTTTCTCTAAAATTATCTTTGAATGATGCTATCTGTATTTTAATGACTGACTCCCACGCCAATATTGTTACCAGTCAATCCCAATCCCCTCCTGTTGGCAATAATCTCGCACCTATTCCCAATTTTACTCTACCACCCGCCCAGGGAATGATGCGAGTCCAACAACACTTGGACTTACTCCTTTTGGCATTGGAAGCATTGCAAATAGGTGGCGGGGAGGAGATGTTAGCAACTGCTAGGGAGTTGGGATTAAATCACATTATCAAAAATCGAATTTCCCTCTGGCGTCTCCGTTGTAGCAACCCCTGGCGAAAATGTTACTCCAGAGAAACCCTTACCCTCCCCCAACTCAAAGCCTTAATTCTCCTTGTAGTCAGATGCGCCCAAAAATTCGTCATCCCCATCCGCCAACTCCTCGTCTACTCCCAACAGATGGAAGACAAAGGCTTACCCCCCGAAAACCATTTCCGCCTCTGGGATTATTTCTCCCGTTTTCAATCCTATTTCCTCCGTCGTATGAATCCCTTGCGCGCCAAAGTCTCCTTCTATGCCTCTCATCCTGACAAATTAAATCAACTAGCCCTCTCTCTTCTCCAGGAACTTTTGTTCTACACTGGCGCCCGCGGCGAGGAAAGACTCTGGATTCGCCTCTTCGACGGTGAAATATAGTCCCCTCTCTCTCTCTTTAATTCTACCCCTCCTTCTGATTATTATTTTCATTAATAAAACGCGGTGCACAAGCGTCTTGGTAGTACTTGCGCCCACCGCCCATCCTTCCATTTCTACCCCCATCCTAGCATGACTCTTCCTTTTTTGTCAAGGACCTTTGCCTCTCCCTCCATCCCCAAGGAGGAAAACGAAAGAAGTAAAGCTTTTTCGGTAATGGCAAGACTATCCATTGGCAGAGAATTGACAGAAAGGGCGACCAGAGAGTAGGTGTTGTCAGGGAGTATATGAGAGGGAATGGGAAGCTAACCACGAACAAGCCAATTCCGGCAAGAGAGTAAAAAGCGGGGGGAAGACTGTAGAAGGCTGGCCTTACAGACGAAGGATAATCATTATCCTATATCTGGATTGGGAAGAATGTGGATACCAGTGAGAATGTTTCAGTTACACATGGGAAAAAGTGGCTGGTGACAGAAAAAATGGTAATTGTTATTCTCTGGGAGGATATCTGCTTGGAGGAAAAAGACTAGGGTTAGCTGGCAATGAAGTGAAATGCCTCTCCCTTCATCGGTGATAGAAGATAGCTAATGGCAAACGACTGCCGTGACTAGTATAACCACATGGCCAGTAGGGAAAAATAGTTGCTAGTGTAAAAAAATGGCAATGTCTGGAAGAAAATTAAACAAAATCATAATCATTATTGTATTTTTGGGCCATTTCGCCGGTGGTTATTTGTGTATGACTGCCAATCCTTTTTCTCCCGGCTGGGGTAACTGAGGGGGAGAAGTAGCCAAACGTAGACGAATGATAATCATTCTCTTATGTTGGCAACAGAAAACAATGACTAAACCTTGGAGACAAAAAGGTGTCAATGCCGGCAATGCTTCGTCGGTTGTTTTGTAAGGGAAAAGTCACTAACGGCAAACTGGAAAAAAGTTAGGCAAGTAGTCTATAAAAAACGAGTGGTAGCCAATGGCAGACGAATGATAGTCTTCCGCCTAGGTATGAAAGCTGTCGCCGAAGCAAAGCAGACAAATTACCAACCCCGACTTTCAATTAGATACGAATGATAATCATTGTCCTATGGAATGGGAAAGAAAAGGGTAAAACATTTGCTATCATCAAGGGGGAAATCTAGATAGGAGAGGGAAATCAGTGGGTAGTAATTGGGAGTTGAAAAGAAGACTTCTGGAAAAGATTGAGACTGTGGCAAGACAAAGGGGTTTAAAGAAGGAATGTCCCCTGACTGATACACTAATTACCCAGGAGGAAAAAGAGGAAATAGAAGGAATAACTAGCTACTTAGAGTCTCTTAACCCCTTCCCAAAGCCGCTGGTGTATGGGGTGAATTTACTAGAGGGGGTGTGGCAACTACATTATTCTACGGCAAGGGAAATTCGCCGTCTCAGTCAATTGCCTTTTGGCTTACAACTGCGTCATGTTTATCAAACTATTAATACCAAGGAAAAAACGTTTTTTAATATAGCCTTTTTCGGGCACAAGTCGGGATTGATTAGAGGGTATGTGAAGGTGACTGCTAGTTTTTATCCCAGATGTGAAGGAGGAAGTTTTCTCCCTGATAATGTGATTAATGTTAGATTTGATAAACGCTACTGGGCTATTCAGAAAATAGCAGGCATAAAAACACCATTTTTTGAACCAATTAGGGTGGTGGAAGCTAGAAATACTCAGGAAAGAATACCCAGTTTAACAATAACATATATAGATGAGGATATGCGTATAGGAAGGGGGGGAGATGGGGGCTTATTTATACTATCAAAACGTCCTAACATTCCGGAAATATCTTAGAAAAAATAAGGTTATTTGCAGTCAAAGCATTCCAGGTGGGCAGGAAGAGTAACAATAACATTTGTGCCCCGATTTTCTTGGCTTTCCACCTGAATTTCTCCCCCATGATTTTCTACTATAGCCTTAGCGATTGCCAACCCTAGTCCTGTACTATAATAGTCGGAATTGGGCTGACTTCGGGCCTTGTCTCCCCGGGAAAAACGCTCAAATACATGGGGTAACAGACTGGCTGGAATGCCAACCCCATCATCCTCAACCTCTACTTTATAAAAGAATTTGTCCTGTTTTTTGTGGCAACTAAGAGTTACTTTTACTGTTAGTGTCTCCTTCTGTTTGTCTGAGCCTTTGCCGTGAATAACACTGTTGGATATGATATTAGTAAAGAGGCGGTATAATTGATTCCATTCCCCCAACACTGTAAAAGGTTCACCAGGAAAATCGGAGGTATATTCCTGGATTATGAAATCGATTTTAACCAGGTTATACTGGGCTATAAGTTTTTGTTCCTCTACTACCTCTAGTAACAAGGAATCGAGGGGAATACAGGAAAAATTAGAATCAGAAATACCACTATCACAGCGAGCCAAAAATAGCAAGTCGTTAACCAGATTATTAACTCTGTCAACCAACTTATTAACCGTTTTGAGAGATTGAAGAAGACTGTCCAAATCGGGAGAAGAAGAGGATAATAAACTTTCAATATTAGCCTTGATGGTAGCAAGAGGATTACGTAATTCGTGAGAAACATCTGCCGTGAATTGTTTTAAACGCTGATAGGAGTCTTTGACAGGTTGAATGGCAATGCCAGATAACCACCAACCGGTAGAGGCAACTGCAACAATCAAAAGGATAATCCCAACAGTTAAATCGAAAATAAGTTGACGAATGGGTTTAACAATGTCAAAAAGGGGATGGCTAACCCGCAAGTATCCCAAAATATGTCCGTTTTTTTCGATTCTTTTGGTAATCTGGCGGAGAAGATAGTGGGAAGAGATACGAATAGTTTTGCCACCGGGATGAGGCGAAAAAGAAATGCCAAGGGGTTTATCTGAAGTCTGCCACAAAAGTCGACCATCAGGACTAAACCATTCTAAGTCAATATGGTCATCTTCAATCTGATTGGTAGCCGGGGGATGGGTAGAAAAACTTTGTAAATTAACTTCATAATTGTCCTCCTTCGAGAGTGGGTGAGTGATAATTAGAGAAGGTTCTACCACCTCGATAACATGTTTTAAAGTGTCGTCAATGCGGGCTAACAGGGTATTGTAGAAGTAAACATAAACAGATATGGCGAAGATAACTAACAAAATGGCAGTGATGGCAGTATACCACAAGGCTAAACGAAGACGAGTAGTCTGAAACACAGCTGTTGAAGTTAAAAGGTGGTAATGGTAACAATTGTGGGGGATGAAATAGTATGACTACAGCAGCACAAAAAGAGAAAGCATGCTCTCGACATGCTAAAGTATCTATTATAGGGGCGGGGAATGTAGGAAAAACCCTTGCCCAGAGGATAATTGAGAAGGATTTGGCAGACGTCTGTCTACTGGATATTGTAGAAGGGTTGCCACAGGGAATTGCCTTAGACTTGATGGAGGCACGCCCCTTGGAGTATCATAGTCGCTCAGTTGTAGGCACTAATGACTATAAAGACACGGCAGACTCGGATATAGTAGTGATTACGGCAGGGGTGGCAAGGAAACCGGGGATGAGTAGAGAAGACTTGTTGAAAACAAATGCCCAAATAGTCACCACCGCCGCCAAAAAAGCGATAGAATACTCCCCCAATGCGGTATTCCTGGTAGTCACCAACCCCCTGGATGTCATGACATACCTGGTGTGGAAGACAGTGGAGTTATCCCCTGAAAAGGTGGTGGGGATGGCAGGGGTGTTGGATTCCGCACGTTTACAGACATTCATTGCCCTGGAATTAAAGGTAGCAGTCAGTGACGTCTATGCTTTGGTTTTAGGAGGACATGGAGACCTAATGCTACCTATACCTAGATATTGTACAGTAGCAGGGGTGCCAATTACAGAATTAATGCCCAAACAAACCATTGAGAATTTGATTCAACGCACAAGAGACGGAGGTGCGGAGATTGTAAGACTGTTAAAAACAGGCAGTGCCTATTATGCCCCAGCCTCTAGCGCCTGTTATATGATAAAATCCATCCTGCTAGACGAATCCAGGATTCTCCCAGCAGCCGTTTATTTAGACGGGCAATACGACTTGAAAGACATATATATAGGTGTGCCCTGTAGACTAGGTTATAGAGGAGTGGAAACCATCATTGAAATAGCCTTAACTGAGGAGGAAAAAGAAGCCCTACACGCCTCTGCCAGGGCGGTACGTGCTAACATAGATATAGCCCTAGAATACCTTGCCCAGGGGGGTGGCAGCTAGTGTCGGCATTGCCAATGCCCCAAAGAGATTGGATAACCCCACAAAAGCAAGATATAATCTAAGGGGCAGTCCAACTATAGGGTGTAAATGGGAGACTTAGAGAGAGAAATCTATCGCCCCACCTGGGATGAGTATTTCATGTTACTAGCCAAATTAGCATCCACCCGCTCTACCTGTCTAGCCTTTCCCGTAGGTGCGGTCATTGTCAAGGATCGTCAAGTACTAGCTACAGGCTACAATGGTGCTCCCCCTGGTTCAGTACACTGTACTACACAAGGATACTGTTATGAAGGGTTAAGTACTTGTATCGATAGTAGTAGTTTACCATCCCGCTCAGTCCATGCGGAGGCCAACGCCATAGCACAAGCAGCAAGACACGGCATCTCCACCCAGGGGGCAAGTATATATGTTACCCTAGAACCCTGTATAGCCTGTCTAAAGTTGATAATATCGGCAGGGATAAAAGAGGTATATTACGAGACAGACTTCAATTCCGGCGAGAAGTTGATTGTAAGAGATGCTTTCATTGCCGACGGCTTAATCACCCTCAAGAAAATAAGGGTAAGAGAGGAGGTAGCAAGGAATGCCTGTCGCTTTCTCCTCAACCCGGTTTCCCTCCCCAATTTCTGCTAGTGAAGACATTGCCCCAACCTACCCCATCATAACACAGTTACTCAAAAGAGTCAAAGAACACCACCTCGGACATGTCCAATTGGCCTGACCTTTCTCTTGCAGGTTCCAGGG
Organism: Cyanobacteriota bacterium SRBZ.bins.94.201705; assembly: GCA_030549855.1. Lineage (GTDB taxonomy): Bacteria > Cyanobacteriota > Cyanobacteriia > Cyanobacteriales > Cyanobacteriaceae > DVEF01. The sequence continues at coordinate 91,674 of JAUQQP010000044.1, forward strand.
CTTTACCCACGGCTATCATCAGACATATCACATGGTCTTCGGGTAAACGAATGATTTCAGCTACCTTATCCGGCTCAAAGCCAATCATCGGGCAGGTGTCATAACCCATGGCTTTAGCGGCCAGCATGATAGTCTGAGCGGCAATTCCTGCTGACCTCATGGCCTCATCTCTTTGCAATTGTTCATTATTTTGATAGAATGAAGTTATCATGGGGACGATCTGTCTTTGTACCGCCTCCGGGGCGTTACGCCAATATCTTTCCGGCTGTTTGGCCCAGGCTTTCAAATCCCCACAAATTAAAACTACAATGGAGGCGTCTGTGACTTGTGCCTGATTGTAGGACACCTTTCTTAGTCTTTCCTTCACCTCTGGTGTCTTCACCACCACAAACCGCCAATTCTGCATGTTAAAGGAAGTGGGGGAAAGAAGGGCATATTCCATTAGGGTTTTTATCTCCTCATCTGTCATCTGGTGGTGAGGATTGAATTTTTTTATTGAGCGTCTTTCCCTTATTGCTGTCAGTGTGTCCATTTGTTAAGAATTAATAATAATTGTTTCGTTTCTTTAATTTTAGCCCCCCTTGGCTACAATTGACTAAACCCAGAAGGGATTTGGTTATGCGACTGACGTGGCTAGACAGTAACTCCTGGTTAATAGAATTATCCCAGATAAGGATTCTACTGGATCCTTGGTTGGTAGGCACACTAGTGTTTGGCAATCTACCCTGGTTATTTGAAGGGAAGAAGAAAACCAGTAATCCCCCGCCGGAGGAAATTGATTTGATTTTGTTGTCTCAGGGGTTGGAAGACCATGCCCATCCCCCCACCCTAACAATCCTAGACCATAATTTGCCAGTGGTGGCCTCTGTTACTGGGGCAAAAGTCTGTCAAGGTTTAGGATATACAAACATAACCCCCTTAGACCATGGACAAACCCATGTCTTTCGTGAGAGAATAGCTATTACGGCCTTCCCTGGCTCTCCCGTAGGCCCGACTACCACAGAAAATGGTTATATTATCCGGGATATAGTCACAGGGGAGTCAATTTATTATGAACCCCATGGTTTTCATTGTCCCAGTTTACAACAACAGTCGCCAGTAACTGTTGTCATCACCCCTGTGATTAGCATTAGGATACCCTTTTTGGGGCCAGTAATCAAGGGGGGAGAAAATGCAGTGAGGGTTTGTCAGTGGTTAAAGCCGCAATATCTTCTCCCCACGGCTGCCGGTGGTGACGTCGAGTTTCAGGGTTTATTAACTAGAATTCTGAAGACGGAAGGCAGTTTAGAAACTGTACAAAAACTGCTGTTTGATGCCAATTTACCTACTAAAATTCTTGAGGCTAAACCCTGGCATACTATTGAGATTTAATTGCCTCTTAATCTCTCTCTCAGGCGTATAATTTTGTCCCTATATTCTGCGGCTTTTTCAAACTCTAACTGGGAAGCCGCTTTTTTCATCTCTTCCTCCAGCATCCCTATTAATTCTGGTATTTTATCCAGGCTAACTGTCTCAAAATCCTCATTCTTTGTCGTCGTAGACTTCTCCCTGTTTAACTGTCTAGATAATTCCAGGAATTCCAGGATAGAATTTCCAGATTTTTTCTGAATAGCCTTGGGGGTAATATTGTGTCTGCGATTGTACTCCATCTGAATGAAACGACGACGGTTAGTTTCTTCTATTGCCCTTTCCATACTCTCCGTTATATTGTCAGCATACAGAATTGCTTTGCCATTGACATTTCTTGCTGCCCTACCAATTGTTTGAATAAGGGATTTTTCTGATCGCAAAAACCCTTCCTTATCTGCATCTAAAATAGCTACTAAAGATACCTCTGGCAAATCCAATCCCTCCCTCAACAAATTGACTCCCACTATTACATCGAAGTCTCCATTTCTTAATCCCTGTAAAATCTCAATCCTCTCAAGAGACTGAATTTCCGAATGAAGGTATTGGACATTTATACCCTTTTGCTGTAAATATAGAGTAAGGTCTTCTGCCATTTTCTTTGTTAAGGTGGTTACTAAGACTCTTTCTTTGCGCTTTACCCTTTCTGTAATTTCAGCTAACAAATCATCTATTTGACCCTTAGTGGGGCGCACCACAATTTCTGGATCTAAAATACCGGTAGGGCGAATAATTTGCTCAAAAATATTGTCTCCAGATTGCTGTAATTCCCATTCACCCGGGGTAGCAGAAACGAAGATACATTGATTCACCTTTTGCCAAAATTCTTCAGCTTTAAGGGGGCGATTATCTAAGGCACTTGGTAATCTAAATCCATGTTCAATTAATACCTCTTTTCTAGAACGATCTCCATTATACATAGCCCTAATTTGGGGTACAGTTACATGGGATTCATCTACTACTAATAGCCAATCCTCAGGGAAATAATCTACCAGACAATCTGGGGGTTGGCCTGGTTTTCTTCCTGCCAGGTGTCGGGAGTAATTTTCAATGCCGTTACAGTAGCCAGTATTTCTCAACATTTCTAAGTCATATTTTGTTCGTTTTTTCAACCTTTCTGCTTCCAAAAATTTCCCCTGTTTTTCTAATTGTTGCAATCTCTCCTCCAACTCCTCTTCTATTGCCAAAATTGCCCTTTGTAATTGTGCCTCAGGGGTGACAAAATGGCTGGCAGGATAAATATTAACCCTTTCTAACTGTGTCTCCTCCCTACCAGTAAGAGGATTCAAGATAACAATGGAGTCAATCTCATCCCCAAAAAATTCCACCCGCAGGATACGCTCGTCATAAGCTGGTACAATCTCTAATACATCTCCTCGTAGTCTAAAGGTGGCACGAGACAATTCGGCATCATTACGACGGTATTGAATATTAACCAAATCCCGAATCAACTGACGGGGGTTATACTCTTGAGATACCCTGAGGGAAATGGCGGCTTTTAGGTATTCCACTGGCATCCCCAAGCCATAAATGCAACTAATTGAAGCTACGACTATAACATCTCGTCTTTCAAAAAGGGAACGAGTGGCAGAGTGGCGTAACATCTCAATTTCGTCGTTGATGGAGGCAGTTTTCTCAATGTAGGTATCGGTAACGGGGATATATGCCTCCGGTTGGTAATAGTCGTAGTAGCTGATAAAATACTCCACTGCGTTGTAAGGGAAAAACTGTCTTAACTCATTACACCATTGGGCTGCCAGTGTCTTATTATGGGTTAACACCAAGGTAGGTTTTTGATATTGTTCTATGACACAGGCTATGGTATAAGTCTTACCAGTACCGGTAGCACCCTTTAGAGTTTGAAACTTATTGCCAGCCCTTAACGATTTTAACAAACCCTCTATAGCTTGTGGTTGGTCTCCCGTTGGCGAAAACTCAGATTTAAGGATAAACATAGCCCCATAGTATACTGCCACGCTTCAGATTCAATTTACCACAACCTTTCTGTATAAAATTCCAAACCGCTACGGATAGGTAAAGGGGAGTGTAGGTATGAGTATGTGATTACAAGCCTACACTTCCCAAAAAATACAGTCTCTCCGAAAGGATGCAAGACAGTGTGAAAATGGCGTTTGCCATCACAGGCGGTGGCTTTACTATGTCTTTCCCCCTCCAGATTCTTTCCGCCTCACCTCCTTATGGGATGCTAGGTGGCGGTAAGGAAGGAGTAAGGGGGGATTTCCCAAGGCAGCTTCTAGAGTCTGCCACCCACCCTTACTGCTATCTTCTCTAACCATATCTTGCAGATGAGTAATTGGATTTTCTCAGCATCAGGGGGTTAACGCCATGAAAGCATTTCAACAATGGTTAGAATTCATAGGGATAATTGCAACTCTTATTAAAAAGCATGCCGAAGGGAAAGTCAAACAGGAAACAGTAAACAGATGTTAATATTTGTATCCCTGGCAAATGGTGGAAGGAGGGTTGGCAGTGAGTGGTGGGTGAATAATGTTTCCCCACCATCCGCAGATGCAGATGCATAACCACTAATTCCCTATATACCCTTTCTTCTATCAGGGTGTGGGTAGGAGGTTATATTTTCTTCTTTACATTCCTTAATTTTTCCCCCCGGCCGCCGCCATTTCTTGTTAGGATGGAGATGTAGGACGGCAGGAGGTAGTGACTGCCAGGGGTGGGCCTGCGAACAATTTAAACAGTAAGAATTAGCAATAAAATTGGCGCGGTTATTACTGGCATTAGGATGGGTTTTCTGGTTCTTTAGTTGATAAAGAATACTAACAAAGTCTAGTAAAGATAGTAAAAGGCGGGGATAAGGGGATGGGATTAAGCAATGGGGAGACGGTATATCAGGAAAACTGTTGTTGCAGAAGGGAGACAATGGGGAGATTGGCTGGAGGAAATTCAAAGAGGTGCAGTTGTGACACCTTTACCCAGGATATTTCGGCACATTGTAAAGGCTGTGGGACGCCGGTGACAATCTCACACAGATAAACATAGAGGGTAACAACAAAGGAGGGGTAAGAATAGGTAATTTTCGTCAGAAAGCGACTCACCCCAACCACAACCCCCAATTCCTCTTGGATTTCCCTGACAATACATTCCTCTGGTGTCTCCCCCACTTCTATCTTACCACCGGGAAACTCCCACAAGTTAGCCATTTCCGCCTCAGGCAAACGCCTGTCAATCAAAACCTCCCCCTCATTGTTGAGGATAACTGCTACACCAATTCTCTTATGAGGCAGTGTCATGGGTTTTTGTCAAAACATGTCTGATGATTTAAACCTAGAATAATACCTCTCCATCCTCAAACGCACTAGTATTTTTTCCGAGCATTATTTGGGATAAACTAGGATTGCTTTTGCTGCGAATTATAGTTATAATGTTCCCAGTTTTTATCCTATACATTAATACACAAATATTTCAAATAAACCAGGGCCAAATTTTGATATACTGATATAATAAGTTAGATATTTTGTTCATCATATCTAACCCAGAGACATTATATATCTATTGAGGGAAAAAGATAAATAGTATTACCCATTAAACGACGTTGCAATAGGAACAAAAATAGAACACCATTTTAAAAATTACCTAGGAAAAAGTATATCGTGGAACTGGGCTCCTCCGCAAGTGGTATAGATTTGCCTTCTTGAGAGATCAAAACAGACATAAAGGTAACCTCAATCAGACAGCCACAGTCTTCTTTTCCCCTTAAAAAGGCAATACAAAAAGTTTATGGTTTGGGGTATAATCTACTCGTTCTAGTTTACGACAAAAAATACGATTATGCTACGAGAAGTTATATAATAAAATTCGTCGGTTGCTTCTTTGTTGCTAAAGAAAGGACAGCCGATTATACCACCAAATATCCTCTGCGGCAAATGATAGAAGATGGGGCGAATAAGGAGGACATTATCGCCTATCTTGTAGACAGAAATCTCCCGGCGGCTGTCTCGTTGACTTAAAAACAGAAATAGGGCGCCAATTTAACCTCCCCAGCGTATATTTTTTTTCTCCATAAGAAATTACTCCATTCTCTTGATAACTTCGAAGATTTAAATGCATATATATGTATAAAACTGCCTATTAAACTTTCTTGGTAATCAGGAATAATTGGAGTTATTCAAAAAGAAAATAACCGGAAATAGAAGTGAAGTAACAGAATCAGAAAAAGTTGAATACGGGTACTATCAAACTCCTCCTAAACTTGCCAACTCGGTTACTCGTTATCTTGCGCAAAAGATAAACCCTGATATTATAATTGAACCTACCTGTGGCAGGGGGCATTTTATTGTTGCTGCCCTAGCTTCATTTGATAACCTTGATAAAATCATAGCTGTTGAAATCCACAAACCCTATGTTTGGTAGACTAAGTTTAATATAATTGATTTCTACATTTCTAGGGGCTTAAACAATGTCAAAAGAAAAATACCTGAAGTCGAAATACACCCCTCATATATTTTCCATTTTGACCTCGAATCTATTTTACATTCTTGCGGAGGTAAAGAGTTACTTATTCTGAGGAATCCTCCCTGGGTGACTAATTCAGCCTTAGGAAAAATCTCATCTAGTAATTTACCGAAAAAGTCAAATTTTAAAAGACATATTGGCTTAGACGCCATTACAGGCAAAAGCAACTTTGATGTGGGAGAGTACATAGTTTTGAGACTACTAGACACTTTCCAATATGCCAACGGCCCTTTGGCACTTTTACTTAAGGATTCTATTATTAGAAACCTTTTACTAGGGCAAAAATTGTTTAACTTCCGAAGGGGAAGTTCCCATAAGTTTAACATAGATTGTAAGAAGGAATTTAGTGCGTCTGTGGATGCATCTTTACTTTTTTGCCAGTTAAACTCTACCCCAGAATATATCTGCAAAGAATTTAATTTCTACCATTTGGCAGGGGAGAGGATAGAATTTGGTTGGCTTAATGACAAATTCGTTTCTCCCATTGAATTGTATAGGGAAAGTGGGGAAATTGATGGAAATTCTCCCTGGGAATGGAGACAGGTAATAAAACATGATATTGCCCCGATAATGTAGTTAGAAAAAATCAACGACTTTCTCTCCCAAAACAGCAGAAACGAGATGGTCTTATTGGAGGATTATTTTGTATAGAGAATGATAAAATTTTTTGGTATAATAAAAAGTTACTCAAAAAATCTAGAAAAATTGTTATTTTTTACTCAAAAATAGGCGACTATACTCACTTTATTAAGTATAAATATCCCGAAAATTTTGAATATCTAAAGAAAAATGGCCCCCCGTTCAAAGCGCGCAAATCACGGGTATATAAAAACCAGCCCGAATTTTCAATATTCGGCATTGGAGAATACTCCTTCTCTCTACAAGGTGGCTATCTCGTGGTTATATAAATCATTTGACTTCAGCCTAATTCTTCCCTGGAAAGAAAAACCACTAATGTTGGATGACCCCTGCTACTTTTTGAGTTTTGACAGTCTGGATTATGCCGTATTTACTTGGCTGATATTGAACTCGTGGAGGGGAAAAAGTTTCCTGAAATCTATTACATTTCCCTATAACAAAAAAGTGGTGACGAAAGAGGTGTTAATGGGTATAGAAATGGGGAAAATAGCAGGCATTCTTCCGGTGTCGGAGATAGAAAATGGAGTAAATCGAATGAGAAAAGAATATGGATTCCATGACAGCCTGGGATGACTATTTAGAAATCTTAAAGCACAATAATACCATGAGGCAACTAAAGCTATTCTAGCCCTAAGATAAGTGATACAGTTTAGGCTGTGTCAGCCTTATAATTAAAATTGGTGGAGTTAAGCCCATATAGAGGGGAAAAACACAGGTTTTAAAAGTGTCCACCTGCCACAGCAATTACAAGGAAATACAGGGGGTAAAAGAGGGACAATTAATGCTCAAATATAAAGTCACTGTAACCGTTGGACAAATGGGAAAGAGGGGAGGAAAGAAACAATTGGGGTTAAAATATAAGACAAGGTCATGGGTTTTTGCTAACACCACATAGCAATGACCTTCCCCTTGATTTCCTTATCCAACCAATAGGTATTACAAGAGAGGGATTTTAAAGAAGAGGCAGTGACTTGCCAGCGAGACTGGGGAGAGAATATCACTAACTCTGCCTTTTCCCCCTTAGCCAGTCTTACCGGCTTTTGGTTTAGGCAGCGAAGGGGATTAACACTTAATAAACGCCATAACTGTAATGCTGACAAATAGCCGGCGTCTACCAAATTTTGCCATAACAGTGGTAAAGCCAATTCTAACCCAATAGCCCCAGGAGGCGCAGCGGCAAAACCAACATTCTTCTCCTCGATGGTATAAGGGGTGTGATCAATGGCAATGGCGTCAATTATACCAGACTTTACCCCCTCTAGCAGGGCCAAACGATCTTCTTCTGTGCCCAGGGGAGGCTCAAAACGTAAGTTAGGATCATAACTAGCTACTGTTTCTATGTTAAGAAGTAGATGATGCCAATTAACACTGGCGGTGACGGGTAAACCCTCTTCCTTGGCACGTCTTACCAACTCTACACCTTTTTGGGTGGAAATGCGCATCAGATGAATAGGGGTTTTAGTAAAAGCCACAATTTCCAGAAGGGATGCGATAGCCACTGTTTCCGCAATGGCAGGATTTCCCGTAAGACCTAAACGGACAGAAGTGCGACACTCCCTAGCTACCCCATCCCCCCGCAACTGTAAATGGGTGGGGCATAAGGCTATGGGGAGTTGAAACATGCGCCCATACTCCAACGCCCTTCTTACTAATTGAAGATTGTCATGGGGGCGGTTGTCAGTAAAACCCACTACCCCCGCAGAAGCCAAATCTGCTAACTGGGCAATAGTCTTACCTTCAAGACTGTCTGTAATTGCGCCCCAAATATACCAGCGAAGGGGAAAAGAGTCAGTTTGTGTCTTCAACCAGGCTACCGTATTGGGGTTATCCACAGGGGGATTGGTGTCGGGGAGAATGGCCACCCTTGACACCCCCCCCGCCATTGCCGCCGCCGCCAGACTTTCTAGTGTCTCCCTTTCCTCGTAACCAGGAGTACCACTATGGCAAAATATGTCTACTAACCCTGGTGCTACAACCAAACCAGTGCCATCAATGATTTCTGCCGAGTCTTCACTGGGGAGGGGGATTTTTGGGGCAATGTCCTGGATAATACCATTTTCAACGAGAATATCCCCTTGAATTTCTATTTCCGTTATAGGATCTAGAATTCTAACCTGTTGTAACAGTTTTCTACCACTCACCTTATTTTCTCCCAAAGGGCCCTAATCAATCAAACTCTCCCAAGCCCGAGTTATTATTTTACTCAACCAGCGCCTCTGCACTGAATCTAGTATAGGATCTTCTCTTAGTATTTCCCTTACCAACTCTTCTAAGGTTTTTCCCTCTTTTCTGGCTCTCTTCACTACTTCTGCTATCGCTTGTGCTACTAACTCAGGGGAAACCCTTGTTTTCGCCTCTTTTGCCCTTCTCGCTACTTCTTCTACACCTATAGAGCCTATCATTTTCCTCTCCCTCCTCTGTTAAGTTTTGTTACAACAGTTCTCATCTTCCCTCCTCATTAAGTCTAACGCCAAAGGCCTCATTCCTCAAGTTAATAACCTTTTTTCTTAACATTTACCCCTCCTCCGCTTAACATTCATTTATATTAAGTCCAATGTTAATTTTTGTAAAAAAAAGAAATTCAGTAAAATTTTATACAGAAATCTGTTATAATAGGGGCAAGAGGAGGAAAGAAAAGGAGGGAAAGGGTATGAGGACAGAAAACCAAGCAAGGGCGCTAATGGCAAGACATCACCATCTGATCAAAAATCGCCAACAGTCCATGTTAGGAAGGACAGCGGCAGAATTGGGAATTGACATAAACCCCACAGAGTATTGGAATCCGGTACAAGGGAAACCTAATCCCGCCTTCCGGGTAACCTACGATCGCAGTCATGCCGGCCTAAGCTAAAACACAAGTACCTATCGGTGTCTCATATAGGCAATGGCATGAGTCCAAACCAAAACCTTCTCCTGATTCACAGTGGATATTGCCAGACAATTGTCATCCTGCCAGCGAATTACCCCCTCGAAAGTCTTGTTATTGAGCAAGACAATCTCCACGGGGGTTTGATTTTTGATTAGGGACTGGATTAGTCGTATACTAGGTAAACCGGTGTTGAATACGGTCATAATAGTTCCTGTCAGTAATTACAAGTGAAAAGTTTAACCATGACACTGGAGTTTAGCAAGTATCACGGCTTGGGCAATGATTTTATTTTGATTGACAATCGTCACCAGTCCCAACCCCTAGTATCCCCGGAAGAGGTAGTAAAACTGTGTGATCGACATTTTGGCGTGGGGGCGGATGGGGTAATTTTAGTACTACAGGGGCAGGATGGCTGTGATTATACCATGAGGATATTCAACTCTGACGGCTCAGAAGCCCAGATGTGCGGCAATGGGATTCGTTGTTTTGCTAGATTTGTTAGCCAACTGGAAGGGAAAGAGGAAGTAAGCAAGACTTATCGCATCAAAACCCTAGCTGGCGTAATTTGCCCCACCCTGATGGGAAATGGACAAGTGAGGGTAGACATGGGGCAACCTCAACTGGAGGCGGAGAAAATTCCCACCACCCTCGGTGAAGCCGGTAAGCCAGTGGTAAATGTGCCCCTTTCTGTAAACCACCAGGAGTATCTGGTTACCTGTGTTAGTATGGGCAACCCCCACTGTGTTATTTTTGTAGAAGATGTTAACAGGATAAAACTGGAAGAAATTGGCCCTCTTTTGGAAACTCATCCCGCCTTCCCCCAGAAAACTAATGTAGAATTCGTCCAGCCAGTCAGCCGCAACCACCTGAAAATGCGAGTTTGGGAAAGAGGGGCTGGTATTACCCTTGCTTGTGGTACTGGCGCCTGTGCTACCCTTGTAGCTGCTGTGCTCAATAACCTATGTGACCGGAACGCTACAGTCCAACTACCAGGAGGGAGCCTACAGATAGAATGGAATCCCCAAGACAATCACGTCTATATGACTGGTCCCGCTACAAAGGTGTTTTCTGGAAAAATACAGGCCATTAATTAGTCAGCCAGAAAAAATTAAGGATTTTTTTATAATTTTCCGAAAATATCATAAAAAAAGAACAAAAAGCAACTAACAGGGGGATTGGTAGTCCACTTTACAACCAAAATCCAGTATAGAATGTTAACTTAGGTGTATAAACCTAGGAGAAATTAACTGACTAGAAAACGGCCATGGTACAAATACTAGACCCAATCCCCAATGACGGTGGTAAGAGTATCCTCTGCTGTTATGTGAATGCTACCAGCCGCATCCAAGTGGTGAGAATAACTAATATCAAAAATTGGTATTTTGAAAGGGTGGTATTTCCAGGACAAAGACTGATTTTTGAAGCCTTCCCAGAGGCAGTTTTAGAAGTACATACCGGCATGATGGCCAGTGCAGTCCTCTCCGACAGAATTCCCTGTAGGACCCTGTCTATAGAAGAACAAGAAGAACAAGAAGAGGCATTCTCCCAAAGAGAAAAAGCCCTAACTTCTTAACAAAAAGCGGTGAAAAAAAGAAGAATACTCCTTGCACAAAAACTACCAAATAACAACAAAAAGTTAAATGTAAAACTCCTTATAACTGACAAAATCTCATCCCTTTCGCCAATGGAAATCGGAGGAAAAAAGGGCATATTTTTCCCTATGCCCTCCCTGTTGATTGGCCTGGTTAGTTGGCCAGGAATTTTTGCACAAAAGCCAGATTGGCAGTATCCCTTAAAATCAGGAAAAACCCCAAACCCAACAAGAGTGCCAATCCGGTTTGCATAATTCCCTCTTGTATCTTATTGGGGAGAGGTTTGCCCCTAATGGCCTCCAACAGGAGAAACAAAAGCTGTCCGCCATCAAGGGCAGGCAGGGGTAGAATGTTTATGATGGCAAGGTTTATACTAATAAGGGCCCCGAATTGTAACAAACTGTTCATATCGTCCTTGGCTAACTCCGCCCCTACCGCCACAATGGCCACTGGCCCTGCCAGCTGGTTGGCATTCTCCTGGAAATTGGTCAGAAGCTGTCTGAAACCATTAAGGGTAAGCTCAGTGTAGTTTTGGAACAAGTCGGCTGCGGCGTTTAAAACTTCAAAGAAACTACGAGCTGGGCGTCTGACTACCTCCCCGTTGGGGGCTAACATGACACCGATTTTCCCCTCCCCCTTGTCGCCAGGAATGGGAGTGACAGGAATGTGAAAAATCTCATCCCCCCTCTTGACTGTAAACTGAAGGGTGGTATTGGGAGACTGTCGGATAAGTGTCCTTAACGCCTCCATTCCCTCTTCTCTAGGAGGAAGGGGTTTGTCATTGACGGCCAAAACAATGTCCCCCTCTTGCAAACCGGCGGCGATGGCGGCAGAGTCGGGTTGGTCTAGGATTTGCGGAATCAAAACCCCCTGGTGGTAGTTAATTTGCTGGATGCCACTAATGGCTACATGCCCCACCAGAAGAAAATAGGCAAAAATCAGATTGGCAATAACCCCGGCACTAATGACAATAATCCTGTCCACTATAGGACGATTGCGCATTAAATCTGGATCATTGGCGGGGATACCACTGTCCGGCTCATCATCAGGAAAGGCTACATATCCCCCCAAAGGGAAAGCCCGGATGGCATACTCCGTCTCTTTACCTTTATACTTGAAAAGGGCAGGTCCAAACCCAATAGAAAACCTATTTACATGAATCCCTTGTAGTCTCGCCGCCCCAAAATGTCCCAACTCGTGCACCACAATCAGAATACCTAAAACAGCAATCGCCGCCAAGACTGACATATATTCTTTCACTTCTCTCTGAAATGCCACTTATGACCCATTATAGTAGGAAAAGAGGTGAACTAAATGCCCTGTTTGACGACTTTACCCTGTGTCTGCCACTAAAGTGGACCATCTTCCTAAATTCTCCCCTGCCAGCCTCCTCTGAAAGCTACAATACAATACCTAGATGGTCTCATAGTTTGGGATAATATGCCGAGAACTCAGAAAAACGCCAATTTTATAGATAAAACCTTTACGGTAATGGCAGACATCCTCCTGAAAATTCTCCCCATCGACTCCAAGTCAAAGGCTGCCTTTGCCTACTACCGAGATGGTATGTCTGCCCAAGCAGAAGGGGAATATGCCGAAGCCCTGGAAAACTACTATGAAGCCCTAAAACTAGAAGATGATCCTATAGATCGTAGTGAGATCCTGTACAATATTGGTCTGATCCATGCCAGCAATGGGAAACTAGAAGAGGCCTTGGACTACTACCACCAATGTATAGCCCTAAATCCTCGTAAAGCCTCCGCCTTCAACAATATTGCCGTTATCTATCACTTCCAGGGGGAAAAACTGAAACAAATGGGCAAAGAAGATGAGGCAGAGGCTATGTTTGACAAGGCTGCAGAATACTGGAAACAGGCTATTCGTCTGGCCCCAAACAACTATCTGGAAGCCCAAAACTGGCTAAAAACTACTGGTAGAGCTGATATTGACCTACTATTATAACAGCAATAACAGGAGTACTATGAGTTTAAGTGAAGCAGAAGTAAGAAAAGTGGCAAATCTGGCCCGTTTACAGCTAACAGAGGCAGAAGAAAAAGAATTCGCCCGTCAGTTGGGTGATATTCTGGACTACTTCCAACAATTACAGGAATTGGACACAGAAGGAGTCGAACCAACCACCAGGGCCATCGAAGTCAGCAACGTCACCCGTGAGGACGTCCATATCCCCTACGAAAATCGAGAGGCACTCCTTAACCTGGCCCCCATAAGGGAAGATGAATTCTTCCAGGTGCCTAAAATCCTCACCTAGGGAAGGCCAGGAATTGGTAGGGATAGGGCTTATCTCTATCCCTAACGAGAAGGCCTGTCCCCCTTTTTCCCCAAAGTCCCCTACAGTTGCGGTACAAATCTCTCTTTTTCGGGGACCTCGGTATATTCCGCTACAATTTGCCGAAACTCCTCGCCATCAATGGTTTCTTTTTCAATTAACAAGTCCACCAGGCGATCGATAACCTCCCGGTTGTCGCGGATTATCTGACGGGCAATTTGATGCCCATGTTCTACAATTTTCCTGATCTGCTCGTCAATATAGGCAGCTATTTCTTCTGAATACTCTGCCCTACTCATCCAACCGGCACCCAGAAAGATTTCGCCTCCCACCTCCAAAGAAAGAGGCCCTAACTCGCTCATCCCAAACCGGGTTACCATCTGTCGTGCTAACTCTGTAGCCTGTTGTATATCTCCAGCCGCTCCGGTAGTGACCTCGTCATACCCAAATACTTCCTCCTCGGCAGCACGACCCCCCATGGCACCGGCAATACGAGCCATCAGTTGAGCCTTGGTAAGCATGTTTTGTTCTTCCCCGGGCATAAACCAAGTTAAGCCTTGGGCGCGGCCACGAGGGATCAGTGTTACTTTTTGTACTGGATCGTGATCTTTGAGGAGGGTGCCCACGATGGCATGTCCCACCTCATGGTAGGCGATAAGACGTTTACTCTTGCTGTCTACCAGGGGAGTACCCTCCATCCCCGCTACCACCCTGTCAATGGCATCGTCAATCTCCAGCATGGTGATTTCCGGTTTGCGACGACGGGCGGTCAAAATAGCCGCCTCATTGAGGAGGTTGGCCAAGTCTGCCCCACTAAAACCAGGGGTGCGACGGGCAATAGCCTCTAAAGACACTTCGGGGGATAATTTCTTGTTGCGGGCATGAACTTCCAAAATAGCTACTCTGCCCTTGAAATCTGGTGGATCTACCATTACCTGACGGTCAAATCGGCCAGGACGTAACAAGGCGGCGTCTAACACGTCTACCCGGTTAGTGGCGGCAATGACAATAATCCCCGTGTTGCCCTCAAAACCGTCCATTTCTGTGAGTAGCTGGTTGAGGGTTTGTTCCCTTTCGTCGTTACCGCCACCAATACCGGCACCTCTTTGTCTCCCCACCGCGTCAATCTCATCGATGAAAATCAGACAGGGGGCATTTTCTTTGGCCTTCCTGAATAAATCACGCACCCTGGAAGCCCCAACCCCTACAAACATTTCTACAAATTCTGAGCCAGAAATGCTGAAAAAGGGAACCCCCGCTTCGCCAGCAATAGCCTTGGCCAGTAAGGTTTTACCAGTGCCAGGGGGGCCCACCAACAGGACTCCCTTGGGAATTTTTGCCCCTACAGCAGTGAATTTTTCTGGATGTTTTAAGAAGGTAACAATCTCCTGTAACTCTTCTTTTGCCTCGTCAATACCGGCTACATCATCAAAAGTAACCCCTGTTTTTGCCTCCATCATGAAACGGGCGCGGGATTTCCCGAAATTCATTGCCTGTCCAGGACTTCCCGGTATATTGCTGGAACGACGGAATAGCAAAAACAGAGAGCCTATGAGCAACATGGGGAATAGCAAATTGCCCAAAAGTCCCCAAATTGCCCCGTCATTACGTGCTGGGTGGTAATCAAAGGTAACCCCCGACTCCTTCAATTTTTCAATTAGTTCAGGAGTAGCCCCAGGTAAGTCCACCCTCAGCCGTTGGATTTGATGTAATTCCGGATCAATGGCTTCCACAATAGCTGTACGGCCGTTGTCATACAGGTCAACACTGCTAACCCTTCCCTTTTCTAGATATTCCAAAAAGCGACCATAGGTCATACGGGTGCTTGCAGTGTTAACACCATTGCCTACGTTAACTACAAAACTCCCCTGCCATAGGAAAAAGCCCACCAGCAACAGGGGGATAGCCCACAAAAGAATTGTCCGCCAAGATGATTTCATAATTGTTTCCCTTTTAACTGTTGTCTGTTGTCCATTGTGTTTTTTTTTTGCTAAAGAGGGTACAATCTATTGCCCCTAGTTAATCTATTATCCCTATTTCTTTTCTTGCTTTTCTGTTTTTGTGCCAATTAAAATGACAACTCCTTCTTAACTAAACTTAACATAATTCTCAGGGAGGTGACAACAAGGGCCTAACCAAGACATTTCGGTTTTCCCCCCTAGGCAGGACTATTATCATCAATGTTGCTAAAACCGCTAAGATAAAAAGGAGAAAAGAAAGCGTAAGGGGTGACAACAACTCTTATGAAACTGAAAATAGCAGAGATATTGGCCAAATATGAGCAGGGAGAGAGGAATTTTGAGGGAGTCAAGTTAGTAGAAGGAGAAATTGTCAGAGTCAACCTGAAGGGGATAAACTTTAAAAGAGCAGACCTGAGAGAAGCAAGATTAGGCCAGAGTAACTTCCAGGAGGCAGATTTACAGGAAGGAGACTTAAGCGAGGCAGTGTTGTGGGGTACGGATTTCCAGAATGCCAATCTAAGAAAGGTAAGACTAAGAGAGGCCGATTTGAGCAATGCTAACTTAACTGGTGCCAATCTGGAAGGGGCATGTCTGATTCAAACCATTCTCACTGGGGCAAATCTGAAAGACGCCAATCTCGCTGGTGTCATTGCCATTAATGCCGATTTTAGACCCTCTTTTGACCACCGTACCAATCTCACAGGTGCCAATTTAAGCAATGCCGAGTTGAGTTACAGTCATTTCTCCCATGCTATCCTCTACCGGGCAATTCTAGACGGTGCTAGACTTTGTCGGGCCCATCTAGGAAGATTGATAGGAAGAGGCAATCTTGGCGCTGACTTAACAGAGGCCAGTTTACAGGGAGCAGATCTCAGTTACGCCGATCTTACCGGTGCAATACTCATCCGCGCCAACCTTAAAGATGCAGACCTAACCGGCGCTATTCTCGACGAGGCCACCCTCACCGGCGCCGTCATGCCCGATGGTACTGTCCATCCCTAGGCTGCGCTCCACAACAACAGTATGGGCATATTGCTTTATTCCCCCATGTGCCCTCTTGACATTTCCCTCGCGCCTGTGCTAGGATAGAGGGAGATAGAGTGGCGGCGGGTGTAGAGACCGCCAAGACACTCGGGCAGCGAACTTTTTAAATAACAATTATTATCATTTGAATGGCCTAGAGGAGGGTTTTTGGTGGCTTTGGGGAGAAAGGCTTTTGGTTTTATATAATTAACATTAGGTGATAAAAGATTCCGTCAAAGGGAAATTACAGGCGGTAATGGGGCCTATTTTAGCGATGTTCGTTATGGGATAAGTGATAATTAATATCAACAAAAAAGAGCGCAAGGGCAGCCTTGGTAGTCTCCTTACCTACCGTCGGGCGCGCCGGCGACGGGGGGATAAATTAAGAAGTGTAAAGAGGAAAATACAGGGAGAAGGACAAGCCCCTCCCCCAATAGCCCCAACTGCTAAGAAAGATAACCCTCGAGAAGGACATCATCGTGGAAGCGGTGGACAACAAGATTATGGAGAGATAGGGCGTCTTGCATGGAGTGGATATTCAAATCGGCTACGGGGGTGGGGGCATTACTACCACCGACGATTTTGGGGGCAATAAAGCAATAAACTTTCTGTACACAGCCAGAGGCAATAGCTTGTGCCGCCAAGAAGCCACCACACTCCCACAAAACGGAATTACAACCCCGGCGCACCAAGTCAGCCATCACCGAGGAGGGGGTTAAATCCTCCATCTCCACAATCTCTACCCCCCTAGCGAGGAGTTGTTGTTTTAAAGGGGAATCCTCCTGCTTACCGGTGAAGACAATAGTAGGGGCTGTCTCAGTGTGCCAGAGTTGAGCGTCAGGGGGTAAAACAAAAGTACGTGTCATCACCACCCGAAGGGGATTGTGGTCACTAACACCATGACTTGTCAAGAGGGGGTTGTCCCTTCTTATTGTATTTCCTCCGACTACAACTGCATCACAAGCAGCGCGCAATTGATGAACAAAATGACGAGAAGATTCACCGGTAATCCACTTGCTGTCGCCGGTGGCTGTGGCGATTTTACCGTCTAGAGTCATGGCGTATTTGAGGATGCCAAAAGGGAGGCCAGTCTTAACCCGGTGCACAAAAGCCTCATTGAGACGGAAACACTCCTCCTGTGCCACCCCCACCTTGACTTCAATGCCAGCCGCCCTCAACCGTTCAATGCCCCTACCACAAACCCTCTCATCCGGATCGATCATTCCCACTACCACCCTTTTTACACCAGCGGCAATAAGGGCCTCTGTACAGGGGGGGGTTCGGCCATAATGATTACAGGGTTCTAGATTAACATAAACAGTAGCGCCCCGGGCAGCCTCTCCCGCCTGTTGTAGGGCAAAAACCTCCGCGTGGGGCTGACCTACACCAGGGTGAAAACCCTCGCCCACCACCTCACCGTCCTTTACCACCACCGCGCCCACCATGGGATTGGGGGACGTCTTTCCCAGGGCCTTCTTGGCCAATTCTATACACCTTCTCATCATCAAGGTGTCAAAGTCCTCGGTCATCCCCCAACCTCGCCTGTTATGGAGCTGAGCAGAGTCGAACTGCTGTCCAGACTAGCTATTCACCTCCCGCTCCTTCACAGGCTTAGCCCTTCTGACCCTCAGGGCGGGAACTGTCATTTGTCCCTGACAGTGGGGATTTCTGGTTTTCTCTTATCCCTAAGACAGACCAGACACCATCTTAGGGAGCACCCGTTGGGGTTTGCCCATAGTGCTTAACGGGGTCACACTATGAGCGCTCGAGCCTTTCTCTAGGCCTTAGGCAGCTACAGGAGCTGCTTTACGAGCAAAAGGAACGATGTTGTTCGCACTTACTTTTTTTGAGCCTTTTTTTTACGAGAGAAGACTCACTCTCGGCCTGCTTCACGGTTCGGCTTTCGCTAGCCTGTCGAAACCGTTACAGCCCCATGCCTTTCTTCTACCTATTAATCATAACCCATTGCCCTCCGGATTGACAAGGGGCTAGGACAAATTTTTTCACAAAGGATTAATTATACTGTAAACTGACCACTGTTGGAACAAAGGAGAAGAGCCTTGTCTAGCTTCATATCCAAGACTCACGGGGAGAACAAATATCAGAAGAGAAGAATTACGGCAAAATCCAGACGAGTTACAGGAAAACCACAGGAAGTGGCGGCAGGTGAGGAAAAAGCCAGTAAGCCACAAAACTGGATGGCTATTATAGTCAATAACGTTTTCCGGCTGACCATTGCAGGGGTAGGGATGGGAACCATTTTTGGCACCCTCTTGGCCAATTTAGACCTAACCAAGCCGGTTTTTCCCAAAATAGACCTGCCTTTTGTGGAAAAAATACCTCTTAAACGGGTAAAAGAAGAGGAAAAGACAACGTCTCCCTCCCAGTCAGCCGCTAACCACACCCAGCAACCATCCCCCAATACCCCCAAACCTATCGCCTACATTCCAGAAGCCCGCAAACCGGATTTGTTGAAATTCACCAGGGAATTGATGCCGTTGCGGGAGAAATTCAAAACCGTGGCTGCTAAGTATCCTAAATTACAACTGAGCGCCTTTTTTGTGGATTTGGACAATGGGAATTATGTGAATTACAACGGAAACACGGCCTTCCCAGCGGCGAGTACCATCAAAGTGCCCATATTGGTGGCCTTTTTCCAGGATGTGGACAGGGGCTTAATCCGGCTGGATGAAAAGCTGACGATGACGGAGAAGAATAAGGCGGGGGGTTCTGGTAGTATGCAATACCAACCACTAGGTACACAATATACTGCCCTCTACACCGCCACGGAAATGATAATAAGCAGTGACAATACAGCCACCAACATGTTGATAGAGAGAATGGGGGGCATAGAGGAGCTGAATAGACGTTTTCGGGAGTGGGGATTGGAACATACAGTAATACGCAATCTGTTGCCGGATTTGGAGGGGACCAACACCACCAGTGCAAGAGATTTGGCTGTCCTGTTGGGGAAAGTGAATCAGGGAGATTTGATCTCCTTACGCTCAAGAGATCGTCTTTTGGAAATAATGCGACAGACGAAGACTAGAACCCTTCTACCCCAAGGCCTTGAGCCGTCCGCTACTATCGCCCACAAGACAGGGGATATTGGGATGGTATTGGGGGATGCCGGTATTGTAGACATGCCCACCGGTAAGCGTTACATTGCCGCTGTGTTGGTGAAACGGCCCCATAATGATCCGGCAGGCAGGCTTGCTATACAAGAAGTGTCTCGTACTGCCTATCAACACTTCAAATGGTACCAGGCGACAGCCCCCAGCAAGGTAGAGACAAACCCAACTCCCGTCACTACTACTACTAGTGATGACAGAAATGACAGTCCCCCCCCCTCAGGTATCCACAACAACAGGATTACCGACTAGGGGAAATATTGGGTGTTGCCCAGGGGCACTGTCTTTAGTATAGAGGCACAGAGGGGTCTACTTCTTTACTCCAGGCGTTGATGCCTCCCTTTACATTAATCCCCTCAATGCCGTGTTGTTTTAAGATTTGTAAAGCCTTAGCAGAGCGACCACCCATCTTGCAGTGGGCAATGAGACGTTTTTTGCCTTGGAGTAATTCCTTAACCTTGGCTACCCCCTCCCCACTCTCAATCTCCGGAAGAGGTACTAGTACAGCCTTGGGAATACGGGCTATTTGGTACTCGTTGGGATTACGGACGTCTATCAACACATAATCATCAGCGGGGCTATCCAACAAGGCCTTTAGTTCGGTTACCGTCATTTCTGGCAAACCGGTATCTGCCGGCGCCTGTTGGGAGGGTATACCACAAAACTGCTCGTAGTCGATGAGTTTATCAATTACAGGACGTTCGGGGTTGGGACGCAATTTCAACTCCCTAAACTTCATCTCCATGGCATTGTACAACAGGAGTCTACCGCTTAGGGTTTTGGCAGGATCCACCCCAAGGATGATTTTGATGGCTTCGGTAGCCTGGATAGTGCCTATTACACCTGGTAAGACTCCTAAAACGCCCCCTTCAGCACAGGAAGGCACCATTCCCGGTGGTGGGGGTTCAGGGTATAAATCGCGATAGTTAGGCCCCCCCTGATAGTTGAATACCGTTGCCTGGCCCTCAAACCGGAAAATCGACCCGTATACGTTTGGTTTATTTAACAATACACAGGCATCGTTGACGAGATAGCGGGTGGGGAAGTTATCTGTGCCATCGATGATAATATCGTAGGGTTCAAGGATAGAGAGGGCATTTTCTGAGGTAAGACGGGTATTGTATAAGTCTACCTGACAGTTGGGGTTAATTTCCAGAATGCGGTATTTAGCGGATTCTATTTTAGGCTTACCCACCCAGGACATGCCATGGATGATCTGTCTTTGGAGATTAGAAGCCTCTACCACATCAAAATCTACAATGCCAATGCGGCCAATACCAGAGGCAGCAAGGTACAACAGCAGGGGACTACCTAATCCCCCCGTGCCTACACAGAGGACACTAGCAGCCTTTAAACGTTTTTGCCCCTCCAAACCCACCTCGGGTAAGATGATGTGTCTAGCATATCTCTCATACTCGTCCTTGGTGAGGGAGATGGCATCCAAGTTGGGATTCAGCATTATTTTGTATTTACGTACCTCTCGGAAACTGTTTGCAAGCTACCACCAATAAAGGGGAGGGACAGACCACTCCCCTTACAGTCATTCTAGCATGTATTTACCCCGGCCCCTCAAGGGAGGGCATGTGGGCTACAATGAAAAAGAGGCTGTTGTCCCTTCCTATTGTCGGAATAGATATGAAAAAACTAGTCCCCGGGGTGTTATTCTCCCTTTTTCCCCTCCTCTACAAGCAGTCTAGGCTAATATGGATGTCATTGATAGTAGGCAGTATAGTCTCGGCCACACTCCCAGAAACGGTAAAAGCCGAGATGAAGGACAGTCCAAAACAGGTAATAGACGAGGTATGGCAGATAGTAAACCACCAGTTTGTGGACAGCAATTTCAATAGGATAGATTGGCGGAAAAAGAGAGAAGAGTTGCTCAGCCGCAGTTATACCAGCAAAGCCCAAGCCTACAAGGCCATACAACAGGCATTGAAAGAATTAGGTGATCCCTACACCCGTTTCTTACCACCAGAGGAATTTGAAGCCCTTACCAGTCAGACAGCCGGGGAGATATCTGGGATAGGTATAAGGATTGTAACAGATCCACGCACCCAGGAGTTATACATTGCCGATGTGGTCAAAAAATCCCCCGCCTTCCAAGCCGGCTTAAAAAGGGGTGATCGCATCGTGAGAATAGACGGCCAACCTACAGTGTTAATGAGTCTGGAAAAAGCCCAAGAGGCATTGAAGGGGGAAATAGGCACAGAGGTGAGTCTAGAAGTAGTAAGGGAGGGTAGACCATCCTTTGTAGTGAAAATCACCCGTCTTAAGTTTGAAATCCCCTCTCTGGAATTCAGTCTGAAAAGGGAAGGGGAGATGAAGGTAGGCTATATCAGACTAGAGGAATTCAACTCCCATGCGGTGGCCCAGATGCGGAATGCTATAAGACAGCTACAAAAGGAAAACCCCCATGCCTTCGTTTTGGACTTGAGGGGCAACCCCGGAGGACTTTTATTTGCCAGTGTAGATATAGCCCGTTTATGGCTGGCTAAGGGGGAAATTGTAGACATTGTAGACCGTCAGGGGGGACACCAACGCTACTCAGCCAATAATTCCGCCCTCACCGACTTGCCTCTGGTAGTATTGGTAGACAGTAACTCTGCCAGTGCCAGTGAAATCCTTGCTGCTGCCTTGAAAGAGAACAAAAGGGCAATTCTTGTAGGTACTAATACTTACGGCAAGGGAACAGTACAATCAGTATATCCCCTCTCGGACGGTTCGGGTTTAGCAGTGACCATTTCCCGTTATTACCCCCCCAGTGGCACCAACATCAACAGGAGGGGGATTGCCCCAGACATCTTCCAACCCCTAACCCGAGAAGAAGAAAGCCTCCTCACTGAAAACCCATCCCTGATGGCCACTAGCAGGGATTCTCAGTATACCAAAGCTATATCAGTATTACAAAACCTGGTTTCGGGCAAACAGGGCAATAGGGCCCAAGGGAGACAGGGAAATCTGTTAAAGCCCCTCTAAGGGCACAGACAGGAAGCGGGCTAGGAGTGCCCCCTGGTTTTCTAATTGGGAGAGGGGCATAAGGCGGCCTACGGGGGTAAGGGGTATGTTCTTTCCAGGTTTCACTCGTAGATACAAGACTCGTCTGGGGTTGAAGCCTTCCTTGATTTCCGCCCGAATGGCCTGTACATCCTTCAAGTCGTAAACAAGTTCAATTTTCCGATTTTTTCCAGGAAAACCGCGACGAAAGATGGTAACCTTCCCCTTTTCCTTGTCAAACTCGTTGTAGCCTGAGCCTACGTTCAAAATGACAATCAACCAGAGATAGGTGGCCAGAAGAATGCCAGCCACCCCGTAGAAGGTGAGGGCAATTCCTTGGGGGATGAATTGCAGCTGGGAAGTGTCTGTGACTGGTAACAGTCTTGTGTGAAAATAGCTAGACAAGCCAGCTAAGAGGAAACCTAACCCCCCCAGGGAGGTGACAACAGCCCAAAAGAAGTTGCTAAACCTTCTGGCACCAATTATTTCCTGTCGGAGGATGGTTTCGGATTTAGTCTCTGTAGCCATTAGATGGGATGAGCAGTAGAAGACAATACCGCCCATCCATTGTAACACTAAATGGGGGGACAGTTGAGACTACCAGCCCTTTGGGAGAAACGAAGATTTTCGCGATAGTCCACAGGACAGTCTATAATAGCAGGCACTTCGTCTTCCAGGGCAGTTTTGAGAATGGGAATCAAGTCACTGGCCGTCTCAACACGATACCCTTTTAACCCCATACTTTCTGCAAATTTGACAAAATCAGGATTACCGAAGTCCACATAACAGGTGTAGCCAAATTGATTCATCTGTTTCCAGGCAATCAAGCCGTAGCCATTGTCGTTAAAAATGAGGGTTACAAAAGGGGTGCCCACTCGCAAAGCCGTCTCCAACTCCTGGCAATTCATCATAAACCCCCCATCTCCTGTTACTGCCACCACCTTTCTGTTGGGGTAAACCAGTTTAGCGGCAATAGCCCCAGGGATGGCAATACCCATGGCAGCAAAGCCGTTGGAGATAATACAAGTGTTAGGGCTTTCGCAATGATAGTGACGGGCAATCCACATTTTATGGGCGCCCACATCGGAAATGACAATATCTTCTGAGCCCATTACCTCTCTTAAATCATAGATGATTTTTTGGGGCTTGAGGGGGAAACTGTCGTCTTGGGCATAACGTTCATAGTCGGCTACAATCTCCTCTCTGAGGGATACCGCAAAAGGGGTAGGTTTGCCGGTACGATCACATCGTTGTAAAATTTCCATCAAGGAGTCGGAAATGTCCCCCACCACCTCCACAATGGGAATGTAGCTGCTGTCAATTTCAGCGGCAGTGGCGGCAATGTGGACAATGGGGATGGTACCATTGGGATTCCAACGCTTGGGGGAGTATTCGATTAAATCGTAACCTACGGCAATGACCAAGTCCGTTTGTTCAAAGGCACAGCTGATAAAATCCCGTTGTTGTAGCCCCACCGCCCACAAAGCCAGGGGATGACGATAGGGGATTGCCCCCTTGCCCATGAAAGTATTAGCCACGGGGATATTGAGGCGGGTGGCGAATTCCGTCAAGGCTGCAGAGGCACGGGCACGAATTACACCATTACCGGCCAGGATGATGGGGTTTTTAGCCTTAGCGATGGCCACGGCGGCGCTGTTGATACTACGATAGGAAGCATAAACCTTCTCCTGAATGCCAGTAGGAAGAGGCTGCCCCTCTACAGGCATGGCGGCAATATTCTCTGGTAAGTCTATATGTACTGCCCCTGGTTTTTCCATCTGTGCTATTTTAAAGGCCTTTCTCACCACCTCGGGGGTAATACTAGGTCTTACAATTTGTTGATTCCATTTGGTCACAGGGGCAAACATGGCTACCAAATCCAGGTACTGATGTGATTCGATATGCATACGGTCGGTGCCCACCTGCCCGGTGATAGCCACAAGGGGTGCCCCATCCAAGTTAGCATCAGCTACACCTGTCATCAAGTTTGTAGCACCTGGTCCCAGGGTAGAGAGACAAACCCCCGCCTTCCCCGTCAACCTACCATAAACGTCTGCCATGAAAGCAGCCCCCTGTTCATGACGAGTAGTGATAAACTTGATGGAGGAATTGTTTAAAGCCGCCAGCAGGTGTAGATTCTCCTCACCAGGCAACCCAAATACATACTCCACACCCTCATTCTCTAAACACTTAACCAATAATTCTGCCGTATTCATTGCCTATATGCCCTTGATTGCCCTATTCTAGAAATAGAAGAAAAAAACCAAACCCGGAAAGCCACTGGCATCCTCCTAGTCGTGGCTGGTGTTTGTTGTTGTATTTCAATGTTAGCCTAGTTTTCTGGTCACCAACGGGAGGAATGTGAATAACAGTCTTTCTTCTTCCCCCACCCTTTTTCCCCTCGAACACCCCGCCATTGGTATTCCTTCTCATCCTCTCCAATATCGCGCTATAGGAGTAGTTAAAGGCATATACAAACCAGAGGAGGGGGTTTTGACCAAGGGGGTGTTGATAACGGAGGACAACTATTCATTTTCCGCCGTCTTGTTAGGCAAAACCATCTGTGCAGTCAGAAAGCATATCAATCTGGAGGAGGCACAATTGTGGGTAGTCTATCCCCACAGTCTGCCTGGGAAGGATGAGTTGCACTTTCAAATTGCCGGCATCTATAAACCCCACCAACCGCAAAACCCACCCCTGCCAGAAAATTATTTTTCCATCCGAGGGGAAGTAGTCTACTCCTCCAAGTCTAGAGAGAAGGTAGTGGTAAAAATCTATCACAACAACTATCCTCTCAGAAAAGGGGCTCCCTGCTTTAAAGTGGAACTAAAGGGCAAAATTCCCAACAACCGTCTTAAGAGTTTTTTCACCTTTAGCGCCCGTCTAGAAGGGAAGTATTTGGTAATCCAGGAATACTTTAACCTAGGACTTATGGCAGCCTATGTGAAATAAACCTCCCCACTGTCAACGGTTGGGTGTACAATAGGCACAAAACAGAAATAAACGACCAAGGATAGACACTGTGGCTTTTAAGATAGGTTTACTAGGACTGGGCACTGTAGGCGGTGGTACTGCAGACATACTTTTGCACCCTGAAGGTAGACACCCGCTAGTACAGGAAATTTCCCTTCATCAGATTGGAGTTAAGTCTCTTACGAAAAAACGCAGTATCCAGGTGCCTCCTAACCTCCTGACTACAGACTTGGAAGCCATTGTCACTAACCCCGAGATAGACATTGTAGTGGAACTAATAGGGGGATTGGAGCCTGCCCGCAGTTTAATTCTCAAAGCCATCGCCCACGGAAAACACGTAGTTACCGCCAACAAGGCCGTAATTGCCCGTTATGGCCGAGAAATCTTTACCGCTGCCAATCAAGCCAATGTCTACGTCTTGTTGGAAGCGGCAGTGGGAGGCGGCATCCCCATCATTGAACCTTTGAAGCAATCCCTTGGCGCCAATCGACTTCGTAACATAATTGGAATTATAAATGGCACAACCAATTATATCCTGACGGAAATGACCCAAAAGGGGGCTTCCTTCTCTGAAGTGTTGGCCACTGCCCAAAAATTAGGCTATGCAGAAGCTGATCCTGTTGCCGATGTAGAAGGCTATGATGCCGCCGATAAGATAGCCATTCTCGCCTCCCTCGCCTTCGGTTGTTATCTGAAACGGGAAGAGGTTTACTGTGAGGGGATAACCAAAATTACCAGCAGTGACATCAACTATGCCGATAAACTGGGCTTTGTCATCAAGTTGCTGGCTATAGCCTCCTGTCCAGACAACCA
Source organism: Cyanobacteriota bacterium SRBZ.bins.94.201705 (assembly GCA_030549855.1). Lineage (GTDB taxonomy): Bacteria > Cyanobacteriota > Cyanobacteriia > Cyanobacteriales > Cyanobacteriaceae > DVEF01. The sequence goes on from JAUQQP010000044.1 coordinate 117,854, forward strand.
GCCAGGCAACAACACCGCGCCCCTACAGGTGAGAGTACATCCTACTTTAGTACCCAAGTCCCACCCCCTAGCCAGTGTAAACGGGGTGAACAATGCCATTCTAGTAGAAGGAGAGCCATTGGGACAAGTAATGTTTTATGGCCCCGGTGCCGGCTCAGGTCCTACTGCTAGTGCCGTGGTAGCTGATATAATGAACATAGTGGGGGTGTTAGCCACAAATCCTCAACCCTCTCGTTTGGATGCCCTTTTGAGTTATGCCCCCCAGGGAGAAAGGGAAATTAGCCCCATATCTGAGGTATATACTCGCTTCTACGCCCGTTTCCTCTGTGAGGATGTACCTGGGGTAATTGGTCATTTGGGCACTGCCTTTGGGCGCGCCAACGTGAGTCTGGAGTCTGTGGTGCAAATCGGCTTAGTAGGCGAGTTGGCGGAAATAGTAGTAGTGACTCACCACGTCAAGGAGGGGGATTTTAGAAAGGCCATCGCTGATATAGAGAAAATTGAGGCCATTAAAAGCGTTGCCAATATCATCCGGGTGCTTTAATTAACATATGCCTCCCCAGTTACCCTTTTTGCCTTGGTGTCGATACCAGGTGGCGCCCAATACCAGTATACCTGTCAAACAAAGAGAAAGGGTAAAGGGCACAATATCCCCCCGGGAAATCCCTGCATCCCTAAAATGGTGCCCAAAATAGTCCCTACCAACTAGTCTCTGCTGCTAATAGAAGTCAAACCGGCACCATAGTTGACAATTCCATAGAGGGTTAGAGGCAAAAGACGCAAAGCGAAGATATACCAAACCCCTCCCCCCTTCTCCTCCCTATCCATCCGCCGCCAATAAATCCCCATGGCAGTCACAATAGCGGCACAACTAGTCCAAAATAACCCCCCACTAGTCCAAAAATCAACCCTCCACTTGCATTCAAAGGGGTAGAAGGTAACAGTAAAATTGTCCCCACTACATAAAACACAATATACCCCAACGGCGCCCACTATCCCAACCCCCATCCAGACAAGTGTCAATTTTCTCCTCCCCAGTCACCTCCCTACCATTGCCAACCCTCGTTGTATTCCCTTTCCCAGGGCCAAATTTAAGCGAATGATTATCATTTTCGTGATATACTGGGCAAGAAAACAAGCGGGAGGAGACAAAGATGCTAAAGTTGCCACAACGGCCAAGGAGACTGCGTCGCACGGAAGCAATACGGGCCATGACAAGGGAAGCAACCCTAACAGTAGACGACTTGATTTATCCGGTATTTGTGATGGAAGGGGAAAACCAGAAACAGGAGATTCCCTCCATGCCCGACTGTTTTCGTTATACCCCCGATTTACTGTTGGAAGAGTTGCACACAGTGTCACAGATGGGTATAAAGGCTGTAGCCCTTTTTCCCCTCATACCCCCAGAAAAGAAGGACAACGAAGGCAAGGAGAGTTATAATCCAGAGGGGTTAATACAGTCTACTGTGAGACGTATCAAGAAAGAATTACCCCAGCTTTTTGTCATTACAGATGTAGCCCTAGACCCCTACTCAATATACGGCCATGATGGCATAGTAAGGGATGGAGAGATAGTCAATGACGAGACAGTGGAAGTGTTGGTAAAAATGGCCCTATCCCATGCAGAGGCAGGGGCAGATATGGTGGCGCCTTCGGATATGATGGATGGGAGGGTAGGGGCGATTAGACAAGCTTTAGACGCCGAAGGCTGGATAAATGTGGGAATACTGGCTTACAGCGCCAAATATGCCTCAGCCTATTATGGCCCATTTAGAGACGCTTTGGACTCTGCCCCCCAATTTGGTGACAAGAAAACCTATCAAATGGACATTGCCAATGCCAGGGAAGCCCTTAAGGAAGTAGCTTTAGACATTGCCGAAGGGGCAGATATAGTCATGGTAAAACCCGCCTTGGCTTATCTGGACGTCATTAGGAGAATAAAAGACAATACATTCACTCCCGTAGCCGCCTATAACGTCAGCGGCGAATATGCCATGATTAAGGCAGCCAGCCAAAAGGGATGGCTAGAGGAAAACCAGGTGATACTAGAAACCCTTACTAGCATCAAAAGGGCTGGCGCCGACCTTATTATAACCTACTTTGCTAAACAAATTGCCCCCCTGTTACCTAGATAATCCCATTCATACCTCACCAGAAGGACAAATCCTATCCCTCCTACATCTTAACGAAGGACAAGCCTTCTGGCTACCAACCCCTAACCCATACTTGTCATTTCCCTTTACACCTAATATAATGAAAATGGTTATCATTTTAAATGAATTCATGGAGTTGACACAGCGACAAAATCATAGACAAATACTGGCTACCCCTCCACAAAGGCGAAGACAGGTAACAGAGGAGGAGATGGTAGCAGCAGTGGAAACCTTACTGTTGGGGTTAGGAGAGAATCCCCATAGAGAGGGGTTGAAAGATACCCCAAAAAGAGTGGTAAAAGCCCTAAAATTTCTCACTTCTGGCTATTTTCAGTCGTTGGATGAGGTTTTAAATGGTGCAGTTTTCCATGAAGATACCCAAGAAATGGTGTTAGTCAGAGACATTGACCTATTTAGCCTATGTGAACATCATATCCTACCTATTATTGGCAGGGCCCATGTGGCTTATATTCCAGACGGCAGGGTAATTGGTTTGTCTAAAATTGCCCGTCTGGTGGAGATGTATGCTAGACGACTACAGGTGCAAGAGCGTCTTACCGCCCAAATTGCCGACGCCTTAATGGGATTACTCAAGCCTAAGGGGGTGGCAGTAGTAATAGAGGCAACCCACATGTGTATGGTTATGCGGGGGGTGCAAAAACCAGGTTCTTGGACTTCTACAAGTGCACTACGCGGCATTTTTGCCACCGACGGTAAAACCCGTCAGGAATTTATGAATTTAATCCAACATCGTCCTACCTTTGGGGGTTAGGAGGGATGGGGTTTGTCTTCACTTAAGTGGGGTTTATCTCCAACCCAGGTGGGTGTTGTATCCATGTCCTTGACTAGCCGAAAATAAAAGATGATAATTGCCGTTTTGGGAAATTATGGTGTGGGTAAAACTCATTGGATTAGGAGAGAGATTGCCCAATTGCCAGACAAAAATGCTGTTGTATATCTAAGTCCAAAAACCGATAAATTTCCCCTAGATGCCACTATTTTGAAAAGCGAATTCCCAGATATTTCAATACAGCAAACGGCTTCAATAGAAAAACTAAAGGATGCTGGTCAAAATACCACGGTTTACCTAGAAATTCCTCCCTACTTAGAATGGAAATCAGTGGAGGAGGTTTTACAAAAACTCCAATCTAAAAAGGTCGTACTGCAGTATAAGGGGGAGGAATCTCCGTGGATAGCGGCAGCAGATGAAGTTATTGTCTTTGACAGGGAATTCAATCTTGACCCTTTCGATCCTTTAGAAATTCACCGAGGCCTGTTAACGGGAGAAGTGTTAGATTACCCTAGCCTAGAAACCTTCTGGCAGGAATTGACGGGAGGGGCTTATGGAGAAATTTTAAGGGTAAAAGGAATATTTAATGTCTTCACTGGAGAATGTATTTATGGGGAATATTTATACCCGGATTTTAACCCAGATTTTCTTTCCCTTAATTTTCCTCTTTGTTTACAGGGAAGGCCAACTAATTTTAGTGGCATAGAAATTATAGGCAAAAATCTGGATAAACAAACTATTGCTGATACTCTTAGTGAGTTTTGTCTTTCTGACGAAGCTATTGCCTATTACCAACAACAGATTAGAGACAATAGTCAACAGGAGGAAGAGGGATGAAAATCGCAGTTTTGTCTTGTATTCATGCCAACTTACCAGCTTTAGAAGCTGTTTTGAGAGATATTGAAAAAAACCACTGTGACGCCATTTATAGTCTAGGAGATTTGGTAGGTTATGGCCCTCATCCCAACGAGGTAGTCAACAAAATTAGAGAATTACAAATTCCCTCCACCCAAGGCTGTTGGGATGAAGACATTGTAGAAGGATTAAACGCCTGTGAATGCAGTTATCCCTCATTGTTAGCGGAAAAAAGGGGAAGGATGGCCCATGAGTGGACAAATCAACAAATTACCCCGGAAAACCGTGAATTTCTGGCTAAACTGCCTCTAATGCTACACCTGGACAATCTCTGTTTTACCCACGGAAGCCCCCATAGTAATCATGAATACATATTACCAGAAATGGATGCCTTTTGTGCCCTGGAAAGGGTGTTAGCCGCCTCTGCCGATGTCCTCTTCTGTGGCCACACTCATATCCCCTATGTGCGTACCTTAAACCCAGGACAACTCTCTGTCAAGCTAAAAAAGGGGAATGGGGTTACCGAAAGACAATTCAGCAGTAGTGTAAAACGTATTATAAACGTAGGTTCTGTTGGTGAACCCAGGCATGGAAGGCCAAATGCTACTTATGTAATTTACGACCAAGACACAGAAAGGGTGTGGATAAGGGAGGTGGAGTATGACTATGAAAAAACCTGTAGGGACATTATTGAAAGGGGATTACCGTCTATTTTCGCCTGGAGGTTGAGTAGAGGATTGGAATTTGCAGAAAAGGCGCCAGACGCCAGTCATGTATGTCAGCGTTAGGGAGGGGGGAAGGAGATGTGGTGGGTGATAATGGCAGGCATTGAGGGGAATTTAGCCGCCTTAGAGAGGGTATTAAGGGATGTTTACAAACAAAAACTGCCCGTAGAGGAGATTTATATTCTGGGGGATGTGATAGGTATTGGGGGGGACAATGAAGGGGTGGTAGAGAGGATATGCAATCCCCCAGCCACAGAGTTAATCCCCCATGTGTGTCGTGGGTGGTGGGAGGAACAAGTCTTGACAGTCCACGGCCTTTATGGTAGTGTTGCTCCCATAGAACTGATAGAACAATTTGGGCCACAAGCCAGTAGACAGTTAGGGGAGGGGGTATCTGAAAAGCTAGTTTGGTGGATACAGTCTTTACACTTTGGCTTTTTAGAGTTTGACTGTTTGCTGGTGCATGGGAGTAGTGTGAGTGTCAGCGAGTGTTTAAGTCCAGAAACCTCTCCTTGGGTAATTTTAGACCGTTTTCAGCGCGTGGGAGCGCGTTATCTGTTTTCTGCACGTTCCCACTCTCTATTTCACTGTATTATAGAGGAAGGCATGGTAGAGTCCCAGGTAGAGACTGTAGAGGGAAGACGGATTAATCAGGTAAAACAGGCAGAGACAAAACACCTCATAGGGGTAGGCAGAGTCAATGGGAAAGACGGCAGTAGCTATGTCTTGTATAATCCCTACACTGGAGAGATAAGACTGCGTAGAATGGACTAAACAATGGCAGGCGAGTGAAGGCTAATGGTGGCAACCAGGGCGAGGGGGGCTTTGTTTTTTCTTAAGTTTCTTAAAATAGGAGATAAACAGTCCCCCACAGGGAAATTTGTGGTAGTTTAGAGATAGGATGTGCAATTATACCACTAATCGGCTAAATTGTACAAAAAAATTAAGAATTAAGTAGAGGTGAGGGGGACTTTCCCCGCCCTGGGATTATGCCGAACGATGTATACGATATCTTACTAGTGGAAGACGAGGCAGTGAATGCCGAGAAGATAGGGGCTTTACTGTCCAATTCCCAGAATCTGTCTATTTCCAAGGGGATAAGATTTCAGTTGTATCATGTGACAACCTTGGGGGAGGCGATAGAGATACTGAAGAAAAGAGAAAAGGAATTTGCCGCCATTGTCTTGGACTTGACTTTGCCGGATGCCAAGGGGTTTGAATCTTTGTTTAGGATAAGGGAGAATTTCCCGGATATACCTACCATTGTGCAGATAGAGTCGGAGGATGAGAGTGTAATTGTACGCGCCTTCCAGATGGGGGCAAACGGTTATATTCGTAGAGACGAGTTGGATTCTAACTCCCTAGTATATGCCCTGCGTCTGGCCATAGAGCGGCAACAATACATAGATAAATTAGCAGCCCTTAGACAGGAACAAGTGAAACAGAGGGAGTTGGCCAGTTTGGAGAGTTTAGCCCAGTCTATTCGGCCTACCATTACCGCCAAGATGTTTGCCTCTGATGCCCTCAAAGACGCGGTGCCTGACGTTTTTGCCGAATTGGTTGCTAAATATGCGGAGCTATTGGAGTTATCATTAGAACAGAGGGCATTAAAGGTGGATTATAACATCCCTGAGCAATTACGACAACTGGCGGCCAAATTAGGTTTTTTCAAAGCCAGCCCCAGGGATGTAGTAGACATCCACACCAAAGCCCTCAGGGATAAGTGTCAAAATGTTAACCTAGCCAAAGTCCAGGCTTATGTGGACGAAGGCAGACTAAGACTATTAGAGTTAATGGGTTATCTAACCTCTTATTATCGCAAATACTATATTGGTTTGAGCAATTTAACTCTTCTTTCTAGTCCTGATTTTGACGAGTTTTAATTACATGGCTAGCTATCTATTAAGATTATACATAACCGGCAATTCTATAAATTCTCAGAGGGCCATCGCCAATTTGTTGCGTCTTTGTCGAGAAGAATTAAACAATAAATACCAGGTAGAGATTATAGACGTTTTAGAAGAGCCAGATAGGGCGGAAAGGGAGAAAATACTAGTAACGCCCACCCTTATCAAGCAACTGCCGCCGCCCTTACAGAGAATAATTGGCGACTTGTCCAATAAAGAAAACGTCCTGTACGGTTTAGATCTTATCGACCAATGAGGGAGAAGACAAGGCCCCTACTGGAGATAGGCGATGGTGACACCGGTACCCCCTTCGTTTTCTGGGGCGTCTGTATAGTGGCTAACTTGGGGGTGGTTAGCCAGGAATTCTTGTACTCCCTTGCGGAGGGCGCCCGTGCCCTTACCGTGTATAATCCATAAGGTACCCACATCCGAGGCGGAGGCGATGGCCTTTTCTAGGATAGAGTAGGCCAGGTGTATTTGTTTACCCCGGATGTCAACCGTGTTACGGGCAGTCCGAATAGGAATGGGGGGAGGGGAAGAAGACTGAGGGGTAGTTTTTGGGGGTTGGGGGGGGGTTGTGTTAGTTTTGGGGGTGGTAGTAGCCTTCTCGCCTCCTAAAGACTCAATGTCGGAAAAGGGCACAATCATCTTCATGATACCGAAACGGGCAGTTACCTGTTGGTTGTCTTCATTAACCTCTAAAACTTCTGCCACCTGCCCAATAGAGACAATTTTAACCCTCTCTCCCACCTTAGGACGATAACCGGCATTGGCCTTTTCTGCTGGGGGGGTAAGGAAACGCTGTGCTATTTTATTAAGACTTTCTGTGGCTTTTTGGGCGTCTTGGGGGCTAGGGCTGTTTTTTCGTTTAAATTCCTTGATAACTTGATTTATTTGGCTCTTAGCGTCCAATAGCTGCTTTTTTATCTCCCTTTCTAGTTCTCGCTTTAAATCCCTCTCTCTTTCTTGTAAGGCTTTGGCCTTGGCAGACACTTCTTGGTAGAATAACTCAGTTTTCTGTAACAACTCTTCTGCCTGACGGTGTTTTTCTTCCTGTTGTCGTCTTTGGGTTTCCAAGGCGGAAATCAACTGGTTTATATCCAGGGAGAGGTTACCCACCAGAGTTTCTGCCTGCTGGAGGATTTCCGGTTTTAACCCCAGTCTTTTAGCAATGGTAATGGCATTAGAACGCCCGGGGATGCCCCATAATAGACGGTAGGTAGGTTGGAGAGTGACATCATCAAACTCCACTGAGGCGTTTTCAAAACGGGAATCGCTATACTTAAGAGTCTTCAACTCGCCATAGTGGGTAGTGGCAAGGGTAAGGAGATTGTGGTCTGCCAGATATTTTAAGATAGCAATAGCGATGGCGGTACCTTCCTGGGGGTCTGTCCCTGCTCCGATTTCATCTAGTAGTACAAGACAATTAGCCCCCTCAATAGCCTCCAGAATTCTGACAATACGGCAGATATGTCCGGAAAAGGTGGACAGGTTTTGTTGTAGAGACTGTTCATCGCCAATATCAGCCAAAACCTTGTCAAACCAGGGGAGTCTGGCGGGAGGCTTGGCGGGGATATACATACCAGCCTTAGCCATCAGACATACCAAGCCGATGGTTTTTAGAGTAACAGTTTTGCCACCGGTATTAGGCCCGGTAATAGCTACTACCCTTGTCTGGGGAGAGATGTAAACGTCTATAGGTACAACAGGACTCCCATTTTCGTGTTTCTCTTGCCAGAGGAGCAAAGGATGTCGTAGGCTTTTAAGGGAAATACCTTCACCACCAGCAAAATCAATAAACTCAGGGGGGTAAGCCTCCAACCACAAACCGTATCTAGCCTTAGCAGTAGCCAAATCCAGGATGGTGGCGACGGCTAGTAACTTTTCTAAAGCCTCCCAATTCTCTCCCACCTTGTCAGAAAGGGCGCCCAGAATCCTCTCCTCTTCCCTTTTTTCCTCATTTCGGGCAGTTTGCAGCTGATTGCCCAGAGGTATAATCTCCTTAGGCTCTACATACAGAGTAAGGCCACTGTTAGAGGTATCATGGACAATACCAGTGATTATATTACTACAATCGGCCCTCACTGGCAAGACAAAACGCTCTCCTCTTTGAGTGATTACCGTCTCCTGGAGGGCGTGGGGAAAAGACTGAATGATAGACTGGAGAGTCTCTTGAATGCGGTGGCGTAGGGCGCGAATTTTCTGTCTTATGCCGGCTAGTTTTGGACTTGCCCTTTCTGCCACTTCTCCCCTTTCATCGAGACAAAAATAGATTTCTTGTTCCAATTCGGCAAAAGTGCGCAAATCCGCCACTAACTCTTTAAGGGTAACCAGATTTTCTCTCTGGTCAATAATCTTTTTTAAACGCCTAACGCCACCCAGGGTGCTAGCTATTTGCAACAACTCCTCCCCTCGGAGTAGGCCGCCTCTCTTTGCTCTTTCTAGAAAGAGGCCTATATCATAAATACCATCAAAGGACCAATTACAACCGGAATCGGTGATAAGGGAGAAAACCTCTTCTGTCTGACGTAATAGCCTAAAACTTTCCTGTGGCGAGGAAGGAATCTCTAAGTTGACAGCTGCCCCTTTGCCCAGTTTCGTAGCGGCAAAAGTAGAAAGATGCTGACACAGTAGGTGCCATTCTAATAGCTCTAGCGTTTCCTGTTCAATCAAAGCCCAACCAATACCCAGGACTGTTAAACCACTACGATCCTAGTATATCAGCTAAAGGGTGTCACCGTCTTAGATTTTCCCCACCAACAAGCTATGGCTGTCTACTGGGGCACAGTTTTCAACCACGGGGGAGTCACTGGCCTTAGTCTGATATTTGGCCAAATCTGCCAACTCCTGTAACTGATTAATGGCTTCAGCCCCTTCCAACTTCATCAATTCCCTGTCGTCTTGCATTTCCGTCCAGGTAATACCATAGTCAGACACCAGGAAACGAATCAGGTGATTATCCCCCAGACTTACCATAAACGAGGCGCTATTCATCTCCGTGCCACAAGTATAGCATGAAGCTATATAGCCTCTTTTCTCCAAAACAGCTGCCAAGGCTTGTAGATTCATCACCAAGTCCTTTACAAACTCTCGATATTGTTGTGCCAAGCGAACAAACATCTTGCCTCCTTACAGCACCAATTAGAGCTGTATTTCTTCTTAATATTTTTTTAATATTTCCGTGACTTATTATATGATAGATTCGTGAAAAAATGCAAAATAATAGGGGAAACCTTCTAATTTAAGGATACCTCAAGGGGTAAAAAAAGGAACAGGGTGGAATCCTCTTCTACTCACAAAGACGGACAAGATGGAGAAAATGGTTCCATACCCTCCCGCTGGGGGAGGTGTTTGTTTTATTTGTGAAATCTTAATATTTCACACTAGTAAGGTCTTGCCAGGAGATTTCTTGTTTGTCGCCGGCAAATTCGTTATCGGGTGTTATAAAAAGCATACAATGGCATTCTTTTCTTTCCCGCATGGGCACACAGGGGCAATTCCAGTAGCCGTCTTTTACTTCTGCTTCCTTATCTTCGTAGTGACGACAGGGGCAAAGGGGGGCCCCCAATTCCTCTTTATGGCGGGCTAATCCTTGTATTACCACTGCTGTCACAGAGGGGTCAGCACAAAAATAAGTACCTGTCCTTTTGGCGTACTGTTCAGCAAAATTTTTCATTGTCTCGAGGGTTTTTTCGCTGATGGTCTTTGTCATAGTTTTTCTGTTATGTTGGCCGTCTCAGTGTTTTTTTTATTTTAACGTGATTCGTTTCCTTAAGAAGTAATAAGTGCCTGTAAAAGGGCTTGAAATTTCAGTTTTATTTCCCTTAATTCTTGTTGAGGATTGGAGCCCCTAACAATGCCGGCCCCAGCATAGAGACGCGCATAATTTTGTTTTATCAATGCTGAGCGAATCCCCACGACAAAATCACAATTTCCTTCCCCATCTAGCCATCCTATTGGGGCGGCATACAAAGCTCGTTCAAACTTCTCATTTTCCCATATTTCCCGACAGGCCACCTCCACTGGTTCTCCTGCTACTGCGGGGGTTGGATGTAGTTTTCCCAGGATTTCCAGGGGCTTTGTTTTCTCCTCAATTTGGGCTGATATTGGCGTCCATAAATGCTGAATATTGGATAATTTTAATAGCTGTATAGGCTCTTTTTTAGGCTTCAATCCTAGGATTTTTAACTGTTCAAAAATAAAATCACTTACCGCTTGGTGTTCCCTCCTATCCTTATCGCTATTTAACAGTTCCATCCCCAGTCTATGGTCTTCGTCTGGAGTTTTGCCTCTCGGGGCTGAGCCTGCCAAAGCATCACTCATTAAATTCTTACCACGGATAGACAATATTCTCTCAGGACTTGCCCCAATAAAATACTCGTTCTTTCTATTCCCCAAGGCGAAAATATAACATTCAGGATGATTATTCCTCAAATTATCTATGGCTTTTATAATATTGAATCCCCTTCTTCTTTTCAGTTCTAAGCCATGGGCCACCACTATTTTTTTCAATTTACACTCTCTAATAGCCTCCAGGCTCTTGTTGACCTTCTCCAGAAATTCCTGAGGTTTATTATCTTGTATTGTAATTTTTTCATAACTCTTATTCTGTTCCTCCCAGGGATATAAATTATCTATTTTCTCTTGAAAAAAGCGAGAGATAATGCTAAAATTATCCTCGGTATTTGGCGAAGAAGCAAAAGAGACAAAATAATGGGAATTGGCTTGAGTAAGAAGCAGACGAGGGACATAAATATTAGCCACGGGGAAGGAATCGGAGTTGCAGGCACTGAAAAAGGTAAAATAAGCGAGGAAATAGGGGAGTTTTACAGCGGAGTTAATAGGGGAGAAGAGGGAGGAGGAATTTTCGTCAAAAAAATCCTGACAAAGGGAAAATCTCTCTCGGGAGAGTCTAAAGGTATTGTCGCTAGGAATTATGAGACTTTTGACAGTTCCTATAGCAACTATTGCCTCTTGTTTATTGGGATTTTGCCAGTAGAAGCAATCCTGTCCACTTTCTCGGAATAAATAGAAAAAAAGTAGAGGGTCTATGGGAGGAATTTCTTGAGAAAAAGTCTCCAGAGGGGAAGCAGAATTACTAGGGGAGGAAAAAATCAATTTTTTGAATTCCTGGAGTTCGTTAAAAAAAGAAAAACAAAATTTACTATCGGGAATAGTTGCCATAGAAGTAAGTTTATAAAACAAGAATCTTTTAAAGGGTTAAAAGGGAGGGGGTTTGAAGAAATTTTAAACCAGATGGGGGGAAAGGTAGGGCTTTAGGAATGTAAACGCGTAGGACATGGGGAAAATATAATATTTTGGGGAAACAATCCAATTGTAGTCCAGATTATGAAAACAACGGAAGAAGGTGTACAACCTATTGTTAAGCAGGAAGTAAGCAGGAGTCAACTGTGGTATGCGGCCATAAAACCCCCTATGTACACTGTAGCAGTAATACCCGTCAGTTTTGGCACAGCTTTGGCATACAGGGAAACGGGGGAATTCCATCTGGCTAGCTACATAGTTTTTTTGCTTTCTGCCATTTGTATAATTGCCTGGCTAAATCTAAGCAATGACGTATTCGATGCGGAAACGGGGGTGGATGTAAATAAAGCCCATTCTGTAGTAAATCTGACAGGGAATGCCAGTCTTGTCTTTGCCATTAGTAACATTTTCCTGTTATTGGGGTTGGGGGGTGTGTTTCTCATAAATCTGTGGTTGGGGGATTGGACAGTGTTAGGACTGATTGTCTTATGTTGTTTTTTGGGTTATACTTATCAGGGGCCACCCTTTCGTCTGGGCTATGTGGGATTGGGGGAGATAATTTGTTTTATTACCTTTGGGCCATTAGCCATAGAGGCAGCCTATTATAGTCAGGGGAAAGCCTTTTCTGCCAGTAGCCTGATAGCCTCTAGTCTTATTGGCCTGTCCACTGCTATTATCCTGTTTTGTTCCCACTTCCATCAGGTAAAAGACGACTTGGCGGCTGGGAAAAAATCCCCCATAGTGCGTCTAGGTACGGCCACTGGTGCTAGGGTATTAACGGTGGCGGTGGTGGTGTTTTATGTTCTCTGTGTTATATTAGTGTTGCTGAGAATACTGCCCTACACCAGCCTAATGGTGTTGTTGTCCATTCCTACTGCCTGGAAATTAGTTAGCCACGTAAAAGCCTATCACGCACAACCAGAGAAGGTACAAAACAGCAAATTTCTAGCAGTCAATTTCCATTTTCTCAGTGGTTTGTTGTTATCTGTTTCCCTAATACTCCATAATTGATGAAGGACAGGAATACCGGTATTGAAAACAGGAAAGAAGGAGGCTAAAAAAGAGGAATAATATGAGCAAAACCCCACAGAAAAGGGCTTTTTTACTGGAATTTGAAAAACCCCTGGTGGAATTACAAGCCCGCATTGAACAAATTAGAGAATTGGCAGCGGAGAATCATGTAGACGTATCCCAGCAGTTGGAAGAATTAGAAAACAGGGCTGAGCAACTACGACAAGAAATATTTAGTACTTTAACTGCCGCCCAGAAATTACAAATTGCCCGTCACCCCCGTCGTCCGTCCACCTTAGACTATATACAGGCGATTACAGACGAGTGGATAGAGTTGCATGGAGATAGACGAGGCTATGACGATCCAGCCCTAATTGGGGGGATTGGCAGGATAGAGGGGAGGCCAGTGATGCTAATAGGCCATCAAAAGGGGAGAGACACAAAGGACAATGTGGCGCGGAATTTTGGGATGGCTTCGCCAGGGGGTTACCGGAAAGCCATGCGTTTGATGGAACATGCCAACCGCTTTGGGATGCCTATCATCACCTTTATTGACACCCCCGGGGCTTATGCTGGGGTGGAGGCAGAAAGAATGGGACAGGGGGAGGCCATCGCCTATAATCTGAGGGAAATGTTCCGTCTGGGGGTACCCATCATCACCACAGTGATAGGAGAGGGAGGCTCAGGAGGGGCTTTAGGCATAGGGGTAGCGGAGATTTTGATGATGTTTGAACACTCCGTCTATACCGTAGCCAGTCCAGAAGCCTGTGCGGCCATCTTGTGGAAAGACGCCTCCAAAGCTGACCAAGCGGCTGCTGCCCTGAAAATCACTGCCAAGGATTTAAAGGAGTTAGGGATTATTGACCGAATTTTACCAGAACCTCCCGGCTGTGCCCACTCTGACCCTTTGGCGGCGGCGGCCACCCTCAAGCAGGCCATCCTAGAGAGTCTAGAATACCTTTCCCAATTTTCTCCCGAACAACTGCGGCAGTTGCGCTACCAGAAGTTTCGTCGCATAGGTGTTTTTTTGGAAAACAATTGATTATAGTCTATGGAAGATAGGGGAAAGATTAGTTTTTTTGGATGAACCCAGGCAAAAGAGAGGGTAGGAAAAAACGAATAGTGTTATAATGGCCTATGGTGATTTTGGAAAAGGGCAGCTCTTGCTCTTTGTCAAAAGGAGAAGGGGGCTCGACCCTTTCTATGTGAGCAGAAACCCAAAATAAGCAACAAAAACATGGAAAAAACCCCGATTAGGCCAAGAGCGATCATCACCGGCGCTAGCAGTGGTATAGGCAAGGCAACGGCGATCGCTTTTGCGTCCTCAGGAATAGACCTGTGCCTGATAGGCCGCTCAGAAGACAAGTTGTCGGAGGTGGCCGCCCAGGTAGCCGAATACGGGGGGCAGGTGAAAACAGTGGCCACGGACTTGAGCCAAGTGGCACAGGTGCGCAGTCTCTTTGCCTCTTTGGCGGAACAGTTCGGTCCTATTGACATTTTGGTCAACAGTGCCGGCATAGGCTACACCAACCTCCTCCAAGACACGCCCTTGGAAGACTGGGAGAAGGTAATCAGAATCAACCTCACCAGTATTTTCCAGGCGGTGGTGGGCCTGTTGCCCTCCATGCGTCAGAGGGGCAGGGGGACGATCATCAACGTAGCCTCCGTTGCCGGCCTTCAACCCTTCCCCGGCTGGGGGGCCTACTGCGTCAGCAAGGCAGCTTTGGTAGCCTTTGGACAGTGTCTGGCGCAGGAAGAGAGACGTCATGGCATTAGGGTGACTACTATCTGTCCCGGGGCTGTAGACACGCCCATCTGGGATACAGAGACAGTGCAGGTCAAGCTCCCTCGCGAGGCAATGCTAAAACCGGAGACGGTGGCCCAAACCATCCTGCACGTCGCCCTGTTACCCCAGGAGGCGGTGATTGAACAGCTTGTTCTTACCCCTAGTCTTGGCGTCCTCTGAGGATATCTTCCTATCCTACCAAATACCTCCCTTCTGAGGAAAGAATTATTACGAGATTGTTACAGATTACAGTTATTCCATCCATCAAGAGTCACAACAAACTATGACAGAATTCGCTAAAGATTCCAGGTACGAGCAACAGTTTAACAACAACAACCACTATAGTGCAGAATTATACAACAATCTGAGTAGTATAGTTGAGCGCAACGGACATAACGGGAAACAAGCGGCAGAAATTGACCTCCAGGCAGATACGGAAGCCAGGAAACAAAAGATGATTCAGGCAGTGCGTCAACTGCTGGAAGCCATTGGAGAAGATCCAGACAGGGAGGGACTGTTAAAAACCCCCAAAAGGGTAGCAGAGGCCATGCTATTTTTGACTCAGGGTTACAACCAATCCCTGGAAAAACTGGTCAATGGCGCCATCTTCGACGAAGGCCACAATGAAATGGTGCTAGTGAGGGACATTGACTTTTTCAGCCTCTGCGAACATCATATGCTCCCCTTTATGGGTAGGGCCCACGTAGCCTACATCCCCAACCAGAAGGTGGTGGGTTTGAGCAAGTTAGCCCGTATAGTAGAAATGTATTCAAGAAGATTACAGGTTCAAGAACGTCTAACCCGTCAAATAGCAGAGGCAATCCAAACCATCCTGGAGCCAAGGGGAGTGGCGGTAGTAATGGAAGCCACCCACATGTGTATGGTAATGCGGGGCGTCCAAAAACCGGGCTCCTGGACCGTGACTAGTGCTATGATAGGAGAGTTTCAGGATAATGACAAGACCCGTCAAGAGTTTTTGGATCTAATTCGTCACAAGCCCAGTTTCCTTTAAAGGCTAAAAAGGGGGCTGTCTCTTCTCTCCTAAAGGGGGTACAATATGGGTATAAGCCCCCATTGATGATTCTCATGTCTTCTCCTGGTGCTGTTAATGAGATTGTGCCCCCACCCTATCAGCTGGTCAAAAAACTGGGCAGCGGCAGTTTTGGCCATGTGTATTTGGTAACCACTGGGCAGCAGAGTCGACAACACTGCGTCATCAAACAGTTACACCCCGTATCCAATGCCCCTAACTTTCTCAAACAAGCCAGGCGACTATTCCAAAAAGAGGCAGAGGTTTTAAAAAAACTCAATCACCCCCAAATTCCAAAACTGATAGACTATTTTGAGTACAATGGCGACTTCTATCTGGTGGAGGAATATATAGAAGGCCATACCCTCCGACAGGAATTAATCCCCGGGCTACCCTGGCCGGAAGAAAAGGTTGTCGACCTACTACAACAGTGTTTGGGAATTTTGAAATATATTCATAGCTTGGGTGTTATACACAGGGATGTAAAACCGGACAATTTTATCCGTCGTCGTCAAGACAATAAGCTGGTTTTAATCGACTTTGGGGCAGTAAAAGAGTTTAACATCGAACAGAGTCGTCTGATAAACCCCACTGTAGCCTTAGGCACCCGTGGCTATATGCCTACTGAACAGGCGCGGGGTAAACCCTACAAAAACAGCGATATATATGCCCTAGGGGTGATTGCCATTGAAGCCCTAACTGGGAAAAACCCCCTCCAGTTGGAAGAGGATGAAGAAGGGGAATTGATTTGGCGTCCTTTTGTCACCGTTTCCCCTCCTCTGGCGGACATTCTCTGCAAGATGGTGCGTTATAACTGCAAACAACGGTATCAATCAGCCGAGGAGGTTATTGTCGACTTGGAAGCATGGCTACAACGGAAATCACGGCCTTACCCGCTACAGACAACGGAAACCCCGCCAACGCCACACCCCCACACCCCAACAACCCCCCAATCCCCCAATAACCCCTTCAGTCTAGACAAATGGTTACAGTCTCCCGTTGGCTCAACTGTGGCCACTGCCCTCATTATATCCTTAATTGCTACCGGCGGGGTGTATTATCTGAATCAACAAGAGAGGACAAGATTAGAGGCTGAAAGGAGGGAGTTTTTGGCTTCCCTTGAGGAAAAATACAATGCCAACCACTATCAAACCTGTTTCCAACAGGCAGAGGAAAAACTACATCAAAAGGACAATAAAATCCCTCCCTCTGACTTGTCTGAATACATCGGTAAATGTCGTCTGGAGGAAGGGAAAAAACTGGCACAATTTGCTGAATATGCCAAAGCCTTAGAAATAGTCAGCAAGATACCCCCCAATAATAGCTATTATCAATCTGCCGTTAGCCTCTCCGACCAATGGAGTAGAAGGGTTTTTGAGAAGGCAGAAAAACTCTATACCGAAGAGGGGAAATTAGAAGAGGCATTGAAGGAAATTGACTCCATTCCCGATAACGATGTTAAAAAAGCTTCTCTCATTGTAGTCAGTCAGTGGCAGGAAGAGTATAAACGTAATAGTTATCTTGTGGACCAAGCGGAAAAGGATTTAGAATATGGTAATTGCAGGGAAGCCATGGCCACCGCAGCTAAAATCCAGGGATCCAATTATTGGCTTTTACAAGGGAAAAAAATCGTTGACAAAGCCCACAAATGTCTGGAAGATAAATCCAAGGAAACTGGTAACAACGGCCCCAACAATGGCAGCAATTCTTCCAACAATAAACCCGATAAGAACAATTCAAAACCTGGTGATGTTATTGACGTCTGTGACACCATTTTGTGTCCTAACTAGTCACTCGTTGTAACTATCTGTTGCCTCCACTCTTTCCCAGATTGATTTTTTCTAAATTAATGGGAGTTTTGATTCCGAATTCTGAGAGTTTTTTTTCGTACTCTTCCTGGGTAATGATCCCACTTTTTAGTGCATCTTGAAGTTTGAGAATTTTGTCTTTGTTTTTTTCAATAGCCCGCTGGCTTAAAAGCTCCTGTCTCGCATGGTTTTCTAGTTCAGATAATTTCCTCTCATACTCCTCCTGGGTCAAAATTCCCTCCGAGAAGGCCTCTTGTAATTTTTTTACTTTTTCTTCTATCAAGGAAGCAATATGACACTCTTCTATTTGTCTTTCAATGGTGGCTTTTTTACGCAGAAATTCCTCCTCTGTTAAAATGCCATCTTCGAAAGCCTTTCTCAGTTTTTCTAAACTTTTCTGCAACTCCTCCAAAGTGGAATTATTTTCAGAGGAAACAGCTACCGACACCACAGAGACGGAATCCGATGTGTGATTTTGATTTTGTTTGTCCTTGACAGTTTCAAAGGTAACCTTAGTGAATTTTAATTCCTTTTCCAAATGGTCGATTAATATATTTTCCTGCAGCCAACCCCATCCTGCCATGGCTACTCCTATCCAAATGGTAGCACCACTAGTGAACATACTAGCAATACCGGCCCCAGCAATATTTTCAATCCATTTTCCCCTGGAGGTTTCTACTACAAAATCCCTCCCACCAGAAATGGAATCTTTGGAGGGATAAATCCTCACCTCAAAAGCTAAATTTGCTCCTAACAAAGTACGGACGAATCCTGTTTTTCTCGCCTGAATTAAATAGCCATCATTTTGTTTTAAACCCTGTACTTCATATCCCTGTCCTTTAAACCAAACTATCACCCCCTCGTAAGCCCTTTCTAGGTCTTTTTCATCTCTGAGCACAAAATAAGTTTTGGACATAAAAAATCCTCCCGGGACCCCTTGTAGTTTTTTAAATTTACGGAATAATATGAACGCGAAAAAACACAACCAGGGGGCGCTTGTTATCCCCTTTATGCCCATTATAAATCCTTTCGCTCATGTATTATCGACTCTTATACTTTTGTTTACAGGATGTACTACCGGGAAAACATGAAGTTTATGTAAATTGTCCGGGTTATTTCTTAGTAACCAAGAGAAAAAAAAGACAGCACATTAAAGATTTTGTAAAAAAAGGGAGATAGGGACTATTTTTGAGGTTTAAGAGGGTATTATAGGAGAACAAGGGAAATGATTAAATATAAACCCTTAGACAAAACAGGCATGTGACTACCTATACTTAAGGGTAAAATGAGGAAGTGGAAAGTCCGTGGTGAGTGCGTAAAACAAAAACTACTGGCAGCTGGCTTAAGTTTAACAGCCTTGGGACAGTGGTTGTTGCCATTGCCTGTCTTGGCCCAAGCCTTGACACCGGCTGGGACACAAATCCAAAACCGGGCCACAGGTACTTACGTTGACCCTGTTACGGGGCAAACCATCAACGTCACCTCCAATGCGGTAACAGTTACTGTAGCTAAGGTAGCTGGTATTACTGCTGTACCCGCTGGTATTGTCGACGTCAACGGGGGTTCAGTTTCTACAAACGACACCTTGTATTTTGACTTCCTAGTGACTAATACTGGTAACGCTCCCACCAACATCCATTTCCCCGGCATCAACAATATGGCCGCCCAAGGGTTTAACATAACGGGGTATCAGTTAGACCTGAACAATGATGGGGATTTTAATGATCCAGGTGAGGGGGTACAGAGGGACGAATTTACCACCACTACGCCGATCGTTGCCGGTGCTTCCGTAAGGGTCAGGGTTATTGGTACAGTGACAGCATCTAATGCGGGGGATGTGGTAAGTGTACGCATAGGTGATACGGGGCCCAATGATAACTCCCCTGCCACCCAAAACCAGGCTAGTACCGGTCTTCCAGTCGACTTGCGTACTGACAATACGGGCTTGCCTGCCCCGGAAAATGGGGAAAGAGAGGCGTCAGCTATACAATCCACTACTGTGGCTGTAGCCGTTAGAAACCAAGCCCTGGCCACCATTCTCAAAGAAAGAACCGCTTATGACAATAACAACACACCCGCCGTCCTAAACGATGACATAATCACCTACGGGTTAGCCCTGAGGGTGGAAAACAATGCTGGTAACATCCCCGGCGTAACTCCTACCGGCTTGGCACCTACAGTCAACATCAACATTGACGGCCAAAACCGCAACGTAATTCTGATTTCTGATGCCATCCCGGCAGGCACTACACTGACGGGCACCCCCACGGCGCCCACAGGTTGGCGAGTAATTTACACTACCACTCCAACCACCACCCTTGCCACGGGGGCAACCTGGACGACAACCAATCCCGGGACTGGTGTAACTCGTATCGGGTTTGTATATGACCCAGACAACGATCTAGCCACAGATAGTCCCGCTATCGCGCCGGGTGTAACCATAACAGGATTCAGCTTCCAGGTGGTAACTTCCGGCTTAAATGCCAATAGTGGTGGGACGGTGGCTAACATAGCCCAGGTATTCGGTCGCACTGAGGGCACTGACCGTGAAGTATATGATGAATCCGGTGACCAACGGCCAAGCAACTACAACGATGACGGTACACCCAACGCCGCAGATGATCCCAACACCCCTGAAAGAGAAGACGTGAACAACGGTGTAGCTGACCCGACTACACAAGGCGTAGACGCCAACAACAACAACACTGGTACAGGGCCTGGTGGTGAGGTCAATGTCTTGATAATATCGCCGCCCCTTAACATTCTCAATGGCCCTAATAATCAACCTGGTGCCATAGGTCCTACCAATAACCAAGACGACTTCACCAACCGTTCTACCCCCGTCCCTGCTGGCCTACAACCAGGTCAGACCTTTGATCCGGATCCTGTCCAATTCAATAACACCCTCCAAAACCCCAGTGCCTCCACCCTAGACACGGTAAGAATACTGCCTTTACCGCCCAACCATGACTCCATCCCCGTAAACTCTCAGCGACCTACTACTGACATCCCCAATGGCACAGAGGTAACCATCACGGTAGGCACACAAACGGTTACCTATACCTGGAATGGCACAGAGTACACCTTGACCGCGGGTACACCCATTGTGCTGAACGGCATTGGGCCCGGCACTTCTGTCAACTACACGGTTACTGTTAACTTGCCATCGGGCACCCAGTTGTCAGCAGACCGTCTTGACAGCAACGGTCGAACGGGGGCAGGCTTTAATATCCCAATTGTAGCCTTTGTGGACAACGACAACAACGCCCAGTTTAATGCCGCCAATGATCCTATCTTCAACATCACTATCAACCGGGTATACACAGGCTATGTGAAACTGCGCAAGCGTAGCCAAATCATCCGCGGTGGTACTACAGTCACCTCCCTGGATGAAAGCAACAAGGATGTACTTCCAGGTGACATTATCCGCTATGTGATTGAATATGTAAACTTCTCCTTGCCCAATGCTGGCATAGGAAATGTGGTACTAGATGCCTCCAACCTGCAGATTATAGAAGACGGCACGGCCTCCCCCAATAACTGGGCTGGGGCCACTTTCCACGTTAACGAGTCCACACAGGTGGATGGTGCGCCACTGAATACCTTTGCCTCTCAGGGCACAATTCTGTACAACGGTGCACAAATTCCTGATCCAGCTACAGGCACAGCGGTGAATGTGTACCAAAACAACGTGGGGACTATTCCCCCAGCGGCTGACCTTTCTAACTATCAAGGCTTATTCCGCTTCCACAGACAGGTAAGATAGTGCCCTTCAACTCGTCCATGCCTAGAAAGATTGGAGGTGCTATGAGAAGACTTTTGTTGGTTTCTCTCGGTTTGGCGTTGACTGGCAGTGCCGCTGTATTACCAGCTACCGCTGCCACTGTTTCCCCTACTGCCACTGCCAGGGAAATCCTAATAGTCCAGAGACAACAACAAGCTGTTCAGCTGAATCTGGTGGCGGAGTTGCGGGAGGTGAAAAAGGACGAGTCGGGGAAGGAAATAGTGTCTTGGAATCCCCTCCCTAACAATGCCCAAGTGATGCCCCAAAGCATAATCCGCTACACCGTCACTGCTCAAAACAACACAAACCGTAATATGCGTAATTTGATAGTTACACAGCCCATTCCTGAGGGGATGGTGTATATTCTAAACTCGGCCACCAAACCGGCGACTAAGGGGGCGAAGGTGGAATTTAGCATTGACGGAGGTAAGACCTTTACAGAAAGGCCGACGGTTAAAGTAAGGGAAAACGGCAAAATAGTGGAAAAACCAGCCCCCCCAGAAGCCTACACCCACCTGCGTTGGAATTTTGGGGAAACTCTGCCGGCCAATTCTCAGGTGTCTGTCTCCTATCAGGTACGAGTGAAGTAGGAGGGATGGGGCTATGAATCTCCTGTCCAGGGGGCGATGGCATAGACACCTCATCTGGGGCTTGGTGGGCTATTTGCTATCCCTTTTAATGGCTTCTGTAGTATCAGGGCAAACTATTGTTATTCAGAATAGAGCTGCCTCTAGCTACACCGAGCCCGGGAGAGGTCAAGAGCTAAATACTACATCTGAAATACTAGAACTCAATGACACGGGCGGCTTGATTGACCCCTTTGGACAGATTCTGGACTGCAATGGGGAGGAATTCCCCGACTATACCGGCTTTGTGGCGGGGCTGTTTGAGCCGGCCAATGAAATGGGGGAGGTTGGTGGCCTTGTGCCCCTCACCGGTACTACCCCCAATAATGGCATCCCCCCCAATGTGTACAACGTGAATCCCTATCCCCTCACCAATGAGGCAATTAACGGCAAAAGGGGCCTATATAACTTCCTGTTAGACCGTGCCAGGGGGCAAACGGAAGTGGGTAAAAATTACATTTTGCTCATAACCCCTCCCCCTAACTCCGACTTGGCAGAGAGAAGAGTCCGTATAGTCATTAGTCAACAAGAGGGCAACGTCATCTCCTACCAGGCCATAGCAGTAGATGGGAAACCTATTAGCCTTGATGGGAGGACAGTGGCTTCTTCCAGGCTGTATGTGCCAGATGCGGCCGTAGTACCATTAAATTTGTTCGCCATGCAACTGCGTCTGACAGCCTGTGAGGCACAACCACTTCAGATTATCAAAACAGCAGATCGTGCCGCCGCCGAACCAGGTGACACTGCATTATATCGTATTTCAGTAAGAAACCGGTCTTCCGCCCCCCTGACCAACCTTGTAATTACTGACACTCTGCCCCTGGGCTTCCAGTATGTGCCCAATTCTGTCAGGGCGGAAATGGGAGGTAATCCGGTGGCTGTACAAGTGACTATTAATGGGAGAAGTCTGACATTTACTGTTAACGACACCATGCCTCCTAAAGGGGGGCAAGACCAGAGTCTAAATCTAGTATATGCAGTACAGATAACCCCTGACGCCTTGAGGGGAGATGGGAAAAACAGGGCCATCGCCAGGGGCATTATCAGCAATCAAACAGTGGCAGATGGGCCGGCTATATACACCATGGCGGTGCGTCCAGGCATTGTAAACGACTGTGGAACCATTATAGGCAAGGTTTTTGAGGATAAGAACTCTGATGGGGAACAACAAGAAGGGGAACCAGGTATCCCCAACGCGGTGATTTTCATGGATGACGGCAATCGCATCCAAACCGACAGTAGGGGACTGTACTCGGTGAAAAATGTACTACCTGGGCCACGTACCCTAGTTTTGGATTTAACCTCCATTCCCGGGTATCAGATTGCCCCCCATCCCCTGTTAGAAAGAAACTCACCCTCCCGTTTGGTGAGGATGTCTCCGGGCAGTCTCGCCAGAGTGAACTTTGCCGTTGTGCCCTACCAGCCGCCGGAAACCAAGGAGGAGGCGAAAGAGCCATGAAACGACTGACACTTCTCATTGGGCTACTGTTAACCGCCCTTTGGACAAAGGAAATAAAGGCCATGGAGATAAGGGCACGGGGTTTCCATCTGGATTCCCTCACCCCGGACTCCGAGAATGTATGGTTTTTAGCCCAAGCCGGAGATGGTTCCACCCCCGGTGAAACACCCTCTTCCAGTAATACTACCATTGCCACACCTCGTATTCTCGCCCCAGCCCCTAACACGGTGCTGGATGTGCCCTCTGCTACAGTTGTCATTCAATTCCCCATGGGCACCGAGGTAGAATTACGAGTGAATGGAAAGGTAGTGCCCAAGGAGCAAATAGGGGAAGTAGTAGAAGATAGTACAAATAATACTATAACCCAAACCTGGTATGGGGTGACTGTGCCCCAAGGAGAATCGGTAATTGAACTGTATCGGGTGGGAGAGTCTAAACCAGTAGCCACCACTAAGGTAGTCACCAGGGGTGGGATTAATTCTATTAGGCTTATTCCCGTAGAAACCAGGATTCCGGCTGATGGCAAGTCTACTGCCACTATCGAGGGACAGTTACTGGATGAAAAAGGGAATCGAAGCAGGCAAACGGCTATTATAACCCTCAGTGCCACCCAGGGAGAGTTTGTAGGCAAAGATGCTAAACCGGACTTGGAAGGTTTTCAGGTAGAGGCGGTGGATGGCCGCTTTACTGCTACCCTTAAGTCTGGCCTTCAGTCAGGCAATGTCACTATCCGGGCGGCAACGGTGGTAGACAATAAGATAATAGAAGGTTTTACCCAAATCCTGTTTGAAACCAACCTGAGGCCTCCTATTGTAACAGGGTTTTTGGACTTACGGTATGGGCCAAGGGGCACTGATTTCTATTCCTCTTTTCGTGACTTTTTACCCCCAGATAAAGACAATGACTACAGGTTGAGGGTTTATGGGGCCTTCTTTGGCACAGGAAGGATTGGAGAATGGTCTTTCACCGGGGCATATAATTCCTTCCGCACCCTCAATGAGAATTGTGCCGGTGAGAGGAGTTTATTCCGCACCTCCCAAAATTGTGAGCCTCAGTATCCCGTATATGGAGATGAGTCTCAGGTTACCACCCTTACCCCTTCCTATGACAGTGTCTATCTTAGACTAGAACGTACTTCAGCCCGTGGGGGCATTGATTACTTCCTGTGGGGGGATTTCAAAACTGAGGAGTGGGCCAACCCCGCCCAGCAGTTGACTGCCCAGGAAAGAAATCTACACGGTTTCAAAATGAATTATAACTTTGGCGACCTACAACTGACGGGATTCTACAATGTCCTGGGCAGGGGCTTCCAACGAGATACTATAGCCCCAGACGGTACTAGTGGTTTTTACTTTTTATCCCGTCGGCGGCTGGTGGCTGGCTCAGAAACTGTTGCCATTGAGACGGTAGAATTACAAAACCCCTCCAATATCATCGACAGGAGACTGTTAAGGCGAGGAGAGGACTACGACATAGACTACGATCGTGGGTCTCTGTTATTCCGTACCCCTATTTCCCAAACCACTATAAGTCCCGATGGCAGTTTACTCCGTCGTCAGATTGTAGCTACCTATGAGTACGAAAACGGCGAAGACACCGACAGCTATGGTGGACAAGCCCGTTACTTTCTAAGCCGTAATCGAGGCAAAGACAGTTGGCTAGGCGTCAGCTATTTTCGGGAAAATCAGGGCAATCGTCGTTTCACCATCCTTGGGGCTAACACCCAGATATATTTCAGTGAGAAGGTCAAACTTACAGGGGAGTATGGCTATTCAGAAAGTATATCACCAGAATTGGGCTTGGTGACTGGTTCTGCCTATCGTTTAGAATTGGAGGCAGTCCTTGGGGAAAAGGTCAAAGCTAGGGCCTATTATCGCTCCACCGACGCCGGTTTTACCAACAATGCCTCCTTGAGTTTTACCCCTGGCCAAACCCGCTACGGTGCCTCCCTTGATGCCGCCCTCTCCCCTGATACTACTGTTAGGGCCAGTGTGGAAAGAGAGGAAAACAGAGGTGTGGCACCTGTACCCAAAAATCTCCTGGAAACCCTGTTTAATCCCACCTCCTCCATTTCCCCGGGCCAAAAACAGGACAACGATTTAACTACTGTCACCTTTGGTGTGGCCCAGAAACTGGGTGCGGCTACAGTCAGTTTAGATTACATCTATCGAGACAGGGTGGACAGGGTAGGCCAACTCAGCAGTAATTCAAGTCAACTACGTTCCCGTTTAACTACCCCCCTAGGAGAAAGTGTCCGCCTTACCCTGCAAAATGAGATGACTTTGGGAGGTTCCGGTGATGCGGTATATAACGACCGTACCACGCTAGGGTTGACCTGGGAGGTGGCTAAAGGCCTTAACTTAACTGTGGGGCAACAATGGTATCACTCGGGACAACTGGCGGGGAAGGCCTTGACTACTGCAGAATTGGCCGGGGAATATAAACTAGGGGAGGATACTACCCTCATTGGTCGCCTGTCTGCCCTCAGTAACGGTCAGGATACGGCAACCCAAGGCACAGTGGGACTAAGACAGCGTTGGGTGATTGCCGAGGGATTGCGGTTTAATCTTTCCTATGAAAGGGTATTTGGCAAAGCCCTCAGACTAGGCACAGGGGCTCAATTTAATCAGGCCTATGCTAGAGGCCAAACGGCCAGTTCCCTTGCTCTACTTGGTGGTGACAATTATAGTGCGGGTTTGGAATATAACCCCAGTCCTGATTTCAAGGCGGACATCAGATTTGAAAAAAGAAACAGCAGTGCCGGCAGTAATACGGTAATTTCGGCCAGTGCAGTAGGCAAAATCTCCCCTGATTTCTGGATTCTAAGCAAATACGAGCAGGCCAACATCGCCAATCAGGGGGCTTCAGGCCTTGGGAATACGGTTAACTTCAAGTTGGGGCTGGCATACAGGCCAGTGGAAAATGACACCTTTAACGCCCTCCTCAAATACGAATACAGACGTAACCCCTCCACCATCCCCGAAACTATCCTCTTCGGCGCCGGCACAGGTTATGAAGACCATACCTTCTCTGTAGAGGCTATTTATGCCCCCAGTTGGCAATGGGAATTTTATGGCAAGTATGCCTTTCGTAATACTACCACCTATATGGCTAAGGACTTTGTAGCCAACGGGGCTATTAGTCTTGCTCAATTTCGTGCTACATACAGATTTCAAGAAAGATTCGACCTGACAGGAGAAGCCAGATTCATAAGCCAGTCCACCGCCGGTTATAGTGAAGTGGGCTGGGTAGCAGAATTGGGGTATTGGTTGTCTCCTAATCTCCGCCTGGCAGTGGGTTATAGTTCAGGTAAGGTGAATGTAGATCGAGACTTTAACGGCAGTCGTTCAGCCGGGGGGTTGTATATAGGCCTGACGGTGAAGTTTGATGAACTGTTTGACGGCTTCGGCTTACAACGGCCTCTGCCACCACCTCCACCCCCACCAGTCACTGCTAGTAATCCCGCCAACAGTCCACAGGCTAACACTTCCATCACCTGGAATGTATCTCAATTCCTCGAAGACATAGGCAAAGATTTGTCCCCCCGCGACCGTCTTGTGCTGGATAATCTAGCCGTAGTATTACAGTCGGCCCATAATCTCGTCCTAGACATTAACATCCCCCTCACCATGCAACAGATTCAGGATAAGGAGCATCCCTTAACCCAAAAACTCGCTGCCATTCGTGACTATCTGATGCAAAGGGGCATTGGCAGTTCTCAAATAGTCTTCCGTGCTGTAGGCAATGGTAATACTGAGCCAAAAATCTCCTTCACCATCAGTGGGGATGTGAGTGCCTTCCGTAACATCATCTCCAGTTTACAAGTCCAACCCAACTCCCCCGCTAAGGAATTCTTTGACAATCTCCTTAGCCAAATCCCAGCCGCTTCCCCAACCCCTGTTACTACCCAGGCCATCGTTAGCCCCAGTATTATTTCCCAAACTATTGAGGTTACGGCCGATGGCAGGATTGCGGATGCCCAGGTAACCCTACTAGAAAAAATCATCACCACTGCCCATCTACAGCCAAACACTGACATAGAAATAGTGGGAGAGATGAACAGGCTAATTGCTATTCGTCGTTATCTGCTAGAAAAAGGCATAAACAGCGATCGCATTGTGCTCAACAGTACTGACAATAAGACAAATAGTATCACCCTCAGCCTTATCCCCTCCACACCAGCGGAAAACATAGCCACCACACCGCCAACCCAGTGGGAGGCTTCCCTGTTAGACTGGCAACTGTTAGACTGGCGTGTACCGATAGACAGTTTCATCCCTACCCTGCCACCACTGGAGGAGTTGCTCAAACCCGAGAATGTTTCCACCATATCCCTCCTGCTCAAACCATATGCCTCCATAGCCAATAACATCCAAAATCTCTTCAGAGAAATACGTCTTGCTACTGCAGTAAACTTTCTTCTCAACAACAGTACTGATGATCCTCTCACCGCCCTCAAAGAAGCCATTGGCATTAGCGGACAAATCCGTGGTCAACTTCTGCCAACTCAAACTCCAACTCAAACCCAAGACAGCCGTCAGCCGGAGGGAGGTAGCATATGAGCCAAAGGAGAGGCTGGTTACTCCTGCTGGTATGCCTGATTTACCTCCTAGTCCAAATGTTAATCCCCACTGCCCCTTCCGCAGCCCAGGGCAATCCCGTGAATGACACAGACTGTATAGGCGCAGGCAAAGACGGTGGCGGAGACAAGGGAGGCATAGTCAACACCTACTACGCCCCTGCTAGCAGTGTTACTCTTTCCTCCGGCGCTACGACAATACCCCTAGGCACTATGTCTTCCATTGGCGCCTCTACTCCCATCCAGGTAGGTGATCTGATTCTCATAATGCAAATGCAGGGGGCAGAAATTGATTCCTCCAATACTTACGCCTACGGGGATGGTGTAGGTGGAGACGGGGACACTTATCAACCGCCCGCCAGTTACCCAGGAGGGACAATGGGCAGTGCCAATATTCCTAATCCTCCTCCCAATGCGGCCAGTGGTCATATCAACATCAACAATGTAGGATTATACGAGTACGCTGTAGTTACAGGAGTTTCAGGGAATAATATCACCATCAAAGGTGGTGGCCCAGGGGGTGGTCTTATCAATACCTATAACAACGAACCCGCCACCTCCACCCGGGGTAAGCGCACCTATCAAATTATTCGGGTGCCCCAGTATACCAACATAACCCTCAGTAGTACTAATCCCCTTCGTCCTGCCCCTTGGAATGGACAGGTAGGAGGTGTCCTGGCCATTGATGTGGCGGGCACTTTAAACATGACGGGGGGCGTGGTAATAGAAGCCAGTGGGACAGGTTTTCGCGGCGGGGGAGGTGTCAATCATGCTGGAGGCACCACGCTGGCTTACAATAGCGACTTTCGGACCAACTCTGGCACAAGAAATGCTAGCAAAGGGGAGGGCATAGCCGGTACACCCCTTTATGTCCTCGAACAGTTTGATCCCTTTAACCTGGATTCTGCCTTTAATCCCCCTAGTCCGAATAGGATTAATACGGGCGCAGAGGGCTATCCCAATGGAAGTTATGCCAGGGGCGCCCCGGGCAATGCCGGCGGTGGTGGCACTGATGGCAACCCCTCTAGGAATGATGAGAACAGTGGCGGCGGTGGTGGCGGCAATGGCGGTGCCGGTGGCCTAGGGGGAAGATCATGGAATAGCCAGGCCCCCTCAGGAGGATTTGGGGGTGCTTCCCTTGACGGTTTTATAAACGGAGGGCAACGTCTCTTCATGGGCGGTGGCGGCGGCGCCGGTACTATTAACAATGCCAGCCGCTCCACTGTTCGGCCAGCGGACTTCCGTAATATTACCTCTGGGCAACAACAGACAGGTGTGGGCGGTGGCGTTTACAGTAGTGGCGGAGCGGGGGGTGGTATTATCATGGTCAGGACAGGGAATATCAGTGGCACAGGCATTTTCCGCTCAAGGGGGGCGCCGGGATTGAGTACAGGGCAGGACGGTGCTGGCGGTGGCGGTGCCGGTGGGACGGTCTATGTGGTGGCTGAAAATCCTGTTAACATTAGCAATATCTCTGCTGACGTGAGAGGAGGAGACGGCGGATGGTCCACCTTCCCCGAAGCCCATGGCCCCGGTGGTGGTGGTGGTGGCGGTGTAGTAGTAAGTACTAATGGTGGGGTAAGCATTCTGCCTGGCGGGTTAGACGGAGGCCAAGCGGGTAAAGCTGGTCCCACAAACAATGCTGATGCCAACGACGGCACCCATGGTGCGAGGGCAGGTACTGGTTTGACTGCCCCCCTCGTGGCTACTGGTAACTATGGCACCCCTCCTACTGCCCGTTGTAAGCCCAAGGTGCTACTGGTCAAGCGGATTACGGCTGTCAACGGCAATAGTACTGGTCTAACTGGCTTTGTGGACGATCCTAACACCACTGATGACAACAACCCCAGCTGGCCGTCGGGCTACCTCAAGGGCGGTGGCATTGATGGGACTCTTCAGGTTAAACCGGGGGATACCCTGGACTATACTATCTACTTTGTGAATGCGGGGGTTAAGCCGGCAAACAGTGTACGGATATGTGATGCCATCCCCCCCAATACAGAATTTGTCCCAGACACCTATAATGGCCTGACTCCCACGGATGGTGGCCTGGAGGCGGATTCCGGCATTGCCCTGGCCATTGGCAGTAACACTCCCACAGCCTACCTCACCAATGTGGCAGATTCCGATCGTGGCCAGTACTATCCCCCAGGACAAGTGCCTCCCAACTGTTTCGACGTCAATGGCAATCCCATCACCAGTAACCCCAATGGCCTAGTAGCGGTGAATATTACCAACAATACTACCTTCCCTTCTCTCCCTGCCAACACCACATCCTCCCCTTCTAGTCAAAATTATGGCTTTATCCGTTTCCGTGTCCGGGTGAAATAGCCTGTACCCCCCTAATCCTCTTAACCCATAGCTTTTCCCTTTAACATATTCTCCTTTGTTGGTATAGTCTCCTCCTAATACCAGGCGGGGGTTGTGTGGCCATTTTTCCCTTATCATTTCCCCCTGCCACTTTTTTTCTAAAATTTTGAGGCTGCCTGGTATTTGAAAGATTCCAAACGCCATTATTTATTAGATATGATTGGCCAAAGTAATATATAAAAATTTTTAGCGCTAAAATTTCAGTATCTTTAGATTAAATCCTGGTTTATCCCTAAAAAAAGCCAATAATAATTAGCTAATTTTATTCCCCTTGTCTTAGGAGCCAGTTTATTTTTTTCAAAAAATATACATTCTATTTAAAATATAGGTAGGAAAAATTTTCTAAAGTTAACCGGTGTTTTCTGTAGGCCAAAATAGGAAATAAGCTATTTATTAATACCTGAGAAAGTGCAAGAGATTTCCCCTACCCGGAATTTGTAATTAATCATGTATACAAAGGTAAAAGAGTTAGAGGGAAGAAAGACAATGACAAAAAGCCGGGAAAGGGAGATATAATTGGTTGTTAAAAAGCGTTAAGAAATGTTGCAATGAGTAATTCCCTGGAGGAAATCCTGTTTTTGGCAAGGGCAGTAGCAGAAGTGTTAGGGGAGAAAATCGAAGACACCCTGACAGAAATACTCAGCGAAATCGGCAAGTTCGACGCCGAAACCAGACAAAAACTACAAGAATTCGTGGAGGAAGTCAAACTAAGGGCTCAAAGGGCTAAAGAAGCGGCCTACAATCCTGAAACTACTACTGTGGCAGCTAACCAAAGTTTTGATTTACAAGAGTTACTGGATGAACTACGAGCGGAAATTGCTCGTCTTAAAGCTGAACTAAACAACTATCGGCAAAGACAAAACCAAAACAAGGGTTGAATTCCCTCACCCTATTCCCACTTCTGAATCACCATTGTAAAAAAAACTATAGGGAAGACTATTGTCCGTGTCAGCAATATACTCTAGCACAAACAAATATTTGCCCTCCAGTGGCGATGTGTCCAGGGTGGCCAAGCCGCTAAAACTGGAGATGGGTAAGAAGTACTATCGTTGGAATAAGAAAAATTACTCACGTCTGCGCCGTCAGATAGATATTTGGACCTTTGTCCTGCTACTGTTGTTCAAACTATGGCAAAATGACAAAAAATGGACCTATCTTAACGGTTATAGCGAGGAGAAACGGGCTGCCCGTCGTCGACGTCAAGCAGTCTGGATTAGGGAAAGCCTCTTGGAGTTGGGCCCCACCTTTATTAAAGTAGGACAATTGTTTTCTACTAGGGCAGATTTATTCCCCACAGAATATGTAGAAGAATTGTCCAAGTTACAAGACAAGGTGCCTGCCTTCAGTTTTGAACAGGTAAGGGAAATCATCCAACAGGATTTGGGTAGGCCTATAGAAGAATTATTCCTCAGTTTTGACCCTATCCCCCTAGCCGCAGCAAGTCTGGGACAGGTACACAAAGCAAGACTAAAATCAGGAGAAGAAGTAGTAGTAAAAGTCCAACGCCCCGGCTTACACCAGCTTTTTACTATTGACTTGGCTATCCTTAAACAGATTACCCGCTACTTCCAAAATCACCCCCGTTGGGGCAAAGGGCGGGATTGGATGGGTATATATGAGGAATGTAGTCGCATCCTCTGGCAAGAAGCTGATTACCTCAACGAAGGACGTAATGCCGATACCTTTAGACGCAATTTCCGAGGAGTGGACTGGGTGAAAGTACCTAGAGTATATTGGCGTTACACCTCCCCCCGAGTGTTAACCCTAGAGTATCTACCAGGAATCAAAATCAGCAATTACGAGGCTTTGGAGGCGGCAGGATTAGATCGCAAACGACTGGCCAGACTGGGGGCTAGGGCCTATCTCCAACAGGTGTTGAATGACGGCTTCTTCCATGCTGACCCCCATCCCGGTAACCTGGCTGTAGCACCAGATGGCTCCCTCATCTTCTACGACTTCGGCATGATGGGCACCCTCAAAGCCAATGTGAAGGAAAAACTGGTGGAAATGTTGTTCGCCATCACCGAGAAAAATGCAGATAAGGTAATCGCCGCCTTGGTAGATTTGGGCGCCCTCCAAATGCCTGAAGACCCAAGCTCTGTCCGTCGTGCCCTACAATTCTTATTAGACAACTTTGTGGATAAACCCTTTGAAGAACAGTCTATCAGTCAGATCAGCGAGGAATTGTACGAAATTGCCTATGACCAGCCCTTCCGCTTCCCCGCTACCTTCACCTTCGTAATGCGGGCTTTTTCTACTCTGGAAGGCGTCGGCAAAGGACTAGATCCAGATTTTAACTTTATGGAAGTAGCACAACCCTTCGCTTTGGAAATTATGGCCGAATTCAGCAATGGTGCAAGCGGGTCCTTTTTAGATCAAATCAGCCGTCAGGCAGTAGAAGTGGGCAATAGGGCGTTGAGTCTCCCCTCCCGCCTCGAAGATACCCTAGACAAACTGGAAAAGGGAGATATTCGTGTCCGAGTCAAAGCCTCCGAATCCGAGCGTCTCCTCCGCAAGCTGGTGGGGATGCAAATGGCCACCAACTACACCCTCTTCATCAGTGCCCTCATTCTCTCCGCTACTATCCTGTTTGTAAACGGCTGGAGAAGTCTGGCCTTCGCCCTTGTATTAGTCTGTATTTGGCCAGTTTTCTCTTTGTTACGATTGTTGAGACAGTTGGACAAGTTAGACCGTAAACTATAAATTATAACCCCTAAGTGAGTGGCTTTATGAAGTGTCAATCTGTCGGCCTGACCGATCCCGGCTTAGTTAGACCCTACAACCAAGATAACCATTATATCGACCCCGAAGGACGTTTTTTTATCCTCGCCGATGGGATGGGAGGACATGCTGGTGGCGAAGAGGCTAGTAAAATCGCTACAGAAGTAGTCAAGGACTATTTTGAGTCCCACTGGGATGCCCCCATTAACTCCTACGATCTCATGGAAAAGGCCATCTATCAAGCCAACGAGCAAATTTTAGAACAACAAGTCCTTCATCCTGAACGAGGAGACATGGGTACTACCCTGGTAGTGGTAATGTTCCGCCAGGGAGAAACATGGCATGCCCACGTGGGAGACTCCCGCCTCTACCTCTGGCATCAAGGCCAACTCCAGCAATTAACTCTGGATCACACCTGGATTGCCCAAGCGGTAAGGGCCGGGGAAATCAGCGCTGAAGATGCTAAATACCACCCCTGGCGCCATGTTTTGTCCCAGTGTCTCGGCCGTCGTGACCTTTTAGAGGGCCTTGATATCCAGAAAATCGAAGGACTACAACCCGGTGACATCCTCCTGTTGTGCAGTGATGGCCTCACCGAAGAAGTCCCCGATGAACTAATTAACAAATCTTTACAAGAAGCCAAAGACCTACAGGAAGCAGCCCAAGTCCTCATCCAAAGTGCCAAGGATGGTGGCGGCTCTGATAACATAACTGTAGTACTAATTCAGATACAAAAAGAGGACCCCCAATGAGTGGTCAGGTGGTAGAAATCCTCTCCGCCGACGAGATGCGTCGCACCCTCACCCGACTGGCATCTCAGGTGGTGGAAGAGGTGGATGACTTGTCTCAGGTGGTTTTGTTGGGCATTTATACCCGGGGAGTACCACTGGCCCACCTCTTGGCTGAACACATCGCCATGATTGAAAAAATAAAACCACCAGTGGGCGCTTTAGATATTACTTTCTATAGGGACGATTTGGACAAAATTCAAACTAGAACCCCCAAAAAAACCGAAATCCCCCTGGATTTGACCGGGAAAACTGTTGTCCTGGTAGATGATGTCATATACAAGGGCCGCACTATCCGCGCCGCACTCAATGCTATCAACGAATATGGCCGTCCCGAAATTGTTAAACTCCTGGTTTTAATAGATAGAGGACATCGTCAACTCCCCATCCACCCCGATTTTGTCGGCAAAACCCTCCCTACCTCCAAGGAAGAACAAGTAAAAGTCTACTTGGAAGCCGTAGATGGCCGTGATGCCGTAGAATTACTTAAATAATACCAGCGCGAGGAAGCCAAGAAAATGTCCCACCAACAATTGTCCCTCTTCTCCACCCCCCGCCCTATCGCCGAATTCGTCCAAGAAATCGAAGCCCTGACTAGAGAAATACAACAGCTGTACTGCCAGGATCACCTCCCCTGGATTATCGGCTACAGTGGCGGAAAAGATAGCTCCTGTGTACTACAACTAGTTTGGAATGCTATCCTCCAGTTACCCCCCTCCCAACGCCACAAAAAAGTCTATGTCATCACCACCGATACCCGTGTGGAAAACCCTGTTATAGCCAGCTGGATTAAAAACCGCATTGCCAAAATCCAAGAGGCCGCTGCCCAACACAATATGCCCTTTGAAGCCCACCTCCTTTATCCCGAAGTTAAAGACAGTTTCTGGGTATGTCTCATCGGCAAAGGCTATCCCGCACCCCGTAGGGGCTTCCGCTGGTGTACCGAAAGACTTAAAATCCAACCCGCCGACACCTTTATCCGTAAAACTCTCCGTCGTCACGGGGAAATAGTCTTAGTTTTGGGCACCCGTAAAACAGAAAGTCTAACTCGGGCTATCAATATGGAAAAACGTGCCCTTCGTGAGAGAATCCAAGCCCGGCTTAACCTCCACCCCCGTTTTCCCAATTCCTACATCTACACCCCCATTGAAGACTGGCAAACCTCTGAAGTCTGGTTTTATCTCCTCCAATATCCCAACCCCTGGGGTGGCGACAATCAGGATTTGTTTGCCCTATATCGCGGCGCCTCTGCCGATAATGAATGCCCCCTTGTCTTGGATACCCAAACTCCCTCCTGTGGTGATTC
This sequence comes from Cyanobacteriota bacterium SRBZ.bins.94.201705, assembly GCA_030549855.1. Lineage (GTDB taxonomy): Bacteria > Cyanobacteriota > Cyanobacteriia > Cyanobacteriales > Cyanobacteriaceae > DVEF01. Next base: position 152,817 of record JAUQQP010000044.1, read on the forward strand.
CCGCTTTGGCTGTTGGGTATGCACCATGGTAAGCAAAGATAAGTCCATGGAGGCTATGATTCAAAATGACGAAGAAAAACAATGGTTACAGCCTCTTTTGGACTTGCGTAACGAATTAGATGCCATTGACGACAGAGATAAACGGGATTTCCGCCGTCTTAATGGCAAAGTAGAATTGTATGAGCGTCGTCTGGAAAATGGCCAAATTTCCATTGAACCAATCCCTGGTCCCTATTTGAAAAAATGGCGAGAATATTGGTTAAGAAAACTCCTAGAAGCCCAAGTTAGTATTCGCAAAAATGCCCCCCCAGAATACCGCGATGTCCAGTTAATCTCCATAGAGGAATTGCACGAAATTCGCCGCATTTGGCTGGAAGAAAAGCATGAATTTGACGACAGTCTCCCTCTTATCTATGAAGAAGTCACCGGCGAAAAATTTCCTTACCCCACCTTCTATGGCCGAGTTGATAAGCCTCTTTTGGGAAGAGAAGAATGGAAACTTTTAGAGGAAATATGCGGCGATGATGCCCTGCGTTTAGAGTTAATCACCCGCCTGTTAGATATAGAAAGACAATACTATACCAAAATACGTCGAGTTGGCATTTATAAGGCCCTAGAAAAGTGTCTTGAAACTACCCCCCTTAGCAAAGAAGAAGCTATTGCCCGCGCCCTTAAGTTGCGGAAAGTCAGAAAAGCTGCCCGCAATAAGGATACAAAAGCCCTTCAAAAAACTATTTCCTGGGGAGAAATTAAATTCCGCTTCTAACCCCTCATTTTCTTCTTCATCTCCTCTAACTCCATTTCTATCTCCCAATTCCGGAATTTTTGTTCTATATCGTAGTAACTTTTATCCTCATATTTTCTATCACAATAACCCTCACCTTGCCCGGCATTTTTTCTTCTCAATTTCTCCAAATTAAGGTTTACATCCCTCTCTCTATCTTCCAAAGAAATTAATTTTTTCTTGTTTTCCGCTATTTTTTCTCTTAATTTTGTCATTTCATCCCATAGGTATCTACCCTTTTCTAATAGTTTATTTTTAACATCTGCCGCTTCCTCGGCTAAATCGTATCTTTGGAGATTTCTGGCTTTTTCTTCCCTGTCTGCCCATTTTTTTATGTCATCAGCAGTGGCTAATATTTGAGACTCAACCTGTTTTTCTTGGGCCTCTAACTGGGAGATTAACTGGAGGGTATCCCGTTTTTCCTGTTTAATTTCCTGGGCAAGAAGACTTAGATTCAACTCAGGATTTTTTTGAAGAAACTCGTCAATACTGCTTTCCAAAAAGTTGAGAAAATCATCAAAAATTCCCATAAAATTAACCTCCAAAATGAAACTAAAAACTCTCGCCCACCAGGAGAGATTTAAACTGATTCTGACGACTAATTAACGCCTGTTTGTCATCAACGGCCATCAAAACCCAGCCACTATTGCCAATTTCCCCCCCCACGGGCACTTTTTCCGTTATATCATTAATTTTAAACAAGGCAACACTGCTATTATCGGGCAATTGCACTATGCCTACTAGGGTTTTATTCCCCTTCGTTTCCGCTATTACCCCATTAGACTGAGAATTTAAGGCTGTATTAGCAGTAGAAGAAGACGTATCCTCCTGGCTGGGGGGATTGAGAATAGGTACTTTTGCCAGTCTGGGGGAGAGTTGACAGGGGGGATTGGATTTGACTACACACTGACTACCGCTACTGGAATAGGCAGATTGACTGGTGGCGGTGGAAGACTTTGATTGAGGAGAAGACGCCTTATTAGACTGTGTCATGCCACCGCCGACAGACTGGCTATGACTATTCCCCGGTTTGTTGGTGTTAGCAGGGGGATTGGGAGAGGGAAAAACAGATTTAGTAGGCGGTGGTGGAGGAGTCAGTGGCGTGGGTGATGTAGGTGGAGTAGGTGGAATGGGTGGAGTGGGTGGTGGGGGGGGTGAGATTTTTGGAAGGGAGGGGAGAGGAGGAAGGGGAGGTATTTCTAAATCCCGTTTGTTAATCCCTTTTACTTTTATTGTTTCTTCATCCCTGGGGTTTCCTAAATCCAAAGGGGGATTAATAACCACCATTTTGTTGTGGGGAGGTTCTAATGGGTAAGAGGATTGCCGGTTAGTGTTATCATAGGGGGGGGTAGAGTCACTAGTGGAGGGATGGAATGTCTTAGCCTTCTCGTTTTTTTGTTTCTGCCACCACCATACCCCCACGGCAAAAAGATACAGGCTGGCAAAGGCGAATAGTATCTTATCCCTACCTGAGGATGCCATTATACGTCCTCTTATACCTCCCATAGGGCTTTTGGGCTTTGTATTTCTCATAGGGGGGAATAAATGCCGACTATCAAATATCTTAGGTCGAATTTAGCAATTGGGCCGGAATTCATGGCTGGTAGGTGGTGAGAGTAAGGATTTGTGGGGGAGTGGCATCAGGAGGATAGAGAAAGTCAACCAACACCAACCTTTGACTATTAGGAGGGATAGTAACTGTCACTAAATCCTGTCCTTTTTGTCCTCTGTATTGTACCAGATGGAAATAACGCCAACGAGGGATATTATCATCGTCATTGTATCTAACTTGTACCAACCCCCGGAAAAACACCTGAGAAGGGGGATTGTCAAAGAAACTAATATCGGCGGCGTCGGTTTTAAGGGGAGTGGAAATGGCAATGCCAACCCTTTTCGCTTCGTTGGTAGGATTAAATAGAGGGAGAGTGAGACTATATCTTACACCGTAATTCCCATGGGCGCTATGGGCAGTGTCAGGGTATCTTACCAAAAGGGAGGCAGTTTGAATTTGATTGGTGCCCAAGGTGCCACCTACAAGAGTACTTAAACCATAAGACAAGGCCTCTCCGGGCTCAGGGATAGTAAGATAAAGACTATTAGGGGAATCAGTAACGGTAGACTTCCACATATTACCCAGAGAAACCCCGGCTACTCTGCCGTAAATAATCCTCCCCGAATTCTGATTTGGGGGTGTTGGAGGCAAGTCTCTGGGGGTAGAAAGTGTGCCATTTTTCAACAACTCCTCCCATTGGGATAAACTGGGGGGATTGTCTTCTTCCTGTTGATACATTGCCAGACTAGCAAGATACAACTTGCCATCACTATACAGTTGCAGGTAGGTGGAGCGACCATTTAATTTCGGGGTAAGATTTTGTACAGGGATAGGAAGATTCAACAACATACGACTTTCCCCTGGGGGTATTTCTATTCTTGGTGGGAAAATATCCTGACGTTTCCCCTGTAGTATTTCCCCCATCACTCTACTGCCCGGTCCTGCGTATGTATTACGGTTTTCTACAACAGAGGGGAGATTCACAAAAGGGGCATCTGGTTGACTGAGATAACTAGCACCTGCGAGAATATCCACAGTAACAGTTTTATTAGTGGGATTGTGTGCTATTATCCCCAGATAAAGAGTCCTAGTGTCTTCTTCGTTAACCGGTTTGGCTACGTGGTGGGCAAAGACATCGAATCTTCCCTCAAAGGCATAATTAAGATGGGCAGATTTGTCTTTTTTGTCGTCTGGAGGGAAGGTAGATAAAAGAATTCCCTCCCCCAATACCAACTCTGGACTGTTACTATTGAACACTGGTATATTGTTCAAACCCCCGGGTAAAGGCAGGATTTTATGATTTTTCTCCCTTACTATGGCTGGTGAGGTTGTCTGATGCTGGGAGATATGGATTGGCTTTGCCTCCTTTTGGGGGATAAAAACTGACATAGAAATTGGTAAGGTTAACAGTGCGGCTGTTACTATTACTCCTAGCATGGAAGTAGAATTGCATGAGGTTAAATCCAATGACTGAAAGAAGACAGAGAGGTTTCCGGGTATAATAGGGACAATGAGGCAAGGGTCAGAGAGAAGATGAACAGTGAACAGTTAGCCAGATACATAGAAGAAACAGACGGCATTTCTAAACCCTGGCTGCTGATACAATTGCGGTTGACAAAATTGCAGGAAAGTAAGCCATTTCTCTCCGAGACAGAGTATCTAAACCAACTAGCAGACATTCATGAGGATTTAATGAAACTGGGGGAATGGTGGCGAGGCAGAGAAGAAGAAGTGTTTTAATGAGGGTTATTCTCGCAGGAGTAGACTTCACGAATGCGGTATATGGGGCGTTTTTGGGATTCATGATAGGTGCGTATCAACAATTCTGCCAGTAAGCCAAAGGAAAACAGTTGTACCCCTGCCAAGACCAACAATACTGATAAAATTAAAAGAGGCCTATCCCCAATAGACTGGCCTAGGACTAACTTGAGAAAGGAAAGATAAGTGCCAATTGTAACACCCAACAGGAGGGAAATCAAACCGAAAAAACCAAACACATGCATGGGGCGTGTGAGAAACTTTTTGAGGAAAAATAGGGTAAACAAGTCGAGAATTACCCGAAAAGTGCGCCCCAAACCGTATTTGCTTTTGCCAAAACGACGAGGATGGTGTTTAACAGGGATTTCTGTAATTTTCGCCCCCTCAATATAAGCCAAAACTGGCAAGAAACGATGTAACTCTCCGTAGAGATTTAAATCGTCAATCAACTCCTTGCGATAGGCTTTGAGGGAACATCCGTAATCATGGAGTTCTACACCTGTTATACGGCTTATGAGCCAATTAGCCACCTTAGAGGGGATAACTCTAGTCAGTGTATCATCCTGACGGTTTTGGCGCCAACCACTTACCAAGTCGTATCCTTCTTGTAGTTTTTTCAATAACAAAGGTATATCGGCCGGGTCATTTTGTAAATCCCCATCAAGGGTGACAATAAATCTGCCACGGGAATTCTCAAAACCAGCCGCCATGGCAGCGGTTTGGCCATAATTGCGTCTCAACACTATAACTCTAAGACGGGGGTTGACTGTAGCCAGCCTTTTCAGTACCTTTAAAGAACAATCCTGGGAGCCATCATCCACACAGATAATTTCATATTCCAGGTTAGTATCTCTCAGACTCTCCTCAATAGACTGGAGGAGAATGGGGATGTTATCCTCTTCGTTGTAGATAGGGATGACTATAGACAAGTCCATTTTGCCGCTTTCGGTTGAGCAATCAAAAGAATATTGTAGGGGATGGTAGACAACCCCCCAGTCTACCCTAAACAGCCACTTCAAAAGCTACCTTTCCCCAGGAGACAAAGGTGTAGTTATGGCATTATTGGCTGGTGGACATATTTTCTCGGACTGAGAGGCGATTTTTCCGGGAAAATCTTAAAGGGAAGAGGGCCTCTAATTGTGGTGCAATGAGTAGGTGTGGAGCGATTTACTGGATTAGGACAATTTTCCTTTTGGCCAGGTGGTAAAGGGCAGTGCCGACAATAGTACCCACTAGAAAGCCTTGGGGCAAATTCAGGGCGATTACCCCCACCAACAGGGTGAGCATCCAATCCTGGGACGAACCAACCTGGTCTTTGATAAAACTCATTAACAGCCAGGCCTCAAACAGCAAAATCACGCCCAGAATGGACATAGGGAAAATCTTAAGCAGCTTGTCCACACTAGGACCAAAAAAGAGTCCTAAAATGAGGTACAGGGTGCCATAAATAACCACAGCCCCCCCCGTACGGGCGCCGAGGGCATAATGACCGGCAAGGCCACTACACCCATGGCAAAGGGGAACACCCCCCAAAAAAGGCAGAACCAAGTTAATTAGGCTATAGGTGAGGGCAATTTTAGTGGTGGAGGGGAAACGGTCTGGGAAAAGGTCTTGAGCGGTTTGCCCTGTGGCGATGACAGCATTGGTGATAGAAAGGGGCAATTGGGGCAACGCCAGCAATACTAGTCCCGGCAGCAGGGAACTGGGGTGGAGGGGTCTAAATTGAGGCGGGTGCCAGTGCCAGGCGGCCGTCAGGTTGAGGGCTGGGTCTGCAAGCACACGACTGAGGGCCACTCCTAACCCCAACAACACCACAAATAATCCCCCCGGGACTCTCCGATATCTAAATAGCAATAGCACAAGAAAGCTCAACAGTCCTAAACCATAGCCTAGAATGCCCTCTTCGGGCAAATAAGTTTTTAGGGCCAGGGAAGTCAAAGACAGTCCCAGGCCTAACTGACAGCCCCGCACAACCGACTGGGGAATCCAACGTGCCAGTTGACTGAGCAAACCCGTGATGGTCAACAGTAGCATCAAGAGTCCCACCATGAACCCCCCTGCCCACAGAATTGATCCATCCAATTTTTCAGTCATGACAATCACCGCCATGGCTTTTAAAGGCTGCATAGGCATGGGCAGGCCATAGAGTATCCCCGTAAGGATTTGGGCCAACCCGAACAGGGAGAACACACTAGAACTATCGAGACTTGCACTGGTGATGATGCCCACTAGGAGCGGCAGGTCCGTGCCAAGATCGCCAAAGCTGCCACTTAGTTCCTGCCAGTTAAACCGCAAGCGATTTGTCAGCATTTACAATCCCTCCATTACAACCTGCAGTTGCTTTAACTGTTGACTGACCGCGCCGCTTTTCAGTAGTTCCTCACACAACTGCATGCCGGCCTCTATGGTATCGGCCCTTCCGCCCCGCCACAAGTAAAAGCCACTATTCCAAATCACCGAAGCGGTTAGGGGCTGAGGGTCACCAGCGAGGGTCTTTTCCATGGTCTTTTTCGCCTCGACAAGATTTGACCAGGGGACGTTACCACCAGCCATTCCGTAGTCTTGGGGGCGCAAGTGTAACCTCTGCCAGGGCTCAGAGTGCTTTCGGGCAAGGCCGATGATAGCAGTGCGCTCCCGGGGCAGGTCACAACTCCCTTCTAACCCTTTCACGGTGGTAAATTCCCGAACCCCATGGAGGGACAGGGCATCACGTATGATTACCTCTGTGGGGGGGTGGACAAAACCAATGCACAGGTGGCTAGCACCTTGATAGGGATTCCAGATGAGTTCTAAGGTGGCAATGGGGGGACGTTTGCCAATCTCCTCCCGGTAGGGAACTAGAGCTTGGGCAGCGGGAAAGTGACGGGGGAGATAGACAAAACCCAGACGGGCCTGCTCCAGACAGACGGCGACTTGGTCGGTGGTAAGCCATGACCAGTCCACGCCCAAACGCCGCCACAGCTCAATCAATGGTACTCCCTTCTTTGGGGGCATGCGCTCACCCCCATGTTGCAGCACGGGAATTCCAGCCGCGGCTAACACTAGGGCAGTCAGGGGGCCCAGTGGGAGGGTGCGCTCACGTCCGTCATAGGGCTGGCTCAAGATCATCACAGGGTAATCACTGTCAACCGCCGGCACTTTTGGTCCCAACTCCAAATAGGTGTCAAGCATTCCAGCCATCTCTTCTGGGGTGGGGCGCTTGATTCGGTGGGCTATGAGAAAGGCACCGATTTGAGCGGGGGTGGCCTTTTGCTCTAGCATCAGTTTCAGTGCCAGTGCCGCCTCGGCACGGGTCAGGTCCTGATGGGTGTGGGTGCCACTGGCCACCTTTTTCAAAAGCTCACGAAACACAAGACTCATGGACTGCCTGCCGATGGCTTAGGTTCAACAACTGAGCTACGGGGGGCAAGTTGAGCCGGTCACGGGTTGTTATGAACAAGACCTGACGGGGGGGAGGCGCCTCCCCGGGGGCCAGGTCGCGAACTGCTAAGGTAGGATCTGCTGAGGCTTCTTTTAGGGCGGACCGGGGCAACAGTGTCACCATTTCACTTGTGCGAATGACGGCAATAAAGGCCTCAGGTGTATTGAGTTCCAGGGTGGGCCGCCAAGGCAATCCGCGACGCTTGAATTCCTCCGCTACCAGGCGTCGCATTCCATAACCGTCCTTAAACACCACATGGGGATAGGTAGCCAGGGATTCCCAAGTGAGGGGGTTTTGACGGGCAAGGGGATGTTGGGCCGCCATGAGGACTCGGACAGGTTCGGCATAAAGGGGCTCAATCACCCATTCCGGACGCTTCAAAAGATGACGTTCACCCATGACAATTGCCAGGTCTACTAGGCCATCCTTAAGGACTTTGAGGGCGCGATCGCTCCCCAGGGCGGTAATTCGCAATTGGACCTGGGGGAAGGCCTCATAAAATCCTGGCAGCAGGGTGGGTAAAAAGTGGCGACAGACCGAGTGGATAGCGGCAATGCAAAGTTCTCCTTGCTCTCCGTTTTGAAGGGCCTTCAGCTCAGCACTGGCGGCCTGCCATTCTTGCCAAATCTTGCGAGCACGGCGGACAAACAAGTCCCCCGCTACTGTTAGCTTGGCACCGCTGAACCTATGTAGCAGTTGAATGCCTAAGTCCCTTTCTAGTGCCTGAATCTGACGAGTGATAGTGGATTGGCTCACTCCACAACGCCGCGCTGCTGCATGGAAACTACCGGTTTCGGCCACTGCCAGAAAAGATTGCAACTGGTCGAGTCGCATAGCCGCCTTTATCCTGTGCCACAGACACTTTTCCAATGGGTCCCCCATTATAAGTAGTTCCCACTCGGGGTACTGTTCGGATTTATACAGTTTCGCCGGTTGGAGTACCCATTCAGTGGCTATGTTCACTGCAGTGTACCCAAGCTGTAGAACCAGTGGCATAATACTCTTTCTTCCAAATGGGCAAGCGGTGTTTGATTTCATCAATGATGTAGGCAGCACCGGCAAAGGCCTGACAGCGATGTGGGGCGGTGGCCCCAACCCACACAGCAATTTCGCCTAGCCCGAGTAGGCCATAACGATGGCAAGCGCCAGCGCCAATAAGCCCGAACTTAGCAATGGCCTCTGCAACAATTCGCTCCCCCTCCTTCAGGGCTAGTGCCTGGTATACCTCGTATTCAAGGGCCACTACTGTTTTGCCGCGATTGTGATTGCGCACCCAGCCCTCAAAACTCACAAAGGCCCCCGCGGCCGTGTCGCTCAGGGCACGGCTTAGCAAAACCGGGGAGAGGGGTTCAGCACTCAGGGAAAATTGACAGATTTTCATTTCTCAGCCTCCGGCAACGGGTGGGATAAACACCACTTCGTCCCCCGCCTGCAAAGGCCTTTCGGGGCCGACAAACTCCTCATTGACGGCCACTTTCATCTGGCTCAGGGGCAGGGGAAAACTGTATTCTTTTTGTAATTCAAAATATAGTTCAGCACAGGTGCGTGCCGTTGTAGCCCGCACTTCATTATCCCTTTTGGCCTGTTCCCGCAGAAGGGCGAAGTAGCGCAGTCGAACGGTTTTGGGGCGACAATCAGAAACGTTGGCAACGGACATGGTGCAAGACCTTTTTGTATTCTTCGGGGGTGTTGACATTGGCAGTGGTGATGGGCTGAGGGGGTGTGATGAGGTGACACCGGGAGCGTTGCAGAACTCTTACGGGGCAGCGTATTCCTTCTCCATAGGCCGCTTCAAAGACGGCCAGGGCTCTAGGTGTATAAATAGCACATAGGGGCTCGGGAAAACCATCCTGAGGATGATAATAGCAGGTTGCCACCACGTCTTCACGGTACTGTTGTAACAGGGGTGCAAGGGTCTGATCGTTGAGATAGGGTAGATCACAGGCTACCACCAGCCAGTTCACCTGGGGGTGGGCTCGCAGGGCCGTGAGAATCCCCGATATTGGGCCCTCACTGGGTAGAACATCCACCAGGGTGGGCAGATCTGCCAGAGGCGTCCCCTGCCACTGCCCGGGGCGTGCGGATAAAAATACCCTCTCGCAGTGGTCTGCCAGGAGGTTGTACAGATACTGGGCATGAGGTTGACCGTAGTAGTCCAACAGAGCCTTGTCTCGTCCCATGCGTTGACTTTTGCCGCCGGTGAGCACCAGGCCGTAGAGGGGGTGTTGGCTCAGGGTCTTTTGGCCACCGCTTTTGGCTAGGAGGCGTACCTCTCGAATCACAATCTGGTGGCTAACAGATTTACACATGTCATACACCGTTAGAGCTGCGACAGTTACCCCGTGCAAGCTCTCCATTTCCACTCCCGTAGGCCCCCGGGTTTTGACTTCACACTGAAGGCGAATCTGCACAGTGTCGTCTCTTATAGACAGCTGTGTTTGGAATTGGCAACTACTTATCGGTATGGGATGACAAAAGGGGATGGCCTCCGCTGTTTTTTTGACTGCCATAGTGCCGGCAATGACTGCTGTTTGTAATACCTGTCCCTTTTTGAGAAATAGCTCTCCTCTTCCCACATACGTTTTAAACAAGGGAGGCAATTCAATAATGGCCTCGGCTACCGCTCGGCGATCGCTTGCCGGTTTGTCGCTAATATCCACCATTTGTGGCTGCCAGTTTTCGTCGATGTGAGACAGCATACACCTAACCTCCAATCTGATACATGGCGTGGTGCACTTCTGCTGAGCGGACTGACGGTTTCATGCCCAATACCTGCCGGTAGACAAAATAACGCTCTTGCTTACTCAGCCCCTTCAGAGAGATTCCCGCCTCCTCAAACAAACAGGCGCGCAGTACGCCGTCTGCCGAAAGACGCCATCGGGAACAGTGGCCGCAAAAGGGCTGTGATTCGGAGGCGATGATACCAATTTTGGCGCCACAGGAGGTCACAAAATTAAAGGAAGTGGAATCCCGGGGGCGGGAAACAGGTTTTAGCTCATAGTGTTGACAAAGATGAGTAAGCATTTCAGCCGCACCAAAAAATCGCTCCCGTGGCAAATGACAGGCATAGCCTACTCGCATCATTTCCAAAAACCGCACCTCTACTCCCAGGCTTTTGGCATACTCCACCATGGGCACCAGTTCGTGGTCGTTGATGCCCCTCATAACCACCATATTCAGCTTGACGCGAAAGCCTTCCTTCACAGCCGTGGCAATAGCTTCTTTCACCCGCCCTAAGTTCTCTGTTCGGCTAATAGCTGCGAAGGTATCAGGATTCAGACTGTCCAGGCTAATGTTCAGGCGCCACACACCATAGCGAGCTAGCAGTGGCAAAAAAGAAAGTAGGCGAGAACCATTAGTGGTCAGACCTAGTCTTGGTATCTTTAATGGGGCCAAGGCCGCTAAAATTTCCGGCAGGTCCTTTCGCAATAGGGGCTCTCCCCCCGTCAGGCGGACCGATTCAATCCCTAACTCCATCAGTTCCCCCACAATCGTTGCGTATTCCATTGCCGTCAAGTACTCTTTTGGGGGCATAAACCGTGCTTCCTCTGGCATACAGTATGTGCAACGGAAATTACAGCGGTCAGTGACTGACAGGCGCAATTTGCGAACCCGTCGCCCTTGCGCATCCACTAGTCGTCGAGTGGGTCCAACGTTAGTAAAAACCATATCCCTAACTCCAAGGAAAATAGCGATAGCACTCCCCTGCTTCAAAGTAACTCTTCTCTGCTGGAAGTTCAACAAAGCCGTCAGTTTCAGCCAGGGCCAAAAAATCACCGGAGTTTTGTGGGGGACGGGGATGGACAATGAGCTCAGCGGCGGTGGTAACTTCCAGTTTTACCGGCAAAAAGTAGGTCAGAGGCTGGTCAAATCGGAAGGGGGAAGCCAAACGGGCATAAAAAGTCGGCCCATCTAGCAGGTACCGGTGTAGGCAGATCAAACTGGAAAGGGGATTGCCGGGCAAACCGAAGACAGCCGTTTGGTGTTGATGGTCTATACCAAACCAGAAGGGTTTTCCCGGCCGCTGCGCTACCTCGTGAATATACTGTTGTACCCCCTGTTCCCGCCACATCTGGGGCAAATAGTCAAATTTTCCCTTTGACACCCCACCACAGTAAATTAACAAATCATAGTCCTTGGAAGCCTGCCTATAATGGTCCGCCAGTGCCCTGGGTTCATCCCGTAAGTGGGTAATACTGACCCGATTGTAACCCTGCCGTTGCAAGGCAGCAGCAAGGGCATAGGGATTAGATAGCCGCAGTTGATAAGCCTGGGGAGCCTGTTCTTCTGGTGGGACCAGCTCATTACCCGTGGCTATGATTTGGGTGCGGGGACGGCGTTTCACTGCCACCCTAATTTGGCCCAGGGAGGCCAGAATTCCCCACACTGGACTGTTGAGTTTAGCTCCGGCAGAGAGAATTATCTTGCCGGCGGGGGCATCACTGCCGCAACGGTGGACAAATTGATAGGGTTGCCATGGTTCAGGGCGGATTACATGAGCGGTGGCGTTTTTAATCTCTAGGTTCTCATAGGGGATGACCAGCTCACAACCCAGAGGTAGGGCGGCTCCCGTCATGACCTCAAAACAGCACCGGGTGTCTGTCAAAGACGGGGGGGGCTCGCCGGGGGCCACTGTCCCCAAAACGGGAAATACCCGCTGTCCCGACTGATAGGTATCCCAGGCAAGGGCAATCCCATCCATCATAACCCTTTCCACCGGCGGGTAGGGGCGGTCAGTTCTAATTGGCTCCGCCAGTATTCCCCCTCCAAGGGTTGGGAGAGAAAGTGTTTCAGTGCCCCACCCCGGGAGCTTTTCGGCAATGATTTCAGCGGCCGTCTCTACGCTAATGACATTGACCATTGCTTTTTCCACTCGAAAAGGATAAAACAGCAACACAAGTCGGGAACAACAGAATTTGTGCTCATATTTCAGGGGAACAAAACCTTATTACGATTTTATGAGTGTTGTTCACCCCCTCCACTACCCGTCAATGCCGTTTCAGCATACTGTCAATGCGAAAATTGCATTCTCCCAAAAAAAATGTAGTTTGATTTACAAAATTTCCCAATTGAGCCCGCTAGATTGGGCATTAAAACCTTTTGGAAACAAAAACAAAATGAGCAACAAAATTGAAACCATAAAACGAGAAAAAGATGGCTTAGCGGTCAAGGACGAACTGGAGCAATTCGCCGCCGTTGGCTGGCAAAACATCCCCGAGGCTGATCTCCAGGTGCGTCTGAAATGGCTAGGTATCTTTTTTCGTCCCGTGACGCCGGAAAAGTTCATGATGCGGTTGCGGGTGCCTAACGGCATTCTCACTAGCCAACAACTGCGAGTCCTCGGTGAAATCGTGGAGCGTTACGGTGAGGACGGCAATGGTGATATTACCACTCGCCAAAACATTCAAATCCGTGGCCTGCCCATTGGCAACATTCCCGAGGTGTTGCGACAACTCCAGGCCTGTGGCCTCACCTCGGTGCAGTCAGGGATGGATAATGTACGCAACATCACTGGCTCTCCCGTGGCTGGGATTGATCCGGATGAACTTATTGACACGCGCCCTTTGATCATGAAGTTGCAAGCCATGATCACCAACAATGGTCAGGGCAACCCGGAATTCAGTAACCTGCCACGGAAGTTCAACATTGCCATCGAAGGGGGGCGCGATAATTCCGTCCATGCTGAGATTAACGACCTTGCCTTTGTCCCAGCCTACCGTGAGGGGCAGCTAGGATTTAACGTCCTAGTAGGAGGGTTCTTCTCGGCACGACGCTGCGAGGCCGCCATTCCTCTCGACGCTTGGGTTACCCCCGATGATGCCGTAATTCAACTTACGCGGGCGATTCTGGAAGTTTTTCGGGATCATGGGCTGCGGGCTAATCGCCAGAAGGCCCGTTTGAGGTGGCTCATTGATGAGTGGGGCATAGAAAAATTCCGGGCTGTAGTTGCTGCCAAGGTCCCCTTTGAATTGCTCACCGCGGCCCCCAAAGATGAAATCGACTGGGAGAAACGGGATCATCTGGGATTGCAACGCCAAAAACAACCGGGGCTGAACTACGTGGGACTACACGTCCCCGTCGGGCGGCTTTATGCGTCGGACTTTTACGAGCTGGCACGTCTTGCCGAGGTATACGGCCAATCAGAAGTGAGACTTACGGTAGAGCAGAACTTGATTATTCCCCATGTCCCCGATGCCGTTGTCCCAAATCTTTTACAAGAACCATTGTTGCAAAAGTTCCGCCCCTCGCCACCACCCCTGGAGCGCCACCTTGTATCCTGCACAGGGGCACAGTTTTGTAGCTTCGCCCTAATTGAGACCAAGAATCGAGCTCTTGCCCTCGCCCGCTGGCTAGACCAGCAACTGGTTCTGCCCCGTCCGGTACGTATTCATTGGACGGGATGTCCCAACTCTTGTGGGCAGCCACAGGTGGCGGATATTGGCCTGATGGGGACCAAAACCCGTCGCAATGGTGAAACCATCGATGCGGTGGACTTATATATGGGCGGCAAAGTGGGCAGGGGTGCGAAACTTGGTACTTGTGTCAGAAAAGCTATTCCCTGCGACGAGCTGCCTGAGCTCCTCCGACAACTACTGATTGACCATTTTGGGGCACGCCTTAGGACTGCAGAAACTCCTACCTCTACCAACTCGCCGGCCGCAATAGTCATCAGTTGATGCAAATCCGCTCCACTAACCAAATAACAGAGGAATAGAGGACTAACATCTATGGCTCAACTTTCTCGCCGTCGTTTTTTGATGACTGCCGCTGCGACAACGGCGGTGACACTAATAGCCCACGGCTGTGGCCAGAATAGCCAGAATAAGCAAACCGCCGAAAGGCACCAACAACCGCTCACCGTGGCGGAAACGCCCGAGGTCACGGGGGCGAAACTGGGCTTTATTGCCCTCACTGATGCCGCACCGCTGATTATTGCTCAGGAAAAGGGGTTATTTGCCAAGTATGGCATGCCTGATGTGAAAGTTGTGAAACAGGCTTCTTGGGGAGTGACCCGCGATAATCTCGTCCTTGGTTCAGAGGGTGGTGGTATTGATGGCGCTCATATTCTCACCCCTATGCCCTACCTCATGGCAACGGGCACCATTACTGGAGGCAAGAAGGTGCCCATGTACATTCTGGCGCGCCTAAACACCAACGGTCAGGGGATTGTGGTTGGCAATGCCCACAAGGACCTGAAGGTGGGCCTCGATTGTACCCCTCTCAAGGAGGCTTTTGCCAAGGCTAGGGCGGCCGGCAGGGAAATAAAGGTGGCTGTCACGTTTCCAGGAGGGACTCACGATCTTTGGATGCGTTACTGGCTGGCCTCCGGGGGCATTGACCCAGAAAAAGAAGTTTCACTGATTGTTGTGCCGCCACCGCAGATGGTGGCCAATATGAAAACGGGGACAATGGAAGCCTTTTGCGTGGGCGAACCCTGGCCTTTCCAGGCCGTCAATCAAAAGGTGGGCGTGGGGGCCATTACCACGGGTGAGTTCTGGCAAGACCACCCGGAAAAATCCCTGGCTTTGCGGGCTGACTGGGTGGACAAGTATCCCAAGGCGGCCAAGGCTCTTTTGATGGCGGTGATGGAGGCCCAGCAGTGGTGCGATCAAGAGGCCAACAAGCAGGAGATGGCACAAATTATCTCCAAAAGGGAATGGCTGAAGGCCCCCGTGGAAGACATTCTCCCTCGCTCTCTAGGCCAGTTTGACTTTGGCAATGGCCGTACCTTTGAGAACCCCAATCTGGCCATGAAGTATTGGCGGGACAGTGCTTCCTATCCTTACCAAAGTCATGATTTGTGGTTTTTGACCGAGGAAATTCGCTGGGGTTACCTGCCGGCGGACACGGATACCAAGGTCCTCATTAGGCAAGTCAACCGAGAGGACATATGGCGGGAGGCTGCCAAGGCGCTGGGTGTCCCCGAGGCGGAAATTCCCCCCAGCACCTCCCGGGGAGTAGAGAAATTCTTTGATGGCATTGTCTTTGACCCCCAACAGCCCCAGGCTTACCTAGACCGTTTGAACTTGAAAAAAGTGTAACACATAAACCTCCATACATGTGAAAAAAGGGGAGCTGAAAAATGGCAAAAAGCGACTCTATTTTTCTCCAACTTGTTAGTAAACGGCAGTCCCGTTGGCTCAAAAGACTCCAAGACCTACCCCTTCGCAAAGTGGTGGCAGGCAGTGTGGGGGCTTTCTGCTTCCTGGCAGTCTGGCAGCTCGTCTGCATGGTTGGGTTACTAAAATTGCCAACACCAATAAGAGTAATTTCTGACACTTGGGAACTTATTATTAATCCCTTTTATCGGGGGAGCGGAAATGATGTGGGATTAGGCTGGCAAATTCTTTCCAGTCTCCGGAGGGTGGCCATTGGCTTTTCTCTTGCGGCCATGATTGGCGTAGGTTTGGGGATGGTGATTGGTTCTAGTCGTCTGCTTTACGAGGCGGTAGATCCTATACTACAAGTACTACGACCAGTACCTCCCCTAGCCTGGTTGCCAATCTCCCTAGCAGCGATGCGAGACAATGAGCCCGCCGCTATCTTCGTCATTTTCATCACGGCAATTTGGCCAATTATCATTAACACAATTGTGGGTGTGCAACAAATACCTCAAGATTACAAAAATGTTGCACGTATGTTGCGATTGTCCCGCAAGGACTACTTCTTCAATGTGCTAGTGCCGGCGACAGTGCCCTATGTGTTTACGGGGTTGCGGATTGGCATTGGTCTGTCGTGGCTAGCCATTGTGGCAGCAGAGATGCTAATTGGTGGTGTGGGCATTGGCTTTTTTATCTGGGACGCCTGGAACAGTTCGCTTATTAGTGAAATCATTGTGGCCCTGATATATGTAGGCCTTGTAGGCCTGGTACTCGATCGCTCGGTGGCCTTTGTGGGAAGGCTTCTCAGTCCTGGCGATGAGTAACATCTTGCCAGAGGGTACACTACAAACTCGTTTTGCCGGTGTTCTAGGATTGTAACTTTTTAGTATTAAATTATGTTTAAAATATGGGAAGAGTCCTACCATTCATCGAAATAGATCATGTAGACCAGGTTTTTGAGCAGCCAGGGGGCGAGTCCTACATTGCTCTTAAAAATATTCACCTGGAAATCCAAAAAGGTGAGTTTGTTTCTCTAGTGGGCCATTCCGGCTGTGGCAAGTCCACCCTCTTAAACATTATTGCCGGTTTTCAGCGACCTACTTGCGGGGGGGTGATAATGGCCGGTCGTCAAGTCACTGAACCCGGGCCAGAGCGGATGGTCGTGTTCCAAAACTATTCGCTGCTACCCTGGAAAACGGTGTATGAAAATGTGGCCCTGGCAGTAAAGGCGGCCATGCCCCATCTCAGTAAAGCACAGCGGCAGCAAAAAGTGGAGGCTACCCTAGAACAGGTACATCTAAGTGGTGCCCGGGACAAGTACCCCAGCCAATTGTCGGGGGGGATGAAGCAGCGGGTGGCCATAGCCCGGGCCCTGGCTGTCCAACCGCAAGTGCTGTTGTTGGACGAGCCCTTCGGGGCCTTGGATGCCCTCACGCGGGGGCTACTACAGGAGGAGTTGATGCAGGTTTGCCAGGCCACTGGTACCACTTGTATTATGGTTACCCACGATGTGGACGAGGCCCTGCTCTTGTCCGACCGGGTTGTATTGCTTACCAAAGGTCCCGAGGCTAATATTGGCCGCATTCTAAGGCTCCCCTTTGCCCGCCCCCGCAACCGCCATGATGTCCTGAACCATCCCAGCTATTATGACTTACGCAATGAGATGATTTCTTTCCTCAACCAGCAGAAACGTCGTCGTCATGGCACCGCTGTTGCTGCAACCCCCTACCCCAGGGGGGGTTTGACCCTAGGGTTTATGCCTCTCATCGACTGTGCACCCCTGGTAGTGGCCAAGGAATTGGGTTTTTTTGCTAAGTACGGCCTTGAGGAAGTAAACCTGCATCGCGGGGAAAGCTGGCAGGAGTTGGCGACGGGGGTAGTCAGTGGCCGTCTGGAGGGGGCACAGATGTTCGCGCCCATGCCCTTGGCGATGACGTTGGGGCTACAGGGTGGACCACCTCAACCTCTGACCACCTCAATTGTGCTAAGCCGCAATGGTAATGCCATCACTCTTAGTCGTGAGCTGTGGCAACAAGGGGTAAGAACGGCAACTGACTTGCGAGCTTATATTGAGCAGACTGGCGAGCGTCCTCGTTTTGGCATTGTCCATCCGGCCTCGATGCAGAATCTACTGTTGCGTTACTGGTTGGCGGCCGCTGGCATTGATCCGGACCAGGACGTGGAGTTGGTAGTGCTTCCACCAGAACAGATGGTGTATTACCTGGAAGCGGGACATATCAGTGGTTTCTGTGTGGGCCAGCCCTGGAACTCTAGGGCAGTGCGTCAGGGCTTTGGCGTCATAGTGACCACCTCTGTTGACATTTGGCCAGGGCATCCTGAAAAAGTCCTAGGGGTTCGACCCGAATGGGTGGAGGCACAGCCCAAACGGCATCTGGCCCTGGTCAAAGCACTCATTGAGGCCTGTGAATACTGTGACACCATTGCAAACCGCTCTGAAATTGCCCAACTCCTTTGTAGGCCTGAGTATTTAGATTGTGAGCCTGAGGAGATTTATAAGGGCTTTGTTATGCCCTTGGAGCGGGGCGATGGGGTTGAAACGGCTTTTCGGCCCCGCTTTCACCAGTTTTATGTTGACCGCTCCCCCTGTCCCGGGAGACTGGAGCTGTTGTGGATAATGACCCAGTTAGCCCGCTGGCAACTGACTCCTTTCCCCAAAAACTGGTCAGAAATTGTAGAACAGGTGCGCCGCATAGACTTGTTTGGGTTCGCCGCCCGCGAGCTGAAAATCCCTGACAGTGAACCAGCGGGGCAGTCCCTTGCCCTTTTTGACGGCCTGCCCTTTGAGCCAGATGACCCCCTTGCTTACCTTGAGGCGGTCCCCATTCGGCGTGCCCTTGATATTCGAGAAATTGAACCCTCGCTTACTGTTTTGTCCCCCATTTACGGTTGAGTCCTATGGAAACTCTTTATAGTCTTGAGCCTAGTCTCACTGCCACCAATCATCTGCGCATTGATGGCGTTAGTAAATCCTACTTTACACCCAAGGGAATCCATGTGGTACTGGAAGATATTAACCTTTCAGTGCAAAATGGTGAATTTGTCTGCATTATTGGTCATTCCGGGTGTGGCAAAAGTACCCTGTTGAACATGGTAGCGGGGTTTACCCGCCCCAGTTGCGGTGAGATTTCCCTCTATGGGGTTCCCATCCGGCGTCCAGGACCAGAAAGAATGATGGTCTTTCAAAACTATGCACTGCTGCCCTGGTTGACGGCATATCAGAACATTGAGTTGGCAGTAAAATCGGTATACCCTCACAAACCCAGCCATTGGCGTCGCCAAGTGGTGGAAGAACACCTGGAACTGGTGGGGTTGACGGAGGCTGCCCATAAGCGGCCAGCCCAACTTTCGGGTGGGATGAAACAACGGGTGGCCATTGCTCGTGCCCTTGCCGTTTGCCCTGAAGTCTTACTGTTGGATGAGCCCTTTGGCGCCCTTGATGCAATTACTAAGGAGGAACTTCAAGACGAGTTATTGAAAATTTGGCAAAACCACAAACTTACTGTCTTGATGATTACTCATGACATTGACGAGGCCCTTTATTTAGCTGATCGCGTGGTTATGATGACTAATGGGCCGGCAGCTCGCATTGGAGAAATTCTGGAGGTTCCCTTCCCGCGTCCACGAATGCGGGCACAACTCTTTGAAAACCCACAGTACTGCCGGCTGCGGAACCGGGTAATGGACTTTTTGTACGGAGGGTAAGAGTATGAGCTGGTCTAAAGACTGGCCCCACCCCGGCTCACTAGCCCTTCAAACCGATGCCGCTGCCGCAGTGCAGAGGTTGGTAAGCACTCCTGCCTCTGTGTTCACTCATCCACTATCCTCCCTATGTCCCTATTGTGGAGTGGGTTGTGGCCTAGAAGTAGTGCCCCAAGTGGGGGGAAGTTATAAGGTGCGGGGCGATCGCCGACACCCCTCCTCCCAAGGGATGGTCTGTGTCAAGGGGGCAACAATTTTAGAAGCCCTTGACCGCGATCGCCTGGTTTATCCCCTGTGGCGAGAGCGTCTGGACCAGCCCTTTAGGATGATCTCTTGGGACGAGGCCCTCACCCGTTTGGTGGAGCGTCTACAACGGGTCAGGCAAGAGCAGGGAGCCGATGCCATTTGTATGTACGGTTCGGGGCAGTTCCTTACCGAAGACTACTATGTAGCCCAGAAACTCATCAAGGGCTGTCTTGGCACAAACAATTTCGATGCTAATTCACGGCTGTGTATGTCTTCCGCCGTGTCGGCTTACATGGGGAGCTTTGGCAGTGATGGCCCCCCCTGCTGCTACGACGACCTGGAGGAGACCGACTGTGCCTTTCTCATTGGCACCAATACGGCTGAGTGTCATCCTATTGTCTTCAACCGGCTGCGGAATCACCATAAACGTCACCCCCACGTTAAACTCATTGTGGTGGACCCTCGTCGTACTCCCACGGCTGAGGTGGCCGACCTTCACCTGGCTATTCGTCCTGGCACGGACATTGACCTACTCCACGGCATTGGCCACTTGCTTTGGCGCTGGGGGGTTATCCATGAGGAATTTGTGGAGCAGCACACTCATGGTTTTGCCGATTATGTGAAGCTCCTGGCGGGTTATACCCCAGAATGGGTGGCTGAACGCTGTGGCATTCGCCAAGATGAGCTGGAACTGGCAGCCCGTTATTGGGCAGGGGCTAAGAAGGTTCTCTCTCTGTGGTCCATGGGCATTAACCAGTCTTTTGAGGGAACGGCTAAGGCTCGCTGTTTGATCAACCTACACCTGCTCACCGGCCAGATTGGTAGGCCCGGGAGTGGCCCTTTTTCCCTGACGGGACAGCCCAACGCCATGGGGGGACGGGAGGCGGGTGGTTTGGCCCATCTTTTGCCTGGCTATCGGCAGGTGACCAACCCTCGCCATCGACAAGAAGTTGAGGACTTTTGGGGTTTGCCGCGTGGAAGGATTAGCCCTCGTCCCGGACGCGCCGCCTGGCAAATAGTTGAAGGTCTGGAAAGGGGCGAAATAGGCTTGCTGTGGATTGCGGCTACCAATCCGGTCGTCAGCTTTCCCCATCTAGGGAGGGCCAGAGCTGCCTTTCTCAAATCCCCCTTTACAGTCTACCAAGAAGCCTATTTTCCCACTGAAACGGCCGCCATAGCCCACCTGATTCTGCCGGCTGCCCAATGGGGTGAGAAAACGGGGGTGATGACTAACTCCGAACGCCGTGTTACCCTAGTGCCTGCCTTTCGTTTACCCCCCGGAGAGGCTCGCGCGGATTGGGAGATTTTTGCCGAAGTGGGACGGCGACTGGGGTACGAACAGCTGTTTAACTTTGAGGATGCCGCCGCAGTCTATGCCGAATTTGTCCAACTCACTGCGGGGCGGCCATGTGATCAGTCCGGCTTAAGCCATGAACGCCTCAAAAGACTAGGGGCAGTGCAATGGCCCTGTCCCGCCGGCTGTAGCGATGAGGAAGCGCTGGCTCCCAAACGACTTTATACTGACTGGCGTTTTCACACTCCCGATGGCAGGGCCCATTTTTGCCTTCAACACAGCCACGGAGTTGCCGAAGCCGCCGACTCTACTTACCCTTTTTTGTTAACCACTGGGCGCCTTTACGGTCACTGGCACACTCAAACGCGTACGGGACGTATTCCCAAGATTCAAAAAATGCACCCCAACCCCTTTTTGGAAATGCACCCTCAGGATGCGGCAAACCTGAATCTAAAAGATGGGGACTGGGTGGAGGTGCGTTCGCGCCGGGGAAAGGTGCGTTTACCCGTCACCATAACGGCTGCAATCCGACCCGGGACGCTTTTCGTGCCCATGCATTGGGGATTTATTTTTGCGGAAATGGCGGAAGCCAATCAGCTTACTCACCCAGCCGTTTGCCCAGTGTCTCAGCAACCCGAACTGAAGGCCTGTGCCGTAAAGGTGGTGCCCCTTCCCCCATTGGACAAAAGTCATCAGGAGGACTGATATTACTTTATGTCCTACATTTTTGGTTTTGAGGCGGAATTTGCCACTTCCCTGCGATGCATTCCGATGATTGTCCGCTACAAACTTGACCTGTGTGGCGTCAAGCTGAAGCTGTCTCACTGGCACCAGCTCAGTAAACAACAGCGGCAATGGCTCGTCACCGCCCCTTGCGATAGTCCACAAGCCCGGCGGCAATATCGCCAACAACTAAGAGACTGGGTGGCTCAAACCACTGGCAAACCCCCCAGCGATTTGGCCATTCCCCAACCCTTTCCCTGGGAGTTCCTTGACGAAATACCGGCAACCGTTCAACAACAACTAACCAAAGTCCCTCGCCACAGCCTAACGGTGGAAAAGTGGGCCGCCCTAACGCCTCTACAACGTTTTGCCCTCGTCAAACTCAGCCAACCGGGACATGAAAATAGGAACTTCTGGCCGGCGCTGCAGGAATTTGGCCTGGACTAGATTTCTGCCAGCGGCATGGGGTGGGCTAACTGACGGAAACTACACCCTCTTGTCACCCGGGGACATAGGGGAGTTTGTTTTCCCTGGAAAAGGGTTGTAACTGTTGTTGGTTAGTACCCCTGCCACGGGTCAGTGTACTTTTAAACAACATTCCTGGTCTGTCCATGCATAGGTTTTGCAGCTCCTTCAAGGGGGAACAAGGGGGAAGAGGCCACTGTTATTGCCCCAGCCGATAATTGTTGTCTTGTCCCCCTTTGGGGATGGCTATAGAGAAGTCAATTTTGCCACTTTTACTTGTAGTTGGGCAATTGTGCCATTTTAGGCGATGACGGGCTCATCTCTTCTAGCAGGAGGTCTTTGGTATTCCTTGGCAAGAATATTATTCTTTTCCCCCCTCTCTCTAATACAAGGAGGTGATGTCTGTTCTGGAAACCATATACCTTTGTTGCTATTGGCATTATAAAGTCCGAATCCTTTTGACATCTAACATTATCCTTGCCTAAAAAATGTCCTGACTCATCTTCTTTTGCTGTATCTATTTTCTTGTTTTTCTCAAAAAGTGCATAATAGGCCCCCGGCCCCCTTTAATTTTCGGCCCCAGTAGACCGTTTTTCCTGCCAGAATTCTAACAGGAAACACCTTTTTAAGTATTTTTGCTTAACAGAGTTTTTGTAACAATATGTTGCATTTCTCATACTTATCCTAGGGAGCATCAGATAAAAACCTATTCCCGACAATCATCTCCCTTGGCATTCTGAATAATATTAAGTTTTATTAAGATAAATTTTTAACAAACAGCAACAAAAATTGTTAATTGTAAGAACCATCTACTATCCTAGCTAACAGGAGGGGATCAATGAAAGATAAAGGCTTTTAGACTGATTTTTGAGAAAAATATACTTTTATCCCAAAGAAGGCAAATAGGGAAAACAGGAGGGTGATTGTCTGATGAAAATTAGCGAAAGCCAACAGGACTATTTTAGGTAGATAGATACCAGCCACTTGTTGGTTTAGCAGGCAATCACCGGGATTGTTTCAAAATTTCCTCGGTTTATGAAAAACCCAATAAAAAAAATTTTTGAAAAGCCGCCATTTGCTAGGGGTGAAAGTTGCAAAAAGAAATCAAGCCACTCAGTCTAAAGTCTTTATAAATTGGTCTCCCTCCTTGGCAACAGGAAATTAGTTGAGGTAACAGTTATGTCCAAGAAGAAGAAAAAATTACTCAATAACCATAGGTCTCAGGGAATACTAGAACAGTATAATAACCCCATGAAGAGGGATAGAGAAGAAACGAAAAACAGATGGAGGGAGACTGTTAGGAAGAATAGCATAGACCTAAGCACTCTGCCAAAGAGTGTGGCGGCAAAGGCTATGCAAATCATCAGTGCCATAGAAAAAGGTACCTGTTACACTGCCTTTAGAGGGAAAAGACTACGACACAACCGATTTATTATCAGCATTCCCGTTACTAGGAATTACCGACTGATTTGTAGGGATTATGGCAGTTTTGTTGCACCCCAGGCGATAGTCTCCCATGAGGACTATAATGTTTGTAAACCTGGCCTCTAGTTGATTATACTCAGGTCTAGGTGTTCTCTCACCAGCATTCCTAGGAGAGGGGGTTGCATTTCTGTAACAAAAGGGAAATAGCCCATCACGGGAATACTGGTGAGGGATTCAATAAGCTGTCTTGGTGTCCACTGTTGGATGTCTTCGGGTTTACAGGGGTGGACACAGTTGAAGACAATACCCTTTAATGGTACCCCACATTGTCGTGCTAGGGCAACATTGGCAACGGTGTGGGCAATGGCACCCAATTTTACTGGCACCACCAGAATAGTGTCCAACCGCCACTGGGAGGCTATGTCTGCCACGGTCAAATTTTCTGTTACTGGCGAGCCTAGTCCTCCTAATCCTTCTACCAATAATAACTCATAACGGGACTGTAAATCCCTAAAACTTTTTTCCACCACTGACAAGTCCACTCTTTTGCCTTCCTTTTGGGCGGCGATAGGGGGTGCCAGGGGTGCGGCATAACGCAGAGGTACTACCACCTCCGGAAAAAACCGTCTATAAAACTCCTCGTCTCCCACTTCCCCCGTTTGTACCAGTTTCAGTATCCCCGTGGCTATAGGAGGCTCAAACTGTTGATAATAACACCTCAAGGCCGTGGTGATTATGGTTTTGCCCGCATCCGTATCTGTGCCGGCTATCAATAACCTCTTCATATTGTAAATTTTTGTAGTTATAAGAAATTCAAAAGATTAAGAAAAAATAAAAAAAAGATTAAAGGACGGTAGTTCATAGAGTAGATTAAAATGTTATGCTAAGAGTAGCCAATGTAACAAGAGAGAAGTAAAAAGAATACAAAGAGGTTGAGAATTTGCCGTGAGTCACTCTGCCACCTTACCAGTGAGTCCGGTACTGTCCCAACAAGTATCGGATAGTCGTCTGCGTATTTTTTCCGGTTCAGCCAACGTGCCCTTGGCTACAGAAGTAGCCCGTTATCTGGGCATGGACTTAGGGCCGATGGTCCGGAAAAGGTTTGCAGACGGGGAGTTGTACGTTCAAATACAAGAATCCATACGGGGTTGTGACGTATACCTAATCCAACCCTGTTGTCACCCCGTAAACGATCACCTGATGGAATTGCTGATAATGATTGATGCCTGTAGGCGGGCATCAGCACGGCAAATTACAGCAGTAATTCCTTACTATTGCTATGCCAGGGCCGATCGCAAAACGGCAGGGAGGGAAGCCATTTCTGCCAAGCTGGTGGCCAATTTAATCACCACGGCTGGCGCCCATAGAGTCTTAGCCATGGATTTGCACTCAGCCCAAATTCAGGGCTATTTTGACATCCCCCTGGATCATGTGTATGGCTCCCCAGTACTTTTGGATTACCTGCTTCACAAAAACATTGAAGACTTGGTGGTAGTATCGCCGGATGTTGGGGGTGTAGCCAGGGCAAGGGCTTTTGCGAAAAAACTCAATGACGCCCCCCTGGCTATCATTGACAAACGTCGTCAATCCCACAACGTGGCCGAGGTAATGAATGTCATTGGCGACGTTAAGGGGAAAAACGCCGTCATGGTGGATGACATGATTGACACTGCCGGCACCCTCCTCGAGGGCGCTAGACTTCTTAAAAAAGAGGGCGCCAATAAGATTTATGCTTGTGCTACTCACGCAGTATTTTCAGGACCGGCTATCTCCCGTCTTTCCAGTGGCATATTTGAAGAGGTGATTGTTACCAACACCATCCCTATCCCGGCAGATAGTTATTTCCCCCAACTGCGAGTTTTATCCGTGGCTAACCTGCTAGGGGAAACCATTTGGCGTATCCACGAAGAAAGTTCAGTGAGTGTAATGTTCCGTTAATACAATAATGCCCCCCACAGCGGGGGGTTTTTTTTCCCCAGGGGCTATCAGAAAAAGGGCTTACAATTTAAACCCTGGCCATCACCCAAGACAGCTACATACCAGGTTTCTATCCCCGTAGGCATTGTCAATCCGGGCTACGGGCGGCCAGAATTTATACTCCCTCAGATGGGGCGCCGGATAAACCGCTACCTCCCTACTGTAGGGGTGATTCCACGGTTGTACCAATGACTCGGCAGTATGGGGGGCATTTTTGAGAGGGTTGTCTTTTTTGTCCATCTCCCCTCTCTCAATGGCGGCAATTTCCTGGCGAATACTAATCATCGCCTCACAAAAACGCTCCAATTCCGCCAAAGACTCACTCTCCGTAGGCTCAATCATTAATGTACCCGCCACCGGCCAAGACATGGTAGGGGCATGAAAACCATAATCCATCAGCCTTTTAGCTACATCCTCCACCGTGACATCTGCAGTCTTTTTAAAAGGCCGCAAGTCGATAATACACTCGTGTGCCACCAATCCCTCCTTCCCCGTGTAGAGGATGGGATAATAAGGAGCAAGACGATGGGCTATATAATTGGCATTGAGGATGGCTATTTTTGTGGCACGGGTTAACCCCTCCGCCCCCATCATGGCAATATACATCCAGGATATGGGTAGAATGCTAGCACTTCCCCAGGGGGCAGAAGCTATCCAACCAATGGAATTCTCTTCTCCCTTCCTGCCAAAGCCAGTGGCTGGTAAAAAGGGTACTAAATGAGACGCTACACAAATAGGACCAACCCCAGGGCCACCACCCCCATGGGGAATACAAAAGGTCTTGTGGAGGTTAAGATGACAAACATCCGCCCCAAAATCCCCAGGACGACATAGTCCCACCAATGCATTCATATTAGCACCATCTAGATACACCTGCCCCCCATAGTGGTGCACTATGTCACAAATTTCCCTAATCCCCTCCTCAAATACCCCGTGGGTGGAAGGGTAGGTAACCATTATGGCAGCCAGGTGTTGTTGATATTTCTCCGCCTTCTGCCTCAAGTCTTCTATGTCTATATTCCCCCTCTTGTCACAGGCAACGTTTACCACCCTTAAGCCACACATCACCGCTGAAGCCGGGTTTGTCCCATGGGCCGATTCCGGTATAAGACAAACATCTCTATGCCCCTCCCCTCTACTTTGGTGGTATTGACGGATTACTTGTAACCCTGCGTATTCTCCTTGTGAGCCAGCATTGGGTTGCAAAGACACCCCCTTCATGCCAGTTATTTCTGCTAACCAAGATTCCAGTTGGGCAAACATTGTCTGATAGCCTTGGGTTTGAGAAAGAGGCGCAAAGGGGTGTATTTTATTAAACTCAGGCCAAGAAATCGGTAACATCTCTGAAGTAGCATTTAACTTCATCGTACAGGAGCCCAACGGAATCATAGATGTAGTCAAAGATAAATCCCTCGACTCCAGACGATGCAAATACCGCAGCAACTCCGTCTCCGTGTGATATTGGTTGAAAACCTTAGCAGTGAGAAAGCGACTTGTCCGTTGTAGTTTAGTGGGAATACCCAGTTGTTCCAATGGGATTGTTTCTCCCCCTCTCCTGGGCTTATGGAGGGCAAAAATCTCCACAATGGTATTAACATCCTCTATAGTAGTCGTTTCATCTAGGCTGATGCCTATTCCCCTCGGATAGTAGCGAAAATTGATAGCCCTAGAATCCGCTGAATTTCTAATAGCCTCAATTTTCTCCTCATCAGATAGCAGCAGGGTGATGGTATCAAAAAAGCTATGGGATTTGAGTTGATAACCCAGCTTTTGTAACTGCAAAGCCAATAGTTTGGTCAAATTATGCACCCTGGTGGCGATTCTCTTTAACCCCTTTTCCCCGTGGTATATTGCATAGGTTGCCGCCACCACCGCCAGTAACACCTGTGCAGTACAAATATTACTAGTTGCTCTGTCCCTACGAATGTGTTGCTCCCTGGTTTGTAATGCCAATCTCAATGCCGGCTTCCCCGTGGCGTCTACAGAAACCCCCACTAGTCTGCCTGGTAATAATCTCTTGTACTCCTGTCTAGTGGCAAAAAAGGCAGCATGAGGGCCACCATACCCTAATGGTACACCAAAACGTTGACTATTGCCCACCACAACATCTGCATTTAATTCCCCCGGCGGTTTTAACAGGGTCAAGGCTAGCAAATCAGTGGCAAAAATCACCAGCCCCCCCTTGGCATGTACCCTTTCTACCAACTCCTGGTAATCTACAATAGTCCCATCACTGCCAGGATATTGCACCAGACAGGCAAAGGGAGGTGTTGTCTCCAAGTCAAAACCAACAACATCCGCAACGACAACGTTAATATTCAGGTATCTAGCCCGAGTTTTTATCACCTCTATAGTCTGGGGGTGGCAATTTTCGTCTACCAGCAAGACATTAGAATCAATTTTAGCCACATGACGACACAAATTCATCGCCTCGGCGGCGGCTGTACCTTCATCCAACAGGGAGGCATTAGCAATTTCCATCCCTGTCAAATCCATCACCATTGTCTGAAAATTCAACAAGGCTTCCAGTCTCCCCTGAGATATTTCCGGTTGATAGGGGGTATAGGCAGTATACCAGTTAGGATTTTCCAGGATATTTCTCTGGATTACAGGGGGGGTAAAGCAGTCATAATACCCCATGCCGATGTAGTTGCGAAACACCTTATTCTGGCTGGCAATAGCCTTTAGGGATTTTAACGCCTCTAATTCCGATTTAGCCGCCGGTAAATTTAAAGAATTGTGGTAGCGAATAGAGGGGGGTATAGCCTTATCGATTAATTCCTCCAGACTATCATACCCCATTTGTTGGAGCATTTTCTGCTCATCTTCCCTGCTAATACCAATGTGGCGATGCTCAAATTTTCCCTCTTCCCATTCCACCTTATCCAATTCTATCGCTTCCCCAGCCTGGTCTACACCAGATTTGCCACCTATTCTAATATTATCCAAGTCCAGCATTTCTTATTTTTCCCTCTTTCCTTCACTTATTCCGATTTTAACGAAATATTAAGGGCTGTGTTTCATTTTCTTTACAGAGTCGCCATTTAATAGGGCCAGACTGCATTAACCCCCCTCCCTACCTCGATAAACCTATAGAGGGGTAAATAGGGAGAAACCAATATGAGTCGTCACCAGTCGCCCGATAATAATAACAAACACTCTGAGGCAGCCAGAAGGAAACTTATTAGACAGATAGCAAAAACTCTCGGCTTAGATGAGTGTGATTTCACCAAGGAAATTTCTTACAATCAACTAAATATTATCCAAAAAAATATTCGCCATTTTGAGCCCTTAAAATATGCCATCTGCCACTTGAAAATTCGCATTAAAGAGGATAGAGATTCCCTCTCGAGAGAGGTAAGTAAATTGTCCAGAGAAAAGGAGCAGCTGGAATCTAAAATACAGAAGATTATCCAAGAAAATAATGCCTTAAAAGACCAAAGAGAAAATATTAGGCAGATTTTTAGAGAAGAGTTACAAATATTAGAGGAGAGGAGCAGCAGGGTTTTAGATGATAAGTTAGAACATCTTTACAAGAGAATAGAAATTGGTGTAAAGGAGTTTTTTTCATTGGAAAAATCTGAGATTTACCAAGCATTATTACCCGTAATTTCGGCAGTAAAAGATGGTATACTCGGCAAGGGAAAGGGATGTGTACCTGTAGAAAAGTACCAGAATCTAGCCACTATAAACAGAAGTTTAAAGCAACAGAATGAGATTTTACGGCAAGAAAAGGAACAGCTAATGGCTGAAAATCAACGTTTACTACGAAACCTGAATTCTATCAGGCAGAAAGAAAAGGAACTTTTTGAGATAATGAAAAAAAACAAAATGCTGGAAAAGGAAAAACAAAAACTGATAGATAATATCTCCTTTCTTGTATGTCTAATACCTAAATTTTTGCCGGGAGAAAAAGGATCAGAAATATACCAACTGGGATATTGGTTATCCTCTGCTTTGGAGAAACAAGGGGAAGAAAGAAAAATGACACTGCTGGAGAAAAATTTAGTCCACAAGCATGACTACAATGAGGCAGTAAAACAACTAGGAAATATGATAAAGAGACTGGAATCAGCCCTGCAAAAACAAACAGATGATGCAGAATACATTATCGAAAATCTGCAAGAAGCTAATGACCATTTTAGAGATACTCTCTCCCGTATAAAAGAATATGTAATCAAAAAACAGGGTCAGGAAGAATGGGAAAAAATAGAAAAATATTTAGAGCAACAATATCCCCCTAATGGTGACAGTGGGAGGTAAACATGAAACTAATAGTAGAAGGGATGGATTATTTCCAGTGGCGTCACAGAAATGGCCTTTACTTCAAACAATTAAACCTGAAGCAAAGAAAACAAGTTGTCCAGATGGGTTATCATAACGTGGGTTGGGAGGGGGTGCAAAAATCATGGCGCATTCTTCAGGTATTCTTTGAGGAGGAAAAAAAGGTAGTAAATTTGGTAGATGTGTACCTGGAAAGAGGTGATTTATCCATGGCAATTGAGCAATTGGCTATCCGCGCAGAAAACATAAATGAAATGGCAGAAAAGGGGCTCAAAAGATTAAGAAGAAGACGGAATACAACCAGGAAAAATGTTCAACGGATTCTGGAAAAATATAAACCCCTCTGATAAAGAATAATGAAGTCAAAGAGAAGGAGGGAATATGAAATACAAATATGACAAAAAGGTTACAGCTGTTAATACTAAACATCTATATTCGGCAGAAGAGATAAATCGAATATGGCATGAAAATAAGAATAATCCGGTCATAAAACACCCAGAAAAAGGGTGGATAAGCCCATGGGAATTACGCCAAATGCATGAGGGGAAACCCTGCCCTATTTGTGGTAAGATAATGGTCTATGGGGAAAAATATCGGACTAACTGCAAAAGGGATGCATGGTTATCCTTTCCAAAATATAATAACGACATCCCTGTAGTGGGGGACTACTACTATCATCCCCAATATGCGACCATAGATCACATAATAAACAAAGCCCGTTGTCCTGAACTCATGTTTGAATATAGGAATCTAAGGGTAATATGTATGGCTTGTAATCTGGAAAAAGGGGATTCTAACATCGAGGATTTGGAAAGAAATTTAGAAGAGACTATTGAGGAGGCAGAAACTGTCTTAAAGAAATGGCAACCCTTGTAAGGGGGGAGCGGGAGTTGAACCATTCGGGTTAGAATAAACCAGAAGAGAGAAGGTGCGTCAAAAGTATATCTATTCCGTATATGACTACAGCGATAAAAACTAAATATGAGGCTATTATTGGCTTGGAAACCCACTGTCAGCTGAATACCAAGAGTAAAATTTTCTGTAATTGTTCTACAGATTTTAATAGCCCTCCTAATACAAATGTGTGTCCGGTGTGTCTTGGGCATCCGGGGGTATTACCGGTTTTGAATCAGGAAGTGTTGAATGCAGCTATTAAAATGGGATTGGCACTGAAGGGGAAAATCGCCAGATACAGCAAATTCGACCGTAAACAGTATTTTTACCCGGATTTGCCCAAGAATTACCAAATATCTCAGTATGACTTGCCTATAGTTCAAGACGGACAGCTAGAAATTGAGGTTTTTGACCCGAAGACGAAGGAAGTATACAAAAAGACAATTAGAATTACAAGGCTACACATGGAAGAGGATGCCGGCAAATTAGTCCATGCTGGCAGTGATAGACTAGCAGGATCTACCCACTCCTTAGTAGATTTTAACAGAGCGGGAGTCCCCCTATTGGAAATAGTGTCAGCCCCAGATTTGCGCAGTGGCCAAGAGGCGGCGGAATATGCTCAGGAATTGCGTCGTCTGGTGCGTTACTTGGGTATTAGCGATGGCAACATGCAAGAAGGCTCCCTCCGTTGTGATGTTAACATATCTGTGCGCCCCGTGGGCCAAAAAGAGTTCGGGGTGAAAGTGGAAATCAAAAACATGAATTCCTTTAGTGCTATCCAAAAGGCTATTGACTATGAAATCCAAAGACAAATAGAGGCATTGGAGAGGGGAGAAGAAATTGTCCAAGAAACCAGGCTGTGGGAAGAAGGCAGTCAACGCACCATCAGCATGAGGAGTAAAGAGGAATCCAGTGACTACCGTTATTTCCCTGAACCAGACTTGCCCCCCATCATAGTCAATGATAGCCTATTAGAGGAACTAGCCAAGACCCTGCCAGAATTGCCCGCGGAAAAACGGACACGCTATCAGGAGGAGTTGGGACTTTCTGCCTATGATGCCAGAGTGCTAACCGACGACAAAGATGTTGCGCAGTATTTTGAGGCGGTAGTGGAAGCAGGCGCCAATGCAAAAAGTGCCGCCAACTGGGTAACTCAAGACATTGCCGCCTATCTAAACAGCCAACCCCATTTGACCATTAATGATCTTCCCCTCAAACCCCCTATGTTGGCGGAGTTGATTGGCTTGATTGAAGAGGGCACTATTAGTGGCAAGATTGCTAAAGAAATACTACCAGAGTTGTTGGAAAAAGGAGGCTCTCCCAAACAACTGGTGGAAAGCCGGGGCATGGTGACCATTTCCAACCCAGAGGAGTTAAGTGCTATCATTGACAAGGTATTGGCGGAGAATGCGGATAAGGTAGCCCAATACAAAGCCGGCAAGAAGAAACTCCAGGGCTTCTTTGTGGGCCAAATCATGAAAGCCACCGGCGGTAGGGCTGATCCAAAACTGACCAACCAAATCCTCAACGAGAAATTGGAGGCATAAATAGCCCCACCCGGTTAAGACAAGCCTTTTCCCTACCAACCCCTAAAAAAGACGACACTGGGCATGATGCCGGAGGAGGTGATCGCACAATACCAGGGCTACCATGGCCTCTACCATCGGTACTGCTCTGGGTAGTACACAAGGATCATGTCTGCCTTTAGCGGCCAAAACCGTTTCCTCTCCTGCGGTGGTGACGGTTTTTTGTTCCTTGCCTATAGTGGCAGTGGGTTTAAAAGCCGCCCGCAGGATTATATTTTCCCCATTGCTGATGCCTCCCTGAATTCCCCCCGAATTGTTAGTCCTAGTGCGAATATTGCCCTCCTCGTCTACATAAAACTCGTCATTGTGTTGACTGCCCGTCATCAGTGTGCCGGCAAAGCCCGAACCAATTTCAAACCCCTTAGTGGCAGGCAATGACATGATGGCCTTGGCTAAGTCTGCCTCCAACTTGTCGAATACTGGCTCTCCCAATCCTTTTGGAACATTTCGTGCTACACATTCTACTATACCTCCTAGGGAGTCCTTCTGTCTGCGGGTTTCCTCAATCAGTTGAATCATCTTCTCGGCGGCTTCACTGTCTGGGCATCTGACTATATTACTTTCCACCTGTTCCAAGGTGACGGTATCAGGATTCACATTGGCGGTAATGTGTTTGATGCTTTTCACATAGGCTACGATTTCCACCCCCGCCAGCTGACGGAGGATTTTCTTGGCAATAGCCCCAGCGGCTACCCTGCCAATAGTCTCCCTAGCGGAGGCGCGCCCTCCTCCTTGCCAGTTGCGAATGCCGTATTTAGCATCATAGGTGGCATCAGCATGGGAGGGGCGATATTTAACTGCCATCTCCTCGTAGTCTTGGGGGCGGGTGTCCTTATTGCGCACTAAAATGGCAATAGGGGTGCCCAGGGTTTTCCCTTCAAACACGCCGGAGAGGATTTCACACAAGTCTTCTTCTTTGCGGGGGGTGGTGATTTTGCTTTGTCCTGGCTTTCTTCTATTTAACTCGAATTGGATTTCTTCGGCAGAAATTTCTATGCGGGGAGGGCACCCATCAATTACTACACCAATCCCCCCGCCATGAGACTCGCCAAAGGTAGAAATAGTAAATAATTTACCGAATATACTACCCATTTGTTCCTATTGTGTTCGCCCTGTTGGCAGACAATTGCCCTTCTACTATAATTCGGCTATGCCAGTTCAGGCAAGCTGGTTTGACCGAAGAATTTTTCCACACATCGGGCAAAGATTTCCACCCCCACAGACAACACCGTCTCGTCAAAGTCAAAGCGGGGGTGGTGATGGGGATAATTTAACCCCTTTTTTGGATTGGCCGCACCTAGGAAGAAATAACAACCTGGTACCTTTTGCAAGAAAAAGGACATGTCTTCCCCACCCATGGTTTGACATTCTGGCACAACCCCTAGGGGAGTTTCTACCACCGCCTCCGCTGCTTCCCTCACCAGGTGGGTTATTTGGGGGTGATTGATGACGGGGGGGTACAATTGCCAGTAGTCCAACTTGTATCTCGCCCCATGACTTTGACATACCCCCGCTATAACTTGTTCAATTCTCCGTCCCAAAAAGCCCTCCATTTGCGGGTTAAAATAACGAACAGTGCCCCTCATGGTAGCAGTGTCGGCAATGATATTACGGGCAGTGCCACCATGAAACTCCCCTACCGTCACCACCACGCTATCTAGGGGGGAGACATTGCGGGAGACAATGGTTTGCAAGGCGTTGACCACCTGTGCCCCTACCACTACGGCATCAATGGTTTGTTCAGGCATCGCCCCATGGCCTCCCTTGCCAAAAATAGTACAGTCAAAGCATTCCACCGCTGCCATCAGTGCCCCCTCCCTCACCCCTACAGTGCCTACTGGCAGGTTATTCCACAGGTGCAGGCCAATGATAGCAGAAACAGGTGGGTTGGATAGCACCCCCTCTTCAATCATTGGTTTAGCGCCTCCTGGGCCCTCTTCTGCCGGCTGAAAAATGATTTTTACCCTTCCACGCCATTTATCTCGGTTTTCGGCCAAATAACGGGCTATTCCTAGGGCTATGGCGGTGTGACCGTCATGACCACAGGCGTGCATAATACCATCATGTTGCGAGCGGTAAGGCACTTCATTCTCCTCCTGCAGGGGGAGGGCATCCATATCAGCCCGAATGGCCAACACCCTGTCATTGTCTGGGGCAGTCTCACTCTCCACTAAGGCTACTATACCGGTGTGGGCAATGCCTGTTTGGTGTTTTATCCCCCAACTAGATAGCTTCTCGCTTATAAACCTGGCTGTACCAACCTCTCTAAACCCCAACTCGGGATGTTGGTGCAGATAGCGACGCCATTTTACCAATTCCGGTTGGAGTTGGGCGATGGCTGGGCGCACTTTAAAATGGACTGGTTTAGGTATAGTCTGAGTCATGTTCTGGTAGAATGGCAGGGGCTTTTTTCAATTTTACAATAATTTTATTTTTTCCCCAGCCACTGTTTGCGGGAAAATTTACTTCCGTCTCCCTGCAACCTTTGTTAACACTTGCATTTTGACCAGGAAAAGTGAATAAATAATATATTATGATTTACTATTAACGAGACAGACAGAGAAGGTGAATGAGTCCAGAAGCAGAACGCGATTTAGACGCCATTGAGAAACTAGAAACGGGCATACCGGGATTTGACTTTCTGGCAGAGGGTGGACTGCCAAAGGGCCGCGCTACACTAGTTTCAGGTACGGCTGGTAGTGCCAAAACAGTTTTTGCTTGTCAGTTTTTAGTAGAAGGCATCAAGAGGGGGGAAAATGGAGTTTTTGTCACCTTTGAAGAATCCCCCAAAGCCATCCGCAGTAACATGAAGGGATTTGGCTGGAATATCAGAGAATGGGAAGAGAAAGGACAATGGGCATTTGTAGACGCCTCTCCTCAGCCGGGAGAAGCCCCTATGGTCAGCGGCAAATACGATTTAGGGGCTTTGATTGCCCGCATTGAGTATGCTATCCGTAAACATTCTGCTAAACGCATCTCCCTTGACTCCCTTGGTGCTATTTTCACCCACCTCAATGACAGTGCCCAGGTGCGTAGTGACCTATTCCGCCTTGCCTCTGCTTTGAGGGAATTGGGCGTCACCGCCGTAATGACTGCCGAAAGGACTGAAGAATACGGAGAAATCAGTCGTTACGGGGTGGAAGAATTCGTGGCTGACAATGTGGTCATCCTCCGTAACGTCCTCAGTGATGAAAAACGGCGTCGTACAATTGAAATACTGAAATACAGGGGGACAGACCACCAAAAGGGAGAATACCCCTTCACCATTGTCAAGGGCAAGGGGATTGTGATCATCCCTCTGTCGGCCATAGAATTAGAACAACGGTCGTCCAATATCCGCATCACCTCGGGCAACAAGGAATTGGACAGGATGTGTGGTGGGGGCTTCTTCCGCGACTCCATCATTCTGGTGTCAGGGGCAACCGGCACCGGCAAAACCCTCATGGTGACAGAATTTATGGCCGGAGGGGTGCGTAACAACGAACGTTGTCTTATTTTCGCCTTTGAGGAGAGTAGGGAACAACTTTTCCGCAATGCCATCGGTTGGGGGGTAGACTTTGAACAAATGGAAAAAGAGGGGAAATTGAAGGTGGTTTGCCGTTACCCCGAAGCAACCGGCTTGGAAAACCACCTGATCAACATGAAGGAGATTATCGAAGAATTCAAACCCAACCGGGTGGCAGTAGACAGTCTCTCCGCTTTGGAAAGGGTTTCCACCCTCAAAGGCTTCCGGGAGTTTATCATCGGTTTGACCTCCTTCATCAAACAAAAGGAAATCGGCGGCCTATTTACGGCTACCACCCCCACCCTCCTAGGAGGTACCTCCATCACCGAAGCCCATATCTCCACCATTACCGACTCTATTATCCTGCTCCGTTACGTGGAGATGTATGGGGAAATGCGTCGCGGTATCACCGTGTTAAAAATGCGTGGGTCCATGCACGACAAAGATATTCGGGAGTTTACCATCGACAACAAGGGAATGCATATAGGGGCCCCCTTCCGCAATGTAACGGGAATTCTCTCTGGTACCCCTGTATATGCTACCCAGTCAGAGGTAGAACGTCTAAGCAGTCTGTTTGAGGAATAATATGGAACTGGAAGTCCTCTCCACTCAACCCAGTAATGGACAACCGCCAGAATTGGTCTTTGTCCTGCTACACGGCTGGGGCGCTAATTACCGTGATTTGATGCCCCTCACCCCCATGCTTAATCTGCCGTCCTGTCTTTTCCTCTTCCCTAATGCCCCCTTCCCCCACCCCCATGTCTCCGGCGGCAGGGCTTGGTATGCCCTAGAAAACGACAATGAAGGGTTGGAAGAAAGTGCTCAAGCCCTCTACCGCTGGTTGTTATCCCTGGAAGACACCACCGGGGTGCCTCTGGCCAAGACTTTTCTGGGGGGCTTTTCCCAAGGAGGCGCTATGAGTCTGGATGTGGGACTTCAATTGCCTTTAGCCGGTGTTGTCTGTCTCAGCGGCTACCTCCACTTCCAGCCTACCACTGACCGTCATCCCTTCCCCCCCACCCTCCTCTGCCATGGCACCCTCGATAATGTTGTCCCTATTTCCGCTGCCCGCGTAGCCAAGGAAACTCTAGAAAAGGTGGGCGTCTCCGTCCAATACCATGAGTTTGACATCGGCCATGAGATCATCCCTGCCGAAGCCGATTTAATCCACGACTTTGTCCTTCAGCAACTTAAAAAATCTTAATATAAACCGGGGCTGATTCGGTTTATGGTTAAAGATTAGCAATAGCTTTATTGTAAAGTTTTGTTGACAAAATTAAAGCAGGACGAGGAAATAAAGCAACCATGAGCGTGAATCTAGCCACGATGCTGAGGGAAGGTACCAAGAAATCCCATACCATGGCCGAGAATATGGGGTTTATCAAGTGCTTCCTTAAGGGGGTAGTTGAAAAAAATTCCTATCGCAAGCTGGTAGCTAATTTATACTTTGTCTACGGGGCAATGGAAGAGGAAATGGAAAAGTTACAAAACCATCCCATAGTAGGCAAAATCTACTTCCCCGAATTGAATCGACAACCCAGTTTGGCCAAAGACTTACAGTACTACTACGGGAGTACCTGGAAAAACGAAATTCAGATTAGCCCCGCAGGACAAAAGTATGTAAACAGAATTCGGGAAATTGCCCTCCATAGTCCAGAATTGTTTGTAGCCCACTCTTACACCCGTTATTTAGGGGATTTATCCGGTGGTCAAATTCTCAAGACTATTGCCCAAAAGGCCATGAATTTGAATGGCCAGGGCACTGCTTTTTACGAATTCGAGCAAATTAGTGATGAGAAGGCTTTTAAAAACAAATATCGTCAAGCCCTCAACGAATTGCCCGTAGACGAAGCCACTGCAAAAAGGATTGTGGATGAGGCCAACTATGCCTTCAAATTGAACATGGACATGTTTAAGGAATTAGAGGGCAATCTCATCCTCGCCATTGGGAAAATGCTGTTTAACACTCTTACCTCCCGTCGTCGTCGTGGCAGCACAGAGTCTGAAGAAGGGGAATTAGCTACTGCTGAATAAGTTTAAGGGGAAGCAGGAGGACATGAGATACAATGAAAATAATCTGGTGTGTCTACCCCTTCCTGTTTCCCCCCTATGACGGTAAAAAAGCCAATATATCTAGATAATCATGCCACTACTAAGCCTGATCCGCGAGTAGTTGAAGCCCTTCTACCCTATTTGAAGGAATATTTTGGCAATCCCGCCAGTGTTGGACATATCTACGGTTGGGAAGCCGAAGCCGGTGTTAAACAAGCCCGTCAGATTATTGCCCAGGCTATCAATGCCCGAGAAGAGGAGATTATCTTTACCAGTGGCGCCACAGAAGCTAACAATTTGGCTATAAAGGGGGTAGCAGAAGCCTACTTTCAGAAAGGTCGACATATTGTAACCGTCTCTACTGAGCATAATGCCGTTTTAGAGCCCTGTCAATATCTGGAAAAACTGGGGTTTGAGGTGACATACCTCCCCGTGAAGAAAAATGGCCTTTTGGACATAAATCTATTGGCAGATAGCATCCGCACTGATACCATCCTAGTCTCGGTAATGACGGCTAATAACGAGATAGGGGTGATTCAGGATATAGAGACAATAGGGGCCATTTGTAAGGAGAAGGGGGTCATTTTCCACACCGATGCTGCCCAGGCTATAGGCAAAATCCCCCTGGATGTAGAAAAAATGAATGTGGACTTGATGTCTCTCACCGCCCACAAAGTCCACGGCATCAAGGGTGTAGGGGCATTATACATCCGCAGCCGCAATCCCCGGGTAAAAATTGCCCCCCAAATCCATGGTGGTGGCCAAGAAAGAGGATTACGCTCTGGTACCCTATCCCCCCCCCTCATCGTCAGTTTTGGGGAAACCATCAAAATTGCCCTAAAAGAGATGCCCCAGGAAAATGAGCGTCTCAGGCGATTGAGAGACTACCTGTGGCAAAAACTCAGTCAACTAGATGGCATTCACCTCAATGGCGATTTCCAGCAACGACTCCCGGGCAACTTGAATGTAAGTATCGAGGGGGTAAATGGCCCTGCCCTACTGCTAGCTTTAAACTCCAAAATAGCTGTTTCTTCGGGCGCCGCTTGTTCCTCTGGCAACCCCAAACCTTCCCATGTTTTGAAGGCATTGGGACATTCTGACCAGTTGGCCAAGGCTTCTTTGCGTTTTGGCCTAGG
This sequence comes from Cyanobacteriota bacterium SRBZ.bins.94.201705, assembly GCA_030549855.1. Lineage (GTDB taxonomy): Bacteria > Cyanobacteriota > Cyanobacteriia > Cyanobacteriales > Cyanobacteriaceae > DVEF01. Next base: position 191,741 of record JAUQQP010000044.1, read on the forward strand.
CCGTTTTACCACAGAGGCAGAAATAGAAGAAGCCGCCGAGGTAGTGTTGGAAACCGTAAGAATCCTCCGTCGACAAAAAATAGCAGCCTCCCCACAATAAAACCCCTCCCTGAGGGAAGGGTATAAGGGTGTTATGGTTTCTGGTTGCCCCCGCTGGTTATTGTCTGCCGCGATAGGGCACCTTGTCTAGACTGATGTTCTGGGCAGAGACACGAGGTATGGGCGCTGGTTGAGGATTAATACTACGAGCCATGTTCAAGTATAGAGCAGGATCGCCGGGTCTGGGCTTTCTGTCTTGGGGTGTATAACGACGTATTTCGTTCTGCCAGATGATTTGTGGGAAGCCAAGGATGGCACGATAGTAGGCATCGTAACGGGGAGATTTGATGTTAAAGGGAATCTCACCCCTGTCACGCCCAGGTAGTACACGGCGCCGCTGATAGGGAACAGTGTCGTAACCGAAGTTTTCTAGGTACTCGTCGCTGTTGAGTAACTCGTCTACAAAGCCCTTAATCCCCTTGGTGGCCACTACAATAGACCAGGCGATTTTCTCCCTTTCGCTATAGGGATCACGCCCTAAAACCCTTTGAATACACTGTTCTACAAAGCGATAGTTGCTGTTTTTGTCGTAAAAGCTATTCTTAAAGGTTTTTGATAATAGTAGGCCACGGATGAAGTCCCGCACAGTGATTTGTCTGTTGCGCAACTGGGATTCTAGGAAGGGCTCTCGATCCCATTTGAAGGCATGGAAGAAAATCTGACGGTAAGCCGCCTCTATCAATTCATCCCACTCAGAGGGGCTATAGATATTCTCTGCGTTGTAAATTCTGGGTTGCTCATCACTGCCCACCTCATACCCAGGCACACGGCTATTCTGGGTGCGGGGTGCATATTCTAATAGAGGAATAGCCAAGGTTTGACCTCCGTATTTACATTCTCATGTTCTTCCCTCTAATAAGGATAATCCACAAGGGGCTCTCACCTTAATAAACGTAAAGATTTGTTACATCCCCTCTCTATTACTCTTATTTTTCTCCACAATCAAGGCAAACAGGGAACTACCACCTGGTTTTACTGTCATAAGAAAAAAACAGCTAAATATACTGTTTTATGAAGCTAAAACTATTTGTTGACCCTCGAGATTATCAAATTTCCTTTCTTATCTTTTTCCTATTTCTAGGCATATTTAACCGGGAATGGAGTCTTTCTTTCCCTTATTTTATACCTCTAATTGTCTCTTGTTTGTTAACTCAATTTATCGGAGATAATTTTGATAACATCAATCAGAAATTAAAGGAATTATTAACCAGAGAAAGAGGAAGAAAAAGCGATTTAAAATGGAAAATATCTGGATTAAAAAGTGCCCTAACAACCAGCCTGGGGTTGTCGGTGCTTATTCGCTCAAACAGTATCTACACCCTGATGATTGCCGGGGCTATGGCTATAGCTTCAAAATTTATTTTCTCTGTGGAGGGAAAACACTTTTTCAACCCCGGAAACTTTGGCATAATTTCTGCTATTGCCCTGACACATAATGCCTGGGTTTCACCGGGACAGTGGGGCAGTGATTGGTTTTATGTGGCCCTGTTCATCTGCACTGGCGCCCTGGTTTTAAACAAAGTAGGCCGGTGGGAGACTACTGGAGCCTTTCTTGTTACCTATATAATACTCTCCTGTCTGTATAACTATTATTTGGGGTGGGAATGGGATGTAGTTTTACACCAATTGAGTACAGGAAGTTTGCTGGTTTTCGCCTTTTTTATGATTAGTGACCCTCGTTCAATTCCTGATAGCAAAATCGGTAGAATAACCTGGTCTATTTTAGTAGCAATACTCGCTTTTGTCCTCAGAAGTTTTTTTGGCGTCACCTACGGAGTTTTCATCGCCTTGTTTGTCCTATCTCCCCTTACTATTTTGTTCGATAAAATCTGGACAGGTCAGCGATTTTACTGGCCTATTTCCCAAGAGGTGGGGAGTGAGTTGACCGTTGTAAATGGAGGTAGAGCATGAAAAAAATCCTGTTAATAATAACAATATGCCTCACAGTTTGCCTTAGTTTTCCCCAACAGGTATGGGCTTTTTGTGGTTTTTATGTAGCCAAGGCAGATACAAAACTCTACAATCGGGCCTCCCAGGTGATAATTGCCCGTAAAGGCGATCGCACAGTCCTGACCATGGCTAACGACTATGAGGGGGATGTAAAAGACTTTGCCGTGGTGGTACCAATCCCAGTATCTGTGACAAAGGAGCAAGTCAATGTACTGAATCCCAAAATCCTGGAAAGACTAGACGCCTTCAGTGCCCCTAGACTGGTAGAATACTACGACTATGATCCCTGCGCCCCCCCACTACCAGTATATAAAACACAAGAAGCCCCAGGGGTGGCCAGGGAAGGGGGAGCAAGGAGTGACCAGGCTCTAGGTGTTACAGTAGAAAGTAAATTCACCGTGGGGGAGTATGACATTGTCATCCTAAGTGCCAAAGAGTCTCAAGGATTGGAAACCTGGCTTATCCAAAACGGCTATAAAATCCCCAGAGGCGCCAAGGAATTGTTATCTCCCTACATCCGTCAGAGGATGAAATTCTTTGTGGCTAAGGTAAACCTGGAAGAGTATGAAAAAGGTGGCTACGTCAACCTGCGCCCCATCCAAGTAGCCTATGAATACCCTAAATTCATGTTGCCTATCCGTCTGGGGATGATTAACAGCAAAAAGGAACAGGATTTAATTATCTACCTCCTTTCAGACACCGGGCAAACAGAATTGACTAACTACCGCACCGTCAAAATTCCCTCCAATGTGGATGTGCCGGAATTCGTAGAAAAACAGTTTGGCGACTTCTATAAGGCTATGTTTACCCGCAGCTACGAGAGGGAGGGCAAAAGAGTAGCCTTTTTGGAATATGCTTGGAATATGAGTTGGTGTGACCCCTGTGCGGCTGATCCCCTCACCCCTGACGAGTTGAGACAGGCAGGCGTCTTCTGGTATGATCCTAATGGTCCCAGTGATGTCTTCATAACAAGACTACATGTAAGATACGACCGAGCCCACTTCCCAGAAGACTTGCGATTCCAAAATACCCCCAATCAAGAACTATTCCAAGGCCGTTACGTCATCCGTCACCCCTTCCGAGGCACTATCTCCTGTCAGGCGGGCAAGGAATATCTGCGTAGGACTCGTCAACGACAGGAAAGAGAAGCCCAAACCCTCGCCAATCTCACCGGTTGGGATATAAACAAAATCAGACAGCAAATTGACTTTGTAAACGTCCATGGGCAGGTGGAAGATACCCCCTGGTGGTGGCGCAAAGAAAGGCCAGAAAGAAACCGTTGACCAGACTTGCCCCCATTTGCCCCAGTTGCCCCCCATCGGTTACCCTATTCATTGAATTCCAGGGAAAGAGTAACACTAGCCTATGCGAATCTTAGTCACTGGGGGCGCTGGTTTTATTGGCTCCCATCTGGTAGATCGTTTAATGGAAGAGGGGCACGAGGTATTGTGTCTGGACAACTTTTACACCGGCACCAAGGCCAATATCCAACAGTGGTTAGGACATCCCCGTTTTGAACTAATCCGCCATGATATTACAGAACCAATACGTCTAGAAGTAGACCAAATTTACCATCTCGCCTGCCCCGCCTCCCCCGTACACTACCAGTATAACCCCATCAAAACCACTAAGGTCAGTTTTATGGGCACCCTCCATATGCTGGGGTTGGCCAAGCGGGTTAAGGCAAGATTCCTCCTGGCTTCTACCTCTGAAGTATATGGAGATCCCCTTGTACATCCCCAACCGGAAGAATATCGAGGCAATGTCAACTGTATCGGCGTCCGTGCCTGTTATGATGAGGGGAAGCGCATTGCAGAAACCCTCACCTTTGACTACCATAGGGAGCATAAACTAGAGGTTAGGATAGCACGAATTTTCAACACCTATGGCCCTAGAATGTTAGAAAACGACGGACGAGTGGTGAGTAATTTCATCGTCCAGGCTTTGAAGGGAATGCCCCTCACTGTTTACGGCGACGGCAGTCAAACCCGCAGTTTTTGTTATGTCTCCGACTTGGTAGAGGGACTAATCCGCCTGATGAATAGTGATTATACTGGCCCTGTGAATTTGGGCAACCCGGAAGAATATACAATCTTACAACTGGCCAAGACTGTCCAAAGTCTCGTCAACCCGGAGGTACAAATAGTCTTTAAACCCCTGCCAGAAGACGATCCAAAACAACGACAACCCGACATCACCAAAGCTAAAACCTATCTTTCCTGGCAACCAAAAGTCCCCCTCCTAGAAGGCCTACAGAAGACTATAGAAGACTTTCGTCGGCGTTTGTCTCTATGATACCATCATGACACCATATGAAACCTGCTGTAGCTATATTTGTAGGGAGTTGAAAGATGCGAGTCTCAGTAGTGGGCGCCGGATATGTAGGACTGGTGACGGGGGTGTGTCTGGCACACATCGGCCATGATGTCATCTGCATCGACAACAATGAGGAAAAGGTTAAACTGATGAAACAAGGTCAATCCCCTATTTATGAGCCTGGCTTGTCGGATTTGATGCAAGAAGCCATGGCTAAGGGGAGACTGGACTTTTCCACCGACTTGGGGGTGGGAGTCAGTCACGGGGAGATTATCTTCATCGCAGTAGGCACCCCCGCCCTACCCACCGGCGAAACCGACACCCGTTATGTGGAAGCAGTAGCCCGAGGTATTGGTCATCACCTTCAACAGGACTACAAGGTGGTGGTCAACAAGTCCACAGTGCCCATAGGCTCAGGGGATTGGGTGCGGCTGTTGGTTTTGGAGGGCTATAGGGAAAAACATCCCAGTGGTGGTGAGCCTCTCTTTGACGTGGTAAGCAATCCAGAGTTTCTCCGGGAGGGCAGTGCTGTCTATGATACCTTTAACCCCGATCGCATTGTCCTGGGCGGTAACAGCGAAAAGGCCATCGCCATGATGAAAGAGCTGTATGACCCTATAATTAAAAGACAATTCAGCGAAAACCCCCATCTGCCGCCAGTGCCCCTGGTGATAACCGACTTGAGTTCAGCTGAGATGATTAAATATGCTGCTAATGCCTTCCTTGCTACCAAAATCAGCTTTATTAATGAAATTGCCAATATATGCGATCGCGTCGGCGCCGATGTGACCCAGGTAGCCCTAGGAATAGGCTTGGACTCCCGCATTGGCCCTAAATTCCTCCAAGCGGGCATTGGCTGGGGAGGATCCTGTTTTCCCAAAGACGTTGCCGCCCTAATTCATACTGCTAAAGACTACGGCTATACCGCAGAACTCTTAATGGCCACCGTCAACGTCAACAAACGGCAAAGATTGGTTGTAATCGAAAAGTTACAACATGAACTGAAAATCCTCAAGGGCAAGGTAATTGGCTTACTGGGTTTGACCTTCAAGCCAGACACCGACGACATGCGGGATGCCCCCTCCCTGGACATAATCAAGGAGTTAAACCGTCTGGGGGCCTTTATCAAAGCCTATGACCCTATTGTATCCCAAAGTGGTCTCAGTCATGGCCTTTCCGGCGTCACCATTGAAACCAGTGTGGAAATGTTGGCCGACGGCTGTGATGCCCTTGTCTTAGTCACCGAGTGGCAACAATTCCTCCGTCTAGACTGGGAGAAAATTCGTCTCCGCCTAAAACAGCCTGTTATCATTGATGGGCGCAATTTCCTCGACAAAAAGGCATTAGAAGCCCTCGGTTTCCGCTATATTGGTGTTGGTCGCTGATGGCTACTATCCTGGGCTAGACTATGACTGAAATCAGATTTGTCCCTATTATTCTAGCAGGTGGAAAAGGGGAGAGATTTTGGCCTCTCAGCCGTCTTAATCGCCCAAAACAATTCCTTTGTCTCGACGGCAGTGGTAATACCCTCCTCCAAGAAACCGCCCAACGGTTGCTATCCCTGGCTGGGGGTTGGGAGGGTTTAATGGTAATTACCTCTGAATTGTTAGCTGAAAGGGTAAGGCAACAATTGCCCCATCTCCCCCAGGATAACATATTATTGGAACCCATGGGGAGAGATACCGCCCCCGCAGTGGCATGGGCTAGTTTAGAAGTCAAACGCCGCTATGGAGATAACCCCAATCTTATTGTAGGCTTTTTCCCCGCTGACCACCATATTGGCAATCCCCCCCAGTTTACCCGCATCCTCCAGAAGGCTATCCACTTTGCTGCCGCCACCCAGGGCATTATTACCCTTGGCATCCAACCACATTATCCTGCCACCGGTTATGGCTACATAGAACAAGGAGAGCCCCAATGTCAAGAAGATGACATAATTCTTTACAAAGTAACCAGATTTACGGAAAAACCAAACCAAGAAACCGCTAAGCAGTTTATCGCCACCGGAAAGTACAGTTGGAATAGTGGCATGTTTATTTTCCCAGTGGCGGTAATATTGGCGGAGTTGGAAAAACACTCCCCCCACATCCTCTTGCCGCTGCTAAAAGAGGGAAAATCTGCCTATCCCCAGTTACCCAAAATTAGCATTGACTATGCCCTAATGGAAAAAACAAATCTGGCATATGTTATCCCCGCTGACTTCGGTTGGGATGATTTGGGTGACTGGAATGCCTTAGACAGACTCCTGCAAAAACAGGATGGCAATGTGGTGGTTGGTAACTGTCTAGTCACTGATACCGAAAACACTATCCTCTACAATCATCAACCAGAGGAAATCGTAGTCGCCATTGGTGTTAAGGATTTGGTAATTGTAAGGGTAGAAAATGCCACTCTGATTGTACCTAAGTCTGAAACCCAGAATATCAAAAAGGCCCTACAATTACTCCAGCAAAGGCAAGACAGTAACCTGTTTCTCTGACAAACTCTCTATCTGTTTTACAGGGTGAGTTAAAAGGGGGAAAAAGTCAACAAACTGAAAAAAACTAACCTAGTGATTAATGGTGGGACAATGCCCAATTGCGGGTTAAAATAGTACGGGGGTGGATGACCTTACATCTTTGCAACAAGTCGCAAATAGAATAATCACATACCATCCTCAATCCCCTCATTAAATTTTCGTGACTCACCTGACGCATTAGATTCAGTTGGGGGGTATCTCCCCTCGACTCTTCTAACTTGTCAGCAATAAACACAATACAACTCAATTTGCTCATCTGGGGCCTTCCTAGAGTATGATTGCTAATGGCTACTAGAATTTCTTCATTGTCTACCCCAAATTCCCTCTTAGCTACAATAGCACTTACATCTGCATGGAGTAAATGAGGATGACTACTGGTTATCTCATCCAATTCTATCCCATTTTCCCTTGCCATCTGTAACAGTCGCTGGGGTGGGAAGAATTTGGCTAAATCGTGTAATAAACCGGCAGTAGCTGCTTGATAAATGTCTACACCATGACGTCTGGCTAACTGAATACACATCTTTTCTACCCCTAGAATATGTGTCACCCTTTCTGGTGGCATGTTTTGCTTTAACCACTCTATTACCCGCTGCCGCATGGTCTTATCAACGCAGTTTTTGTTATCCTATAGCCTATCATAGTCCTTCTCTAGCCGCCAATAAAACAATGAAATGAATTTTAGTCAGTCTTTGGGATTTCTCGCCTTTCTTATTTCCCTTTATATCCTCTGGCAGATTCGTTATTTACTGTTACTAATTTTCTCTGCCATTGTCTTCGCTATCCCCCTCAACCGTCTCGTCAAAAAATTACAACAGGCAGGCTTTACTCGCTTTCAAGCTACTGTGGTTGTCTTTTCCTGTTTCTTTGTTATCCTTACCCTTATTATTCTCCTAGTATTACCTCCATTTATTTCCGAATTTACGCTTCTTCTAAAACTCTTACCTAAAGCCCCCCAAAAAATCGAAGAAATCATCAAAAATAGTCAGTTTTATAATGCTGAATTATACCAAATAATAATCCAACAGATAAACAGTTATTGGAAACAAAATGACCTGTTGCCTACCAGAATATACAATAACTTTTTGGCACTGTTTTCTAATGTAATAGCCATAGTATCCCAGGTAATATTCGTTATTGCTTTGACTTTTGTATTCCTTCTTAATCCCCAACAATACCGTGGCTGTATAGTAAAAGCATTTCCCGCCTTTTATCGTCAGCGAATATCTGAAATTCTAGACAAAACTGAGGATTCTATCTGCAATTGGTTAGCAGGGGTAACTATCAATTGTATCTTCATCGGGATTCTCAGTGCCCTCGGTTTGTGGTTTTTACAGGTAAAATTAGTTTTAGTTCACGGATTGTTGGCAGGGTTACTCAATTTTATCCCCAACATTGGCCCTACTCTCAGTGTTGTTTTCCCTATCACTATTGCCTTAATAGACGACCCTTGGAAAATTATACCTATTGTTGTTTGGTATTTTATTGTCCAACACCTGGAAAGTTATTGGCTAACCCCCCGGGTAATGGCTGATAAAGTCTCCCTCTTACCTGCTGTAACCCTTTTTTGTCAAATCTTCTTTGCTACCATTTTTGGCGCCTTGGGTTTACTATTAGCATTACCCCTCACCGTAGTAGCCAAAACCTGGATTGAAGAAATCCTCCTCCATGACATTCTAGACCAGTGGCAACTGGCACAATCCCCCCAGCAACAAAACTTAATCTCCCCCCCGCATAATCCTGAGGAAAATAAAGGATAGACTGATAGACTGTGAGAGAAAAGACTGTTAGACTATGATTCCCACCCAGTGTCAGAATATTGCCGAGGCTATTGATAGTATTCTTCAACTACTTAAGAAACACAAGGAACTTAAAAAAATTGACCCTTCTGGGGTACAACTGGCGTTAAGGAAGGCATTATCCCCTCGTTTTGAAATCGTGTTTGCTGGGGCTTTTAGTGCGGGTAAATCTATGTTAATCAATGCCCTTTTGGGCAGAGAATTATTATACAGTGCAGAAGGACACGCTACTGGCACTGAATGTTACATAGAATACGCTCCCGCTGACCAGGAAAGAGTCGTTTTGACCTTTCTCAGTCTAGAGGAGATTTTAGAACAAGTTAGGGCCCTTTGTCAACTCCTTCAACTTAATGTCAGGGAAATCTCCCTCAAGGAAACCAGCATGTTAGAGGGAATCAAAAACAACTGTCGTCAAATCATTGAAGCGGAGGGGGGAGTAAACAAATCCGAAAGGGCAAAACAAGCCAATGCCTTGCTGCTGTTGTTGGAGGGGGTTGAGGAAAACAAGGATAAGATTAAAGCTACGGAAAATGCTACTTATTCCATGGAACAATTTAATTTTAGCACCCTAGCAGAGGCAGCCAGTTATGCCAGGAGGGGTAGGAATTCTGCCGTCTTAAAACGCATTGATTATTTCTGTCACCATCCCCTATTGGAAGATGGTAATGTGTTAGTAGACTTGCCGGGAATTGACGCCCCTGTAGAAAAGGATGCTAGACTGTCTTTTGAGAAGATTACTAATCCCGAAACCTCCCTTGTAGTTTGTGTCTTAAAAAGTGCTTCTGCTGGCGATTTAACCCAAAGAGAAACAGAATTGTTGGAGGCCATCAAATCTAATCCTGCTATTGGCAATAGGGTATTTTATGTGTTTAACAGGGTGGATGAAACCTGGTATAACAGTGACTTAAGGAAGAGACTAGACAACCTAATCAAATCGGAATTTAATCATACTAAAAGGGTGTACAAAACCAGTGGTTTGTTAGGCTTTTATGGTAGCCAGGTGAAAAAATACACCTCCGCCGAAGACAGGTTTGGTTTGGACAGTATTTTTGCAGAGGAAGTTAAAGGAGAAGACGGTGTGGAGGATACTCCTAAATTTGTCAGCGAGTTTAACAATTATTGTGCTTCTTCTGGCAAATTGACTACCACTAATTTCCGCATCTCTGTTAACAGTTATGAAACCCCCAACCAAAACTATGTGCGGATTCTCAATGAATGTGGCATGTCTCTGATTGATAAGCTGATTGAAGACAGTGGGGTAGAGTATTTTAAAGAGGAAATTACCCGTTACCTTAGAGAAGAAAAACACCCCGAGTTATTCAAGAATTTGGCTGACGAATTGCAAAACATCTGCTTAGCCATGAAGAGGTATTATCAAGACGCCCAACTGGAATTAGAAAGTCAGCCGAAAGATGTCCAGGAAATGAAGCGAATAGAATTGAGTAACATCAAAACCCAACTCAAGAAAATCGGTGATGAGTTTTCTGCTTACTTTGAGGAAAAAATTAACAGTTATATCAACGGAGAAAATCACCGCTTCAATCGACGGATGAAACAAATGGAATATGCCTTTGTTTCCAGCCTAAATAACCTCTTAGAAACCTTCTCTGTGACTGACGCCTATGGTTTAGCTTTAGAAAGACATCCTAGAAATCAAACTGCCCCATTTTTAGCGGTGTTAGTGGAGGCTTTTTATTACCTTGCCAACTCCTTGGAAGATGTTTTGACTAAGGAATGTAAATCTCTAGCCTATGGTTTTGTGGATGACTTAATTGAGGATGTGAGACGCAAAGAATTTTACGGAGAATTATGTCGTCTTTTGGGGAATGATGCTGGAATTGTTGATATTTTATTGTCGCAAACCAAGGTTTTATGTGCTTCCTTCGAAAGTCTGGCAACAGCAGAATGTGACCGCTATGTAAGAGAAACAGGATACAATTGGGAGCATTGTGTAAATTTGGGGGAAATTCTCAAAAAGACATCTCAAACCTACGATGTGTCTTCTATTGTAGAGGCCCAGCCTCAAATCCGCAGTTTATTAAAGCAAGAATTTGAGCAGAAAGTAAATAGGACTATCTATAGTACCTTTCCACAGTCTGTCAAGCAAAATATCAAGAAAGTCTTCATCCCTCTCAGCAAAAAAATCTCAGAGGTTATTTTAGATAAGTATGACGAATACCTCCACGAGATAACCAACAATATTGAGGAAAAAGCTAGGAAGAAACTGGAGAGAAACCAGAAGATATTGGAAGAGTTGTACCAGGATATTGATGTCTACAACCAGGCAGTCACCCAGATTAACAAATGCCTAGAAAGCTGGCAGATTTATGGCTATTTACCCTTGATAATTAAATACTAAAACCAGAAACCGGTGGGGGTTGAAAGGGGAAAACAATCCAACCTCCACTGGAAATTAAATGCTAGTAGAAATTAAAATATTGGCGGGTATTAGATATTAGGAGGGCACCAGAAGAGATTTTTAGTAGAGATGCCAAAACGGTTGAGGATTTTACGCATTATTTCCGTGCATTGTAGCCAATATTCCAGGTTATTATACATGGCATCGGGATTAAAATAAAGGTTTTCATGAAACACATTTTCCAAGCCAGCAAATTCTCCAGAGGGTTGTTCTGATAAAATCAAGAGACGAAATGGTTTATTCTGACATTTATGTTTTAGTTTAGCCATTAAATCTTCTACTTGTCCTCTGGTAGCATAACCGGTGCGGATAAAGAGGATTTCATCACTATTTTGAATAGTAAACCAGAATCTTTTTGCCCTAGCTTGATAACGTCTTTTCATTCTCTGGAGGATGGGATACATATTTTCCAGAGGATTTTCCCCTTCTTCCACTTCATGGGCAAAAGAGAGTCCTGTCCATTTGGTATGATAGATTCTGCCATGTTCGGGGTTATACTGAAGATAGGCGGGATTCCACATATCCTCAAACCCCGTTTCTATAATGTGGGCGACATCGCTGAGATTGGTGGTGCGGGTTAAATCGAAGGGATAAGCTGGGCCATCATACTCCATCTTGTGTAATAACATTCTAACAGCACATCTGTCTCCGAGGGGGAGGATGGCAATGCGTTTCCTCTCTGAGAGACTGCAGGTGTAGGTAAAGAAAAGGGCTTGGCGGGGGGGCACTTTGACTCGACTTTCTAAGCCGTATTGGCCTATAATCATAGTACGGAAGGGAGCATCAGGATTGAAACTGTCTTCATAGAAACCGGGGGTGAGGGGTTTTAAGGCGTCAGACACCTCTTGCCACATGGGATGCACATTGTATTCATGGGGAGAAAGGTTGACAAGATAGAGACTTTTACTGTCTCGTTGCAGAATAGCAAGATTACCGTCATAGAATAAAACTTGAGTTTGGGTGGGGGAGAAGAAGAAAGAGAGGGGAAAGTATTCCAACTGGGTGGAGGGAGGTATATTCAAGATGGAGTTGTCTTTAGGGGAGAAGAAAAGACAAGCCTGCGGATTACATGGCTGTTTCAACAGATAGAAGTCAGATGACTTCAATTGCGGGGGAATAGAGTTTAGACTGATGGTGGCGGGGGAGTTGGTAGTGTTGTGGAAGAGAAGACTGCCATGGGTGGGGTTATAACTAATGGTAAGGGATGGCTTATCATATAGCCTTACTGGGGAAGTAGATTTTTTTTTTGTTTCCGCTTTCATGTTGGCCAGCCTTTCGGGGGAAAAGAGAGTAATATCTATAACGGAAAACATACGACGATGTCCTTCACTGTTGGGATGGGCGGCATCGAATTCCAAACCGGGGGCAAACCTTCCATTCCCGTCGTTTAACACTGTCAGCCAGTCCAATACCGGCACCCCCCAACTCAACATACGGTGGTGGGTATCGTATAACAACCAGTTATGTTCTGGTGTATAATGAGAATGGGGGTATACTGACCCTAAAATGGGGATAGCCCCAATCTCCCTTGTCATGCGGATTAATTCCTGTAAGCCACTTTCAAATCGTTGTTGTAATGCCCGCCTTTGATGGGGTGGACAGTAGGCGAATCCCTCGTTTCCCAGAGAGAGGGAGATAATCACCACCTCTGGGTTATGGGGGGTTACCACCTGAGGAAAGCGTTTAATAGTAGTGGTGACATTGGCGCCTATTTCTGAAACGTTGAGCAACTGGTAGCCGTATTTTTCCTCAAGGGTTTCCTTTAACAACTGCGCCCATCCTCGTAATAACCAAGCACTACAACCTAAAGCCACCGAACTACCTATAACTACAATTCTCTTACCGTTTTCCTTTGGTGGGGGTGTAGGTATAGGTTTTTCCCAATAGCCGTAGGGGTATGGATTGACTTTTCCGAATTGTAAATCCTCCACGACGATGGTATATTTTTCCGCGGAGGCGTCGAGGATAATCCAACGGTTGTCACCGGGGCATTCCCAGTGGAAGGTGCCATCTGGTTTCTTTTTTAGGTATTTATACTCTACTTTTTGACCATTACCGGGAATATCTACCTCTACCCACCAGAGGGGATAGGTGTGACTGTCGGTGTGGAGGGGAAGGGATTTAGACACATCCCATTGACCCAATTGGGGGATTGAGCCGACAATAGCGATAGACTCCCCCATTTGTGTATGTGCCGTAACCTGAAAGCGATACATAAAAAATTGCCCGCCCGCGTAAAAGCCATGCTTAAATTTTTATCATATTTGGACTTAGGTTTGGGACAGACGTTTGACAGCTTCTCCTCCAAGCATGGCGTCTGTTTCTGCTAAAAGTTGGGGGATGATATGTCGGTGAGGGCTATTTTTGAGACAGTCAGACAAATCCAATTCTCTTACTCTGTTTGCCTTTTCGCCGGGAAACCAGTGGCTGCCATTGCCCAACAGATTATAACGGTTTTTGGCAAACTCTACCAAGTCATAGGCCAAGGCTAAATTGCGTAACCAGAGAATCACAGGGATGTTAATGTTACCGGGGGTTTCCTCGTAACTAGGCAAGCCAACACGCCAGGTATACCACCATTCTTCTCCTAATACCCTTTTAGCTTCATCCTCCAGACGTTGGATAATGGGGGGTAGAATTTCCTTGGCGTGAGGAAGGAGGGGGAGAGTTTTCAAATGTTCGTCAAAATCAGTAGGTTTGGCTGCCCCAATGCTGAGGGTATGCACCTGGGGGTGGGAGAGACAAAATAGATCATTAAATACCATGGGGCTTAATGGCTGACACAATTGTACCAGTTTTTTTGGGGGCTTATACAACATGCCTCCCTTGTCTGATGGACTAATGATAAACACCCCCATGTCGTATTGATGGGCAGTTTCTATTGCCTTCCAGTTATCTTGAAAAATCCAATACCAGTGGAGGTTAACATAGTCAAACTGGTTAGTTTCGATGGTTTTGATAATCAAATCCGTTGCCCCATGAGTAGAAAAGCCGAGAAAACGCACCTTCCCCTCTTGTTGTAATTTTCTTGCCTCTTCCAGACACCGAAGGCTGTATTCTAGGAGTTGGGGGGTATTAATGCCATGAAAGGATAACAAGTCTACATATCCCAGACGCAGATTAGCAAGGGATTGTTCGAAAATCTGCCTAAATTTTTTACCATCTTCCTGGGGGGGGACCTTAGTTTGGACTATTATACTATCCCTAGGGATATGAGGTAGGATTTTACCCAATTGCATCTCGGAGGTACCATAATAACGGGCGGTTTCGATGTGATTGATGCCCAATTCTAGGCTGCGACGGATGGTGGCTTCTAGATTAGCCTGATTATCGGGGGGTATTTCTTGCCAGGAGACATCTTGCCATTTATACTGATAACGCATGCCGCCACAGGAAAACACGGGCATTTGTAATTCTGTCCTACCAAATCGACGATAAAGCATGCCACTGACTAGTCCAACACAACACCCATAGTTTATGCTAGGCAAGACATCAAAACAGCGGCAACTGTCCCCCCTATTTGTAGCTTTCTGCCAGCTTAGCCAGGATTTTGGGTTTAAGACGCTCAAATTCCTCTTTTAGTCTCTTTTTGCTGACGGCTGGGTCGCCACTAGTTTTCATAGTAGCCGTCATTTTAAGCCATTCTTTCATAATTTTACACTGATTGGCGGCAATAGTAGACATCATACTATGTTGACAGCGCTCTGGTTCTTCTATAGCGAAAAAGAGAATACGATAACTGCCAGTGTCTGAGAGGAGGGAAACCACTTGTCGGGAGGATTCACTCTTCAAGTCTAGATAACAGGGTAGCCATCTGGGGCCATGAGTAGGATTGTATATAACTGTAATCCAGAGAATCATGGGATGGGGGGTATGGAGGAAGAGAAACTGATTATAACGGACACTGATGAGTCGGTTGATAATATCCTGTTTGTCTAGCATTACCCAGAGACTGGCGAAAGTTTCGGTTTCGGTGGTGACGATGCGGGGGAAGACGATTTTTTGCAGGGGTTTGTTTTTTGGCCAAGTGAGCTTGCTTATAGTAGTACCAGCAGATACTTGAGTAGCGACTTCCGTGGGACTAGTGTCTATTCTGTTTTTCTGTCTGGAGGTGGGGATAGCGATGGTAGGGGTATCGTCTCCCTTGACAACGTCTTTGTTTACATCTGCAACTACAGTAGGATGTCCGGAAAAATAAGTCCTATCGTGGGTAGCTGATTCCTGGAGGCTTTTTTCGATATTATCGATTACCTGGATGATTTCCCCCACCGTTTGTGGACGCTCCTCCCGGGATTTAGCCATGCACCTCATTATGATATTCTTTAATTCTGAGGGAATGTTTAAACGGGGGTCAAAGGGGCGTGGTTCGTACTCATGATGGGCTTTATACCAAGCGCCAAAGGAGGAGGAGTCTGGGAGTATGGGCATTTCCAGGGTTAACATCTCATACATCATTACCCCCAGACTGTATATATCTGAACGATTGTCTAATTTCTTCCCCTCCATCTGTTCAGGGGAGCAATAGGCCAAAGTCCCCATAAATGAATGGGTTTGGGTTGCATTGGCCTGTACTAACCTTGCAATACCAAAGTCTAGGATTTTGATTAACTCTCCTAGTGTAGGCTCTTTTGTTACCAATATATTACTGGGTTTAATATCCCGGTGGACTACCTGGCACAATTCTCCGTGTAGCATGATGCCAGTATGGGCGGCTTCAAGGCCAACACAGATTTGGCGGGTGAGGCGTAAAAAGCGTTTTAATTCTAGGGGTTGGAATTTGATGATGTCGCTTAAACTTTGTCCTACCAAGAATTCCATGACGTAGAAGGGTACATCGTTTTCATCCACCCCGTAGTCTCGCACTTTGACGATATGGAGGCTTTTTTCTCCCAAAAGGGCGCTGATGGTAGCCTCTCTTTCAAACCTTTGTCTCATTTTATCATTGAGCAGGGTATGGGAGAGAAATTTGACGGCTACGGTTACGCCTCCTAATACTTTATCCTCAGCCCTATAAACCTGTCCCATTGCCCCTGACCCTACCAATTCTATCAGATGGTAGCGCCCTGCAAGTATTCTGTCTTCCCTTTTCTTGTCTGAGTTCATATTACCAGTCCCTTCCTACTTCCTAGTTTATCTTTATTTTCACTCATGGATTAATTTTCTTTTGCTAGCACTGCCCTCTTAACGGTGTCGTTGTAAAATGGCTTCTAGGGTGTATAACAGGTTATTCCCCATCATCATGATGCTAGTGAGGTGGTAGGTATTTTCTTCTACACACCAGAAGCTTTCCACACCGTGTAGACGCATGTTACTCCCCAACACCCAGTAGCGTTGGATGATAGAATAGTCGGTTATCCATCCTTCTCCTTCTATTCTCTCCACATCACTTCGTTTTAAGACAAAGGCATATTGGCTTCTTCCCGTGGGTATATTGCCCCTATACTGGAAGGTAATGTGGGCCTTGTTGTCAAAACTGCCATAACGGGGTGGATTTTGGGGGAAAACTATTTTCATTTGTAGGGAAAACCAGTTTTGTTCTTCCCAGTTAATAATTATTGCACCCTTACAAGGCACCGCGACTTGAGTTTTATCAAGCCAACTCCCCTCCAAAACCCAGGCACCATTTTCCAACAGAAAAGTATGAGTCATCAGAATTCGAGACTACCTGTGTTTCAAAAACCAATACAATCTCCCCCTCACATTCTAACCCAATATCCTTTATTTTCTACCTTTTTAGGGCCAGAGTTAGTCCATCTCCCAGGGGTAATACAGTCAAATCTATTCTTTCATCCCTTAAAAGTTTCTGATTGAATTCTCTGATTCTCTTGGTGGTTTCATCGTCTACCTCTGGTTGTGCCACCTTCCCATACCACAGTACATTATCTACTGCTATTACTCCCCCCTGTCTTACCAGTTGCAGGGCATATTCATAATATTGTTCCTGGTTATCTTTGTCAGCATCTATAAACACAAAATCAAAAGTACCACCCTCCCCCTGTTGGAGTAATTCCTGGAGAGTTTGGATAGCGGGGGCTAATTTAAGGGTTATTTTAGATTCTACCTTAGCTTTTTGCCAGTTACTGCGGGCTATTTCTGCGTATTCCGGATTCACATCACAGGCTATCAGTTTTCCCTCTGGTGGCAAAGCCAATGCCATAGCAGTGGAACTGTAGCCTAGAAAAACACCTATTTCCAGTACTTTTTTTGCCTTCATTAATTTTAGCAGGAAGGAGAGAAACTGTGCTTGTTCTGCAGCTATTTGCATTCTTCCTAGGGGGTGGGAGTAGCCTCTTTGCCGGATGTCTTTTAGTATAGGAGGCTCTCTGAGGGAAATGGAGAGAAAATAGTCATATAGCTGGGGTGTTAGGCTTAGGGTTTTAATGCTCATAATCTTTTTCTTCTTGTTTTCTTTAACGGCATCTATTTACGAGAATAACATTTTTTTTCCTGTTTTTTTCTTTTTACGCCTTTTTCTCTTTTTCTTGGCTTTCTTTTTTTTTTTTCCTTTTCTCTCTTTTTTAGTGAAAGGATGGTATATATTTTAAACCCCCCTGAAGACAGGGCGTCTGTAATTATTCTCTCCCTTAGGCAACTGCAAAACCCTGACACAATATCCCCCTTTATCTCTCTCTTATTAATCGTCCTTATTTCCCCTATCCCTCTTAGCCAATCAAATATAAAATTTTGACTTTCTGGGTAGGTTACTATTTGATAATTGTCTTTTAGTTGTAGTTTATCTTCTAGGTAGGAAATTGCTCCATCTAAACCGCCTAATTCATCCACCAGTCCAATTTTTTTTGCCCTTTCCCCTGACCAGACTTGGCCCTCTGCTATCTGAAGTACCCTATTGATGGGCATTTTTCTTCCTTGAGATACTCTTTGCAAAAATAAATCATATACTCTATCTACTCCTTTCTGTAAAATTGCCAACTCTTTGTCATTTTTGGGAGCAAAATTGTTGTTTAAATCTGCTAAACTATTGGTTTTTACAACGTCATTGTTTATGCCATTATTACGGGCTAAATTCTGGAAATTAAAAACCAAACCAAAAACGCCAATAGAACCGGTTATGGTATTATGGTTAGCAAAAATCCTCTCTCCGGCGGTAGCCACCCAATAACCCCCCGAGGCTGCCACGTCTCCCATGGATACCACTAGGGGTTTTTCTTTTGCCAGAAGGTGTAGCTGACGCCAAATAGCATCAGAAGCAGTGGCACTACCTCCTGGACTATTTATCCTTAAGACTACACCCTTGATCTTATCATCTTGACGTATTTTTTTTATCTGTTCCACAAAGTCTTCACTTCCTACCTCTCCCATTTTCCCCCTTCCATCCACAATAGTGCCTTCCAGATAGAGAATAGCTATTCGATTCTTGGCTTTGGCAGTTGGGTTAGCTGCCACATAGTCACTAATAGTTATCTGGGGGAAATCGTCTTCATCATTGCTGTTAGAAATTTCTTTGATTTCTTCTAGAATTTCATCCTGGTATTTTACCCGATCAACTATTTTGAATTTCTCCGCTTCTTTGGCAATTAAAATACCATTTTTGTTGGCAATATCGTCTATGTTTTTGCTGTCTATATGGCGAGCTTGTGATATATCATTCTTGATATTGTCCCATATATCTGATAGTAATTGTTGAGTCTGAATTCGGTTTTCATTGCTGAATTTATCCAGGGTAAAAGGTTCAACTGCCGACTTATATTTACCTGCCCTTATTGCCTGGACACCTATGCCATATTTCCTCAAAGCGGAGGCGAAGAAAAGCTGAGAAGTAGCTAATCCGTTTATCTCTATACTGCCAAGGGGGTTAATTACAATTTCATCAGCAACTGAGGCTAAAAAGTAGTCTGCTTCTTGGCCAGAAGTCAGATAGGCGATGACTTTTTTACCGTTTTTTTTGAAATTTTCTAGGGCTTTTCTGATTTCAGATAGGGAGGCATAGCCAGTGGAGATATTGCCCTTACTGCCATCGAGATACAAAGCAGAAATTCGGTCATCTTCTGCGGCTTTATTAATAGCATATATTATGTCATATAGTCGAATATAATTGTCTTGCCCTCCCACAAGCTTATTAAAGGAGGGAGAGACGTTATAATCAAGGACTGTGGTTTTAAGGTCGAATACTAGTACAGATTTATCTTCTATGGAAGGGGGAAGAGAGGAAAGATAAGATGTTAGAAAAACAAGGGAACCTCCCGAGGCAAAAATGACAAAAAATATACCAGAAACAGTGCCTATAAAACTAGCAAAAGTGTGTTTGAGAAATTCCTTCATAGTGGTATAGACTAGGGGGATGGAGAGGTAGGTTGTAAATCCAAGGCGGCTTTGGGGTAGGGGATACGTTGATGGTTGAATTGCTGCCAGACTTCAACAAAAACTTCGGCGATGATGGGCAATTCTTCATATTTAATACCACTATCATCCAATTGATGATCTCGCCAACGGGCTTGAAATATCTTGTGTATCATTGCCCTAGCTTGTTCAGGTGTAGCATTTTTGAGGGACCGGAGAGCTGCCTCACAACTGTCGGCTAACATTACTATAGCAGTTTCTCTGGATTGAGGGATGGGGCCATCATAACGAAAATCGGCTTCATTTACCACAAGACTGGGGTTTTCTTTTTGAAGATTTTTGGCTTGGTAATAGAAATAAGAAATAAGAAGAGTGCCCTGGTGTTCTGGGATAAAATCTCTTATAGCCTTAGGTAAGCCGGCTTTTTTTGCCATTATAATGCCTTCAGTTACATGTTTTTTGATGATTTCTGCACTTTTCCAGGGGTCATTTATAATATCATGTTTGTTAATGCCTCCCATCTGATTTTCGATAAAGGCAAGGGGATCATGCATTTTTCCTATATCATGATAAAGGGTACCTGCCCTTACCAATTCAACGTTGCAGTGGAGACGACGGGCGGCGGCTTCTGCTAGACTGGCCACAAATAGGGTATGCTGGAAGGTACCAGGGGCTTCTATGGCTAGTCTTTTGAGGAGAGGGCGATTGGGATTGGACAACTCTGCTAACCTTATGGGGGTGATTAAGTCGAAAAACCGTTCTAAATAGGGTGAAACACCAAGTGATACAATAGTGTATGCTAAACCCACTAGGCCATGCCAGGAAGAGGTGGGCAAGAGGGCATACCAAATAGAGCCACCGGAGGCTCCCTGTGCCAAGGAGATGATAAAATAGACTGTACCTTGGGCCATACCTACCCCCACCCCCAAAAGGGCTAATTCTTCGCGGGAGTAGAGACGACTGGCAACGATACTGGCTACTACTGCCCCAGCAAAAGAGGAGATAATATAAGGCCATTGGGAGACTTCTGTCTGGAAGAGGGTTAATCCCGTAATGAGGCTTACCTGGGTCAAGGCTAGGGTGGTACCATAGAAGGTACTGCTCAAAAAGCCTACTGCCGGTAGGGGGTTGTATTGGGCGTCAAAAATAGAACTAGATAAGACACAAAGGCTTAACAATAAGAATAATATCTGGTCTCGACGCCGTAGTTTTTTTTGTATTTTTCTGGTGACAAACTCGAAAACAATAACAGAAGCGGAAACTAACAGACTGCTGACGGCAATGCCATGCCAGTTGACTCCCCTACGACTCAATCCCAAGCCGTCGAGGATGACGAAGTCTGTTTGTGTAATTTTTTCGCCGGCAGCCACTATTATGTCTCCCTTTCTAATGGATATCACTACCGTTTCTACTTCCTCTGCCGCCTTTTCTGCCCTATCAATAGTCTTTTCCTTGTCTATGGTTAAATTAGGAGTCAGGTGGGGTAGAAGCAGTTTAACAGCCAACTGTTGTGTAGGGATTTGGGAAGACTCCAGATGCAAAAGGATAACCTCTCGTTTGATGTAGTCTGGCAAGCCGGAGGGGATTCCCTGTAACAACATCAACTGTTGTATTTTCAAAACCCCCTGTTTTAGTTTTTGCCAACTTGCCTCATCCAGGGTAAGGAGGGAATTGACTTCCTCTCTACTCCAGGGCATACTGTGGGATTGTTTCAATTGGCGGAGGGATTGATACTCTCTTCTAGCCGATTCCAAGCCGGCAACAATCCCCTGAAAGGTTTTGGTGTCTACCCTACTTCGATAATTCCATAATTCTAATACCGCCTTATCCTTTTCTTCTGCTGGGGGAGACAAGGATGGGGATAACAGTTTTTCTCTCAACGACTGCCACTTATCTTCCGGCATGCTGTATAGTCTTACCAGGGAGGAGGGGGAGATGCTATTGAAGGCTTGCTGACGTTTACGCAGACTTTCTATTTGCTGGAGGGTATTGGACAAATTCCTTTGTAGACTTGCCGTTATTTCGTAGTCTCTGTTTAGTACCGGCAGAGTACCCTGTTTAATTTTTTTTCTGAGTTCCTCTGTGGTTTTATGATCAATAAAGGTGCCATCTCTTGGGGAGACGATGGTGACGGGAGAGATAGTGCCAACTGCCAATTCTGGTTGATTATAAAAACGATAACTGGTAATAGAGGTGAGGGCTGAAACGGAGACTATAATCATAACAGGGGAGTGGATTTTAGCCAGCCAACGCCACCCCCCCTCATTGTCTTCTACCTCGCTATTGTTGCCATTTTTAACACTTTTTTGCCTACTCCCATTGGCTTGATGGTGAAACATCTTCTGCCACCTCTCAAAGGCATTGTCAATAAAGCTTATACCCATAGTTTCATGGCTTTTTTGGCCCAGTTTACAGGAGTCTTCCACATTCTCCTTCCTAGCCACTGGCCGTTGTAACCATTTGTTCCCTAGTTCTCAGCTAAACCTATTATACATGCTTCACAGACAGCTTAGGATTCGGGTCACACCTCCGATGCATCTATTATGGTACTATAGTCATGTTATCAGTTCACACCAAAAAAGGGGAAAATGGACTTAGAGACTATTCAACAGGAATTGGAGATACTTGCCACCAACCTGAAATTGCAGACTTTATGGGTGGAGGGAATGGGTAGGCGGTATCCAGACATTAAGGCTTTGATGTCCAAAGCCAAGATGATAAGATGGTCTGAGGAGGAATTAAAAGCACTAAAAAGCCTATTAGACGACACTAAAAATAACATCAATGATGTCTGGTATAAACTAGCAAAACTCTCCGATTATTTTGGTTGTACTCTTGAGGATTTAGAAAAAGAAGAGAAGAAAAAACTAGAAAAACCCGGGTCTTTTTTCGGTGGAAATGTGATTTATGTTGAGAAGCCTATAGATGTAAAAAATGCCCTCCAGCAAGTAGATTCTAAGGTTTTGGATTGTATCACAAAACAGCCTAACAATTAAGAGATATTGGCATTTTTTTGGGGTAGGAATTAGCCAGCTACTGATGCTACCAAACACAACCTCTCCTCAGGGCAGTTATTCTGGTAAAATAGCTGTATTAACACTAACATAAACAGCCACAGGGAAAATGGAGTTAGAGATTATTCAACAGGAATTGAGTATGCTTGCCACCAACTTGGAATTGCAGGCAGCTTTGATAAACAAGATGTCTGAGGAGTATCCAAAAATCAGAGAGTTGATGTCTAGGGCGAAAATGATAAGATGGTCTGAGGAGGAATTAAAGGCACTAAAAAGCCTATTAGACGACACCAAAAATCAAATAAATCAGGTTTGGCACAGACTAGAAAAACTCTCCGATTATTTTGGATATCATCTTAGATACCTAAATGAACAGCGGATTCACATTACCCGTTATATTGACCAGGAGACACTTAAAAAGGTACAGTCTCAAATAGCAGAAGATCCTACCAAAAGTTCTGACGGCAAGCAATAGACGTTGAAGTGGCGGTGGTAGAGATTGATAGCTAGATACCCCTGCAGGTATTACAAAAAGGCACAATGGCAGGGGGTTGACAATTATCAGAGTGTACTCCTAAGGTTGCAGTTTTGTATACCCTCGTTGTTTAGTCTTACTGCGGCATACTCTTGCCGTTATATTCTTACTGTTGTTGGTGTACAATGGGGGCATAGTCCCACGGTGGCATAGCCTTACTGTCGTGTTTACTGTCGTATACCCTTACTGTTGGAGGCAGTAGGCAAATATACTGGTTAAAACAGGTACCGTCAGATTATCAATGCCGATGAAGGAGAAGATTTCCAGGAAGGTAGCGGCAATTGCCACTATGGCGGCGACAAGGGGGTAGTCATACCTGCCATCGCCGGTGACGAGAAGGAGAAGAAGGGTAATAGTCATACTAACAAAAAACATGGTTAGGGAGCCTTCCCAGCTTTTCTTGTTTCCCCACAGGATATAGGGATGTTTGCCCCATTTTTGGCCAATTAAAGCGGCTAAGCCGTCACCATAACTCATAATTAGGATACCCAGAAGGGTAAATGGTTTAGTGTCTTCCCGCCAGAATAAGAGAGTAAGAATACCTATACTGATGGCATAAAATAAGGTGCCTAGACTCTTTCTGCCAACACTGTTGACACTGGGGAGGATAGGTATATAGTAGGAGACTATGGCGATGATGCTGGCTACCAGGGAGGCAAGGAGGATGATATCAGCAGTGATATTCAACCACCATGCCAGGAGGATAACATTGCCGCTGCCTATGTGAACAATTTTACGGGTTAACTCGGCATCGGTTTTCAGGTGACGGTTGAGTAATTCTGCTAGAGTTAATAGGCAGCCTAGATACAAGAATACAATTAAAAGGGCCGGGATTTGACGGTAGATGCTAGCTAACATGACTTTTTTGATGGAGAAGAGATGGGAGGCTATAGGAGTATACTCTAGCAATTACTGCCACAGATAACCACCATAGTGTATTTACTTGTGGACGATACCATACAGTGTCAAATAATCCTTGAGTAGCTAATCCTGCCATGGCGGCTAAGGCGGCAATTATCCATATCCCCTGCAAATCCTGTTTGGCTTTCATTTGTTGCAATAACCCTATCCCCCTTTTCACAGTAGACACTATAATTCCCATAAAGGCAACAAAGCCAATAATACCCGTTTCTATGGCCACCTCTAAGAAGATACAATAGGTGCTAAGGGCGGTAAATTTAGTCTGCATATACAGGGGGTAGATTTGATTGAATACCTTGTTACCTAATCCTATGCCTAGCCAAAAATAGTCTTTTAACATCCGGAAGGCAGCCATCCACACGTTTATCCGGAAATTGTTACTGCTGTCACCCCGCCAGGCAAAAAGACTGAGTATCCTTAGTCTCAAAGGCTCATTGAAAACCATTCCCATTCCCACTATAATTAAAAACCCAGCCAAAGCTATTGGTATTAACCATTTACGCCAAAAAGGTGACAGGTAACGGGAAAACCAGAATTTAAAGGCTAACAGGAAAACAACAGCTGTGGCAACTAATCCTAACCAGCCACCACGGCTACCAGTATAGTATATACAACTGACATTCATCAGTAAACAGAAGGCGGCAAGTAGTTTTTGGGCAGCGGTTTTCCAGACAACCAACGCCAAGACGGAAAAGGCTACGGCGGGAATTAGATAGCTGGCTAGGAGGTTGGGGTTGCCCAAAAAGCTGTATACCCTTGTCTGTTCTGCCAACGGTGAGGTAGGATCATTCCAGGTAGCTAAAGGTTTAACGCCTATAAGTTTCTGTCTTATGCCATAGGCACTTACAATAAGGGCCACTAACAGGTATACTGTGATTATCCACCAACCATAACGGGGGGAGGCTAGAATTCTGGCACATAGGCAGAAAAAAAGGAGGTAGAGGGTAAATTTAACCAACCCCACCAAGGCGGCAAGTTTTAAGGGAGAAAAGGCGGTGGCTACCACCCCTATTAGAAAATAAGCAAAAACCCAAAGATGAATAGCAGTGATTTGATTGTTTTTTGTCTCTGCCAGGGTGAGTAACAACCAAAAACCCCCCGCCGCCACTAAAAAGATTCCTACCAGACTATTTTCTGCAAAGGGGGAGGCAATTATTACCAAGCATACCAAAATCGTGGCTATGGGCTCACTGTAGGCTAACAGATAACTCTCCTGTTGCCAAGGGGATAATATTCCTATCAGTTTGCCTACCCAACTATTTTTACGCCAAGACAGCCAAAAAGATGAAGAAACGGGAGAATAGTCGGCAGACTGCATAACAACGGGGATTTTAACCAATAGTCTCCTGAAGTACTATAACACCCTCCTGTGGGGGCCGGCAATGGTTTATGCCTTTTTCCCTATTTTGGTTCCAATTGTGATAGTATATAGCAGAGGCGGTTTTGGTCACAGAGATACAGGTATCCTAATAAGGTTTCAAAGCCACTGGCAGCCTGGTATACTTGTAGTGGTAGCCGGCGTGGTGGGCGATTTGCTGCATTGCTTCCTCTTTTAACCCACTCTTTTTCTTTATCATTTAACAGGGGATAGATAGCTGCCAGTTGTTGTGCCTGATACTCGGCACGTACCTTCCCCACCACTAAATTATGATACTGGGAAATTTTCCTTGGGGGCCACAAATAATAACAGCGGATGTATAACTCATAGACGGCATCCCCCAAATAGGCTAAGGAGGTAGGTGATAGCTGAGGCAGGAGGGGGAGGGGGAAATCCACCTCCTTTTGTGGGGTGGGGCAATGGTCGCTGTTTTCTGAGGGAGTTGGGTTACAACTGAAAACAGGGAGGAATTTAACTATTTTCGGACTCATTCAATGCCCTTTAAAGCCTCTTCTAGAGAATTATACAGTTTTAAGAATTTTTCTAGTCTCACCATTTTTACGGTTTGTGTTACCCTGGCATTGGACACAATTGCCATTTTCCCTTTTAAAGCTTCTATCTGTTTGGCAATCCTCACCAAGGCGCCCAAACCTGAACTATCTATAAAATCAATCTGGGACAAATCCAGGACAATTTTATTGGCTTTTTCGTTGATATAGCCCAAAATAACCCTTTGGAAAGTGGGCTCAGAAAAAGCGTCCAATTGCCCCAATAGGTGGAAAATTTGACAATCATTCTTAATTTCGCGAGTCCCCCTCAGACTCACTGTCAAATTCAGTTGTTCGTTCAGAGTGACCTCCTTATTTTCAAGGGTTATCATCTAGATTTTTGGCACTGCTTTTGGAAAAATTCCTCAAAGCGATGCCTATTTTTTGGCTATTTATTGGCGTTAGAATAATAGTATAATATACCGAGGCATTTTGGTCAAATTAGAGAGGAAAAGAAAGCAAAATTTCTACATAATATATATGAGATTGACGGCTTTGTGTCTATTTTGTCTCCTGTTGTCTCTTCCTGGGGCGGCAATACCTCCGCCTACAGACATACCAGAAGAAATTTTGGCGGCGGAAATTTTCCTCCAGGCAAGAGATAATGAGGGAAAACCCCTTGGGGTTACAGAGTATGCTTTAATCAGGGAAAAGGAGAAGGAAGGAATTTATCCCCCCCTCCCCTCGCCACAGCTGCGGGAAAAGATATTCCTGCTGCAACTATTACACATGTTTCGCACCCTTATCCCCTTTTTTTAAAAAAAATTTAGAAAAAGAAGCCTTGCCCCCTAAAGGCAAAGCCCCTCTGTGGTACAATTAGACTGGGGAAAAGGCTTGTCTAGTTAGAAGTCTGGGCGGCTAACATTTCTTTTAGTTTAGCTAATTCATTAGCCCAACGGGGATCCGGTTGCACAGACTCCGAGACGGAGGCGGGTTTTTGTGCCTTGATTTTGGCTGGTGATTTCTTGCGGGATTTCTTCTTCTTCCGACGCTGCGGCTTGTCTACTGCCTTTTTCTCCTTCGTTTCCTCCTCTGCCGCTGTTGGCTTTTCTGTAGTAGTGCTTGGTGCTACAGTTTCGCCGGTATCTGTAGTACTAGTTTGCTCTGTAGTCGGAGGAGATTCCCCCCCCTCAGTCTCGGTTTGAGATGCTGGTGTCTGCTGGGGTTTTGTTTTCTTCTTACGGGGTAATGCCCTTTCTACCACCAAAAGAAAATCATTCCCATTCTCATCCTTGTAAACCTCCCCATTGTAAATGAGGGGTTTTTGATTGTATCTACTTATGAATTCTTCCGCAGCTTCCTCCGTGGGTACAGTTACAAAGCCGAATCCCCGGCATTCTTTCTTCCTCCTTTCTTTGATTAACTTGGCGGTAAAGGGTGTTTGAAAGTCACTAAACATTTTCAGGAGAATTTCTTTATCCAATTCCGCCTTTGGCAGTTTAAGATAGAGACGTACAGACATTTACTTCTCCTCCATTCGTTATAAATCTACTTACTGTTATCCGCAAAAATGATACAATAGCACAAATGAACTCTTAATATTCACAATAAACGAGCTAGCCCCCCTTACGGTGTAACTAACTCTCTCATTGTTAATACTCGAGTTGTTAGGTTGATTCTTTGAAGCTATTGGACTCATTGACTGTTACTATGGGCAGTAGGTGATAGGGGATTTCATTTTCCCACAACCACTGTTTTTGTTTTGGTCATTTCCCTTTTGGCTACAGTCTTACTGGCCTCTACTCCCCTTTCTTATATTATCATACCTAGTGCTCTCTGTTTAGTCCAGTTTTAGTTTTACTCAATTTTCTTATCGGTTTACATCCTCTCTCTCTTACCCAGTCTGACACTTATACCCCTCTCCAGCCTCCCCTCTCTTACTACCACTGGCTGGAGGATTGCGAAATTTAAGGGTTTTTCACTCCTTTTCGATAATTTCACGACAGACACCTCTTTTCTTTTCCACCTGTTTAAACCTGGAGTGTCTCCCTGCCAGCTGTTTTGAAGCCTCAGTGGTTATATAGTCTACACAAAAGTCCTTCTAGTCCCTTGCCAGTTTAAAATACTGAGAATGAGTGGAATTGTCCATTGTAGTCTTGGCAGTCACTTTTAGCCAGTCATTATGATAGTCTGAACATACCTCATACTCTGGTTCACAAGGATATCTTACCCTTTTCTTTGACCAGTTTTAGGCATCAGATAACAGTCAAACAAAAAGAAAGAAATCCTACTGACATAGACTTCCATAAAACAACAATAAATGGAAGACAGTTGTCAGACGACAACAGAAAAATGCTAGTAGCATGAGATGGGGGAATACTCATGTCACCCGAGAAAGATTTCACTTCTATGAATAAGGAAGGAAAGAAATAGTCTCATCAGTGAAAACAAGAAAGCAACAGGGAATAGGGAGACACTGGAAAGATAAGTATTTATACTCGGTGTTATTGCCGGAGGGAGGAAATTATTCCAGGAGAAGGGAAGGCAACCACCACTTGTCTTTGCCGTGAATATTAGGTATTTATACTCGATATTATCGCCGGAGGAGAAGGGTATCATCCCCTCCAGGCAGACTATGACTACCAGGGAAGGCAACCACCACTTGTCTCTGCCGTGAATATTAGGTATTTATACTCGATATTATCGCCGCGGGAGAAGGGTATCATCCCCTCCAGGCAGACTATGACTACCAGGGAAGGCAACAGCTAGTATTAGGTGTTTATACTCGATATTGTCGCTGGGAGGAAAGGTAATTATCCCATCCAAAAGAGTTTATATCCCATACCAAGGGAAATAACAATGGGCCTTTACTAAGGGCAAATTCCCTGGTAAAATTTTTCCTCAATAGCTTTTTGTTCAAACAATTACTTGTATTTATATCTAGGCTAATCTCGTGGGTTTTCTGTTGTTTCTGGAGAGACAATTTTCTCTGCTATCTTACTCTTGATATATCTGGTAATTTCTCTAATGAACTCACACATCTTGCTTAAATGATTCTCCTTAATACTCCCAGGCAAATCCTGTATAGCCTAATAGGCATTCTTCAGTCAAAAATTTTCCTGTAAAAACTACTATCAGCATTCTTATGTTGTTCGTTAAAAATCCTAACAAAAATCCATAAATATTTGGAGATTTCTCGTTTTTTATGGATCACAATAGGGAAACTATCGTGCTTTTTAAAGAAGCATTCAATTGGCTGGCTATATAAACCAGGGACGAGTTTACTCCTAATACCCTCCAGCATCGCCTAATAATAAGCCCACAATATATTATGCCTCTTATAGTAAACATGTAGGTCTAGTTTTGACCAATGACAGTTTAGTAAAAACCTACTATCGTCGTAGTATTTTTTCCGTTTATATCCTACCACACCGGATAAAGGGCAACCAGTTGTCGTCTAGCAATATAATTTAATAGCAAAGCTAGGGCACATAAACCATAATCATGACCTTTGTCTTCATAGTATATTTCCACATATTCCCCATAGAATAAATAATCAGGATAGATACCATAATCATCTACATATTGAACCAAAAAATCACTGGCTTCTTCCTCGTAAAAGTAACGAATAACCTTTTGTAAATAGCCACCGATACTGTTAGTAACTGGATATAAATCACCGTAAGGCTCATCCAAGAAGAAGCAATTACACTCAATATAGCCTATTTCAACCAAACTGTCTTAGTCTTTTGATTCTTTTTCAAACCACTTTTCTTCTGGGATAATATGAAAGTTGTCTAAGAAAATTTTTGCCTCGATAACAGATACCAACAACTGCTCGTATTCGCAGCAAAAACAACCCTAGTTAGACGACTGGGATTCCCATTCCAAACGGATATTCATCGGAAGAGCTCCCCCTTGACAAACATCCCGTCCATGGTATAGCATTAGAAAAGGGTTTCTGTGTTTGACCGCAAAACCCCCAGGCAAAGGACAAGCCCTGTCCCCACCAATCCAATCCCTAGGAGACTAACAAGCCTTCTGGCTACCACCCCTAGGGATATGTACAAGCCTCTAGTTAAGCAAAAATAAGCCCCACCCTAGAGGGAGAGAAAAGCCCTATCTCTACTAGACGATGGTGGTGCGTTTTCGTATTTCTTTGTAGGAAGGCGCTACGTTGGTGAGTCCAGCCTTGATCATCTCCTCTTGCAAAAGGGCAAAAAAACGAGTTCTGTCGCTACCTTTTACTACAGCAAGATTATGAGCTTCGGCAAGGATAACAGGATAACCAAAACCCTTGTCTACCTGGGTGAGAGTGATACTCAATGCTTGTTGCAGCAAGGAAGGATTGGAGGCAACCCAGGCGGGGAATTCAATCCTAGCAATCTCTGAACCTACATGGAGATAACAAAAGTAAATCTGTTGTGAAGGGCCATAATATTCAAGGATACGAGAGTTGCTGCGGAAGATGGCACTTCTATGCCGCTGTGGCAAGATGTGTTTCCAGAAGGTTACATCCCGGAGAGGTTCGATTTTTTGACAGGGAGTTTCCTCTTCTTCCCCCCCACAGTATGATAGACAATCGGGCTGAGAATAGGGACAAGCGGGGAAACGAAGAAAGTTAATGGCTTCGCTACTGCGGGAGGCACTTACATAACCCACCAGGGGGATGTTATTCTCCTCTAGTTGTCGCCATGCGGCTAAGATGGGATTTAGTATCTCCTCTCGGGCAAAAGAGGGCAAGTTTTCTAAATACCAGTATATCAATGACCCGTCCATCATTGCTAAATTAGGGGTGTTGGCGTGTCTTTTTACCCATTTGCAAGCCATCTCACTTAAAATCTGCGCCTCGGCAATGTTTCTTTTGTATGCTAGCCATTCCTCTGTGCGAATCCCCCATTGTCGCGATTCCTGTAACTCCTCCGACTTGTAATATACCCGGGGAATGCTATCCAAAAGAGGGTGAAGGTTTTGGTGATAGTGTACCATGACACGGCCAATATTAATTAGGTAGCAGTAGGCAATTTCATGGTGGGAAGGGGTAATTTGTGACCCGTCGGTGGAGAATACACTATGAGGCATTAATGCTGGGGGTATTTCCACTTTATTGTCTATAGCCTCCACTGGCGTTGCTGCAGTGAAAATTAGGCTATTTTGCCATTGTTGCTGAGAGGCAATGAAAGCATCTTGTTTTTTTGCAGCCTCTGTTAGGAGGGAAAAAGCCTCCCCCAGCCTCTGACGACTCCTTATAATCTCCTTCTGGATTTCTTCCCGTATGGCAGGTATTTCCTTTGCTACCTTTCCTATGTTCAACATTTTCTTGTTATAATTGGCTAATAGTCTCTTTCAAAGGGTTGTACTATCCAACAGTTGCTAGGTGCCAGGGAGTAGAAATAAGTGGCCTTAAATTGGCTATGATATTTTTGCCAGATAACCGCTGTGTCTATTTCTATATCCCATTGTTTTTCCAGTTTTTCTTTTATTACTCTCATTGTAACCCCAGTGTCCAACAAGTCGTCCACTAGGAGTATTTTGCCTTTGGGAGGTGTGATGTAGGACAAACTTCCCATCTGAATGTCCCCTTGTTGGTTGTTTTGATTATAACTCTGCACTACCATGGCCGACAGAGGAATTTTCAGACGACGGGAAATATAGTCTCCCAGATAAAATCCCCCTCTAAGGATACATACTATTTGGGAGTATTGTTTGTTACTACATAGGATTTGTCTGGTAACTATATCACAATATTGCCAGAATTCATCCCAGCTACAAATTAATTCTTTATTGCCGTGTATCATATTCGGAAAAAAATCATAGTCTTTCCTAGAATAACAAGTTAAAATGGTAATTGTTTTTCCCCCTCCTCCACTCCCCTCTTGACGATTTTATCAGCAAAAATTACCTATGTTTGTTAAAAAAAAGCTAATTTTTCTTCCCGCAATCCTCCTTCTCAGTCTCTGGTTTTTCGTCTTCCTGGTTGTTAATATCCTCTGGTATCAAGAAGTAGGCTATTTGGCGACTTTTTTAAAGATACTTATTACCCGGAGGATATTGGAGATAAGTTGCTTTCTTTTGTCTTTGGCTTTTCTGTGGGGGAATCTGACACTTGCATTTCGTTTTAGAAGGGAATATCCTAAAGAAGTACCCCAATCCCCCGAGGTGAAGTTATATCTCCTTCTTCCCCTTGTATTTTTCTTCTCCGTTATCATTATTTTGGTAATTTATTTTTTCACCGAATTCTTGCTGAATACCTACAAGGAAAATCTATTCTTGCCTAATTTCAGTCTGTCATCTTTCCCCTTCCAGCTGAGAATTATAAGAGATATACTTGATAATTTCCCAACCCAAGTTACCTCCATAATATCTCTCCTACTATTTGTAGTTTTTATTATACTGAAAACAGAGATAGCTCTAGAAACAGCCAGCCTATTTATAAGCGCTTTAGTAGCAATAATATTTTCCGGATATTGGGAGAGATTTTTGCAATTATTTAACAGTGTAACCTATGGAGAAAAAGACCCTATATTTGGTATAGACATAGGCTTTTACCTGTTCAAGGTTCCTGTATTGCAGATAATATACATATGGGTACTAGTTTTAAATATACTAACAATATCAAAGGTAGCATTGGTATATTTATTGTCCAAAAACAGCATTTCCGAGGGGGCATTTAAAGGCTTTTCCCGCAACCAACTCCGTCACATTTACGGTTTACTGTCTCTTTTGATGTTAATACTTTCAGGAGGGCATTGGCTTAATCGCTATTTGATTTTATTCTCTTCAGAAGGGGTTGTATATGGGGCGGGATATACTGATATTCATGTAAATTTACCCAGGGAAACCTTTGCCAGCATCTACACTTTTGCCGTGGGTATTTGGATGCTACTTAAGGCTATAGACAAGGGAAAAAATACCATATCTTACTCCCAGAGGGAGGGAAAAAACAGCAATTCAATGATTCCCTTTTCTCCCCTACCATTTGTGGCTTATGCGTTATTATATTCCCTGGGATTATTCCTAGCATTTCTAGTACAAAAAACCATCGTGCAGCCGGACGAATTATCACTGGAGAGGCCTTATATTGTCAACAATATTAAAGCAACGAGGGCAGCCTTTAATCTAGACAAAATAGAAGTAAGAATTTTCCAACCCCAGGGAAGTCTTACCCTGGAAGACATCAAGAAAAACCACCTGACTATTGACAACATTCGCCTTTGGGATACTCGTCCCATTTTACAAGCTAACCGCCAATTACAACAAATTCGCCCCTACTACGTATTTGCAGGAGCTGACATAGATCGCTACGCCATCAAGAATAACACCCTAGTACCGGAGAATACACAGGTAATTGTAGCAGCAAGGGAGTTGGACACAAAACTACTACCGCCACAGGCACAAACCTGGGTAAACCAACATCTGGTATACACCCACGGCTATGGTTTAACCATGTCGCCGGTAAACAGGGTGGCAGAGGGAGGGCTACCCTATTATTTTATCAAAGATATTGGCACAGCAGAAGACCCCGGGGCATTGAATTTCAGTGGCGACAATATTCGTCAAAGCCTTCCCCCTTTCAACCCCCGGATTTACTATGGGGAGGTTACTAAAGATTACGTGTTGGTGAAAACAAAAGTAAGGGAATTTGATTTCCCCAGCGGTGAAGGTAATGCCTATTACACCTATGAGGGGAAGGGAGGCATTGAAATAGGGAATTTTTGGCGTCGTCTGGTGTTTTCCCTTTATCTGAGGGATTGGCGTTTGCTTTTTACCCCCAACCTTACCCCCCAAACCCGTATCCTATTTCGTCGTAGTCTTGCGGAAAGACTTAAGGCTATTGCCCCCTTCTTATATTATGACAGAGACCCTTACTTGGTAGTGGCCCAAAAAAACCCCGGCGACAGCAACAACCTCTACTGGATAATAGATGGTTATACCATTTCTGCCTATTACCCCTATTCTGACGGCGGTAACAACAAGTTTAATTATATTCGCAATTCCGTGAAGGTGGTAATCAACGCCGAGAATGGGGAAACTAGCTTCTATATTAGCGATGAAGAGGATCCCATTATCAAGGTGTGGCAAAAAATCTTCCCCGAATTATTTAAACCCCTTGCCACAATGCCTGACAGTCTCAGACGGCATCTCCGTTACCCCACCGACTACTTCAACACCCAATCAGAAAGACTACTCACCTATCATGTAACTGACCCTCAGGTATTTTACAACAGAGAGGACCAGTGGCAAATCCCAGAAGAAAGTTACGCCAATGAGCCATTAGCCATAGAGCCCTACTATCTTATCATGAAACTGCCCATAGGAAAAGAGGAAGAATTTATCCTCCTACATCCCTATACTCCCATTTCCCGCGCCAATCTCATTGCCTGGTTGGCGGCTCGTTCTGACGGCGACAACTATGGTAAACTGTTATTATACCAGTTTCCTAAAGAAAGACTGGTTTATGGCCCTAATCAGATAGAGGCTTTAATCAATCAGGATCCAGTCATATCTGGACAAATATCCCTATGGAATCGTCAAGGAGCAAAGGCCATACAGGGTCATCTCCTCATTATACCCATAGAACAGTCCCTTTTGTACGTGGAGCCCGTATATCTGGAAGCTGACAGAAATAGTGTACCTACTCTGGCAAGGGTAATTGTGGTTTATGACAACCAGATAGTCATGGCTGACAGCCTTCAGAAGGCTTTAGACATAATTTTTGGGGGTGGCATGAAAGACGAATCCACCATTATTCGCCTCTTTAGGGAGGGGTTGCCCCAATAGGCTATCTGGTGGTGGATTCCTGTTAGTATATTTATTTACCCCTCATTTTAAGTATCTGAGCAGGTGGGATGACAATTGGGAGTCTGTAGGGGAGATAAGGGGGTTATTGTTGTCATTCTTGCCTTTTTTTTCCCTTTCCCTTGCTATTATTTTTCCCCTCTCACAATAGGGACATGGTACGGGATAATAGTCATAGGAGCCAGGATATTCTGATGGTCTTTTTTCTAGTATAATTCCCGTATTCTTGCACTTGAAACAAAATTGCATTGCCATAGGATCTCTCCCTATAATCCCTTCTTTTCAGTCTGTTAAATAACAGTGGTATTGTCTTCAGGGTTTTCCCCCAAGTTTCGCCATTTTTGTATTAATTTTTTGTTAAAATTTTTTCGGTTTGAAACATTAAAAAACCGTGTTTAAATGAGGAATTCACGGAATATATCCAGATTTTTTTGTCCCGGCAACAGGGTTTTCTTTGAACTATTACAAATTTGAACAAATATCGGGTAATTTTTCATCCTGATTCCGGAAAATTGTTATGTAAAATTGACATACACGCTAAGGAGAAAAAGGACATCAGTGATAATAGTACCGATAGTAGCACCGGAAAATACGAGATAGTGGTTTTCTCGTCTTGCCACCCCCCAAAGACTAACGGCTAAAAGAAAATTGGCTAAAACTATTGCCCAACTGATGCCCCATGGGGTTTGCAGTCGGGCCAGACAATCGTGTAGAATAGGTCCTGTGAGGTTAGAGTCCGTCATCATGACTAAACGCCAGTAGGGAATCAAACCGGTGATATAGAAGTATAAATCAGTAACGGCAGTGCCCAACAATGAGCCAAGATAGAAATAGTTACCCATTAGACTCCAGCGGCGACAAATTCCCCAAATGGCAATGGGGAAGGCAATGGCTTCCAAGGGGAGATGAATGGCAGGATTATGGCGAAACCACCCCCAATAAATTGAACCACAAAACCAGGTTAAACTAAAACCCCATAGTAAGTCACCCCACAGGGGATAACTCTTACGCCACCTGAAACTGACAATCCCCCAAAAGCAGGTAAGTGACAGACTAACCCAGGGTAACATTCTAACCAAAGGCGCCTGGAAAAATACGGGAATAGACACTAAAAACCCTCCGGCTAACACCATTTTTAACTTAAGACTTTTCCGCCACCACCATGCCAGTGGCTGCCTAGTGGCTGTTGATGTGGTTACTTGAGGCAAGATACTGTGGTTTCTCAAGATTGCTTAAAATTTCTTTACTAATCTTTACTAAATCTTAAAGTATTTTAAACCTAAAGGTGAAATTTGAGCAATTATTCCTAAAAGTGGGAAGTGGCTAAGGTGAGGGGATGAGAGTTGACTACGATTTGGTTGTGGTTGGCGACACCAAGGCAGGAATTTTTGCCGTTGAGTATGCCTTGAATTTTGGCGCCAAGGTAGCACTTTTTCTGGACAAAAACCGTTATAATAATCCCTTAATTGCTGTCAGAATGTTAAACGAGTACTGGCAGAATTATTCCTATCTTGCCTGGGAAGATTTTTGTGGCTTTAAGCAGCTTATATTTCAGGAAAGACTGAGGGAATTACATTCAGCCGGGGTGGACATATATGAGGGAGATTTTCGCCTCCTGGATGACAAGCAAATATTGTTGTCTGTTGGCGATATTCTAGTTAAATCTCCCGGCATTATTCTGGCATTATACCCCCCTTACACCCCCCCGTATTCCCAATATAATCACCTCAGGGGCAGCTTTGTAACAGAATTCAATAGACTGGTAAATGATGCCCCAGGCGAGTTAACAATAATTGGTGACGATTTAGAAGCTGTTATTTTGGCAACAATTCTGTCAACTCTAGGCATTGAAATCAATTTAATAACCCAAAATAAACGTCTACTCCCTAGTGAAGACGAAGACATATCTTGGCAGTATCAGTTACACCTGGAATCTCGGGGAGTTAACATAAAGCTGGATTCAAATATAGAGTCCCATTTGCCTGTAAACCAGGATAAAATGGTTATTACTCGGGTAAAACAAAAAAAATCTCCCGTTGCTAATTTATACGAAAACCTTGGAATTCGCTGGGATAGTAGTCGTATTTTAGCCAATGAAAAGCTGCAAACTCATAATCCTAAGGTTTTTGCCTGTGGTGAGATACTTGGAGGTTATGATTTGGAAAATTTATCCTATCAGGAAGCCAGAGTTGCAGTCAACAACAGTCTATTTTTTCCTTGGCAGAGCATTAACTATAATAACCTAGTATATTCCCTAAACACCTCCCCCAAAATTACAAGGATTGGTTACTCAGAAAACGAGGCAATAATGTTTTCAGGAAACAAACTAAAAACCATAAAGTTTTCTCTGAATAATCCAAAGGTATTCGTAAAATTTATCATCAGCGATGATGGCGACGTATTAGGCTTCCATTCCCTGGGAGAGGGATTGGAGGAAATAGTGAATGCCGTAACCGTGATGAAGGTGAGAAAAGAAAAGATTTCAGCTATATTCGCGGTTAACTTCAGTGATAGCCGCTGCTACAGGATAGTGGAAAAATTGAGGCAGATGTGGCTGCCCTATGAAAAAAAGCGCCAGAAAATTATAATGGATATCTGTCATAATTTTTTCTTGTGGAAACGCACTTGGCTATGATTAGTAATAAAAAAAAACGGGGCTATTTTATAGTGTTTGAGGGGATAGATGGTGCGGGGAGTTCAACTCAAGCCCTGTTGTTACAAGAATATTTCAGCCGCTGTCAGCAAAAATCAGTGATAAGCCCGGAGCCAACCCACAGTAGAATAGGAAAACTTATCAGGGAATTCCTGTCAACTCCACCTGCCTTTGCCAGTGAGGAGTTGTTTGAACAGCAAATGGCCTACCTCTTCTCTGCTGACAGACACTATCACCTATACAATAGCATAGATGGTGTCAAAAAAATGGTAGAGGATAATATTCATGTGATTGCTACTCGCTATTATTTCTCCTCCCTCGCCTACAACACCAAAAACCCCCAACAATACGAGTTTGTGTCTCTTTTAAACAAAAATTTCCCGCCACCGGATTTTCTCTTCTACTTGGATATACCCGTGGATGTAGCCTTGGCGAGGATAGAAAACCGTCACAAGAAAGAGGTGTATGAGAATAGAGAAAAACTGCTATTGGTAAAAGACAACTTTGAAAAAATACTCAGTGGCTACCCCTATCCCCACCTGCGAGTAGATGCCGCCAAGAGTCAACAGGAAATTCACCAGCAGATAGTCTCCTACCTGGAAACAGTTGCCTTTGGTAAAGTATTGTAAAGAAATGGCAACAGGATATATCCCTATGGGAGAAAGAGGCAAAGATCTGATATATTCGATTATGGTTAGAGACGTACACAACAGGAGGGAAAGTACGTCTCTGGCTGTCAACACAGAGGAGATTCAAGCCTTCGAATCTGTGTAGTCATAATTTTTTCCGGAGGATTTGTGAATAAATAGTTAAAGATAGGGGAGAAAAAAAAGTGTTAAATAAACTGTTTGGCTTCGGCAAAAAAAAGGAAGAATACTTCCTGGAATTTAAGAAACCAGAAAAGGAGACAACTCTTGCCACCGTCGCCGCTGACGAGAAGGAGAAAACCACCACCACAGCGGCAGGAGACAAACCGGCAGAGTCTACAACTGTTGCCACTACCCCCGTTGCTCCAGTCCCGGCTAATATAGAAGTAAGCTATGAGCCACCAGAGTGGGTAAAGGCTATTAAGAATTACTCCACCCCCACTGACAAAGACAAGGAGGAATCTCTCTTTGCCGGCAAGTATATTAGCAACAGTATCCCATTGTCTCGTCGTCGTCCTGGTCCTAGTTTAGCACCTTTTAAAAATATGGCATCCCAACTGGGGAAAAAATAATCACAATCAACTTGTATCCCTAGCCATCACTGATAGATAGAAGTCAATATCAATGATGGCAGTTTCCCCAGAATTTCCTCCTCTGGCAATGATTCCTCACTAGTGGTATTCTTAAAGGGCATCAATATGTCAAAACCTTTCCTTGTGCCACTTTTTCGTTTTTTTCTTCTCCTTTCTCTTTTCTTCCTCCTAAATAGTATAGTTTTCAACCTGCCTGCCATAGCCGCTGTACCTATAAAGATTACAGACGTATCTTACAAAGAATGCCCGCCGGGAGTGGGGGAGGGAAGTGTTACCAGTGGGGGGAATACTATGCCTGCTACTTGTTATCTTATCACTGGCAAGGCTCACAACAATTCTGGCAAAACCCTCTATGACGCTGATGTTTTTGGGAGGGTTTATGATGCCAACAATGAGCCCATTTTACAAAATCGTGGTAGACTGGGGTCAATACCAGAAGTGCCACCTGGAGTTAGTGACTTTGAGATACGTATTAGTGTACCATCAAATCAGCCTACCCCTCTTAGACTAAAACAATTCAAAGCCACTGGTTTTACTGCCAGGGTAACTCCCAGCTTTTAATCCCATTTTTACTGTTTTCCCCCCTAACACCCCCACGCTACTACTCCATTGCTGTCGCCAAGGTGGCAAGTCAAGACAGCCAAAGTAAACCCTGCCAACCATACCATACAACCCACCATGGTAGATGATAAGAGAGGGGGGGTGGTTTTTCCTCTTCCCTCCTTCCCCCTCCACCTCCCACTCAATCCCAGTAGTCTTGTAAACAGACAATAGACTTTTCCTATCGCCTGTCGAGATGACAGAATATCCCCATTCTTGTTTTGTGCTTGTTTCAAAACAGTACCAATAATACCAATAAGTGGATTCTTCTTTGTGTTTATTATCCTGGTGACAGTGTATTGCCGTTTTTGTCTAAAATCACTACCTGCCTACTAGGGAATACACCTAAATGCCATTGTCTCACTTTGGGGTATAAGTTTTTCCTCCCCACCTGCCAGTGGAATTCTCTCTTATTGATTCTACTATTCTGAACATCCTCAACCCACAGCATTTTCTTGTTGTTTTCTGCCACTATTTTCCGCATATAGCTAACCAATGGAATTCTTACTGTTGTTTGCCTAGGTATCTGAGTGTTGCCAAAATCGAATACCTCTTTCCCTCTCCCATGTGATTCTGTCGCCGCCAATGCCTCCCCTGTGAGATATGGGTTTGTTATCGTGGGGATTAGGGTTGCCGGCTAAAACCTTACCCCCCACTGGAATCCTTCTCCTGTTGTTATCCTCCTACGCCAGCTGCCTTCCACACTGTTGATGGCAAACAAAATCCCTCTATTATTTCATGCTATTCTATCCTACTACTACTGCCAACCAGTGGAATTTTCTGTTTGTTTTTCAATGGAGATAAACTCCCATCCCGCATAAGACTGCTACTGATGGCTGTTGTCTAATCTTAGTTTACCGTTGTTGGCAAAACAAAATTAGTCTTTTTGCCATGTTGTTGTTTCATGCCGTTTTCCTGTCACTGCTTGCAACAAATAACAAAGTCTTCAGTATCCTCCTTGTTGTCTGACATCCTAATTATTGGTTGTCATCCAATGGTATATCCCCGCCTTTTAGAGTCTTGTAGCCAAATCCCCCCCTCTGTTGTAGGAATAGAATCCTCCTTTTGTTGTCTTCCTCCCCCAAAATCCTCCAGTATATACGTATTTGCAGGATTCCTTCTTGTACACTCCCAGTATATCTATTCTCGGCTATTGATTTGTTAATCCTTTCAATGGTTGGAATCTTTCCCTTTACGGCAGTTTTCTTTCCTGTTGCCAACTGGCAGACAAAAAGTATAATACCTACTCTCATTTAAAACTAGTCTCCCAGTATTACCAACACCGCTTCTGTCAACAAGACGACTCCACCTGTTTTCAGACTTCCCTTTGTGTTTCTCTAATGGCAGCTGGTTTGTTGCTGTCTTCAACAAATTGCTATCTTCAACAAATAGAATCCCTTCCCAGTTGTCTAACACTGTTTTCTCTGAGGATAAAATGAGTAAAACCTCTATGTTTCCGCCAAATTCCCGGGGTTTGACTGCTAGGTGGAATTCCCACGCTTCCTACAATATCGAGTATAAATACCTCCTATTATCGCCAAAGACAAGTTTTTGTTGTCTTCCCTAGTAGAAAGTTATAGCTTGTCTGCCTGGGAGAGATAATTATTCCTCCGGCGATAATATCGAGTATAAATACTTAATATTGTCGGCAAAGACAAGCTGTTGCCTCCCCTGGTAAAAAGTCATAGCCTGCCTGGGAGGAATGATTCCCTTCTCCTTTGGCGATAACATCGAGTATAAATACCTCCTATTATTGGCAAAGACAGTTGTAGTTGCCTCCCCTGCCAAGAAGTCATAGCCTGCCTGGGAGGGATAATTCCCTTCCCCTTCGGCGATAATTTCCAGTATAAATGCCTCCCATTATCGGCAAAGACAAGTTGTTGCCTTCCCCCCTGGAATAATTTCCTCCCTCCGGCAATAACACCGAGTATAAATACTTATCTTGCCAGTGTCTTCCTACTCCCTGTGACTTTCTTGTTTTCACTGATGAGACTATTTCTTTTCGTCTATTAGTGTTTTCCATGGGAGTAAAGTTTTTTTCGGCTGACATTATTATTTATCCCCTCATTTCTATGGAATCCCTATGTCATTCTCTGAAATTGGCATTCCATGCTACTAGCATTTTTCTATTGTCGTCTGACAACTGTCTCCCATTCATTGTTGTTTTATGGAAGTATATGTCAGTAGTGGAATTCCTTTCTTTTTGTTTGACTGTTGTCTGATGCCTAAAATTGGTTGTGGTTTCCTGTTGACATCCTCTCCTCTTGACTGTTTTGCCTTCCCTACTCCCTCATTGAGGTGAAATGCTTTCCTTGTTTTCTAAGAAAATCTCCTCTCACACCACCGCTAAAAGAATGCCTTTTATGTATTTGCTACATGTCATTATTGCCTCCTCTCTCTATTAACTAACAAGGAAATTCTCCTGTTTGATGCCGTAGGCTTGTAGTCTCCCTGGGGGATACTGCCACTTTTCCAATCCTTTCCTACGTTGTTTTACAATTCCAGTTAGTTGCCGTCACTGATAAGACTAATACAAGGTGTTGTCTATTTGCTATTTCTCTGATAGTGTTTATCGTTTTTTATTCCCAGTCAATCCGACTTTCTTTCGTCATCCTAGCTAGTTGTGGTAATCCAGAAGACTAGAATTATCTGCCTGTTTTTGTTTAGTTTTTCTCCAAAAGCCATTATAAGGAGTGTTTTTGCCAGTATTATGCCATCCATTGCCTTTTCATAGTCAATACGACTGTTATTTGACTTGATATAGGTTTATCCCCAACCCCTCTATCACCTCCCTAGTTGTTGGTTTCTGGTTGTCTTTCTATAGTATATAAATACAAAGGGGGATACAGACGGATGGAGGCTGGTTGAAGTTATATCTACCTCTGACGGGATTTATTCCCTATGCCTCTAATACCAGTTACAGAATTGAAGTTGGGCAATAGGATAAAAATAAATAAGATATGTAGATTGTGTTTCCCCCTTCCCACGTTGACTCATGAGTATTAACAGATATAGAATCAAAATAACAGGAC
Source organism: Cyanobacteriota bacterium SRBZ.bins.94.201705 (assembly GCA_030549855.1). Lineage (GTDB taxonomy): Bacteria > Cyanobacteriota > Cyanobacteriia > Cyanobacteriales > Cyanobacteriaceae > DVEF01. The sequence continues at coordinate 233,800 of JAUQQP010000044.1, forward strand.
TAGTCCAGGGGGTGGGATTTCGTCCTTTTGTTTACAGACTGGCTAAAGAGTTATCCCTCAATGGGTGGGTTAGAAACACTGGTGCGGTGGTGGAGATAGAGGTAGAATGTTTTCCGGAGACTCTTTCTGAATTTCTCCACAGGATAAGAAAAGAAAAACCACCCCATGCCGTCATTGGCCACATATCTACCACCATTCTACCATTTTTAGGTTATCAAGAGTTTGAAATCAAACCCTCTAATCAAGAAAACACTAACAGCAACGGCTATATAATCCCAGACTTAGCTATCTGTGAAGACTGCCTGCGGGAGTTATTCGACAAAAACAATCGTCGTTATCGTTATCCATTTATAAATTGTACTAACTGTGGCCCTCGCTATTCTATCATAAAAACCCTACCCTATGACCGGCCAAATACCACCATGAGTCATTTTCTCATGTGTGAGGAATGTAGGCAAGAATATGATACCCCGTCTGACCGTCGTTTTCACGCCCAACCGAATGCTTGTCCTAAATGTGGGCCCCATCTACAATTATGGGATGGTAATGGAAATATAATCGCCACCAGGGAGGAGGCATTACAGACTACTGTATCACTTATCAGGAGGGGATATATTGTCGCCATCAAGGGTTTGGGAGGATTTCATCTAGTGGTAGATGCTGCCAATTCTGCTAGTGTAACCCGACTGAGGAAAGCCAAGAATCGCCCCCACAAGCCTTTCGCTGTAATGTATCCTGACATTAACACTATAAGGGAGGATTGTTACCTTTTGGAAACGGAAAAAAATATACTTCTCTCCCCTGCCTCTCCCATTGTGTTGTTGCAGAGGAAAAAACCTTATCGCTACCAAAGAGTCTGTGAAGAGGTTTCTCCCAACAATCCCTATCTTGGGGTGATGTTGCCTTATACTCCTCTTCATCATCTTCTACTTCATGAATTAAACTCTCCCATTGTTGCTACCAGTGGCAATCGTCACAGTGAGACTATTTGCGTTGACGAAAAAGACGCCTTAATCAAACTCAAGGGGATTGCCGATTATTTTCTAATCCACAATCGCCCTATTTTTACCCCAGTGGATGACTCTGTTGTGGCAGTGGTAGACAATGAAATTATGATTCTACGACTGGCTAGGGGTTACACTCCTCTTTCTCTTCCCCTTCCCTCTTGTATTTCTCAATTGGGACAGAAAAGCCCCCATTCTATTCTAGCACTTGGAGGACATCTCAAAAACTCTATCGCCCTCGCCCTAGAAGATAAAATTGTTGTCAGTCAATACCTAGGAGATTTAGACAGTCAAGACAACAGAAATTTATTCCAAAAAACCATTGAAAAACTGACAGGGATTTACAATTTCCACCCCGACACTATCACTTGCGATTTACATCCAGATTATTATTCCAGTTACTACGCAGAAGAATTGGCCAACAGGAGAGTAAATGGAAAACCGAATGTAGTCAGAATTCAACACCATATTGCCCATATTTTTAGTGTTATTGCTGAACATAATCCTCCTTTACCTATCCTAGGTGTTGCGTGGGATGGCACAGGCTACGGTTTAGATAATACCATATGGGGAGGAGAATTTTTCCTGATTTCTTCTTCTGGCATCCAACGGATTGCATCCTTTTACCCTTTCCCTCTACCGGGGGGTGAAACAGCAATTTTTGATCCCATACGTATTTCCTTCTCTTTGGTTTCACTCCTAGAAAATTCCAGAGATATTATAACAAGAATAAATAGCATAAAACAGGCATTTTCTGAAAAGGAAATTAGCCTATTGGCGAAAATTTTAGAGAGAGGGATTAACTGCCCATTAACTTCTAGTGTAGGTCGTCTGTTTGATGGTATTTCCGCTTTGCTGGGGCTGACTGATAAGGTAACATTTGAAGGTCAAGCTGCAATGAATTTAGAGTTTGCCATCGACAATTACTCGCCGAGGGAGGCCTATTCGCTTTCTTGGCAGCCATCCCAAAACCACTTCGGTTATATTTATTGGCAGGAGATGCTGACACAAATTATCTCCGACTATATCCAAGGAAAGCCGCCACAAGAGATTTCCGCCAAATTCCATCTAACCCTGGCCAGAATAATCTTAGAAATAGCCCAGAAAACTCAAGTAAAAAATGTGGTTATATCCGGAGGCTGTTTTCAAAATCGCTTCTTGTTAAACCAGAGTCTCAACCTACTGAGAAACCACAACCTTAATGTATTCTTTGCACAAAAAATACCCACTAATGACGGAGGTTTGGCCGTGGGGCAAATTGCTTACCACCTCCACAAAGTTAGCCGCTAATAACACCTCCAACCTAATAGATATAGTATTGAATATATCGGATGATTGTGTTATAATAGCCCTGGATATTTTATTAAAAGAAGGATATGTTAGAGGAAGAAAAAAAGCAGGATATGACTTTTGAAGAGGCGCTAGAGGAGGCCCAAAAGTTTGTTGAAAAAATGACAGTAATTTCAGATAGGGAGAAAGAAGAAGAAGTAAGGAAATTAGTATCAACAGAAAATGGGGCGAGGGGATTCTTCGTGGTGTATCTGACTGCAGATAACCCGGCGGTGGAAGAAGTATCTACCCCCATTATTAATGCCCTCAAATCCTCCCCCAAAATAGTAAGTGAATTACTAGTGAAGAATTTGGCTATGTCTGCAGCAATGGCTATTACCCATGTGCGTAACAATGATTCGGCAATGGCAGAAAAGTCTAAAAGGGTAACACAGAGGTGTTTGAATCTAATTGAGAGTCTGCAGTTACCGGAAGTTACAGAAAATGTACAGGAGATGCTTAAGTCTATAAGGGAGGGAGAGGGGAAATATGTAGCATTTTTGGAACGCTGGGAGTATGACAAAGAACAAAAACAGGCAATAGCAAAGGCCTTCACCAGGGCATAGTCCCTGTTGTACAATGGGTAACCTGGATAGCTAGCAGAAACGAGGAACTACTTGGGCTAATGGACATAAAAAATGGTTTTCCAGGTACCATAGGCAACACTCCCCTAATTCGCATCAACAGCTTTAGTGAGGAGACAGGGTGTGAGATTCTGGGGAAGGCTGAATTTCTTAATCCGGGAGGTTCGGTAAAAGATAGGGCGGCATTGTATATAATTCAAGATGCGGAGAAGAAAGGACTCCTTAAACCCGGTGGCACTGTAGTGGAAGGTACCGCAGGTAATACAGGCATAGGTCTGGCACATATTTGTAATGCGAAAGGATACAAGTGCTTGATAATAATACCAGAAACCCAATCCCAGGAAAAAATAGACTTGTTGCGCACTTTAGGCGCCGAGGTTAGGACAGTCCCAGCAGTGCCTTATCGGGATCCTAACAATTATGTAAAATTATCTGGGAGGATAGCGGCGGAAATGGAAAATGCCATCTGGGCTAACCAATTCGATAATCTAGCCAACCGACAAGCACACTACGAAACTACAGGCCCTGAAATCTGGGCGCAAACTGATGGTAAAATCGACGCTTGGGTAGCGGCAACCGGTACAGGTGGCACTTTTGCTGGCGTTACCCTCTTTTTGAAGGAGAAAAACCCCAACATTAAGTGCGTCCTAGCTGACCCCATGGGCAGTGGCCTGTATAATTATGTTAAGACGGGAGAGGTCAAAGTAGAAGGTAGTTCCATTACAGAGGGCATTGGCAATAGCCGTGTTACTGCCAATCTACAGGGGGTGCCTATTGACGATGCCATTCGCATTGACGACCAGGAGGCCATAAGGGTATTATACCAGTTGTTGTACAAAGATGGTCTGTTCATGGGTGGGTCAGTGGGCATCAATGTGGGTGCGGCTGTTGCCCTTGCTAAACAGTTGGGCCCTGGTCACACTATTGTAACAGTACTGTGCGACGGAGGTGCCCGTTATCAGTCCCGTTTGTACAATCGCCAATGGCTTGAGTCCAAAGGATTGACTGTACCCGAGTTTGCCCGTCGCTAGAACTTTCTGTTGGCCATTACCGTCAAATGGTCAGAGAAACCCACCATTTCTCATTATAGTCTCTTCTGGAAAAATGTCAATCCCTTCCTAGTCTAGTCCCACTCTTTTACAATAGGTCATGAGTTCACAAAAATCCCAGTACTGTCTATGAATTTCATCCGCCAACACGTCATACCTTGGTTTACTCTTCTGCTGGCTTTATTGGCTTTGGTGGTAGTCTCTGCCAGGAGTTTTATCCCTTCCGGTTTGGCATCCCCTGCCCCTAGTGGTGTGTCTGTGATTGTAAAATGAGGTAACGCCTGGGAAGCCGAAGACAAAACCCCCCACTGGCAACCCTACCAGTGGGCGTCTTCCTTGTTATCTTTCCCATTTTTCATTTTAGCCAATTGTTCAACAGGCTAGAGATAAAAGATAGTAAAATTGAGCCGAATAGGGCATCCCAAAAGCTATTTATTCTTAACCCTGGCGTGAAGTAGGCTACTAGAGAGAAACAAATAGCATTGATTACAAATAGGAATAATCCTAGACTGAGTATCGTTACTGGCAAGGTGAAAAATACTAGTATGGGTTTAACAATGGCATTCACAATCCCAAATATAAATGCCGCCAGCAAAGCCGCCTGGAAATTGTTAATAGTAATCCCCGGTATTATATAGGAGGTAATCATCATTGAAAGGGCAGTTATCACCAGGGTTGTTAGAAAATTTAACATCTCCCCATATCCTCTTTATGATTGTTCTCTTTTATTATATTCCCTCAAACAAAAATCGCACCTCTGGCTATTAATTCTTCCTTTCTTTCTGGTGTTAATCCCGGGTTGTTAGAAAATATTGCCCCTTCTACTATTGCCTGGGCTAAAGTGGTATTCTGGAGATTAGTATTAGTAAGATTAGCATTTCTCAAATTTGCCCCAATCAGGTTAGTCAAAGCCAGACTGGCATTAGTAAGATTAGCATGGCTTAAATTAGCGCCTTCTAAATAGGCCCCACTCAAGTCTGCCCCATTTAGTTTAGCATATTGTAAATTTGCCTCGGATAAATCTGCATCAGTTAAATCGGCGCCTCGCAAATTTGCATACTGAAAGTCTCCTCCACTTAAGTTTAAACCACTTAGATTCACTCCTATTAAATTCCCGCCGCGAAAGTCTCTCATAGGGTTTAGTTTTGCTACTTCTGCCAAATTTTTAAAGTCATCATCTGCCCTATTGATTACCCCACGAATGATGTTTCTTAATTCTGCTTCTTGCTTTTCCAATTCCCTCTCACTTACCTCGAATACTTGCTTTTTATACTCTCTTTCTTCGCTGGCAAATACGAAATGACAAACATAAGGCTTAAACTGGGTTTCAAACAGAAACAACGCCATCCTCCTTTCTAGTATTGCATGCTTATTTGGAGAGATATCATGCTTCCAAAATCCGTCAATTTCTGTGAAGTATATCTCGGATTTTTCCGTGACAACTTTGGCTGTAAAATCCCAGGGTTTTCCCAGAATCTCCAGAAAGCCAACTCTCCCTTCAAATTGAGGGTTATTTTCCAGAGGCAATAGACAATATGCCCCTTTCTGACTAGGCACCGTTTGTACTGTTTCTGCCGGATAAAATTTAAGACTATTACCCTCAATTAATAGCTGGCAGTTTCTTAGTCTAAATTTGCCTGTGCCTTCTAAAATTTGCTGTCTTGCTTCCCCGGTTTTCCAAGTAACAAAAACCTCCAATTTATTTTCGTCAGATTCACAGCCAGGGTAAAGGGTTATATCTACAGATAGACAGTCAGGACAACGATGGTGGGAGTATAATAAAAACATAAATTCTATGGCAATAAGTCTACTCAGTTAATCTCCAAGAGGAAAAAGGCTAACTGCAAAGCCGATGGAATCCTAGTATACATTCTAAGCCAATGTGAGAACCTCAACCTACTCCCATCACAAGGGGTTGCTAAAAACTGGGCAATGGTGTAGCTTAATGCTGAGGTAGGGAAGGAAAAAGGATACTATGGAAATAGAAAAACTACTGGATATTGCCTTCATGGCTGCCTATGCTGGCGGTACAGCCCTTCTGCAGTACTGGGGAAAACATGTGGAGATACAGGAAAAAGAAAGAAGTGGAGATTTGATTACAGTTGTAGATCAAGAAGCGGAGGCAAGAATAATAGACGTCATAAGGCGTCACTGTGACAACCATGGCATCTTGGCAGAAGAATCTGGCAGTCAGGGGAGGGAAAGTCAGTATCTTTGGTTGATTGATCCTTTAGATGGTACCACTAATTATGCCCATGGTTACCCCCAAGTAGCAGTGTCTGTGGGTTTGCTAATAGAAGGACAACCTAAGGTAGGAGTGGTGTATAATCCCATTAGGGGGGAGTTGTGGTGTGCCGCTGAAGGCTTGGGTGCCACTTTAAACAATAAACCTATACAAGTCTCGGAAACTAACACTTTAGCCACAAGTCTCCTGGTAACCGGCTTTGCCTATGACAGAAGGGAAACTGAGGATAACAATTATGCCGAATTCTGCTATCTCACCCATCTTACCCAGGGGGTTAGAAGAAGTGGTAGTGCCTCCCTGGATTTATGCGATGTGGCTACCGGTAGACTGGATGGCTATTGGGAAAGGGGGTTAAGTCCATGGGATTTGTGCGCTGGTGTTGTTATACTACAAGAAGCTGGCGGCAAAGTCTCCGCCTACGATGGCTCCTCTTTTGACCTTTTTAGTGGTAGAATCGTGGCTACTAATGGTTATATTCATGCAGAATTAATCCAGGCTTTACAAAACACCCCTAGATATCCCGCCTTTGTCTTTAAATAATCCTATCACAAATGCCCCCCTCCCATGTGTTATCAATAATTATAAGCCCCAAAGTCCTATAGTAGGTATTATGCCATGAACATGCTCATCTCCGATTTAAAAGGTGGCCTATTCCAATATGACGTTAAAGACTATTATGCCATCTTGGGGGTGCCCATCTCCGCCACCCCTAAAGACATCCGTCTCCGCTACCTTAAACTGGCATATCAACTCCACCCAGATACCAACCAGTCTAAGAGTAAGGAAGAAAAGGCATTGGCTAGCAGCATCCTCTCCAAACTGGTAAACCCCGCCTATGAGAATCTATACAAGGATAAATTGCGGAAAGAGTGTCAGTTGATATTCTCGGAGTTGGCCTATAGACTGGCCCCTGAACTAGATCGTATCACTTTAAGTAGCGAGTTGGCAAAAAAATTGCTCAAAGAGACTACTAATCTGGATAAAATCTATAAGGAGGCCGTAGAGAAAATTGCCCAAGATCAGTACCAGGATTTAAGCAAACTACACCTGAAAATTGCCATCCTCAGCGAATTGAATCTAGTATACCTGCTGCGGCAAAAACGGGAAGAGTTGGGGAAAATTATGGGCACTACCCCCACTGTAGCTGTCTCCAATTCTACCACAACCGGTGGCACAGTGGCGGCGGCGGCAACGGAAAAACAAGAAAAAACTCCTGTATCCCGTATAGATAAGTTGATTGCTAGTGCCCAGAAATACATTCAAGAGAATAACCTAGAAGCGGCTATGTTCGACTTGCGGGAGGCTGTTAAACTTGAGCCTAATAATGCCATAGTCCATGCCCTTCTGGGAAGCGTATATCTCCAACAAGGCAACCTCCCCTACGCCCGTATCCATATCAACAAGGCAGTTTCCCTGGATGCTAATAATCCTACCGTAAAAGAAGCCCAACAGAAACTGAAGGAGAAAGATAAGACTGCCGCCGCCAAGACTGATGGCAAGAAGACAGAGGCTAAAAAGGATAAGAAGGAGGATAAAGATAAGAAGAAAAAAGAGCCTCCCAAAATTTTTGGTATCCCTTTGTGGTAGGATTAACCCAGCGAGGTTATAATGTACTATAAGCCCTGTTATGATTTATCAGGCACCCGCAGGGGCGAGGGATTTACTCCCCCTGGAAGTGGCACAAAAGAGTTGGATAAACGATCGTCTTCAAGAGGTATTTCAACGTTGGGGTTATAAACGCATAGTAACCTCTACCATAGAATGGGTTGATACCCTCCTGGCAGGTGGGGCAATTCAACCGGAGATGATTATCCAGCTGGAAAATGCCGGCGAAGGCAGGCTGGGATTACGCCCAGAATTAACTGCTTCTATCGCTAGGGCGGCTGTTAATCGTCTTAAGGACCATTCTATCCAAAGACTCTGCTATCGTGCAAATGTCTTTCGCAACCCTCCAATAGGCCATCACGGCAAACAGTTAGAATTCTATCAGGCTGGGGTAGAATTGTTGTTTGTTGACGGGTTGTTGGCTGACGCTGAAATTCTCCTCCTCCTGAAGGATTGTTTGGAATACCTGGGGGTTACAGGCTGGCAATTACTGCTGGGAGATGCCGGTTTGACTAACTCCCTTTTGGCAATCTTCCCCCTCCCCCACCGTCTCCAAATCCGTCGTTGTCTTGCTTCCCTGGATAGGGTTACCCTGGAAAGATTAGACTTGGAAGAGCATTTGAAACAAAAGGCACTACAGCTGTTTGAATTGCGAGGTAATCCAATTGAAGTCTTAAGTAGATTGTCCAAGTGGGAATTAGACAATTCGGCAGCAAAGGCTGTCAACCATCTGGAGTCGTTGATGGAGTTGTTATACCATACCACTGACAATTCCTTCCCCATAGTCTTAGATTTGAGTTTGGTAAAATCTTTCGACTACTATACCGGTATCGTCTTCGTAGTGGTAAAAGTCATCGACAACAAACCCTATGTCCTGGGGCAGGGAGGAAGGTATGATCAACTGTTAGCATTGTACCACCCCCAGAAGAAACCATCTCCGGGGATTGGTTTTTGTTTTAACATTGAGGATTTGCATCACTGTCTCCGGGATAATCCCAATTTGCCAAAGACTATACCCCCTAGTGATTGGCTTGTTATCCCCACCTCCTTTCAGGCTTCAAAACAGGCTTTTGCCTACGCCCAAACCTTGCGTCGTGCACCCCATATTGTTAGAGTGGAATTGGAGTTGAAAATGCGCACCCCTGAAGAAATTAGACAATACGCTAAACAAGAGGGTATTAGTTATCTGGCATGGGTGGATGAAAACAGTCGGGTAAAAGTGGAAATGCTACAATCCTAGAGACAGAATTAGCGACTATGAGAAAACTGTCTGAAGAGTTGAGAGATTATTTTTTCTCCCAGGAAAAGGGGGAGACTGTGTCTTTAAGGGAAATACTGGAAATAGCAGGGGAAAGACTATTTGGTTTTTTATTTGTCATTTTATCTCTTCCCTCCGCCCTACCACTACCTGCACCAGGTTATTCTACCCCTTTTGGCCTCCTAATCTTCCTCCTGGCAATCCAATTCATGGCTGGTGCAACTATCCCCTGGTTGCCTAACAGAATGCTCTCAGGTAGAATGAAAACTGACACAGCCCGTAAATTTGTGGAATTGGCATTGCCTTGGCTGCGTCGTTTGGAGACTGTCACTAAACCCCGTTTGATTTATATATGTACAGGCTGGGGGATGAGAGTCATAATTGGAGTGGCTATTGCCTTAATGGCCATTTCTATGATGATACCAATCCCGGGCACCAACACCGCGCCGGCAATGGGCATTTTTGTAACCGCCTTCGGCTTACAAGAGGATGATGGTTTTATTGTCTTGGCGGGATTAACAATCTGTCTGTTGGCGGGAATTGTCTCTACTTCTATTATCATCGCTACTGTATGGGGTGGCATGAGTATTGTGGATTGGTTAAAGCATAGCCTGGGGAAATAGGATTAGCCGGCTTTCATGGCTTGTTTCTTTTCTGCCTGCCAATCCCTCTTATTCATCCCCTCTATATCCGCCTCTAATAGTGTTTTCCCTGTGGCTGCCAGATATACGTCATCCAAACTGGGACGAGACTGACTTATACTGAAAAGGGGTAGATTCATCTCTGTTAATGTTTTCTCTATAGTAGCAAGGACATCACTTTCTGGCGCCACAATTAAATTCAGGGAATTCCCCCCCTGGGCGTTTATAATAATCTCCTTGACGAAGGGAAGTTGAGATAACCCTTCTTTTGCCCGAATTGCCTCTTCAACGGGTGTAAACTCTCTTATTCTTACAGTAACACGCTCCCCTCCTATTCTCTCTTTCAATTCGGAGGGACTGCCTTCCGCTATCACCTTCCCCTGGTCAATTATAACAAGGCGGTCTGCCAAGGCGTCAATTTCTTCTAGATAGTGGCTGGTTAGTATGATAGTAGTGCCATCTTGACGCAACGAAAGCAGGAAATTCCAAATTATTTTCCTACTCTCAATGTCCAATCCTACGCTTGGCTCGTCTAGAATCAATATTTGGGGTTTATGTAGCAATCCTGCCGCCAAGTCTAAACGTTTTTTCATCCCCCCAGAATAGCTGCCTGTCTGACGGTCAGCATACTCTTGTAATTCTAAAAGCTGTATTAACTGATTTATTCTCTCTTTGGCAGTGGCGGAGGGTAGATGGTATAAACTTGCCTGTAAACTCAACAATTCCCTCCCTGTTAATATCTTATCTAATGCTACTTCTTGCGCTACATACCCTATTTTCTCCCTTACCAGTCTTGGCTGACTTATTGCTGAAATCCCGTCTATCCATATCTCCCCTTCATCCGGCTTAGCTAGAGTAGTAATACATCTTATCGTTGTTGTCTTACCTGCCCCATTAGGCCCTAGAATACCGAATATTTCACCTCTATTTACAGTAAAGGATACACCTTTGAGTGCCTCTATTTGACCGTATCTTTTCTTGAGATTTCTTACTACAACTATACTGCTCATATGCCTGTCCTGTCGCTGGTTTTACCCCTTTATTGTACCCTACGGGGAATACGGAGAATACAAGACAACCATGGGGAGGGCAATTTTGACTACTATTCCCAACAAGCCGGCGAGTAAAACCCCAAACATTTCCCCCATAGTTGTCGTTTCTATCCCACTGTTTGCTTCCCCACGGCGTTTGTTTATTTCTTCATGTTTATAAGCTTTTTCAAATCTTCTATTTACCCCGCTTTTGTTGACATCCCCAAACCGCCTTTCTAATTCTTCAAAAAGTTTATCTATGAATTCAAATCTTTGGAATATCTGTTGGTTTTGTCTTCTCAAATTACCCCTCTACATTTTAATGTCGGTGAAAGTCTGCCGTGGCTTCTATCTTCGTTTAAATTGTCATTCATTGAATCCCAGCATTCTCTATATAAATTTCAACCTTTATTATCCCATCGTTACCTTCATTTTACTCTTATCTATAATATGATATTTCAGTAACAAAAAACGAGGTAATCCTGTTTCAACATTCCCCTTTTACAGCATTTATACTGGGACAAAAAGGCAAAGGTAATCCGGCAAAGGAATTTTACTGTTAAATCCTTTAAACCCCATTAAAGGAGTCAGACTATTCCAGAAAGGATTTTTTATAATGCTGCTGTTGCTATGGATACGAATGTAAAAAATTTCTCCCACAGCAGGCAATACACCCGTTGTAAGCCTCCCCAGTTGGAGATAGACGTTAGACTTCATCAAAGGGGGTAGACTTGAGAATATTTCCATCACCCCAACCAGGGAAACAGAAGGAAGGAGGGGAAGAGAGGGAAGGAGGAAAGGAAGGGGGGAAGACAATGGAGTGTATAGCAGGGAGAGGATTATAGTCTAGTCTACAGTGAGTGGTATGCACACAGAAAGAAGGAGAAGACTAGGGGGAGACTGTCTGTAGTGGTAGACGGATACGAAAGTGACAGGAGAAGAGATGATAATCTATGGTGGTAGTGGAAGGTGAAATAGGAGTGTAACAGAAAGAGGGAAAAATACAAGTCAAACCTGTGGCGGCAAGAAGTGGGGAAGGTAGGTTATATAGCCGGGTAAAGACATATTCTAGTCTGTGGCGGTAGACGGGAGTATTTGGAAGAGATACTATGGTGTCCACAGTGATGGAAACAGGAAAAGAGATGATAAAGCAGATTATAGTGTAAAGCAGGGGAGGTGGGCGCAAAGAGGTAGCCGCAGGAAAGGTTATAGTCTTCAGTGGCAGACGAAAATACCCAAGAGGAGACTACAGTCTACAGGGAAAGAGAGACGGAGAAGCAGGTGGCATATACTAGATTTCTGTACCGATAGGGATACGAAAGAGGTGATGATGGGAGAATTGTACTCTACGGTGGGAAACAGGAGGAAGCGGTGGCAGAGAGGATTATAGTCTTCCATGGTGACAGTGGAGGGTTAGGGGTGTGACACACAGGGGAAAGTGAGAGTCTATGGTGTTAGACTTGGGGGATGAGATAAATTCAAACATGTAGCGGCGGGGGGATTGTCGTCTTATCTTTGGCTAGACGGAAAGGTATTCGGGGGGAAGGATGTATTTTCGTCGATGGTGACAGACAGAAACATCATGCCTAGTATCAGGTGGGAGAAGGGAGGGAAGACAGACAAAAACACTCCAAGGGGAA
>JAUQQP010000044.1:246195-547817 GCA_030549855.1 Cyanobacteriota bacterium SRBZ.bins.94.201705
TGGCAAAAAAAAGGCTATGGCTATTCTCCATAGGGTGACAAACAAAAAGGAAAGGGATTGTAATCCGCAAAAGAGAATCTGGAGGAGGCGGTGGGATAGGGGGTTGATTATAGTTTGTGTTGGCAGACAGAAGGATGCAGGGGTGAGGCTGAGGAGGATTATAGTCTACTAATCTTCTCTGTGAGAGACAGTGGCAAGAGAGAAAGCCTTAAACAATCCTAGTCTGTATTGATGAGAAGAGGTTGGGGTTTCGTTTTCTGTAACAACAAGATGGTAGAAATTGGATTGGTGTCTTTAGTGACAGACATGCGGAAATTAGATGATGAGGAAAAATAAACGAAAGGGAATAACGGCAGTAGAATAGTATGTGAAAGTCTATGGTGGTAGTGCGGCCTACAGCAGAAGACAGACAGAGACACCAGGGGAGTAATCTGCAAGAAAAGAAGGGGATTTATGAGGTGAGGGAATAGGGGGATTATGGGGGAAAAGACAGACAAAAACACTCTAAGGAGAAAAAAATTCTAGTTTCCGGCAGAATGTAGACAGGGAAAGAGGTATATGGCAGATACAAGACTATCCCCTACAAGGTGACAGACAGAAGGGAGAAAAAGGTGGTGGCAGGAATAGAAAAAGAGGTGATGGGAAGGGGATTATAGTCTATGGCAGAGGATAAGCAGAAAGAGGTGGCGGCAAAAAAGGGGATTACAGTTTATACAGCAGAGGATAAACAGAAGGGGTGACGGCAAAAGGGGATTACAGTCTACGGCGAGGGTGTCAATAGAAGAGGGTGGAGGGAAAAAGACAATAGTCTAAGGGAGGTATAGACGGAAAAAAGCTACAGGAGAGGGGATTATAGTCTATAAAAGTATAGATACAAAAGGTTGTGGCAGAAAAGAAAAAGGTGACTCTGGCAACTGGTGGCAGACAGAGACAAAAAGATACGCCAGTGGCTAATGTTGTCTAGGGTGATAGAAAAGGGATGAGAGGTAGGGGATAAGGCAAAGGGAAAGACAGGCTATTGCCTTCTTTTGCCTGGAATATTCTCCCTCGGCGATAATATCGAGTATAAACACCTAATATTATCAGCAAAGATAAGTAATTGTTGCCTTCCCCGGTAAAAAGTCGTAGCCTGCCTGGAAGGGGTGATACCCTTCTCCTTCGGCGATAACCTCGAGTATAAACACCTAATATTATCGGCAAAGACAAGCTGTTGCCTTCCCTGGTAGGCATAGTCTACTGGGAGGGGATGATCCGCTTCTCCTTCGGCGATAACCTCGAGTATAAATACCTAATATTATCGGCAGAGACAAGTGGTGGTGGCCTTCCCTGGTAGTCATAGTCTACCTGGAGGGGATGATACCCTTCTCCTTCGGCGATAATATCGAGTATAAATACCTAATATTATCGGCAAAGACAAGTGGTGGTGGCCTTCCCTGGTAGTCATAGTCTACCTGGAGGGGATGATACCCTTCTCCTTCGGCGATAATATCGAGTATAAATACCTAATATTATCGGCAGAGACAAGTGGTGGTGGCCTTACCCTTTCCTCCAACCCCCAACTGCCACCACAGGAGGTTCAAATTTCCACTTTAGCCCCTAACATTTTAATAAATTCCGCTAACCAACGGGGATGGGCTGGCCAGGCTGGTGCGGTTACTAGATTCCCATCTACCACTGCTTCTTCATATGGTACACTGACATAGTCCCCACCGGCCAGTTTTACTTCCACACTGCAGGCGGGATAGGCTGTGCATTTTTTACCTTTCAAGGCTGAATTGGTGGCGGCTAATAACTGTAATCCATGACAGATAGCAGCTATAGGCTTGTTGTTGTTCACAAAATGCTCTACAATCTCTACCACCTTGCTATTGAGACGGAGATATTCTGGTGCCCTTCCCCCGGGAATTACCAATCCTATGTAATCATTGGGGTTTATTTTGTCAAAATCGGCGTTTAACTGGAAATAATGCCCTAATTTCTCACTGTAGGTTTGATCTCCTTCTTCAAAGTCATGCACAGCGGTTTTTACTGTCTCTCCCGCTTTTTTTCCAGGACAAACGGCATCCACCTGGTATCCTAACATTTGTAGTGCCTGGAATGGCACCATTACTTCATAGTCTTCTACAAAATCCCCAGCTAGTAATAGAATTTTTTTACTCATAAGCCTCCTGCAGTAAATTCCATTTTCTTCTCCTATTAAACCACACGGACTAATAATCTTCACGCCGACGGCTATAGCCACTGGAGGTGAAAACAAGGTAATATTGAGAGGGAAACAATTGTCGGCAGCATGGATGATTTTCCTCTTCTGCCATGATAATAATCCCTTCCCCTCACTACCAATACCTAAGGGGGTATGATAGTCTTTAGGGAAAGCTATTGCCGGCGACAGGGTGGGGATATTGAGTGTTTCCAGCAGTATAGTCTCTCATCTCAACAATAAAAAGTTAACGGCAGGGAAAAATTGACAGGCAAAGTGTCAACAGATAGATTCTTTTACTCCTTCGCCATGACAATAATCTTTCCCCCTCACCAGTGATACCTGAAAGAAGAGAAGTAATATAGATAATTGCCAGTAACAACACAGAAATAGAAACTGATATTGAGTCTTTCCAGCTATATAATCTCCCCAAGGCGGGGAGTCGGTGAAGACTGTCGGTAAAAATAGTGGCTAGAGGCAAGACAAAACAGCAACCCTTCCAGTAGTTTTATCTTTCTGCCATGACAATCCTTCTGTCTTACTCCCGATGCTAGCCTACAAAAGGGGAAATAATTGCCAGTAACAGGAGAAAAAATAAACCCCCCAGTCTCTTAGTATAACAGTGGGCAGTGACTGGCGGGGAAAATTGACATTCTTTAGTTATATGGAAAAAATTATCGGCATTGCCATTAGGAATTTTTTCTCCCTGTGGCATGATAGTCTTCCCCTCTCCCCACAGATACCCGCCAGCAGACGTTAATCTTCAGGGGGATGACTGCAAGTAAGTGGAAAGGGGATTTTACTCTCCCCGCCATTACAATCTATCAGTCTAACAATCCCTGGTAGCTGATTTAGGAGGAAAATGGTATTCTCCAGGCAAACACAATTGTCGGTAGCCAAAAAAGTTTTACCTTTCCGGCATAATAAACCCTACCTACCGGCTAGAAGAAAGTGGTATTCTTGGGGGAAGAATAGATGAGGGGTTTTTCCCTTCTGTTAGGATATAAGTCAAGTGGTAGTCTTAGGGAGAAGGGGGGATGAGAGGAAAACCTCTCCTGTCAGGATTTTTTTTCCATCTAACGGCTAATACCAGCTAACTGGAAAGGGTTGATAGTCTTCAGAAATGATAATGCCATTAACCCCCCTGATGCAATCCTTCTCCCCCCTAGAAAGGGGTGACGGTTTTTAGGTGGAGACAGTCGCCGGTAGCCGGGTGAAAGAATTTAATCTCCCTGGCATGAAGATATAATCTAGGAGAATCATCCTCTTTTTTTCCATAGATTCTATCCCCCTTTATAGCTACCCCCAAACCAAAAGCACAATGTATCCTTAATTGATGAGTCCTACCTGTATGAGGTATCAACTGCAAACGTGTTTCAGACGAGGTGGCTTCTAGAAGGCGATAACTGGTAATACTGGGTTTGCCTTTTAACCAGTTAACTTCTTGTCTTGGACGGGTAGCAGGATTTGCCCACAGTGGTAAACTAATTATACCTTCCTTACTGTCAATGACTCCATCTAAAATTGCCTCGTATATCTTTTCCACTTCCCTGTTGGCAAATAGTTTTTGCAACCTACCCAGTATTTCCTTCTTTTTAGCCAGTATCAGTATCCCCGAGGTGTCTTTGTCTAGCCGATGCACGGCTGTAATTTCTTTGTACTCTTCTATTTGTGAAAGACGGGCTACTACACTATCATAATGCTCGATGCCTCTCCCTGGCACAGAAGATAATCCGCTTGGTTTGTCTACCACCAGCAGATACTCGTCTTCGTATATAATGGGCATATGTTCAGGGGGATGTTGTTTTGGCAAAAGGGGGAGGTTAGACAATCCTGATAGTAGAAATCCTAACAGAGGTTGACAACGTTCCTTACAAGCCGGGTAGAATTTCCCTGCCACTTTTTCCCCATTGGGGGATGTTTCTCCCCACCATACTTCCGCCATGGCAATGGGAGTCAATTGGTTGACAGCCGCATGGTGAAGCAGTTTTGGTGCACAACAATCCCCTGTGCCAGTAGGTATAAATTCCTTCCCCAGTATCCTGCCTACACTCAGACTTTCCCCGGCAAAGTTGGTGATAGTATAGCCCATTTGCATTTGTTTTTGTAATTTTCTCGATAATTCCTTTCTTCTGCCCTTCAATTCTATTATCTCTGCATCTGCCTTATCTATTTCTGTTTTTAGAGGTTCCAGTTTTTCCTTCCATTTTTGCTTAAATCTTCTCCTCTCCCAATCGTCTTTTCTGCTTTCGTCATCTAATAAAAGCATTTTTTGATTAATTATATCCGGGGGCAATGAAGAATTTTTTAATGCATCTCTTTGTCTATCTCTTGCTTCTTTTTTCTGACGGTGTAGTTGTTTTAACTCCTCCCATTCTCTTTGAAATTGTTGGTTTAATTGGTCGTAATCGCGGCGGATTGGTAAATTTTCTAACTGGATAATCCGCCATTTTATCTCATTTAACTCCTTTAATGTCATCTTTTCGGCAAAACGCAGCAAGGAGGAGGAGGGAATTTGGCTTACCCATCCTGTTTTTTCCCTTTCCCCATTCCAGAAACCGGAAAATGCCTTAATAACCCCTGTATTTCCTTCCCTATCCCTGACAATTAAAACTCCTATCATCTTGCCTTTAGCTACTTTCAGATTGGCTTCGTCTAACTGTCTACATAGACTCAAGGCCACTTTTTCTGCTAGAATCGTCCTTGGGAGTTTTAGTGTTTTTCCAGTTTTTGGGCAAATCCCCTCGTAGTAGTAGGTGACTTTATCAGCATCGGGGTGGTTAATCTCTTCCTCTCCCACGAAGTCTGTTAGGGGGTGTATTATCTTCTCCAACTTGTTTCCACTCATATCTGCTAGGAAATGTCTGTTTCACCTGTCTTTTCTACTCACTGAGAGAGGGTAAGTTGTCTCCTTGTGAAAATTAGATGTGACAGTTAGAATTGTACTATTTTTACCCCTCTGGAGTCTTGTTGTCTTCCTCCACCACCCCCGGCGACACAACTGATGATGGTATTCAGGCTTAAAAGATAGCTAAAATCCAAGATTATGGTTTAAAACTGGCAGTTTAACTTCCATAAGACTATAGGCTAAACCTACATCTTTAGTAAAAAAACGCCATGATGCGGCAAAGGGAGGGTTATGATTCTCTTTTTGGTTTCCAAGAATGGTAATTCTAAGGGGAGATTAATTTAGCGAAGTTTTGTCTACAGAAGCTACCCACTTCACAGGATAACAGGGGGGTATAAAACAAGTCTCCCTGCATCTTTTCGCAACCGAGACTCAGGAGTATTTCCCTCTGGTTTGGATTGTTTACCCCTTCGGCTATTACTTCTAACCCCAGAGAATTTGCCAAATTTATGATACCAGATACTGTTATTTTTGCATGGGGGTCTAACTGCATACTTTCTACCAGGGAGGGGGGAATTTTTATTCTCTTCACCTTCAAAATATCTAACATTGCCTGGAAAGTCTCGCCAAATACCATATCCCATAAACATACCTCTAGGGATAGATTTTTCAGGAAACTCCCCTTAGTTTCCATCTCTTTCTTACTCCAGGAAAAGGGGTGACAAACTAAGTCCAATTCCATGGGAAAATTATTTTCCTCATCAGCCAGCAAGTCATTTATAACATTAACTGTGTGGGGATTTAACAGAGTGGAAAGCAATACTTTGATGTTGACTTTAAAATTCCATTCCCCACTGCTGCTAATCCCTTGCCAGGATTGGTAGTCTTTGATAACCTCCTGTAGACACCACCTTAAAATCTTGGTGTCGCTATTTACCTCCCTGATGGCTTTTAAAATTTCAATTTCGGGTATAAATTCGGTTTCTGCTTCTATCCCCAGCTGGGTGGTAAATCCGTGTAGATTTCCTGTTTTGGCATTTACCACTGGCACGTATCTTAGCTGTAAATTTTGCCTTTCTATGGCGGAAACCACAAAACTGTTTACTTTTTGGCGGTATTTATGTTCATTCAAAATTTCTTGATAATAGGCATAACTATTGCCGGAGTAGTGGTAACTGACATCCAAGGCTTTGCCTGCATTTTTCAGCAACTCGGGCAGGGTTTTTCCATCATCTGGATAGAAAGATATTCCCAGATTTACACTGAAAATAATAGTCTTGTTGCCGACAACAAATGGCGTTTCTATTTTGGCCAATAGTCTTTGAATGAGATTCTCTACTTCTGCCTTGTTTTTCACTTCCTCCTTCAGTATAATGTACTCATCCTCGGAATAACGTCCTAAACAGTCTAGGGAGGATAAAGACTCTTTTAAAGCGGTAACCCATAGTTGTAGAATCTTATCGGGTGTGTCTTTTTCTCCCTCATCGATTTCATTAACAATTTTTCGCCAATTGTTGATTTTTATTCTGATTACTGCTATCTTATTGGAGTTAACACTATTGTATCCAGACAGCCAAGCAAATTGTTTCTCCAGGAGATTTTTGTTGGGGAGGTTGGTGAGAGAATCGTGACAGACTTGGTATTTTAAAACCTCTTCTAGTTTTCTAACTTGACTTACATCTTCTACGGACATCAAAACACATATTTTGCCATTGTAGTTAACTGGCACAGATTTAATAATCACGGGGAATGGTTTTCTATTTTTGCCAAGATGAAAAGACTCCCTGTAGCTTACCACTGGGTATTTTTTCAGTACGAGGTTGTTGTAGGCAAATATCTCCCTTTCCAATAGGTCTATTTCTGTTAATTTTAGGCTGGTAATTTCCGAAGCATTATAGCCGGATAGGGAACAGTAACTGCTGTTGGCTTTAATAATCTTATTGTCGTCTATATTCGCCAGGATAATTCCTTGGGAGACCACCTCAAAAAACTCCAATCTCTCGTCGCTAATTTCTGATAGTATATAAGGGTCATAACCTTTGGCATTAGCGAGATTTTCTAGACTGAAACTGTCGTCATTTTTCTCAAGGGAAACACTGGAAAAACTCTTATCTTTGGGGTTGAACAAATCATATTTGGCCTTTACATCCATTCCTCCCAAAAAAATAATATCCCCTGGCAACAACAAGGCGGAGGTACATTTTCGGCCATTCACATAAATACCATTAGTGCTTCTGTTACCGAGGAAATCCCCATCTAATATCCAGAAAACACTGTTTTTCTCCTGGGGATTCAACATGTTTTGATATTGAAGTCGGATAAGACAGGCGTGGAGGCGAGACACTATACGGTGGTGACAAAAGATAGTATTGGTGGAATTCCTGCCTAAAGAGTGAATATTTCTGTCTAGAAAAAAAGTCTTTTTCCAACTGCCGCATTCCAGGATGAGTATGGGTTTTAGCGACAAATCATTCCCAGCCATTAACCTTTTTACCCTTGTTTTTCCTATAATCTGAAGATAACATAAATTGTTGAGGAAAATCGCTACAATATTATTGTAAGAGTGGGAATCTACTTGCTTTACTAAGGGTGGTCAAATATTTTCCTCCCCCCAGGGAGAGTGGAGACAATGGTAGGAATGAGTGGCTGTATGTGGCTAGAGTGTTGTCCAGACAGTTATAGACAATGGTATCAAAAGGGAGAGGAGTTTAGGGGTAAGGGCTATCCGGAGGAGGCGTTATTTTGTTACAACAAGGCCCTAGAATACTATCCTGGGGACTATTATGCCTGGTATTATCGTGGTAAGGTGTTAGAAGAGATGGGGGAATACTCCCAGGCGGTGGAAAGTTGGAAAGTCGCCTGCCAGATACAACCGAATAACTATTGGGCATGGTATGAACAGGGCTGTTTACTACAAGATAAACTAGAAAAACTACAAGAGGCGGAGTCTTGTTTCCTGAAGGCTTTAAACACTAGACCCAATGACTACTGGGTCAATTATCGTTTAGCTAGAATTAATATATCCCAGAAAAAATACCTTGTGGCTTTGGATTATCTTAACAAATGTTTACAACTGAGGCCGGAAGACTATTGGAGTTATTATTGGCAGGGATTTTGTCGTCAACAGTTGGACCAGTGGTGGTATGCTAAATGTAGTTATTGGGAGGCGTTGAAAATCAAACCCGGAGACTATTGGACAATCAAACAGTTAGCGGCAATAGCAGAAAAAGAGTGCGCCTATGGTGAGGCAATAGGGTATTACAAACAACTGTTGGCCATGGGGGAAGACGAGGAAACAGTATATCAGAAATTGACCACCTACAGTCTAATTTTGGGGCAGAAAGAGGAGGCGCAATTGTATCAACAGAAGCTAAGGGAAATCAGACACCATCTTTTACAGAGTAGTGGTGGGTGATGAAATCATAGAATCTCTCCCACAGTTTTGGGTTTCGCCAGCCTCTGTTTACTTCTTCAGCCATAATAGCCAGGGAGGTGGCGGGGGTGTAGGCGGGTTTATGATGGCGTTTTTGGGTTAAGGCATAGTAGATGTCCACCATTTGAAACACTTGGGCTAGATAGGGTATTTCTTCTCCTGTCAACTTGTCGGGGTAACCGCTGCCATCCCATCTTTCGTGGTGATGACGGATTATTTTAAGCAATTGTGGTCGGTGACTGAGGGATTTACAGATATTTTCGCCTATAATTACGTGCTGGTGGATAATATCCCTTTCTGCTGCTGTTAGGGGTTCTGATTTCAGTAGGATATGATCGGGGACAGCTATGGTGCCAATATCATGGAGGTAGGCGGCGTAAACCAAGTCTTCTACGTCCCTTTCAGACAGCTGTAAATATTCGCCAAAACTTCTTGCCAGATTTGCCAGCTGGAGACAACTATTGGTGTCATAACCACTTCTTACTTCATTCATTAAAGCCAGGGTTAGTAACACCTTTTGGGTTTGATTTAGCACATCTTGCAGTCGTTTTTGTTGAATCAGATTTTTGAGTTTTGGGTAGAGGGTAATACTATCTAGCGGCTTAACAATTACTTCTTCTATTCCTATTTTCAGGGCTTTTTGGCGCAGATGGGGACTTTCTTCCAGACATGTTAGGATTATAGGGATATACTGGGTGTTGGGGTCAGATTTTAGATTCCTTGCCAACTGTAAACCTTCTATTCCTCCCATTGACTCCTCGGCGATAATTACGTCTGGTTGCTGCCGGAGGGCTATTTCCATTGCATTTGTACTATCGTCTACTTCAATCACCTCATGGCCTTGACAGCGAAGTAGGTCTACGGCATGTAATAGACTCAGGGGGTTTTCGTCTACTACCATAACCTTTGCCACGGGAGTGGGGTGGATTTTTATTTCTGTTTTGCTTAACCTTTGTACCTGTTGGCATGGAATCATAGTCTCTAACTTCCCCTCTACTGGCCCTCACTTCTATTGTTGTCTTTTTTCCCTTTTTATCCATCAGTTAATCTACGTATTTTTCTTGGGGAAACCATCTTTTTCTCCACTTAGTTGTTGGCTCCAAATTACTTAGTAGTTGTTCTTTTCTGCGTCTTTCTATTATAATTTCTCGGCTATCTTTTAGGGATGGATCCCGATAGGGGATAGCCGCTTTGGTGTTTAGGTGTTCTAATTCCATCTGGGATAATGGAGGCAATAATTCTCCGTTATAACTGGCTATTGTCCCTGGTGTTCTTCTTCCTACACAAAAATTTACACCTATTTCCAACCCGGCCATTTTCAAGGCAGTTCGCACCGCGGCGGCGGCAGAATAGGTGGCAATTATGCCATCTTCCTTGAGACATTTAGCCACCAAACCCAAAAATTCTACTGTCCAAAGTTGAGGGCATTTAGGGGGAGAAAAAGGGTCTAAAAAAACCGCATCTGCCTGCCAATTTTTTTTCACCACTTCTTGGATAGTTTGTCTAGCATCGCCGATTATTAAAGTTATGTTTAAATTAGGTGTTATCACTTGTTTTTTTTCTAGTAATGCGGCAAGAGTTTCAGTAATTTCCCCCGGCCAAAGGGATAATAAACCGCAATCCAATGCCTGACGAGGTACTGTTTCATCTAATTCTAAGGCAATTATTTCCAGATGGGATTGGGGATGGAAAGTGAAAAGATAATCTATGGCAGCAGCTGTATTGTATCCTAACCCATAGCAAATATCCAGAATTCTAATTTGCTTTTGCTTGTGGAATTTTTCTGGAAGACGACACCCCTTGATGTAGGTTATTTCTGCTTCACTTTTTGCCCCATATTTGGTATGGAAAGTTTCGCCGAATTCCTCTGAATAAAAAGTTTTTGAGCCATCGGCGGTTATAATTGTCTCTAGCTTTCCCATAGACACTATTTATCATGGTGGCAATGGCTATTATAGTCTAATCCTCTGTTGTGCTTCTACTTCCAAAGGAAAAATATTTTAATATTTTCTTAACTGTTTGGTGGTCCTCAGGAGACTTGGAAAGTGAAGGAGGCAAACGGATGGTTAACATGGATAAATTCTTGTTAAGAAAAATAATAAATCCCCCTAAGTTGACCCCATTAGTGTTAAAAAAAAAGTTAGAATTGTTATTGGGTACACTAGCCCGTTGTTTAGAAAATCTTAAGAAAATATATAGAACCGAGCTGAATCCTGGTCGGGGGCTCGTGCTTTCGGTTAAATTAGAATTTGTTGGTTTGTCATCACTGCTCCCATTGTGTATTCATAATTACAAAAAATGAAATAAAAAAAAAACAATAAAGGGAATAGTGATGGCAAGCCTGACAATACCAAAAAGAGGAGTTATCCCATGAATCCAACCAGCGGTACTGCAGATTTCGGCCCTGAAGAATTATTCCGGGAAAAAGAGGAAGACTTGAATAAAGTCATGGCCTATTTTTCCCAGGAGGAGGTGGAAGACGACTCCTCCGGCAGAAGAAGGAGGGGAGTAGAAGACTCCGTAGGGTCATTCTTTAAGGAAATGGCCCGTTATCCCCTTCTAACCCCCGAGGAGGAGTTGAGTCTAGCCCAGGCAGTCAGATTTTTGACTGAGTGTGAGGAGAAACAACAGGAGTTGCACCGTCAGTTGGAAAGGACACCTACTAAATTGGAACTTGCCCGGGCAATGGGGCTGGAAAATGAACGGCAGTTGGAGAGTCGTCTCTACAAGGGCAGAATTGCCAAGAGGAAGATGATTCGCTCCAATCTGCGGCTGGTGGTGTCTATTGCCAAACGTTATTTGAATAGGGGTGTCCCCTTTTTGGATCTAATCCAGGAGGGGGCCATTGGTTTAAATCGTGCTGCTGAGAAATTTGACCCCAACAAGGGTTATAAATTCTCTACCTATGCCTACTGGTGGATTCGACAGGCCATCACCCGCACCATTGCCAATGACTCCCGCACCATCCGTCTTCCCATTCACATCGTCGAAAAACTCAACAAACTCAAAAAGGCACAACGGACTTTAAAACAAAAACTGCAAAGACCACCTACGGAGGCGGAAATCGCCGAGGAAATGGGCATCTCTACGCAAGCCCTACATCAATTACTACAACTGAAGAGACAGTCTCTCTCCTTAAACCACAGGGTGGGCAAGGGGGAGGACACAGAGTTGATGGAATTACTGGAAGATCCTAACACCGTCTCCCCAGAGGAGAAAATCAATGAGTCTATGTTACATCAAGAACTGGTCTCTGTCCTCAGAGATGTTTTGAGTGAGAGAGAAAGGGAAGTAATCATTTTGCGCTACGGTCTAAATAGTTCTAGGGCCCATACCCTTGAGGAGGTGGGCAAGATTTTCGACTTGTCTAGGGAAAGAGTGAGACAAATCCAAACCAAGGCCATGCGCAAGTTGAGGAGGCCACAGGTAGCCCGACGTCTCAAGGGGTGGCTTTCTTAAATCAGAGGGTTTTTGCTATTAAATCTTTGTATTTTCTCCTTGATTCCCTCTTTTCCCTCTTCACCTTTGTCTTTTGTTCCTGTTTTTTTTGTCCTTTTTCTCCTCCATGGGGGGCTTCTGTAAGTGGTAGCAATTTTGGCTAAGATCAACAGAAAGATAGCAATTAATAGTTAGAGGAGTCAAGCCAATTCTAAATCATGTCAAAGGAAGGGATTAAACTGCCTCGCACCAGTGAGTCGGAAAAATTGAAGAGGATTCGCCACAGCGCCTCCCATGTGATGGCAATGGCAGTACAAAAGCTTTTCCCCCACGCCCAAGTTACAATTGGCCCTTGGACTGAAACTGGCTTTTACTACGATTTTGACCTGCCTGAGCCTCTCACGGAGAAGGATTTAAAGGCAATCCAGAAGGAAATGGTAAAGATAATCAACCGGAAACTGCCCATTATAAGGGAAGAGGTAACCAGAGAGGAGGCTATATCCCGTATTCGTAAAATCAATGAGCCTTACAAGCTGGAGATTCTGGAGAGTATTAAGGAGGAGCCCATTACCATATATCATATTGGGGACGAGTGGTGGGATTTGTGTGCTGGCCCTCACGTAGAAAACACCGGTGATTTAAATCCCAAGGCCATCGAGTTGGAATCCGTAGCGGGGGCTTATTGGCGCGGTGATGCCAGAAATAAACAGTTACAGAGGATATATGGTACTGCTTGGGAAACTCCAGAACAACTGGCAGAATACAAGAGACGTAAACAGGAGGCCCAAAGACGAGATCATCGCAGGCTGGGGAAGGAGTTGGGACTGTTTATTTTTGCCGATTCTGTAGGCCCAGGATTACCCTTGTGGACGCCAAAGGGTACTATCTTGCGTTATACTCTGGAGGAGTTTTTAAGACAGGAACAGATTAAAAGGGGCTATCTGCCAGTAGTCACCCCCCACATTGCCAAGGTGGACTTGTTTAAAACCTCCGGCCATTGGCAAAAATACAAGGAGGATATGTTCCCCCTGATGGCAGAAAGTGAGGAGGATGCCCTGTCGGAGATAGGATTTGTCCTTAAACCCATGAATTGCCCCTTCCACATCCAAATATACAAAAGTCAAATTCGCTCCTGGCGGGATTTGCCCATGCGGCTAGCGGAATTTGGTACAGTTTACCGCTATGAACAGTCAGGGGAATTGGGGGGACTAACCAGAGTTAGGGGCTTTACCGTTGATGACTCTCATATTTTTGTCACCCCCGAACAGCTGGAGTCGGAGTTTCTCAATGTAGTCGATTTGATTTTATATGTATTTAAAGTATTACGACTCAATAAATTCAAGGCCCGTCTCAGTTTCCGAGACCCGAACTCCGATAAATACATAGGTAGTGACGAGGTATGGGAAAAAGCGGAAAACGCCATCCGCAATGCTGTCCAACACCTGGGGATGGAGTATTTTGAGGCAAAAGGAGAGGCGGCTTTTTATGGCCCCAAATTGGACTTCATCTTCCAGGATGCCTTGGAAAGGGAGTGGCAACTGGGAACAGTACAAGTAGACTACAACCTACCGGAAAGATTTGACCTGGAATACACCGCCCCAGATGGCAGTCGTCGACGCCCTGTAATGATTCACCGTGCCCCCTTTGGCTCTTTGGAGCGCCTTATTGGTATACTCATTGAAGAATATGCGGGGGATTTCCCTATCTGGCTTGCCCCAGTACAGGTGCGTCTTTTGCCCGTCTCCGACGAGTTTCGGGAATATGCCCAACAGGTGTGTCAAAAAATGGTCAGTCTGGGTATCCGCGCCGAGGTGGATACCAGTGGGGATAGACTGGCCAAAATGATTCGCACCAGTGAGAAGGAAAAAATCCCCGTCATGGCGGTGGTTGGGGCCAAAGAGCAAGAAAATAATACTCTCAGCATACGCACCCGTGCCCAGGGAGACTTGGGCGCCATCCCCCTGGACCAGGTAATACAGCGATTACTTAATGCTATCCAGTCCTACGGTGACTTTTAACAGTTTGTAGACATGCCCCTATTTGGCTAAACCTGTCAATCCGGCAGTAGTATACTCGTATGTCCTCCTACTGTCGGGGTTTAGGAATATTTTTTCTACTGTATTATGTTCAACTACATAACCAGTCTTACCGCCTCTAGCATTCTCTTCTACGTCCATGTAGACTACCTCATCGCAAATGCGGGCAACCTGTCTAAGATCGTGACTGGTCATGATGATGGTATAGTCTTCTTTGAGTTTTAACAGCAGTTTTTCAATTTCTAGGGTGGAAACCGGATCTAATGCTGAACAGGGCTCATCTAATAGTAACACCTCTGGTTGGATGGCGATGGCCCTAGCGATACACAAACGCTGCTGTTGTCCACCAGAGAGGGTTAGGGCATTGTGGTTAAGACGGTATTTTACCTCATCCCACAGGCCCACCTTTGTCAGGGCTAATTCTACCATTTCCCTGATTTGTGCCCGGGGATAGCCGTTTGCCCTCAGGGGGAAGGCGATGTTGTCGTAGATGGAGGTAGGGAAGGGGGCTGGCCTTTGAAACACCATTCCTATTCTACGACGTAATTCTACCAGGTCCATGCCCCGCCGATATATGTCCTCCCCTTTGAATAAGACTTTTCCTTGTACCCTCATCCCTTCAACCAGGTCGTTTAGGCGATTTAAACAACGCAGCAGCGTGGTTTTGCCACAGCCAGAACGTCCTATAATACCTGTAATTTGATGGGCTTTAAAGTCTATGAATACCCCGGCTATTAGTACTTGTTTGTAGCAGGTTACGGAGACATTTTCCAGTCTGAGGATTACATTTTCTTCCATAGACACCTCCCTCTAGGTACTAGTTTTTGGTTTTAACAATTCCCGTGCCACCACGGAGAGAATATTGATAACCAGCAAAATGATAACCAAAACTATAATGGCTGCTGCTGCCTGGGATTGAACTTCTGCTTTTGGACTTTGTAACCAGTAGAAAATCTGTACCGGCAAAGTCGAGTAGCTGCTTTGTAATCCCTGCAGCGATAAGGGAGGAAGAAAACGAACTATGACTTTGGCGCCTACGCCTATCAGGGCAGCCGTTTCTGCTAAAGCCCTCCCTTGGGCAATTAAAATCCCTGTCAGGATGCCGGAGAGGGCATTAGGCAGTAGAATTCTTATTATCACCTGTTCCCTTGTCATCCCTAGGGCGTAACCACTTTGTCGCAAAACTGGATCTACACTTCTCAGGGCATTCCTGCTGGTTACTATTACTGTGGGTAGGGAAATCAAGGTTAACACCAAGGCGCCACTGAGGATACTGTTGCCTCCTGTGATTGGTTTGCCCAAATGTACAAACAATTCTAGTCCCAACAAACCGTAGAGGATGGTGGGTATTGCGGCTAGATTGGCAATACAAATATCTAAAAGGCGGGCGAAGGTATCTCGTTTTTGGTATTCTTCCAGATAAATGGCACTACCCACCCCCAGTGGTGTTACCATTAGCAGGGTGAGGACAAATAGCCATAAACTGCCTACTAGGGGTGATAGAATCCCTGACTCTTTGGGGTTACGGGAGGGAAGACTAGTGAGGAATTTCCAATTTAGGTGGCCAATTCCATCTCTTAGTAAGGCTATGAACAATATTGTTATAAAAATTACCCCCATGCTGGCACAAATAAAACCTGCAATTCCCAGGATTTTTTCCAGGATTCTTCTGCTTTTTAGTTCATTTCTCTCGTAGTTTTTGTGGGCGACCGTCTCTTTTTTCTCCAGAGTTACCCGGTATTTTTCCTCAGGCGTGCCCTTTTTTCTCTCGGTTTTGTAAAGTATTCTTCCAATTTGGCTCACATCATAATTCTGTAGCCAATAACTTATACTGTTGAGGATTAAAGTAACTAGAAATAGAACAAATCCTAGGGTAAAAATCGTTTTGAACAGGAGGGAGTCGTATTCCACTGTGCCCAAACTAATTCTAAGAATAAAACTAGTCATAGTTTCAATGGGCACAAAGGGATTAAAAGTCAAATTGGGTTTTTGTCCAGCTGCCACTGCTACAATCATAGTTTCCCCAATAGCCAGGGAAGCTGCCAGGGAGACTGCGGCTATTATTCGGGGGAGAATAGAGGGAAGGAGTATGCGGAAAATCGCCTCTGGTTTAGTTAGGGCAAGGGCGTAGCCGGAATTGCGTAAATGTTGGGGGAGGGATTTGAGGGCGTCTTCTGTCAGGGAGGCGATTACTGGTGTTATAAATATACCGATACAGATACCGGCACTGAGGGCATTAAAGCTGGAGATAAAGGGGATAAAAGTGCTTTTTACAAAGGGGGTTAACACTAGGAGGGCAAAATAACCATAAACCACTGCCGGTATGCCTCCCAGAGACTCCAGGGTTATTTTCAGAAAACGACGGAGAAAAGGGGGTGCATATTCTGACAGATAAACTGCCGCCAGTATCCCCACTGGGATTGCAAATAATAGGGCAATCGTGGTGGTTAAAAATGTGCCTGACAACAGTACAATTACGCCGAATTTGGCATTGGCATAGTTGGGAGTCCACTCCCTGCTGGTAAAGAATTCTACGGGGGATACTTCCTGGAAAAATTCATAAGTTTGAATGAGGAAAACCAGAAAAATCCCCACCACAATTACAATGGGCACTATTCCCACAATTGTCAGGACTATCTCCAACCAGGATTTAGAGGCCATCTTTGTTTTTGCGGTTAAAATTCTACTACTCATTTTCCTCCTCCCTTCCCTCTATTAAAGCCGTCAGTTTAGCCAACGCCGACTGGACGCCTTGGAAATTTCGTGCCAGGCTTCTCACTGTTTTTTGATTTTCCTCGGCGGCACTAGATAGATTATTTATTTCCGCCTTTAATTCTTCTGCTACACCATTAATGTTACTACTTGCTTGGTTTATTTGCACACTTAATTTTTCTATTTCCTGGGTGACCATATCGAAGGGCAGTTTTCGTTTTTCTTCTGTGGATATACCCGACACCATTTTGCCTACTTTCTGGGATAGGAAATCTACTCTTTTGCTTATTTGCGATATTATTTCCGTAGACTGGTTTATCAGCCTGAACTTATACTTAAATCCGGAAGAGGCCAGGGATATTTGCTGGTTTATGGCCGCTATTTTGTCTACAGTTTTCGCCAGGGAATCTAGGGTTTTTCCCCCTTGCTGTGACAGCAGCAAGCCTACTTCTGCAAAGCGCTCATTTAATCTAGATATTTCCTGGTTTCTAATCTCTAGGTCTTTTTGTTTTTCTTCTAGTTGCTTGGCCTGTTTTTCTAGCAGTTTGTTGGCTCTTCTGAGCTGCTCTTTTTGATGTTCTAATTCCTTGGCATATTCGCTGACTACTTCTTTCTCTTTTTCCAGTCTTTCCGCATAGCTTTTCAACACTTCTCCCTGTTTTAAGAGTAGCTGGTTTATTTCTGAGAAGGCATTTGCTTCTGCCAGGATTAAAACACTCAATTCCAGCATGCCGATATATTCATCTTCCTCTACAACCACAACTGGTTCATAGATGTATTTTGGGTCTCGTTTTAATGCCAGCTTGACTGCTTCGTTAATTTCTGTATCGGCGGGGATAGTTAGTGGCTTATAGTCAAGGGTTTTTACCAGGACTTTTATGGGCCGTTTGCTGTAAATGTCCCGGGCATACTCCCTGCTCATTTTTTCAAAGAAAACTCGCCGAGAAATGGTGGCCACCACCTCGTTTTTTTTGGTTACAAATACTCCCGACAGTTTAGGATTATCTAAAAGGGTTTCTTCCACCATTTCGGTAATTGTGCTGATGTCTACTCTATAGTTGTCTAAGGGGAGGTCTTTAATTTTCCCCACATTTACCTGACTATCCACTTCCCTGGCCATGGTCTTTTTTTCCGATACACTTAATTATTGGCTAACACCTATGATATGTCAACATTTTTTCTTCCAGATTTTAATCTTAACTTAAACTTTTCTTAAAGAAAAAATAACTAAACAAGGGTATATTCTAGCAGGGGGAAATAAACAGACAAATTATAACTAAATTAGCAAGGAGGAAACAAACATGAAAAGAAAAATTGGCAGAGGCATAGCAACAATATTAGCTTTACTGGGATTGACGGCTTGTGGAGGTGGTACTGGACAGCAAGGGACAGGAGAGGGTGGCTCTTTGAGTGGTAGCATAACTATAGACGGATCTAGTACAGTTGCCCCCATTACCGAGGCTATGGCGGAGGAGTTTCAAAAACAACAAAAGCAGGTGCAGATTGCTATTGGGGTATCAGGTACTGGTGGTGGCTTTAAGAAGTTTTGTGGGGGGGAAACGGATATTTCCAATGCCTCTCGTCCCATCAAACCAGAGGAGATGCAGAAGTGTCAGGAAAACGGTATAGAATTTGTGGAACTGCCCGTAGCCTATGATGCTATTTCCGTAGTGGTAAATCCCCAAAATGACTGGGTTAGCTGCCTTAAGGTGGAGGAGTTGAAGAAGATATGGGAGCCAGAGGCCCAGGGGAAAATAACTAAGTGGAAACAAGTAAATGACAAATTCCCTGATGAGCCTTTGAATTTGTACGGCCCAGGCACAGACTCTGGTACCTTTGACTACTTTACAGAGGCCATTGTGGGCGAGGCGGATAAGAGTAGAGGGGATTATACTGCCAGTGAGGATGACAATGTGATAGTCCAGGGAGTAGCCAATGACAAGGGGGCATTGGGGTACTTTGGGCTGGCTTACCTGGAGGAGAATATAGACAAGGTGAAACCGGTGGCTATAGATGACGGTGATCCTAAAAATGGGGAGGGATGTATTGAACCAAATGTTACAACTGTAGAAGACGGGACCTATCAGCCCCTATCTCGTCCACTGTTTATCTACGTGAAAAAGGAGTCTTTGAATCGTCCTGAGGTGAAGGCTTTCGTGGAGTTTTATCTACAAAAAGAAAATAAACCCCTCGTCAACAAGGTGGGATATGTTCACCTACCCGATACGGTCTATGATAAGGTACAGGCCCGTTTCAAGGAACAAAAGACTGGTACTGTGTTTACCAAGGGGTCAGCTAAGGGGGTGAAACTGGAGTCTGTGTTATAAGTGTATCTTCATAGGTTCTAGAGAAAAAAAAAGAAGGTGTATAAATAGCTACAAAATTTTGGGAAGGGGTTGTATAGGATGATAGGTTTGAACAGAAAAACAACAGACAGTAAGAGTAGTAAAGGAGAAGAAGATTAATGCCATCAACGCCACAGACACCACAGGACGTGCTGAAACTGATACAGGAGAGGGATATTAAGATTATCGATCTGAAGTTTATTGACTTGCCGGGGACATGGCAACACTGTTCCTTCTACAGCAGCCAACTGGACGAGTCTTCTTTTGAGGATGGGGTACCCTTTGATGGTTCCAGCATTCGTGGGTGGAAGGCCATCAACGAGTCGGACATGTGTATGGTACCTGATCCGACTACTGCCTGGATTGATCCCTTCTGCAAAGAGCCTACTCTCAGTATGATTTGTAGTATAAAAGAACCACGGACTGGAGAGTGGTATTCTAGAGACCCTCGTAGTATTGCCAAAAAGGCGGTGGAATACCTAAAGAGTACGGGGATAGCGGATACTGCTTATTTTGGCCCCGAGGCGGAGTTTTTTGTGTTTGACGATGTACGGTTTGACCAGACGGAGAATAAGGGTTACTATTACGTAGACAGTATTGAGGGGCGTTGGAATTCTGGTAGAGAGGAGGAGGGAGGCAACCTGGGATATAAACCCAATTACAAACAGGGCTATTTCCCGGTTTCTCCCAGCGACACTTTGCAGGACATGCGCACGGAGATGCTGTTGACCATGGCGGAGTGCGGTGTGCCTGTAGAAAAACACCACCACGAGGTAGCCACGGGGGGGCAATGCGAGTTGGGTTTCCGTTTTGCTACCTTGGTGAAGGCGGCTGACTATCTGATGACCTACAAATATGTAGTCAAGAATGTAGCAAGGAAATACGGGAAGACGGCCACCTTCATGCCCAAACCCCTGTTTAACGACAATGGGTCAGGGATGCACACTCACCAGTCTCTTTGGAAGGATGGCCAGCCTCTATTTTGGGGTGATGGCTATGCCAATTTGAGTAAACTTGCCCTTCACTACATTGGTGGTATTTTAAAACACGCTCCTGCTATTTTGGCCTTCAGCAACCCCACCACCAACTCTTATAAACGCCTTGTCCCCGGTTTTGAGGCTCCTGTCAATCTTGCCTATTCTCAGGGCAATCGTTCTGCTTCCATTCGTATTCCTCTCTCTGGTCCCAATCCCAAGGCCAAGCGGATTGAATTCCGTTGTCCTGATGCCAGTTGCAATCCTTACCTCGCCTTTGCCGCTATGCTTTGTGCTGGCATTGATGGCATCAAGAATGAAATTGATCCGGGTGAGCCTTTGGATGTAGACATTTACGACCTTTCTCCTGAGGAGTTGAGCAAAATCCCCTCCACTCCTGGTTCCCTAGAACAGGCTTTAGAGGCTTTGGAGGAGGATCATGAATTTCTGACTGCTGGTGGCGTCTTCACCGAGGAATTTATCCAAAACTGGATCGAATACAAACTAGACAACGAAGTCAACCCCATGCGCCTTCGTCCCCATCCCTACGAGTTTGCCCTTTATTACGACGTCTAGTTTCTTCTAACTGTTTGTTGGCACGGCTCTTTCCTTGCTGTGCCCCCTTTTTGCTATTTATTTTCATCTAAAAAATGCGCAGCCCAAATGTCTTGGTAGTCTCTCCACCTACCGCCGGTCACCCCAACCCCATTCTAGCACGGCCGCCCCGCAGGGTGGGAAAATTTGATACAAAAATTAATAGAAGGGAAAAAAGGAGGGTATAATCATAAACCCGTACTGATGCCGGAAGGGTCAAAAACTGGTATCTTAACTGAAGAAAATTTAAAGGACATTCAGTAAGACAATGTACCAGAGAATATTACTAAAATTGAGTGGGGAAGCCCTAATGGGGGATTTGGGGTATGGTATAGATCCCAAAGTAGTAGCACAAGTGGCAGAGGAGATAGCCCAGGTGGTAAGGGAGAATGTGCAGGTAGCGATAGTGGTGGGAGGAGGGAACATTTTTAGAGGGGTACAGGCGGCAGCAGCGGGGATGGACAGGGCTACAGCGGATTACGTGGGGATGATTGCCACGGTAATGAATGCGATGACACTACAAGACGCCCTGGAGAGGATAAATATTCCTACTAGGGTACAAACGGCCATCGCCATGCAGGAGGTGGCTGAGCCTTATATTAGAAGGAAGGCTATTAGACACCTGGAATTGGGTAGGGTGGTTATTTTTGGGGCCGGTTCTGGTAATCCGTTTTTCACCACTGATACTACTGCTGCTCTTAGGGCTGCCGAGATTGATGCTCAAGTAATATTTAAAGCCACAAAAGTAGATGGGGTATATGACTCAGATCCAATGAAAAATCCCAATGCCCGTAGATATGAGACTTTGCATTATAATGATGTTTTGACTAAGGATTTAAAGGTAATGGACTGGACTGCCATTACCCTTTGTAAGGAGAATAACATCCCTATAGTGGTATTTAATCTTTTCCAACGTGGTAATATTATCCGAGCAGTAAGAGGCGAAAAAGTTGGAACTATAGTAGGAGGTTTCTGTGAAAATAACTGAGGAGATTCAAAATTTAATGCAAAAAAGTGTCGATAAGACTCAACAGGACTTGAATACCATCCGTACCGGTCGCGCTAATGCTAGCCTTCTGGATAGGATTATGGTGGACTATTATGGCACGGAAACGCCTTTGAAGGCACTAGCCAGTATTACTACCCCTGATGCTACTACTCTCCTCATCCAGCCTTACGACAAAAATAGTCTTCCCCAAATCGAAAAGGCCATCTCTACTTCTGATTTGGGTTTGACTCCCAACAATGATGGCCAGGTTATCCGTTTGAATATCCCTCCTCTTACCACCGAACGTCGTAAGGAGTTTGTCAAAATTGCTGCTAAGTATGCCGAGGAGGGAAGGGTTGCTATCCGGAATATCCGCCGTGACGCTATCGACAAAGTCCGTAAACAGGAGAAAAATGGCGAAATCTCCGAAGACGAGTCTCGCGCCTTGCAGGAGGAAATTCAAAAAATCACTGACAAGTATATTGCTAAAATTGACGAACTCTTAAAACAAAAAGAAAAGGAGTTAACTACTGTTTAGTCTTCCCCTTCTCTCCCATAGCCTAGTTTCCTCTCCCTTGTTTCATCCTTCGCCCCTCCCCCCTCCTCTCTTCTCAACTACTTCTCTCTATCTTTACCCACTCTATCTACATTTATTCTCATATAAAAAATGCGCTGCCCAGATGTTTTGGTAGTACCTTCGCCTACCGCCCTCTTGTGATATTATAGCGCCCCCCGCCCCGTTTTGTCAAGGGGGACTTTTAAAGAAAGGAGGTTTTTAGGCTTTGCCGTAGACGGGGATGGAGGCGCCACGGATGTCTCTGGCGGCTTCACTGGCGAGGAAACAAATAACTTCACTGAGGGATTGGGGGGAAACCCAGTTGTCATCATAGCCCATGGCCTCCCGGTTTTTGGGGGTGTCAATGATGCTGGGAAGGACAGTATTGGCGGTGATGTCTAAATGTTTGGCTTTTGTCTCCTCAGCAATGGTGGCAATGAGATGACAAACCCCGGCTTTGGCGGCACCATAGGCAGAGAGTTGGGGGGTGGGAGAAAGAGCAGCACGAGAAGCTACAGCGACAATACGACCATAACCAGTCTGTTTCATCTTGGGAAGGCAGTATTTAGTAACAAGAAAGGTGGAATGGAGGTTGAGGTTAAACATGTGTTGCCACTGTTGGAAGCTGAAGTCTTCTACATAACCCATGTCAAAACCCCCCACCAGGTGAATTAATACGTCTACCTGGGGCATTTGGGCAACCATGGTTTTAACTTGGTTTTCGTCAGTGACATCACAGGCAACCGGTTTTAGTCTAGACATGTCTGAGGGGGTTAGACTTTTTTGGAGGAGGGAGAGGGATTCTTCCTGACGATAGGTTATTGTCACCTGCCGGGGGTTTCTCTTTAAGACGGCTTTAGTCACTGCTACCCCCAAACCCCCAGTGGCGCCAGTAATCAACACAAATTTGTCCTCCATAATGGCTTCTTTTTGATTTGAGATTTTATCCTGGAATTGTAGTTAATCCTATATTATAGGCGTCCAAGAAAAAAGTGGAGCACCTTATTTTGGGCCCAAGAGAGAGAATTTGGACAAGAAGTGCCAAAATAGCAATAACAAAACCCGGAAATGTCAGGAAAATATAAACAGGGTGCAAACAGGGATTTCTCAGAAGAAGAAAACTATGTGAAAGTATGTATAAGGGCATTTTGACGGAGTAGGCCCACTAATTTAATACTGGGAAAAATGAAATAAATTAAATATTTGTAGCGGGATGTAAAGAAAAATTTGGCAGAAGCGCAAAAAAAAGAGGTAAAGGTGTTATAATGAAGAAGGTGTCAGGGATTGATAACCAGAAAAAGGAAAAAAATTAAACAAAAATTAATGATTGGGAGGGGAAAGAATAAGTACAATGTAGTCAGAAGGGCAAGGAAATAGCAAAAGAACAAAAGGAGATAGAAAGTATGGTAAGTGTAGCACCAGAACAAGTAAAAGAACCACAAAAAAGCGAAAAATTCGTACTGTGGTTTGAAGAGGTGGGCATAGAAGACATACCCCTAGTAGGGGGAAAAAATGCTTCCCTAGGGGAGATGATTCGACAGTTGAGCCCAAAAGGAGTAAATGTACCTAGTGGGTTTGCAACCACCGCCTATGCCTATCGCTACTTTATCGAAAAGGCGGGGTTGGAAGAGAAACTGCGTAAGATTTTTGAAGACTTGGATGTGGAAGATTTGCAAAACCTCCAAGAAAGAGGTAAGCAGGCAAGGGCATTGATTCTAAACACTCCCTTTCCCAAGGAGTTGGAATTGGCAATCTCCCAAGCCTATTTTAAACTGTGTGAACGCTACGGGGCAAACCCGAAACTGTGTGAGAGAATGGATGATCCGGAAAAATGTAGGGAGTACAGCTATGACACAGATGTAGCGGTAAGGTCAAGTGCAACGGCAGAAGACTTGCCAGATGCCAGTTTCGCCGGGCAACAGGAAACCTATTTGAATGTACACGGGGTAAAAAACGTTTTGGAAGCCTGTCACAAGTGTTTTGCCTCCATTTTCACCGATAGGGCAATATCCTACCGCACCGTGAAGGGATTTGACCATTTCCAAGTAGCCTTGTCGGTGGGGGTACAGAAAATGGTACGCTCTGACTTAGCCTCTTCCGGGGTAATGTTTAGTATTGATACGGAGACAGGCTTCAAAAATGCGGTGTTTATCACTGCCGCCTACGGGTTAGGGGAAAACGTAGTACAAGGGGCGGTAAACCCGGATGAGTATTTCGTATTCAAACCCACCCTGAAACAGGGATACCGGCCGATTTTACATAAACGGCTGGGGAGCAAGGAAATCAAAATGGTGTATGATATAGGGGGACAAAAACAGGTGAAGAACGTCCCTGTGCCCCTCTCGGAAAGACAAAAATATGCCCTCACCGATGATGAGGTGCTTACCCTGGCGAAATGGGCTTGTATTATAGAAGAACACTACAGTGAAAAAAGAGGACAATACACCCCCATGGACATAGAATGGGCTAAAGACGGCCTTACCGGGGAGTTGTATATTGTCCAAGCTCGTCCGGAAACTGTACAATCCCAGAAGTCTACCAATGTCCTAAAAGCCTACAAACTCAAGGAAAGGGGTAATGTCCTTGTAACCGGACGTGCTGTAGGTGAAATGATCGGGCAGGGAAGGGCTCGTGTAATACTGGATGTACACAGGATTGGCGAGTTTAAGGCAGGGGAGGTATTGGTAACTAACAAGACAGACCCGGATTGGGAGCCTATAATGAAGAAGGCTAGTGCTATTGTCACCAATCAGGGGGGACGTACCTGTCATGCCGCCATTATTGCTAGGGAGTTGGGCATTCCGGCTATTGTAGGTTGCGGTAATGCTACAGGAGTAATTAAGACGGGACAAGACATAACGGTATGTTGTGCGGAAGGGGAAGAAGGGAAGGTATACGAGGGGTTGTTGCCGTTTGAGATTGAGGAGACTCCCCTGGACAGCTTGCCCAAGACTCGTACTAAGATTATGATGAATGTGGGCAATCCGGAGGAGGCTTTCAAGCTGGCGTCTATACCCTGTGATGGGGTAGGGTTAGCCCGTTTAGAGTTTATCATTGCCAATCACATCAAGGCGCACCCCTTAGCCTTAATGAAATTTGACCAGTTGAAGGATGAGGCAGCCAAGGAGGAAATCGCCAAGTTAACTGTTGGTTATGATAACAAAGCGGACTTCTTTGTAGACCAGTTGGCACAGGGGATTGGCACAATTGCGGCGGCTTTCTATCCCAATCCGGTGATTGTGAGGATGTCTGACTTTAAGTCCAATGAGTATGCTAACCTGTTAGGGGGTGCAGAATTTGAGCCCAAGGAAGAAAACCCGATGATTGGTTGGCGTGGTGCTTCTCGTTATTATGATGAGAAGTATCGTGACGCCTTTGGGCTAGAATGTAAAGCCTTGAAACGGGTGCGTGACGAGATGGGATTAACCAATGTGATTCCCATGATTCCCTTCTGTCGCACACCTTATGAAGGGCGTCGGGTATTAGAGGAGATGGAAAAACATGGCCTCAAGCGGGGTGAAAATGGGCTACAAGTATATGTGATGTGTGAGATTCCCAGTAATGTCATCCTAGCCGACGAGTTTAGTGAGGTGTTTGACGGTTTCTCCATTGGCTCAAACGACTTAACTCAGTTAACCTTAGGATTAGACAGGGATTCTTCACTGGTAGCACATATTTTCGACGAACGTAATGAGGCTGTCAAGGAAATGGTGCGGATGGTGATAGAAAAAGCCAAACGCAACAATCGTAAAATAGGTATTTGTGGACAGGCGCCCAGTGACTATCCCGAATTTGCCCGTTTCCTAGTAGAATTGGGTATTGATTCTATCAGCTTAAACCCCGATTCTGTACTGAAAACCCTTTTAGACATTGCCAAATTAGAGGAAAGACTGGCTGCCAAACAGTAGTAAACCACAACAGATGACAGACTAGTGGGGGGTGAGTGGGGGTGTATCGTTATTTGCCCCTACCATTCCCCCGAGAGACAGGCTTTTCCCTCTATGGGGGAGACGCCCTTTTCCCTACTAAATGTTATACTTCTTGCAGTACTTATGGGCTCTCACTTGTAGTTCTTTGTATGCTTGTATATCGTTGAACTGATAACCCTGTGTTTTCATGGAATAGTATACGGCTGCAACCAAAGCGGTAAATCTGCTTGTCTTGATGTAGGAGTCTTCTTGGGAGAAGGGGGTTATTATAGACTTCTTTTCGGAGACAAGGGGGGGGTAGGGATAAGAGAGTGGTGGATATTATTTCTGAGGGGTTTATTTTATCCTTCTGCTGCCCATAAACCTCACCTACTCTCCAGATGTTTAGGGAAGACAATAAGGGATAGTAAAATAAACCAGTAGGTAAATTTATCAAGCTAATAGCACTTTGTATTATCTTAAATTCTATTCTTTCTAGTAGTACCTCATGGGGGGTAATGGCTTTGAATAAACGTTTTGCCGAGAAGTTTTTTATGTTAGTCTGGAATAGAGCCTCTTGTGTAACGGTGGCAAATTTTTCGTAGATTTTTGGAGTTATTTTTGGCAAAAGCAAGTCTAAAATCTTATTTTCCAAAAAGGGTATTATTGGGAAGATAACAAATTCTTTTGCCACACTGGCCACCCTTCCTGGCAAAGTGTTAGAAGTGGAGAATATTATGTCTGCGATTTTCTCTCCGAATCAAGGGAATTGTTTTGGTTGTTGATAAGGGATAACAGGGAATCGGCTATTTGTTGTTGTAAGAAATAAATTACTTCTCCTGCTATAATCCTACTGGCGGATAACAGTATGTCCTTAAATTTAGCCTCAATCTCCTGTTTATACTTCTCTATTTCATCAAGGAAGGATAATAAATCATCGAAAGACTGCAATAAGGGGGGAGGGAATTCAATAGTCTCATGTTTACCCTTCTCTGTTTCCTCTCCTATGGTAAGAGGGGAAAAGGGATTCAATAGTCTCATGTTTATACTACTCTATTTCCCCTCTTGTGGTAGAGGGGGAAAGGGATTCAATAATCTCAAACTGGGTAACCCAGATACCAATTTTTCCCTCTTGTGGCATAATGAACACGTGGAGTGGCTTGTCGGCGAAAGTAGCTACGGCTGTTATTCTACCCGTGACAGTATTCTCCTCAATGGTAGCACGGGCGTTTTTCCCCAGCATGGATGCTGTTTCCGGTTTTGATGCCAGTTGTGTTTCCATAGCCACAATCATAGCGGGTAGGAGTTTTTCGCCCCAAGTATAACACAAAATTACTGGCCTGTTACCTTGGGAAGAAAACAGGAAAGGGGGATATGATGATGTAAGGGATACATAAGAGGGAAAAAAAGATGAAACAGGATAGTTGGAGAGAGAATCTAAGGGTGAGATGGCAGAAGATTAGAGAGGAAATACCAGCCACGGTGAGATTGATTGCGGTAACCAAGACTGTGGGGGTGGAAACGATAAAATTGGCTTACCAGGAGGGGATTAAGGATTTTGGAGAGAATCGACTACAAGACGCCACCCCCAAACAGGAACAACTCAAGGATTATAATGACATCTGTTGGCATTTCATCGGACATCTTCAAACCAATAAGGCCAAAAGGGTAGTAGAATGTTTTTCCTGGATTCATTCGGTAGACAGTCTTAAACTGGCGCAAAAGCTAGATGAATACAGTAGACAGGCAAAAGAGGCAGGTAGAATAGCTGATTATTCCCAGGTGTGTTTGCAGGTAAAACTACTGCCGGATGAGAATAAGTATGGTTGGCATCCCCAACAACTGTGGCAGGATTTAGACTCCTTGCAGTCTCTTTCCCATCTCCATTTTCGCGGCTTGATGACGATTTTGCCGTTGGGATTGTCACAGGAGGAGATGTTTTCTGCCTTCACTCGTCTAAGGGAATTGAAGGAGGAAATTAGACAAGCAGGTTATTTTGATGATAAATTCGATCAACTTTCTATGGGAATGTCTGACGACTACAAGTTAGCCATCAAGGCTGGTGCGACTATGATTCGCCTGGGGAGAATTCTTTTCCATGAGGCTTATCCCCTGCCTTAGCCTTATAATTCAGCCTATCATTGGGCAAAATCCTGTGTTATTATTCCTGCTTATTTAGACATTTACTATTGTTTATACCAGGCATTTGTTGATTTTTATGTGTACTAGTAAGGGAAAAATTGAGTGGGGCATTTTTGTGACGGCTTTTTTTGAGGGGGAAATTAAGGTAAAATCAATCAGAGGTGGTGGTAACCTCAAAAGGGACAATGGTTGATTTTTTGATAAAACACATCTGGTGGATACCCCTATATGGCTTGCTAGGGGCAATTTTAACCTTACCCTGGGCATTGGGGTTAATCCGTGAGACAGGACAAAGGCCGGCGGCCTACATAAATCTTTTAATGACATTTTTGTCCTTTTTACATGGTAGCATTGTTTTTCTGAATATCAATCAAAGACCATCGGAAACGTTAGATTTTCCCTGGTTTACCATTGCAGATTTGCACTTATCCTTTACCATTGAAATCTCTCCTATTAGCAGTGGTGCCCTAGAATTAGTAACTACTATTAGCCTGGTAGCCCAATTGTTTGCCCTAGGATACATGGAAAAAGACTGGTCATTAGCAAGATTTTACGGGCTAATGGGCTTTTTTGAGGCTGCCTTAGGGGGGATTGCCATAAGTGACTCCCTACTGCTAAGCTATGGCCTACTAGAAATGCTAACTCTGT
Source organism: Cyanobacteriota bacterium SRBZ.bins.94.201705 (assembly GCA_030549855.1). Taxonomy (GTDB): domain Bacteria; phylum Cyanobacteriota; class Cyanobacteriia; order Cyanobacteriales; family Cyanobacteriaceae; genus DVEF01. Next base: position 275,018 of record JAUQQP010000044.1, read on the forward strand.
CCACTTATCTGCTGGTAGGATTTTGGTATGCACAACCGTTGGTAGTAGAAGCCGCCAGGGATGCCTTCTTAACCAAAAGGGTGGGAGACATCTTATTGTTAATGGGCATTGTAGCACTATCCAGCTATGGTGCGGGCTTGAATTTTTCCCAGTTACGGGAATGGGCACAATCCCACCCCTTATCTGATTTTACCGCTACTCTGGTAGGTTTAGCTCTAATTGCCGGCCCTACCGGTAAATGTGCCCAATTTCCCCTCAATCTCTGGTTAGACGAGGCTATGGAGGCGCCCAATCCCGCCAGTGTCATGCGTAATTCTATCGTAGTATGCGCAGGGGCCTATATACTGATAAAACTACAACCTGTATTTACAATATCTAGGATAGCATCAGACACGTTGATAATTATAGGGACAATTACTGCCATTGGGGCGTCTTTAATTGCTTTGGCACAGATAGACATAAAGAGGGCATTATCCCATTCTACCAGTGCCTACTTAGGGTTAGTATTCATTGCGGTGGGGTTAGGGCATACAGACATTGCCTTTTTGATTCTATTCAGTCATGGGGTTGCCAAGGCGTTGTTGTTTTTGAGTGTGGGTGCAGTCATTTACACCACCAATGATCAGAATATAACAGAAATGGGGGGATTATGGTCAAAAATGCCGGCTACCACTCTGGCTTATATGACTGGTAGTGGTGGCATTGTAGGCTTGTTGCCGTTGGGGATGTTAATTACATTTTCCCGCTGGTTTGATGGCAGACTAGAGGTATCCTGGTGGTTGTTATCAATCTTGATAGTGGTAAATTTCCTAAATGCCTTGAATTTTACTCGGGTTTTTCGGGCAGTTTTCTTAGGGGATTGTCAACCTAAAACCCGTCGCGCGCCAGAGGTGCCCTGGCCCATGGCACTGCCCATGGTATCTCTAACTATTATTACACTTATTGCTCCTCTTGTGCCACTACAGTATAATCTTTGGCTTAGTCCTAATCCCCCGATTCTGGAAAATCACAATCCCGTTGTTTTCTATGCTATTCCCCTAATTATTCTTTCCGGCTTGGCTGGAGTAGTAGTAGCCTGTTTTATTCCCTTATATCGTGGTTTTTCCCGTCCTGTCCAAAAAACCTTGCGTTTACTACAAGACTTGTTAGCCTATGACTTTTATCTAGACAGAATTTATAAGATGACAGTGGTTTCCCTGGTGGCTAATATTTCCAGGTTTACTAGTTGGTGTGATAGATACATAGTAGACGGTGTGGTTAACCTGGTTACCTTGATGACTATTTTTGGAGGCAATACCCTCAGATATAATACTTCTGGCCAGTCTCAATTTTATCTTCTCACCATCCTAATGGGGGTTACCCTCCTCATCTGGTGGGTTTTAAGTAGCCAGTGGCAGAATATCATTAACTATTGGTCGTCATTTTGAATCTAGTTTAGTTTCCTCTACCTTCTAAAATAAATTTGGCTGACAAAAGATATGTTGAGTTTTCTAATTTGGTTTCCTATTTTTGCCGCTATAATCATATTTCTGATACCTGGCAAGAGAGGCAGTTATTTTTACTGTTTTTTTGCCCTTTCTGTCTCTCTGATAACATTCGTTTACAGTTTGGTGGTTGCAGGAAAGTTTGATGTCAGCTTGCCGGCGATTCAACTGAGAGAAAGTTTTGTTTGGTTGAAGTGGTTGGGTTTGACTTATGACTTGGGTATTGATGGACTGTCTTTGCCTCTTGTTATTCTTAATTCTTTCCTGACGTCAATTGCTATATATGTATCTAAGAGGGAAACTGAACGTCCTCGTTTTTATTATGCCCTAATACTCCTGTTAATGGGTAGTGTAAATGGTGCATTTTTAGCACAGAATCTACTGCTGTTTTTCCTGTTTTATGAGATAGAAATAGTGCCCTTATATTTTTTGATAGCAGTCTGGGGTGGTAGCAGAAGGGGTTATGCGGCAACCAAATTTCTTCTATATACTGCCTTGTCGGGAATACTGATATTGATTAGTTTTTTGGGATTAGTTTGGTTTAGCGGTGAATCCACTTTCGCCTTTGAGGCGTTGAAATCTCATTCCTTGCCGGTGAAAACACAAATTCTCCTTCTCATCCCCCTGTTGATTGGATTATTCATCAAAATTCCCATTTTCCCTTTCCACACCTGGCTGCCAGATGCCCATGTGGAGGCTAGTACCCCTATTTCGGTATTATTAGCTGGGGTATTATTAAAACTGGGGACATATGCCCTATTGCGTTTTGGGGTAGGATTGTTTTTACAGGGGTGGGTGGCTATTGCGCCATATTTGGCATACATTGCCGCCAATAGTGCATTATACGGTGCCATGTGCGCCATTTCCCAAAAGGACATGAAAAAGGTGGTAGCATTTTCTTCTATTGCCCATATGGCATATGTATTGTTGGCGGCTGCGGCTACTACTAGACTCAGTCTTCAGGCTTCCATTTTGCAGATGGTGAGTCATGGTTTAATTTCAGCCTTATTGTTTATCTTGGTGGGGATAGTTTATGAGACTACAGGTAGTAGGGATGTGGATTATTTAAGGGGTTTACTGAATCCCCAGAAAGGCTTGCCGATAACAGGCAGTCTAATGATTTTGGGGGTGATGGCTAGTGCGGGTATTCCTGGTATGATTGGTTTCATTTCCGAGTTTTTAGTTTTCCGCGGCAGTTTTCCCATTTTCCCCATTCCCACTTTACTCTGTATGGTAGGCACTGGCCTAACTGCTGTTTATTTCCTTCTGATGGTGAATAAGGTCTTTTTTGGCCGTTTAACACCAGAATTAGCCAATTTACCTCCAGTTTCTTGGTTAGATGAGGCGCCTGCCATTATTATAGCCTCATTGATTGTCTTATTCGGTTTACAACCTCATTTTGTCACTGGTTGGAGTGATAATGAAGCAGTCATACTGTTTTATGGTAGTCAGGAGACTGTTTCCACTGTTATCCCGGGTGTGAGTCAAAACAGCATGTAGAAAGGGGGGAGAATGGGGAGGAAAAAACCATTTAATTTCCCATTGCCTTCTTCTTGTATTGTCGTTGCCACTGTCAAAAGATAATAACAGACATACTAATCCAGGTGATTATGCTACCAATTCTCTCGGCCAAACTGCCTTTATAACAGATAAAAACTTGGTATTCCCCCCGGGAGGCAATGGAAACACTATTCTTCCATCCCACCACTCGGAGGGGGTGGTAGGTGTCTGTCATTATAAACCCATGGTAATGTTGTGGGGGGGAAAGGGAGATATATATACCATGCCAGCCGGGGTAAAAAAAGTCTTTACGATTACTGGCGTGGCTTGTGGCAGAGACAGTCGCCAGACTCTTTTACCCGCTTTCCAGACTCCCACATAATACCCCCCTTATATATTTATTGTCTCCACTGGCGAACATAGTCTGAGGGCTTTAAACGGGTCAGGATATGACATCTCTGACCATCCTAACACATTTATTCTCTTTGGTAAATAGTCAGGCACTTCTAATTGAATTAAACCCAATTTGCTATCAAATATGAATAATCTTTATCCTACTAGCAATACCCTATATCCCTAAAGGTAAGATAATTTTCCTACTCATAATTTCTGGGTTTCCCTATCACAGTTATCTTGGCTTATTCCCTTAACAAAACTCTTGTCAAAACCATTGTGACAGGGTTAAGAAATTTTCCCTCCCAAACCATGATAGAATCCAATCACAGGTATGTGCCAGCATCGTTGGGAGTGAAGGAAATTTTTTAGTGTTGTTGTCGTCAGGGATTATTCCTATACTTTTGGCAAACAGGTAGGGGATTATAGCTTGAGTAACGACGGAGAATCTCTGGGAAAACTGTATTTCTTGGAAAACCTTTATTTCTCGATAAACTAGTTCAGCAACTGGTATAATCATGCCTGGGGAAAGAGGCACATCACCACTGCAAGGGAGATAAAGTTTTTGGAGATATTATTCCCTATTTCCCGGTATTCGCCGGTTAATAGATACAAAAACATTCCCAGGAGGGCAATTAGGAAATTTTTTGCTACTATTAGACAATAAGGCCTGTTACTGGAGTCAAAGAAGTGACTATTATACCAGTGGAAAAGTGGCTTTTGAATCAACCCATTATACCCCAAAAAGCAAGCAGAAATAAACTGGTTATTCCCTAGGCCAATGTAGGAGGTATTATAGAAAAATTGATAGCAGTTTCTATAGTAATTTTATTTTAACAAGCAGGTAGGATACTCCCACAAAGAGGGATGACAGTAGAATTAGAATGCTGGAAATACGATACAGAAGAATTAGGTCAATAAAAATGACATTTACAGGGGGTATTCCCTTCGGTAATTGCAGCAATTTAAAGAGAGACATCATTCCCCACGGTAACAGGGCGCCTCTGACTAAAATGTCTACCTTAAAGTAGGGATTAATAGTGCCAAAAACAATAGCAATCCTGGAGCAAATTTCAGAAAATAGAAGGGAAAAATAGAGAAATAAATGATTATAACTTCTATAATTACTCCTTTTATCTTTCGTCGTTAATATATATTTATCCGGGAGATTTGAAGGGATAAAAAACAAGAAAATGGGGGAATAAAAAGTAAAACTGAAGGCTTCAAACTCCCCCAAAAGCCTCCTAAAACTCCTTGGATTATATCTGCCCTTCTAGTATTTGTTTGACATGATGGTATTCCCAAACAGAATAGGTGTAGCCGTCATGAAGTTTTAAAAATGTTATAATCAACTACAGCCACCAACAAAGCCGTGGTGAGACAAAAGGATAAAAAAGTTGTCTTCGGCCAAAAACAGTCATATGCCTCGAACCAGTATTGGTAACAAGGATAGTATTTTAGGGGATTTTTGTCAACAAATAAATGGCCACATGTTGGCGAAAAAATGGTAAAATGTACCTTTGATTGTTTGGTGTGAGCCTATGACAGTCGCAATCGATTTTGGCACCAGTAATACTGTAGTGGCGCGGATTAATTCGGAGACGAAAGAGACGGAAATTATAAAACTGGTTGAGATAGCCCAGAAGAATCCAAATATCCCCCCGGTTATCCCGAGTCTGGTGTATGTAAACAATGCCAAGGAAGATGATGTGATTATTGGGCAAAAAGTGAGAGATAGGGGATTAGACTACAAGGGAAATGAAAGATTTTTCTACAATTTCAAAAGAGGTATAGGCAGTGAAATTCAAGGCTTTCTGCCGGTTTTAGATGGGGTAAGAGTAAGTTTTGAAAAGATTGGCGAATGGTTTTTAAATAGCATAATCAGTCAATTAGGGGAAATTGATTCCTTAATTTTAACAGTGCCGGTGGACAGTTTTGAAAAATACCGCCAATGGCTGACACAAGTTTGTAAAAAATGGCAGGTGGAGAGGGTTAAAATCATAGATGAGCCGACAGCTGCTGCCTTAGGATATGGAAGGGTAGAAGTGGGGGATGGTTTAATTTTAGTGATGGACTTTGGGGGAGGCACATTGGATTTTTCTTTGGTAAAATTAGACTGGGGCGTTAGTAGAAAAAACCAGGGTTTCATCCTTAAATGGGGGGATAAACTGCTAGGCAAAAATTCAAGTCAAAAAACAAAATTAGCAAGGGTAATAGCAAAGGCTGGTACTAATTTAGGGGGATGCGATATAGACAATTGGATTGTGGATTATTTCCAGCAACAACAGGGAATAGTTAAGTCTTCTTTGACAACCCGTCTGGCAGAAAGACTGAAGATTAAACTTTCCAGCGAAACTGAGGCACAAGAGGTGTATTTTAATGATGAGACTCTAGAAACTTATGACTTGCGACTAAATCGGGCAACTTTTGGCAAAATTTTGCGAAATAATCAGTTTTTTGAGCGTTTATCCGCCCTGATGGAAAATGTGTTACAACAAGCCAAGGCTAATGGCATTGAGAAGGAGGCAATTGATACTGTTTTGCTAGTAGGGGGGAGTGTACAAATACCTGCCGTGAGAGAATGGTTACAAAAATATTTCCCGGAAGAGAAGATAAAATGTGAACATCCCTTTGATGCCATTGCCAGGGGAGCATTAAAATTAGAACAGCAACTAGAAGTAAGAGACTTTCTGTATCACAGTTACGGCATAAGATATTGGAATAAAAGGAAAAATGCCCACGATTGGCACATAATTATACCCAAAGGACAACCTATCCCCATGACAGAGGCAAGGGAGTTGATTCTGGGGGCCTCAACGCCCAATCAGCCCAGTATAGAATTGATAGTAGGGGAATTGGCAGGAGATGAAACGGCTACAGAGGTTTACTTTGATGGTGAGAGACTGGTAACTCGTAGTATAGAGCGAGGGACAAAAGTGGTACAACCGTTAAATGATAGGGAAGATGGGAAAACCATAGCGAAATTGGAACCGCCCGGCAACCCCGGTCAGGACAGGATTAGGGTATTATTTAGAGTGGATGAGAATAAGCGTTTGCGGATAACGGTAGAAGACTTACTCACTGAGAGGATTTTGTTGGAAAATGTAGTAGTAGCGGAATTGAGGTAGTAGTGTAGCCTGGATTAAACCCATGACGGTGGCAGAGGATGAAAAAGACAGAGGAGGGGGGAAAAGAAAGGAGGAAGGTAAAAGGCAAGGCAATAGTAATTTGATTCGACAGATAGAGGCGATTTTATATCTGAAAGCCAAACCCACCACCCTTAGAGAAATTGCCTCCATTACCGGTTATCCCCTCCAGGAGGTGGAGGAAGCATTGATGGGATTAATGGCAGACTATGCCTATAGAGAGACAGCCTTAGAAATTGTAGAGAGGGAGGGAGGCTATTGCCTGCAACTCCAACCCGTTTACCATTCCTTGCTAGAAAACCTCATGCCAGCAGAGTTGAATAAAGCCACACTAAAAACCCTAGCAGCTATTGCCTTAAAAAGTCCTATTCTTCAGAGTGAGTTGGTATCCCTTCGTGGGAGTGTAGCCTATCAACATGTCAACGAGTTAGTAGCATTGGGGTTTGTGCGAAAACGTCGTCAAAAGGATGGCAAGTCTTACTGGTTGGAGGTTACAGACAAGTTTCGTAGGTATTTTGAAATCAAATCCCCTCCCCCATAGAGGACTTGTTATTCTACAATAACTTTCCCTATCATACCAGCGCCCCGGTGGGGTTCACAATAGTAGGGATACACTCCAGGATCAGTGAATTTTATCTCAAAAGACTCACCGGGGGCAAAGGCCAAAGCCTTATGACTCAACTTGTCGGCATTTTTCACACTAGAATCAAAAACCACGTTATGGGGCGCCAGTTTATTATTCACCCATCTCACAGTATCCCCCACTTTTATTCTAACCTCTGCTGGCTCAAAGGCCAACATGCCACTGTCAGTACCCATTTTCACCACTACAGTATCTGCCAAAGCCGGGGTGGCTACTAGTGCTATACTCCCAAACAGGATTACGGCTAAGCTGCCCAACAGTACACCCAGTTTCCTCATTTTTTCCCTCTATTACTCGACAGTTCGTCATATATTATGATATCCGAAGTTTGACGCTTTGTCTTCCACTGGCGAAAAAAAAATAACCCTGTCAAAAAAGAGAAAATGGGTTATAATAGTGTATGACTCGGACTAACGCTGCCATGACTCTCAAACCTTGTCAGGACCGGAAGGTAGCAGCAATACGAGATGCTCATGGTAGGCGTCAGTTCCGGGTCTTTTTAAGTGCTAGGATAGGGACTAGGATAGTGCCATCCAAAACAGTCCAATAAGAGTGAGACTCATCATCCCCAGGAGGTTTTCTAGGTTTTCCCAGGAGGTTGGCAGTTGTATTTCTTTCCCTCTTAACGATAGGGAAACCATTAAACCAGTGGCTGTAGGGATAAGGCTTTTGACTACCTTATCAAGGGTGTAGGCGGATGGGATGACAAAGCCGGAGATTATTGTCACTACTGTGAGGAGGGAGAAAGCTAGCCAGTGATTTAAATGAATGCCTGTCTTTTCCTCTTTGTGGGGTATGACTAGTATTTTGGCGAAGGCAATAACAGTAAAGAGGGTGGCAAGAGTAAGGGGTAGACTTTGCCAGGGTAAAAGTTGTTGGAAGGTGAGTGTTTTGGCTACAAAGCCGGCAAGTGGGGGTATTCCCATCAGGGATAAACTAGATACTGTCATCACCCACCACAGATGTCTATTAATTCCGGTTTGCCATAATTCTTTCAGATTGCGACTGGGGAGTTTGCCGGTTGTCAAAAATAAGGCAGCCTTTGCCAAACCGTGACTTAGGGCATAAAATCCCGCTACTTTTGGTGAAGCTATAATATAACCTAACTGGGAAAGGGTACTAAGGGCAAGGAGTCGTTTTATGTCTTTTGCCCATATTATTTGAATCCCTCCTAAGTATACAGCCGCCAGGGCAATGAATCTAATGATTACCTCTAAGTCTTCCCCTAGGCTAGCGAGACGAATAAGTGGGAAGACTCCCGCCTTGACTACAATTCCAGAAAGTAATGCGGATAGGGGTGTTTCTACGGAGGCATGGGTGAGGGGTAACCACAAGCCGGAGACAAATACGCCGCCTTTTACTGTTAATCCCAGTAGAATTAGGGCAATAGCTTCTGGGGGGGAATTAGCCAATCCCTGGAAACTAAAACTATGGTTTGCCTTATATACCAACACCGCCCCTATGAGGTAGAATAACATGGACACATTGCTGACAAAAAGATACCGCAAGCCAATCCAAATGCTGTGGCTGTTGCGGTTGTAGGTTATAAGGAGAAAGGCGGCGATACTCAATACCTCGATAGCCACATAAAAGGTTATAAAATCATAACTGAGAAAGGCACCATTGACACTAGCAAACAGAATCATCAGCTGGCTGTAAAAAAAGACACTCCTTCCCTCCTGCCAGCAGTAAATAAGAGTTGCCAGCGTCACTAGACTGTTTGTCAACAAAAAGTAACCGGTGGTGGCATCCAGGTAGAGGGTAACGCCAAAATTGTTTTTCAGGGTTAAAAACACACTACTATCGTTTAGAATCAGGTATAAAGGGAAACTAAGAGAAACAGACAACACCCCCACACAGATGAGACGATACCCTTTTGGCAGGAGGTAGACGAGGAAGCCTACCACAAAGGGCAAGGCTAAATGGATTAGAGTCGCGCTTTTAATCATTTGCCCTACTGTCCTTCTATTTCCTCTACATCTAGGGTGGGGTTATCTACTGCTAATTTCATCGCCCCCACCAACATCAAAGCCTGGATGGAAAAGCCTATGACAATGGCTGTCAAAATCACAGCTTGAGGCACCGGGTCTGCATAGGCTAAACCCTGTTTGTTTTCCATCAAAATTGGTGTCAACACCCCCTTTCTTGCTGCTATTAGCACATAATATGCCACTACCCCTGTGCTCATCACATCCATACTCATTATTTTCATCAATAGATTTCGTTTTAATACCATCCCCAGGAAACCTACAATTATCGTCAGTAGAATCAATGCTTCTAGGATTCTCATTTTCTCCCTCTATGGAACTCCGTCTATCATAACATATTTTTCGATAGTTTTTTATCTATATAACTCTTCTCTCTCGAAAAAAAATATTTTCTGTTAAAAAATGGGGCAAAAAATTTTGGAAAAACACTTGACAAAAGAAGCTAAAAACAGTACTATTTTACATGTTAGAAAAGGACAGTGGGGTAATCTGACCAAAATTGGCCCAGAGGGGAGGGATTGGCGGTTTGTGGTGAAGATGGGGCTTATCTTCACCCGGGGGGATTGGCGGGGATAAGGCGGGCAATGACTCGGTTTTCGGGGGTGAAGACGAGGCGGGCAACTGTTTGAATGTCTTGAGGGGTAACGGCGGCGATTTTGTCCAGGGTGAAAAACAGGTTACGCCAGTCGCCGGTGATAGCCTCGTATTTGGCCAAAAGTCTGGCCATTCCCATGTTGGAATCAAGTGTGCGGAGAAGACTTGCTTTGGCTTGGGTTTTGACTTTTGCTAATTCTTCCGATGACACCAATTGGTGGGTTAACCTATTAATTTCCTCATGGAGGGATGTTTCTAGGGTGGCGAGGGGGGTGTTAGGGGTGGGGATGGCGTAGAATACCATTAGGTTTGGGTATTTCTCTCCAGGAAAGCCGGTAAAGGCGGAGACAGAAAGGGCTATTTTTTGTTTCTCCACTAGGGATTGATACAATCGAGAGGTACGCCCATCTGCTAGAATTGAGCCTATTAGGTCACATATTATGTAGTCGGGATGATTGATGTCGGGGATATGGTAGCCTTCTAAATACAGTGGCTGAGAGGGGTATTGTATAGTTATTTCCCTAGTGCTAGTTTGTGGTGGCTCGTTTATCATAGGTGGAGTTGATTTGTTACCCGGTGGGAAACGTCCAAAGTATTTCCTTGCCAGTCTTTTTACTTCCTCCGCTTCTACGTCTCCTACTATAGCTATTGTTATGTTTTTGCCACCATAGTATTTTTCAAAGAAATCCTGAACATTTTGCCTTGTCAAGTTGCTGATGTCTTCCTGGTAGCCAATTACAGGGCGTTTGTAGGGGTGGGAAACAAAGGCAACGTCTAAAAATGCTTCTAGTAGTTTGCCTATGGGGGAGTTATCAACTCTTAGTTTCCTCTCCTCTAAAATTACCTGTCTTTCTTCATAGAATTCTCGGAAAACCGGGTGTAAGAAACGCTCTGATTCTAAATACATCCAAAGTTCTAATTTGTTGGCGGGGAAATTATAGTAGTAAATAGTAGCATCAGCAGAGGTAGTAGCATTCAACCCCACCCCTCCTTCTAATTCTACTATTTGCCCAAACTCATTCTGTTTTACCAGTTGGTGTGCCTGGCTATTTAGTTGTTCAAATTCCGCTTCCAACTGTCTTACTTTTTCCAGGTTATTTTCCCTTTTTGCCTGTTTTATTTCCTCAAACAATCTGTCCAATTCCTTAAATATCTTTTTCTCCTTCTGATAGTCAAATGTGCCTATTTCTTCTGTGCCTTTAAAGGCTAGATGTTCGAGGAAATGGGCGACTCCCGTTTGGCCTTTTGGCTCATTTACCGCCCCTACATCCACATAGGTTACAAAAGAAATAACGGGGGCGCGGTAATTTTTTAACACTATAAACTTGATTCCGTTGTCAAGGGTAAACTCGGTTATATTTTCCTTTACTCTTTCTAGATAGGGCAAAATTGACTGACTAATTGACTGATTATATGCCAGGGCTTCCAGGGAGTTAAAATTCCAGCATATACCCAAAATAAAGAGAAATGATACCAGGAAAAAAGCTACTATTTTCTTGAGCATCTGTGGGGGAATAACTAGTTTTTTACTATCCTTCTAATTTCGGAATAAAAACAGGTTTGTCTTACCATATTGTCTTGTTTTAGCACAGTATTTCTAAGGCGAAGGTTATCACTGGCAAAGACTATTCTTTCCTCCAAGGATTGACTGTCATTGTTGATTCTTAAAGTAAGGGATTCATCTTCTGCTAAAATGTAGGTGCCTTTGACGATTTGTTGTGGATTAATAACCCTTACTACTGTACCCTGATTGAGGTGATTTTCGTCGCGGAAAAATAATAGTAGAGTCTCTCCTTTTTGTTTAGGCTTACCCCAGTCGGGGGAGTTATCCCACTGGGAGAGGATGCCTGTCAGAAACAAATCAAAATTGAGATTATGAGACTGAGACAGGGAAGAGACACGACTGTCTTCCACAGAAACGGGGGTAAGGGTAATATTGGCTTTGCTGTTGTCTACCTTGTTTTCCGGAAGATGATACATGGTGCGTTGGGAAAACCAATCACCCAGGAATTTGTCGAGAAAGGTATGAATATCCATTGTCTTGTTATGATGAGTGACAACAACAACCCTATAGATTATAGGACATTCGGGGATACAAAGGTGCAAGAGAAACAGGGTAGAGGTGTGGAGAGGGTAATACTGTATGCCCCACTAGGGATTTATGGCGACACGGCTGGGGGGTGTAAGAGGCAGTCCATGGGCAGAAATAAAATCCTCCAGATGACTCAAGGCGCGATGGGCATAGGCGCGATAACGCTGGGGCTTGGAGCGGATTTTTGTGTCAAGAGGTGGTAGAATACCAAAATTGGGGGGCATAGGCTGAAAATGTCTACTATCGGCTGTGGTAATATAATCAATAAGGGCTCCCAGCATGGTAGTCTTGGGGAAGACTAAGGGAGGCAGACTGCGCATTATCCTAGCAGCATTTGTGCCTGCCAGCCATCCCCCCGCCACTGCCGCAGTGTAACCCTCGGTGCCTACCAGCTGCCCACAGGCGAAGAGGGTATGCCTACGCTTGAATTGTAGGGTGGGTAAGAGCAATTTTGGGGCATTGAGGAAGATATTTTTGTGCATCACCCCAAAACGGACAAACTCAGCGTTTTCCAAGCCTGGGATTAAGCGAAATACCCGTTTTTGTTCCCCCCAACGTAAATTGGTTTGAAATCCTACCATATTCCACAATTGCCCCTCTTTGTCTTCCGGTCTAAGTTGTACTACCGCATAATACTTCTTGTGGGGGAAGCGGGGGTCAACTAGGCCAACGGGTTTGAGTGGGCCAAAACGCATTGTATCTTCGCCTCTTCGGGCTAATTCTTCAATAGGCAGACAAGCCTCAAAAAAGGTAGCATTTTCTCGCTCAAAGTCTTTTAATTCTGCCTGTTGGGCATTGCACAATTCTCGCCAAAACAGGAGATATTGTTCCCTATCCATGGGACAATTGAGATAGGCGGCTTCTCCCCTGCCATACCTGGAGGCTAAAAAGGCAATGTCCTTATTGATGGACTCTCCTAGTATAATAGGGCTAGCGGCGTCAAAGAAGTTTAAATACTCCATGCCGGTGAATTTTTGTAACTCCCTGGCGAGGGTATTTGCCGTGAGGGGGCCTGTTGCCAATACTACAACCCCGTTACTAGGTATAGTCTTCACCTCCTCCCGTTTAAGGGTAATAAGGGGGTGACTGGCAATAGTTTCCGTCAACTCCTTGCTAAACATCACCCTGTCTACTGCCAACGCCCCTCCTGCCGGCACCCTATTTTTGTCAGCTACTTGTATTACTATCGACCCTAACCTTCGCAGTTCTTCATGTAGTAAACCAGAAGCACGGTCAAGAGATTCTGCCCCAAAGGAGTTGCTACACACCAACTCTGCCAAATCGCCACTGTGATGAGCGGGGGTTTGTGTTACCGGGCGCATTTCATAAAGAGTTACGGGTATACCCGCCCTTGCGATTTGCCAGGCGGCTTCTGTGCCAGCCAACCCGCCGCCAATCACAGTAATTGACTCGCCACTCATCTTTTGTTATACTTGGTTGGTTTGTTTTAGTAGGTACTTGATTGTTTTCAACAGGTCCATGGTTTTAAAGGGTTTTACTATATAGGCATCTGCCCCTTGTTTTGTTGCCCAGTGGATGTCAAACTCCTCCCCTTTTGTAGAGCATATTATTACTGGTATATTCTCCGTCTTTGGATTACTTTTGATCCACCGGCATAATTCATAGCCATTCATTTCTGGCATCACCACGTCTGTGATTATAAGATTGAATTTCTCCTTCTCGATTAGCTGAGTTGCCTCCACTCCGTTGGACGCCTCTACCACCTGGATATTGTACTGTTTGAGGGCCTCACTAATTACTTCTCTTGGGGTGTGATTATCGTCGACTACGAGGATTTTAATCATGACGGGATTAGAAATAATGCAGGAACTGGGGGAGTAAGAGTCGAAGACAAATGGCACACATTTCGGGCTATAACTAGTATACCCCAAAATGCTGAAAAGTTTTCTGTTGTTCTAAGTTTTCTTGCGGATAAACCCCTAGGGAGTCGTACACTACAATTTCTGGCTGGGAGGTAATTTCACCGATAATCTGACAATCCCCCCCGAATCTTTGTTGAAGGGAGGTGGCTTTTTCTGGTTCTAAACACAATACTAACTCAAAGTCCTCGCCGCCGTAAAGTACCCATTCAAAGGCGGTTTCACTGTCGGTAAGCTGGAGGAGACAGTTATCCACATTAATTCTTCTTCGGTCTATTCTAGCACCCACGCCACTGCTGCGACAGATTTGGATTATAGCATCTGCCAGGCCATCACTGGTATCCATACCGGCAATGCGGTGATGGGGGAATTGACTGTTTATGTATTCAATCACATCCAGACGGGGGTAGGGGGTGGCATGGGCGGCAATCAGTTTTTTCCTGGTGGTGGATGGTATGTTATCATAGTCCCCGGTTAGCAGTGCCAATCCCCCCCTAGACAAGCCGTGGTTGCCGGTGACTAGGATTAAATCTCCTACTCTAGCCTGGTGGCGATAGATGATCTGTCCGGGGTTAACCTCTCCTACAATGGTGATGGCAATGGTATTGGTTTGAGACCTTGTTACATCACCTCCTACAATTTTACAGGAGTAGTTAGCAAAAAGATTACTCATCCCCTCATATAGTCTTTCCACCCAGGCTACTTCTGTCTCCCCTCTCAAGGATAATCCCACCGTGGCATATAAAGGCTTTCCTCCCATGGCGGCTATGTCTGAGAGATTAGTTGTTGCCGCGCGATGCCCAATTTCTTGTGGTTTTAGGGTTTTGCTGGAAAAATGAACATCCTCCACCAACAAATCCGTGGAAACTATTAGTTGTTTTCCCTCACTTACTGACAGTATAGCCCCATCATCCCCATTTTTCTCCCTGTCGCAGTAGGCAAAAAGTATTTTTAGTAATCCTTGTTCCCCTATATCTTTTATTTGCATACTAACTGGTTACTAGTCTTTTTTCCAGGGATTCGATTTTTTTCAAAGCTACTGGATTTTGTGGGTCATATTCCAAGCATTTTTTATAAGTTTCTATAGCCAGTTTAGTCATTTGTTTTTTTTCATAGGCGTTGGCTAAGTTGTTAATAGCAATGGTATAGGCAGGGAAAAGTTTTAGGGCTTCCTTGTAGTGGCGAATAGCCATGTCATATTGTTCCTGGGCAAAATAGGCGTATCCAAGGGCATTGTAAATTAGGGCTACGTTTTCTGGCTCAACTTTTTCGTTTTCCGCTTTTTTCAGGGCCTTTTGTAATAGTTGTACTGCCTGAAAGAACAGTTTTTTATCTAGGTATAAACTGGCTAATTCGTAATATTCTTTTGCTGGGCCATCTTCCTTTTTTAGTTTATTTTCAAGTTGGAAAAGACGAGACTCAATCCTCCTGGCTTTAATTATCTGTCGAAAGAGAATAACAGCTACGGTGGAGAGAAATACAAGCAGGAGGGAAAGGTATATGATAGGCAGATAATCTTCCATAATACTAGTTGAATTTATAAGGGAATCTGATTTGGTTCTAACAGCTTTGTTATCTTAGCACATCCCGAGAAGAGAGGAAGAGATGGTAGAATGACAGGGAGTGTGGGTGTAACCGTCATGAAGGAGAAGAGGATAAAGATAGCAGTAGTAGGAGATGTGCATCAACTCTGGAATGACTACGATTCAGAGGCATTGGAGTTTTTGGGGATAGATTTGGTGTTGTTTGTGGGGGATTTTGGCAATGAAGATGTGGAGGTGGTGAGAAAAATCGCTGAATTACCCTTGCCAAAGGCAGCCATTTGTGGCAATCATGACGCCTGGTATACAGCAACAGAATGGGGGAGGAAAAAGTGTCCCTATGACCGTAATTTAGAAGATAGGGTACAAGTGCAATTAGACTTGTTAGGAGACTGTCATGTGGGTTATGGTTTCCTAGACTTGCCTCAGTTTAGTCTAACAATAGTAGGGAGTCGCCCTTTTAGTTGGGGTGGGGGGGAATGGAAGTGTGAAGAATTCTACCGCCAACGTTATGGGGTGAATAACTTTAGGGAGTCGGTAGCTAAAATTCTAGAATCTGTGTCCCGGGCGAGATTCAATGATATTATCTTTATAGGGCACAATGGACCTTTTGGCCTGGGAGACAAACCAGAAGACAGTTGTGGTAGAGACTGGCAACCAGTGGGGGGGGATTTTGGTGACCCAGACTTTCAGCAGGCTATTATCCTTAGCAAGAGAATGGGTAAAGTAGTGCCTTTAGTAGCCTTTGGGCATATGCATCACACCCTCCGACATACCAAGGAAAAATTTCGCACTATTGTCAATATAGACCAAGAGGGCACTGTTTATCTTAACGCCGCTGTCACCCCCCGCATCCAGGAGGGAATCCATAAATTTTCTGTGGTGCACATTGTCAATGGCAAAGTAGAGGAAATAAATCTGATAGGCATTAGCGAGACTATGGAAATCATCGAAAAACGAAATATATATCACATCTTTTCGCCACCTCCACCCCGGAATATGTCTATGGCAGACTCGTGCCTTTAAATCCTTTTTCCCCTCAATTGTCTGCCTCCAATTTTTCAGATTATTCCTTGTTTTTTTTGCATGTATTTGTTACAATAGTGTAGGGCTTTTTTTTCTCTCAAATAGTGGCATTAGGCGTCAATTTTATAATTCTGGTGTCCAGGGGAGTGGGGAATTGAGAAAAAGGGGGCTTTTGCTGTAAAATGGTGTATTTGGGTCTAAAAGTCAAAAGCGAGAAGTGAGATAAGGAGAGAAATACAAGTATGGCACGATATACCGGCCCTCGTTTAAGAATAGTACGTCGTCTGGGGGATTTGCCTGGCTTGACGAGAAAGACTCCCCGTCGTCAATATCCCCCTGGGCAACATGGACAAACTCGTCGCAAACGCTCAGAATATGCCATCCGTCTGGAAGAGAAGCAAAAACTACGTTATAACTACGGGGTCAGTGAAAGACAGTTGATTCGTTATGTAAGACAAGCTCGTCGTGTTACAGGTTCGACGGGTTTAGCCTTGCTCCGACTGCTTGAAATGCGTTTGGACAACACTGTATTTAGACTGGGGATGGCACCAACAATACCGGCGGCACGTCAGTTGGTAAACCACGGGCATATAATGGTAAACGGGAAGGTGGTGAATATTCCCAGTTACCAGTGTAAACCAGGAGATGTAATTAGTGTTAGACCTAGAGAAAAATCCATTAACCTGGTGAAAACCAATCTGTTAAACCCGGGGTTAGCTAATATCCCCAGCCACTTGGAATTCGATAAGGAGAAACTGGTGGGCAAAGTCAATGGTTTAATTGAAAGGGAATGGGTGGCACTCAATGTGAATGAGCTACTGGTAATCGAGTACTACTCTCGTAAAGCCTAACGGCAGGAAGGGGAAGGCAAAGGGATTTTACCACCAGGTTATCTTTATCCTTATTCCTTGTCTTCCTTTTTTCTTATTATTGCTGACATTGAGGACAAAAATAGGTTGCCCTGCCGCTTACCTTTATCTTGCTAATGGGATTGCCACAAATACGACAGGCTTGGTTTTGACGGCGATACACCCATGCCTTTTCCCCATAGTTACCATTAACCCCATGGATATTCAGAAAGTCACTAAAGGTGGTGCCTCCCTCCATAATAGCCTCTTCTAACACCCGGATTATAGCGGCATGCAGTCGTTTTAGCCGGGGGAAAGACAACTCAGAGGCGGGGGTAAGGGGGTGTATCCCGCTTAGAAACAAAGCCTCGTCGGCATATATGTTGCCTATTCCCGCTATTATTTCTTGTGCCAATAATATAGCCTTAATGGGGCGGTTAGTCTTAGATAATTTTTCCTGCAGGTATTGAGGGGAAAAACTAGATGACAACGGCTCTACCCCCAATTTACCCAAACCGGGTATAATAGCCTCCAGGGGGGTATTTTCAGGGCAATACCACCATCTGCCAAAAGTGCGAGTGTCAATAAAACGCAACTCTCGCTGTTGGGGGAAAAAGAGGCGAACTCTAGTATGATTCTGTAGAGGGGTAGTTTGGGATAACCACAACAGTTTCCCCGTCATTCTCAGATGAATCCCTAGATACCCGCTTTCCAGATTTGCCAGGAGATACTTCCCCCGTCGCTGCCACTGGAGGATTTTTTGCCCTATTATCCCCCTTAGGAAGAGTTGGGGGGTTTGGGGATAAGCCAGAATACGAGGCAGCAATACCTCCATCCCCATTATAACAAGTCCCGAGGTCTTTTGGTTTAGACCTCGACAGACTGTTTCCACTTCAGGCAATTCTGGCATGGGGTAGGTTATTTATCGTTTTTGGGGGGTGGTGCCACCTCTTCCAACTCGTCTTCGGCAAAGTTGTTGGTGTTTACACCACTGGGAGACCCACTATAACCAGTATAGTTCACTTTGTCAAAACGAACAATCACTGGATAGCGGATGCCGCTTTTGTCTATACTGGCCACAGTACCGATTTCATTATACCAGTAGGACTCTTTCCGTTTTACTCTTACTTTTGAACCACGTTGAATTGCCATAGAATTCCTTTCCCAATATTGCAAGAACACTTTTAAATAAAAGATTACTACTTGTTTGTCTCTCTGACACCACTTTGTACTTTAAGTTTTATTAAGAGGAAAACCCCTAACCAGCTGGTAGACTCCCTCCCTAGCAAGGATTTGACTGGAGGAAAAAGGTGATAGGGAGAAAAATTTTTTCATATTGTCACTATCGGCAATCACCAGACAGGGAAGGGGATTGTTGCGGAGATATTGGATGGCATCTTCTGGGGTGGGCAGAAAAATAACTGGTTTCTGGGTGTAGAATACTAGACTGGGGCGGATAAAGCCAATCATTATCAATTTCTCTTCCGGTTGCCTTACATTGGTGATTTCTGCTGCCAATCTCCTGACAGGGAGTTGGAGATGGGTGTCAATAATAGAGGCTGCTGGTAAGGCAAAAAACAACATAAAAAAGGCAAAACAAGAGACTCCCACACCCCACAACCATTTCCGCCATTGGGGTTTTACTAGTAGGATTATACAAACAATAACTCCTATTCCCCAGATACAGACACCAATTGTTGCTATACCGGAAGAGGCTAATGCCTCTGTTATACCCGGGGTTAGGGGGTTGCCACCTAAAAGGGAGGGGGTTAAACCGCTGGCAATGGCTAGTATGAGAAAAAAGATTGTATACAACAGGCCACTAGCTATAAAATGGGGCATAGATGGGGAATCCCTAATAACATCACCCCATAACAAGGCAACCAGAATTATGGCAGCTGGCATGGCGGGGAGGATATAACTGGGAAGTTTGGTAGCGGAGGCAGAAAAGAAGGTGAAAACCACCACTAGCCAGAAGAAGGCATATAATCCCAGGTGGGATGGGGGGGATTGTCTTAGCCAGGAATGTCTTTTCCAGGGTTTGAGGTGGTAAATAGCTAGGGGAAGATAGGCAGACCAGGGTATAATGCCTACTATCAACACTGGGAAGAAATAATACCATGGCCCAGGGTGATTACTTACTACCGAAGTAAATCTCTGCAGATTGTGATAGCCGAAAAAAGTATTGATATATTCCCATCCATGCCTCAGGGTTATGGCTATATACCAGGGAAGTGTCACCACTGCAATCACTAGCAATCCCCATCCCAGACGCATTCTGTTAAGAATTTTCCTACTGCTTTCCCTCCCTAGGTATAACAAAAAACAGGTAATAATCAAAAAAGGCAGTAACAAACCAACAGGGCCTTTACTTAGTACTGCCAGGCCGATGAAAATATAAAAACTGAGATACCATCCCCACTGGTTTTGACTATAAGCCAGAAAAAAAGAGAGTAGGGCTATGGTAATGGTAGCAGATAAGTACATGTCAGAAACAGCAGTACGCCCCCAGGCAATCCAAGCTGGGTTAAAAGTCATCATGACGCCTCCAATCCCCGCCACCAACTGAGAAGAAGTTACTCGCCGGAGGGTGTAGAATACCAAAAACACCGTAACCGTTGCTAGGATTGCAGAGGGTATTCTGGCAGCTACCTCATTGACACCCCCCATCTTCATAGACAATGCCATACACCAATAACTAAGAGGCGGCTTGTCAAAACGGGTGGCATTATTCCAATAGGGGGTAATCCAATCCCCCGTCACTAACATCTGTCTTGCCGCCTCCACAAACATCGCCTCGGTTTTATCCAACAAGCCTATGTTGCCTAAACCAAGGAAAAAGGCAATCCCACACAATAGCAATAACCCCAGGATGACAAGCAATTCTACCATTACTCTCAAAGTTGAGCCTGAAAGGGGGCGTAAAAAAAAAAGCCACCAATGACGAGGAGTATTATAAACAAATGGGGCACTGGTGACTACTGTTTTCTTAGCGGTAGTTGGGATTTTGAATGTCTCTGAGTCTGGCTTCTTGCCGCTTAAATCTGTCTAATTGCTTTTCAAAGAATTGTCGGTTTTCCCACAGGTGTTGGGGATTGTCGTCATCGAGGGGATGATGCAATGCCTGTCTTAGGGCTTGGATTACTGCTGAGGTAACATTATACATGGAACGTTGGAAGCTGATGCCCAGTTGGATAAGCATATCATCTTCCCCACGACAGTGTTGACGATAGTATTCCACTAAGTAGGGGGGGAGGAAATGCAGCATGTCATACATTAAGAAAGTGGGGGGAATCCCGGCACTACCTACTGGGAATACATCAGCATATAGGATACCATAATGGAAGTCCTTTTGTTCCCGGGGGATTTGACGGGCTTGAGCATTGTAAGATTTCGTCCCACGGAAGGGAGCAGTGCGATAAAATACTGCTTCTACATAGGGTAAAGCGGCATCATGTAGCCAGGTAAAGCCTTTGGATTTGGGGATAATTTCATAACACTTGCCATCAATATAAACGTGGTGGTATATAGGACGATTAGCTACAGCAAAAATCCCCTTAACCAGAAAATTCATGGCATCGGTGACGGTTTTAAATCCCCCCTCGTCGTATATATCTGACATTTCCAGGAATACCGGACACATTACCTCCCAGAATAGTCCTAGATTAGCATAGTAGGACAACTGCCGCACCTGTTCCAAAAACATTTCTGGGAAAAGTTTATACAATCCCAACATGAGGGGGTTATTTTTGAAGTAGGCTTTGATGGCAATGTCGGCGTTGGCTTTATACTCTTGGGAGTCTAAATAGGCGTCAAATTGGCCATACCCCATGTCTCTGCCATGCCATAACATGGCGCGCATACAGGCTTCTGCAAATTCCATATTAATACGATCGTGTAACAGGTGATGAAGCCATCTTGGCAGTTTTCCTAACTCTCCTTTTTCAATAAAAGCCAACAATTCCGGATGCGCGGTGGCTTCTCCTCGCCATATTCTCAATTCTGCCTTATCTCCCGCATAACTGTTAGGCCTTTCCAGATATTCCTTTGGCAGAAAATACTTAAAAAATGGGAGAGGATTGAGGAATACCCTCTCGGCGATGTATAATAAGTCCCGCCAATAAAAATCCATGGGGATGGCATAGGCTTTGTATATGCCGATGATTTGCATTAAATTTTCCGGCGTATCCGGCAACATGCTACCGCCGGCTTCTAGACGGTGAATTACCTCTGCGAATTCATGTTTACTTGGTGGCAGTTTTTGTTTTACTGGTGTTGTTGTCATAGTTTTTTTCTTCTACACCCTTTTAAAATATGTTGGAATTATACTGTATCCCTTGAGCTATCATTTGGCTGGTGGCGAGGCTGAAGTGGGTTAGTAGAGACGGTTGCAAACCGAAGAAAATAATCATTACTGCTAAGACTACTGCAGGTATCCTCTCATACCCCGCCACTTTAGGATAATACCCCTTATAGTTATCCAGTCTGCCAAAGAAAACCCGGTTGATGAGGATAACAAAGTAGACGGCAGTCAAGCCGGTGGCAATAAGGCAGAGGAGGGTATAGAGAGGGAATACTGTAAAACTACCTTGGAAACAGATAAATTCCCCCACAAAACCTATCATACCGGGAATACCGGCACCAGCCATCACCGCCGTTATCATTAATCCCCCGACGAAGGGGAAGCCGCGATAGGGATTCATCAATCCCTGTAATTCTGACATTTCCCTGGTGCCAGTTTTTTCTTCTATGATTCCCACTAAATGGAATAGTAGGGCTACTATTAAACCGTGGGCTACCATTTGTACTATAGCACCGGTAATAGCCAATTGGGTGGCGGCGGCTGTGGCTAAAACTACAAAGTTGATGTGTGCCAGGGAGGCATATGCTACCATCTTCTTGATGTCTGTTTGAGATACTGCCACTAGGGAACCGTAAATGGCACTTATCACTGCTATTATGGCTAGGTAGGGGGAGATTTCTTGCCACAGTTGGGGGAATAATTGTAAGCCGAAACGGATTAAACCATAGGTACCCAGTTTAGATACAATTCCCCCTAACAACATAGACACTGGAGTGGCAGATTCCGTGTAGGCTGGAGGCAACCATGTATGGAGGGGGAAGATGGGTATCTTGATGGCAAAACCAATAACAATACTAGCCAGCAGGATTATTTGTTTGCTTTCCGGGAGGATAGTAGTATTGATTTTGTCTATGTCAAAACTCCCACTGCCATTGAGGAAGTATAACGCCAGAAAGGCAGTCAAGACGAAAATACCCGAAAATGCCGTATACAACAGGTATTTTATCCCTGCATAGCCGCTTTTATCCCTTCCCCAGGTAGAAATCAAAAGGTAGGTAGGTACTAGTTTTACTTCGTATAAGATGAAGAATAGTAGTAGATTTTGGGCAATTAAGGCGCCATTAACGCAGGCGGCTAGCAGTAATACCATTATACAATATAGTTTCGGCTTAGATAGCTTTTTCCCCTCCAACTCCCCATTTAAGAAGGATAGTGTTACCAACAGGCAATTGAGGAGAATTAATGGTAGGGATAAGCCATCTATGCCGACGGTGTAATTTAATCCTAAAAATGGCAACCATTCTACGGATAACTGTTGCTGTAAACCTGGTTGGTTAGGGTTAAAATCGGCAGCTATTATCCCGCCAACTATCAGAGTTAATAAGCAGGTAGTAAGGGCAATATTTTTGGCATTGTTACCTTCTTTATCGTTGGGAATAATACCTATTATTATTGCCCCTATTATTGGAAGGGCTAGCAGCAGATTAATCCTCATATACTCTTCCTATATTTTTATACAATTTATGCTGGAATTAAACCCAGGATAATACTGAGTAGAATTAAGCCCAACATTATAGAGAAAACATACAACTGTGATTGACCAGAGGTAGTATACCTAAGGGCTTGACCTCCAAATACTGTGCCTAAACCCACCAAATTTACCACCCCGTCTACGATATATTTATCAAACCAGTCGCTGACGGCTGATAAAGAGTTTACCAAGGCAGCAACGGTGTTTTTATAGAGGGGCTGAGTATATAAATCATAGGCAAAGAAATCTCTCAAACCCTGGGGAATTATGGCTATATTTTCATTAGCCGGTTTTCTCCCGTAAATTATTAGGGCAGAGACGGCCCCTAACGCAGTGGAAATGCTAAGAATAGTACCCATCTTCCAGTCTAAATAAATCAAATTAAACTGGTTGAAAATAAAGGTTAAATGGAGAGTAATCCCCATCATAATCATCATAGGTAATACCATAGCCCATAATACCTCTGGCGAGCGAACTGTCATCGGTTTGACATCGCCGAGGAATATGAGATGGAAGGCGCGCATTAGACTAAAGGCGGTGACTGCATTGACAAACAACAATACCCCCAATAACCAGGGTTGGGAGGAAAGAAACTCATTAGCAAGACGAGGCAATACCCAAAAGCCTCCTAGGGGGGGAAAGGCTACTAAGCCCCAACTGCCTACCAGAAAGGCCATGGCTGGGAGTGGACGACGTTTCCATAATCCTCCCATCAGGGTCAAATCCTGTGTAATATTGCTCCATACAATTACCCCTATACTCATACATAACAAAGCCATAGCGGGTGCATAGGCGGCAATCACTAGTAATGCTGTCCTTTCGTGGTTGGTGCCTACAGCCATGAATACTAAACCCATGTAGGTACTAACCAGGTAGGAAAGTACCCTTTTTACGTCTATCTGGGCTACGGAAATCAGAGATGTCAACACGGCGGTTGTCGCACCCACCAATACTACTATTTGTGATACTATAGGTGATATTTCCAGGACTGGCTGTAGCTGGATTAATACATAGGCCCCTGTCCCTACTACTATAGAATTACGCAGTATTGTAGCCGGTATAGGCCCTTCCATGGCCTCGTCTAGCCAAAGGTGGAGAGGTATCTGGGCGCATTTAGCCATAGGCCCGGCAATGAGGCCCAAACATACTACAGTGGCGAAAGTGAAGTCTATGGGGGAATTTTGGGCCCAGTATCCCAGATAATTGTAGTTCCAGGTTTTGGCAAAGGGATAAATGGCGATTACTGCCATCAAAAGGAGTATATCCCCCACCCGTTTTGTCCAAAAGGCGTCTCTGGCGCCTGAAACCACCAGGGGTTGGGCAAACCAAAAACCTATTGCCAGATAGGTTCCTAGGGTTAAAATTTCTAGGTATACATAGCTAAAAAACAGGGAATTACACAGTACTAAACCACACATCCCGGCCTCAAAAAAGCCCAACACGGCATAAAATCTTGCCCAAGCCCAATCCGTTTCTAGATAGCCCACTGCATAAATTTGACACAGTAAATTTAGGCCGGTTATTAATGCTAGTGCCCCCACACTTATCGATGATATTTGCACATCAAAAGATATGGTTAAGCCGGCTATTTTTAACCAAGTAAATCGGTATTCTTTTGCCGGTTCGCCCCAAATTTGGTCCAGGGCTATCATGCTATGTATAAAGGCCAGGGATGTCATTAATATATTGATGTACCCTGCTGGTCTTGTGCCTGTTCTCCTTATTATTCCCGGCGACCAGAGGATGGCCAAAATCCCACCTATTAGGGTGTAACAGGGAACAAACCACACTGTATTCTTTAAAAATTCCAGCATTTTTATTATTACGAAAAATTCTTATATGCTGCTATGGTAAAAAAAATCAAAACTCTTGTCAAGGGATATTATGTTTTGAGGTATTATGGTTTCTTTATGGCTAAAATTAGAAGATTTAATTAGCTGGTTTCTAAACTTGGACTAGTTGGGCTTTATCTAGGAGGAAATCGAGAAAAGTTTGGGCTATTACAGACAGTTGTTTGCCGCTGAGATAGGTGATGTACCAATGTCTAATAATGGGAAAATGTTGGACATCCAGAATAGTTAAATCTTCATGACAGGCGCCAGTAAGGGTATGCTTTGATAAGACGGAAATACCTAACCCCCCCAAGATGGCTTGCTTAATGGCTTCGTTGCTGCCTAATTCCAGACGCACAGATACCTGGATATTGTGTTGCTTGAATAAATTTTGTACTGCCCTGCGAGTACCTGAGCCAGATTCCCTCATAATAAAAGGATAGGCCTGTAATTCTTCTAAGGGTATTTGTTGACGGTTAGCTAAAGGATGATCTTTTCTGGCTACTACTACTAGGGGGTTTTCGATAAAGGGTTGACTTTTCAAATCCATGTCTTCGGGGGGTTGACTGAGGATGTACAAGTCGTCTTGATTATTCATCATCCTCTGTTGCATTTGTTCATGATTGGTTACCTGAAGGGAGATGTCAATGTTAGGATACAATTGGCAGAATGCCCCTAAAATCCTGGGCATGAAATAGGTGGCGGTGGTGATGACAGAAAGACGGAGTCTTCCCTCCTTCAAGCCTTTCATGTCGGCTATTTTCATTTCGAAGTTTTCCAGCTGGGAGAATACTTCTTGACAGGTGCGTAATAATTCCTTCCCAGCATCTGTTAGATATAGTTGTTTGCCTATTTGTTCAAATAAAGGCAATCCCACTGCCTTTGTCAACTGTTTCACCTGACTGGAGACAGTGGGTTGGGTTATTTCTAATTCCTCTGCTGCCTTGGTAAAACTTCCTAGTCTGGCGGTGGTTTCAAATACTTTCAACTGATGTAGGGTTGCCTGAATCAACTTTACCTCTCCTCCTTATCCATTGAACTTTACTTATCCATCATAATCCCTGGATAGATTAATGTCAATGGCTGTAGGAGAGGTGTCAGAATTTACTTATCGGTTTTAGCCTTTTTCTTGGCCAATCTTTCCTCGGCGTTAGCCATTACTGCCTCTTTGTTTTCCAAAAATTCACCGGGGTAGGATTCGAGGATTTTGGTGGAAAGGGAAACGCGGTTTTTGTAGGTATCCACTTCCATTACTACTACCTTGATTTCCTCTCCCGGCTGAAAGAGAGTTTCTAGGGAGGTTATCTTGGCGCCGCTGATTTGGGTAATATGGAGTAGACCAGTAATCCCGTCTCCCAAGTCTACAAACACGCCATAGGGGGAAATGTTAGTCACCTTACCAGTAATTACCTCTCTCTCGTGTAACAGGGCAATGGCGGAGGATAGGGCCAAATTTTTCTGACTTAGTGTTAGTTTATTCTCTTGTGGTTCTATCTGCAATATGTTAGCCTCTAAGGTTTGGCCTATGAGAGTTTCCAGGTTTTCCTTTTGTAATAGATGAGACTTGGGGATAAAAGCGGGAATCCCATTTACTTCCCCCACCACTCCTCCCCTGTTGACTTTTGTTACTAACATCTTGACAGTGGTGCCCTTTTCCTGTAACTGTTTTAGTTCGTCCCAGGCTTGATTGACTAAAAGTTGACGACGGGAGACTTTTAACTGTCCATCTTCTTTGCCTTCGCCGATAATAACAAAATCAAATTCCTGACCCAGTGGTAATATTTCCTTAACATCGGTTATAATCCCCATAGCTGCCTCTTTTAGGGGGAGAAAGGCTGGACACTTGCCTCCTATATCCACTAAAACTCCATTGGCTTGATAGTCAAACACCTTGCCTCTGACTACCTCTCCTACCTTAAAATGGTAATCGTACTTTTTGTCCTCTAGGGCTTTGGAAAATTCTTCTAGGGAAAAAGGGGGTTGAGGCTTATCACTCATGATTTGTTGTTGCCTTTCTTACACTGGTGTATATTATAACAATAGCACTTCCAGGAAAAATCCCCTTTAAAAAAGTACCAGTTTGGCCTAAACTTGATAAGAGAAAGTTAATGTAAAAAGTAATATTTTGGGGGACTAAGAAAATGACTATCCTCTTTCAATTGGTGTTGACTGTTTTGGTGCTTTTCTCCTTCCTGATGATTGTATATGTGCCCGTGGCTTTTGCTACCCCTCAAAACTGGGATCAGTCAAAACCCTTATTATTCATAGGCTCTGGCCTTTGGATTCTTCTTGTAATTCTTGTTGCTATTCTTAACTCTTTTGTGGTTTAATTCTTTTTGTCTTTTTGTAACAAAGTATTAAGATTAGTTACGGCGGTGGGCATGAGTATATTTGCTCACCAGACAAAAGGGAAATATAAGAAAATATGGCAGTATTTGAGGGGAATTTTCAGGAAACATCTAGCCTGCGTCTGGCAATAGTAATAGGGCGTTTTAATGATTTGATTACCAGTAGACTATTAAGTGGTTGTCAGGATTGTCTTAAAAGACACGGCATAGATACCAATCCGGAAGGAAATCAGGTAGACTATGTATGGGTGCCAGGAAGTTTTGAAATTCCCATGGTGGCACGGAGACTGGCACTGACTGGTATTTATGATGCTATTATCTGTCTGGGGGCGGTTATTAGGGGAGATACCCCCCACTTCGACTATGTCTGCAATGAAGCCGCTAAGGGAATAGCAGCAGTGGCTTTGGAAACGGGTATACCGGTGATTTTTGGCATCCTCACCACTGATACCATGCAACAAGCCTTAGAAAGGGCAGGCATAAAAAACAATCTGGGTTGGCATTATGCCATGAATGCTATTGAGATGGCAACACTGATGAAAAGACTACCGCCTCGTCAAGGGGGGTTAATTCAAGAGACTGTACCATCACTGGTGGCAAAGAAAACTGACTCATTACCCTGATGGACTTTTAAAAGGAAGCCTGCAGCTTGTTCTGTTTATGAGATAATAGGCATAGTGGTATTTAAGTCCAAGTAGACCATAGTGGAAATCTCGTCTAAAACACTGTTACGTACCCCCCTTTATCCCCTATTTGCAGAAGCCGGCGCGAAATTTACCCAGTTTGCCGGCTGGGAAATGCCTCTGCAGTTTAGTGGGGTGAAAAATGAGCATCTAGCTGTCAGACAGTCGGTGGGGATTTTTGATATTTCCCACATGGGCAAATTTTTCCTCAGAGGCGACAATCTACGGGGTTTCTTTAGCCATCTTACCCCCACTAACCTAGCTAATCTTCAGGCAGATAGGGCTAAATACACAGTGTTGTTAAACCCCCAGGGAGGCATTGTGGATGATGTTATATTCTACTATTTGGGGAAGGACAAGGGGGAGGAGTCTGCAGTTTTAATTGTCAACGCTGCCACTAGGGAGAAAGACTTTGCCTGGCTTCAAACACACCTAGTACCACAAAATGTATCGGTCGAGGATAAGACTCTAGATTTAGTTTTATTGGCATTGCAGGGGAAAAATGCCATAAAGGTGCTTTCTGAACTGGTAGAGGGCGAAATAGAGGCCATAGACAGCTTTTCTCACACTTATACCAGCCTTTATGGGGAAAAGGTATTTATTAGCCGCACGGGATATACAGGGGAAGACGGGTTTGAAATTATGATGAGTGAAGAGGCAGGGAGAAAATTCTGGCAAGATTGTATGGCAAAAGGAGTTACTCCCTGTGGGTTAGGCGCCAGAGATACTCTTCGTCTGGAGGCGGGGATGTGTCTTTATGGACAGGATATTGATGAGAATACCACTCCCTTGGAGGCGGGGTTGAGTTGGCTAGTGGGTTTCCATCATGATTTTATAGGTAAGGAGGCACTTTCTCGTCAACAACAGGAGGGGGTTAAACGAAGACTGGTGGGATTAACCATGGATGACAGACATATTCCCCGTCATGGTTATTCTCTTGTGGCAGATAATAACCCCGTGGGGGTGGTTACTAGTGGCACTTTTTCTCCTACCCTCCAACAGGGAATAGCCTTAGCCTATATTGACTCTCGTTACAGCAAGGTGGGGCAGAAGCTAATGGTGGCAATTAGAGGCAAATTAAACCCGGCGACAGTGGTTAAAAAACCTTTCTATCGCCGTAAGTACTAGCCCCCCCATTGTGACAGATTTTGCCTTTTTAGGCAAGTCCCACCAACTGTTTACTCAAATCCCATAACAGTTTGGCTTTTTCTGTGTCTTTGGCTTCTTCAGAAATGTCCTGTTTGAAGGCTTTACGCCCACGTTTTTGCCGATTTCCCCAACTCCAATAGACTCCGGATTCGTTGTATTCTGGGTCCGCTACTATCATAGCTACCCTCTCTCCAGCTAATTCTTCGGAAACGTAGCCACCGGTGATGTATTTTTGGAAGATGGGGAAGAGTTTTTGGAAGAGGGGGTGGTGGTTACGGAATAGGGCAGTTTCTGCCACACAGCCGGGATACAAGGCGGAAAAAACAATGCCAGTGGAGTCATGATAACGGCGGTGTAACTCCAACATGGTGAGGAGATTGCAGAGTTTGCTGTCTTTGTAGGCTTTTCCGGATTTGAATTTCTTGCCATCAATCATGCTGATGGGGGGTTTAAATCCTTGTTTGAAGCCGTCTAGATTGCCTAAATCCGGTGGTGCGGGGATAGGAATCTTGCCACCAAATTCTTTGCGGTTGGCGGTAACTGTACCTAAAATTACTACACGAGGTTGAGGATTTCCGGATTTTTGCAAGTCTTCTAACAGTAGATTACAGAGGAGGAAATGCCCTAGGTGGTTTGTGGCAACAGTGATTTCATAGCCATCTTTGTTGCGGATTGGCTCTTTTAGTAGGGGATAATAAACTGCAGCATTACATACTAGGGCATCTAATTTTCTGCCGGTTGCCCGAAAGTCTTGCACAAATTTCCGTACACTGTCAAAGTCTGCTAAGTCTATGTGGAGAATTTGATAATCTGTAGGGGGTATTCCCACTCTTTCTGCCGCTTGTTTTGCCTTTTCTAGGTTGCGGCAGGCCATTACCACAAACCAGCCTCTTTTTGCCAAGGCTTTTGCCGCCTGTAATCCCACACCGGAAGACGCCCCAGTAATTATCACCGTGGGTTTATTGTCTGTAGTCATTTTGTTATTATTCTCTTCTTATTTAAACCGACGATAACTTTTATAATCTCATAAAAGCCTTTTCTTAATTCCTAAGTTTTTTTAAGCAGGGAATTCTCCCCCTGACTACCATTGTTATCTCCACATATCCCTCTTATAATAATGACTGTCACTGGAGAGGGCCAGAAGCAAGAGGATGAGGATAGAAATTTTGGGCACTGGTTGTAAGAAATGCACCCAGTTGGAACAAAATACGAGGGAGGCCATAAAACAAAAGAATCTAGAGGCGGAGGTAGTGCATGTAATGGATACCAATGAGATTATTAAAAGAGGTGTCATGAAAACCCCCGCCTTGGTGATTGACGGGAAGGTGGTGTCTCAGGGAAAAGTTTTAACGGTGGAGGAGATTAATACTCTCCTAAGCTAAAAACTAGGATACCAGGTGTAATATGAGGGACGGTTTCTGGAGGCAGGAGGCTAAACCCCTAGCCTGGCTGGTGGTGGGGTTTTTAGTCTGTTTCTTCTTGCCAGTGGAGTGGCTACAAGACTCGCCTCGTCTCGGCAACGCCTTCTGGGAGGCATTATACCTGCTGCGGTGGTATGCCCGAGAACATGTATTACTTTGTCTTATTCCGGCCTTCTTTATTGCTGGGGCTATTGCGGTTTTTGTCTCCCAGGATTCTGTTTTAAAATACCTGGGGGCCAAAGCCAACCCCTTTCTAGCCTACGGGGTAGCCTCAGTATCTGGCAGCATCCTCGCTGTTTGCTCCTGTACTGTATTACCCCTGTTTGCAGGCATTTACAGAATGGGGGCAGGACTAGGGCCAGCAATAGCCTTTCTTTATTCCGGTCCTGCCATTAACGTGCTGGCTATAGTTCTAACAGCAAAGGTGCTCGGTGTCAAGGTGGGGGTAGCCCGGGCCACTGGTGCTATTGTTTTTAGTATCCTCATTGGTTTGATAATGGCTTGGATTTTCCGCCATGAACAGTTGGAAAAAATAGCCCCTGTTGACTTAGAAAACGAGGAAAACAGCCGTCCTCTCTGGCAAAATGCCGTTTTTTTTGGGACTCTCATTGCTATTGTTGTGTTTGCTAATTGGGCTAATCCCCAGGAAGCTAATAGTCTTTGGGGGTTGATATACACCTACAAATGGGTTTTGACTGGCATTAGCGGTGTAATTTTGGCCCTCATTTTGGTGTTTTGGTTTCATGTCAGGAGTAGGGATGTTTTGTTTGTGTCAACAGTGGTGTTGCTATTGACTTTGAGATATGGGCAACAGCCAGTAATACCTTTTAGTGGGGCGGTGGTAGGTTTATCCTGGTTGCTAGCTAACACCAAGGGGGAGTGTAGACAGTGGTTTGAGGAATCCTGGGGGTTTGCTAAACAGATTATGCCCCTTCTACTTTTAGGTATATTAGCAGCAGGAGCCCTTTTAGGACGACCTGGACATGAAGCTTTAATCCCCTCTCAGTGGGTATCTCAGGCGGTGGGGGGGAATTCTCTTCGGGCTAACTTTATTGCCTCTATAGTTGGAGCATTTATGTATTTTGCTACTCTGACGGAAATCCCTATAATACAGGGGTTAGTGGGGAGTGGCATGGGAGAAGGCCCAGCTTTAGGACTCCTTTTGGCAGGCCCGGCTTTGTCCTTACCCAGTATACTAGTGTTGCGGGGTATTATAGGCTGGCGGAAAACTGCTGTGTTTGTCACCCTGGTGGTAGTCATGGCAACCCTGAGTGGCTTGTTATACGGTCATTTTTTCTCCTAGGGGTAAGAGAAGACAACTGTGGTATAATCTAAGAGACTTTCATGGCAAACGGAAAACAATGGTAGAGAAAAGGGCAAGAATAGCAGTGGATGCTATGGGGGGGGATAATGCCCCTGGGGAGATTGTCGCAGGTGCTATCCGGGCAGCCGCGGAATTGGATGTGGAAATACTGCTGGTGGGGGATGAAGAGGCGGTGTCTGCCGAGTTGGCACGTCATAACGTAAGTCTGAAGAATATTGAAATAGTGCCCTCGGAAGGTGTAGTAACCATGGAGGAGGAGGCTATAGCGGGGGTGCGTCGTAAACCAAAAGCCTCCATCAATGTGGCCATGAATTTAGTCAAGGAAAAAAGGGCAGAGGCGGTGGTATCTGCGGGGCATTCTGGGGCTGCCATGGCTTCTGCTTTACTCAGTTTAGGGCGGATTAAGGGAATTGATCGTCCAGCTATTGGGGCGGTTTTCCCTACCATGTGTCCTGGTAAGTCTGTTATTATCCTGGATGTAGGGGCTAATGTGGACTGCAAGCCTAAATATCTGGAACAATTCGCCCTCATGGGGACAGTTTACAGTAAGTATGTCCTAGGGGTAGAAGAGCCAAAAGTTGCTTTAATGAATATTGGGGAGGAGTCTACCAAAGGCAATGAATTAGCCAAGGAAACCTACAAGCTACTGAGTCAGAATCGCAAAATCCCCTTTGTTGGCAACGCCGAGGGAAGAGACCTTCTTTCTGGTAAGTTTGATGTTATTGTTTGTGATGGGTTTGTGGGCAATGTGGTGCTGAAACTGGTGGAGGCTGTAGGGGAGATTATTTTACAAATTGTTAAGGAGGAGTTGCCCTACGGCTGGAGGGGGAAAATAGGCACTAGCATCTTAAAACCCAATCTACAACGATTAAAGCAGAGAATTGACCACGCGGAACACGGGGGGGCATTACTTTTTGGGGTGAATGGTGTTTGTGTTATAAGTC
This sequence comes from Cyanobacteriota bacterium SRBZ.bins.94.201705, assembly GCA_030549855.1. Taxonomy (GTDB): domain Bacteria; phylum Cyanobacteriota; class Cyanobacteriia; order Cyanobacteriales; family Cyanobacteriaceae; genus DVEF01. The sequence continues at coordinate 307,688 of JAUQQP010000044.1, forward strand.
ATGGAAGTTCACAATCCCCCTCTATTTTCAATGCTATTCGCCTGGCTAAGGAAGCTGTAGATAATAGGGTTTTAGAGGAGATTCGCACGAGAGTTTACTCCCTTCACCAGGAGGAGATGGATTTCAGCAACTCCCTTACCTAGAAAATTTCACTAACATGGGCTTTTTGCCCTCATCTTTCCTTCTCATTTAGGTTGAAAAATTCTTTGACTTTTTCTAGCCAGCTGTAAATATCTTGCCAGGAGATATTCAACAGGGAGAATATGCCGACTAGAATCAAAATTGCCCCCAAAAAGAAGTTGTCATCGAAGAGATATAGCCCTACAATGACGATGAAATAGGGTGAGATTATACTGCTGAGTTTTTCTGCTACTTTTATTATTTCCTGGGAGTCTTTCGCAGGTATTTGTTCAGCCAAAATCCTCCCCTCGTTATCGTTTAAGGGCTCGATTTCCTTTTCTTTCTCCTGGTCATCCCTGAACATAACTTTCCTGGATAATGGGTCTTATCCTATTCTAAACTGCTTTCCTCACATTTGTAGACATATATTTTCTGACTATCCAGTGTTTTTTTGAGGTTGAGAAAAGTGACGTCTTGCGGGAGGGTTTCCCTGGCCAGTTTCACCTGCAATCCTAACATGGGATCTTGTCCCTCTGCCATTAAAAATTGTAAACAATCCAAATTTTCCCAGTTGCTAATTTCGTCCAAGATTTCTAGAATGGCCCTCAGGTAGGGATGATGGGGGTTTTTATACCACTGGGGGGTTACGAGATTGCCTTTGTCAAAGCCCAGATGGAATATTATGGCAGGTTTACTAAACAAGGCAAGGGCTACAGGCCGTACTTCTTCTTGGATTAAAAAGCTGTGTTGTCTAGCTAGCCTCCTAATATTCTCTAGTTTCTCATACCTTTGCTGGTCAGATACCAGGGGGGTTTTCCAGTTTATGGCTACAGTACAAAGGTACGTTTGTAGCAGTAGGTGCCCCAATTTTTCTGCCTTGGTTACTATATAGTTACAATTGTATTCATTTGTTTCTACAATGAGGGGGACCCTTTCCACTATTTCGAGGCCATAACCCTTCAAACCGGCAATTTTACGGGGGTTGTTAGTGATAAGACGAATCTGTTTGATGCCCAAGTCGTTTAAAATCTGTGCCCCTACCCCGTAGTCTCTTAAATCGGCAGGGAATCCTAGTTTCTCATTGGCTTCTACGGTATCAAACCCTTGATCTTGTAAAGCATAAGCCTTGAGTTTGTTAATCAAACCTATACCTCTGCCTTCCTGTCGCAGATATACTACCACCCCCAAGCCGGCATTTTCGATCATTTTAAGGGCAGCCTGTAACTGCATTCTACAATCACACCGCAATGAGCCCAAGGCATCCCCCGTCAAACACTCGGAATGCATCCGCACTAACACCGGCTGGTGGGGAAATTTCTCTATGTCTCCCTTGACAATGGCTAGGTGTTCAGTATTATCTAGGGTGTTTTTGTAGGCGTATATCCTAAAATTGCCAAAGATGCTGGGGAAGTAACAAGAGGTTTCCCTATGGACGAAACGATCGTGTTTGAGACGATAACTGATTAAATCGGCAATGCTGATGAGTTTGAGGTGGTGTTTTTTGGCATACTCGTACAACTGGGGTAGTCTTGCCATACTGCCATCAGGGTTTTGAATCTCACAAATTACCCCTGCCGGATACAAACCTGCTAAACGGGCTAAATCCACGGCGGCTTCTGTATGTCCTGCCCGTTTTAACACTCCCCCATCCTTCGCCCTCAAGGGAAAGACATGGCCGGGCCTTGATAGGTCTTCTGGCCTGGTTTTCGGGTTTATTGCTATTTGTATTGTCCTTGCTCTATCTTCGGCTGAAATACCTGTAGTTACACCAGTATGAGGGGCTCCGTCAATACTAATGGTGAAGGCGGTTTGGTTGCTGTCTGTATTTTTGGATACCATCAGAGGCAGTTGTAACTCGTCTAGTCTTTCCCCTGTCATGGCTAAACAAATCAATCCCCTGGCTTCCACCGCCATAAAGTTGATCATTTCTGGGGTGGCGAATTGGGCAGCACAGATAATATCCCCCTCGTTTTCCCTATTCTCATCGTCTACCACCACCACTGGGCGCCCCGCTTTTATATCTGCCAGGGCTTCTTCTATGGTGTCAAACTTAATCTCTGTCTCTGGTTTCCTTTCTACTTCCACCACGGGTATCTTCTCTGTCTTTGTCTTTCTTCCTTCTCATTTTACCTTACCCAATACAATGATTCCCTATAGTTCCATAAAAGAGGGCTTATGAAAATTGGCATTGTCGGTTTAGGTTTAATTGGGGGCTCGTTGGGGTTAGACTTGGTTGCTAAAGGTTATGAGGTGGTGGGGGTTTCGCGAAGACTTTCTACTTGTAACACAGCGTTGGCCCGGGGCGCTGTGACTCGTGCTGGCACTGAAATGGGTCTTTTGGACAACTGTGACCTGATTGTTATTTGTACCCCCATCCAGGCCATCCTACCTACCTTAGAGCAAATAGTTTCCTCCCTGTCTAGCCCTTGTGTAATTACGGATGTAGGTTCAGTAAAGGGAGTTATAGTATATCGGGCGACGGAATTATGCCCCCATTTTGTTGGGAGTCACCCCATGGCGGGAAGTGCCAACCAGGGGATAGAGGCGGCTGTAGCCAATTTGTTTGAAAACGCCCCCTGTGTACTAACCCCTATTTCTCAAACCTCTCCCCAGGCTTTGCAGACGGTATCGGCCTTTTGGCAATCCCTCGGCTCTAGGCTACATTTTACTACTCCAGAGTTACATGACCAGGCGGTGGCTTGGATTTCCCATCTGCCTGTGATGATCAGTGCCAATTTGATATATTCTTGTACCCAAATAAAAGACAAGGAAGTACTGTCTCTGGCGCAACTGTTGGCAAGTTCAGGCTTTAGGGATACTTCTCGGGTAGGTGGTGGCAATGTGGATTTGGGGTTGATGATGGCGCAATACAATCGTGATTCTTTGTTAGCCTCCCTTAAACAGTATCGGGAAAATCTAGAATACCTCATCAGTCAAATTGAAGGGGAAAACTGGGACAATGTCAGGGCATTTTTATCTCTGTGTCAGCAGCAACGCCCCAACTTCCTCTAATAGCCCTTTCCCCCTGTTGGTTAAAATAAGACATTGTTCCAGCATGAGGTAACTGTTGTATGTCTGTTCGTGTTAGACTAGCTCCATCCCCCACAGGAAACTTACATATTGGCACAGCACGTACTGCGGTATTCAACTGGCTATTTGCCCGTCACCACAATGGTACTTTTATTCTCAGAATCGAAGACACAGATACGGAACGTTCCAAACCAGAGTATACTGAGAATATCCTCTCGGGCTTGAAGTGGCTTGGGTTGGACTGGGATGAGGGGCCCTATTTTCAAAGCCAAAGATTACATTTGTACCGTCAAGCTATTCAAACCCTGTTGGATAAAGGCTATGCCTATCGTTGTTATTGTACCCCAGAAGAATTAGAGGCTCTTAGAGAGGAACAAAAGGCCAGAAATGAAGCCCCTCGTTATGATAACCGCCATCGTAATCTTACCCCTGAACAAATTGCCGAATTCGAGGCGCAGGGAAGAAAGCCCGTAATCAGATTTAAAATTGACGACGATAGGGAAATTGTCTGGCATGACCTAATTCGGGGTACAGTGGTGTGGAAGGGGAGTGATTTAGGGGGTGATATGGTTATTGCCAGGATGCCGGAAAGTCCAGATGAGGCTTTTGGGCTTCCCCTTTACAACCTGGCAGTGGTGGTAGACGATATTGATATGGGAATCACCCATGTAATTCGCGGTGAAGACCATATCGCCAACACAGCTAAACAAATCCTGTTGTATGAAGCCTTGGGGGCTAAAATTCCGGAATTTGCCCATACTCCCCTCATTTTGAACAAAGATGGCAGAAAACTGTCTAAGCGGGATGGTGTGACTTCTATTGATGACTTCCGGAAGATGGGGTTTGTAGCACCGGCTTTGGCCAACTATATGACATTGTTAGGATGGACACCACCAGATGGACAAGAGATTTTCGATTTACATACTGCAGCCAAACAGTTTAGCCTTTCCCGGGTGAATAAGGCGGGGGCAAAATTCGATTGGGATAAGCTGGATTGGATTAATAGCCAGTATCTCCACAAGATGTCGCCAGAGGAATTGTTACCCCTTATAACCCCCTATTGGCAAGAGGCTGGTTATCAGTTTGACTTGGCTACAGACAGAGACTGGTTATTGTCTATCATCGCCCTTATTACCCCCAGTTTAACCCGTCTGACGGATGCCGTGGGCTTATCTAAACTCTTCTTCACCCCAGTCACCCTCTCTGGGGAAGCCAAGGAGTTTGTTGCCCAAACCGAGGGGGTTAAAGAGACTCTAAATCACGTTTTAGCCAACCTTGACGGAGAATTAACTGCCGAGAAGGCTAACGAAATAATCAAACAGGCTACCAAGGAATTGAAACTAAAGAAGGGTACAGTAATGCGTAGTATTCGTGTAGCTTTGACGGGGGAATTACATGGCCCCGATTTGCTACAAACCTGGCTTTTGCTTCATCAGAAGGGGTTGGACAAGCCTCGCCTTGAGACTGTCTACCAATCCCTCTCTAATAATCATTGATATTTTCCAATTCAAACATAGCTTATAATAGACACAAATTTATATCCCCTCGGGGGATTTTGTAATGTGAGAAAAAACAATGAAAGATATGGTAACCAAAGAGGCAATCTTAGAGGTGTTAAAGCCGGTAAAGGACCCGGAGTTACAAAAAAGTCTGGTAGAATTGAACATGATCCGGGATATAAGGGTGGAGGATGGGAATGTAAGTCTTACCCTGGTTTTGACAACGCCGGCTTGCCCCCTACGAGAGTTGATAGTGGAAGACTGTGAGAAGGCGGTAAGACAGCTGGAAGGGGTGAAATCCGTATCGGTACAAGTGACTGCAGAAACCCCACAACAGAAATCCCTTCCTAACAAACAGGCAGTGGCTGGGGTGAAGAATATTATTGCTGTCTCCAGTGGCAAGGGCGGGGTAGGTAAAAGTACCGTGGCGGTTAATATGGCGGTGGCTTTGGCACAAATGGGGGCAAAGGTGGGATTATTAGATGCGGATATATATGGCCCCAATGTACCTACCATGTTAGGCTTGAACAATGCCCCTGTAGATGTAGAGAAGACTCCCCAGGGAGAGTTTTTACAGCCTGCCTTTAATTATGGGGTGAAGATGGTTTCCATGGGCTTTCTGATAGACCCAGATCAGCCAGTTATTTGGCGGGGCCCCATGTTAAATGGCATTATACGTCAATTTTTATATCAGGTCAACTGGGGGGCGTTAGACTATTTAGTAGTAGATATGCCCCCTGGCACTGGTGATGCCCAACTTACTCTTGCCCAAGCTGTGCCTTTGGCTGGTGCTGTTATTGTCACCACTCCTCAGACTGTTTCTCTACAAGACGCCCGTAGGGGTTTAAAAATGTTTGAGCAGTTGGGGGTAACAATTTTGGGTATTGTGGAGAATATGAGTTACTTCATCCCCCCAGACATGCCCCATAAGAGTTATGATTTATTTGGTTCTGGTGGTGGTGAGAAAACCTCCAAAGAGTTAAATGTCCCTCTTTTGGGCTGCATTCCCCTAGAGATTTCCCTTCGAGAAGGGGGGGATAAGGGTATTCCTATTGTTGTCAGCCATCCTGAGTCTGCCTCTGCCTCTGCTTTAAGGCAAATTGCCCAACAGGTGGCAGCCAGGGTTTCTGTCATGGCATTACAGTAACTGTTAGAAGGGGGCAAAAGCCCCTTATTTTGTTTGTCAAAAGGGATTATCGGTTAAGAAGGTGTCTTTATCTCTTCCTTTAACACTCCGGCTTCGATTTCTGCCTTCGCTTCTCCTAATACTATCTTTAACAGGGGTGGTGCCAGGAAGGTGGTTATAATCACCATTATGATTATGGCCGCCTCTAGGGGTTTACTCAACACGCCACTGCTGGCGCCAATGCCGGCAAATACCAAACCTACCTCCCCTCGGGGAATCATGCCTATGCCTATCCCTAGACGATTTATTCTCTCCCTAGACAGAAAACTCCAGCCACTCACTATTTTGCCTATAATCGCTACTGTAATCAAAAATACAGCTATATAAAGTCCCTCTCTGTTTTCTGGTACTACTGGATTTAACACCCCTAAGTCTACTCTGGCACCTACGGTTACAAAGAAAAGAGGTACAATTACATCGGCAATGGGTTTGACTTGTTCATCTAATTCATTACGGGTATCTGTTTCGTCTAGGACTAAACCTGCGGCAAAGGAGCCCAAAATTGCCTCTAGATGGATTACATTGGCTAAAAAGGCCATTAACAGCGCAAATATGAAGGCCGGAACAATGATACTACCTCTTGTTTTCAGGTTCTCTACAATAGCCTCAAAGGTTTTATTAAATATACTCCCCAGAAGGATAGAACCTATCAAGAAGGCTACGGCACTGACAATGAGTAATAATACCTGTACTAGGTTAACTTCTCCGGTTTTGGCAAGACTGGCTACCACTGCCAGGATTATAATGCCTAGTATATCGTCAATTACCGCCGCACCGATGATAATTTGACCTTCCTTAGACTTCAACCATCCCAATTCGGACAATACCTTGGAGGTGATGCCAATACTGGTGGCGGTTAGGGCAGCACCGGCAAAGATGGCTGGCACTGCTGGAAAATGGAAGAAATACATCAAACCGACTGTGCCTAAGGCAAAGGGTACGGTTACCCCTGCTACTGCTACCAGAGTTGCCTTTATCCCTACTGTTTTTAACTCTCTAATGTCTGACTCTAGGCCTATTTCAAACAGTAGTACAACTACCCCTAATTCTGCCAAGACGGAGATTACCTCACTCTCCGACTCGAATACCTTTGTCAACAACTCCTCACTCATGGGGTTGAGGAAGTTTAGTACATTCATCACCAGGGATTTGTCGGCGGTAACTGACTCGGGGAATACCACCAGACTCAAGGCAGACACCCCTATAATCACCCCACCTACCAATTCTCCCAACACCGGGGGGAAATTCGCCATTCTAGATAATTCTGCTCCCACCTTGCTGGTAAAGTAGATTATGGCCAAGGTTAGCAATACTGCCGTTAATACCAGAGTCGGTTTTTCCGATTCCGTGGCGGTGGCTATCAGCAGACTTGGCAATGACAAACACCAGTTAAACATGACTTGTTAGTTGCCTTGACTTATGGTTCTTTTTCTGAGCAATTTTTTGCGGTTACTCTCAGACAATATAACTCAAAATTGTCTCAATTATACTCTGGCTATTATTTTTATTGTTTATAGTTACTATTGTCTTCTTCTTTCTCTCTGGTAGGCTGGGGCATTATATCTTCAGGAGAGACAATGGGTTGTATTAAACAGCACATATTTGTCAAAACAATGATACTCTAGACTACTATATCCTCTTCAGGCTCCTAATGGACTTTTACTATGATTCGGCTGGAAAAAATCTTATTTTCTAAACAGAAAAATGCCTGGCAGAAAACCCTCCTTCGTTATTGGGATTTACTGTCTGTCCTAGTGCCCCAAACTTTACATGCCCGTTATCGTGGCTCTTATTTAGGAGTCTACTGGTCCCTGTTAAATCCTGTGATAATGACTGGTTTATATACTACCATTTTTGGAGCCGCTTTTGCTTCTTATTATGACAATTCTCTTGTTAATTATGTCCTAGCTGCCTTTACTGGTTTGTTGGTAATCCATTTTTATAATGCTTCCACCACTCAAGCACTTACTAGCATTGTTTATAATGGGGAACTTTTGAACAAAATTAAGATTCCTATAGACATATTCCCCTTAACGGTGATAGGGGCAAATATAGTCCAGTTTTTAATAGGACCATTCCCCATTTTGGCAATTATTACCCTGGTTAAAAGCCAAAGTATCCTCCATGTATTTCTGCTACTAATTCCCTTTATTTCTTTGGTGCTAGTCTGTACTGGAGTAGGATTTATTGTGAGTGCACTATTTGTCTTTTTCCGGGATTTAGGTTATTTTTATGAGCTGACCACCTTTATATTATGGGTTTCTAGTCCTGTTTTTTACCCTCCAGAAATAGTACCAACTCAGGTTAAGCCTTTTTTGAACTTTAATCCCTTGGTAGCCATAATCGAATCCCTGCGTCAGATAAGTTTAACTCCCGATTTTCCTGACCCAGTCTATTTGTTAAGGGGCATTTTTTATGGCATAATACTAACTACATTGGGTTATATTTTCTTCCGCAAAATGGAACCAGAATTTTTGGATTTACTGTAGTTATGATGAGGCAAATAAACAGATGAATGAAGAGGTTATTTGCTTGGAAAATGTGGAACTATGGCGTCGAAACCGGGAACATTTCCACTACGACTTCAAAAGGGCAGTATTTTCTCTGGTACAGGGGAAGAGGTTTAAAATAGAAAAAAAACTGGTGCTGAAAAATATAAATCTGAGGGTAAAGCGGGGGGAAAAGATAGGAATAATAGGTTCAAATGGGGCCGGGAAATCAACCCTACTGAAGGTAATTTGTGGAATTTTATCACCTACTAAAGGCACGGTAAGAGTTAGGGGGGAAATTGCACCATTAATAGAATTGGGGGCAGGTTTTGACCTAGAAATGTCAGTGAGGGACAATGTCATTTTATATGGGGTATTATTGGGACATTCCAGACAAGAAATGAAACAACGCCTCAAGGATATTATCTCCTTTGCAGAGTTGGAGGAATATCTCCCCCTTCCCGTAAAAGCATTGTCTTCAGGGATGAGGGCGCGTTTAGGTTTTGCTATAGCTACAAGTGTAAATCCAGATATCTTAATAGTAGACGAGGTATTGTCAGTAGGGGATGCCCATTTTGCCCAAAAATCCCGTAAGCGAATGGAAGAATTATGGCAGCAGAATACTACTATTCTCTTTGTATCTCACAGTTTGGAGCAGGTAAAACAGTTGTGTCCCAAAAGTGTTTGGTTAAATAATGGGGAAATAGCATTCATGGGCGACACGGAGGAAGCTATCCAACGTTATCTAGACTATATTGGCTTAAACTCCAGTGGAAAAAACCGCCTATGCTAAAATACTCCACAGTTTTGTTAAAAAGGAAAAACCATAGGCCCATTATAGCCAAAAACTAACCCATGACACTACCCCATCTTTATTTCCTATTCCCCCGTCTGAATATAAATAGTGGTGGCAACATTGCCCAACTAAAATTCCTCGCCATTGCCCAGGAAATTACTACGGCTACAGCTGTCACCTATCGTCAACGGGAGAAGGATACCCTTTTCTTGGATGACTTGTTAAAGAAAAACCCCGCCGAAGATACTGGTGTCTATGTTATCCACTGGGGGCCTGACATCCAACGGCTTTTAACAAAACTTAAAAATCGGCGGGTAATATATGTAGCTCATAGTAGTGGTTACAGATTTACGTTGCCCCCAAAAGTGCCAATTATAGCAGTCAGTAAACATACCCAAGCCTATTGGGGAAGACATGCGCCCAACTCGCTAATTTTTTATCTGCCTAACGAGATTTCTCCGGAATACCAGAATCGCCATCAACCGCGCACCATTGACATTCTAGTTATGAAACGGAAGTCTTCTAAGTATCTTTTAGAGAAACTGGTGCCTGCTTTGAAACCTCATTGTAATTTAGTTTTAGTGGATTTTTGGGTGGAAGACTTAGCCCATCTTTTCAATCAGACTAAGGTATATCTTTACGACTCTAGCGAGTATTGGTGGCAGACGGGGTTGACGGAGGGATTTGGCTTACCCCCCTTAGAGGCTATGGCTTGTGGCTGTACAGTTTTTTCTAGTATCAATGATGCCCTTTCTGATTATTTAGACCCTGGTTTTAACTGTCACAAACTCAGGGTTTATTCTCTTGAATACGATGTTTATAGGATACTAAATGCTGTTAAAAACTGGCAAGATTGTGATAATGATGAATTATTACAAAAATATAGAAAACAGGCAATATCCGAGAGATTCAAGAAGATATTGGAGCAAATTGATTTCTTCTTCAGCTATCAAAAAATAGTAGAAGATAGCAACATTCCTGGTTTCAGTAGGGCATTGGTGGGAGGGATGATAGGAAAAATTAAGAAGAAAATAGGAGACTTGGTAAAAAGATAAAAACCCCCTACTGGGGGCAAAAGGGGTGTTAATAGGCGTCTTGTAATTCGTAGAAATCGGGGGAAACGTAGTCTTTGCGTAGTGGCCAACCAACCCAGTCTTCGGGCATGAGAATACGTTTGAGGTTGGGGTGTCCCTCGTAGATTATCCCAAACATATCATAGGACTCGCGCTCTTGCCAGTCTGCCCCTCGCCAAATCCAATAGACGGAGGGCACTCGCGGGTTTTCCCTGTCCAGGAATACCTTGATTCTCACCTCCTCTGGTTTGGTGACATTGTCTGCCACTTTGATGAGATGGTAGAAACTGACTAGTTGTTTTCCCGGCCCCAAATCGTAGGCCCCCTGACACTGGAGGTAGTTGAAACCATAGTTGTAGAGGGCCATAGCTACGGGGATAAGATGCTGGGGTTCCACTTTAATCAATTCTACACCGGAGTGGTCTGGGGCCAGGGGCTCATGGGGCAAACCGTTTTTAGTAAGCCACTGGGAGACAACCCCGGCGGGGACAATTTCTTTGGTTTCCGTGTTGTTGGGGGTTTCGGGAGAGGGTTGATTTTGGATTTCCTCTGTCATGACTGGTTAGCCTCCGAAGTAGTTTCTAACAGTTTTGGTGTTTCTATTTCTACAGGCATGCCCATAGCAGCGGCTATTTGGGCTGGTGGTTTTTGTCTGGTTTCGCTACGCAGGTATTTGCCTGTCAATATAGGTTCAACTACCCTAAGACGGTGGGTGGTGGAGTAGAAGCGATGGGTTTGGCTTCTGACTCTATTTCTTTCTTGGAGGGACTCGTTGGCTACTTTTTTGCGTAGTTTGATGATAGCATCAAAGATGGCTTCTGGACGGGGGGGACAGCCGGGTATGTATACATCCACGGGGATGAGTTTATCCACGCCCCTTACGGCAGTGGGGGAGTCGCTGCTAAACATGCCGCCGGTGATGGTGCAGGCGCCCATGGCAATTACGTATTTGGGCTCAGGCATTTCTTCATACAAACGTACTAAAGCGGGGGCCATTTTCATGGTGATAGTGCCGGCGGTGATGATCAAGTCAGCCTGACGAGGGCTTGAGCGGGGCACTAGGCCAAAACGGTCGAAATCGAAACGGGAACCGATGAGGGCGGCGAATTCAATGAAACAACAGGCGGTACCATAGAGTAGGGGCCAGAGACTAGAAAGTCTGGCCCAGTTGTACAGGTCGTCCAGGGTAGTTAGTATAACATTTTCTGATAGGTCTTGGGTTACCTGATAGGGGGAGACGGGGTTGAGGATTTTTTCCTTTGCCTGTCTTTCTAGGGTTTCCAAGTCTGGAGTGGGGGTATTCATAAGGTTTTTCTCTTCTTTGGTGTCTGTGTTATTTGTCTATTATAGTGAGTTAGACATTTATGACCATTCTAGCGCGCCTTTGCGCCACGCATATACCAGTGCTACTACTAATATAGCTATAAATATTAGGGCTTCTATAAAGGCGAACAAGCCCAGGACATTGAAAGCCACAGCCCAGGGGTAGAGAAATACTGTTTCAACATCAAAAATTACAAACACAAGGGCAAACATGTAGTAGCGGATGTTGAATTGAATCCAGGCGCCCCCAATGGGTTCCATACCTGATTCGTATGTAGTACGTCTTTCTGGGCCGCCGGTGGGAGGGCGTAGGAGTTTAGAGGCAGTCAAAGCCAGGGCAGGCACTGCGGCGCTGACAATCAAAAAGCCCAGGAAATACTCGTAGCCTTTGAGGACAAACATGTTTTTGGTGGCAATAATTTGTTTTTCTAATGGATTAAGAGCTATTATAAGTGGTTTGTGCTAAAATCGTGCCCTTAGGTACCTCTTTGGCAGTGCACCTTGGTATTATTGTTTTCAAACGGACCCTTTGAAAAGGCCTGATTTAAGACTGTGTCATCTACTCACCTTCAAGACAAAACCAATAATTTTCCCCCCCAGACTTCTCAGGGTTTCCTGGTAGGTGTGGCCCAGGCCACCGTGGGCACTATACTGGGGCTTACAGTTCTCACTACATCGGCCATTGCTGGGGGGTTAGTGGGGCTAGCCATCAGTTTTCGCAACCTGCCGGATGTGAGGACTTTAAAAACATACGTGCCTTCACAAACGAGCTACATATATGATATAAAAGGGGTACTGTTAACTACGTTTCATGGGGAGGAACACCGGACTGCTGTGCCTTTGGAGGCGATTTCGCCCCATTTGAAGTTGGCGGTGATTGCCATAGAGGACAGTAACTTTTATCACCACAAGGGTGTTAATCCCAGCAGTATTGTGAGGGCGATGATAGTGAATTTTCAGAGTGGCAAGGTGGTAGAGGGGGCTTCCACTCTGACGATGCAGTTGGTGAAAAACGTATTTTTAAGCCACAAGAGGGCCTTTTCCCGCAAATTGGCAGAGGCGGTTTTGGCCATCAGGGTGGAACAGGTTTTTACCAAGGATGAAATACTGGAGATGTACCTCAATAACATCTATTGGGGGCATAACAATTATGGGGCGGAAACGGCAGCCCAGAGTTATTTCAACAAACCGGCTTCCCAACTGAATTTGGCCGAGGCGGCGATGATGGCGGGGATTATCCAGGCGCCGGAAATTTACAGTCCTTTTGTCAATTATCGTCTGGCTAAGGAGAGACAAGCCTTAGTATTAAACCGGATGGTGGAGTTAGGCTGGATTACAAAGGAGGAGGCGGAGAAGGCGAAAAAAACACCTTTGTTGTTGGGTAAGCCTAAGGCGTGGCAGACTAGTAAACTTCCCTATGTAACTGACGCAGTAAAACAGGAGTTGATTGAGAGGTTTGGCCAAGATGTGCTTATTAAGGGGGGGTTACATGTCCAAACCACCGTCGACTATCACCTTCAGAAAAAGGCGGAATTGATTGTGAAAAAGGCCCACCAAAATCTTAGGGCTAGGGGGGTAAGGGCTGATCAGATTGCCTTAGTGGCTATTGATCCTCGCACCCATTTTGTTAAGACAGTAGTGGGGGGCATAGACTACGAGAAAAGCCAATTTAACCGGGTTTTACAAGCCCGTCGACAGCCTGGGTCTGCTTTTAAACCCTTTGTCTACTATACTGCCTTTGCCACTGGTAAGTACACCCCCTATTCTGTAATTCCCAACTATTCAAAGGGGTTTCGGGAGGGCAGTGGTTTTTATCGCCCTCGTAACTACGGGGGTGACTATGGGGGAGGCGAAGTTACTATTGTTGAAGCACTGAGTAAATCACTAAATATCCCGGCGGTGGTGTTGGGGCAAAGGGTGGGGTTAGACAAGGTGATAGAAGTCTGCCGAGTGTTGGGGATTGAGAGTCCATTGGCGCCCGTAGTATCCCTGCCACTTGGTCCTATTGGCATAACCCCTATGGAGATGGCCAAGGCCTATGCTACTTTTGCCAGTAACGGTTGGCAGTCTCCCACCACCATGATTGTTCAGGTTACCGACAGTCAGGGCAATGTCATCCTGGATAATACCCCCAAACCCAAATTGGTATTGAATGAATGGGCTGCTGCCTCTCTTACTGCTACCCTACAACATGTAATAAAAAGTGGTACAGCCAGAAGTGCAGATATAGGAAGGCCAGCGGCGGGGAAAACTGGCACTACCTCTGCGGAGAAGGATGTATGGTTTGTGGGTTATGTACCTCAGTTGTCCACGGCTGTGTGGATAGGCAATGATGACTTCCGCAGGAGTTTGGGAAGGGGTGTCACTGGTGGGGGGTATGCGGCGCCTATTTGGAAGCAGTTTATGCTCACAGCCTTGAAAAATGAGCCTGTTATGTACTTCCCGGCTGCCTCTCAGTTTCCTCGCCCCAAACCCAGTGACGACAAAAAGCCTTAACCCAGTTTGTCGAAGATTTTGAACATGGGTAGATACATGGATAAGAGAATAGTACCTACCAAAAAGGCAATTAGTACCATCATGAGGGGCTCAATGACGCTGGTGAGGGCTTTTACGGCTTGTTCTACCTCGTCTTCGTAAAAGTCTGCCACCTTCATCATCATGGCGTCTAATTCCCCAGTTTCCTCGCCAATGGTCATCATTTGAATAGCCATCGGGGGAAATACCTTTTTTTCGGCTATGGCAGTACTCAGCATGCCCCCCTCCATTACCGATTCCTTGGCGGCGCCGATGGCTTGGGCAATGACTACGTTAGGGATGGTTTCCTGGGCAATTTCCAAAGACTGGACAATGGGCACCCCTGAGCGAGTCAAAGTGCCAAAGATGCGACAGAAACGGGCTACGGCGTTTTTCTCATTCAAGGGGCCAAATATAGGCATCTTTAATGCCAGACGGTCAATTTGTTCTCTTCCAGCCGGGGTTTTGTAGTAGGCGCGGAAGCCGAACACTAAGCCTATGATAATCCCAATGGGGATGAAGATTTTCCAGCTACGCAGAAAGTTACTCAAGTTTACCATGAACTGGGTAAGGGCGGGCAACTCTGCGTCCAGCTGTTCAAAAATATTGGCAAACACGGGCACTAGAAACATGGTCATCCCCAAGAAGGCCAACACGGCAAAAATCCCTACGGTAACGGGATAAGCCAACGCGGATTTGACCTGGTTTTGGAGACGTACCATGTCTTCCAACAGTTTGGCCAGACGATTCATTACCTCGTCTAACACCCCACCAGTCTCCCCGGCTTCCACCATGCTGACATAGAGTTTATCGAAACAGTCTGGGTGTTTGCGCATGGCATCAGAAAGACTTGCCCCTTGTTGCACGTCTTTTTCAACTATTTGGAGAACTTTCCTGAATTTGGGATTACCAGCCTGTTCGCTCAAAACATTAAGGGCACGCACGATGGCAACCCCGGCATTGACCAAGACGGCAAACTGACGAGAGAAAATAGCCTTATCCTTGACGGAGACTTTACTTAGGGCAGCTTCCAGACTGGCAAAGTCCAATTCCATTCCGGCACGTCTGACTTTGCCAACGGCGGCAAAGCGTTTTTGGAGGATGCGTCTGGCCTCCTGTTCGGAATCGGCTACGACTCTTTCCTCCAGGATATTGCCAGCCCTGTCCTTGACTTGAGCTATAAATGTGGCCATGTCTCACCTCCTTAGCGAGTCCTGGTGGAAACCATACCTCCCTCGGTAACACCCATGAGACGCTTGTACTCGTCAGGTTTATTGCTTTTAGAAAGGCCTTCCTCATAGCTGATGATGCCCGCCTTAGCCAGGTTAGCCAAAGCTTGTTCCATGGTTTGCATGCCCAACTTGCCCCCGGTTTGGATCGCAGAGTAGATTTGGGCCGCCTTTGCTTCTCGAATCAAGTTAGAAATAGCAGGGGTTACAATCATAATCTCCTGAGCCAGGGCACGGCCAAATTCGCCGGGTTTGGGGTTTTTCTTCTTGGCCAGACACTGAGCGAATACGGCCAACAGGGAGTTGGACAGCATTGCCCGGATTTGGGCTTGCTCGTTGGCCGGGAATACGTCTACAATACGATCGATAGTACCGGCAGCGGAGCTAGTGTGGAGGGTGCCAAATACCAGGTGTCCGGTTTCTGCCGCCGTGACTGCCAGGGAGATGGTTTCCAAGTCACGCATTTCCCCTACTAGGATTATATCCGGGTCTTCCCTGAGGGCGGCTCTGAGGGCGTTAGCGAAACTCTTAGTGTCTTCTCCCTTCTGGCGTTGATGAAACAGACTCTTGATGTTGGGGAAGACGTATTCTATGGGGTCTTCTATGGTTAAAATGTGTTCGTGGCGGGTACGGTTGATATAGTCTAGGATAGCAGCAAGGGTGGTGGTTTTACCTGACCCAGTTTGTCCTGTTACTAGTATTAGTCCTCTTGGGCGTTCAATGATTTCCTTGATTACTTCTGGCAGCCCTAGTTGTTCAAAATTGGGTATTTTGGAGGATAAGGCCCTTAAACAGGCGGCATAACACCCCCTTTCCTTGTAGACGTTAACCCGGAATCTGGCTAATCCTTTTACGCCGTATGAACAGTCCAACTCCCATTCTTGTTCTAAGGTTTTTCTTTGGGAGTTATTCAACATGCTAAAAATCAGACGCTGACATTCTTGTGGGCTGAGGGGCTCATCTCCAATGGGTGTCAGTTTGCCATTGATGCGGAAGTATACTGGTGCCCCCGCTTGGATGTGCATATCTGAGCCTCCCAACTCCACCAACTGCTCCATCAAGTCCTCTATCATTAACTCCATAATTCCCTTCCTCCCTTTTTTCTTCCACTTGTTTCCTCAATATAACTCAACTTCCCCTTCCCTCACTAGGGATTTTCTTTACAATTTTTTACTTTCTATCTCTTTTCCCCATTTTAAACTCGATTTTTCCTCATATTAATTATAACAAATAAGAGCAAAAAATACTATTTTTTCTGGAGAAAATTTCCGGGGGCACAATTGTTATTATAATAGTATTGTGCAGCCATAATCCTTTTTGTAAAAAAATCAGAAAGACAATGAACAACAAACCCGAAGGTTTCTTGGAAAAGGCTTTTTACCTGGGAGTGGGGCTGGCCAGCCTAGCTGTAGAAAAAGTCAGTGCCAGTCTTGGAGAGGTTAATCAAAATCTGCAGGAATTGAAACAAAAAGCGGCTGAATTTCTTCAGGAAACTGATTTTCCTCAAAAACTACAGCAACTGGCCGATGAGATGGTAGCAAAGGGCAAAATTACTACTGAAGAAGCGCGCCAATTCGTCCAACAAATTCTCTCTGAAAATTTCCCTCCCTCTTCCCCAGACGCTTCCCCTTCCTCTGGAGAACCCCGTATTATCGATATTGAGATTATAGACGAGGAAGAATAATAATACAGCTTTTCTCCCCTTTCTCCTCTCTCCTCTCATTTATCCCTTTCTTTTCCTATTTGCATCTCCCTATATATTGCAAATTAATTTTAATAAAAAAATGCCCAGGTCCGCCCCTGGCAGTCACGTCTCCTGCCGTCCCACTATTACCTCTATGTTAGCGCGGCCCGGGAAAAATGTCAAGGGGTAGGGGGAAAATTTTTGGTAAAATGTTATCCTTTTGGGGGATAGGGTGGACGGGGAGGTTATAAACGGACTAGAATATTGGAACCATGAGTATCAGTACCACAGGTGGTGTAGAGGTTGTATTCTTTTGCTAGGAGTAGGGCGAGGGAAGTTTCTGTGGGACTGGGAAGCCAGGGATTGGGGTTACCATAGGCATAATAGGCTTCGATGCCGTCAATACCCAACCTATAAGCCTCGAGGATTAACTCTTCGCCACGACGACGATAACGGAAGGGATGGGCAAGGATGGCTAAACCGCCAGCAAGATGTATACTATTGATGACGTTTTCAGCCTTGGCAGATTCTCCCTGTGGGGTTTCGCCGGTAAGATAGTCTCTCATGTTATCATCCTGGGGATTGAAAGCATAACCAAGGAGGTGAATAGAAGTACCATTTAAATCAGCTGTAATCTCAACTCCAGTCCAAATTTGCGGCAGTAGTTGAGGGGGGTAAAGGGTTGCGGCTTTTTCTATCCATTGTTTGGCCCTTTCAAACCCCTTTATGGTATGATGGTCGGTGATGGCTAGACCTTTTAATCCTATGGTGATAGCCTGTTCCATCAGTGCCTCTGGTGTAAGTTGTCCATCAGAACAGGTAGTGTGGAGATGGAAATTATAATGGTAGGGGCAACTATTGACGTCTATAATTCTCCACACCGCCGTTAGCGTGTCTCTATCCTGACTTTTCTCCTTGTTTCTCGTGGCGGGTAGGATTGCAGTGGTTTCTTTCCCCAGTAACATCTCTTCACAGACTATTACAAAATATTAAGTTTAATGTAACAAAAATTTTCGGGACTTGGGGCTAAATAGACTCTAGGATTTGTTATCGTTATCATCTCTCTTCCTTATAGTAATCTCGGTTTTTGTCATAGAGACAGAGTCTTATTGTAGGAAAGGGAATGAGTAGTATTACCTAAGAAGAAAAAATCGGAGTGTTTTTTTTAGTTTCACCCAGGCTTTCCTAATCTTCCACCATTTGCTACCC
The DNA here is from genome assembly GCA_030549855.1 of Cyanobacteriota bacterium SRBZ.bins.94.201705. Lineage (GTDB taxonomy): Bacteria > Cyanobacteriota > Cyanobacteriia > Cyanobacteriales > Cyanobacteriaceae > DVEF01. The sequence continues at coordinate 325,840 of JAUQQP010000044.1, forward strand.
CCAATTGCTAAAAGGGCGTAGATTCCCTGTTTTTGAGCTATAATTTCATTCAACTGTTGGTAGAGGGCGTCTATTTCCCTGACAATTTCATAGGCGTGGTTTAATTCCGCTAATAATTTGTCAATCCAGTATTGGGATTTGTTTTCCTTCCTTTTTCTCTCCTTCTCGTATTCCAGGTACCAATAATAGTAACAATCTTTTTGGGAGACAGCAAAGGGATTGGGGTATTTTTCCTGCAAATCTTGGTTTTGACGGTAAACGATTCTGTGATTTGGGGTTATTAACTCGCCGTTGTCGAAATAGTCGTATTTGTAGGGAATCTGGGCAAATTCTGCTTCGCCAGCCTCTTCACATTGTCTATGATACCACTGTAGGAGACAATTCACCGTATCGTTGTACAGGTTATACTTTTCTGGCATTATCTTTTGGGCGTTGGAGAAGTGGTAAAAATACAATGGCTGGTTGTTTACTGTTATCCCAGTGTAAAAATCTCCCCCCAGTTGACGGTTGCTAAGATTCCAATTGGCTACGTTATAGCCGGGGTGTCTAAGTATCTTTACTTCTTGGAAAAAAGAGGGAACTAAGTCTATCCAGCGTTGGTCTGTGTAGATGCCATTATGATGGTCATCATAACAGTAATGGTAACATCTGTCGAGCCACCATTGGAGGAATGTTTTCCCTCTAATGGTGAGTTTTTCACCCCCAAGAAGCCTAAATTGAATGTACCATAACGGAGGAAACAAATCTCATTGTCTGCCACAGCCGAATGTGTTTTTTCGGGTTGAAGTTGATGAGGGGTTAATAATATGCTGGCGTGGTTGAAATGGGAAAACAAATCATCCAGGGGAGAGAAGACTACTATATCGGGGTCAAAAAAAATGATACTATGGCAGTTATAGTTCTGGGAAATATACTGGAAGGCAATCGGCTTGATGGCTGTGCACAATTCTACTACTGAATGCTTGAATACCCATCTTTGGAAGTCGGGAATATCTAATTGACTAATGGTAACAATGTTATCAAATGGCTCATCCTTTAGAGAGAAACCAGGTGGGATGGAGTCGTTTAAAAAAAGATGGAAGGGAATTAGGGGGTGGAATTTTTTAACAGATTTCGCCAATACTCTTGCTTTTGGGATGTAGTTAGCGGCACAAACTGTAAATATGTGTATGTTACCCGTTGGATTTTTTCCAGCCATTTTTGGAATATGGAGTATTAGAAACTATTTTTTTAGGGGAGGAAAGAATTTGGCCAGAATTTTTTTAGCATTTTGGAGTATTCCCAGCAATTTCTGCCTTTGTTTTTTACAATTTTCCCCTGGTGGAAACCACAGTAACAAATTTGGTTTCCCTTTTTTCTGGAAACAGTTGTAGGTTTTTTGGAGATGGGAGGAAGAATACACTAGAGGTGTAAATTTCTTGTTGTTGGGGAGAAGACTTTGATAGAAATCGAGAAGGAGGCGAGTATTCTTCTCCTAGTTTAAGTGACTATGAACAAATTCCAATCCTCCCTTGATTAAACGGTGTCGAAGTGAGGGATTATTAAGCAACAAATCAATGGCGGGGGGTATGGTTTTTTCATCGACTACTGGTAAGATAAAGGCATTCTCGCCATGAGTCAAGAATTTAGCAATGTTGGTGTAGGGAAGAATAACTGGGATACCCATGGCTAGAAATTCTGGTATTTTTGAGGGGAGACGATAGTCATTAAACCCATCACTTTTGCCGGGTTGAATTAAAACATCTGCCAAGGCAAGAATTTCAGGTATTTTTTCTCTTTCTACCCAACCCAATTCTATCACGTACTGACGAATCCAATTTTCCTGTGGTGTAAGAAGGGGGGTATAATCAAACCCAGTGCGTATCAGGTAGGTAGGTTTGCCTTGCTGATTTCGCTTGCCGATAGCCAGATAAAGACTCCTTACTTCTGCCACGTTAGTGGAGTAAACATTTCCAGTGTAGCAGACAACAGTGGCATGAGGTGGGAGGTAAAAATGGGAAAGAAGTTGATAATTTTTACTACGAGGGTAAAACTGGGAGGTGTCGACGCCGGGAAAAACGGTTATACAGGGGAGTGAGGGAGGTATTAGTTGCCGAAGAGTGTCAATAATAAGCGTAACCCCATTGGCATGACGGAGAAATTCCTTTGAATTTCGGGGGTGGGAAAGACAAGAAGACATTTTTATGCCTTGTGTTGCCTCCCACTGGTTAGAGGGATTTTGTAACAACCTGGCGGCTACTACTTCCTCATTATCCTCCAAGGGAACCACTAGCAGGAAGTTATAATGTTGAGACAGTTGCTCACAGTAAATTCTAACATGCTCCCTAGGAGTCCAACAGTGGACCAAGTCAGGGGGTTGTTTATGGTCAAACAAGTCTTTTATGTTTTTGCCTTCATCATACTGCGTCACCTTGTAGAGGTTGGGATGTTTGAGACTGTGGATACTATTCTTGTCTTTCGGCACCGCCACAACACAGTCCATTCCCATTTTAACCAACTCATTGGCAAAATGGTGGACATGGACAGCACTATTGGTGGGAAAGTCTGAATGGGAGACAAGTAGGATATTTCTCATCCTCCTTTGAGCCAAAGGGATGATATACTAGTCTAAAAAGTCAATAAGGACTTCATCTGGTTCATCTACAGACTCGTCATCTTCTTGTTGGGGGATAGGGGGGTAAAGAGGCATAGAATTTGGCTTTGGTTGTATTTGTTTCTGGACATTTTCCACCAGTTTTTCCAACACCCGGAATCTCTCCTCCAGTTTGGCGGTTTCCATGGCTTTTACCTCAAGTATCTTCACTCTACAATCCAGCTGTTGTTGTTGTTGTTTAAGGTTTTTCAATTCCAATTCCGTCTGACTGTATCCCAGATAGACGCCAATAATTTCTGTTATCAATTCTGGGAGGGTGACATGTTTGTTTTCGGCGATAGAGGTTAGTTTTTCTAGCCAACAGGGGGGTATATGAAGATGGACTGTAAGGGGGGTATTATTTGTATGAGACTCCATGGTGAATGCCAACAGCTAGTGGAAGGTGTTTATAAACCAGTACTGAGGTTTTATTTTATTGTATTAGGGAGTGAGCAGAAGGCTTTTCTTTCTGGTGGAGGTATGGCAGGGGGGGGTAGGGGTGGGAGTTAGGGATTATGGGTGGGAGTCAGGGATTAGGGGGGTGGCTTGTGCTTCTGATGGGGATGAGGGTACAATGAGCAAATGAGGGTGTAAAGGTTTACGATTATAAACCCCATTAGCCTGTCGGCAGCCGGGGGGTGTTGTCTTTCCCAAACCGCCTCGTATTGTTTTTGTCAGGTTATTGGCTAGTATTGAGGGAGAGAAATTGGATAGCAGTTTTAATCCATTCCTCCACACTAGGGTTTTTGAGGAGAAAAGAGTCTTTGGTGATAACAGAAATGGCTTGTTGTATTTCCGAGGGAGTATAACCCAAAGCCGAGAGAGTTTTTTCCACCTCTTTAATCATGTGGGGGGGAGGTAAGGGTAAGTCGGAGGCGGTAGATGAGAGGGAGGGTAGAGACAATTTGCCTTTCAATTCTAGGATAATTCTTTCGGCAGTTTTATTGCCTATGCCGGGGGTTTTTGTTAGAAGACGGACATTGCCAGTTACAATAGCAGACACTAAGTCTTCTAATCCTAGGGTATCAAGAAGGGAAATGGCTGTCTGTGTGCCAATACCGGAGACGCCAATAAGTTGTCGGAATAAATCCCTTTCTGCCATGGTAGCAAAACCATATAGGAAGGGTTGCTCATCTCGGATTTGCAGATGGGTGTAGACAGTTACTAACTTGTGGGGGTTAACCTGTAACTGTTGACGAAAACGATAGGGTATTTGAATCTCGTAGCCGATGTTATTGACTTCCAAAACGAGGATATGGCGTTGGTGGTGGTAGGTGTATATATCAGTGACTATTCCCCTGTAATAGCTATACATTACTTTTCCTTGTGAATGGTTTTGGTTGGCCAAGGCCGGGGGGATGGCTATATTTTATACTGTTAGAAGACTGGGAGGAGAGTCATTGGCTAATTCTCCCAAACTGCCTATAATCGCTACTAGGGATACCGTTTTCTTTCTGTAACCCTTTACTACGAGTAAAACAAAAACTTTCCATGGAGAATCAGTTGAAGTCGAGGATTGCCTGGGGGAAGACGCCTAAGTGGTTTCGAGTGTTATTGATTTTTCCTCTGTTATGTTTGAATAGTTTTCTGCTTTTGAAAGTGATTGATTACCTTCAGCCTTTTTTTAGCTTTCTAGTGATAGCTTCAATCATTGCCTTTTTAATAGAGTTGGTAGTAAATTTACTAGTAGAAAAAGGTTTGAATCGCGCTTTGTCAATTGCTATAGTTGTTCTTCTTACCCTATTCATTATAGCGGTTAGCAGTCTAATCGTCATTCCCCTACTTATCCAACAGTTGAATGATTTGATTGCCAGCATTCCCGGTTGGATTAAACACGGGAGGGATTATTTGTTGTCTTTATCCGACTTACCCTTTTTCCAGCGTTTCCCCATTAATTTTGATGCCATTATCCAGGATATAACTAACCGCATTTCTAGTATAATTCAGTTCCTAGGCTCTCAAACATTTAACATCGTATTCGCTACCATTAACCGGGTATTTGATGTACTGTTTATAGCAATTTTGATTGTATTTTTGTTGATAGGTGGCGACAAGTTTTGGGAGGGAATCTACAGCTTTTTGCCCCCCCCCTGGGATGAGAAAGTCCCCTTCTATTTTCGGGAGACTTTTAAGGACTACTTTTTTATACGTCTGATTATAATAGGGTTAGCAAGCCTATTGCGCCTGTTTGTTTTTGTTTTGATAGGGATTCCCTCGGCACTGTTTTTTGCCTTTATAATCGGCCTTGCGAGTCTAATACCTTTTTTTGGGGCGGTAGTAATGGTATTATCTTCAATTATCCTGCTGTTTAAGAGTATAAAATTGGCAATTTTTTTCCTGGTAGCAGCCACCATTATTGAGCAGATAACAGAAAATCTAATAGCCCCAAGATTGATGGGGGAGTTGATAGGTTTAAACCCAATATGGGTGATTATATCCCTCTTTTTGGGGGCGAAAATAAGTGGAGTTTTAGGAGTATTTTTAGCTGTACCAACTGCCAGTGTTATCAAGAGGATTGTAGAAGACATGAGGGGATTAGGGGAAGGAGGGATAGGGATGGAGGGAGACAGGGAATAAGAGTGGCTAGGGGATTTGTGGGGATACTAACGACGAGTGGATTCTCCTAGTGAGGGGAGGGGAGGGTGGTATCTTACTGAAAGTATATTGTAGGGGGATTAGGATGGGAAGGGGGAGGTGAGGGTGACATCCAAGTCTTCTTCGGGGTTAATAGAAATCAACTCCCTTTCCACGTCTCCGCCGAATACTAAGCCTCCAATGGCGCCAACAGCGGCACCACCTAAGACTTCTTCTATACCAATAGTCTTATCACCGGTAACAGCAGCAATTATAGCAGCGGCGGCGGCACCAATCAAGGCGCCTTGCCATATGGCATCTGTATTCTTCCCGGCTGATACCTTTTCTGTGCGGGAGATGACAGGAGACTGAGCACTAATTGGGTATTCTCTCCCATCTTTAAATCTTACCTTGTTGGCGACAAAACGAGAACCCCCCTCTGCAGGACGAATTTCCCCCACTATTTCACTACCGGCGGGGATGACAACTATCCTTTTGGACTCATCCAGTACATCTTTTTCTACCACAAGGGTGAGTGGCATGGTTTCCTCTTTGGTTACCAGAATTTTTTTGGCAGTGGGGAGGGTGGTGAAGATTACAACGCCGGGATTGATGGTTGCCTGTTTGTTGGGGAGGGAGGCTGGAGAGGAAGCAGAGGGAGTTTTATTACTGTTGGCATTCACGTTAGTGTTGGTGTTGGTATTGGTATTCACGCGTCTGGGTTGCCAGTAGAGGGGGGGATTGTTACGAATAACCCTCCCAGGCTTATAGGGTTTGGCGGCAACTGGGATGAAACTATTAGCCAGGGTGGAAAAGGACAACCCCAAGGCGAAAACAGTGGCAGCATTGCGACAGAGGCGAGAAGAGGTAAACATGGAATTTCTCCCCGGTATTCTTTCGGCTTCTCCTGGGGTTTAGACGTATATAGTGGGAGTTTGTTTCCTTTTATCCTGACAAAGAAATCAATTCTCTCCAACAGGGGCTAAAATTGATAAGGGAAACTAGTGAGTAAGAGTAGGCAACTGTGCTTTCACATATCATCGCCGATTTTAAAATTATATTTGAAAGAGACCCAGCTGCCCGCAACTGGTTGGAAGTTTTGTTGTGCTACCCAGGGTTACAGGCTTTAATCCTTCATCGCATTGCCCACTGGTTGTATAATCTTGGTTTGCCAGTAATACCCCGTTTGATTTCCCATTTTGCCCGTTTCCTCACCGGCATTGAAATCCACCCGGGTGCTAAAATCGGGAAGGGAGTTTTTATTGACCATGGTATGGGGGTAGTAATAGGAGAAACAGCGGTGGTGGGGGATTATTGTTTAATATACCAGGGAGTTACGTTAGGTGGGACAGGGAAAGAGAAGGGGAAACGCCATCCCACCCTGGGAGAGAATGTAGTGGTTGGGGCAGGGGCAAAGGTGTTGGGAAATATTACAATAGGTAACGATGTGCGTATTGGCGCAGGGTCGGTGGTACTAAAGGATGTTCCCTCTAATTGTACAGTAGTGGGGATACCTGGGAGAATAGTGTATCGTTCTGGTGTTAGAATAGACCCATTAGACCACAGTAATCTTCCTGACTCTGAGGCTAAGATAATTAGAACGTTGTTGGACAGAATCGAACAGTTGGAGAAGGAAGTCAGCGATTTGAAACAACAATTGGCTGCCAATAAGACACTGACAGCCACAGTGACAGAGGAATAGAGGGGGATTGCCATGCATTTTACCATCAGGGTGCCAAGTCTTTCCTGTGATGCCTGTATCAAAGCCATAACAAAAGCCATTCAAGCCTTGGATGCAAAGGCGGAGGTGAGGGGGAGTGTGGAGGGGAAAGTGATAGAGGTGACAACAGAGGAGAGTTTAGATAGAATAAAACAAGCAGTCATGGATGCTGGCCATGAAGTGGCAGACTAGGGGATGGGGAGACTTTTTTGTGTTTCTGCTAACCCCCCTCGTCATCCTTTCTCTACCCCTTGCCGCCAAAGGCTTAGAGGATTCCCTTTCAGAAAGGGGGATAGATGTGATTCGGTTACACCTGCCCCCTTACAATTTGACGGGTAATAAGATTAGTATAGGACAAGTGGAGATTGGCAGACCAAAAAAATTCGGCCTGGATAAACTGCCTCCTACCCATCGTCCAATTTCTCTTGCCCGTTTATTTTATCTCGACAGTCCTGCCACTGCCAATAGTAACATTGACAATCATGCCATGATGGTAGCGGGGGTGATGGTAGGCAGACATAAGGGGTTTACTGGAGTGGCCCCTAATGCTAGACTGTATGTAGGGGCTATTGGGACTTTAAAATTCGCCCAACAGCAACAGGAATGTCTTACCATTCAGAATATCGCACTGCAGGATGGAGGCAATGTTAGGGCAATAAATATTAGTTTTGGGGAGTCTCTAGCGAGGGATGAAAGAAAAAACCCCCAATTAGATGGTAATGCCTTGTTTACTCAGTGTCTAGACTGGTCTGCTAGGCAACATGGTGTTTTGTATGTGGTGGCAGGGAATCAGGGTTTGGGGGGTATTCCCATCCCCACTGACAACTACAATGGCATCACCACTGCCTATAGTCGTAAACAGAATGGGGTGTTTAGGAAAGTAGACTTTGCCAATTTAAGTATTTCCCCAGCCAGTATTGCCAAAGCCTTAATACCAAAGGAAATCAATGTAGGTAGCAGACGTGCTGTTAGTTTGTTAGCGCCGGGACATCGTATTCGGGTGTATAATCTGGAGGGGAGATTAGAGACTGTTTCTGGTAGTAGTTTTGCCGCTCCTCATATTACAGGGTCAGTTGCCCTTTTACAAGAGGCGGGGGATAGATTGTGGCGTGGGGGTGTTTTTTCTTCCCTTGACTATCGCAAGCCGGAGGTAATGAAGGCTATTTTGCTCAATTCTGCTGACAAATTAGAGGATAAAGGTGACGGCAGTCTGCTGGGAATGACACGTACTGTTTTAACCCAGAGAAATCAAACTTGGCTGGAAAGTGATGCCTATTTAGACTCAGAAATTCCCCTCGATATGGAGATGGGGACTGGTCATTTGAACACAATGCGTGCTTACAAACAATTGATTGCTGGACAGTATAGCCACAACAGCAAACTACCCATCATGGGATGGAACTATGATTCTATTGAGGAAAACGGTATTCACGACTACCATTTTTCTGATGTATTAAAAGGAGGAAGTTTTATCAGTATAACTATAGCTTGGAATCGTATAGTTGAGCTGGAAGATGCCAACGGAAACGGAATGTATGACCAGGGGGAAAGGTTTATAAATAGGGGTTTAAATGACCTAGATTTAGAGTTGCTAAAAGTTGACAACAAAACGGGAGAAACTCCCATTTGTTCCTCTGTGAGTAAAGTAGATAGTGTAGAACACATCTTCTGTCAACTACCCGTCAGCGGCAGGTATAAAATCAGAGTCAGATACGCCAAAAAAGTCAACCAGTCTTTGCAACCCTACGCTATTGCCTGGCAAGCAGTGGGAGTGGGTCTTGGCTTTCGACCGTAATTGGAAGTTATAATTGATAATTGGTGAGAGCTAACAAGTAAAGTCATGGCCAACTATGAGGCAGGCGGCGTCAGCAGTGATTTCCTCCTGCTGTGTGAATCCCAGTTGAAACTTTTATTCAGTCAATTTTCTGCACAGGCTAGTACTGTTTATTTGACAAGAGGAGCAGAGAAGCCAGACCTAGTGCCCATTATAACATATCCCCAGCAAAATACCCAAAACACATTGCCTTTGTTGCCTCCTTTTGTGGAAACTAAATGGGATAATGTCTTAGCCAACAACACTAGTACCATTGTTCATAATACCACTAATCCCCAGTTTCCACATCAGTTGATTCTTCCTCTGATTTACCAGGGGTTAGTTTTTGGTTTGTTGGCTATTAGTAGGGAAAACAAGCCTTGGCAGCCAGCAGAAATTATACAAGTCAAGGAAATAACACAAACAATTGCCGTAGCTTACTTTTTGGAGAAGAGGGGGAGACTTGCGGAAGAGAAACTGGTACAATTACAACAATTGAGAAAAGAAGAGCATCAATTGTTAGATGATTTTCTCCATCAGTTAAGAAACCCTTTGACAGCCATTATAACTTTAGCAAAACTGCTTCTGAAAAAACTTACCCCTGGTGAAGCTAATTACAAAACCGGGGAAGGTATTTTGAGGGAAAGTGAAAGGATGCGTGAGTTGATTGCCGATTTTAGTGAACAGTTTAGACTGGAAAAAGAAACGTCAGAATTGGCAATATATCCCCAGCATGTTAGCTTTTTTTTGACAGAGAAAATAGAGGAGTTTACTCCAGTGGATTTGGTGGAAGTTGTAGAGGAGGTTGTGACTAGTTTCAAAGGGGTTGCCCAAGAGAAGAATATTGAAATTTTGAGTTACTCAGAGGAGGACATAAAACCGATTATAAGCAACAAGAAGGCCCTAAGAGAAATACTTAACAACCTAATAGACAATGCGGTAAAATACACTCCTGAAAGAGGGAAGGTGAAAGTGGAAATTTCTAAAGGGCAAGAGGGTAGTCTTATAATAAGAATTAGCGACACTGGCTGTGGAATTAAACCAGAAGATCAACCCCATATTTTTGAAAGGAAATACCGGGGTTTGGGAGTCAAGGAAAGTGTGAAGGGAAGTGGTTTAGGTCTAGCCATTGTAAAAGATTTAGCGGATAAACTTAATATCAAGATAACCCTCAAAAGCCCCCACAAATGGCTGGAAAATCAGTCGCTGGATGGCTGCCAATTCTGTTTAGAAATACCGGGTAAACCTCAGGGTTGATTTTGGAAAGGTACCGAGATATAATGTAAGAGTTGATTCAAGGGTGGGAAAAGGGTAAATGGAAACGGTGAAAATAGGAATAATTGGGGGTAGTGGACTATACAAGATGGAGGCGTTGGAAGAAGTAGAAGAAATCAGCCTAGATACCCCCTTTGGAAAACCCTCAGACAATCTAATACTAGGTAGCCTAGATGGAATAAGGGTGGCCTTTTTACCTCGCCACGGCAAAAACCATCATCTCCTTCCCTCTGAGGTTCCCTTTCGTGCTAATATTTATGCCCTGAAAACATTGGGGGTAGAATACATAATATCAGCCTCTGCAGTTGGCTCCCTAAAACAAGAAATAAAACCCCTGGATTTAGTTATACCAGATCAGTTCATAGATAGGACAAAAAATCGCCCTTCCACCTTTTTTGGAGATGGTATAGTGGCCCATGTAGCATTTGGCAAACCAGTGTGTGGACAGTTGAGTAAAATTCTAGCCCAAGCAGTAAGGAATTTAAACCTACCCGATATAAGTTTACACGAGGGGGGCACCTATGTGTGTATAGAGGGGCCAGCTTTTTCCACCATGGCGGAATCGAATCTGTATCGCAGTTGGGGGGGGAGTGTGATTGGGATGACGAATCTAACGGAGGCTAAATTAGCTAGGGAGGCGGAAATAGCTTATGCCACTCTGGCTTTGGTTACCGACTATGACTGTTGGAATCCCGAACACGAACATGTTACTGTAGAGACAGTGATTGAAAATCTCCATCGCAATGCTGCTAATGCCCAAAGGATAATCAGAGAGACTGTTAAACTGCTTCATCAAAATCCTTTTGTCAGTATAGCCCATTCTGCCCTCAAGAATGCCATTGTAACCCCCATTGATGCCATCCCCCCAGCTACCAAAGAAAGGCTACAGTTGTTGTTGAAGAAATACCTGTAAGGAGTTGGGGATTAGGATGTAGGCACCGTAAAAGACTTATAATCTATCCTATGGCCCACAGTATAGCCCTTAGCCGGGGACTTTGGGGGTTTAGGGTCACAAACTTTTACAATAATCATAAACCCCTAGAAGGGTTGCAATTCATCTGACATTGTGCATTGCGACGCCACATCTCTGGCTTAATACGACGCAAGGCGGAAGCCTGGAAACGTCTATCCCACTCCTCTTCTGTCATGGCGGCTAATTCTGTTAAGGGGGGGGAGAGATTGGCGGGATAAGGGAAGAAATCTGGTATATCTGTTACCTTAGCAAAACGTTGATTCCAGGGGCAAACATCCTGACAAATATCACAACCGGCTACCCAGCCGTTGAGATTGTTGGCTATCTCTTCTGGCAGTTGCGGACTGCGATTTTCAATGGTATGATAGGCAATACAGCGGTTGGCATCTACCACATAGGGTTGAATAATAGCCTGGGTGGGACAGGCTTCCAAACAGCGGGTACAAGTGCCACAATGGTTAGTATGGGGTTTGTCTGCCTCCAGGGGTAAATTGGTGAGTATCTCCCCTAAAAACACCCAACTCCCATAATCCCTAGTTATAAGATTCCCATTCTTCCCCACCCAGCCTATTCCTGCCTGTTGCGCCCAAAATTTATCTTGTATTGGTCCTGTATCTACGTAGCATTTTAGTTTTATGCCGGGTGAATTGTCTCGCAGCCAGGATGCCAGTTGTTTCAATTTTTTCCCCATCACCTTGTGGTAGTCTCTACCCCAGGCGTAACGGGATATTTTGCCTATGTTTTTATCCTGACAGTGGTGGTAGGGGGTATAGTAATTCAGTGCAACAGATATAATCGATTTAACTTCGGGAAAACAGAGGGTAATGTCTTGTCGTTTAGGGTTTTTCATCCATTCCATCCCCGCGTGATAACCCTTTTCCAACCAAGCTTGGAGTCTTCGTCTGTTTTCTTGGATTGTTTCCTCGTTGGGGTTGACTGTTGCTATTCCCACCCGGTGGAAGCCTATTTCTAACGCCTTCTGTTTTATTTCTTTTGCCTTCATCTTCCTTTATCAGTGAGGGTATATGCACCCCTAGGCTTGTTATGGGATAATATTGCTAGTGCCTTCCATTTTATGTACCAGACGATGGATGAGCAAGTGCGTCTTTTTGTTGGCATTTTCCCTTCTGCCGCCATGCAAAAACAACTATACCAGAAGGCGGATGACTGGTGTGGTTGTTTAAAAACGAAAGTGCGTCTTATCCCCCCCTCTCTGCTACACTTGACCTTGAAATTCATCGGCAATGTGGAAAAAAGACGGCTGGAGGAGGTAAAAAAGGCATTCCTTGGGGGTATGGGCAGGTTTTCTTCTATTTCCTTTGAGACACAACAGATTATGCTGTTTCCCTCCCCTTCCCAGCCGCGACTAGTAGCAGTGGCGATTCAAGACAATCCACAACTCAATTCGGCTTTTCGATTTTTTGATAGTGCCTTTGCCGATTTTGGGGTAGAATGTGATAAACGTCCTTTTCGTCCCCATATAACTGTTGCTAGGAGTCGTTATTGGGAAAGAGAAACCGTAAAACCCTCTTGTTTCTCATTAGTTGAACCAATTACCTCTATTTCCCTAGTACAGTCACAACTGACTCCCCAGGGGCCAGTATACACCATTTTGGAGTCTATTACAGTAGGTGTTTAACGGCTTTTCTCTTCCACGTGGTTTTTCCTGTTGACTTTAGCAGAAAAGAGGGTTAGATAATGTCTCCTGTTTCTTGAAGGGAGTGTAGTCGGTGGTAGATACCGTTTTGGGCAAGTAATTGTTCATGGGTGCCTATTTCTACTATTCTACCCCTGTCTAATACCACTATCTTATCAGCAGCACGAATGGTACTCAGACGGTGGGCTATAATAATAGTAGTGCGGCTGCCGAAAATAGATGCCATTGCCAGTTGGATTTGTCTTTCCGACTCGTAATCTAGACTGGCAGTAGCCTCATCAAATATTAGCACATCTGGATTCATTATTAGTGCCCTAGCTATGCCTAATCTCTGTTTTTGGCCACCTGATAATCTTACACCTCTTTCTCCCACCACGGTATTATATCCATCTGGCAATTCTGAGATAAATTCATCGACTCTAGCTATCTCACAGGCTTTTTTTACTTCCTCCCAGGTAGCACTAGGGTTGCCGTAAATAAGGTTATCAAATATAGTACCATTAAACAAGTCTACTTCCTGGTGGACTATGGCTAAACGACGACGATAGCCAGTAATGTCTAAATTCCGAATATCAATACCATCTATTAGGATTGCTCCTGACAGTGGTTCAAAATAGCGGTATAGTAATTTTACCAGAGTGGATTTCCCTGAGCCAGACCTTCCTACTAATGCTACAGTCTCATAGGGGTTGATTAACAGGTTTATGTCTTCTAAAACAAGACGTTGACTGTTGTAGCCGAAACAGACATTTTTGAATTCTATTTTGCCGCTGAATTTATACTGTTTACCTGGGAAAACGAGTGGCGATTTTGGCAGTTTTGACAGGGATAGAGATAGGGAATTGGCGTCTTCTCCTGCCGGCAGATTCATAAATTCGTGGAAGCGAATCATAGAGGCATAACGTCGGGCAAAAACTTCTGCTAAATTACTAATAGGCTCAATTTCCGAATAGGCCATGCTAGCCAAGGTATAAATTGTGATAAAATGCCCCAGGGAAATCCTCTGTTGCAGGGTGGGTATCAGGATAGAGATAAACACCAAAAACAGGGACAATTCTACTACTGTTTTTGACCAAGTCGTCAGAATTACATATCCCAAATGGATTCTGTGGATTACTACTTTGTATTCCCTATCTAGTCGTTTTTTCTGTCTCCTTAATTCCTGAGACTCTGTAGCAAATGCCTTTACTGTCTTGATATTGGTAATAATTTCCGAAGTCCTACTTTCGGTGTTTTCCTGATGTTTATCCAACAATTGTTCCTGTTGAATTAACTTTCTGAGGTGGAGCAAACTGAGGGTCAAAATTACGGTAAAGGATACTATAAAGCCTATGGCAACGCCTTTTTCTAAAGCAAATATTATAGCAAAAATCCCCAATACCCTGATAATTTTTGGAATAAGTTGGCCGGCTATTTCTGGGTATGTCCACGTATGATTCGCCAATCCTCTTGCTACTCTGCCAGCTATTCTTCCTGGATTATTTTCATCGTAAAAACTCAGGGGAAGAGTCAGAATCTTTTGAATAACCTTGAGGGAGTAATCTCGTCTTGATTTGAGGGCTATTTCCCAATGGTACCATGAAGTTAACCAGGGTTGAATAGGTGCCCTAGCAACAGTTATTAAGAAGATGAGACAGCACAAAACAAACAGATATTTTTCCTTTTCGTTGTTAATGAAGAATCCTATGAATTCAATTTTTTGTACCAGGGAAAGTAGCAAATAATCCATGGGGTTTCCGGAGAGAATATTGAGTATTTGCCCCACTAAGTAGGGCACCAAGAGGTCAAGGATTTCAAAAAAGCCAGAGGCGCCTATACTCAAAATAGCTGTTACTTTATAGTCGTTATAGTATCTTATTAAATCCCTAAAGGAAGCCATAAACACCTACTATTAAAAGTGCCAAAATATGGGTATACCAACCTATAATAAGGGGGAAAAAACTTCTTAGGTCAAGGGTAGCAAATATTCACAAAGGTTGGCGGATAACAGGAGGACATTTTGGCTATCAGCCCTATAGGTTAAGGGTAGCAAATGTCAAATGTGGTTGGCAAAGTCCTCTAATCACTGTAGGGGAGAGAATGATGATGGCAAACAGCCTTGGGGAGGCAGAAAAAAAAGGGGGGGGAAAGGGAGATATAATTTATAGGATAAAGGGGGATAAAATTTGTCAGATAAGATGCTTAAGAAAAATGTTAGTAATTCAAAAGGGGATTTCGTCGCCATCAAAAGTGGGACGGTTGACAATTTTTACCTTTTTTTCAGTTGTAATTTGCTTTTTTGCCTGTCTATTTTCCCTAACAATTATTTCCCCTTTAAAAGTTTTTAGCAGGGTTTCCAATGTCTTTTCGGAGATTTCTTCCGGTGATTTGTCAACGTCATTATTGGGAGTTTTATCAGGGGAATAGTAGGGAAAACTTGTATTCTGCTGTTGGATTTCCTGGGGTTTATTGTCAGAATCATTGGCAGGATTTGAAGAATAATCTCCTGAGTCTATGGGAGTATTGGCGGGGGGGATTTGGGGTGGAATGTCTTGGGGAGATTGTTGCAAATTTTTCAGGGAAGGGTTGACGGAGAAAGACACTGCGACGGGTTTTTGATACAATCGGCAAAAGGCCTTTTCAATGTTCTCCTGTTGTTTTTTAGCTATGTTTAAGAGGGAATCATTAGCCACGGCGATTTTAACATCACCCTCCCCCACACTGGTTATATGACAGTACTGTTGGAAGAAGGTTTTTGTGGCCATATTGTCTATGATACCCGCTACCTGCTTCTTAATGTCGCCGGGAGAAGAGGGTATAACAGAGGGGGGGGAGGAAGGAATGACAGTATTGACGGCGTCTGGGGGTGAGGGGGGAGTTGTGACTGTGGGGAAGATGGGGGGAGTATTGGCGGAGGGAAGAAGACTAAGAAGGGTTATCTCTAACCAAAGACGAGGTTGGGTGGTGTTGCGAAGCAAACCCTCGCTATCCTTGAGTTTTTTTTGCCCTTGAAAAATAGTATACAATTCCCAGTGGTGGGCAAGACTGACTAATTTCTCCCAGGTTTGATGTGTAACCGCTACTAGGTGTCTGTCTTTGGGGGAGGTTTTGGCAATCAAAAGGGCTAGATAGAAGTTGGCCAAATCGTGTAGAATGGTTAGGGGTTCTTTGCCTTTGTCTAAAAGGCTACGACAGTGATGGATAACTGAGGAAGGCTGGTCTGAGACAATAGCCTGCAACAATTGTAACAGGTCCTCCTCAGCAGTGGCACCCACTAGGTCCCATACCCGCTGGGGAGTAATTGTACCAGACAACAGACTAAGTTGGGCTAAAAGGGTTTGGGCATCCCGCATTCCCCCCTGAGATAGTTGTGCTACCAAAGACAAGGCTTCTGGCGTAATATCAATCCCCTCCCGAGAGGCTATTTCTGCCAGGTGTTTTACCATTTCCTCTAGGGGGATACGGCGGAAATCAAAGCGCTGACAACGGGATACAATGGTAGGCAGGACTCTTTGTGGTTCTGTGGTGGCTAAGATAAATATAACATTAGGGGGTGGCTCCTCCAAAGTCTTCAGCAGGGCGTTAAAAGCCGCCGTACTCAGCATGTGGCACTCGTCGATTACATAGACTTTATAGCGAAATTTAACTGGAGCGTATTGAGCTCTTTCTATGATTTCGCGGATGTTGTCCACCCCAGTGTGAGTAGCGGCGTCTATCTCTATTACATCCAAAGCCGAGCCATTGTTGATACTCCTACAGGCTTCGCACTGGCCACAGGGGTTGGTAGTGGGCTTGTCGCTTTCAAGGCAGTTGAGAGACTTGGCCAGGATTCGCGCACTAGAAGTCTTGCCCGTCCCTCTTGGACCACAGAAGAGGTATGCTGGTGCTATTCTACCACTTTTCAGGGCATTTGTCAAGGTTTGTGCTATCGCCTCCTGCCCCCTTAACTGTGCAAAGGTCTGGGGCCTGTACTTATGATGTAATGGCTCGTAACTCATGCTGGGACCACCGCCTGAAAGGGGCAAATCCCCAGTATAACACAATCTCCTTTGAATTACTTTTGGAGTTTTGCATACTAGGTCTATTTAAGATTTAGTTAAGAAGGATTTTGCTATTATTAAGCATGCGGGCTTTTCCTTTCAGCAAGGGGAGATCCATATATATAGGGCGTTATTGTTACTATCCACACCATATGTATGGTATAACAGATAAGGAGAGTTAAGTAGGGGTAGCGAGGCTACAGTAATGTTATTGGAAACTCAAAGGGATACGATCACTGGTTGTGGATACCAAGGTAGTGAGGAGAATAATAATCAAAGACGAAATGAGAAAGAGAATCAAATCTATGTAGTAAAGAGGAATGGCAAAATAGAGCCCCTGGATATTAGTAAAATCAGAAGAGTGGTGTCTTGGGCTTGTGAGGGGAAGGATGTGAATCCCATTGCCTTGGAATCGGGATTAAAAACCCGTCTACGCCCAGGAATTACCACTAGGGAGATTCAAGACAACCTCATCCACTGTGCCTTAGAAATGTGCGATGAAAACCAACCCGACTGGCGTTACGTTGCCGGTAGACTCCACATGTGGGGGTTGTGGAAAGAGGTGTTAGCCAGTAGGGGTTATGTGTATAGTGACTATCGACGCACAGTAGAGTATTTTGTAAAACAGGGGAAGTATGATTCCCGCATCCTTTCCTATTCCCCTGCCCAATTGGAAGAGGCGGGTAGATGGATTAACCCAGACTGGGATTTGGACTACGACTATGCAGGGGCAGTATTACTAAGCAGTCGTTATCTTATCCCCGAGGAATTGCCCCAAGAAGCCTTCCTCACCTGTGCCCTTTTGTTGGCATTGGTGGAAGCCCCAGAAAACCGTCTTTACTATGCCCGTCAGTTTTACGAAGCCATTGCCAGACGTCGTATTTCCCTGGCCACTCCTATCCTTGCTAACCTGAGAATTCCCAATGGCTCTCTTACTAGTTGTTTTATTGTTAGCATTGAGGATAATCTAGAGAGTATCTTTAGAGAAATTACAAACACTGCCCGGATTTCAAAGAATGGTGGAGGTGTAGGGGTTAATGTATCCCGGATTAGGGCAACGGGTAGTACAGTAATGGGCAAGAAAAACGCCTCTGGGGGGGTAATTCCCTGGATAAAACTCCTCAATGACACTGCTATTGCCGTAAATCAGGGGGGTAGACGCGCTGGTGCCGTAACTGTTAGTCTGGACATTTGGCACCTAGATGTGCCAGAATTTTTAGAGATGCAAACGGAAAATGGGGATCAGCGTCGCAAAGCCTATGATGTCTTCCCCCAACTGGTAATCGTGGATGAATTCATGCGACGGGTAAGGGATAAAAGAGAGTGGACTTTGGTTGATCCTTATGAGGTATTGATGGAATTAGGTATAGATTTAGCACCTTTGTGGGGGGAAGAATTTGAAAAAGCCTATGAAGTAGTAGAAGCCAATGTGGGCACTAAATTAAAGTTATACAAACGAGTCAATGCCAGGGAGCTATTCAAGGATATAATGCGGGTTCAGGTGGAAACAGGGATGCCCTACCTAGCCTTCAAAGACACCATCAACCGCGCTAATCCCAACAAACACGAGGGGTATATTCCTGGGGTGAATCTCTGTACCGAGAGCTTTAGCAATGTAGTCCCTGGTAAATATGCCCACTGTTGTAATCTAGTATCCATCAACCTGGCTAATGCTGAAGACGACGAATTGGAGCATCTTTGCACTCTGGCAGTTAGGATACTGGATAACACAATAGAAATTACAGTCCCTCCCTTCCAAGACGCCAAAAACCACAATGAAAGGTATCGCACTATCGGCGTTGGGGCAATGGGGTTGGCAGACTGGTTGGCCAAAAGGGAGTTGAGATATACCAATGTTCAGGAAATCAGTAATCTGTTTGAAGACATAGGTTATTACTGCACTCGGGCCTCCATGTTGCTGGCGAAGGAAAGGGGGGCATATCCTGCCTTCCCCGGGAGTGACTGGAGTAAGGGTTTACTTATTGGTGGCAAGCCGGTAGAATGGTTTGAACAACACGCTTACAACAAACCCCGTTGGCGTCAACTGGCACAAGACATTGTCACCTACGGCATCCGCAACTCCCATATTACCGCCATCGCGCCTAACACCTCTTCCTCCCTTGTGCAAGGTTGTACTGCCAGTATCCTTCCTGTATATAGTAGGTTTTTCTATGACAAGTGGGCGAAGGGGACTGTTCCTATAGCGCCTCCGTACATCAAAGAGAAATACTGGTATTATCAGGAAAACAAGACGCTGCCACAGGAGTATGTGGTGAAGGTGGTGGCTACCATCCAGCAGTGGATTGATACTGGTATTTCCATGGAGTTGGTGTTTAACCTCAATCAGGGTGTATACTTTCCAGATGAACCAGAAAGGACTATTAAAGCCAAGGATATTTTTAACATCCTAATGATGGCTTGGGAGAAGGGTTGTAAGGCTGTGTATTATGTGCGTTTTGTCCAAAAGGATTCTTTTAAGGAGGAATGTAGTGCCTGTGCCAATTAGGTTTTAAAATATTCAACGGACATTGCCTCCCCGTTGCCCCATGAAATACTCCCTTCCCTTGATTGGATGGCGAGAATATGTTTGTTTACCCCAACTGGGTATTGAAAAAATCAAGGCCAAAGTTGACACCGGCGCGAGGACGTCCGCACTACATGCCTATCAAATTCATACCTATCAAGAAGGGGACCAACATATGGTAGAATTCAAGGTGCATCCCCTTCAAAGGCAAACCCATCTTACTGTTGTTTGCACTGCCCCTCTGTTAGGTTACAGAAAGGTTACTAACTCGGGGGGGCATGCCACCATTCGTCCTGTCATCCTCACTTCTGTAAGACTGGGGGAGTATCAGTGGCAAATTGAACTAACCCTCACTAATAGGGATGTGATGGGTTTTCGGATGTTGTTGGGGAGAGAGGCAATCCGTCGTAAGTTTTTGGTGGATGCCGGCCATTCTTTTATATACGGTCGTCATCCCTAGTATTTTGAATTTTGTCTTCTCTCCCTCCTTCCTCCCCCTCTTTCTCTTCTGTTTTTCTTTTTATTCCCTCCTCTTCCAGTGGTTTCCTCCTCTCCCCAATTTGTTTTATATTCTCTCTTTCGATTTCCTCAATTTCTCTTTGTAACATTTCCACTCCCATCCGAAAAAAACGGGATGAGTTTTCTCCTGGCAGCTGGGCTTTAGCTTGAGGAAAAAGCCAAAAAGGAGATAAAAGCCAAGGCAAAAGCCAGATAAATCCTTTCCGCTTAAACATATACCCCCTTGTAAAAAACTAAATATTTACCCTTGATTTTAATTTTAAATATCCGGATACTATCCCCTGGCTGGGACTAAAGAGAAAACTGAGGCTAAAAAAGCCGGCAGCGACTAAGACAATGGCCGGCCCAGATGGTAAATTGAAATAGTAGCTAAGATACATGCCGGTGATACTGGAAATAACCCCTACTATCATTCCCACCCACATCACCTGGTGAAGACGATTTACTAACAAATAGGCGGTAGCAGGAGGGGTTATTAAAAGGGATAAAACCAGAATTACACCCACGGCTTTCAGGCTGGCAACAATAGTCAAACCCACTAGAATCATCAAGCCAGTATCTAGCCAAATTACTGGCAACCCTGCCGCCTCTGCTCCAAGTCTGTCAAAGGTGTAAAATAATAATTCCTTGTAGAATAAAATGACTGTTAATAGGACAACCAATCCCACCACTATTGTATCTCTTACATCCCCTGTGCTTACCCCCAGAATATTGCCGAAGAGAAAGTGGTTTAGGTCGATTTTGTTTTCTTTTTGTACCACAGTAATTAGGATAATGCCAAGGGCAAAAAAACTGGAGAAAACTATGCCCATTGCTGCGTCTTCCTTGATTTTTGAAAAGTTTTTAATGCCATTTATTATTACTGTACTCAGCAAACCGGCAATTAATGCCCCAAGGAAGATACTGACATGAAAGATGTATGCAGTTGCAACTCCAGGCAACAGAGAATGACTAATGGCATCCCCCAGCAAGGCAAGTCTTTGCACCATCAAATAACTACCTACAACGGCACATATTGCCCCCACCACTACTGCTACTACTAAAGCCCTTTGCATGAAACTATATTGTAAGGGCTCTATTATCCAATTCCAAATCATTACTCCTTCCCTCTGCTAGAAAGTTTTTATGAGGTAAAAAATTGATTTTTCCTCCGTAGGTTTTAACCAGGTTTTCTTCGGTAAAAACTGCCTGTATTTCTCCCTGAGCTATTACTGTTTTATTTAGCAAAATTAGGTGGTCAAAGTTATTAATACTATCCCCTAGGTCGTGGTTAACTACTAAGACAAATTTCCCTTGAACGGCTAGCTGTTTAAAAATGTCAAAAATTATCTTTTCAGTGTTATAATCTACGCCGGTAAAGGGTTCATCAAAAAAGAAAATGTCAGCCTCTTGGACTAAAGCCCGTGCTAAAAATACCCTCTGTTGTTGTCCTCCCGATAATTGTCCAATGGGACGGTTGATATAGTCTAACATGCCCACTTGCTCTAGGGCAATCCTGGCCTTTTGTCTACTAACATGAGAAAAGGGGCGAAACCAGCCTGTCTTTTTCACTCGCCCCATCATTACCACATCCCATACAGTAGTAGGATAAGTCCAATCTATTTGACTTTTTTGTGGTACGTAGGCAACATGTTCGCGACACCTGGACAAAAGTTTTCCCCTCCATACCGTAGCCCCAAAGTTAGAAGGGACTAATCCTAACATAGCCTTGAGTAAAGTGCTTTTGCCAGCACCATTGGGTCCTATTATACCCGTTAGCCTTCCCGGCAAGACAGTTAAACACACATGTTTTAAAACATAGGCGTCATGGTAACTAACCGTCAAATTCTCTACCCGAATTGCATTCTCCTTCTCTTCCATTCCCTCTTCACCATGGCTTCACCATGGGGGCAATTTATCCCCCATTGTAGCAGAAGATGAAAAGATTATGAAAAAACTACACCTCCCCGGCGTGATAGGAACTGCGTACTAAAGGACCACTACTGACGTGTTCAAAGCCGAGGGAATAGGCAATGTGCTTTAACTCCTCAAATTCGGCAACAGTCCAGTATTTTTGCACAGGAAGATGGGCAAGAGAGGGGCGTAAATATTGCCCTAGGGTAAGACGATTGCAGCCAACCCGACGCAAATCCTCCATGGTGGCAATAATCTCTTCCTTGGTTTCCCCTAATCCCAACATCAACCCGGATTTGGTGGGGATGGTAGGATTCAACTGTTTTACTATAGCTAACAGTCTGAGGGAGCGATCGTATTTAGCTCCCCGTCTTACCTTGTCTTGCAAACGAGCTACGGTTTCGAGATTGTGATTGAAACAGGCGGGGTTGGCATTAACAATCTTAGCAACACTATCCCACTGCTGTTGTTGCCAATTCTTACCCCTAGCAAAATCGGGAGTCAATACCTCAATGAGGGTATCGGGATTTTTCTCCCTGATGGCTTCCATTACCCTGACAAACCAAAAGGCGCCTCCGTCGGGCAAGTCGTCTCTGGCTACAGAAGTGAGTACCACATATTTCAAACCCAGTAGAGTCACCGCCTCCGCTACCCTAGCTGGTTCATTTTCGTCCAAGAGGCGAGGAGGCTTTCCCTTCTCCACTTGACAAAAAGCACAACTACGGGTACAAATATCCCCCATTAGGAGAAAAGTAGCAACCCCCTGACTATAACACTCTGCCCGGTTTGGACAACGCCCCTCCTCACAAATAGTATGAATCCCCCTTTGTTTTATAATCTTCTGTACCCTGGATATCTGAGAAGCCCTACCTATGCTAGGACGTAACCAAGAGGGTAAATTGACCAATTCCCTTCTACTTTCTGTCATGGGTTAAATTATTCTATACCGTGACTACTGATAAGCTAAGAGGACAATCTGTAGCTTTCTTAGTCTAATATACTTAATTAGGATTAGGGTGTTAGATTGAAAAAGGAGTGCAGTTGTGTCTACCCACCGAGTTTTGGTAATTGATGACAGTATGGTCATTAGACGTACTGTCAGAGACATGTTACCTCCCGGAAAATTCGAGGTAGTAGAGGCCAAAGACGGAGTACAGGGGCTAGAATTAATCCATACTTGTAACCCCAACCTCATCATGCTAGACTTCTTCCTGCCCAAGAAAAATGGTTACGAAGTATTTCAAGAAATACAAAAAGACCCCCGTCTCAGGACTATCCCACTATTGATAATGTCTGGCAGGAAGGATGAGGTGACCGAAAAAATACCCGAACCTTTTGAATATTTCTCCTTCCTAGAAAAGCCCTTCGATGCCAAACAACTAATCCAGGCCATCAAGGAGTCCATGGAGAAGGCCAAAAAACTGGCCAGTCTCCAACAACAGGCCACTGCAGCCGCCCCTGTAGCCGCCACCACAGACGCCTCCCTGTCTGACCTTCAAGCCAGAGTGCAACAACTGGAGTCAGAGGTGGAACAGTTGAAAAAACAAGTCAACCAGCTGGTATCATTTATCAAGAAAAAATTGCAATAAACCGGCTTTCCCCCCAAATCCCCCTCTCCCACCCGAGACTATTAAACTACTGCCAAGACATGAATTTTAAATCCCAACTTTCTTTTGTCTTGAAGGTATTTGTATTATCCACCCTAATCTCCTACGGGATAAAATACCAATCTCAGCCTCTTTTAGAAGCAGTAGATAAGGGCTTTTTGGCCCTTTTTCTGGTGACAATCCCCGGGGCAAGTATTTTATCTGTTTTTCTGTTTAAAATTATGAGAAAAACCCATGACATTCACCTGAAAGACAACTAATGGATTTGTCACAATGGCTTAGTTTTAGTGCGGTTATAATTGCGATATATGTCATCTGGCAAATTCGTCAAATTCTCCTTCTTGTTTTTACTTCTATAGTTCTAGCTATTGCCCTCAACTTGATAGTGGAAAATTTCTGTAAGTTAGGGCTGAGAAGGAACTACGGGGTAATGATAGCAAGCGGAATTTTTTTAGTATCAATTATTTTATTTTTCTCTATTATTGTTCCCTCATTGGGTTTACAATTGAAACAACTGTTTGAGTTACTGCCCCAAGGATTAGAAAAAATAGTGTATGAAATAGAGAGAATACGAGGATTTTTTTCCCCTCAACCTGGGGAGAGAATGTTGGAGGTTAGATCATTTATAAATCAAATTCAGCCGATAATTAACGATTTAGTAAACAGGGGGATTAGTTTTATATCAGGAGTATTAGGGGCACTGCTGAGTGGAATTTTACTGATAGCATTAACCCTAATGTTTTTAGGGGAACCTACGCCATATAAGCGGGGTATAATAAGGATTTTTCCGGCATTTTATAGAAAGAGAGTGGGAGAAATTATTGACAAAATAGAGGCGGAATTAAAGGAATGGCTGACAGATACCTTCATAAAGATAATATCCGTCACTAGTTTGAGCTATCTGTGTTTGTATATGGTAGGGATTCCCCTGGGACTAGTACAATCGTTAATGGCAGGGATTCTCTCATTTGTCCCCTATATTGGGGCAACAGTGAGTGTATTGTCACCCCTAGCAATTTCCTTCATATCTTCTTCCTGGAAGCCCTGGGTAGTTCTGTTGTCTTATATTGTTATATTGGCCGTAACCGACAGAATTATAATACCCAAACTGAGGAAAAACAGGATAGTACTAAACCCGGCTAATATTCTCATAGCAGAGGTGATATTTGCCAATTTATTGGGATTATTAGGACTGTTTTTGGTAGTGCCCCTCACAATCTGCACCCAGATAATAGTAGAAGAAATACTAATAAAAGACGTTTTCGAGCAATGGCAATAGGGTCTTGTCAATAAACAACCCTGAGGGTTAGAATAGATGATCCGAGTATTATCTGCCAGAAACACTAGTGTAGTAGTTAGAGACACAGAGAAAAGTAGTGGCTAACACAAAATCTGCTATCAAGAGAATAAAAATAAACGAGCGCAACCGTTTGCGCAACAGGGCTTACAAGTTGGCGGTAAAAGCCCTCATGAAACAATACTTCAGGGCGGTACAGGCCTATGCGGCATCTCCTACAGAGGAAATGATGCAGGAGGTGCAAAGGTGTATGTCTGCCGCCTATAGCAAAATAGACAAAGCGGTAAAGAGGGGAGTATTCCACAAAAACAACGGTGCCAGGAAAAAATCCAGATTAGCTAGGGCTTTGGCCAAAGTGGTTCAAAGCCTGAAGGGACAGTCGGAGACAGCCGGAGGGGAAACCGCAGCCTCTGTGGGGTAGTCTCCCAAGACCTCTGGGATAGATGATAAGATAGAGTGCGGACGGGCTGTTTGTAGGGGGATATTTATATATATGACAAAACCTTTGGCTGAGGACATGGTGGTAGCGGAAGGGGGTGTTACCAAGGGGGGGGATTGCCCCTCTCCGACAATCTCCTTGGTGGACACCCACGCCCACGTGAACTTTGACGTATTCCAAGAGGATTTACAGGAGGTGAGAAGTCGCTGGCTGTCCGCCGGCGTGACTAAACTTGTAAATTCCTGTGTGACACCCGGGGAATTCCAGCAGATAAATTCGTTGTGCGACCTTTTCCCCGAATTGTACTGTTCAGTGGGGCTTCATCCTCTTTACACGGAGTTTTGGGAAGGGGAGAAATCCTACAAGGAGATTCTACAAGCGGCCCAGTCCTATCCCAAGGTGGTAGCCATAGGGGAGACGGGTTTAGACCTATACAAGGATAACAACTTGGAGCTACAGAGAGAGGTGTTTTGGAAGCACCTAGAAGTAGCTCATGCTTTAAACAAGCCTGTTATCATCCACTGTAGAAATGCCGCTAGGGAAACCCTAGAGGTTTTAAAGGAATTTTGGCGGCACCAAGGGGAGATAACAGGTGTAATGCACTGTTGGGGGGGTGACCCGGAGGAGACCAAGTGGTTTTTGGATTTGGGATTATATATCAGTTTCAGCGGGGTAGTAACTTTTAAGAATGCAAAAACAGTACAAGAAGCGGCGGCCCTAGTACCCGACGAGCGTCTCCTAATAGAGACAGACTGTCCCTTCTTGGCCCCAACCCCCTACAGGGGGAAACGGAATGAACCAGCCTATGTTTTATTTGTAGCAGAAAAACTGGCGCTTCTGCGTCAACAAAGCCTGGAAGAAATTGCTAGAGTCACCACGGCCAATGCTTGCCGGCTTTTCAACCTCGAGTAAGGGTTTGTCCCTACAAGTCCCACCTGTGCGGGGTTAGTGTAATAAATCCCCACCTGTACGGGTTGGCAATTGAATAACCCCTATCTAGTATAGCACCATATTCTTGAATACTAACCTATGAGAAGCCACGAACTATTACCCGATCTCATCGAAATCCAACGCTCCAGCTATAAGTGGTTTTTGGAAAAAGGCCTCATAGAGGAGCTTAACAGTTTTACCCCCATTACCGACTATGCGGGCAAGTTGGAACTTCACTTCATAGGGGAAAAGTACCGTCTTAAGGAGCCCAAGTACGACCTGGAAGAGGCTAAAAGAAGGGATGCTACATACTCGGTACAGATGTATGTGCCGACTATATTACTAAACAAGGAAACGGGAGAAAGAAAGGAACAAGAGGTATTCATCGGCGATTTGCCCTTGATGACAGATAGGGGCACTTTCCTCATTAACGGTGCGGAAAGGGTAATTGTAAACCAAATTGTTCGTTCACCGGGGGTATATTTTAAGTCAGAGGTTGATAAAAACGGCAAAAAAACCTACTCCGCTTCTATTATCCCCAACAGGGGCGCTTGGTTGAAGTTTGAGACGGACAAAAACGGCATTGTCTGGGTCAGAATAGACAAAACAAGGAAAATTTCGGCCCAGGTACTGTTGAAAGCCATTGGTTTGACGGATAAGGAGATATTTGACCGACTGCGCCATCCGGATTTCTACCAACGGACGATAGATAAGGAGGGGAATTTCACCACCGACGAGGCTTTGATGGAGTTGTACAAAAAACTCCGCCCAGGGGAACCTCCTACGGTAAGTGGCGGCCAGTCCCTTCTAGAAAGTCGCTTTTTTGATCCCAAACGCTACGATTTAGGGAAGGTAGGACGCTATAAGATTAACAAGAAACTACGGCTTACTATCCCAGAAAACGTCCGCACCCTCACCGTGGACGACATAATCGCCGTGGTGGACTATCTGATTAACCTGGAATTCGATATTGGGAGTGTGGACGACATAGACCACCTGGGCAACCGCAGAATCAGAAGCGTGGGGGAACTGTTGCAAAACCAGGTAAGAATAGGTCTTTCCCGTCTGGAAAGAATTATCAGGGAAAGGATGACAGTGGGAGACCCGAACACCCTCACCCCGGCGGCACTGGTCAACCCTAAACCCCTAGTAGCGGCCATTAAAGAATTCTTTGGGTCGTCCCAGCTATCCCAATTCATGGACCAGACTAACCCCCTGGCAGAATTGACCCACAAGCGCCGGATTTCTGCTTTGGGCCCAGGAGGACTAAGTCGCGATCGGGCTGGCTTTGCCGTAAGAGACATTCACCCCAGCCACTACGGCCGCATTTGCCCCATAGAAACCCCTGAAGGCCCCAATGCCGGCTTGATTGGCTCCCTTGCCACCTATGCCCGGGTTAACGAGTATGGTTTTATAACTACGCCCTATTACAAAGTAGAAAACGGGAGAGTGCGTTGGGATTTGCCCCCCGAGTACCTCACCGCTGACGAGGAAGATGACAAGAGAATAGCCGCCCCGGACGTGGCTACGGACGAACAGGGTTATATCCTGGGAGAGACGGTGCCCATCCGCTACCGTCAGGAATTTTCTACCACCACCCCTGACCAAGTAGACTATATAGCTGTATCACCAGTACAAATCGTCTCCGTAGCCACCTCCCTCATACCCTTCTTGGAACACGATGACGCTAACCGCGCCCTGATGGGCTCTAACATGCAAAGACAAGCAGTGCCCCTGTTGCGCCCCTCTCGTCCCCTTGTGGGTACAGGCTTAGAGGCCCAGGCGGCACGAGACTCGGGGATGGTTGTGGTGTCTCGCCACCACGGCAAGGTAACCTATGTGGATGCCAAGACCATCAAGGTAAAAACTAAAGACGGACAGGAGATAGTCTACAACCTCCAGAAATATGAGCGTTCTAACCAAGATACCTGTCTGAACCAAAAACCAATAGTAGACGAGGGAGAAGAGGTAGTACCCGGCCAGGTGTTGGCGGATGGCGCTGCCACGGAAGGGGGCGAACTGGCCTTGGGACAAAACGTCCTTGTGGCCTACATGCCCTGGGAAGGTTATAACTATGAGGATGCTATCCTTATCAGTGAGAGACTGGTTCAAGAGGATGTATATACCAGTATACACATAGAGAAATATGAGATAGAAGCCCGTCAGACAAAATTGGGGCCAGAAGAAATCACCCGGGAAATACCTAATGTGGGAGAAGAGGCTTTGGCTAACCTGGACGAAAATGGCATCATCCGGGTAGGCGCCTGGGTGGAAGCGGGAGACATCCTGGTGGGGAAAGTAACCCCCAAAGGAGAGTCCGAGCAACCGCCAGAGGAAAAACTGTTGCGGGCTATCTTCGGGGAGAAGGCCAGAGACGTAAAAGACAACTCCCTGCGTCTGCCCAACGGCGAAAGAGGACGGGTTATCTATGTCCGCGTCTTTACCCGCGAACAAGGAGACGAGCTCCCTCCAGGGGCTAACATGGTTGTAAGGGTATATGTTGCCCAGAAAAGGAAGATCCAAGTGGGGGACAAGATGGCGGGAAGACACGGTAACAAGGGAATCATCTCTCGCATCCTCCCTCGGGAAGACATGCCCTATCTCCCCGATGGTACCCCTGTGGATATTGTCCTCAACCCTCTGGGGGTGCCCTCCCGGATGAATGTAGGACAGGTGTACGAATGTCTTATGGGATGGGCCGCCTACCACCTGGGTTGTCGTTTTAAGATAACCCCCTTTGACGAAATGTATGGCGAAGAGGCCTCCCGTAATACCGTTCACGCCCTCTTGAAAGAAGCCGCAGAAAAGTCCGGCAAAGACTGGATTTTTAACCCCGACAATCCCGGTAAAATTCAACTGTATGACGGTCGTACCGGTGAACCTTTCCACCAGCCGGTGACAGTGGGTAAGGCCTACATGCTGAAACTAGTACACCTGGTAGATGATAAAATCCACGCCCGCTCCACTGGGCCCTACTCCTTGGTCACTCAGCAACCTCTGGGCGGTAAGGCCCAACAGGGAGGTCAAAGATTCGGAGAAATGGAGGTATGGGCCCTGGAGGCCTACGGGGCAGCCTATACCCTCCAGGAGTTACTCACTATCAAATCTGACGATATGCAGGGGCGTAATGAGGCCCTCAATGCCATCGTCAAGGGGCAGCCTATCCCTCAACCCGGCACCCCTGAATCCTTTAAGGTCCTTTTGCGGGAACTTCAGTCCTTGTGTCTGGACGTTTCTGTCCACAAGGTAGTGGAACGGGAGGACAAAAGTGTTGAGGATATTGAGGTAGACCTGATGGAGTCTGACCATCGCTCCTACCCAAGACGTCCCACCTACAAGGAGGAATACAACCTCGTCAGTCTCGGGCAGGACGATGACGACGACGACGAGGAGTAGTTTATAATCTCCGGGGGCTAAAAACAGGCTTTTCCACGGCCGCCCCCGCCTCTTTCCTTCCCTGAAAAGAAAAACCCTTTTATTCAACCTACCTATCCATGTCAGCCATGAAGTCCAAGAATCCAAAGCCGGTTTTCTACAACAAGCCCATCGATAAGGGAGCCCTCAAAAAACTCATCGCTACCACCTACAGCGAATATGGTGCCGCCCGCTGCGCCTATATGTGCGACTTTTTGAAGACCATGGGCTTCCACTACGCAACCCAGGCAGCGGTTTCCATCAGCATCGAGGATTTGAAAGTGCCACCCGTTAAAAAGGCCCTCCTGGCGGCGGCGGAAAGGACTATAAAAGAAACAACTGAGCGCTACGTCAACGGGGAAATCACTGAAGTAGAACGTTTCCAAAAGGTGATTGACACCTGGAATGACACCTCGGAAACCCTCAAAGACGAGGTTGTCCGTCATTTCCAAGAAACAGATCCCCTCAATTCTGTATATATGATGGCCTTCTCGGGCGCCCGTGGTAACATTAGCCAGGTGCGTCAGTTGGTGGGGATGCGAGGCTTGATGGCTGACCCCCAAGGGGAAATCATTGACTTGCCCATCAAGACCAATTTCCGAGAAGGCCTCACTGTCACGGAATACATCATCTCCTCCTATGGTGCCCGTAAGGGATTGGTAGACACCGCCCTCCGCACGGCAGACTCCGGTTATCTGACCCGCCGTCTGGTAGACGTGGCCCAGGATGTTATCGTCCGAGAAGTAGACTGTGGCACCACCCGCGGCATTTACCTTACCGCTATCAAGGACGGCGAGCGGGTATTGCTGCCACTGGCTGACCGTCTCTTCGGCCGCGTCTTGGCGGAGGATATTTTTGACCCCAACACCGGTGAACTCATTGCCGCCCGCAACACTGTGATGGACGAAAAATTGGCTAAAAGAATCGCCTCCATCACTGACCGGGTTCTCGTCCGCTCCCCTCTTACCTGTGAAAGCTCTCGCTCTGTGTGTCAAAAGTGCTACGGGTGGTCCCTAGCCCACTGTGAATGGGTAAACCTGGGAGAGGCTATCGGTATT
This sequence comes from Cyanobacteriota bacterium SRBZ.bins.94.201705, assembly GCA_030549855.1. Lineage (GTDB taxonomy): Bacteria > Cyanobacteriota > Cyanobacteriia > Cyanobacteriales > Cyanobacteriaceae > DVEF01. The sequence goes on from JAUQQP010000044.1 coordinate 356,184, forward strand.
ATCGCCGCCCAGTCTATAGGGGAACCAGGTACCCAGTTGACCATGCGTACCTTCCACACCGGTGGCGTCTTCACTGGAGAAGTAGCTCGTCGTATTACAAGTCCAGTGGCAGGAGAGGTCAAATTCCCCAGACGCGTCAAACTGAGAGAAACCCGCACCCGTCACGGGGAACAGAAAATGCAACTGGAAACCGCCTGTGAGATAACTGTTGGCGGCGAGAAGGTGTCCCTGCCAGCTGGTAGTCTTTTGGCAGTAAAGCCTGGGGATATTGTCAAGGAAAATGACCTGTTGGCGGAGGTGATGCCCCCTAAGAGTCGCTCCACGGAAAAGGCCACTAAGGATGTAGTCTCCGACCTTTCTGGGGAAATTCTGTTCGATAACATCTCCCCTGAAAGTAAAACCGACAAGCAAGGTAATACTACCACCACCGCCACCCGCAATGGCCTCATTTGGATTGTCTCCGGACAAGTGTATAACCTGCCCCCAGGGGCCGAACCGGCAGTCCGCAATGGCCAGAAGGTAAAGCGGGGGGACGTTTTGGCTCAAACCCTGTTCAAAACCAAGAGTGGTGGCGTTTGTCGTGGGGTCGCCTCCTGGCAACAAGATGGGGAGATAGAAGTAGTCACCGCCTCCGTTACCCTCGATCAGGCCGATGTCTACCTCGAACAACACGGCAATCAACAACAATACGTCATCCACACCCAGCGGGGAGACCGTTTTGCCCTAAAAGTACTACAGGGCACTAAGGTATACAACAACCAGGTGGTAGCTGAACTCATCGATGATACTTACGTCACCGAAACCGGAGGCATTATCCGCTATGCCGGCCTAGAAACCGGGAGAGGTAACAAGAAACAGGGTTACGAAGTCCTCAAAGAGGGGACAATCCTTTGGATTCCCGAAGAATGTCATGAAGTAAACAAAGATATTTCTCTCCTCCTGGTAGAAGACGGACAGTATGTAGAAGCCGGCACTGAAATCGTAAAAGACATATACTGTCAGTCCAGCGGCGTGGTGGAAGTTATCCAGAAAAATGACATCCTCCGGGAGGTAATCATCAAGCCCGGGAAATTATACCTGGATTTGGACCCCGACTATGTAGCCCACATTGAAGAAGATTCTATCCTCCCCCCTGGCACCCAAATCAGTGCCGATGTGGTGACAGAGGAGGAATACTTCGCCCAGTTTGTGGATACCCCCGAAGGAGTCGGCCTCCTCCTACGCCCCATCAAACAATACCATATCGTCAACCGCACTAAGTCCCCCTCTCAAGAGTCCTTCAATGCCCAAGGGGCATCTATAAACCTCCGTCCAGTGCTTAAAATCTTCTATAAAGACGGAGAAAGAGTCAAAAGCGTAGACGGAGTCCAATTGGTAAGCACCCAGCTGGTGTTAGAAGCCAGTGAGGGGATGAGTGCAGACATTGAGCTAATCCCCCAAGAAGACAAAGAAAACTGCTATCGTCTCCAAATCGTCGTCCTGGAGTCTATTATCCTCCGTCGTGAGTTAGAGTCTGAACCTAACATCACCACCAGAGTTTTAGTAAAAGACGGACAGCAGGTACCTCCCGGAGCAACCATTGGTATTACCGAACTGTTGTGTCAAGAAGACGGTATTGTCCAGGGAGTGAGAGAAGGACAAGAGTCTATCCGTCGAATTCTGGTAGTCCGCAGTGGTGACCTATATACCCTAGAAACAGAGGAAAAACCCACCTGTAAGGAAGGCCAGTTTCTCAAAAAAGGGGACCTTGTTGCTAATGCCGTCACAACCCCTGAACCAGGAAGAGTTATCAAAGTAGACGGTAACAAAATTGTAATACGCCGGGCTCGGCCTTATCGTGTATCTGCGGGGGGCATACTACACGTAGTTCAAGGGCAGTTAGTCCAAAGAGGCGAGGTGTTGGCCTCCCTCGTATTTGAACGGGCAAAAACCGGTGACATTGTTCAGGGTTTGCCCAGAATTGAGGAATTGTTGGAGGCCAGAAAGCCAAAAGAACCGGCCATTATCGCCCGTCGTGGGGGAATCTGTAAAATCGAATACCGCGACGAGGACCCTATCTGCATCAAAGTAGTAGAAGATGACGGTGCCATCGCCGAATACCCCCTCACTCAAACCCAAAACGTCATTGTTACCGAAAACCAACGGGTAGAAGTAGGTCAAGCCCTCACCGACGGTATCCCCAACCCCCACGAGTTACTGGATGTATACTTCTCCTACTACCTCGAGCAAGAAAACATGAGCATGTATGAGGCTACCCTGGCCGCCTGGGAAAAAGTCCAGATGTTCATAGTTAACCAGGTACAGTCGGTGTACCTCTCCCAAGGCATTGAAATTGCCGACAAACATATTGAAGTCATCGTCAGACAGATGACTACTAAGGTGCGCGTAGATGACGGGGGGGATACCACTCGTCTGCCTGGCGAGTTGGTTGAATTGCGGCAGGTAGAGAAGGACAACGAAAACATAGCCCTCATCGGCGGGGCGCCCATTCAATACACACCTATAGTAATGGGTATTACTAAGGCCAGTTTGAACACCGATAGCTTTATCTCCGCCGCTAGCTTCCAAGAAACCACCAGGGTGCTTACAGAAGCCGCCATTGAGGGCAAGAGTGACTGGTTAAGGGGATTAAAAGAAAACGTCATCATAGGCCGTCTTATCCCCGCCGGCACCGGCTTTAATGCCTATTTGCGCCCCGACAGCGACACCAATGACAAGGGCAGAGATAGGCCCCACCACAACAATGGGGTTACCCGCCCCAATGGCGCCCTTGTGGGTGGCAATCCTCCAGAATCCTCTCCCTCTCCCCCCACTCCCGTAGACGATGTCCTCATTGATGACCAAACCGCCCGTCAATTCGCTAGTGAGGAGGAAATCTAATATCCTCTCCTAGAGTATCTGCCAGGTGGGGACAAGCCAGGGACAGAGATAAGCCCCATCCCCACCTACAGGGGAGGGACTATCCTTTCCCCTATTAGTGTTTTTTCGCCAATTTTTCTTTATTTGTTTTTTTATTTCTGGGGCAATATCTCCATTCTCTTCCCCTTTTCTTTCTAGGAAATCTTCTTTCCGCTTGCCTATACAATCTGTCAAAATAAACCAGGACATTTTCTAGTAGTAAATTTCTCTTTTAAAACTGGAACAACAAATATAAAATGCCCAAAAGAGGGCAAATCTTAAGAATTTTGGAAATCTGGGGTCCTTTCAATGGAAATAGGCTACAATGACGGTGTAGTGTAGAGTTTTTCCGTAGCCCTATGTGTACAGACTGCGGTTGCAGTGTTACCCCCCAGGACATATCTATCAACAATCAACCAGTAGAAGAAGAAAAAAACAGTCAGACTCTCCACATCCATCAGTCGATTCTGGCTAAAAACAATCATATCGCCCATCACAACCGGGAATTTTTTGCGGAGAAAAACATATATGTATTGAATGTCTTATCCTCCCCTGGTGCGGGTAAAACAACTTTTATCCAAAAAATGCTTTCTGATTTGAAAAATACCTACAAAACTGCAGTAATTGTCGGCGATTTGGCCACTGATAATGACTCCAAAAAAATAGCACAGGTAACTGACCAAGTGGTGCAAATTACCACCGGCGATGTCTGTCATTTAGAAGCCGACATGGTAAGAAAAGCCCTCAAAAATCTCAACTTGGACAACTGTCAGCTGTTAATTATCGAAAATGTGGGCAATTTAGTATGTCCATCCGCTTATGACTTGGGAGAAAATGAAAGAATTGCTATTCTCTCCGTAACCGAAGGAGAAGATAAACCCTTAAAATATCCCACCCTATTTAAGACTGCCAATGTAGTTATTATTAACAAAATGGACATTGCCAAAGTGGTGGAATTTGACCTGCAACTGGCTATTAACAATATTAAAAACATTGCCCCTCAGGCGGAAATATTTACAGTCTCTGCCCGCACCGGTGAAGGAATGCAACAATGGTATAATTATCTCCAGCAAAAAATCCAGTCCCCCTTGGCATTACCCGTTTAATTTTATGCCTGTTTTTGGTTAATGTTTTTTTTCCCCTTTTTTTAGCATTCCAATAATTTTAGTTCCCATTATTATTACAAATTTCTTGGAGTTTTTCTAACAGTAAAACCCAGTACTTTTCCTCTGGACTAAATCTATTTTCTGCCAGGGATTCCCTCAACCATTGTTTATCCTCTTCTGTCAGCAAACGGGGAGAGAGGTAACAAAGGCGAGATAAATCCCATCCCCAAACCGCTACCTTGCCATCCCCACCGGCAGTAATCAAATTGCGCCCATCGGTGGTAAACTGGATGGCCGTAATGTAAGACTGGTGAATGTCGAGGGTGTTGATATTTTCCCCAGTCTCTAAATTCCAAAGTTGTACAATACCATCACTGCCACCAGTAGCCAAAAGACGTCCATCTGGGCTAATATCTAAACAGAAAACACTCCCAGAATGCCCCTCCAAAGAAAACTTAACGGTATTGTCGGCGAGATTCCATACCTTGACAGTACTGTCACTGCTGCCGGAAACTAGAGTCTTACCATCCGGAGTGATGCCAAGACACCAAACTCTGCCAAAATGTTCCTCTAGAGTGGCAATTTCCCTGCCCTCATCCAAAGACCATAGTTTAATGGTACAATCCTGACTAGCAGAAGCCAGAGTCCGACTATCAGGGGTAACAACCAAATCCCATACCCCGTCTTCGTGTCCAAATAAATTATACAGGTGGTCACCATCAGGCAGACGCCAAATACGAATGCTGTTGTCTCTTTTTCCCCCACAGGCAATTAACAAGGTATCGTCAGGGGATATAATTACCTTTTGTACCTCCCGGGAAAAACCCCTTAAACTCTTAAACAGTCTTGCCTGGGGATACTGCCACAGACGCACCTCCTGGTAGCTGGCACTAGCTATCAGCTTAGCATTTTTCGTCATGGCTAAGGACCAAACAGAGGCTACATTGGCGGAAAGACGAGTTATAAGATTGCCTTCTGGTAGCCGCCAAAGGGATACAGTTTTATCCCTACTCCCCGCCGCCAGGATTGTACCATCCTCATTCAAAGATAGGCTTGTAACCGGTTTTAAATGCCCTTTAAGAGTCTTAGTGAGTTTACCAGAGTCCAAATTCCATATATATATCAACTCGCCAGAGGCAGTAATTACATTTTTCGCGTCGGGGGTAACAGCAATCGCCTCTACTGCCTGGGGATGATTTTCTAAAACATGGAGACATCTAACTAGATTTCCCTGGGGAGGAGTATTTGTGTTGATATTTCGCAAAATTTGGGCTACTTCGGCTATCTTCTTCTTCAGAAGTTCATCTTTGATAGACAGACGCTTAGTTTCGAGTTTTTTCACTATGGGGATGCTATAAACAGCAGGCGCAAAGGAAAGCATCTGCCACAAAATCTCCCATTCTTTACCCCGGGAGAGGGTTTGAATAATAGCTTGCCATTGATTAGCAGTAATCTCCCCCACCCTTTTCCCTTTTTTGCCGCCTAATACCGTCCAAACCCATTCCAATCTACTAAGGGAGGTGCCATGTTGGTCAATCCTTTGTCGCAACTGGGGGGAGGCATTTTGATACACCTCTGCCATCAATTCAAACTCCGGGTCAATTTGTCGAAAAAGCTCCCACTGTTGGGTAAAATAACAGAAAAGGGCGGCCTGTGGCGCTTCAGAGGGGATATACCCACACTCTCTGGCAATTTCTAAGGCAGCAGCATTGTTTTCCTCACTGGCAAGACGACAAACCTCCCCTTGTAATTCCACCGTGGCGAGGGAAGATAACCATTCTCTAGCAGTGTTTTTGAGGTAGGCATCCGTCTCCTGACTGTAAATTTCTAGCAGGGGAGAAATAACAGCCTTACCTTTTTCCTCCAAAATCCCCCTCCAACCCAAATTGAGGGCAGTCAAAACCTTTATTTGTAGAGGATGGGATGCCACCCACCCCTTCAGTTTTAGAATCTTTGCCAACTCTCCATCTCTAGTTTCTGCCCAAACACGACATACTACATCAATTAATTCGGTTTCCTGGATTTTAACTTGTCTGAGAAAATTCAACACCAAATTACGAAAACCCCTATCCCCCGAAAAAAAACAATAAGCCCTAATCACCAACTCCAAGGCTTGAGGGTTACGCGCCTCTAGTAACTCCCTTGCCGCCTTTTGTCGCAGCATGTCGGCTAAGAAGGGGGTTTGATTGTATAATTGCTCCTCCAGTTTTTTTAACCTACCCTCATCCATCATAAAAACTCCCATCAGGGGCTTGACAATAATTATACCGATAACCAAGGGCCGAACAATCTTTTGTTGTACCACAAATAACTGCAAATCCCCATTGTATTACCTGTTTACCTATATAAACTACCTCCCTAGATACCACTTAGCGGAAAAGATTTGTCATAAATACCTATACATAATCCCATTAGATAAGTTAATCAAAGTCAGAAAAAAAAATAATCTTAAATAGTTGTCAAAGAGAAGAGAAAATGAGCCTGTTCATGTTAATATAGACCCTGATAGAGGAAAAACGAAAACCTACTTCCCTAGAGAACTTCCTAGACTTGAGCATATAAACATAACTGATATAATCAGGGAGGAATACAAAAATGGCACAAGTAGGGTTTAAAGCCGGTGTGCAAGACTATAGGCTAACGTACTACACACCGGATTATACGCCCAAGGATACAGACTTATTGGCCTGCTTCCGGGTAACACCCCAGCCAGGAGTGCCCCCAGAAGAGGCAGCAGCGGCAGTAGCGGCAGAATCCTCCACAGGGACTTGGACTACCGTATGGACTGACAACCTGACCGACTTGGAGCGTTATAAGGGCCGTTGCTATAATATTGAGCCAGTACCAGGGGAAGAAAACCAGTACTTCGCCTTCGTAGCCTACCCCCTCGACCTGTTTGAAGAAGGCTCTGTAACCAACATTCTAACATCCCTGGTAGGAAACGTTTTCGGTTTCAAGGCCCTTCGGGCACTACGCTTGGAAGATATTCGTGTTCCAGTAGCTCTGGTAAAAACCTTCCAAGGGCCTCCACATGGTATTGTAGTAGAAAGAGACAAGCTGAATAAATACGGTCGTCCCCTGTTGGGATGCACCATCAAACCCAAATTGGGGCTTTCTGCGAAAAACTATGGCCGCGCCGTATATGAGTGTCTCCGCGGGGGCTTGGACTTCACCAAGGACGACGAAAACATCAACTCCCAGCCCTTTATGCGGTGGCGCGATCGCTTCCTGTTCGTCCAAGAGGCAGTACAAAAAGCTCAAGCAGAAACCGGTGAAATCAAAGGGCACTACCTGAATGTTACCGCCCCCACCTGTGAGGAAATGCTAAAACGGGCGGAATTTGCCAAGGAAATCGGTGCCATTATCATCATGCACGACTTCCTCACCGCCGGTTTCACCGCTAACACCACCCTGGCCAAGTGGTGCCGCGATAATGGGGTACTACTCCACATCCACCGGGCAATGCACGCCGTAATCGACCGTCAGAAAAACCATGGTATCCACTTCCGTGTATTAGCCAAGTGTCTGCGTCTGTCCGGTGGTGACCACCTCCACAGTGGTACCGTTGTAGGGAAACTGGAAGGCGATCGCGCAGCTACCCTCGGCTTCATCGACCTGATGCGGGAAGACTACGTAGAAGAAGATCGTTCTCGTGGTATCTTCTTCACCCAAGACTACGCTTCTATGCCCGGTGTACTGCCAGTAGCCTCTGGTGGTATTCACGTATGGCATATGCCCGCCCTGTTGGAAATCTTCGGCGATGACGCCTGCTTCCAATTCGGTGGTGGGACACTAGGACACCCATGGGGTAACGCCCCCGGGGCAACCGCCAACCGTGTAGCCTTAGAAGCCTGTGTCCAAGCCCGCAACGAAGGTCGCTCTCTCGCCCGGGAAGGCAACGAAATCATCAAAGAAGCCGCCCGTTGGTGCCCAGAATTGGCCGCCGCTTGCGAATTGTGGAAAGAAATTAAATTCGAGTTCGATACCGTTGATACCCTCTAGGTTTCAGTGGTACTAGCCCCAGGGAAGAGCTCTCATTATGGGCCAAAGGTTATAAATAGATTAAGAGAGTTCTCCCCTTTTCCGGGCTAAACCCCACTGAAACTATGTCCTACAATCATATTGCCAAGGAGACGGCGCGGGTGTTACAAAGCTATCTCACCTACCAGGCTGTTAAAATCATCATCAGTCAACTCAGTGAGACCAATCCCCAGCAGGCTATATGGCTTAGTCAGTATAGTGATCGTACTAAAATTCAGGATGGCGAAGCCTATCTCCACCAGCTGTTGGGGGAAAACAAAGAGTTGGTGTTACGGATTTTAACAGTCAGGGAGGACATAGCTAATCATATCCTGGAGTTTTTGCCAGAAATGGTTAAAACCAACATCCTCCAGTCTAATATAGAACACCGTCGTCGTCTCTTAGAAAGTTTAACCCGAGTTTCTCCTAACAATAGTCCACAATCTCACCCAGAAATCGACCCAAAACCACTAGACAATAAGAAGGAAGAATAGGTATATGCAAACACTACCAAAGGAGCGTCATTACGAAACCCTTTCCTATCTCCCTCCCATGACCGACCAGCAAATCCTCAAACAGATACAATATTTGCTGGCTCAAGGTTACATCCCTGCTATAGAATTTGAAAAAGACCCCACTCCTACTGATCACCACTGGACTTTGTGGAAACTCCCCCTGTTTAATGCTACCACCCCCCAAGAGGTATTAAACGAGGTTCGGGAATGCAAAGCCCAATACCCCGACCACTACATCCGTGTTATCGGCTTTGACAACATCAGACAATGTCAGGCTCTCAGCTTTATCGTTTACAAGCCCAACGCCAGCCGTTTCTAAGAATCTAAACATATCGTAACATCTCTCTCAGACTAGGGTAGCCCTGTGCTACCTTTTTATTTTTTCATAATCCCGCCACTCACCATTTTCCTATGGCACAATGTCAATAATGGCCGGTACGTCTTTCTCTCATGTACCCCTGGATTTTTGCCTTTGCCTTGGCTACTTCTGCCATTGCCCATCCCTTGGGGAATACTGGCCATTTGCCCCAACAAACCCCAATCCTCACATCCCAATTCCCCCTAGATGTCTCACAATTGTACCGGAAAATAGAGGCCCTGTACTACCAGGGAAGGTATGCAGAAGCCGTCGCCTTAGGGGAGGAGTTGCTGAAAAAAGTAATAACCACATTTGGCTACCAGAGTCGGGAAACCGCTATCACCCTTAATGCTATTGCGCATCTCCAGGCTAATCTGGGTAATTATACTCAGGCAGAGGAGCTATACCAACAGTCCCTTGCTATCCTAGACAGAATAGTGGGGGAAAATCACCCCGATACCGCCACCGTAATTAACAACCTGGGATTGCTATACTCCTATCAAGGCAAATACCCCCAGGCAGAGGAGTTGTTGTTAAAGTCTCTGGGGTTACGAATTAGCCTCGGGGGAGAAGAAGATGGTTCCGTGGCAGAGTCCTATAACAATCTTGCCCTGTTATACTACTACCAGGGAGAATATGAGGAGGCAGAGTCTTTCTATCAAAGGGCAATAAGGGTGGCTAAAAAGGCCTTTGGCTACAAACACCCCACCACTGCCACCTTTCTCAGCAATCTGGCCCTACTTTATACCACCACTGGTAATTATATCAAGGCAGAGTCCCTTTTACAACAGTCTCTCTCTATCCGCCGAGAAGTTTTGGGAGATAAACACCCAGATACCGCCTACTCTTTAAACAATTTAGGTCTGTTATACTACCACCAGGGAAATTATACAGAAGCAGAGACACTATTTGCTAAAGCCCTATCTATTTTTCAGGAAACCCTGGGGGAAAAAAATCCCGTCACCGCCACTGTCGTCAATAATCTAGCAGAATCCTATAGATTCCAGGGGAAACTTACCCAAGCCTTACCCCTCTACCAAAAGTCTCTCCAAATTAGACTGGAAACTCTGGGAGAAATACATCCTGACGTCGCCCAGTCTTATAACAACATAGCAGGCATCTATCTGGACAGTCATGACTATGAGCAGGCAGCTAATTATTATACCAAAGCCTTAGAAATTCAAAAACAAGCCGTGGGGGAAAAACATGCTGATACTGTCCAAATTCTCATAAACTTAGCCGAGTCTTCTCTTCGTCTAAAACAATATCAAGCCGCAGAAACCCAATTCCAAAAAAGCCTCACTCTGGCTGGGGAGGTTTTGGGGGAAAAACACCCTCTTCTGGCAAAATCCCTCACTGGTTTGGCTTCCCTCCACTGGCTAACCACAAAATATCCCCTGGCATTAGACTATCTCCAGCAGGCTACAGAGGTGGAAGAATATAATCTTAGTCAGTTTCTCTACTCTACTGGCGACGAATATCGCAAACTTCTATATATTAATACCCTAAAAGGCACTACCAATGCGGCCATCTCCCTTCACCTTAATTACCTCCCAGATGACAAAAAAGCTGCCACATTAGCCTTAACCACTATTCTCCGTCGCAAGGGTAGGGTGTTAGACGCTATGAGTGACATAATGGCTACCCTGCGTCAACACAGTAACCCCCAAACAGAAGCCCTATTTGACAGTCTAGCCCAAAAGAAAAACCTATTGGCCAGTCTTAGTCTTGGTAACACTAACCTATCTTTCCCTCTATATCAACAAACTATTTCTCGCCTAGAAGAGGAAATCCGGCAACTGGAAACCCAACTGTCTGCCAAAAGTGCCCAATATCGCACCCTTACTCAACCTATCACCCTAGAGGCCGTTAGACAAGCCCTACCACAAGACGCTGTGTTGGTAGAATATTTCATCTATCAACCCCTTAACCCCAAAACCCCTTCCCCGGCAAAACCTCGTTACGCCGTTTACCTGTTACACCCAGACGGCAGTCTTAAAGGAATAGACTTGGCAGAAGCAGAAACTATAGACTCCCTGGTAACCCAATTTCGTCAGTGTCTAAGCCTAGGGGAAGAGGGAGACAAGACAGTTATTACCCAGTCTAGCCAACAACTATATCAACTCGTCTTCCAACCTCTATTACCCTATCTAAAAGACAGGAAAAAACTCTTCCTATCCCCGGAAGGACAGTTGAATCTAATCCCCTTTGCCGCCTTGCAAGATAACAAAGGCAATTATCTCATCCAAGAATACACCTTCAACTATCTTACTAGTGGTAGGGACCTTTTGAGAATCCAAAATCGTTTCCCTTCCTCCTCTCCCCCTGTAATCGTAGCGGCACCAGAATACGATATTGACTACAAAAACCTGAGGGAAAGCCGCAGGGGGGTAAGAAGAAATGTCCAGTGGAGAAACCTAGCCTGTTGCACACCCCTAGAAGGCACAAAGGAAGAAGCCCAGGCCATTGTATCCCTTCTCCCCAATTCTCGTCTTTATATTGGCCAAGAGGCTACTGTAGATAAACTTTTTACCGTAAAAGCCCCAAAAATACTCCATATAGCCACCCACGGCTTCTTCTTGCCACCCCCAGAAGACACCTTTTCCCCCACCCCCACCACTCCCGCCACCAGGGGAATATTACCCCCCTCCGGCTATATTCAAGACAATCCCCTCCTGTTTTCCGGGTTGGCTTTTGCCGGCTTTAACCCCAGCAAGGGGAAAACCGACGGCGTCTTAACCGCCTTAGAAGCTGGCAGTTTGTATTTGTGGGGAACTCAACTAGTAGTACTGTCTGCCTGTCAAACGGGGGTGGGAGAAGTGCGTCAGGGAGAGGGAGTGTATGGCTTAAGAAGGGCATTGGTATTAGCTGGTGCGGAAAGTCAGTTAATCAGTCTTTGGGATGTCTTTGATGATGCCACCAGGCAGTTGATGACTAAATACTATCGCCGACTCATCCAGGGAGAAGAAAGAGTCCAGGCCCTCCGTCAGGTACAATTAGAAATGCTAAACAGTAAACAATACCATCACCCCGTCTTCTGGGCAGCATTTATCCCCTCGGGAGACTGGCGTAGCCTCCATCCCTAAGGCAACGATAATAATTGTAGAATTAGGATTGAAAGACAGTAACAGCAGACTTTATGAAGATTGCCATCTTGTCTCAGGATAGTCATCTCTACTCCACCCGCAGACTCAAAGAAGCGGGAGAAAAAAGAGGACATGAGATGAAGGTAATCAACTACCTGAGATGTTACATTAATATCGCATCTGGCAAGCCATCTATAGTCTACAAAGGGAGGGAATTAGAAAATTTTGATGCTGTTATTCCCCGCATTGCCGCCTCTCGCACCTTCTACGGTTGTGCTGTGGTAAGACAGTTTGAAGTAATGGGGGTATTTAGTGCCAATGAATCCCAGGCTATTTCTCGCTCAAGGGATAAACTCCGTTGTATCCAGATTCTCGCCAAGGAAGGAATAGGCTTGCCAGTCACAGGTTTCGCCCATGACACTGAAGACATTGATGGCTTAATAAAGGCAGTAGGTGGTGCCCCCGTGGTAATCAAGTTATTAGAAGGCACTCAGGGAATAGGTGTAGTACTAGCCGAAACCCACCAAGCGGCCAAATCCGTAATTCAGGCATTTCGAGGCTTAAATGCCAATATCCTAGTACAAGAATACATTAAAGAGGCCCAAGGCACAGACATCCGTTGTTTTGTCATCGGTAACAAGGTAGTAGCCGCCATGAAAAGACAAAGTGCCGACGGCGAATTTCGCTCCAACCTCCATCGCGGCGGCAAAGCAGAAAAAGTCAAACTCACCCCTGAAGAGAGAATAACCGCCATCCGTTCAGCTAAGGCCATGGGATTGCGTATTGCGGGCGTAGACATGTTGCGCTCCAATCATGGCCCCGTGGTAATAGAAGTTAACTCTTCCCCCGGCTTAGAGGGCATTGAAAAAGCCACTCAAATCGACATTGCCGACAAAATCATCCAATTTATTGAAAAAAGCGTCCAAAACGGCAACACCAATGGCAGCCGTATCCAATACTGAGCCCGTCTCTCGGCCCTATTTAGAAGACACGCCCCCCATCGTACCTTACTATATCGCCTTTATATCACTTTTTTTCCTCTTTGTCAAGGGCCCCACCGTGTTACAAGACCAAATATGCAACAACGGCAAACGGGGAGGTAGTTAGTACAAACTGTAATTTTGTGAAATTCAAAGAGTTGACAGAAGAAATTTTTTATAAAAGGGGAAGAATAAAAGGGCAAAGACAGACATATAAAAATTGAACGAATACCCCTTTGGGGGTTCTAAGCGTATAATTGGGCTTTAACCGGCTAAATATTATGTTTAAATAGTTGCCTATCTCTCGTATTTATATTGTTTTTTAGGGTTTATTTATGATTATTAAGGAGCTATATATTAGGGGAAAACATTAGGCATAAATCTTGGTTTTAGATAGAGTTTGATGCTATCATATCTAGGGAAAATTTGATTTAAAAATTTATGATTTTTACAGGTTTATCTAATAAGTTCCAGCGTTACATTTTAGCAATCTTTCATGGTTTCAGTAAATTGGTATGCCGGAATAAAAATTCTAGCAGGCTTTTAAAAATTATTAAAACTATTTGCCAATCGTAAATAGAGAGAGACGAGGAGATAAATACGTTTATTTCATGGTTTTTAAATGGCAAGTTTGGTCTTCTTATGACTGAATAGCAGGAGATAGTGGTAAAATGGGGCAAGAAAAGAGGACAAGGGCAAAACAAAAAATGTTTAAAATGAGCCCTCTATTGTTGGTTTTTGCCAGATTCCTTCTCCCCGCAGAAACCACCATAGGCCAGGTTATGTATCTGGGCGGCTATTACACGGTTATTATCGGCTAATTAACGATAACAAAACAGAATATTTTGCCCTCTTATAGGTGTTACCGCAGTCAGCCGCAGTCTATAACCATTACTGGACTTTTAAACACAAAGGCAGATGCTGATTTGCCCCATTACTGCCATATTTGCCCTCCTCTTTATTGTTGCTCTTTTGCTCACCCTGTGTTAACCTTTAGCTCCAAAAGGGACACTGATAGTAAAAAGTACCGTCTAGCCCAACTGCCGTGCTTTTGTCTGTCTAAACCAGTTCTACCCAGTGAGACAGTCTACTTACTATACCTAATTATAAGACAATGTTTCCCATCCCGCCCTCACCAGTGCTAGTAATCATCCCCCTAAACCCCATCCTTACAGCTAGTTGTCTGGTATCCGGACACCCGTTGACAGTGGCCAGTGACAATCTGTATTATTTGGCAAGCAGATAATAGCAGCCAGTGATAGTCCCTATGGTTTTAGGATACAAAGACTACCTGTTGGTTAAAACGGGAATCAGAAAAGGCTAATCCACCTGATCCCCGTTTGAGTAAAATTATACTAGGCAGGGGTCACCAGATTGGCATGTTGGGCCGTCTTGTCGTTGTTGTTATCATGCCCATTATGATGACGCCCAACTGTAACCGCATAGAGGCGATTCAAGGCAGCTATATAAGCCCGGGCAGAGGCTACAATAATGTCCGTATTGGCAGCATAGCCGGAATAGTTTTTCCCCTGGTGACGCAGACGCACAGTTACCTCTCCCATGGCGTCTATCCCGGCAGTCACAGATTTTACCGAATACTCCACTAACTCGCTGGGAATATTCACCACCTGACTTATAGCCTTGTATACCGCATCTACTGGTCCTGTGCCTATAGCTACAGAAGTAACATCTTTACCTTCAGGTGTTCTCACAGTGACTGTAGCGGTTGGTACTGCAGGTTCACCACAAGAAACCTGTACCAACTCCAGGCGGTATAATTCAGGAGGCTGTTGGATTTCGTCGCTGACTATCGCCTCCAAATCCCAGTCGGTGATTTCCTTCTTCTTGTCGGCTAACTCCTTGAAGCGAATAAAGGCTTTGTTTAACTCTTCCTCTGACAATTCAAACCCTAACTCCTGCAAACGGGTGCGAAAGGCATTGCGTCCAGAAAGTTTCCCTAGTACAATCTGATTAGAGGTCAAACCGATGGATTCGGCCGACATAATCTCATAGGTGAGGGGATTTTTCAATACCCCGTCTTGGTGAATGCCAGACTGGTGGGCAAAGGCGTTAGCCCCTACAATAGCCTTATTAGGTTGTACCACCATCCCCGTCAAACTAGACACTAGACGGGAGGTTTTATATATCTGTTTGGTATCAATATTAGTCAAAGGCTCAGTGGAATCAGCAGGACGTCCCAAATATGGGTTAAAATACTGACGACGGACATGTAACGCCATCACCAATTCCTCTAAAGCCGCATTGCCTGCCCTTTCCCCAATCCCATTAATAGTACATTCTACCTGTCTGGCACCATTTTTGATAGCTTCTAGAAAATTAGCTACTGCTAAACCTAGGTCGTTGTGCCCATGGACTGATATAATAGCCTTATCAATATTGCGTACATTCTCCTTTATTCCCTTGATTAAGGCGCCAAATTCCGAAGGCACAGTATAACCCACAGTGTCGGGGATATTAACAGTAGTTGCTCCAGCCTCTATTGCCAATTCTAACACCTGATATAAAAATTCTGGGTCAGTGCGTCCAGCATCCTCGGCAGAAAACTCCACATCCGGCGTAAAAGTCTTGGCATAGGCCACCATTTCCGGTACTATTTCCAAAATCTCCTTTCTAGTCTTCTTCAACTTATACTGCAAATGTATGTCGGAAGTAGCGATAAAGGTATGAATACGACTCTTACAGGCAGGTTTTAAGGCTTCGCCGGCACTTTTTATATCTTGTTTTGTAGCACGAGCTAAAGCACAGATAACAGGACCATTTTCAGTACCTACCACTTCTGCTATTTTTTGTACAGCGGCAAAATCCCCGCGACTGGCATGAGGAAACCCCGCCTCTATCACATCTACTCCCAGTTTGGCTAAAGCCTTAGCAATGGTCAATTTTTCCTCCACATTCAAACTAACCCCAGGGGATTGCTCTCCATCTCTCAAAGTGGTATCAAATATAATAATCCTGTCCGGTTGTTTTGTCATATTTTCCCCTCTACTGCAATATAGCTCTATTCGCTGATTATAGTCGACTCCTTCTACATTTGGCCCCCTTCCTCCCACTTTTTCCCAACAAGCCTGGGTTAAGGGTTTTGTCAACACTCCCACCAGTTTCTCTTTTCCACCGGCTTCCCCTTATCCAGCAGCCGCACATGCCCTACAATTGACTTCTATTGCACAGACGCCCTATAGGGGTAAAATGGCAAACTGAATAGACATAAAGGCAAAGGCGCCATATAATATTTTGACAAAAAAGCTGGACATTAGCCATGACAATCCCCCCAAGTGGCGGATATAAAGGCTAACCTCAGGCATACAGCCACTCCCCATACCCCCCCGAAAGGGATGAGTCTGTTATTATGTCATTGCTGTTAACTTGCGAGGATGGGTAATAGTAATTCAGGACAATCTCAGGGAAAATTAGTGGTTATAACTGGGCCCAGTGGTGTGGGAAAGGGTACAATTATCAAGAGGCTATTGGCAAAACACCCCCATTTTTTCCTCTCTATCTCAGCCACCACTCGTAATCCCCGTCAAGGAGAAGTCAACGGCAAGGATTACTACTTTCTTTCTCGTCAGGAATTTGAAACACTCATACACCAGTGCCAGTTTTTAGAGTGGGCAGAGTACAATGGCAACTATTATGGCACACCCTGTCAACCGGTAAAAGAACAAATTGCTCAGGGCAAAACTGTTATCCTAGAAATAGAAGTACAAGGGGCAAGGCAGGTAAAGAAAACCTATCCCTCTGCTGTTAGAATATTTATCATGCCCCCCTCCCTAGAGGAATTGGAAAGACGTCTGCGGCAAAGAGGCACTGATAGTGAGGATTCCATCAGAAAACGTCTACAACAGGCACAAACCGAATTGGCAGCCAGTGGCGAGTTTGACTACCAGGTAGTTAATGCCCAACTGGAAGACACCATCAGCCAGATTGAGGCTATTATTCTTAAACATGACCATTCTTCTTGTTAACCCCCCTTTTGGCTTTCTAAAAACCCCTTTGGCCTTCTAAAAAGAACCCTAACATAGTATCCTAGAAAAAAAACTACAGTAGCCTATTGATTATGAACAACCTCCTCAACCCAGAAATACTACTTACAGAAACGGCAATCACTGCTGGCTTATATATCCTCATCAGTCTTTTGTATCTGTTAATTATCCCCGCCATAGTATACTTTTATCTCAACGGTAGATGGTATGTTGCCTCCTCTTTTGAAAGAGGTTTTATGTACTTTTTGGTGTTTTTCTTTTTTCCCGGCATGTTACTATTAGCACCCTTTCTTAATTTTAGACCTCGTCGTCGTCCATTAAACTGAGTAACACTATAGTATGAGGAGGATTGATGCCATCCTAATCGCCTTTGGGGTTTTCCTCGTCGGCGGCGTTGCCTATACACTTTTTCAACTTTTCGGTTTCGACTCCATAGATGCTGGAATTTGGAGTCAGACGGTTTTGATTTTAGGTTTAATTGGCTGGGTTATAACCTATCTCGTCAGAGTTTTCACCAAAAATATGACCTATCACCGCCAGGTTAGAATTTATCAGGATGCCCTCCTCGCAAAACAGTTAGAAAAAATGTCTCCCGAGGAGTTGGAAAAACTTATGACTGACGACAAATCCCAATAATTTCCCATTTTTCTCCCCAAAGCCCCTTCTGCTTTTAACCCCTATTTGCTACAATATAGTAGCTCTTTTTTTTTGATATATACCTAGAAAGTAAGACTGGAATAGCATAGATAAATTAAACAGAAAAATGACATCAGTATCCCGAACTTTTGCCCAACTAAAGGCCGAATCCAAATGTGCACTAATCCCCTTTATAACAGCAGGAGATCCAGATTTGAACACCACGAAAAAAGCCCTAAAAATACTAGCAGAAAATGGCGCAGATTTGATAGAATTAGGAGTACCATACTCTGATCCTCTGGCTGATGGCCCGGTAATACAAGCAGCCGCCAACCGGGCGTTAAAAAGGGGCACTCGTCTTCAGCAGGTGTTAGATTTAGTAGCAGAGGTGCATAAAGACATAAAATGCCCCATTGTACTCTTTAGCTATTATAATCCAATTTTTCATCGTGGGGTGGAAAATTTTCTAGAAGCTATTGCCCAGGTAGGGGTAAAAGGCCTAGTGGTGCCGGATTTACCCCTGGAAGAGGCAGAAGACTTTTTATGTCTCAGTGAGAAAAAAGGCATTGAAGTGACGCTATTGGTGGCTCCTACCACCCCTGCGGAGAGGATTAAACAAATTGCCCTCAAATCCCAGGGGTTTATTTATCTGGTAAGCGTTACAGGGGTGACTGGGATGCGTGAGGAGGTACAGGAAAGAGTGAGGGATTTGATTAGGCAGCTAAAGTCAGTAACAGAGAAACCCGTTGGCGTGGGTTTTGGCATATCTCAGCCAGCACAAGCAAGGAAAATAAAAGAATGGGGCGCAGATGCCGTTATTGTGGGCAGTGCCTTTGTTAAAAGTCTAGCACAGGAGCCCCCGGAAAAGGGCCTTGCTGCTATTGCCGACTTGTGTTCTAGTTTAAAAAGGGCACTCCTCTGATTTTAAGGCTCCCTAAGGACAAAATCAAGAGACAAACAGTTATGATTTAGGTGACAGCCTCCAATCCATCTAGTCTTACCCCCCTCAAACCCATGGATACCAATCCCAGTCAAACAACCCTCCAACAAGAAATAGAAAAACTAAGCCAACAAATTTGGCAGTTAGCCTATCAGTCCAAAGACGACATATTTGCTATACTCTTGTTGTTGAGAGAATTGGAGAAATTACACAGGAAAATCAGAGAGGAAATGTTTGAGCCATCCCTCCCAGATACTCGTCACCAACTGTATCTATTATTAAAACATATTGACGAACTTGGTGGCTGGCCTTATATTGAGCGAATGAAATTGAGGGAGATATGTCAGAATCTCATCAGGAAAGAGGCTGAAAATGAAGTAGAAAATCAGGGGTAGTTTTGGGGATGCTGTGACTTTGTCCTCCCGGTTGTACAATACAAGGGGAAGGCTAGATGACCGATTGAACAATTGACCAGGGGACAATGGTATCATGTTGTTGGAATATCAGGTCAAATTCCGACGGAAACTAAAAAAGATATTGGGGAGGCTAAAGGCAATTAAAACCAGTCGAGAATATGATTTCATCGTCTGTCATTGTGAAGTTAATCAGCATCAAGGAGTTGGTATTCTCCTAAAAAGACTCTTTCCCGATGGGCAAAAAATAGTCTCCATCCGCTACCTATATGATGGAAAAGAGGATTTCGCCCGTTTTAGCTTTCTAATCAGTCACGACAATAACAAAGATATTGCCGCCGCTGTTGCCAAAATCCAATCCCTCATAATCCACATCAACCCTAGGAGAATTCTTGCTATCCCCTACTTCCCCGATGATGTTATAAATGCCATCGCCATCAGACGACTACTTGGAGTCCCTTTGTGTACATATATAATGAATGGCCAGAATATATATGCACAAGGAATCTCCGACGAATTGATGAGAGAATTGATTTCCCAGTCAGACTTGTGTTTGGGGATTTCCAGGGAGATTTGCAGGGAGTATGAGGCCAAATATAACAAAAAATTCTGGTTTTTGCCGCCAGTAGCCCCAGCCTCTCTTGTGGCTAAAAGTCACCTCATTATGCCTTCTTCCGGGAATAGTAAACATGGAATTATGATAGGGAATGTTTGGAGTCAACAGTGGCTAGAAGACTTAAGAAAGACAGTAAGCAACAGTGGCATCCAGATTCACTGGTATGGCAACCCCAATAAACAGTGGCTTTCTTTTGACGAAGAGGAATTAGCAGCAGATGGTATTATTTTCCATGGTTATTTGGGAGAGGAGGAGTTAGTAGACAGACTAAGACAAGCCTATTTTGCCGTAATACCCACCGCCAGTGAATTTAACCCACAGCAAAGGCAGGAAATCGCGCGTCTTAGCCTACCCTCCCGTATCCCTTTTATTGTTGCCACCTCCCACACCCCTGGTAGTGGGTAACCCAGACACGGCAGCCGCCAGATTTGTCAGACAACACCAACTTGGGGCAGTATGTAGCTATAACACCCAACAATTCCAACAAACTGTAGCCTGGCTTACTGATGAGACAACTCAAAAAAGTATACGTCACAATGCTTTAAAAATAGCGCCTATCCTCTCCTCCGAGGGGATAGAGGAATGGATTTGGCAATCTTTGAGGGAAAAATCCCCATTTGCTCAACGTTTTGAAAAACTAGGGAAACCGTTAAAAGAGGCTACTGTAATTATCACCCATAATGAAGTTAACCACAAACACGGCACCGGTGTACTAGTAAAAAGGATTATTGCCGACACCCCCAATATTTATTCTATTCGCACTGACAACCATTACGGGGGCTTACATCACCTTGGGGATATTAGCTATTTTCTACCCCGTAAGGGAATTACCAGAATACAAGCCTATAAAACAATTATTGAGCTTTTGGAGGATATTACAGTAAAACGCTGTCTTTGTGTGCCCTACTACCCCGATGATTTACTCTTGAGTATAGCCGTAAAAGACGTCTGCAACCCCTGGGGGTTTATATCATGGATGACCAGAATATTGTGGTAAATAAAATCCCAGACGATTTGATGGCAGAGTTTCTTAGCAAGTGTGATTTAAGGCTGGCTACTCACCCGGAATTGAGAGAGGCTTATCAAGAAAAATACGGTCTGCCATTCTATATCCTACCAGCAGTGGTGCCCCACTATTTGCGCCTAATTTCTCTGCCAAAGACATTAACCGTTGGTTGTGGCAGTCTCTTTCCCAAGGCAAGGTGGCTGACTTGAGATTTGAAACCCTATTTTCCTCCTACTATCCCCAAAAATAATTCCTCTTTGACGACTCCCTTTATTACAATGAATTATTTTTATTGGCTTCCACTTGCCGATTCTTATCTTCTCCTTGCTGCCAAAGTATGTTTCCCAATCAATCCATAGGAGGAATAGCAAGTTATCTGGCAAATTTACCTCTTTTTAGGACAACAAAAACAGTTAGAGAGTTAATTTTAGAAAAACTAGACAACATTATTGTAGAAAACTATGCCCCCTCCCTGGAAACTTTAATAGGCATTGCGGAGGCTATTATCACCCTCCACTACATAGTTATAACTGGACAGTCTGAAATAATAAACTCGGTAGAGAGAAATAAGTCAAATTTTATCAAACATATTGAAATTCAAAATAGGCCAGTATCTACTCCTAGTGGTTGCTTAATTGGCTAGGGTGGCGGCGGGGTTAAATCTACTTCTAGATAACCATTATTATAATTACAATTACCCAGTGAAAAAACTCAAAAATTTCTGGATAGCCACTATTCTAATTGCAACTACCTGGTGGAAAGACTCGAAAATTACCCCTTGACGGGGCAACAGTTTTTCCTGAAAATAACGGCAAAATTGGGAAAGCCAGAAAAAATACTAAAATCCATAAATAAAAGGAGAAAACACCAAGAAAAGTAAGATAGAAGACATAAGTCTGTCACCAACAGTCGTCTTTACCTCAAAACCCCAGTTAAAACCCCTGGAAATGGGTTTGATGAGATGCCTATACTCTTTTCTGCCTAGTAGTCGCAAGGTGGTAGATGTTGGTGCTAATATTGGTGAAGCGAGTGAATGTCTACTCAAGGCTGGATATGAGGTTTATAGTTTTGAGCCTCATTTGCTTACCTATGAAAAACTAAAATCCCGTATTAGTCACTACCCGCAATTTCACTGCTATCCCTTTGGGGAATGAGAATACCACCCACTCACTGGCAATCTACACCTAGCTACTAACAAAACTCCCACGGGGATATATGAAGATAAGAGTCTTTACCATAGCCTGATTCTCCACTCCATGTCAGAAGACTTATCTTTTACCAATATCGTAAACCTCACAATGAAAACCCCCGCGAGTTTACAAGAAAGTGGCATTTTCCCACAGACAGAAGGTTTTGACTTACAAGCAATCCGGGGGATGGGGGAAAATAACCCCCCTGTGATTGTAACAGAATTTTGGGGTGATTGTTGTCCTTTTGGCAGGGAAATTCAGCAGAGAGGCTATTATTGGTATAATGTCATTTATCCCATTTGGGGGGAGGAAAAAATACCCTCTTATTGCAATCCAACCGAGTCTTTAGACAACAGTTGGGGAGATGTTTTCTCCTTTAGGGATTAATCTATTCCCCTAAGCTTGCCGTTGGATAGGGTGTGTATTAACTGAAATCCACCTAGTCTAAAACTTATTGAAAATCTGCCATCCACTGCTTCAGATGATAGGTAGCCAGACAATCATCCTCGTTGTATATTTTGATGCAGTCTAGCCAAAAAGAATCCCCTGTCTTCAACCATTGATCATACCAAACAATACACTGGTCACCACCAATAGAGGTGGGATTGTAGGAGTTATTGCCAGTTTTCGGGTTACGCCAGTGGAAGCCTAGATAGTTGGCAACAGATTTGAGGGAATAGTTTTCTACCGGCAGGAAAAAGGAATGAGTGAGGATTCGATGTAAGTCAAATAGACGAGACAAAAGAGACTGCAATTGGCTAGCGGGGGTGTTATAGAGACTAGCCAGTCTTTTCACCGTTTCTACTTCGTATTCAGAATAGTGGAAAATGGGGGCATGGGGGTACTTTTGGATAAAATGGAGAAAGTCACGCCAAATTGATTTTTCCTCCCCCGGGGATTTGGCCAAAAAAGTGCGATATTCTTGAATCATATTATCATGGTCAACCCATAACACCCCCAACAAGTAGTCTACATTCCTCCTGGTGTCAGCCTCTATGTCGAAGTATATCTCCACGGAAGATTGAGGGAGAGGCAGGAGATTGGGTTGTCTTAAAATGGGTTTGCCTGACAGTAGGGAAATAGACTGTTGTTTGATTCTTGTGGCTACCTCTTTCTCGCAGGCAAGAATTTCCTGTAAACGGGATAAGGGAGTCTGACAGACAGTCTCCAAGTTGTGAATACCATTACTCACCAACAACTCATATCTATTGGGGGTGATGCCGGGGATTAGGGAGAGATGTAGACTAGACTTGGCTACCTGATAACAGTCATCATACCAAGGACAGAAACCACAACGCTGACGAGAAATGTAGACATCAGGGATTTCTTTGGTTTTTAACATTTCTAAACATTCATTGACTAATTCTTGGGCACGGGGCAACCATATAGCCAAATCCACCTGATGAGGGGAAGAATTATCTTTCAAGAGGATTTCCCCGCGACTGAGACTTATTCCCTGAATACGATTGAGAATATCCACCACAAAGGCAAGAATCAGCTTATATTCGGGTTTTGGATTTTTCCCCAGACTGGCATTGACAGGAAAATAACTCCAGTCTCCCCAGCGGGAAGGAATATTCTGTTTTACCAAGAGAGTGGGGGAAGCCATTAGGGTAACCCTATCACCATCTTTGTCGAGAATATCAACACTTATCACCCCCTGGTAGATGCCATCCACTCCCTGACTCATAAGTTGTGTAGTAATTGCCGCCAGTTTTTTGTTATCCCTTTCCCCCCAAAGTCTTGGCTGCTCAACCTTAAGGTTATAATACTGCAACACCTTTTGATTGTGCAATTCCCTTTCCTCCCTTAAAATGCCTAAAAAATCCTTCTCCTGCCTGCAAGTCACATTTCCGTAAACATCCAAAAAAGTGCGACGACGACAACGCTTATAGCGAAACAACAACTCATCTGTTAAAAGCATTCTCCCCGTTTCAAACATACAGTTATCAGCAATTATAAACCCTCCTATTGCAAGAAAAAGAAAAGGGTAGTATCGGCAGGGAAGGTAAGAAAAGATACAAAAATGAATCAGACAAGCCGAAACACCCTAGAATATAAGTAAAGGGAGGCAAAAAAGACAAACAAATGAGTACAATTAACGTTCGTGGCGTAAACCACTTTTACCAGTATATTCCACATGTTGACAATTCTCGCCCCGTTTTAGTATTTATTCACGGCTGGTTACTAAGTCATTGCTACTGGTTACCCCTCATTGAACAATTAAAGGACAAATATGCCTGTTTGAGTTATGATCTAAGGGGTTTTGGTAACTCCCAACCCTCTTGTCAAAACCATTGTAACTCGTCTTATAGTCTTCGCAGTTATGCCCAGGATTTACAGGCTTTACTGACAGCCTTGGAGATAAAGAAGGCATGGTTGATTGGACATTCCCTAGGTGGTAGTATTGCCTTGTGGACTGCTGATATTTGTCCAGATATTGTAAGAGGGGTATTTTGTATAAATGCGGGGGGAGGCATATACCTACAGGAGGAATTTGAGCGTTTCCGCAAGGCAGGGGAAAATATAGTTAAATTTCGGCCCTCATGGTTGCAATTTGTCCCCTTTTTGGATAGAATCTTCGCCAGAATGATGGTAAAACGCCCCTTAGACAGACACTGGGGCCGACAAAGACTAAAAGACTTTCTTAATGCCAATACCCAGGCTGCTATTGCCTCTCTTTTGGAAGCTACAACAGAAGAACAAGTGCACTACCTACCCCAAATAGTTGCCCGTCTCCCCCAACCAGTATACTTTTTAGCGGGAAAGCAAGACAAGGTGATGGAAATCCAATACGTCAACCATCTAGCTAGTTTCCACCGTCTTTTCCACCAACACCATCAACAAATCGTATTTGAAATCGACAACTGCGGCCATTTTGCTATGCTGGAACAAACTGATACTGTTGTTAGATATATACTAGAATTATTATATAAACACGAAGAAAATTGTGTCGTGAGTCAGAATCAGTGTTAAAATGAAAGGGGAAAGGAAAAAGTAACTAGAGCGTGTGTCAGTCAGGAATGAGAAAATGGAAGTCTAAGGCAACTATAAAAGTCCCAACCCGACCCTTCACACCCGTGTTTAGGCTATAATAGTAAGGTTGACCAGAAGTGCAGGTAGGGAAGTCGCTGCCGGAATCCCGTATGGGGGTTGAGTCGGCCTTTGATAATATATTGTACAAGTAAAATAGAGGAGAAGTCTATGTTAGACCGCAAGATTTACCAATTATACAAGGAAGGGTGCGAAGTCTCTATTTTCTTGCGGGATCAACAACGCTGGATAGAAGATGCCAGAATTACAGGGATAGAAGGAGACGTCGTTACCATCCGCTACGAGATGGAGGAAGACTACGAAAGCTCCTCCTGGGAGGAAATCGTCCGTCTTGAAAGCATAGGGGCCATCAGCCGGAAGTTGTCCTCAGTGCCACGAGGGTACTACGGAGATATACCGGTTTCCGAAGACTGCCCGGAAGCAGAACAAATCTATCCTCGTCGTCATGACCAGGATTCCTACTAGCCATGCTGCCAGAGAAATTCCAGGTTTGCGAGGGCGATTTGTCGTCTGAGTTGCTACAAGAGTACCTAAAAGCGGACTGCCTGGCGATGGACACGGAAACCATGGGGTTAATACCCCAGCGGGATCGTCTTTGTTTAGTGCAAATATGCGATCGCCAGGGCTTGGTCACCGCTATCCGCATCAAAAAAGGACAAACCGCCGCCCCAAATTTGCAGCAGCTGCTGGAGGCTAAGTCTATTCTCAAGATATTCCACTATGCCCGCTTCGATGTGGCTATATTGAAGTATACCTTCGGCGTGGAGACTACACCCATTTTCTGTACCAAGGTGGCAAGCAAACTCGCCCGCACTTATACTCAGAGTCATGGACTAAAGAGTCTAGTACAGGATTTACAGGGGGTAGAATTGGACAAGAAGGCACAGAATTCCGACTGGGGCAGCGTGGATAGTCTTACCCCTGAACAATTGGCCTATGCCGCTAATGATGTATTGTACCTTATCCCCATCAAGGAGAAACTAGAGGAAATGCTCAAGCGAGAGGGGCGTTGGGAATTGGCACAACGGTGTTTTCAGGTAATACCGGTATTGGCAGAGTTGGACCTGTTGTTGTATAGTAACGTTTTTGAGCATCAGTCCTAACTATGCCCCTTAAACCCTACCCGGTATGGCGTCTTATTCCCCTCCACCAAGGGGATGGACGTCTGCAGATGGCTATTGATTCTTGGCTTCTGAGACAACATAGATGTCACCAACACCCCCCAACCCTCCGCTTTTATACCTGGAATCCCCCCGCCATCTCCCTAGGCAAACACCAAAAAAAGCATATCCCCCCACACTGGCATAGTCTTCCTCTCCCTCTGGTAAGACGCCCCACTGGCGGTAGGGCGGTTTTGCATCAGGGGGATTTGTGTTATGCCGTCATTACTTCTGGGGGGGGAAGTGTGTTGACAATTTATCGAGAAATCTCTCAATTCCTTATTGAAGGTTGGCGCCGTCTCGGTCTACAATTACAATTTGGTAGTAAGCAGGACTGTCTTTCCTCCCCCAACTGCTTTCACCTGGCAACCGCCGCCGATTTAGTGGATAGTCGGGGGGAAAAGGTAGTAGGCAGTGCCCTCCTAAAACAGGGTAACTCCATTCTCCAACACGGCTCCATGCTATTATACCCCAACCCCCAGCTTTTTGAGCAGGTATTTCAGTCTCCCCCCCCTCGGCCTCTTATACCCCCCTCCCTCTCTCTACCCCAGATTATCCATTCCCTCACCATTGCCGCCGAGGCTTATTTCCATTGTCAATTCATCCCACAACCCCTCTCATCCCAAGAAATTCTGGAAATAACCCAAGCACAAGGGCTTAATGATAGCCCCCAGGATTAGCTACAATAGAAGGATCATCCCTTTTTAGCAGTTGTCTATGAAGGATTCCGATAAGCCAGTCAAAGTTATCTGTGATAACCGTCAGGCACGACACCTGTATGATATACTCCAAACCTATGAAGCGGGAATCCAACTGTTGGGAACTGAGGTAAAATCTATACGCAAGGGGAAAGTTAACCTAAAAGACGGCTACGCCCTAATTCGCAATGGGGAAGCCTGGCTTACTAATGTCCATATCTCCCCCTGTGACACCACTGGTAAATATTTTAACCACGACCCGAAACGAGATCGCAAGTTGCTTCTCCATAAGCGGGAAATCAATAAACTCATAGGGGCACTCCAGGAAAAAGGATTAACCCTAGTGCCACTAAAAATGTATTTTAAGGGAGAATGGGTAAAAGTGAGTCTAGGTCTAGCCAGGGGTAAGAAATTACACGATAAACGAGAAACTATCAAACGCCGGGAAGCAGAAAGAGAAATGCAAAGGGCAATGAAACGATACTAGTGGTAGCCTATGAATGATAGACAAGATAATTGGCAAAAATTTCGCCTCTCTCTCTACCTTATGCCCATTTTTGGCCCCGTTTTCAGTTTCCTAACCCTCCAATCCTCCCCCCGCGGCAGGGAGAAAAAAATTGCCCGTCTTTCCATCCTCTGGGGTTTGTTGTGGCTGGCATCCTACACCCTCTTATCCCTAGGAGGCGCCACTGCTAGCGACATTTGGGCTTTTCGTCTTTTATACCTCAATGGCGTGATTACCACTACCTATTTCCTCGTCTCCTTCCTCTGGATTTATCTGTTATGGAAGCGTAATAGTTAGTACTATGACTGTACAATGGCCCTATATAACCCCCGGCATCCCCGATGGATTATTCGCCTCTCTCCCTGGCATCCCCCTCACCCCACGAGAAATAAGACTTTTAATCCTCTCCGCCTTACGCCTGAAAAAAGAATCTACCCTCTGGGATATAGGCGCTGGCACTGGTACTATTTCTATTGAAACTGCCCTTCTCTGCCCTAACGCCCAAGTAATCGCTATTGAAAGGGATCCAGATGTAGCCCAGCTTATCAGAAAAAATTGTCAAATATTCCAAGTAGAAAATGTCCAGGTGTTTGAAGGAAGTGCCCCAGAATGCTTCCCCCAACTGCCCCTAAAACCTGATCGCATTTTCATCGGCGG
Source organism: Cyanobacteriota bacterium SRBZ.bins.94.201705 (assembly GCA_030549855.1). Taxonomy (GTDB): domain Bacteria; phylum Cyanobacteriota; class Cyanobacteriia; order Cyanobacteriales; family Cyanobacteriaceae; genus DVEF01. The sequence continues at coordinate 384,023 of JAUQQP010000044.1, forward strand.
TGGCAAGGCTGTCAAGACTATTCTAATCCAAGGATGGGAATATCTGCCCCCCGGTGGCCGCCTCGTGGCTACCGCCAGTAATCTCGATAGCCTCTTCCAAATCTCCGAGTCTTTGGCACAATTAGGCGCCTGTAATGTAGAGGTAGTACAAGCTTCCACCAATCGTCTTGAAACCCGCGGACTTACTCAAGTCTTCGCAGCTATCGACCCCACTTTTATCCTCAGTGGTGAAAAGCTTTCTCATTAATCCTCAAAAATTTTCCCCTTAACAAGTCTTAAAAGTTTATTGAAAAAAATTAGCAAAGTTATTAAAATGGTCACAGGTCGGAGTTATTAGTAAGAATTCCCATGTCTTGCTACGGTTGTAGTGGGAATAAATGCAAGTCTAGGCGGTGGTTATCCCTGGCATCCAATCCCTCCCCCGAAGAAGGCATCATAGCCTTGGTGGGAATGCCCAATGTGGGGAAAAGTGTTTTATTTAACCGGCTAACTGGTACTTATGTCACAGTATCTAACTATCCCGGTACTACGGTGGAAATAGCCAGGGGAAAAACCCAAATCGGCAACAAGTATGTGTCTGTTATCGATACCCCGGGCATGTATTCCCTAATCCCCATCACCGAAGAAGAAAGGGTGACTAGAGACTTGTTATTGAGGGAAGACATTTCCCTGGCTATCCATGTGGTGGAGGCTAAAAACCTCGGAAGGATGCTTGCCCTCACCTTTCAACTTTTAGAGGTGGGTTTGCCTCTCCTTTTGGCAATCAATATGATTGATGAAGCCAAGCGGATGAATATCGCCGTTGACTCCTTGTCTTTGGAGGAAAAACTGGGAATTCCTGTTGTCACAATGTCTGCCGCCAAAAGGCAAGGAATTGAACAACTGAAGATGAGAATTGCCTCTTATGTATGAAGTAAAATATCCCCACTTGATTGAACAATTAATCAATAATATTGAGGATTTATTGCAACAAAGCTGGCATGACGTCCTACAGGAGTATTCTCACCTCTCCCCAAGAGGGTTATCCCTCCTGATATTGGAAAAAGACAAAGACATTCTCTCCCGCCTCCAACAGACGGCTGTTATATCCCCCATCCAAACTCTAGTTGCCCAACTAGAATCCCAACTGGCTAAGCCTATATCCCAAGTCATCCAGGAAACTAGATCCCAAAGGGCACTAGAATTAGAACAGCAGGTTTTACTCCTCCAAGGTGACAGTAATAGACGAGGGATTAGCCAGCTGGGGATTGGGGAAAAACTACACCACTTGATGATTCACCCCATAACTGGCTTTTTAATCCTAATACTCGTCGTCTACTTTGGTATTTATCAGTTTGTGGGCAACTTTGGGGCTGGTACCCTAGTAGACACCATTGAAGGATACTTTGAAGAAAAAATCAACCCCCTGGTGAACAAAATAGTAGCCCTTCTTTTCCCCTGGCCAGTTATTCAAGACTTGTTGGCCAACGATTATGGCATTATCACCCTTGGGATTCGTTATGCCACGGCTTTAATCCTCCCCATTGTATCTACCTATTTTCTCATGTTTGCCCTTCTGGAAGACACTGGCTATTTGCCACGACTTTCCCTCATGTTGGATAGACTATTTAAACTAATTGGCTTGTCTGGCAGGGGGGTTATCCCCATGGTTTTGGGGTTGGGTTGTGATACCATGGCTACCGTCGTAACTCGCACTTTGGCAACAAAACGGGAAAGAATTATTGCCACCTTCCTCTTGGCATTAGCTGTTCCCTGTGCCGCACAATGGGGTGTTATTCTGGGATTATTGGCTTCCCATCCCAAGGGATTATTGATTTGGGCAGTGGTTGTAACTAGTATCTTTCTTATTGCTGGTGCCACCATTTCCCGTATTCTACCAGGAAAGGCCGCATATTTCTACATGGAAGTGCCACCCTTAAGACTCCCCAAACTAGAAAATGTCCTCCTCAAAACCTACACCCGCATGAAGACATATTATCTAGAAATCCTCCCCTTGTTTGTCTACGCCTCAATTTTCATCTGGTTTGGCAGAATCACAGGCATATTTGATTTAATCATCGGCTGGTTAAACCCCTTGACTGTGTCTCTAGGATTACCCGAAGCCGTATCTCCCGTATTTCTCTATGGTTTCTTCCGTAGAGACTATGGCGCCGCCGGTTTGTTTGATATTCAGGAAACCCTTACAATAAACCAGTTGGTGGTTTGTGCCATTATTCTCACCCTATTTCTCCCCTGTATCGCCCAATTGCAGGTGATGTTAAAAGAAAGGGGTTGGAAAACCACCCTGGCAATAATTAGCTTTATCTTTCCCTTTGCCTTCTTTATCGGCTTTGTCACCAGTCGAATTCTCCTCTTCACTGGCCTTTTCCTCTAACCCTTTATTAAGTTTTGTCAACAAGTAATTTAAAAAAAATCCCATTAAAGGTGGACAAAAAAAGCCGGAGGGAAGGTGATATTCCCCACAGTTTGTTAAATTGCTTTTACGTATTGGCTATGTCAGGAGTGTCTCATATTAAAATACTGGAATCCGTTGAAATCTTGAAAAAATTACTGGAACAACAGAAAGCCGTTGACCGTTTTCAGAAAGTACAGGTTTTATACTTATTAAAAAGCGGAAAAGTCAAAACTATAACCGAAGTAGCCCAGGTTGTAGGCAGACATCGTGTCACTGTCCAATATTGGTTAAAATGTTATCAGCAAGAAGGAATAGAGGGACTTTTAAAAAACAAAAAAAGAGGCGGCCGAAATTCTCTTATACCCCCTTCTGTCGTGGCTATACTCAGTCGTGAATTGGCTAACAATCCCTCTTTTACTAGTTATAAAGACATTCAACTATGGCTTGAACAAAAGTTTCAAATCCAAGTGGGCTATGATGTTGTTTATTATCTGGTGAAGAAGAAACTAAATATCATCCTCAAACCCAATAGGAAACATTTTTTTCTCCTCCACTTTTATCCCTTGCTGTATTTGATTTTCTTCCCCTATCTTTTCTCCCCGTTAATCACCTGAGGGCCGCTATTTTTTGGCCCCTATAAAACCCCTTGCACTTCCTCCATCTGTAATTTAATTTTTCGGCTGCGATATAGGGAGGCAAAAGTAGTTAAAAAACATTAGCTTTAAAAACAAGAATATTACCTTGAACAGCAGGAGAAAATAAGTTAACATTTAAAAGAGAGGTAATGAAGAGTAAAACTTGGGAAAACCACAAAAAGAGATGAAGAAAAAAAATGCAAGAGTATTCAGCCTTGCCCCTGTCAGAATTAAAGGTAAAACAGAGGGCGACAGTATTGGAGTTAAAAACAAAAGATGAGGCGGTTATGCGCCATTTAATGGCCATGGGCATAAGGGAGGGATGCACCATTTTTTTAGAAAGCAAATTTCCTGCTTATGTGGTGCAAGTGGGGAGAAGTAGGGCTGCCTTTGACCGACAAACCGCCGATTGCATCTGGGTAACGCCAGTCTGCTAAATAAACATTCTACCGCGGAAGGAGGAATAGGAAAGTGTTAGAAAGAGTCAGAAATATGTATCATCGTAATCCCGGGAGGTTGATAGCCTTTGGAATTGGGGCGGTAGTCTTAGGGCCTACCATTATTTCTCTGTTAAAACCTTTGGCAAAAGCAACCATTAAAACCGGGGTTATATTGTATCAAAAAACCAAGGAAACCCTTGCGGAAACGGGGGAACAATTGGCAGATATAGTCGCCGAGGCTAAGGCAGAGGTGATGGCAGAAAAAACAGTAGGCAGCGACAATTTTGCCAAAACAGAATCCGCCGAAAACTGAAATTTACTAGGGAGCAATCTTACCGGATTAACTAGGAGGAGAAGATGGCAGAATCCACCCTACTAAAGTCTCCTTCCAACACTTCCACGGAGATAGCAAACTTTTTGAGGGAACATGAGGAAATAGAAACTATTTTCCCCGTATTGATAGGATTATTAATAACAAGTCGCTTCCAATTGCGAGGCGCCAATGCCCTACTGGTAAATTTGGGGGTGGCCACCATCTGTAGGCAATTGTTTAGAGAATTGAAAAAAAACTCTTCATCCCCAGTCTCTACCCCAGAAATATCCCAAGCTTCTCTATTAGAGAATGAGGAAGTAAGGGTAATTCATAAAATCCCGGGGAGAATCCGTTTGCGTATCCCCAGAATCAGAGAGGATGGCCTTTTTGCTAAACGACTCAAAAAACTCCTAGAAAACGAGGAGAATGTTATTGACGTCCGTATTAATCGTACAGTAGCTTCCGTGGTGATAAACTACGACACAGGGGGAAGCACAGAAATAGAATTAGGTTTGCGGTTGATGAAGATTATTGAGAAAGCAAAACAGGACAACCACTCCCAATCCCACTCGGAGGTTGAATAGGGCAATGGTAGCGGTTAATTATACTGTCATTCACAGTGTCAGGGGGAGAGTTAGACTAAGGATAGCCAATCTCAACAAAAATGTAGAAGCAAGGCTGGCAAAACGCCTATCAAAAATAATAGGGGTGGAAACCTATCGTTTCAACCATGCCGCATCTTGTCTTGTGATTCGCTATACCCCCCATCTTCCCCTGACAAGTCTTTTGGACTTACTATTTGCCCAGGGACCACCACAACAGTATAACACTGACAAAAGAAAAATTCAAGGGGTGCCGCGGGAAGAGAAGAGGAAAAGGAGAATTCCAAAGAATAGTCTCAGCCTGCCACTGATTGCCATAGCCTTAGCTTGTCTAACCACTCGTTATCCCCCCCCTGTATTCAGGTGGCTAGCCAGAGGCGTCTTGATAATGGCCGCCTTGCCAGTAGCACAAAGAGCGGTAAAAGGTATTATAAAGGGTAAATTAAACATTGACTGTCTGGATTTGCTGGCAATTGGATTCAGTAGTTTACAGGGGAAAATCTTAACCCCCGCTTTAGTCATAACCCTCCACCAGTTAGGAGACTTGATTCGGGAATACACTGCCCGGGCTACTGCCCAAAAAACTGCTAGTCTATTAGATAGTATAGGCAAAGAGGCCTGGGTGGAAAGGGAAGGCCGAATCGTCAAAATCTCCAGCGAAAAGGTTGCTGTTGGAGAAATAGTCATTGTCTACCCCGGTGAGAGAATCCCTGTGGATGGATTTGTAATTTCGGGGGAAGCAAGCGTAAATCAAAGCCAGCTAACAGGGGAGTCAATGCCTATAATTGTCCAGAGGGGGAGTTATGTATACGCCTCTACCTTAGTACAATGGGGGAAATTGAAAATTAGGGCGGAAAGAGTGGCAAATCAAACTCGGGCGGCAGCTACTATTCAACTTCTACTTCATGCCCCCGTCCATGATACCAGAATGGCCAACTATGCTGCTATTGTTGCCGAAAAACTCCTCCTGCCCAGTTTACTATTAGCCATATTGGTTTTAATAATCACCAAAGATGCCACCAGGGCAGCCTCTATTCTAACTCTGGATTTTATCACTGGCATAAGGGTATCTATTCCCACGGCCTTCTTAGTGGCACTAAACCATACCACCCGTCATGGGGCATTAGTAAAAAGTGGACGGGCCTTGGAATTGCTGTCCCAAATTGATACCATTATCTTTGATAAAACAGGTACCCTTACGGAGGGGAAAGTTAAGATAGTTGGGGTAAGCCCCGTGAGTGATAAAATAACCTCCAAAAGACTGCTACAATTGGCAGCCTCTGCTGAACAACGAATCAACCACCCCCTAGCCAAGGCCATTGTGGAATACAGTCAGCAAGAGGGAGTGGAAATTCTGCCAACAGAAGAATGGAGTTATCAGGTAGGGGGAGGCATTGTAGCCACTATAGATGGTGTGGAGGTTTTAGTCGGCAGTGAGAGATTTTTACGCACCCGAGGAGTCGCCATTGAAACTCCCCCCACCAATGGGGCGGTATGTATAGCCGCCGGTGGGGAATTGCTAGGCTATATTGAGTATAACGACCCTCTCCGAAAAGACACTATACCCCTATTGTCATCCTTAGAACAGTATAACATCCAAGTGCATCTTTTAACAGGGGATAATCAGAACAGGGCCTTGGAAGTAGCAAATATTGTTGGCATCCCCACCGAGAGGGTTTACGCAGAGGCCTTTCCCGAAGACAAAGCCAAAATAGTCTGCCACCTGCACCAAGAAGGGAAAGTGGTTGCCTTTGTGGGGGATGGTTTAAATGATGCCGCCGCCTTAGCCTACGCCGATGTTTCTGTTTCCTTCGCCTCCGCTTCCCACATTGCCCTGGATACTGCTGACGTAGTACTAATGGACGACAAACTTTTAGCCCTCAGAGACGCCATCGCTATTGCCAAGGAAACCCGGAGTTTGATTGAGCAAAACATTGTATTAGTGGTGGTGCCCAATTTCATTGCCCTGGTTTTTGCCTGTACAGTGGGCATAAATCCCCTTATTGCCACCCTTATCCACAATGGTACAGCTATTCTAGCGGGCCTTAACAGTTTACGTCCCCTTCTGCCACACCTCCAAGAAAGGATATAAGTGATAATTTTGTGCAATAATATAGAGCATAGTTCCCAATTGTTAGGAAGCTATGTCTCTCATTCACTGGGATAAGTCGGTGTTGGCACTCCATCTGCGGGAAATGATAGAAGATAAGGGAAAGGGTGACAAAACGGCCTTGGCCGGATTGGGGGCGATTTTGCTTGGGACGGTGGTAATTCCGGCTACTGTCACCGTAGGCAAACCCATTTTGAAGAATATTATCAAAACTGCCCTATTAATAATGCAGGACTATAAATAAAAAGAGTTTTAACTTTGTTGGCCAGGGAGGGTCTGTTAGGGATAAAATGCTAGAGTAGGTAAACCCAACTCTTCTGGCCATCCCATCATCAAATTAAAACATTGAACTGCCTGCCCTGCCTGTCCTTTTATCAGATTGTCAATGGCAGACATTACTATTATCCTACCAGTGCGAGGGTCCACCTCTAGGCCTATATATGCCACATTAGTGTTACAGGCCCATTTGGTTTGGGGATAAACCCCCCTGTCTAGGATATTGACAAAAACACTGTTGCGGTAAAAGGCACGATAGATAGTAATAAGGTCGTCTGTAACTAAACCAGGGTCAGTTAGTGTACCATAGACTGTAGCGAGAATACCCCTAGGCATGGGGACTAGATGGGGTGTAAACTGAATTTTAACCTCCCGCCGTGCCAAGTCAGAGCAGACTTGTTCAATTTCTGGGGTGTGACGATGTTTGGCCACCCCATATGCCCCAAGGGAGTTATCTGCCTCCGCCAGTAGTAGATGTATTTTCGGCTGTCTGCCTCCACCAGAAGTACCGGATTTTGCGTCTATGATGATACTTTCTGGCACTACCAATCCCTGTTTTAACAGCGGCGCCAAGGCGAGTAAACTAGCAGTGGGATAGCATCCGGGGCAACCTATCAATACGCCATTTTTGATCTGTTCTCGATATAATTCTGGTAGACCATATACCGCCTTACTTGCCGTTTCCCCATCATCCCTTTCTACATTGTACCAGGTGGTGTAGGTTTCTAGGTCCTTAAAGCGATAATCCGCAGATAAGTCTAACACTTTGCACCCTTTTTCCAGGAGGGTAGGTGCCATTTTACAAGCCAAGCCATTGGGAAGCCCCAAAAATACCACCTCGCAACGGGAGGCAATGGTGTCCAGGTCTATGGGCTCAATTTTCCTTTTCACCTTATGATGTAAATGGGGATACAAGTCTCCATATTCCTTACCGGCACTACTTTCCCCCCCCAAATATGTAATTTCTACCTGGGGGTGAGTTAACAAAAGACGCACCAGTTGTACTCCACCGTATCCTGACGCGCCTACAATGCCTACAGATACCTTTTTCGTGCTTGAATCACTCATGGGATTATGGCAAAGACGATGGCTAATATCTTTGCTGAATTTTAATATGAAACCCTCCTGATTTGATCTGTTTTACCTGTTAATTTTTCTTCTAAAACAGCTTCCACCACAGGCGACTGCCATCGGGAAAAGTGGTAAAAGCGTTTACTTTGGCCTTTTTTAGTTGTTCCCGGTTTATTTTCGCATTTTTCAGGTTAGCCCCGCAGAAATTAGCATTGGTGACATCGGCATTGGTAAAATCAGCACTAGTCAGATCTGCTCCCTTGAAATTAGCATTTTGGAGGTTACTTTTGACAAAATAGGCCTGTGCTAGATTGGCTTTGCTAAAATTAGTATTGGTCAAGTTAGCCCCGTAGAAATTCCCCTGACACGCCTGGACTTGACTTAAATTGGCATCTTGAAGAGAACTGTAGCGAAATATACATCTGTTCAGTTTTTCTCCCTCAAGATTTAAACCCTGTAAATCCTGTTCACTAAAGTCCTTTTTGCCATTCCTTAATGCGGTGATAAATCTTTCTTCATCCCATTTTATTGCTATTTTTTTCCCTGTCTCTTTTCGTTTTTCTATGGCCTTCTTTAATTGTTCCTCCGGTGATATAGTTTTGCTTATTTCCGTGTTGGGATTACTAGCAACACTAATATCCGTCTTAGGCAGAGAAGTTATACCGGTATTCATTCCAGACTTAGGAATTTGCACCAAAATCCCCTCCATATTTTCAATACCTAAATCCTCCATTAACTGCTCAACATTTCTGTAACGCTCCCTTGTATTAATAGCCAGCATTTTTTCGAGTATCCTCACCATTTTATCACTTAAGGATACCTCATTTTGCCATAACAATTCGCCGGTATCTGGGTGAATAGGGAAATTCTTAGGAGACTTTCCAGTTAATAGATAAAGACAAGTGGCACCGAGGGCATAAATATCACTAGCATAAACTGGACGCATGGCCAATTGTTCAGGGGGGGCATAACCCATAGTACCCACAGAAAACTTAGTTAACGCCGTTTGGCCATAGGTTTTTGCCAGTTGAGTATTTACCTCGTCCTTCACTGCCCCGAAGTCTATTAGCACCAATTTACCATCTTTTTTTCGTCTTAAAATGTTAGCAGGTTTGATGTCTCGGTGGATAATTTTCTGGGAATGAATGTATTGAATAACGGGAGTAATTTCCGCTAAAAATCTCCTTAAAGCTAACTCTCCATACACCCCTTCTTCCTTGACTTCTTTTTGTAAGTTTTGGCCATTTATTAATTCCTGAATCAGATAAAAATGCCCATTTTCTTCAAAGTAATCAAAGAGACGAGGTATTTGGGGGTGACTAATTTGTCCTAAAATTTTCGCCTCCCTTTCAAACAAACTAAGGGCGGTTTTAAAAGCCTGGGGGTCATCTGTATTTGGTCGTAATTGTTTGATAACACAAAGAGGGTTACCCGTGATAGTTAAATCCACACCAATAAAGGTAGCGCCAAAACCACCCCTTCCTAAAACTTTTATGGCCCTATAACGATTTTTTAAAATGAGACTCCAGCCGCAGGTATAACACTTTTTCAGTTTAGGGTGATTTTTGGGTTGGGGGCAGTTGGGATTGAGGCAGTAACTAATAATCATGGGTGTGTGAAGAAATAATCGGTAAATTCATTCAAAAGACTGGTGAGGTAAAAAGCCAGTTTTAACAATTGTCAAAAACAGTAAAATCCTGTTGTTAATGCACCTATTATAGCCCTCTGTATGATATTAACAATGTTAGCTAGGTAATATAGACAGACAAAGTGCCTCACACCCCCTTAAAACTAGGCAAGATAAATAATACCCACTTTCATTATATGCGATTTGATTTTTACACTCTGGACGTATTTGCCAATCGGGTTTTTTGTGGAAATCAACTAGCAGTTTTCCCTTCCGCCGAAGGCTTAGACACAGAAACAATGGCAAAAATTGCGAGGGAATTCAACTTCTCAGAGACTGCTTTTGTTTTTCCTCCTGTGGACAGATATGCCGATTATCTAGTACGTATTTTCACCCCCGGCGGCGAAATCCCCTTTGCAGGACATCCTACCATCGGCAGTGCTTTTTTGTTGGCCAGCCTTGACAAATCTAAGGCCACAAAACTGATTTTGGAGGAAAAAATAGGACTGGTGCCAGTGGAAGTCCATAGACAGGGAGAAAAGGTAATAGCAGCCCAATTGACTACACCTAGTATTCCCAAATTCCTGGAATATTTACCACCCCGGGAAACACTGGCAGGGACAATCTGTCTTTCCCAAGAAGACTTACACCCCCATTTTCCCCCTCAGGCAGTAGCCTCCGGCTTGCCCTTTCTGATTATACCCCTTGCCAGTAAGTCTGCCCTTGCCCATGCCAGAATCAATTATCCCCTATGGCAGGAAATACTAGCCCCATCTCCTGCCCCTCACATTTATCCTTGTGTTCCTCTGAGTGACAAACAATGGCAAGTACGGATGTTTGCACCTCTACTGAATATACCAGAAGATCCGGCCACAGGCTCAGCGGCCAGTGCCTTTGGTGCCTATTTAGCCCAACTACAGCCGGAAACAGATGGTACATGGGAGTGGCAAATCAGTCAGGGGGTGGAGATGGAAAGGCCAAGTCAAATTACGGTGATTGCTACTAAACAGGCAGGACAAATAAGAGATATAAAGGTAAGAGGAGAATGTGTTATTGTCAGCCACGGGACTTTCCACCTAGACTGAGGGGATAAAATAGAGGTAAACACAAGAATAGGAGGTAGTATGGCTACAACCAGCGACTTCAGACAAGCCATTGAAAAGGCAAAAAACCGCGCCCTAGTGGGCCCCAATGTGATAGATAAAGCCCTACCCTATCTAGGAGGGGGATTAGTGCTGACTGCGGTGGGCGTTTATGGAGGCTTGGGCATAATCCAATCCAACCCTAGTCTCTTCATGTCCACCTTCTGGCTGGCTATCATTGCCGAGTGTATCCTCTTCTTCATCGCCAGTGGGGTTGCCGATAGGGGGAATAACGCCAATGCCTTGCCTCTTCTTGCCCTCTATAGTACCCTTAGTGGTTATACCCTTAGTGGTATTGTGTTTGTAGCCCTAGGCACTGAGGGAGTTGGTTTTAACGGGGTTGCCCTTGCCGCCCTCAGTTGTGGAATCACTTTTGTAATAGCAAGAAACATAGGAACCAATTTGAGTGAGGAAGACGGGTTAGCCTTGGGCACCACCATAAGACTGGGGATGGTGGCCCTTCTCGTAGTACTGTTGCTACAGTTGGTATTATCCTTTTTTGGCATTTACACCCCCAGTTGGTTAGAGGTAGGGATTTCCGGATTTGGTGTGCTTTTGTTCGTGGGGGCTTCTGTGGTAGACTTCTATGTACTACCCAGAGCTTACAGAGACGACCAGTACTTAAGTGTGGCCCTCTCCATGTATTTAACCTACATCAACCTCTTTATCTTCATTCTCCGTCTCCTCATTGCCTTAAATCGTCGTGACTAGTGACTAGTAGCGAGAAAATTGCGGGTAAGAGTGCCCCCTTTTTCCTCTTACCCTTTTTAGTTGGCGGAGACTTTGCCCACGGAGTCCAGGGTTTTGAGGTATTCCGTGTTGACGCCAGACTCCCTGACGAGGGCGATTTTACCGGTGCGGGCAATTTCTTTAATGCCAAACTTTGTTAACATGGAGATAATGGCCACCATCTTCCCTGGATCTCCCACTACTTCCAGGGTTAGGGTATCCTCAGATATATCTACCACCTTAGCCCTAAATATCTGAACTATTTGTAAGACTTCTCCCCGATTGCTGCTGTTGGCATGGACTTTTACCAACATCAACTCCCTTTCCACACAGGGCACTTCTGTTATATCCGACACCTTGATTACATTTATCAGCTTGTTCAACTGTTTAGTCAACTGTTCAATAGTCCTCTCGTCTCCCGGGACTACCATTGTGATACGAGAAATCCCCTCTTGTTCGGCAGGTCCAACCGCCAGACTCTCGATATTATAGCCTCTACGGGCAAATAAGCCGGCGATTCTTGTCAATACCCCTGCCTCGTCCTCTACCAAAACTGACAGTGTGTGTTTCATTTATAGCTACAAAAAGATAAGGGTCTACAATAACAACGATAAAACAAATCGCGGCCCAGAGGTCATAGGAGAAAAAAATGCCCCCCGGGGAGACTGGTGTAAATTTTCTTTAAGAACGAAGTTGGGCAGTGGTAATATTGAGCTCTAACTGTCGGTCATTGCGGATGACAGTAAACCGGAGAGTCTGATTGATTTTAGTTCTTTCTACCAGTCGTTGTAATTGGGTGGCGTCCTTAATAGGCTGACCGTCCACTTTTATTATCACATCCCCACGACGCATACCGCCAGCCTGGGCAGGGGAATCCGGCAACACGTTGACTACTAAAATCCCTTCTATTTCTGGCAGGTAGAAGCTGGCATTTGGATCTTGGTTATTCTGACGGGCCAATTCTGGTGTAAGATTTACCATTTGAATGCCGATGTAGGGGTGTGGCACTTGTCTACCAGCAGCCAGAATAGGGGTTAACTCCTTAGCCTTATTGATGGGGATGGCAAAACCAATACCGGTAGCATCGGCGCGAATAGCAGTGTTAATGCCGATCACTTCTCCCCAGGCATTTAACAATGGCCCTCCTGAATTGCCGGGATTAATTGCCGCATCGGTTTGGAGGAAATCAATCCTCTTGTCTAGAATCCCCACTTGGGAAGAGGGGCGATTGAGGGTACTAATAATCCCCAAGGTGACTGTGTTATCAAGTCCTACAGGGTTACCTACGGCAATAGCCCAATCTCCCACTTTAACTTTATCAGAATCTCCCAGCACAGCCACAGGCAATTTTTGCCCCTGGGGGTTTATCTTGACTACGGCCAAATCAGTGACGTCGTCTTTACCCAAGACTGTGCCTTGAAACTTTCTCCCATCTTTAAGTGTCACAGTCACCCTGTCTGCCCCACTTACCACATGGGCATTAGTCAGAATAATACCATTTTTGTCAATAATAAAACCAGAACCCAACCCCTGTACTACTCTTTCCCTAGGAATCAAAGTCCGAAATCTATCTCCGAAGAATTGGCGGAAAAAGGGATCATCCAAGAAGGGATCTAAAGCCGGACGAAAAGTTATAATCTTTTCTGTGTCAATGCGTACCACTGCATCTCCTGTCCTTGCCACCGCCCTAGTGACAAAACTTTCTTCCGAAAGAGGGATGTTACGTTGAGCAACAGTATTTTCATCTACCAAGGCTTGGGCGGTTAAATGACTCATTCCCCCAAAAGCCAATCCCATCCCCACCAGCAAAGCCAAGAGATGGGAGACAAGCTGACGCAAGGGTTTAGCAATCCTCATGGCCTTTTAGCATGATGTAAAGATTTTATACTTTTCTTAATCAAGAGACGCCAATAAATAAGATAATGGTTTCGCTGTCCATATCATTTACCATTCTAAGATATAGACAATGGCAGCCCCAGTGGGGGAGAGGCCGAGTTTTTAAAATTAATTATTTTCTAGTCATCGGATAGGGAGAAAAAAAAATGTTAGTAGACGCTGTCACCAGTCTAATAAAGAATTACGATGTGACAGGGCGTTATTTAGATCGGGATGCCCTAGATACCCTCAAAGAATACTTCAAATCCGGCACTGCTAGGGTAAAGGTAGCCGCCATGATCAACGGTAACTCCGCTGACATCGTCAAATCTGCCTCTCGTCGGCTGTTTGAAGAAATTCCCGAGTTGATCCGTGCAGGCGGCAATGCTTATACCACCCGTCGCTATTCCGCTTGTCTGAGAGACATGGATTATTATCTCCGTTATGCCACCTATGCCCTAGTAGCCGGCAACAACAGTGTTTTGGATGAGAGGGTTTTACAGGGGTTAAGGGAGACTTATAACTCTTTAGGTGTACCCATTGGCCCTACTGTCCGTGGTATTCAGATAATGAAAGAGATTGTAAAGGAAATGGCCATGCAAGAGGGCATAGAAGACACCAGTTTCATCGACTCTCCCTTTGATCACCTCACCAGGGAATTGAGTGATGTTTCTGTTTAGCTATTATTAATAACTCTCTCTACTTTTGCCCCCGGGGAGGGGCTTTTTTAAGCACATTTAGTGCTACAGAAAGCGCACTTCCCCCTCATCCCCATCTATTTCTACTAATCCCCCTACCGGTAGACAAGCATTGTCACCCCCATGGCCAAAGGGTAAATCACTAATAATAGGAATCTTTAAATCTGCCAGTCTATCTCTTAACACCTCTGCCACTGTCCAACTGTTGCCATCCCGCGGCAGGTTACAATCACTAAAACGTCCTAATAATATCCCTTTGAGTTGCCAAAAAATGCCCATCAGTCGCCACTGGGTCAACATGCGATCGATGCGATAGGGCGCCTCTTGGACTTCTTCTAGGGCCAAAATAACCCCCCTAAAGTCAGGACAAATAGGGGTGCCTAACAGATGAGTGGCCACAGTAAGATTGCCAGGCAACAGTCTCCCCCGTGTCTTCCCTCCTCCCCAACCTTTCCCTCTCAAGGGTGGTAATCCTTTCCCCTCCAGATAGTCGAAAAGCCGATTCAATGACCAATCCGACTCCTGGGCAATGGTAGTCAAAACTGGGGCATGAAGACTCACAATCCCCTGACGGTACAAACTCCATAACAGACTAGTCACATCAGAAAAGCCAATCAGCCACTTAGGAGGGTTTATTGGCGGCCATTGCCAATTTTCCAACAGTCTCGCACTGCCATAGCCTCCCCTCACACACACAATCCCCCTGCAGTGGGGATGACTCCAAGCCATTGCCAATGCCTGTCGTCGCACCTGGTCATCCCCGGCCAGATAGCCGGCCTTTGCCTGACAATTTGGTTCTAAAATGATTTTGTAGCCCCTTTTCTGCCAAATTCTTAGTCCTTTTTCTAACCTTTCTCTTTCTCCCTCTCTTAGTCTTCCACTAGGGGCAATAGCCATCAAAAAATCTCCCTGACGCAAGGGGGGTGGTAACAGCATTTTTACCTACTCCGCTTTTGTGCTGGTCGGTCTCCTCTATTGTTTCCGGCAGTTAGACAAATGTCAATTGTTATCCCAAAATAGTCTCTATTTTCTAATAGTATTTTCCCCCTGTACATAGAGACAAATTAATGTTAAGATAAAATTTTCACAAATTAAAGAAAGGTAACAGAATCCTAAACGCAGTCTAACATAGTGTCGCCTGGAAGCCTTTATCTGAGAAAGGGTGGACCAAATTTTAAATATTGTTAAGGAAGAATCACAAAATTGACAAACAACCCTTATCATCTTGAGTAATGTAGTAGTTAAAGTATTGGTCAAGAGAGGAAGACCTCATGACAACAAGTCCTCAAAAAGAGGCGAAAGCTAAAGTGGTAGTAGACTATGATCCTGTCCCCACGTCCTTCGAGAAGTGGGGGAAACCAGGACACTTCGACCGCACTTTAGCTAGAGGGCCAAAAACCACTACCTGGATTTGGAACCTCCACGCCGACGCCCACGACTTCGATAGCCAAACCAGTGACCTAGAAGATGTATCCCGCAAAATCTTCAGCGCTCACTTCGGTCACCTGGCAGTAGTATTTGTATGGCTCAGTGGGATGTACTTCCACGGGGCCAAGTTTTCTAACTACACCGCTTGGTTGGCAGATCCTCTCCATGTAAAACCAAGCGCCCAAGTAGTATGGCCTGTAGTAGGTCAGGATATACTCAATGCCGACGTGGGAGGAGGCTTCCACGGCATCCAAATTACCTCCGGCTTCTTCCAACTGTGGAGAGCCTCTGGGATTACCAATGAATACCAGCTATACGTAACCGCCATCGGTGGGTTGGTAATGGCAGCCCTAATGCTGTTCGCCGGCTGGTTCCACTACCACAAGGCGGCACCCAAGCTGGAGTGGTTCCAAAATGTGGAATCCATGCTGAACCACCACCTGGCTGGTCTGCTGGGATTGGGCTCCTTGGCTTGGGCTGGTCACCAGATCCACGTTTCTCTGCCTATTAACAAGCTGTTGGATCAAGGTGTAGCCCCCGCCGATATACCCCTGCCCCATGAGTTCATCCTGCAACCGGCCAAGATGATTGAGCTGTATCCAAGCTTCGCCCAAGGGTTGACCCCCTTCTTTACCTTGAACTGGGGAGTATACTCCGACTTTCTCACCTTCAATGGCGGGTTGAACCCTGTAACCGGCGGGTTGTGGCTGTCCGATACTGCTCACCATCACCTGGCCATCGCGGTACTGTTCATCATCGCCGGTCACATGTACCGCACCAACTGGGGGATCGGCCATAGCATCAAAGAAATCCTAGAAGCCCACAAAGGCCCCTTCACCGGTGAAGGCCACAAAGGACTCTACGAAATCCTAACCACCTCTTGGCATGCCCAGCTGGCCATTAACCTGGCACTGATGGGGTCACTGAGCATAATAGTGGCTCACCACATGTATGCCATGCCCCCCTACCCCTACCTGGCCACCGACTACGGCACTCAATTGTCCCTGTTCACCCACCACGTGTGGATTGGGGGCTTTTTGATTGTCGGCGCCGGGGCCCACGCCGCTATCTACATGGTGCGCGATTACGACCCTGCTAAGAATGTAAACAACCTGTTAGACAGGGTAATTCGCCACCGCGATGCCATCATCTCTCACCTTAACTGGGTATGTATCTGGTTGGGCTTCCACAGCTTCGGGTTGTACGTCCACAACGACACCATGAGAGCTTTGGGACGCCCCCAAGATATGTTCTCAGATACTGCAATTAAACTACAACCAGTATTCGCCCAATGGCTCCAAAAAATTCACGCTGCTGCTGCCGGAAACACCGCTCCCTGGGCCAGTGCTCCCGCTAGCTACGCCTTCGGGGGAGATGTGGTAGCAGTGGGGGGCAAAGTGGCGATGATGCCCATCACCCTGGGCACCGCCGACTTCATGGTGCACCACATTCACGCCTTCACCATCCACGTAACCGTGCTCATCCTCCTGAAAGGGGTGCTGTTCGCCCGCAGCTCCCGTCTCATCCCTGACAAGGCTGAGTTGGGCTTCCGCTTCCCCTGCGATGGGCCCGGCCGTGGTGGCACCTGTCAAGTGTCCGCCTGGGACCACGTATTTCTCGGCCTGTTCTGGATGTACAACTCCCTCTCCATCGTCATCTTCCACTTCAGTTGGAAAATGCAGTCCGATGTGTGGGGAACTGTACTACCAGACGGCACTGTTTCCCACATCACCGCCGGCAACTTCGCTCAGAGCGCTATCACCATCAACGGTTGGTTGAGGGACTTCTTGTGGGCTCAGTCCGCTAACGTCATCAACTCCTATGGCTCCGCCCTGTCCGCCTATGGCATCATGTTCCTGGCAGGCCACTTCGTCTTCGCCTTCAGCTTGATGTTCCTGTTCAGCGGCCGTGGCTACTGGCAGGAGTTGATTGAGTCCATCGTCTGGGCTCACAACAAACTGAAATTGGCCCCCGCGATCCAACCCCGCGCCCTGAGCATCATCCAGGGCCGCGCTGTGGGTGTGGCTCACTATCTGCTGGGTGGCATCGTAACCACCTGGGCCTTCTTCCTCTGCCGCATCCTCTCCGTGGGTTGAGAAGAGAATGTAAAATTTCTCTAAACTCAACGCCCTATCCGCGGCAAAATAGGTTATAAAATATCAGATAAAGCCGCTTTAACTAACAGGAAATAGTTAATAGTTCAAGGTCTATGGTCACCGTAGATTCTTGACTATTAACTACCTAAAAAAGTTAGTTTAAGCCCTTGCCCGGCCTAGAATTCCGAGGGCTGGGCAGGCTAAAATAAAAGACGAACAACAGGGTCTAATCAAGTTAGACTAAAATTGTCGACAAGGCAAATTCCTAACAGAAGCTATGGCAACAAAATTCCCAAAATTTAGCCAAGATCTAGCTCAAGATCCAACTACGAGAAGGATCTGGTACGGGATTGCCACCGCTCATGACTTTGAAACCCATGACGGGATGACCGAAGAAAATCTATACCAAAAAATCTTCGCCTCCCACTTCGGTCACTTGGCAATCATCTTCCTCTGGACTTCCGGGACAGTATTCCACGTAGCCTGGCAGGGTAATTTTGAACAGTGGGTAAAAGACCCCCTCAACACCCGTCCTATTGCTCATGCCATCTGGGATCCTCACTTCGGCAAAGGGGCCATCGAAGCCTTCACCCAAGCAGGAGCCTCTAGCCCCGTAGATGTAGCCTACTCCGGTGTGTACCACTGGTTCTACACCATCGGGATGACCAATAATCAAGACCTGTATCAAGGGGCAGTGTTCCTCTTGATTCTGGCATCCCTCTTCCTCTTCGCCGGTTGGTTACACCTGCAACCTAAGTTCCGTCCCAGTCTGGCTTGGTTCAAAAACGCTGAGTCCCGTCTCAATCACCACCTGGCTGGGTTGTTCGGTGTAAGCTCCCTGGCTTGGGCCGGTCACCTCATCCACGTGGCTATCCCCGAATCCCGCGGAATACATGTGGGTTGGGATAACTTCCTGAGTGTTAAACCTCACCCAGCGGGCTTGGCTCCCTTCTTCACCGGCAACTGGGGGGTTTATGCTCAGAATCCCGATACCGCCAGCCATGTGTTCGGGACTTCTGAAGGTGCAGGGACAGCAATTTTGACCTTCCTGGGGGGATTCCATCCTCAAACCGAGTCCCTCTGGTTGACTGACATCGCTCACCACCACCTGGCTATTGCTGTTCTCTTCATCATCGCCGGCCACATGTACCGCACCAACTGGGGTATCGGTCACAGCATCAAGGACATCTTGGCCGCCCACAATCCGCCCCAAGGTACTCCCTTCGGTGGTTTGCTCGGTGCTGGTCACAGAGGCCTTTATGACACCATCAATAACTCCCTCCACTTCCAGTTGGGCCTGGCGCTAGCTTGCTTAGGGGTAATCACCTCCCTGGTAGCCCAGCACATGTACTCCCTGCCCTCTTATGTGTTCATCGCTAAGGACTACACCACTCAGGCAGCCCTCTACACCCACCACCAGTACATCGCTGGTTTCCTGATGGTAGGGGCCTTCGCCCACGGTGCCATCTTCTTCGTCCGTGACTATGATCCCGAGGCCAACAAGGATAACGTCCTGGCCCGGATGCTGGAACACAAAGAGGCGATCATCTCCCACCTGAGCTGGGTATCCCTCTTCTTGGGCTTCCACACCCTCGGACTCTATGTCCACAATGATGTAGTTGTAGCCTTTGGAACCCCAGAAAAACAAATCCTCATCGAGCCTGTATTCGCTCAGTGGATTCAGGCAGCCCACGGGAAAGCTCTATACGGGTTTGATGTGCTCCTGTCCAACCCCGACAGCATTGCAACCACTGCATGGCCTAACCATGGCAATGTATGGTTGTCCGGTTGGTTGGATGCCATCAACAGCGGCACTAACTCCCTCTTCCTAACCATTGGCCCCGGTGACTTCCTGGTACACCACGCCATTGCCCTCGGCTTGCACACCACCACCCTGATTCTGGTTAAAGGTGCACTGGATGCCCGTGGCTCCAAACTGATGCCAGATAAGAAGGACTTTGGTTATTCCTTCCCCTGTGATGGTCCAGGCCGTGGCGGTACCTGCGACATCTCCGCCTGGGACGCCTTCTACCTCGCCATGTTCTGGATGCTCAATACCCTGGGGTGGTTGACCTTCTACTGGCACTGGAAACACCTCTGCGTCTGGAGTGGCAACGTGGCCCAGTTCAACGAAAACTCCACCTACCTCATGGGTTGGTTCCGTGACTACCTCTGGGCTAACTCCGCTCAGTTAATCAACGGTTACAACCCCTATGGGGTAAATAACCTCTCCGTCTGGGCTTGGATGTTCCTCTTCGGACACTTGGTCTGGGCTACTGGCTTCATGTTCCTCATCTCTTGGCGCGGTTACTGGCAAGAGTTGATCGAAACCATTGTTTGGGCCCACGAGCGTACTCCCTTGGCTAACCTGGTTCGTTGGAAAGACAAACCGGTTGCCCTCTCCATCGTACAGGCTCGTTTGGTAGGCTTGACCCACTTCACCGTGGGCTATATCCTCACCTATGCGGCCTTCCTGATTGCCTCCACTGCCGGTAAGTGGGGTTAATCTCAAAGGGGGGTTACCCCCCCGTGGCATGAGTTAAATCACAAAGCCCTCCACCTCTCTCTGGTGGGGGGTTATTTTTGTATATACTTGAAATCCATGGTAACTGTAATTGGATTGTTGACCATTGTACTATTAAGTTTAGAAATCCTCAGTGTTATCGGCTATGGCAGGAGAGAGTTTTTACTGTTAGACAAGGCCATTAGTTTTTTGAAAACACGACAATCTGAGGTAATCTTTACCCGAAAACACTGTGATGATGACGACTTGTTTTTATGGCTTGGTGGACATTTGGCAGGAGAGATTTCCCAGGATGCCATAAAACCTAAAAGAGACAGTAGAGGCTATTTCCTCCTCTCCCACTACCCAGAAATACTCCAGAAAAAAACACCTCCTAGTATTGTTTATTATTCCCCCACTCTCCTGACGTCAATGGGAATTCTAGGCACATTTTTGGGCATATTTTTGGGCTTACAAAAGGTGGGGACTAATATTGAAAATACCGAATCCCTCCTCACCTCCGCCAATCAACTGTTGTCGGGAATGAAAACCGCTTTTTCTACTTCTTTAGCAGGCTTGGGTGGCGCCTCTGTTATGATTATTGTCATGGCATTGGGGGCCAATTTTAAACAGAGAAAAAAAGCCAATTTTAGAAGAAAACTCGGTGAAATTTCCTACCTACAACCTCCTCAACAACTCCTATCCACCATCGAAAACTACGTTATTACCACAAACTGTAAACCCCCTCAACCCCTTTTGAATGCCCAAGAAATAGCCTCCGCCATTGAAAGAGTCTTCGCCCCCTATTTGAGGAGCATAAAAGAGGAAATAAAAGCCATAAAATACCAGGAGGAACATAATAACAAAATTTTCCAGTCATTGGAAGCGAAAATAACGCTACAATTCGAGACATACGAGAAACTAAACAAGGAGTTATCTCTTATTGTCCAGGAGTTTAGAAAGGAAATAATTACACCCCTGAAAGAAGAAATAGACAAAGGCAATCAACTGGGAGAAAAGTTTTTATCAACAGTCACCAGCATGGAACAACAAATAGAAAACATAAGCAATGTGGTAAGGGAAATAATGGAAAAAAACCAAAAATTACAACAAGAAATAAGTCAACAATTCCAAGTTACTCTGTTAGGATTTAGAGTTGACAGTGAGAAAGTTTTACACCAGACAGCAACAGAGATGAAAACAGCTGTAACAGAAGGAGTAATGGCAATGGAAACTCAAAAACAAGCCTATGAAACTACTGCCGCTGAATTTGTTAACACCTTCCGAGAGACTAGACAACAACTAGAAGAAACTCTGCTTACCCAATTAAGTCTACAAAAAGAGATGTTGGAAGGAGTAAAAAAGTCCACAGAAAAGATTCTCACCTCCACCACTCTTGTCTTCACTCAACAGGCAGAAACCATCAAAACCATAGGGATGGAATCCTCCTCCTTGTTACATAAAACAAAAGAAAATCTCTTGGAAACCCTCATGAATATCGACGGAATCTTAGAACAGATATACACATCTTTTAGGGAACAAATGGAACAGTTTTTACTACAATACCAAGAATTGTTAGCCGAATTTTTACAACGCCATAAGGACGAATTTTTTTCATAATGCCAATTAGCAAAGGAAAAAATGAGCGACTATTTTATGTGGCAAGAAGAAGAGGAAAAACCAGAAGGAGAAGATTCAGGCGTCTGGTTGTCAGTAGGCGACTTAATGTCAGGATTGTTAATGTTTTTTGCCCTCCTGTTTATAGCTACCTCTGCCCAACTGGTAAGATACGAGGAAATAATAAAAACACTGCCAGAAAGAATTATAGCCTCATTCCAAGAAAAAACAGGAGTCTACGATAAGCTAAAAAAAGACGAAAAAACAGGAGACTTAATTCTCCCCACAGAAATACTGTTTGCAGAGGGAAGTCATCAGTTGAAACCAGAAGGCAAACAGTTTTTGGATGAATTTATTCCAGCATTTAGTGAAGTAATTTTTAACGATAAACTGATTGCTAACAAGATAACTAGTATTGTCATTGAGGGCCACACCAGTTCAAAAGGAACAGAAAAAGACAACATGGAATTGAGTTTTAAACGGGCATTGGCAGTAGGGGAATACATCAACAGCATTGACTTTTCCCACAGACAATCCTTCCGACAAAAAATAGTAGTAGCAGCAAGAGGAGAAACAGAGGCAGACCAAAAGTTCGACAATCCCAAGGACAGAAAAGTAAAAATTAAATTCCAATTCACAAGAGATTATTGGCACAACCCCCGTAGTCAAAACTAGCTTTATATTGCAGAATATTAAAAACCGGAAAAAACACTGGTCTAAAGAGGAGCAAAGGGTTTAGATTTTAACACTATGACTATCAGCAACAAGAATAGAAATCAGTCTATGGTAACACAAGAAAATCAGCAGCAAAAAACCCCAACCATCCCCCCCCCAGACGCAAAAAAAAGAGTCAGCGAATTCATGAAAACCCTTCAAGATGAAATTTGTGCCGCCTTGGAAACCCTGGATGGCAAAGGAAAATTCCGAGAAGACACCTGGGAAAGAGAAGAAGGAGGAGGGGGGCGCACCCGTATCCTCGTCGACGGCAACCTCTTTGAAAGAGGCGGAGTAAATTTCTCTGAAGTATGGGGTAAACAATTACCACCTAGTATACTACAACAATACCCTTCGGCCGCCGGGCAGCCGTTTTACGCAACCGGCACTTCTATGGTGCTACACCCCAAAAACCCCTATGTGCCGACAGTACACCTAAATTATCGCTATTTTGAAGCAGGGCCAGTATGGTGGTTTGGAGGCGGCGCCGATTTAACCCCCTATTACCCCTTTCCTGAAGATGCCCATCATTTCCATATCACCCTAAAACAAGCCTGTGACAAACACCACCCAGAATACTATCCCGTATTCAAACGTTGGTGTGACGAATACTTCTATCTAAAACACCGGGGGGAAACTAGAGGCATAGGCGGTATTTTCTTCGACTACCAGGATGGGACAGACCCCCTTTATCGAGGGCCTCACCCCGACAAACCAGCCGCTATATACAGCAATCAGTTACCCCCCCAGCCCCAACGCAGTTGGGAAGACTTGTTCGCCTTTGTTGTCGACTGCGGTAAAGCCTTTCTCCCCGCCTATGTACCAATAGCCGAAAAACGCCGTAATATGGAGTACGGGGAAAGAGAACGCAATTTCCAACTGTATCGTCGCGGCAGATATGTAGAATTCAACTTAGTGTATGACCGCGGTACTATTTTTGGATTGCAGACTAACGGCCGAATAGAGTCCATATTAATGTCCCTACCTCCCCTAGTACGTTGGGAATACGACTATAAGCCAGAACCTAATACCCCAGAAGCCCAACTGTATGAAGTATTCTTAAAACCCCAAGATTGGGCCCAGTGGCCTTTTCAGCAATAATTGTTTAAAAAAAAATAAAGAATAAGACTTTTTTCCCCCCCAGGGGGATTTTTATTGTCTGTAGGAAAAAATCAACACAACCAACCCCCGTCAGATGCGCTAACATTTATAGAGTCAGAGTTTTCCCGCAAATTTATGTGGTCTTAATAGAGTCCTAGTTCTAGCAAAAAAACCAATGAATTCAAGAGAAGTGTTGGAATGGATGGCTCATTTACCCTTACCCTGCAAATAATAATCACAGTAGTAGCGGGAATCACGGCCCAGGTATTAGCAGAGGCATGGCAGATTCCCAGCATAGTATTCCTGCTCATATTTGGCATTGTTTTGGGCAGAGATGGACTAAAAATACTACACCCAGAATTATTAGGTCCGGGATTAGAAGTATTAGTAGCCCTAGCAGTAGCTATTATTCTCTTTGAGGGGGGATTGAATCTAGAGTTAAAAAAAATCGGACAAGTATCTGGCAGCATCCGCAATCTGGTGACTATAGGCACATTGATCACCTTCTTGGGAGGAGGAATGGCCGCCCACTGGCTAGCAGAATTCCCCTGGGAAATTGCCTTCCTCTACTCCTCCCTAGTGGTAGTAACCGGCCCTACCGTAATTGGGCCCCTTTTGAGACAAGTGGCAGTGGATGCAAGAGTAGCCACCATTTTAGAAGGAGAAGGAGTATTAATTGACCCCGTTGGCGCCATTTTGGCTGTAGTAGTATTGAATACAATATTAAACAAAGAAGCCGACTCCCTCACCATCATCTCCGGCTTACTATTACGGTTGAGTCTGGGAGGAACCTTAGGAGGGATAAGCGGTTGGTTATTGGGAAAATTCTACAAGCAAGCCGATTTTATTAGTGATGACCTTAAAAACCTGGTAGTATTGGCAGGGGTATGGGGCACCTTCGGCCTATCCCAGATGATTATCAGTGAGTCGGGATTAATGGCAACAGTAACTGCAGGGATAGTACTAAGGGCCGCCGGCATACCAGAAGAAAGGCTTTTATTGCGCTTCAAGGGACAACTAACAGTATTGGGGGTGTCAGTACTATTCATCCTCCTGGCGGCAGACTTATCCCTTGCCAGTATCGTAGCCCTGGGTTGGGGCAGTGTACTCACTGTACTATGTCTCATGTTAGTAGTACGACCCCTCAGCATAATCATATGCACCTGGGGCAACGGCATGAACTGGCGACAAAAATTCTTCCTAGCCTGGGTAGCACCCCGTGGTATCGTCTCCGCCTCCGTAGCCTCCCTTTTTGCCATCCTCCTCACCGAAAACGGCATCAATGGCGGCAACTCCATTAAAGGACTAGTTTTTCTCACCATAATGATGACAGTATTCATTCAAGGCCTCACCGCCGGCCAATTGGCCAAACTACTCCGCATCACCGCCGACAGGGCCGAAGGATTTATGCTCATCGGCTGCAACCCCCTCGCCCGTCTCATTGCCTCCCTAATTCAAGCAGAAGGAGAATCAGTGGTACTCATCGACACCAATAAGGAAGACTGCGAAAAAGCTAGACAGGAAAACCTCAATGTATATGAAAGTAGTGCCCTAGACCACAGAGTCCTGGAAAAAGCAGGCATCAACTCCATCGGCACCTTCATCGCCATGACTAGTAACCCCGATGTTAACCTGATGGTATCCCAAAGAGTCCTAGAAGAATTCTCCCCCCCCAGAATCCTCGCCCTCTTCCCCAACAACTCCTCTAATCAAATTAGAAGCAACAAACAAAAAATACTCCAAGCCTTCAGCCCCAATTTCTCCCTCAAAGACTGGAATAGACATTTACAAGAAGGCCAATATAAGTTGGGCAAAACTACAATTAAATCCCCCCCCGAAATACAAATAAACCATCTCCAAAAACTCAGAGAATCCGGTGAACTATTGCCCCTTTTGTGTAAAACTAAAAACCGTCTCCAAGCAGTAGCCGTTGGTGAACAGTGGCAGGAAGGAGATGAAATCATTTACCTGTTGTACGACTCTCGCCCCCTCCTCCTCAGACAACTATCCGGCAGCACCACTCCCCCCCCCCGCCCTGTTAGAATTGCCAGAAGTAGAGGAAATCCCCCTCTCCCCCTAAACCCCCACACCTTTTATAATAGAACAGTAAACAAATATCTTTCCCTATGAGTGACCAACCCCTCCCACCCTCCTCAGAGTCTCCAGAAACTCTAATAATAGAAGACTGCCCCATAGACAGAGTCAGACTTTCCAATCAGGCCAAGAATCAACTTATTAAACTCAAAAGGATCACCAAAATAGAACACTGGAATGTATTATGTCGGTGGGCCTTTTGTCGTTCCCTCGCCGAACCCCACAAACCAGCACCCTACAACCCCCCCGCCGATAGCAACCTGGAAATGACCTGGCATACCTTTGCCGGAGATTTGGACGAAATTTTACTTCTGGCTTTGATTTATCGTTGTCACAAAGATGGACTACCTACAGACCCAGAAACCCTCAAGCAACAATTCCGCCTACACCTACACCGAGGTATTGGCTATCTGGTAGCAGAATGTGAAGTCAAGAAATTAACCCACTTCATCCGACTGCTATATCGAGAAAATAAAAACACTGACTGAGCCTCCATTTGGGGAAATGATTATATTTTGGCACCGTAGAGATTTAAGAGTACACGACAATATTGGACTGGCAGCCGCTAGGGAAAAAACTAACAAGATAATAGGAGTTTTCTGTCTGGATCCTGATATTCTAGGCAGAGACGATATTGCCCCAGCCAGAGTAAAATACATGCTGGGCTGTCTGAAAGAATTACAACAAAAATACCAACAACTAGGAAGTCAGCTACTGGTCTTCCACAACTCCCCCCATAAAATCATACCCCAACTGGCCAAAAAACTCCACTGTCAAGCAGTATACTGGAACTTAGATGTAGAACCCTACTCCCGTCAAAGAGACGAAAAAATCATTAACATCCTAAAAGCAGAGGGAGTGGAAGTAAAAACCTTTTGGGATCAATTATTACACCCCCCAGGAGAAATATTGTCCAAAGACAACCAAAAACCCTACACAGTGTATACCCCCTTCTGGCGTAACTGGTCAAGCCGAAAAAAACTACCCCCCTTCCCCACCCCCACCCACCTAGTAGGGTTGGACGAAACAGAAAAACAAATTGTAGCCAGTCTTGGCCCAATCCCTATCCCCTCAGAAAAAGAATTGGGCTTTGCCTTTTCTGCCCCCCTCCCTCTCACCCCCGGAGAAACCGCCGCCTGTCAACGCTTAGACTACTTTTGTAGTAACCTGATACATCAATACGCGGAAAACCGCAACTACCCCGCCATAGATGGCACCTCCCAACTAAGTGCCGCCCTCAAATTCGGCGCCATAGGCATCAGAAAACTATGGCAAAGGGCAGAAGAAGAATTACAAAACTGTAACAGCGAAGAAGCCAAAAACAGCATCATCACCTGGCAAAAAGAAATAGCCTGGCGAGAATTCTACCAACACTGTCTCTATTTCTTCCCCCAGTTAGCCGAA
Organism: Cyanobacteriota bacterium SRBZ.bins.94.201705; assembly: GCA_030549855.1. Lineage (GTDB taxonomy): Bacteria > Cyanobacteriota > Cyanobacteriia > Cyanobacteriales > Cyanobacteriaceae > DVEF01. Next base: position 410,893 of record JAUQQP010000044.1, read on the forward strand.
GGCCCATATAAGCCTAAATTCAAACAATTCCCCTGGCAAAACCGAGAAGACTGGTTTCAAGCCTGGTGTGAAGGCCAAACCGGTTATCCCATCGTCGACGCCGCCATGAGACAACTCAATGAAACCGGTTGGATGCACAACCGCTGTCGCATGATTGTCGCTAGCTTCCTCACCAAAGACTTATTAATAGACTGGCGTTGGGGCGAAAAATACTTCATGCAGAAACTCTACGATGGCGACTTGGCAGCTAACAACGGCGGCTGGCAGTGGAGTGCCTCCAGTGGCATGGATACCCAACCCTTGAGAATCTTTAACCCCTCCTCCCAGGCACAAAAATTTGACCCCCATGGCGAATATATCCGTAAATGGTTGCCAGAAATCAGTCACCTGGACACCCAAGAATTACTAACCGGCAACATCCCCCCTCTCGTCGCCCAAAATTGTGGTTACCCCACCCCCATCGTCTCCCACCAGCAACAACAAAGAGAATTCAAACGCCTCTATGCCCAAATGCCATAGACCATGTCGCCTCCCCACCCCATTGCTTTTTGTATTTCATAGAGCCATCTGAATGTTACCAAAAACCTTTATATACATCCCTTGCGTAGTGTCAAAAATTTAACATAGAATTAATCTTTAACCTAATTACACCTGAAAGTGATTCCCCCCTTCGGTGGCACAATCTACAATGAGTATATAACCCTATTGGAGAACAGAAAAAATATGGTAGTAACCAATGTCAAAAATGTCGAGCTAGAAAAGGATGTAGTACCAATCCGGTGTACAGGGGCCTACGCCTTAATAGACAGTCTCCGTCGTCATGGCGTTAAACACATCTTCGGGTATCCCGGCGGCGCCATCCTTCCCATCTACGACGAATTGTATAGGGCAGAACAAAGAGGCGAAATACAACACATCCTTGTAAGACACGAACAAGGGGCTGCCCATGCCGCCGACGGTTACGCCCGTGCTACAGGGAAAGTGGGAGTGTGTTTCGGCACATCAGGGCCAGGTGCTACTAATCTGGTAACAGGAATTGCCACCGCCCACATGGACTCCATCCCCCTTGTGGTTATTACCGGACAGGTTTCTAGGGCAGCTATCGGCTCCGATGCCTTCCAGGAAACAGATATCTTCGGTATAACCCTCCCCATTGTAAAACATTCCTACGTGGCTCGCAAGGCCGCTGATATACCCCGGATAGTAGCCGAAGCCTTCCACATCGCCAGCACAGGCCGTCCTGGGCCAGTACTAATCGACATCCCCAAAGACGTGGGACTAGAAGAATTCTACTATCAGCCCGTAAAACCAGGACAAGTCAAGTTGAGGGGGTACAAGCCCACCATCAAAGGTAATCCCCGTCAAATCAATGCCGCCCTCGAGTTAATCGTAGAAGCCAAAAGACCACTGTTGTACGTAGGCGGAGGGGCCATAGCCAGTGGCGCCCATGCCGAAATACAAGAACTAGCAGAAATGTTCCAAATCCCCGTCACCACCACCCTCATGGGATTGGGCGCCTTCGATGCCAATCACCCCCTCTCTGTAGGCATGTTGGGCATGCACGGCACCGCCTACGCCAACTTCGCCGTCACCGAGTGCGATTTGCTTATCGCCGTAGGGGCAAGATTTGACGATCGAGTCACCGGCAAATTGGATGAATTCGCTAGTAAAGCCAAAGTAATCCACATTGACATTGACCCCGCCGAGGTAGGCAAAAACCGTCGTCCAGACGTCCCCATTGTCGGCGATGTGAGAACCGTATTACGGCAGATAATACAAAGAGCTAAAGAATTAGAACTGTCCAACGACGGCAAAACCAAAGAATGGTTGAACAGGATTGAGCGTTGGAAAGAAGACTATCCCCTCATAGTGCCCCATCCCTCCGACTGCCTCTCCCCCCAAGAGGTAATAGTAGAAGTGGGACGTCAAGCGCCAAACGCCTATTATACCACCGATGTGGGCCAACATCAAATGTGGGCAGCCCAATTCCTCAAAACCGGCCCCCGTCGTTGGATTTCCAGTGCCGGGTTGGGCACCATGGGCTATGGCCTACCCGCCGCCGTGGGGGCAAAAATCGCCCTCCCCGACGAACAAGTAATTTGTATCAGTGGCGATGCCAGCTTCCAAATGAACCTCCAAGAATTGGCCACCGTCGCCCAGTACAACGTCAAAGTCAAAGTCGTCATCATCAACAACGGGTGGCAGGGAATGGTACGTCAGTGGCAAGAAGCCTTCTATGGCGAGCGCTACGCCGCTTCTAACATGGAGGCTGGTATGCCCAATTTTGAACTCCTAGCCCAAGCCTACGGCATCAAAGGCATGACAGTAAGGCACCGCAGTGAGTTGGCCCCCGCCATCGCCTCCATGTTGGCCCACGACGGCCCTGTAGTCATGGATGTCCACGTCAAGAAAGATGAAAACTGCTATCCCATGGTAGCCCCCGGCAAAAGCAACTATCAGATGATGGGACTGCCCAAACAATCCCCACAACTAGGACGTCCAGCCTCTATAATCTGCCCCAACTGTGGCACAGAAAACCCAGGAGACCATAACTTTTGTCACTCCTGTGGGAGCAAACTGTAACCTCCCCCCCTAGCATGGAGACAAGCCCCACCCCTGCACCCTACCCCCTATTCCCCATGACAGTATACTTCGTGGGCGCCGGCATTGGTGGCCCGGATTACCTCACCCTAAAAGCCTATAAAATTCTATCCCAGGCAGAGGTAATAATCTACGACGCCCTTATAGACAGGGAAATTCTCAGTATAGCCCCAGAAAACTGCATAAAAATCCACGCAGGTAAACGAGGGGGAGAAAAAAGCACCCCCCAGGCGGAAATAAATCGTCTACTGATTCAATATGCCACCAAGTATAAGGTAGTTGTCCGTCTCAAGGGGGGGGATGTGGGCGTTTTTGGCCGTTTAACGCCAGAATTGGCCACCCTCAGGGCCATCGGTGTCGACTATCAACTCATCCCCGGTATTTCCTCCGCCCTAGCCGCACCCCTTTTTGCCCATATCCCCCTCACCGACAAGGACTCCAGTACCGGGTTTATGATTGTAAGTGGTCATAATCCGGAAAGGCTCAACTGGGAAGTCCTCAGCCAAATAGACACCCTCGTGATTTTAATGGGGGGGAAGAATTTACCTTTGATTGTGGAGAAACTACAAAAATACGGCCGCCCCCCCTCCCACCCCATCGCAGTCATTAAGGAAGCAGGCAGTAATAACACACAGATATGGAAAGGCACACTCGCCACCATAGTAGCACAAACCCTTAACATTTCTTTATCCCCTTGTGTCATCGTTGTTGGTACAGTAGTAGACCAAACGTATCAAGACGGTAAAAATGACTAGTCATCAGGAAATCTTCACCCAGCCAAAACAGACAAACCCCAATCAACCCCTAAGTGGCAAAACGGTTTTAATTACCCGTGCCGCAGACAGCAACCCCGAATTCCGACAGCTGTTAGAATCAGTAGGGGCAACTGTCTTGGAAATGCCAGCCTTGGAAATCATACCCCCTTCCAGTTGGCAACCCCTGGACAATGCCATCCAAAACCTAGATTCCTTTGACTGGTTAATTCTCACCTCTGTCAATGGTGTACAATACTTCTTTCAAAGACTAGACTTTAAGGGGAAAAATATCCAGCAGTTTCCTCGTCTGAAAATAGCAGTGGTAGGCAAAAAAACCGCCCAGTTTCTCTCCCACTACGGAGTATCCCCCCACTTCATCCCCCCCGACTTCATCGCCGACTCCCTGGCTAGTAATTTCCCCGAAGAATTACAAGGCAAACAAATCCTCTTCCCCAGGGTGGAAACCGGTGGCAGAGATGTATTAGTACAACAGTTAACTCAAAAAGGGGCAACAGTGGTAGAAGTAGCCGCCTATCAGTCTGTTTGCCCGGACAAAATGGATGAAACCATCTGGAAGGCCTTTGTAAACAAGACTATTCACGTTGTCACCTTTGCTAGCTCAAAAACAGTCCGCAACTTCCATCAGATTCTCAGTCAAACCCTGCAACACCACCCCGAGTATAGCATATCATCCTTGTTACAACCCGTCATAATCGCCTCCATCGGCCCCCAAACCTCCGCCACCTGTCGAGAAGTATTGGGCAGAGTAGATGTACAAGCCAAAGAATACACCCTCGAAGGCCTAGTCCAGAGTCTAATAGAGTTTTTCCAACAACCCTAACGGGCTATTATATTCCCCCTTATGTCCGTCACCACTACATCCCACTGTCCATTATTAGCTACTTCAAATGTAATTTTATCTCCTTTGCTACTAATCATGGGGTTGCGGATTTCTTTCTCCGTCTGAGGTATCAACAGACGTTTTTGTTGTGTACTTCTATCATACAAATATAAACCCGATTTACCAGGGGCTACCACAGTAAAGACAATATAGCGCCCATCCTCAGACACAGAGGGAGAAGAAGCCACCTCGTCAAAGGCATTCAAGCCGGGCAAGTCAACCAACCGACGGTTTTTAGCATCATACAAGTAAACATCCTGAGAGCCATTGCGGTCAGATATAAATGTGATATAATGCCCGGCAATAAAAGGACTTAATTCCGCCCCTCGGGTGTTAAAACTGCGGGGGTTGTCCGAAAAAGGAAAACTCAAAATTCTAGGATAACCTCCACACCCCCCCGTCAGTAGGAGTATTCCTGCCAAAAGCAAGTGAACAGTCTTCATACTCCCTTATTACTCATTCTACCAAAAATCGGTTTCTCTTGATAAACTTACAACAGGACCTTATAAATCCTTACCACTTACCAGATATAAGCCCTTACATAATATTCGGCTTCCCATTCTATAAACCCCCTCACTCCTCCCTCTCCCGTAAAACAATGTCTATTACCACAAATAACACACAGTAGAGAAATGTACTCAAACAGTTACAACAACCATTACAACTACTACAATCGAAATCAATCTCTGCCAGTAGAAGGCAACGGCTTCAACTATATTAACCACAACCGTGGGGGAGAAGAAGAGGAAATAGATTTGGCCTCCCTTTTCGGGGCAATCAAAAGAAGAAGCCTGCTGATGGTGGCTACAACCCTGGCCTTGGCTATTCCACCCTCTGTTTGGATTCTCTCCCAACCCCCCGTATACGAAGGCAAAGTGGAAATATTAGTGGAACCCCCTAATCAGAGGAATGAGGGTTCGATTGTGGTTGCCGGCAGGGGATTAGGTGGTCCCAGGAGCAACTTGGACTATGATAGTCAGATTAGAGTTTTAAGAAGTCCTGCCATTCTTGCCCCTATTGTAAAATCCATACAGTCTAAGTATCCCGAAATTCTCCTTTTTCCCCCCGCCGACAAGGAAGATAAAAAAAAAGAAGGATTGACTGAGGCGATCAAAATCAAACGGGGCGCAAAGGACACCAGAATACTAGAAGTCAGTTATGGAAACGAATCTCGGGAAAAAGTATTATTCGTCCTCCAACAAACAGTACAGGGCTATCTCCAATATCAGAGAAAAGAACATATAGACAGTCTTAGCCGGCAAATAGCCTTCACAGAAGAAGAAATAAGAAGGGCAAGGGCAGAAGTAGCCAGATGGGACTCTGAGTTGGAAAAATTCCAGAAAAACAGGGGCATAATGACTCCAAACCTACAGGGGAATGCATTTCAAGCACAGTTGGCCTTCATTCAGGGAGAGAGAGAAAAAGTAAAAATAGAGTTGGAGGGACTCAAAAAACTCTCCCGAGAATTACAAAACAAACTACAGTTAACCCCCGAACAGGCGGACGTAGTAACCCTTCTGAATAGACAGCCATACTATCTTCAACTGATTTCGCGTTTGAGGGAAACTGAAACTCAAATAGCCCTAGAAACAGTCAAACTCGGCAGTGAACATCCCGCAGTCAGAGAGTTGAAACTTAAAAAAGAGCAATTAGTATTCTTGCTGGAAATAGAAACAGACAAAATACTAAAAAATCCCCCCGCCAATTTGTCTTTGGACTTCCTCGTTTCCATCCCCCAAAACCGGCTAGAAACGGTTCAACAATTTTTTGATGTCAACAATCAGATTCAAGTACTACAAGCAAAAGATAGGGGCTTGTCAGAGGCGTTAGAAAAGCTGAATCGGAACATTAGCAGTTTCTCCAGCACCAACATCCAGTACAACAGAATCCTAAGGGAATCACAAATAGCCAATCAAAGACTCACTAGACTCCTAAGCACCATGGAAAATCTACAATTCCAGCTGTATGCCTCCCTGTTTCCCTGGCAAGTTTTAACCCCTATCGACGAAAACATTATTAAAGACGCCTCCAAGAAAGAGCTAAAACTAGCAGTGATTATCATTTCCAGTGTTTTCCTTGCCCTTGTAGTTGGCCTGTTGTTGGAATTCTCAGACAAGAAATTTAGAAGTCTTGAGGAAATCAGAAGTACCATCAATCTGCCTCTGTTAGCCACTGTTGCCTACAACAAAAATTTGGCCTCTTTTAACCACAAAAAAGCTAGGAAAAAAGGTATAATCTCCCAGCAAACCTTCCATGAAGCCCTTAACCTAACACTAGACAACTACTGTCACCTCTATACCAATATCAGTCTTCTGTCTGCCGATAAGCCCATCAATAGCATTGTCATCTCTGCCGCAACTCCAGGAGAAGGAAAAAGTACCACCGCCGTGGGTTTAGCCAAAGCCGCTGCCCTTTTGGGCAAAAAAGTCCTCCTAGTAGACACCGACATGCGTCACCCTTCCCTCCACTCCTGGCTAGGGATAGATAATCATACTGGCCTGAGTCACCTTATCACCAACAACCTATCTGTAGAAGAGGTTATTAAACCAGACCCTCAACAGGAGAACCTGTTTGTAATAACAAGCGGTACAGTCCCCCCTAACCCCACCCGTCTGTTAGCCTCCCACAAATGGCATTCTCTTATGGCACAATGGCACAGTCAATTTGATTTTGTTATCTACGACACCCCGCCTTTGGCCCTTTTCCCAGATGCTAAGAGTATTGTCCCCCACACCGACGGCCTGGTGTTAGTCCTAGGTATGGGGAAAGCCTTACGGCCGGTAATACAACAGCTCCTCACTGAACTACAAGTAGCCCATATTACAGTCTTGGGGATGGTAGTCAACGGCCTTAAAAAGGAATTCAACTCTTCCTACGGCTACTACGGCTACTACGGCTACTACGGTTATGGTGACAACCACTATGCTACCCGAAGGAGTTAACCCAAGCCCCCCTCCCCCTCAAGATAGGTTTTAAATCGGGCAATGGCCTGACGCACCTGTTCAAAGCCAGTGCCTCCATAACTGTTACGCCGGGCAACCACCCGTCTGGGAGAAATTGCCTCATAAATGTCCTTTTCAAAGGCAGGATGAAACTGTTTCCACTCCTCCTCCGATAAGTCCTTCAGCAGTTTACCCTCCCCTATACAGGTTTTCACTATCCTCCCCACTAGGTTGTAAGCCTCCCGGAAAGGTACCCCCTTCGCTGCTAGGTAATCTGCTACATCTGTAGCATTTGAGTAATCTTCATTGACGGCTCTTTCTAGTCTCTCAGTACAAAACTCTAAACCCTCATTAAACAAAATCGTCATCGCCCGTAAGCAAGCTTTAACCGTCTTTACCGCATCAAAAATCGCCTCTTTGTCCTCCTGTAGGTCCTTGTTGTAAGCTAAAGGTAATCCTTTCATCACCGTCAGCAACCCCATAAGATGCCCAAATACTCTCCCCGTCTTCCCCCTCACCAACTCCGGCACATCTGGGTTTTTCTTCTGCGGCATTATACTTGAACCTGTGGCACAACTGTCCTTTAGAATTACAAAGCCAAACTCATGAGAAGCCCATAAAATCAACTCCTCGCTAATACGACTCAAATGCATCATAATCAGGCTAGCCGCACACAAAAACTCAATGGCAAAATCCCGATCACTCACCGCATCCAGGCTATTCTCGTACAAAGAGGCAAAATTCAACTGTTTGGCCGTAAAATCTCTGTCTATAGGAAAAGTAGTACCCGCCAATGCCCCACACCCCAGGGGCGAAACATTGGTACGATTGTATATCTGCCCCAGTCTCTCCCAGTCCCTTTGCGCCATGTGCACATATGCCATTAAGTGGTGGGCCAAACTAATAGGCTGTGCCCTTTGTAAATGGGTGTAACCCGGGATTAGAGTCTCTACATGTTCCTCTGCATGCCTTAATAACGCCTTTTGCCACTCTCTCAACAACTCCCTAATCTGTCCAATCTCCTCCCGCAAGTACAAACGAATGTCTGTACCTACCTGGTCATTTCTTGATCTGGCCGTATGTAGCTTCTTCCCTACCTCCCCTACAATTTCCGTTAACCTCCTCTCCACCGCCAAATGCACATCTTCCTCCTCCACCCCCGGTTTGAATTCCCCCCTTTTGTACTCCTCTCTTATCTGTTCCAATCCTCTTACTAATGTTTCCGATTCTTCCTCACTTATAATCCCCGTTTTCCCCAACATTTTTGCGTGGGCTATTGAGCCCATTATGTCGTATTCCAACAACTCTATATCAAAGCCAATACTGGCATTAAATTCCCCTATAAACGGATTCAGCGGCGAATCAAAACGGGCACTCCAGGTCTGTTTTTTATCCACTTTTATCCTCTTTTTTTGTCAAAACCAATTTTCTATATTATAACCTAAAAACGAGTAAAAGAAGCAAAGGTGTAACCCAAAAATATCCCAATTAGCAAAGCCCAAATTTGCCCCGATTGTACAAAATTCTGCCAAGCAGAAACCATCTGGCCAATTACATCCGGATCCTTTATCTGGGCTATGTACAATCCCCCCATCCACAAACCTTCCATCAAACCCTCCATATTTCTTTTTTTTACATGTGGACATGGTAATTATACACCATTTTGCCTTTGTCTCCACTAACCCCTCCTCTCCCCCTTACTAAACCCCAAGGAGATTGTTTTTTTGTCTCCTGAATTAGAGTGTCACTTTCCCAATAAAACAAGTCACACTCTTGCCGTGTTAGTCCTCCCTATTTACCTAATCTTCAGCAGCAAATATCTTCCATCGGAAAGCCATTTTATTGTACTTAAAAAAAGTAAGAACTTCCCGAAAAAATCCAAAATACCAAAATCCTCCCCATAAAACCCTCAGCTGAATAATAATCTATGAACATCAGTTGTTTTTATTTATGCTCCCAAAAACGACAACAGCAAAGAGGGGAAAATCAGCACAATCTAAAGCAAAATAGAAACAGTCAGTCACTATAAAGAGGAAAAATTGGGGTAAAATTTTCATTGTTCATGATAGCATTTTAAGTAGGCTGTGGAAATCTTTGTCTATTACACCCCTGAATCAACACCAGATAATGGCTACCCTGACTGCGTGGTAGCTATAGATGTACTGCGAGCTACAAGCACCATTATTACCGCCCTACACAATGGCGCCCAGTCGGTAAAAGCCTATGGCGACATGGACTTGTTAACCCAAGAAAGCGAATTGCTACCACCAAATGTCCGACTCCGCCTGGGAGAAAGAGGAGGCAAAAAAGTGGACTTCTGCGACTTGGGCAATTCCCCCCTGGATTGTACCCCTGAAGTAGTCGCCGGTAAACATATTTTTATGAGTACAACCAATGGCACAAGGACACTACAAAAAGCCAAGGGGGCAAGTGTGGTACTAGTAGGAGCTATAATCAACTTCCAGGCAGTGGTAGACTATTTACAAAAACATCAGCCTCACAAGGTATGGCTGGTAGCATCCGGCTGGGAAGGAGGCTACTCCCTGGAAGACGCCGTTTGTGCCGGCGCCATCGCCTCTAGTTTCTTCAGTCTCGACAACCCCCACAACGGAAAGGCAAAAGTCGGCAACGACGAAGTAATAGCCGCCATCTCCCTCTACCAACAGTGGCAGCATAGACTCCTAGATTTATTTAAACTCTCCAGTCACGGCCAAAGACTGTTAAACTTGGGTCTAGAAGAAGATTTAAAATATTGTGCCCAAAAAAATATCACCCGTATCCTGCCCATTCAAACAGAAACTGGAATCGTAGTCTATCACGACTAATACCCCCCTTGGCCAATCGAAACACAAAAAAATATAATCCGCCTATGTTTAAAGTAGAAGATATTGCTAACACCGCCCAGGATAGAGCACAAAAACTGGGTATCCGCAAATTCGACCTTTATGGCTCTAGTATAGACCAAACCAGTGTCCAAGTATTCCAAGGACAACCTAAACAAGTAAAAGCCTCCCAAAAATCCAGCATCATCGTCAGAGTCTGGAATGAAAAAGGACAAGTGGGCGTCACCACCACCACCGATGTCCATCCCACTGGGATAGAATTAGCACTCCAAAACGCCCTCCAGGCTAGTTACTATGGTGTTACAGAACATGTACCAGACTTTAGCCCCCTCGCCAAATCCCCCCTTCCCCCCATTCACAGAGAATTGGGACACCCTACACCCCCTTCCCAACTCATCTCCACCCTTATATCCCTAGAAACCGAGTTGTTAAACGCCCACCCCGCTATCGCCGCTGTTCCCTATAATGGCCTAGGAGAACAAAAAATAGAGCGTTTCTATCTTAACAGCGATGGGGCCCTTAGGGAAGAAACTCGCACCTATGCTTCCATCTATCTCTATGCCACCACCAAGGAAGACAACCATCGTAAACCCCGTAGTGGTGGGGCCTACAAGGTGGCTACCAGTATGGCCAAACTCGACATCAGAGGCTGTTTTCAAGAAGCCTTAGACAAAACCATCAGTCACCTCAACTATCAGCCAGTCAAATCTGGTAAATACACAGTGGTGTTCTCCCCCGAAGCCTTTTTGAGTCTACTAGGCGCCTTCAGTAACCTCTACAACGCCCAAAACATCCTCGACAAACAGAGTCTTTCCACCCCTGACTCTCTAGGCAAACAAATAGCCTCTCCTCTTATCTCCATTTACGATAATCCCCTCCATGAGGGCAACGTCAGCGGCGAAACCTTTGATGGCGAAGGCACCCCTACTCGCAACCTCCCCATAATAGAAAAAGGAGTTTTAGTCAACTTCCTCCACAGTAGCGTCACCGCCAAACGGATGAATGCCACCCCCACCGGACATGCTAACATAGGCGCCAAAGTCACCATTAGCCCCAATTACCACCATGTCATGCCTGGCGAAACACCCTCCTCTCAATACAGTCTAGATACCGCCGACAATGTCATCCTCATTGACGAACTTCAGGCACTACATGCCGGTGTCAACCCTCTCCAAGGCTCATTTTCTCTTCCTTTCGACGGTTGGCTTATCAAGAATGGGGAAAAAATCAGTTGTGACTCCGCTACCGTTGCCGGCGACTTCCTCCAACTCCTCCAATCTATTATCTTTGTAGAAGATACCCCACAAATTACCCCTGCCGGTGTCTCCCCCCGTATCTGGGTTGATTCCCTCTCTATTACTGGACAATAATCCCCGGTCATTTCAATATCGTAAACCTCAGTATTACAATAAACATGGGCAGACTAGAAGAGATTGCCACTGTGGCGGTTACCGCACAACAAATGAGGCAAATAGAAGAGGAAATCTTTGCCCAAGGGATGCCTGTTGCTAGCCTCATGGAAAAAGCCGCCCAAAAAGCCGCCCAGAAAATTCAAGACATTTATCCCCTCTCCACCCACCCCAAAGTCGGATTTCTTATTGGTTGTGGGCACAATGGGGGAGATGGTTTAGTCATTGCCAGAGAATTATTCCTCTCCGGCTATCATGTTTCCATTTATGCCCCTTTAGCAGACAAGTCCAAAGACTTGACCGCCCATCATCTGCAGTATGCCAAATTCTTGGGGATACATTTCGTCTCCCACCTAGAAGACTTATTCTCCTCCGACTTTTTGGTTGACGCCCTATTTGGCTTCGGCTTGACTCGAGTCATAGAGGGAGATATAAAACAAGCCATAGACACCCTCAACCGCCAACTTCTCCCAGTTGTCAGCATCGACTTACCCTCCGGCATCCACACCGACACCGGCGAAGTCTTAGGCACAGCCGTCAAAGCCTCCCACACCCTTTGTTTGGGCTTGTGGAAAATTGGCCTATTCCTTCCCCCCGCCATTGAATACACTGGCCAATTGCACCTGATAGACATAGGCATCCCCTCCCACCTAGTCCAACCACTAGACTCCTCCACCCCCCACCTAGTCACCCCCTCCCTTGTCAAAGCCTCCCTTCCCACTCGTCACCCACTCACCCACAAATATAAACAAGGTCATTTACTCTTGGTTTGTGGTTCCTGGCAATACGCTGGTGCTGCAATTCTAGCCGGCTATGGTGTTAAAGCCAGTGGGGTGGGAATGGTCACCTTTGTTACCCCTGCCTCCCTTAAACCCCTCCTTTTAAACCACTTCCCCTGGGCTTTAGTCATCGGTTGTCCAGAAACAGAAGAAGGTACCCTCAAATCCCTCCCGGAGTTAGAATTTAACCGTTACAATGCCATTGCCTTTGGTATGGGCATCTCCACCTCCTTCCCCCATTCCCTCCTCCTTTCCTTCCTCAACGCCCAAATCCCCTTGTTAATAGACGCCGACGGCTTAAACCTCATCGCCCAAAACCCCCACCTATGGGAAACCATCCGCCAAAGGTCAGCTTACACCATTCTTACCCCCCATGACGGCGAATTCCAACGACTCTTCCCCCATCTCCCCCTCAACCGCCGACTAGAAAGTCTCCAACAAGCCGCCGCCACTACCAACACCATTATCCTCCTCAAAGGCGCCAAACCCCTCATTTCCGCCCAAGGCTTACAACAATGGCTAGTTAAAGACACCACCCCCGCCCTAGCCCGAGGTGGCTCCGGCGACGTCCTTAGTGGCTTTCTTGGCGGCCTTCTCGCTCAAGCTGGCACCATTCCCGCCTCCCTGCACACCTGTCCCCCTATCCCCCTTCTCGTCGCCGCCGCCGCCTGGTTACACCAACAAGCCGCCCTAGAAGCCGCCTCTACTCATACCGATATGGGCGTTGACCCTCCCTCTCTTTGTGAATATATATTAAGAACCATCAAAAAACTTTAAGAGTAAGGCCCCTCTTTGTGGACAGAAGGGGGAAAAAGGGGCTATACTGGGGTTAGGTGAATAGGGTGGCGGTGGGCGGAGGGACCACCAAAACTGCTGTGCTGAAAATAATTTAAATAAGAATAATTGTCAATTTTCTCCGAGAGAGGAGGCGAGGGAGGGGGAAGGGGAGGTAGGGACGTTAGAAAATTTATGGGGTAGTTATCGGTTTGACAAACAATAAAAGATGGCAACAAAGATATCAGAAAGGAGAAAAGAAAAAGAAAAAAGAAAGAGAGAAGTCATGAACCAAAATGTGCCTATAAAATGAAGGCAAGGAAAAGCAGTGTGACCAGGGAGAGAAAAGATGAAGAAGAGAATAGGTATATTGACCAGTGGGGGGGACTGCCCAGGACTGAATGCAGTAATTAGGGCAGTGGTAAAATATGCAAACCTAAGAGGATGGGAAGTATTCGGCATCCCTAGAGGGACAGATGGATTTATAGACTACGTGCGAGGGGAAATAACAGAAGAACAATTGAGAATACAGCCCCACGGTTATGATCTGCCAGGAGTACTACAGGGGTTGGACATTCTCCAATTCATGAGTGGCAGTGTGTTAGGATCTCTAAGTAAGGGCAATCCCAGAGATGAAAAGGTAATCAAAGATATTCTAGAAGGGTATAAAAGACTAAAACTGGACGCCCTTATAGCCATAGGTGGTGACGGCAGTCTGGACATAATCTACGACTTGGCCAAAAAAGGAGGCTGGAATCTAGTAGTTATACCCAAAACCATCGACAACGATGTGGCCTTCACAGAAAGATCAGTAGGATTTGACACCGCTTGTAACACTGTAACTCAAGCCTTGTACGACCTCACCTTCACCGCCGCCAGTCACGAGAGAATAATGGTAGTACAAGTAATGGGGAGAGATGCAGGACACCTTTCCCTCCACTCAGGAATAGCCGGTGGTGCCGACTGTATCCTCATCCCAGAATTAACCCCCAAACTTACAGAGGAAACCCTCCAGGGATTATGTGACTACATTGCCCAACTGAGACGAGACGGAAGGAAATTCGCCCTCATCGTCATAGCTGAAGGCGTGAGAGGCTTAGATGGTAAAAAAGACCCTCACATTGCCGAAACCCTTGCCGCACTTCTGAAAGAGCGTTGTCACCAACTCTCCTGTACCGATAAAGAGGACTATCGTTGTCTTGCCCAGGTAGACACCCGTGCCACAATCCTTGGACACCTACAAAGATGTGGAGTACCCACCTACTTCGACCGTATTATAGCCACCATGTTTGCCATCAAAGCGGTGGATTTGATTGGAGAAGAGTGTTATAACCGACTGGTGATTTGGCAAAATGGCACCGTAGACAGCAAATCCCTGGAACAAATAATGCCTATGATAAAATGGTGTCATCAGGAGAACATCTGTCCCTCTCCTGTTGATCCAGAAGGCTTCATGGTTAAAACCGCACTCTCCCTTGGTATCTACCTAGGAGAAAATCGTACCCTTCCCAAAACCTTCCCCATCGAATCCTCGCAAAGTGAAAAAAGAATCCCCGCACCCGAATTGGTTGGTAGTAATCCCGAGTGATAGTATACTCCAATTATCTGGGCGAAATACCGAGGGATAGTAAAAACCCTTCTCGCCTCCTCACTCCCCACAAACCGCCAATGCCAAGGCTCAAAACCTACCCCCTGGGCATTGTTAGCGGGGAAAGACTGTTCAAATCCATAACTAGAGGCATTCTCTGTCAGCCACCTATAGGCTTCACTGTTAGCAAAATCCAATTTTAAATCCCATTCTGGCCTTTTCCCATCCCCTATATCCAAAGCATAACCCGTATGATGTTCACTATAGCCTGGGGGGGCACTCCATAAAGCTGCTACCCCTACACCCCCCTTTCTTTGTATTTGTCTGTTAAACAACTCCCTTTGCGCCTCTACGCTTCTAAATCCCGAGATTAGCACCAACTCCACTCCCTCCCCCTTCGCTGCCTCCCTCATTCTCTTAAAAGCCTCAGCCGCCTCCCTGTGCAAATACTCCCTCCTGTTATAATATTGTCCTACCTCCACCAACTCTTCCCTGGAAACCTCTGGAAAGTCAAAATGGCCAAGACGGCTACTTTTACAAACCACCTCAGCCATCTCCGTCATAATCCCCTCCCTTTCCCCTTCCTCAGTTGTATTTGTATTCCCCTTCCCCCTCCTCCCATACTCTGACGGCATGCCATTTCCCTTTGCCTCTTCCATTCCCTCCCTGCTAATAGCCTTTGTGTCATCCCCTGTGCCATTGCCTGCCACCATCCCCTGGCTGTCACCCCCTTTCTCTCCATTTCCCCCCTTTGTCACATACTCCCTTGTACTCCCTCCAGCATTCTTGTCTAGCACCTCCTTTTTCTGTGATTCCCCCCCATAATACCAAAAACCCACTGCCAATACCACTGTAAAAGACACAAAAAAATTCAGAATCTGGAAATCTGCCAGTACCCCCCTCCTCACCCCTTTCCTTTCCCGTTGCCCCATTTTTCCTCCCTCCCTCTGTACCTACTGCCTTTCCCCACATGATACAACAACTGGCCCTTCACTACAATTTGCCATCCCATTGCTATCCCAAAATCTTTCTACCCCCGTCCCCTTGACAACCGCTTCTATTTTGTGTTAGAGTGGGGGGAGAATGGAAGGATGGGGCGGTAGGTGTAGAGACTGCCAAGACGTTTGTGCTGGGCGTTTTTTAAAAAGAAGAAATTATCAACAAAAGAGAAAAAAGGGGGAGGCAAGAGAGGAGAAAACCTAAAAGCCCGGTGGAGGGAGTAAATAAAAGCCCCAGCTAAAGAAGCCCAGCCGCAAGAAGCCCTAGTCCACCTCAGCGGGGCCAGTGGCGGCAAAGAAGGCATACCAATCAGTAGTAACAACGGCGCCAGGGAAATTCTCGGGTTTGGAAATCAAATCAAAGGCCTTATTTCTGGCATAGGGATTATTGAGGGCTTGAACAATAACATTGGCCAAGTCACCCCTAGGAATGGAAGGAGAGACGCCAGGGGGTGGAGACTTCAAAAACTCGTCATTCTTTCCCGTTAGCAACTCCCTTTTTCCCTCTGGGGCATCCAACAACCCCCCCGGTCTAATTATAGTATAGTTCAAACCAGAAGCCACTAGATACTTCTCTGCCTTTTTCTTCCAAACTAAAATATTGCCGTTGCCGATACGATTAAGGGGATGATCAGGGACAGTACCACCCATGGAACTTACTAGGATAACATGTTCCACCTTTGCGCGGACAGCCTCGTCGATTTGATTTTTTTGCCCTAGCCAATCTACTATTTCTGGCCTACCCCTTTCTTCAAATTCAAACTGCGGCGGATTATCACCCATTGCCGGCTTCACCATTTTGGGAATCGCACTGGTTAAAATCACCAATGCCTGACATCCCTCTAATGCCTTTGCTATGTCTTGTGGGTTTAAAATATCTCCGTAAAAAAAGCCATTGGTATCCCCAAATATTTCCTCTACCTTACTACGAGAGCGAGCAAACCCCCTTACTTCCCATCCATATTCTCCCGTCCTTAATTTTTTTACCACAAGTGAGCCTGTCCGCCCTGTAGCGCCCGTTACTAAAACTATTTTCTTCTTCATTTTTCCCTCTTTACCTCTTTCCCTTATTCTTCCATCTTAGCATGTTTTAATCTCTCTGTTTCTTCCTATTAGCCCCAGTTATTTCTTTTTGCTGGCCTGTCATGATTAGAGCAAATTTTGCCACCTATTACGGCAATAAGCCAACTTTTACGCCCTACAAAAAAATTCAGGATTCTTGTTAACAATTGGAGATATAACCAAATAAAAAAACCGCCCAGGAGGCGGCAACAAAAGGCGAGAAAATCAACCTTGTTTGTCAGCAGAATTGGTTACGGTTTCAGCCTTAGCTTCTACAGTCTTGTCGTCTGAAGCGAGATGGATTTTGACGATTTTGTGTCTGGCTTCTTCAACTTTGGGGAGAGTAAGGGTTAATACCCCGTCTTTATACTCGGCAGTTACCTTGTCATTTTCAATTTCTACAGGCAAGTCTATATGACGCTCAAACTTGCCATAACTGAATTCTGCAAGGTAATAGTCACTGTCTTTATCTTCTTCTTGACGGTATTGGCCACTTATAGTAACACCATCACGGGTGACACTAATATCTAAGTCTTTCCTGTCTACACCGGGAATCCAGAATTTGAGAATAAACTGCTCCCCATTATCCCTCAATTCTGCAGGAGGAGTGAAGAAATAGTCTTCATGCCCATTCCAAGGATAAATTTCTTCCAGGAGGCGATTGACTTGACGATGCAATGCAGTTATTTCTTGGAAAGGATCAAACCTTACCAATGTCATACCCGCCAACACCTCCCTCTGATAATTTATCCTAGGGCTGCACTTTCTAGTTCTATTTTTAGCTTGCCATATTTTCGTCAATTTCTAAGGGGAGAAAACCGAAAAAAACAGTAAGGATTCCCGTATCTCTGTTAACTTTTTTTTCAGTTTTGTCATTATGTTTTAATGTACGTCACTATGTTTTAATATACAAACTAGACCACCATAATAAGGGGGGCCTAGTCATGGATGTTAAAATACTAATGATGACACTCACAGTACTTTTTGTAGTATCCGCTCTGTTCTTTGGTACTAAAAACGGCTACTACGACACAGAGTACTACGATGGTAATGGCACGGCCCATTGAGCAAATGTCCTTATGAGTAAAAGGCAGGAGGGTTTTTCTACCTCGGAAATTACCTTTTCTTGCTATCCCTTTGGTGTGGGGAATTACACCGAGGGGGTTTGTTTGTTACTGACGGTAGGAAAATACCGCATCTTATTAGACTGTGGTCTTACTGATATTACCCCCTTGTGTGTATCTAGTCAACCCCCCGCCGACTGGGTTTTTTGTAGTCATGCCCATGAGGATCATGCCCGTGGTCTGTTAGAATTACGTCGTCGCTATCAAGATTTGCCTATATACACCAGCGAGGTTACGGCAAAGCTACTCCCCCTCAATTGGTTAACAGAAGGGAGAATACCACAGTTGCCCCCAATAGCAGAAACCTTGCCGTGGCATCACCCCATAGCCTTGACATCAGACTTGACAGTGGAATTATTCCCAGCAGGACATCTACCTGGGGCCAGTTGTTTTTTGTTTAAATATCATCCTGGGGGGAGAGTGTACAAAATTTTCTACACCGGCGATTTTTGTCTTTCCCATTTGCAACTGGTGGAGGGTTTGTCTCTAGATAGTCTCAGGGGATTAAATCCAGATGTTCTCATTATAGAGGGAAGTTATGGTACTGCCCGTCATCCCCACCGCCGTCACCAAGAAAAACAATTGATGACTAGAATCAAACAAGCCATAGACTCAGGGGTTAGCGTTATTCTGCCACTCCCCACTTTTGGTTTAGCCCAAGAGATATTAAAATTATTACGCTCCCACCATGAATTCACCGGCAAAGATTTAGATATTTGGGTAGATGGAAACATTCCTCTTGCCTGTGATTTATATTTGGAATTACTGGACTATTTTCCTGAAAATGTCCGCAATTTTGCCAAACATCAACCACTTTTTTGGGACGAAAAAATAAAGCCCAGAATGAGGAGGGTTGCAGATAGAAAAAGAGAAGAAATAATTACAAAACCCTCCATCGTCTTAACGGATAAACTAAGTCATTTAAAACTGTACTGTCAGAATCCGGAAATCCCACAAAAGTGGCTGGTTTTAGTGCCCTATCACTCCAAAATATCACAGGCAGGCGAAATAAGAGAAATAAGGGAGAGAAGTGACCCAGAAAAAGTCATAATCGAAGACTATATTCTAGCAGAGCACAGTGACGGCAGAAATACCACCCAGCTGATACATAACCTTAAACCACAGCATATCATATTCGTCCACGGCCTCCCCAATTATCTAGCAGATTTAACCAGTCTGGAAGAGTTACAAAACCGTTACCAACTTCACTCTCCAGAAGCAGGGGTAAGGGTAGAATTACCTATTGGGGCCCAATTTATTCAACCGAAAATGACACCCCAAACCACTTATGAGGGAGAATTAAACGAAACGGGGGCCTATATTACTATAACCTTACCAGAACAGATAAGTAGAGACCCTCGCTGGCAGAATTTTGCTGATACCGGCTTGGTGGAAGCCAGATGGCAGGGGGAAGAATTGGTCATCCGCGGCTTATCCCAGAGAGAGTTGCTACAACAAAACAGTCTCCTCAAAAGACAACTACACCCAGAATCCTGTGGTAACTGTCGTTATTATCGGGAACAGTACTGCTACAATGAAGAATCGCCCCTAAGAGGCTTTAATGTCCCCCCGGACGGTTATTGTCCCTTATTTGAGCCCCGCATATAGTATATCAGACCATGGTATGGTTTCCCAGGGCCATTGACAGTCATTATCCATTCTTAGAGTCCAGTCCACACATGGCATGTCCTACTGTGGTATAATCACTGTCGGAAAGATAGGAAAGCATTTAGATATAATGGTTGAACCTCTACTGTTGGGCATTGTACTGGGGTTGATTCCCGTTACCCTAATTGGCTTGTTTTTCTCCGCCTATCGTCAATACCGACGCACCAACCAAATAGGACTAGAATAATCCTTCCATCCCCCGGCAAGGTTTCCTCTTTTACTGGGGGATATCCCCGGGGTGTGGCTGTTTCCCAGCCAATATAATTATCATAGTTTACAAATCCTGCTACGAAACTAGCCCCCCCAGGGAAGGAGGAGGGAAAGCAATCCGCCTCTGTTAGGGGGGCAACCCACTAGCCAGCAATAGCAACTAGGGAGGAGGGGTTGTCCTGTTGCCGCAAAAGGGCATTTTTCTGGTCAATGGCCTCCTTGTACATTCTGACGTACTGAAGGGCAGACTTGTGCCAACTAAAATCCTGTTTCATACAGCGAATTTGCAATTTACGCCAGTCTTTCTTAAAGCGAAAACCCTCATAGGCCCGAACCATGGTAGTATAAAAATCTAAGGGGTCATAGCGCTCAAAAAGGTAACCAGTACCCCGTTCACTGTAGGGATGGTAGAAAGAAACAGTGTCTGCTAACCCCCCCGTTTTCCTTACTATGGGCACTGCACCATAACGCATGGCAATGAGTTGACTGATGCCACAAGGCTCAAACCGAGAGGGCATGACGAAAGCATCTATACCACTGTAAACCCGTCGAGAAAGTGCCTCATTGTAGACCAATTGTACCGAAACACGTCCGGGATAACGGTTAGAAATCTCCCACAGTTGAGATTCATAACGACGCTCCCCAGTACCCAAGATGATAAACTGAGAATCAGTATAGGTCAAAAAACGGTCTAAAGTCTGAATTACCAAGTCAATGCCCTTTTGTTCCACTAAACGAGACACCATCCCCAACAAAAACCTATTCCGGTTTACTTCCAAACCCGACTCCTCCTGCAACTTCAGCTTATTGGCCACCCTCCTTTCCAGGGTTTTAATGGAGAAATTCTGTTCTATGTACTTGTCTGTAGCCGGGTTGTAAACATCTGTATCTAAACCATTGACGATACCCCTTAGTTTACCCTTAATCCAGGATAGAAGATGGTGGAGGCCTTCGCCATACTCGGGAGTTTGGATTTGGCAGGCATAGGTAGGAGAAACGGTGTTGACAATGTGGGCAAAATGCAAACCAGCCGCCATGGCATTCTCTCCCTGCATGTAATCAGGACACCATGTAATCCGTTGGAGTATGTCCCGGCCGGGCCCACGATAGGCTAAATTGTGAATAGTCAAAACCGTGGCTACCGAGGGGTGTCGGTGTAGCCAAACAGGAATCATAGCAGTATGCCAGTCGTGGCAGTGTACTAAATCCGGTTGCCAGTAATGCCAGACAAACTCTGCTGCCCCATTGGCAAAGAAGGTAAAACGCCAGTATTCATCGTGGTCGCCATATATAATACGACGAGCAAAAGCCGCATGGCCAAGGAGATAAAGGGGGACATTACTGTCAGGCAACACCGTCTGGTACACCTCAAACTCTTGCCCCATAGCCTTCCCCCGCCAAATAGGTGAGGAGGGAATCTGCAACTTCTCCGGCAAAAAGCCATAATAGGGAAGGAAAATCCGAACGTCATGCCCCATTCTTCTCAACACCTTAGGCAAGGCACCTACCACATCCCCCATGCCACCCACCTTGGCTACCGGTGCCGCCTCCGCCGCCACAAACAAAATCTTCATATTAGTTGACTTAATTCCAATTTCTTGCAAAACACTAAGAAAACTGTCCCATAACCTTCAACAATCTTATTCTATTCCGGTCATTTTGGAGATGGGGGGATTTTCTTTTGGCTCTTATGGCGAGAAATAAGGCTATATTGGAAGAAAGTGACGAAAAGGAGTAGGTTAAAAGTGAGTACAAAACTGTATGACAGCAAAATCGACTTAAGTGCGGAAGTAAGGGAAAAAGTAATAGGTATACTAAACGTAACTCTAGCCACTACCATAGACTTGAAAACCCAAACAAAACAAGCCCACTGGAATGTGAGGGGTACCAACTTCTATTCCCTCCATCAAATGTTTGACCAGATGGCAGGGCAATTGGAAGAATATATAGACATGGTGGCGGAAAGGGTGACGGCCTTGGGAGGTGTGGCCTTAGGCACCGCCCGTATAGCCTCTCAGAATTCCCTCCTCCCAGAATACCCCTCCGAGATTGCCGAAGGACTACAACATGTAGCCGCTCTAGCCGAACGTTATGCCATCTATGCCGCCCATGTGCGAGATGCCATTGTCAAAACCGAGGAGTTAAAAGATGTAGACACCGCCGACTTGTACACGGAAATCTCTCGCACTATCGATAAGCATCTTTGGTTTCTAGAAGCCCATTTACACTCTTCTGGCGGCTAACTCTAATTCCCCCTGTCATGACAAGAAGGTAACCCCGCGGGGGCTGTTAACATATAAACTGTCCACACTAGCAACAGGATAAGCTAATGCACCCGCAAAATGACCCCTCCCTGTGGCAGTGGCAACAGACAGACAGGGGGCGTTATCTGACTTGTAGTTTGTTGGCCAAATGGCCTCATGGCTTTTTCACCTCCCATTTTCAAGGCTGTCACCCCCGGCAACTAGTACAATACCTCCACCCCCAAGCCAAGGTTTACTGGCTAAAGCAAATCCACAGCAATATCATTGTTACTACCAGCCAGATGGACTCTTGTGAAACACAATTAGAGGGGGATGGCATTATCACCGAATCCCCCCTCCAGTCAGTATGGTGTGCCAGTGCAGACTGTACCCCTGTACTAATTGCCTCCCCCGACACTGGCAGAGTCATGGCGATTCATTCCGGCTGGCGGGGTAGTGCCAAGGAAATTGTGCCTAAAGCCATATCCTTGATGACATCTTTGGGTTGTAAAAAAGAAAATCTCCTCTTTGCCCTTGGCCCGGCTATCCATGGTAAAGTTTATCAAGTAGATGAAAACGTGGCTCTTGAGGTGTTAAAAACTGTTATAAAAAATAGCTCCTCTTCTGCCGAAATTCTCCAAATTGCCTACGAAAATCAACTAGCCTACCCCGACTCCCTACCAGGAAAAGTAAGACTACACGTCAGTGCCGTTATTTGTCAGCAGATTCTACAACAAGGTATTGATTCCTCCCAAATTGCCATGGCCCCTTATTGTACCTATCAGGATGCCTCTGACTTTTTTTCCTATCGTCGCAGTGGGGAAAAAAAAGTACAGTACAGTGGTATCGTCTCTATCTAATCCACATTTTTACAAAGGTGGGGAGATGGTTGTTCAATTATTAGTTACAAATGGTAAATAAATGTCTTCATAATCAGAAATATTGCGTATAATTGTAAATAAAAAAAGTAAGACAAACTAAAAAAAAATTAACCTATTAACCATCAGCAGTGGGCGGATAATGTCTCGAATACTAGTAATAGATGACGATCCAGCTATCACCGAATTGGTATCCATCAACCTGGAAATGGCTGGCTATACCCCTATTCAAGCGGAAGACGGCATTAAAGGACAGGCACTAGCAGTACAAACCCAACCCGACTTAATCATTTTAGACATAATGTTACCAAAGGTAGACGGACTGACAGTATGTCAAAGATTGCGAAGAGACGAAAGGACTGCCCATATCCCAGTCTTAATGTTAACAGCCCTAGGACAAACACAAGACAAGGTGGAGGGATTCAATGCCGGTGCCGACGATTACCTTACCAAGCCCTTTGAAATAGAGGAGATGCTGGCAAGGGTAAAGGCACTTCTACGTCGCAGCGACAGGAGTCCACATCCCCCAGGACATGCGGAAATACTGAGTCATGGCCCCCTCACCCTTGTGCCAGAAAGACTTGAGGCCATCTGGTTTGGCAAGACAGTCAAACTCACCCACCTGGAATTTGAACTACTCCATTGTCTTTTACAACGTCATGGGCAAACCGTATCTCCCCGTGAAATACTCAAAGAAGTATGGGGATACGACCCCGATGACGACATAGAGACAATCAGAGTACATATTCGTCACCTACGCACCAAATTAGAGCCAGACCCCCGCAAACCCCGTTATATTAAGACTGTATACGGTGCCGGCTATTGTTTGGACCTCAACGCCGAGGAAAACTAATGCAATTTCCCCTTGTTCTCATTGATTTTTTTGTGGGTTGCTGAATCGGGGCAGTTGGACGGGCTTTCTCTTCTCTTCTCTTTCCACTTGATTCTCCTGTGTTTCCGGGGGATTTTTTAAGGGGAAATCTAATGGCAATTCCAGGGATTTTGTTTTATTTTTGCCAGCAATTTCTTCTGGATTTTCCTCTTGATACCTGTCTGCAGACCAAGAATTAATTTTTAGAGTATCAAAACTCTTGCCCAGGGAAACATTATTATTCCCCACAAGTTGTTCCAGGGCAGTTTTATATTCAATGGCGTATCTCTGTTGCCTTTGAAGTCTAATTTTTAACTCTCTATTCTCTTGTTCTAGTCTCCTCAATTGTACCTCTTTTTCATTACAATTTTCCTGTAAAAAGGAACATTCCCTTTCCAGTAATGCCACCTGTTTTTGCAATTTTTCAATTTCCTCCGTCAGCTGGCTAATATGTCTCTTATGTGCCTCTATTTCCTCTGTAAGTTGGGTTATTTTTTGCTGAGTATTGCTATTTTTCAGCTGTTGTCCAGTTTCACCGGCCTCAATTGGCTCTTTTTGTTGGGCAATAATGGATTCCAACTGGGCAATCCTACTCTTTAATTGCTCATTTTTTCTCCTAATTTTGCAGGCGACGGCATACCAATCAATGTCGTGGATTGTCGTCTTGTGAGAAGAAGATTTGCTCATAGGGGATAATTAAAAAAACACAAAGAAACCACCGCTACACAGGAAAACTAGAATCTACTCTAAGGTTAGCATAACCAGTAGAGAGAGGAGGAAAGGGAAAAATTAAGAAATATAAATAGAACTTGACTGAAACTAAAGAAAATGATAGAGTCTGAAAAAGCACAAGGCCACAGAGAGCAGCCAGCTATGATTTTGCCATCATCCCTCCCATTAGAACTACAAAAATCCGCCAAAGAAGACGTAAGTGACTATGTAGCCCACCTCCAAGTACACATGAGCCTTCAGGCGCGCAACCTGCTGCCAGGAATTGAACAGATGAAACAAAGTCGCGACAGTCTGTTGTACCAAACACAAGCCCAAGTAGAAAAAATAACCTCTCGCCTATTGGCTTAACCTGAACAAGAATTATCATAGAGGAGAGGGTGGGATTTGTCCCACCTTTTTCCCACAAGGGGAAGAAAAAATGTTGGAACATGACGTGGTAATAGTGGGGGGAGGCTTAGCAGGATGTAGGGCTGCCCTAGAAATAAAGCGTGTCAACAGTAATCTAGATGTAGCTATAATAGCTAAAACCCACCCCATCAGATCCCACTCGGTGGCAGCCCAAGGAGGAATCGCCGCCAGCCTCAAAAATGTTGACCCCCAAGACAGTTGGCAAGCCCATGCCTTTGATACCGTAAAAGGCTCCGATTATCTAGCCGATCAAGACGCCGTAGCCTATCTTACCCAAGAAGCCCCAGAAGTCATCATCGAGTTGGAACACATGGGGGTGTTGTTTTCCCGCCTGGAAGATGGGAGAATCGCCCAGAGAGCCTTTGGTGGACACTCCTACAGACGCACCTGTTACGCCGCCGACAAGACAGGACATGCCATCCTCCACGAATTGGTCAACAATCTGCGGCGCTACGGGGTAAAAGTCTACCAAGAATGGTATGTGTTGGACTTGATTGTGGCTAACCAGGGGAAAACCCCCGACATCCATGGGGTGGTCATGTATCACATCCACGACGGCCAAATAGCTGTAGTACGAGCCAAGGCAGTAATGTTTGCCACGGGAGGCTATGGCAGAGTGTTCAACACCACCTCCAATGACTTCGCTTCCACCGGCGACGGCTTGGCTATGGTGGCTAGGGCAGGACTACCCCTGGAAGATATGGAGTTTGTACAATTTCATCCTACAGGCCTATATCCAGTGGGAGTGTTAGTCTCCGAGGCAGTGAGAGGAGAAGGGGCTTATCTGCGTAACAGTGAGGGGGAACGATTTATGGCCCGTTATGCCCCCCAGCAGATGGAATTGGCCCCCCGAGACATCACCTCCCGCGCCATTGTCATGGAAATCCGCGCCGGCAGAGGCATAAACCCCGATGGCACTAGTGGTGGCCCCTACGTACACCTGGATTTGACCCACCTGGGGCGAGAAAAAATCATGAGTCGACTCCCCTTTTGTTGGGAAGAGGCACATCGTCTGTTGGGCATAGACGCCGCAGTCCAACCTATCCCTGTCCGCCCCACTGTCCACTACTGCATGGGGGGCATCCCCGTCAACACCGATGGCCGCGTTAGGGCCAATGCCAGCCAGTTAACAGAAGGATTCTTTGCCGCCGGCGAATGTGCCTGTGTTTCCGTCCATGGCGCCAACCGTCTGGGCAGCAACTCCCTCTTAGAATGTGTGGTGTACGGCCGACGAGTGGGTAGAGCCATAGCACACTATGTAGCACACAGGACTATGCCCCCCGTAGCAGAAAAGGAACACATACAGAAAGCTACAGATTTAATTCAGAATCTCCTGGCCCAGCGGGGAGACATGAGAATCCACCAACTCAGGCAAAAAGTCCAAGACTGTATGACAGAATACTGTGGTGTCTTCCGCACTGCCCTATTGATAGAAAAAGGCATCCAGGAAATCCAAAATCTCAAGGCGCAATACGAAAGAATTTATCTGGACGACAAGGGGAATTACTGGAATCAGGAACTAATAGAAGCCCTGGAGCTCAGAAATATTATCATAGTAGGAGAGGTCATTTTACACTCCGCCTACCACCGTCGCGAAAGTCGTGGTGCCCACTACAGAGAAGACTTCCCCCTCCGAGACGACCAAAATTTCCTAAAACACACCCTTGCCTACTACTCCCCCACCGGTGTCACCATAGAATATATGCCCGTTGTCATCACCATGTTTGAACCACAGGAACGAAAATACTAGAACGCGTTTGTAACCCATGATAACTATAACAGTCAACGGCGAATCCCAAACCTGTCAGGAAAATCTATCCCTGCCTCGTTTGTTAGAGTATTTGGGATACAACCCCCGTCTAGTGGCAGTGGAATACAATGGCGAAATCCTCCACCGTCAAAACTGGGAAAAAACCATCATCAAAGAGGGAGATAAACTAGAAGTAGTCACCATTGTGGGTGGAGGGTAGGGGTAGGGCTTGTTTATAATACCATCAGTCTTCCAGACGATAGCCAAACTCTGCCAGTCTCTGTTTGGACTGTCTCCACTTAGGTTCCACTTTCACAAATAGCTCCAAGTATACTTTACCACTGATGAGCGCCTGTATCTGTTCCCGCGCGGCAGTACCTATTTGTTTGAGCATATTCCCCTTATGTCCAATAATAATCCCCTTTTGAGAATCCCTCTCCACGGCAATAGAGGCATATATCTTGGTAATCTTCTCCCCTTCCTCTATCTTCTCCACCGTAACAGCCACAGAATGAGGTATTTCCTCCCTGGTGTGAAGGAGAATCTGCTCCCTAATTAGTTCCCCAATTATAAATCTTTCCGGTTGATCCGTTACTAAATCTGGAGGATAATAGTATGGACCATAATCCAGTCTGGCAATTAACTCCTCCTGTAACCTGTCTAATCCCTCCCCCGTAATGGCAGAAAATTTGACCATTGGCCATTTGCCATCACACAACAGCCTATAACTCTCATTGAGGCTGTCAGAGTCTTTCCCCTGCAAGTCTATCTTGTTTAACCCCAAGATTACCTGGGTTTTAGTTCTCTGTAGGATTTCGGTAATATATCTATCACCTGGTCCCGCCGGCTGAGAGGCATCCACCACAAATAACACCAAATCCACACTATCGATGGCAGAAATAGCATTTTGCACCAACACCTTCCCCAATTCGTGGTGGGGTTTATGAATACCAGGAGTATCCACAAAAATAATTTGGGCTTTATCGGTGGTGAGAATCCCCCTCAGGCGATTGCGGGTGGTTTGGGCTACCGGCGAGGTTATTGCCACCTTCTGCCCCACCAGTCTATTCATTAAAGTAGACTTGCCTACATTCGGGCGCCCTATTATTGCCACAAAACCCGACTTGAAATCTGCTGGCGCCACCGGTATACTAGAGACCGTATTTTCTTCTCTATTGCTCATGGGCAAAAATACCTAAAACGTACTCCCCTTCATTGACCGTGTCATTAGTAGACACGTCGTAGACTATGCCCTCATCCACTGAAACAACCTCAGTTATAGTGGGCATGGCCTCCCTTTTTTCAAAGCTAACCAGTTGATAAAGAGTTTCCCCTTTTCTGATTATACTACCTGCCGGCAGACGGTTACGAATAATCCCACCTTTGGGGGCATAGTAGTGTTTCATTTGGCTTTTAGGGATAAGTTTTATTTTTCTTGCTATCGGTAACAGACGTATATTTAGTACTTTTTTAAAAGCTAAATAGTTGATTATTCCACTTACCCCCCTCTCAACTGATTCCTCTTCTATTTTCATCCCTGAACCTAATTCTAGTGTCCAAGATTCTACATCAAATACGACTTTTTTCCCTTTCTCTGCCAACTTTTCCTCCAGTTTCAACCAGGGATTTAGAAACGCCTCGTCAAAAGCCTTCCCCTCTATTTCATCCACTAAAACCCCATAGTCAAATCCGAAATATTCTGCACTTTTTTCCCTCCCCTTAAAGGTGTATATATAACTTATTGCCGAAACACTTGAACTGTGGATATCAATTACATAATCTGCCAAAGCAGACAATTTCTGGAGGAGATTTCGATATTTCTCCGAGAAAGACAAGCCCCTAATCCTATCCTCTTCCTCTATCTTTTTCTCCAGCTTCCTCCTTATTTTATCCTTGTATATTCTATAAATTTCTGCTTCAGATAAATCAAAATTCTCCTCCAAGAAGGAATCTATTTCCTTAGATATTTCCGAGGAACAATCCCAGAAAATCCTATTCCAGTTTTGCCCGTCATGAGGATTAAATCTCCCCGTAGAGAAGAAATGATGTCGCTGATTTACCCCCACAGGATTACAAAGAGGGACTAGGATTATCTCACCATTTATATCCTGCGGCTGGAGGGAAGAAAAACACTTAATTAGTTCATATATTACCGCATTGCCCACTATCTCCGCTCCATGTAAATTGGCCTGGATATAAACCTTCTTCCCCTCACTGTTGCCAACGAAGCGATAGACTTTTAACTGAAGAAAATCTCCACTTGCCAGGCTTTGTAAGTCAATTATCTCGATTTTGGGGTCCATTTTGTTTTATATTTCCTAAATAGCTATGACAGTTATTATCTCCTAAACAGAGTAGTAGGGAGGTTATTGGAATTTTGAAGACGGAAAAATATGAGGTATTTAGGCCTTTATAAAAGGGGAAAAAAGAGGAACAAAGAGAAGAAAGAAAATTAATTAGGTTTGTAGAATTTTAGCGAATCTGCCTAGGGCTAGCAAGGGGAAATAATGACGGTACAGATGGTATCTAATATAAAAGTGTTGAGGAAAACCAGTACCAGTAAAATATTTTTCCTCCCAGCTGCCGGTGGAAGTCTGGGTGTGGAGAAGAAAATTAATCCCCCTACAGATAGCCTCCTCTTCCCACTTGCCCAAGGCTTTGCCGGCATCTATTAAGCCTATCAACGCCCAAGCGGTTTGAGAAGCCGTAGATTCGCCCTTTCCCTTCAAGGCAGGATTCTTGTAGCTTTCGCAGGTTTCCCCCCAACCCCCATCTTCATTCTGACAAGACAACAGCCACCTCACCCCCCTCCTAATAGACTCTTGACAGGTTTGAGGGGCTATGGCAGATAATGCTGATAATGCGCCAGATGTACCATAAATATAGTTTACCCCCCAACGGCCAAACCAACTACCATCTTTTTCCTGCTGATGACAGAGAAAACTAATGGCCTTTTGTAACTTGTGAGGATTCAGGGAGAGGCCACAAGTAGCCACCATTTCTAACACTCTAGCAGTAATGTCGGCGGTGGGAGGGTCTATCATAGCCTTTAAGTCAGCATAAGGCAGCAAGTTTAACCAATCCGCAGTATTGTTGATGTCAAAAGCCGCCCAACCATAATTGTCAGACTGCATACTCTCAATCCAACGGAGACAACGCAAAATAGCCTCCCTTTTCAAATCCTCCTGTGGCAACTGTAGTTGGTGGAGTGTCATCACCACCACTGCCGAGTCGTCTATATCTGGGTAAAAACGATTTTCATATTCAAAAGCCCAGCCACCGGGTTGCCCATGGGGGTTTTTAACTGCCCAATCGCCATAATCCAGAATTTGCTTTTTCAGCAGCCATTCCCCACCCTTAACCAGTTGAGGATGATTAGGCTCAATACCAGATTCTACCAAAGCCCGCAAACTCCATGCCGTATCCCATACCGGGGAGACACAAGCCTGGACTACATAATTATCATGGGTTTCAATGGCAAAATTCTCCACCGCCTGCAGTCCCCGTGCTACCATGGGATCATTTACATGATAGTTGAGGGTTTTGAAGGCTAAAAGGGAGTTTATCATGGCAGGGATAATGCCACCCCAGTCTCCCGTTGCCTCTTCCCTTTCAATAATCCATCTTTCTGCCGCCTCGATGCTTTCCTGTAAGAAGGGTACCAAATTCAAGTCTTCTGCCAGTTTAAACAATCCATCCAAGTATACAAACACGTCTGTCCAGTCTCCATGAAGAGGCAACTGATAGCGGACATTCTCCTTCCCCTCGGTGTATAATTCATCTAGATTAATGGCAGGAGCTACTGGGAAAACTGGCTTTTTAGCAAAGACTATTAACAAAGGTACTGTACTACTTCTAGCCCAACTGGACATTTCATATATGGTGAAAAAGGGATTGGGGGGTAGTAACATAATCCAAGGAGGAATAGAGGGAATCCCCCGCCAGTCATAACAGCCGATAATGGCTAGATGGAATTTGGTAAAAACACGGGTTTTACTGATACCCCCCCTACTGAGAATAAACCGTCTTGCCTTTACTAAGGCTGGGTCATTTTTATCCACCCCCAAGAGTCTCAAAGCCATATAAGCCTCTACAGAGGTACTTAAATCTCCCCCATCTCCGTAGTACAGTTCCCACCCACCGTGTTCTCTCTGTTGAGAGCGCAAATAGTGTTCAATTTTATGTAGCGGTTTCTGAGAGTCCACACCCCAGATTTTATAGAGTAACAAAGCCTCCGCTGTTATGGTAACATTAGACTCTAAATAGGCACACCAGTGTCCATCTTCTTTCTGCAACGAGAAAAGATAGTCTTGGGCTGTCTTGATGGCCTTTTTCAACGCGCCACTGTCTACTTTTTGTTTGTATTCCGTTTGTGTATTCATAACTACCAGTCACTGATTTAGCACGGGTTTATAATTATAACCCCCAGCAGAAGTATAAACCCCTCCCTACTAATCCCCACCCATATCCTCATTGTCTATGAAGGAAACAAACCACTTAAAGACGGAATTGGAAAAAACCAAAATAGCCTACCAGGAGGCAATAGAAAACAGTCGTTGGAAGGCTGGCTTTCTGGCTAGGATTGCCCACGAAATTCGTTCCCCTCTTAGCAGTCTAATAAGTCTACATCAGTTGATTATAAATGATTTGTGTGAGAGTGAACAAGAGGAAAAAGAATTTATTAACTCGGCCTATCAATATGCCAGAAACCTGATGGCCATAATTGATCAGCTGGTAGAGGTTTCCAAATTGGAGGCAGGAAGGTTAACTTTAGAAATAGAAAATGTCCATTTAAAGGAGTTGTTAGAAGATGTAGTTAAAGTCATGAATTTGCAAGCAGAAAATCGCAATCTAAAGTTAGTGTTGGTAATGGATGAAAAGGAAAATATGGTAGTCAAAACTGACAGATTAAGACTGACAAACGTCCTATTTTTACTCCTGGAAACAGTTATTGCCTATTGTGAAACGGGGGAGATTTCTGTAACTGCCAGTAGAGATGAGGGGGGAGTTGAGATTGTTATTGTCTTCCCCCCACAAAATTTTCCCCTCTGTGAGGATATTGATTTGTTAACCACCCCCATAGAGGAATTAAGAGACTTCAACAAACGCCTGCCACAACTGTCGCCAGGAATGAGATTTTTGTTGGCGGATTGTATCCTAAGCTTGTTAGGAGGTAGATTTTCCCTCAAAAGTAGCAAAGTCAATCAACAGGAGACTATCGGCTATAGCCTATTTCTTCCGTCTGCTGCGACTGTTTGACTATCTGGCTGGGGGAGGGATGTCGCTGGTGATTGTATAAAACCATAGTGGTGGTGGGATTCTTGACAAAACCTATTTTTTCGTAGAATTTCTGTTGATAGGTTGTCATCAAATAAATCCTCTCCACCCGGCTTAACAGAGGGTGACTGATTATGGTTTCCACCAGCTTTCTCCCCAACCCCAACCCCTGATATTGGGGATGAATCACCACATCCCATATAACAGCCCTATATATACCATCAGAAGTAGCCCTGGCACAACCTATTAGTCTATCCCCATCCCACACGGAAACCACGGGATTACTGTTGTTGATGGCAGTTTCAATGTCGCTTAAATTGCGGTTTTTGGCCCAAAATGCGGTTTCCGTGTACAATTGTTGTAGCTGTCGTAGGTCTACTCTGGTTTTATCGGCAGAGAATTCAATGTGGCTACAATTCATCAATACATACTCCTTTTTGTCTTGCTAAGGGATTCTCCATGCCAATGCCGCCGAGTCGAGGTGGGATTTTTTGTTCCGGCAATCTGTCCCAATCCATCGACCCATTCTCAATAGTAGCAAAGCCAATATTTTTTGGCGCCACTGCCCAAGGGATTGTTAGGATAACTTGACGGTTTTTTTGTTATCCTTGCCACTGATACATTCTAAAACCAAGGCTCTTATGGAGAAACTACAATACGAAAAGATTGCCACTGTAACTCATATAGGCTCTAATCTTCTTATTGTAGGTTACAACCAGCAGTTTCAGTGGGCCTTCAGAATAGTCAACAAGATGGGGGAGATTGTGAGGGAGGAAACCCATTATACCAGTGCCATTTTAGCAGAACAAAAGGGTACTATTTGGATTCAACATCATCTTCTCGCTTCTTCAGACTAATCCAGACAATAATTTTTCCCTTGTTTGTTAAGAAATATTTAGTTATTCTCACCAGCCCAAGAAGATATTTTACAAAATTCAAAAAAAACTACCTTAGGGCGATTCAGATATTATATTGGAAGGGTAGGGCTCAAGGAAAAACGTTGTGATTACAGGGGAAGACAAAGAAAAATTTGCCCAACTGCAGAATAAGTTAAAAGACTTTTGGGAGGATGGTGATATACTAGAACAGGACGATCAGGATATTCTAGTCGTCCCATCTTTTAGTATTGATCAAAGGGTAGGGCAAAAAATAGCGGGTTTTTTACACTACGAAGAGAGGCTGTTGTTTTCCCTAATTAGACTCAGAAATCCTCAAACCCGTCTAATTTATGTTACCGCACAACCCCTCTCACCCATCATTATTGAGTATTACTTACAATTACTGCCGGGAATACCATTTTCCCATGCCCGAGACAGACTTTTGTTGTTGTCTACTTATGACAATTCTTTAAAACCCCTAACCCAAAAAATCTTAGAAAGGCCTCGTTTAGTAGCAAGAATAAAGAATTTTTTGCGCCCAGATAAAAGTTTCATGGTATGTTTTAATTCTACGGTTTTAGAACAGGAATTATCTGTGAGATTAGGCATCCCTTTATTAGCCTGTAGTCCCGAGTTAAAATACTGGGGGTCAAAGAAAGGAAGCCGGGAAATTTTTGCTGAGTGTAATATTCCTCATCCTTTGGGGAGTGATTTGGTTTTTTCCGTAGAAAAGCTGCTGGAAGAAATGGCAATTTTGTTGGAAAAAAAGCCCGTTATAAGTCAGGTAGTTATTAAGCTAAATGAGGGTTTCTCTGGAGAGGGTAATGCTATTTTGGATTTAAGAGAAATTTCCCATCTGATGAGACAAAACATATCCCTGGCCCAGAGGAGATATTTGATAGGAAAAATCATCCATAAAGCAAAAGTCCAAGGGGAGGGAGAAACCTGGGAAACCTTCAGTCAACGTATCCCCGAGTTAGGAGTTATTGTGGAGGAATTTATAGAGGGAGAAGAAAAATATTCCCCTAGTGTTCAGGGTTATATTACCCCCAATGGCAGGGTGGAAATCCTCTCCACTCATGATCAGATTTTGGGAGGCGAAGATAAGCAGATATATCTAGGTTGTCTTTTTCCAGCCCGAGATGAATACAGACTGCAACTACAGGAACTAGGTTTAAAAATTGGACATCAACTAGCTAAAAAGGGGGCAATAGAGAGATTTAGTGTGGACTTTTTGGTAGTTAAAAAACAAGGGAAAATGAAGATATATGCCATAGAAATAAATTTAAGAAAAGGGGGGACTACGCACCCATTTATGACACTAAAATTTCTGACCAATGGAGTTTATAACTATCAAGACGGTCTGTTTTATAGTCCAGAAAATAGACCAAAATACTATATTGCCTCCGACAATCTTCAAAAACCACAATACCATGGTTTATTACCCAATGACCTGATGGACATTATCACCAAACATCGTTTACATTTTGACAGTAGCACCAAAACGGGCACCATTTTTCACCTGATGGGGGCGTTATCAGAATTTGGAAAATTGGGCCTAACTAGTATTGGCAATTCCCCGGAAGAATCTTTGGCTATTTATGAAAATGTAGAAAGAGTTTTAGACAAAGAAACAGAGGAGATGAAATGGTGATAGCAGGCAGTAGTATTTGCCCTTCGCCCGGCAAAAATGGGACACGAATTCAGATGTTTTGGAATGTGCTAGTATACTGATATTATTTAGAGGAAAAATTGGAATTATGGCTACCTTTTTACGGCCTCTTAGTTATAAATACCAGTGGTTATATGATACCATTTCCAAGTTGGCCGCTTTGCCAGTGGGAGGAGAGAAAAAATTCCGTCAATTGGCACTGAGGCACCTAAATATAAATAAGGATACTAAAATTTTAGACCTCTGTTGCGGCGCCGGGCAAACTACTAAATTCCTGGTACAATACAGCGACAATGTCATCGGTTTGGATATTTCCCCTCATGCTATAGAAAAAGCCAAAAAAAATGTAACCCAGGCCAAATACGTGGTGGCTGCCGCCCAAAAAATCCCCTTTGCCGATGGGGAATTTGACTTAGTACATACTAGCGTGGCTCTACACGAAATGACAACTGTAGAGTTGGAGGAAGTCTTCCAAGAAGTGTACCGCGTTTTGAAACCAGGCGGCTTATTCACCTTCATCGATTTGCACAAGCCTCATAACCCCCTCTTTCTGCCAGGAATTATGACTTTTATGTGGCTGTTTGAGACAGAAACCGCTTGGCAGCTATTAGAAACCGACTTGCCGGCTAAACTGACTGCAACGGGTTTCACCGACGTGGAAAAACAACTGTTTGCTGGGGGTAGTCTCCAAGTTATTCGGGCTAGAAAACCTGTCTAGTTGTATACTTTATATTTCAAGAAGATATAGATTAAAAAAATGTAAAAAAAACAGTGAAAAAACCCCCAATCTCCCTAGGATTATTATACAATAGAAGTGGCGGAGACAAAGTTTCCGTTCACTCCTCACACCATAAACCGCTCCTTTGGCGGGGGCGGATTCCTGTTTTTGGCTCTATTGTAAAGTTCTAGTAATAATCCCTCGGCAAGGTGTTCAGTCTCTGGTATGTTGGAATCTGGTACCATTTAAACTACTAGGTCGTTTTAGTTAAGGGAAGTAGGAAAGATGTCCTTGGTTCAAGAGGTAAACGAATCTGACTTCAAAGAAGTAGTGTTAGAAAGCGACATACCAGTATTAGTGGACTTTTGGGCGCCATGGTGTGGACCTTGTCGTATGGTAGCGCCCGTAGTGGAAGAAATTGCTCAACAATATGAGGGAAGGGTGAAAGTGGTAAAGTTGAACACCGACGAGAATCCCCAAATCGCCAGTCAGTATGGGATTCGGAGTATCCCTACCCTGATGGTGTTCAAAAATGGCCAAAAAATAGATATGGTGGTAGGGGCTGTCCCCAAAACCACTCTCTCTAACACCCTGGAAAAATATCTTTAGTCCTTCATCTCGACTCCTAATCCATACCTCCCACGTTTTGCCCTGCGTGGGATTATTGTTTCCCCCAAAATTTGTTATAATGAGATGTCCCTGTCCGTCACCTCTTCCGAATTGAAAGAAGGCCTGAAAAAACTACTAAAAACTATCCCTTCCTCCCGACACAATAAGTGGTTGAAACGCAGTCTGAAGGTTATTGTCAAGATTATTGAAAGGGATGAAATCGACCGCCTGGAATGGAAAATCCTCAGTGGTACCCTCAGAGACTTGGAAAAGGGCTTCCGGGTTTTCTCCAACTACAAAGATGTTCGGAAAGTAACCATATTTGGTTCAGCAAGGGCACCGGTAGACTCCCCAGAATACCAGTTGGCACAGGAATTTGCCCGGGAGGTTACCAAACTGGGGTTTATGGTGTTGACCGGGGCAGGGGGTGGTATTATGGAGGCTGGTAACAGAGGTGCCACTTCCTCCTACTCCTTTGGTTTGAACGTCAAATTGCCCTTTGAGCAAAGTGCTAATCCCTTTATAGCAGATGATCCTAAACTCATCAATTTCCGTTATTTCTTCACCCGTAAGTTATTTTTCCTCAAGGAAACTGACGCTATAGTGCTTTTCCCAGGCGGCTTTGGCACCCAGGATGAGGCTTTTGAAACTATTACCCTCTGTCAAACGGGTAGACAACCCCTAGTGCCTCTCATCCTCATGGATAAACCGGGGGGAGACTACTGGCATGAGTGGCATAACTACCTCCACAAACACCTGCTAGGGAGGGGATATGTGGACGAAGACGACCTGAGAATGTATCATATCACTGACAATGTCCAGACTGCCTGTGACATCATCCAACAGTTTTATCGGGTATACCATTCTAGTCGCTACGTTAAGGACTTGTTTGTAATCAGACTCAATTATGAGTTGACGGATGAACAAATTGAACTGTTAAACGAGCATTTTAGCGACCTCCTCCTCAGTGGTAAGATAGAAAGAGGAGTGCCTAAAAAGGTCAAAGATAAGAAGGTAAACCTGCCTCACATTGTCCTACATTTGCAATCTAAGAAGTTTAGCCGTCTGTATCAGATGATTAACATGATTAATAGCTTCTCCTGTGAAAATGCCCCCTACTGTCTACCTCAATATCGTTAGCCTTGTACTTTCTCCGGTGACTTAACCGGTGGTAAAAAGAGGGAGATGAGGGAGGCAACCAATACAAACAAACTGGACACCCACAGACATCCCTGTATGTCAAAAGTCTGATAGATTATACCAGAGGTGACTGTCCCTAGCAAACGCCCCCCAGAGTTGGCCATATAATAAAAACCAACATTGAGGGTAACCTGGTCATGCTCCGTATAAGCTAAGACTAGATAGGAGTGTACAGCAGAATTGAAGGCAAAAACAATGCCAAAGACAATCAACCCCCAGCTGATGACAATTTGGCCAGGTAATCCCGCCATGAAAGCAAGGGCAATGGCCGCAGGAATGATTGCCGGGCTGGTTTTGTCTTAAAATGGCAGGGGAAAGGGATTGGACTATACCATAGCCGATTACCCAACAAGCCATGTAACTACCCACTTGGCTGAAGTTCCCTTGTAACTTTTCGTAGAAAAAGAGAGGCAGCCCCACCACAAACCATACATCCCTGGCGCCAAAGAGGAAAAATCTGGCGGCGGAGAGGATATTAATGGCCTTACTCTTAGAAAACAGTTGTTGGAATTTGATTTTGGCTTTGACTTTGCCTTAGCCGGCAACAGGGGCGTTGCGGAAGCCGAAAAATTGTAGTAAGGCGGCACCTACGAAGAATCCTAACCCCTTGAGGGCATTTTTAGAGCCAGTGAGGATGGCCCCCCAACAGTCTGGATTCCGCCTCCTTGGGCACTACCAGCCGCACGGCACTTTTTGAACTCATTTTGGTTAAGTCTTTGGCAATGCCGGAAAGGGCTTGGGATGTCATCACATATACCACTTGGAATCCTACTGCCCAGTTAGTATTCACTAAAGCCAGCTAACATGGGCAAAAATTTGTAAGCCAATTCCCCCATAAAGGGTAAGTCGAATGCCAAAAAAAGCCCCTATCCAACCTCCCAGAAAGTTGGTGATAATACCAAAGGTCTCATATAAAGGCAATTTGTACTGGGGTAAAACCGAGTTTGTGGAAGTGTAACAACACTAACATTCCCAACGCCCCGTAGGGCGTAGTTTTTAACACTTTTGTCCATAATTTTCCCCACTTACTCATCCTGTCTACTAAACCATCATCATAGTCCCACTTATTGTCATGCCGGGCCAAAATTTTCACCTAGTGCCGTCAATAATCATTTCCAGATGAGGATTTCCCCACTCCATCCTCAACGCCAATGGGCTAGTCCTACCAAAACCATTTATACCTATGCCCATAGTCTTCTCCTACTGTCATTACTTCCATTGTCCCCCAACTGGACTCTCTTTGGTTTAAGGAGAGGTTAATATTTCTCTTGCCCCGGATTGGTTAGCCTCTTGCCTCTCCATCATGCTCTACTTGCCCCAAACAGTTGCAATTATTTTTCTTTTGGGTTATTCTTTATAATCAAAAAGATGATAATATTTTGCAATAGTTTTGGTGAAAGGGAGAGTAGGGTATTGCTCCTTTCTATTTTTTTACAAGAAAGTCCAAGAGGTAGATTATGGGTACGAAGCCAGAAGTAGTGTGGCTCAACACTAACCCCTATCTGAGCAGATTTAATCTGCCAGTTATTAAATATTTGTCGCAATATATGGACGTGGCTCATTGGGAATATGAGCTAACAGAAGACGAAAGCACCTCCCACCAGTTGGCTATTCAATTGTTGGATGACTATCTGGGATTGTTGAAAAAGCCAGTGCATCTGGTGGGGCACAGCACCTGTGGTTTTTTAGGACTACAATATGCTAGCAGGTATCCAGAAAAGGTGAAATCTCTGACAATACTGGGGGTAGGCGTTAACCCCGCCATAGACTGGGTGGGATATTATTACCTGCTACGACGCCATTTCAAATGCCCCCAGGAGGCAATTCTTAACCATGTGGGGAGATGTTTATTTGGCTATCGAAATCCATACTATCAAAAGTCGTTGGTGAAACTGTTACAAAAGGCACTGGTTTACTCTCTCTCCCCCCACTCATTGTATCAACGGCACAGTAGTTTTCCTGTTAAGACTATAAAGCCGCCGCTGATGGTGTGTGGTAGCAGGGGAGATCAAATTGTATCATGGACAGAGATAGAAAAGTGGGAGTTGTATCTTAAACCAGGAGACTGTATTTATCAATGTCCAGGAGGATTACACTTCTTCCACTATTTTTACCCCCAGTGGCTAGGGGAAAGGATATTGGATTTTTGGATTTCCCTGGGAGAGTATATTCCTAAAGGAGACAACTTTAAGAAGAATTTTCTGGCAACTTCCAGCCCAAACGGGTAGGTTGCTGGTAGACCCTTTTAAGGGTGTTAATGTCCCTGAAGGAAATGGTGGGGATGTCTCGGGTGTGGGCATGGTACATTATATCCTCAGGATTGGGACTGTGCCCCCATATACCCAAGGCATGTCCTAACTCGTGGGTAATGTTGCTTTCCAGGTAGTCCAGATTCTGATGGGGATTGACACGGATAATCATCTTGTGCCGTAGTCGGGAATCTTGCAGGTAAAATTGTACGGTGGTGATAGCCGCAGCTGCCCTAGGTAGGTCAAATAATCCTGTTTCTGGATTTACCCTCAGCCTCCCCAGTGGTGGCGGTTGACGGTAGATG
Source organism: Cyanobacteriota bacterium SRBZ.bins.94.201705 (assembly GCA_030549855.1). GTDB lineage: Bacteria > Cyanobacteriota > Cyanobacteriia > Cyanobacteriales > Cyanobacteriaceae > DVEF01. The sequence goes on from JAUQQP010000044.1 coordinate 450,337, forward strand.
AGAATGTCAGCCTTTTCGGGATTGTCTGTTTCCTGAAGGGGGATATAACTATTCCAGGCAGCTATGGCCTTTTTCCCTGCCTCTACCCACTGTTGGAAGGCTTTAGCCGCCGAGGGAGAGAGGTTTAAGGGAGGGGATTGGAGATACACCTTTACGGGAAAATCATACCAGATTAGAGCCCCCACCGGATGGGACTGGAGATGGTCAAAATAATCCTCCTGGTTGTCACTATGCCAAGAAACAAGAGTAGGAGGCAAGGGATGGGGCTTTAGGGGAGGCAGAGACACCCTATCCCCCTTTGACCAACCTTTTTGACCTGTTAAGACTATGAGTAAACAGACTGAAACCAGAAGGGGAAGTAGGGAAAACCGTCTTTTTAACAACTGCAATTTCCTTAACATAAGTTAACATAGAAATTAATAGGGACAAAGAGCAAAAAAGGCTTGTTGATAAAATAAACAGAAAGATAAAAGGAGGCTATAACAAGGGTGAACAGGAATAACAAAAAATGGCGTAACGTCGGACTGTATGCCATTCTAGCGGTAGTGGTAATAGCCCTGGGCACTGCCTTTTTAGATCGGCCTCAGGGCAGCCAGTCCACTTGGAAGTATAGCGAGTTTCTCCAACAAGTACAGCAAGACAAGGTAGAAAGAGTAAGCATTACAGCAGATCGCACCCAGGCCATTGCTACCGCCAAGGATGGGCAAAGATACCTAGTAAACCTACCAGAAGATCCCGAACTAATTGACATCCTCACCCAAAACGGGGTAGACATAGCCGTTTTACCCCAAAGTGACGACAGTTTCTGGCTCAGAGCCCTCAGTAGTCTGTTCTTCCCAGTCCTGTTGTTAGTAGGTTTATTTGTATTATTACGTAGAGCAGCCAATGGACCAGGCTCCCAAGCCATGAATTTTGGCAAATCCCGGGCAAGGGTACAGATGGAGCCCCAAACCCAGGTAACCTTTAACGACGTGGCTGGGATAGACCAGGCCAAACTGGAATTGGCAGAGGTAGTGGACTTCTTGAAAAATGGTGAACGGTTTACGGCAGTAGGAGCGAAAATTCCCAAGGGGGTACTGTTGGTAGGGCCTCCGGGCACTGGTAAAACTCTCCTGGCTAAAGCTGTGGCGGGAGAAGCAGGTGTCCCCTTCTTTAGCATCTCTGGCTCAGAATTTGTGGAAATGTTCGTGGGGGTAGGCGCCTCCAGAGTCAGGGATTTGTTTGAACAGGCCAAGCAAAATGCCCCCTGTATCGTCTTCATCGATGAGATTGACGCCGTAGGTAGGCAGAGAGGCGCTGGTTTAGGTGGTGGCAACGACGAAAGAGAACAAACCCTCAACCAACTCCTCACAGAAATGGACGGTTTCGAGGGTAATACGGGGGTAATTGTTATAGCCGCTACCAACCGTCCAGACGTATTAGATCCAGCCCTGTTGCGTCCAGGACGTTTTGACCGTCAAATCGTAGTAGATCGTCCTGACTATGCCGGCCGTTGCGAAATTCTCAAAGTCCATGCCCGTGGTAAGAGTCTGGCCAGCGATGTGGACTTGGAAAAAATTGCCCGCCGTACCCCAGGTTTCACCGGTGCCGACTTGGCTAACCTCCTCAACGAGGCTGCTATTCTGGCTGCCCGCCGTAATCTGACGGAAATCACCATGAATGAAATCAACGACGCCATTGAGCGGGTTTTGGCCGGGCCAGAGAAGAAAAACCGGGTAATGAGCCAGAAACGCAAAGAATTAGTAGCCTACCACGAGGCTGGCCACGCCCTAGTTGGGGCACTACTCCCTGACTATGACCCCATTCAGAAGATCAGTATAATCCCCCGTGGTCGTGCCGGTGGTCTTACCTGGTTCACCCCCAGTGAAGACCGTATGGAATCCGGTTTGTACTCTCGAGCCTATCTAGAAAACCAAATGACCGTTGCCCTCGGTGGCCGTGCGGCAGAGGAAATCGTCTTCGGCGAGGAGGAAATTACCACCGGTGCTTCCAACGACCTACAACAGGTTACCAGAGTAGCTCGACAAATGGTCACCCGTTTCGGGATGAGCGAGCGTTTGGGGCCTGTAGCCCTGGGCCGTCAAAATGGTAGTATCTTTTTGGGCCGGGAAATTGCCTCTGACCGCGACTATTCTGATGCTACAGCAGCAGCTATAGACGAAGAAGTGAAGAAGATGGTAGACAAGGCCTATCAGAGGGCAAAACAGATTCTCCTAGAAAACCGTGAAATTCTTGACAAATTGGCCCAGATGCTCATGGAGAAAGAAACCGTAGACGGAGAAGAATTGCAACAGTTGCTAGATAGCAGTGATGTGAAACTGGCCACTGTTGTCTAGGAGGCAACGGGTTTATCAGATAACCAACAGCGGGGGATTCTTTCAATCCCCGCCTTTTTTTTGTGACAGTCACTCAATTAACGGACATTCACCGGTGCTTCCCCTCCTTCCAACCCCAATTCCGCTAACATAGCATGATCCTCTTCTGGGGGTTGGCCAAGGGTAGTCAGGTAGTTGCCAATTAGCATGGCATTAATGCCCGACTTCAGCCCTTGTTTTTGCCATTGCCCCAACACCGCCTCTCTTCCCCCAGCATAGCGGAGGATTTGAGTAGGGAGGATAAAGCGGAAAATAGCAATGGTTTTCAGGGCTTCCAGGGGGTTTAACTTGGGAAGATGACCTAGAGGCGTCCCTTCTCTGGGATTGAGGAAATTAATAGGCACCGACTCCACTTCCAATTCCCTAAGGGCTAAGGCCAAATCCACCCTGTCTTCCCAGGATTCCCCCATGCCAATTATACCACCAGTGCAGGCTTGAATCCCCACCGCCTTGAGATTCTTAACAGTTTCCACTCGATCTTGCCAGGTGTGGGTGGTGACAATATTCTTATAAAAATTGGCAGAGGACTCCAGGTTATGATTATAACGGGTAACACCAGCCTCTTTAAGAGCCCTGGCCTGTTCTAAAGTCAACTCTCCCAAAGCACAACAAGGCTTGAGACTAGTCTGGGCAATAATGTCTCTGACGGCTGCCAGTATTTCCTCAAATTCCTTCTTCTTGGGACTATTATACTTTGGCCCTCTCCCTTGAGACACCAAACAAAAACGCCTCGCCCCAGCCGCCTCTGCCGCCAATGCCGCTGCCAGGATTTCCTCACGGGATTTAAGCCCATAAATAGGGACATCCTTACCCGGGTGATGGGCAGATTGGGCACAGAAACTGCAATTTTCTGAACAGTTGCCCGACTTGATGTTCATTATGCTACAAAGGTCCACCACATTGCCGCAACAAGCCCGCCGGATGCGATCGGCATGTTCGCACAACAGGAGGATATTGTCTTCCCCTTCGATTTCCGTCAGCCGTAGTGCCTCCTCCCTATTCAACCGATAGCCACCAATAATCCTCTCACTCAGCTGTTGCAACCACTGTTCCAACTCCCTTTTAGGACAGTTTCTTACGTCTATACCACTCACCAGCGTCCTCTCTCTCCTAATACTACAAGCCATGGATTATATCAAAAGGGGACACGGAGACGGCCCTCTGGCTCATCCCCATTATCCCCTACGTGTATATATCTAAGCTCCCTACACTAAAGATACCCTTTCTACGGGTTTAAAACTAGGTACAACTAGTTCTTTGTCCTGCTTGGTCAGCTTGTTGTAGAGTTTTTCGGTGTTGGGGAAGTTAGCGGCGGGCAGGGTGGGGAAGCGACGATAGGGCACCGTATCCTCACCGAACAGTTGGGCATACTCCATACTGTTGACGAGGGCGGAGATAAAGGCGCGGATGCCCTTGGTAGCCAGGATTTGGTTGTAGTATTGGATTTCCTTTTGGTTGAGGGGCGCCCGGCCAAGGAAGTGTTTGGTGCCCAGTTCGATTACCTTGGTATTGGGATAAGGGGTATAGAATTCCTTGATGTACAACTCGGAGCATCCCAAGCCCAGGATAAACTCCTTGACGGTGATTTCCCCGTTGGCCAGTTTGCTTTCCAGGTTGGTAAAGTAGGTGTTAACAACGTAGGGCTCAATATCCCGCTCAAAAATCTGACGATAGGCGGCACCGATCACATTCTTCAACGCCACCTTGTCAGCGGTGGTAGTCAGCTTGAATATCTTGGTTTGTTGACGTTTGGCGCTTACCCCCTGACTGATGCGAGCCTTAATATCCGGTTCAGTGCGCAATTCCTTCACTTGCCCCAACTCGATGAATCTTGGGGTTTCTTCTTTTTCTACCCTTTGGCCAATGTCCTCACGGATGGTGCCCACCCTCAACATGCGCATTTGGTAGCCGGCAGGGGTAAGATAGCGCTCGTAGGGCACTGTATCCTCCCCAAAAGCCTTGATGTACTCCTCACTATCTATGAGGGCATCGATGAAGGCATAGAAGCCTTTTTTGGCGCAGATGTCAAAATACTTGTTCATTTCCGCCCGCCCATAGGTTGGCCTTCCCAACAGACGTCGGTGTATGTATTCTATCGCCTTACATACATAGTAAGGAGTCCAGTAGGTTTTGAGGAAGGTGTCAGACTTGGCGAGGAGGCGGATAAACTCTCTCAGGGTAATTTCCCCGTTTTCCAGTTTATTCTCAGCCGCAGTCAGACGTTGCCCTTCATACACATCTCGGCCAAAGACTTGACGGTAAGCCGCCCGAATTACTGCTTGGGTGGAGCTTTCCCCGAATTTGACACTAGCGCCATTGCTGCTGCCAGGCAGCTCGTTGTTCAAACGTACTACTTTAGCGCCTAGAGAGCCAGGATTGAGGCCTATAGCCTTGGGATTACAGTTTTGATTGTTGATAGCAGGGCCACGGTGGATGAGAATTCTCCTGGTGTCTTTGCCGAAGGGGGCAGGACTACTGCTGGGATTGCGGGTTTCCTTGGGGAAGATGGCACCAAATTGGATTTCTAAAGGATCATTCCCTGAGCCGTACACATGTTGATCAGGCAGAGGCCGTTCATACTGGGCAAAGGTAGTAATGAACTGAGGTACTTTCCGGAAGGGGGCACTATACTTGAACAAGTCCTGTTTCATCCCCCAGTTGCGACATTCTTGCGCCTCTACCCCCAAGCCTCTCAGGTAGGGCACAGTCTCCTCCCCAAAGTAGTCAGAATACTCCTGAGAGTCCACCAGGGCGTCTATCAGTGCCGGCAATCCTCCCTGGGTGACGATGGCAAAGTACTTTTGAAACTCCTCTTTGGAAGAAGGCGCACGCCCCAATATATGCCGGAAGGCCAACTCTACCACCCGGGAGTTGCTGTAAGGCTCATAAAACTGTTTACGATACAGCGGCGACTTGGCCAGACGGCGGATAAACTCCTTCATGGAGATGTCCCCATTTTTTACCTGGGACTCCAGATAGGAGATAGACTGAGAATAGGCCCGGCTAATGTCCCGCTCAAACACCTGACGATAGGCCGCCTTCACCACCGCATCCTTCTCCGTGGCAGACAGGCCAGGTTTCATCACGAACTTCTGACGACGCTCAGCCGCATTGTAGTAGCTTTGAGGTAATTCCAACCCCTGAACGTCTGGCGAGTAGCTTTGACGTACCTTGTTAGCCGGAGTGGGGGTTTTCAGCTCATTGATCAGGATTTCAAAGTACTGACTTATAATGTCTTTGGCCTCTTGGTCATTTCTGAAGTAATTCATGCAGGCCACTCTCATCTCCATTAGAGCTACTACTGTAGCATCAACGGAGCAAGCATTTTCCAAAATCTCCTTCAACCCCCTAGTATTGACCACCAGAATATTGGGGTCTCCGGCTACAATTGCATAGGTTACGTAGCGCAAAAACCAGGACAAATCCCGCAAAGACTTGGTCATGTTAGCGGGGCCATAGCGGGCAACGTTGATGGGGCGAAATCCAGGCGGTATGGGGCCAATACTGGGGGTGGTGAAGATAGAGAAAAACCCAGCCAAAAGGCCACCAGCCCCAGTAGTACTATCCGCCGCAATATAGGTTTCCACCGCTTGGCGTGCGGCTTTCACATCGCTGGGCACTTCCGCTACCCCAGCCCCTACCCCCACTAGTGTCTTCTCCTCTTCCTCTGCCGGGGGTTTTTCTAAGAAGGACATGGGAGACCCCCCCGTGAAAATACGGTTGGCCGCCCGGGACACTATCAGCTCCGAGTTTTTACTGAGAATCTCTGCAATAGCCAACCTTTTCATCCCGGAGTTGAAATAAGTCTCCAACTCCCCTAACTCTCTGTTATCCAGAAAACGGTCTTGCTGTTCCGCTTGACTGATGGTAGATACAGCCACCGTCTGAAATAATTGCGGCCTGGCTAAATAACTTCCGCTACTTGCTTTTATAGTCATTGATTCTTTTCTTAAAACTAAATTTCCTTATCTCCTCATTGCATCTAGATTAAATCCTTTTGGCATCTGATGGTCACTTTGTTAAAATTTATTACAGTTAGTTCCCCTTATTCTCAGTTTTTTCTAAACTGTCCTTACACCATGACCAATGGCCCCCTAGAACGGTTGGGAGTAGTCACTATCGGACGCAATGAGGGAGAAAGGCTAGTAGAGTGCTTAAAATCCCTCCAAAAACTGTTACCACCCACCGTCCCTGTAGTATATGTAGATTCAGGCTCCACCGATGGTAGCCCAGAAACCGCCCGAAAGTTCGGCTATACCGTCCTCCCCCTAGATAGTTCCATCCCCTTTACTGCTGCCCGAGGCCGTAATACTGGGTGGAAATACCTAGTGGAACACTACCCCCACCTGGAGTACATTCAATTCCTCGACGGAGACTGTGAGTTGTTGCCCCACTGGTTGGAATCCGCCGTTTCCCGTCTGCAGGAAAACCCCCAGTTGGCAGTAGTCTGTGGCAGGGTTAAGGAGAAGTACCCCCACAAATCCGTATACAATCTCCTCATGGACATGGAGTGGAATACCCCCGTTGGTGAGGCTTTGTACTGCGGCGGCAATGCCCTTATCCGTGTAGAAGCCCTCAAACAGGTGGACGGATACAATTCTAGCCTAATCTGTGGGGAAGAGCCAGATATGTGCCTTCGTTTGCGGCAGAGAGGATGGAAAATTGAGCGCCTCCCCATAGATATGGTCAGACATGATGGCGCTGTGTATCATTTTAGCCAGTGGTGGCGGAGAATGGTCCGTGGCGGTTGGGCCGTAGCCCAAGGTTTTCACCTTCATGGCCGCCCCCCCGAAAACTATAAAAAAAAGGAACTTTTTAGCGGCTTTTTCTGGGGCTTTTTTCTGCCTTTTTTCGCCGTATTTCTTGCTCCTTTTTCCAGTTATTATAGCCTATTTTTGCTATTAGGATACCCAGCCCTCTTTTTTAAAATTTTCCTATCTCGTCGTAAATTTGATACCAGTAATAGACATGCTTTTATATATGCTTACTGGTGTGTTATATCAAAGTTTCCCCAGGCTATCGGCCAGACAAAATACTTGCTTACCCTCCTTAAAAGAGATAGAGTAAACATAATTGAATACAAATAGAAAAATCAAAAAGCCATGATTTTGCTAATCATAGACTTTGCTTGGGAAAGATAGCCACCCCCAAAAAGATTAAAATGATTGAGGATGTGATACAGATTATAAATCACCTTCCGTTGTTGATAGCCAGCATCTAACGGATATTCCTGATTGTAGGCTTGGTAGAAAACCGGCGAGAAACCCCCAAATAATTCCGTCATGGCAATATCCGCCTCCCTGTCCCCATAATAGAAAGCAGGATCAAATATTACAGGCGTACCATCTTTAGTAAAAGAGGCATTGCCACCCCACAAATCCCCATGGAGAGGCGAAGGGTGTGGCTGTCTATTTCGCAGACAATCCCTAATCTTCTCAATTATCTTCCCAATGTCGAAGTTGGCGCCTCTGCCATTGGCCAATTCCAGTTGGTAGCCAATTCTTTTCTCAGCAAAAAAATCCGCCCAATTATCGCACCAATCGTTGATTTGCGGGGTTGAACCAATAGTATTATTCATTTTCCAACCAAAACGTGTCTCTTTCTCGCATTTATGCAGTTGTGCTAGTTTTTTCCCCATCATTTGCCACGAATGACTATTGCCTCCCCCTAACTCCAAATATTCCAACACTAGATAACTCTGATTCCCCGCCACCCCATAACAGATAGGCTTCGGCACTAGAATAGTATTAGTATCATAGATTTCCCGCAAGCCTTCCGCCTCCGCCACAAACATATCTAGGCTAGAGGCATTATTCACCTTCACAAAGTAGCTTTTTCCCTCCCCCACCAGTCTATAAGCTTGATTGATACAACCGCCTCCCAGTGAATGCCGATGACGCAAGTTAAACTCTTCCTGAGTACTTCTACTTATAGCGTCACAAATTTCTGACCACATTATCCTACTTTTGTCCCCTATTTACCAAAAACTCCAATCCTACCCACAAACAGTAGATTATGATAAACCATATCCCACCACTATAGTACAGATTTACACAACTACAGGCCTATAATTCTAAGCCTCTACTATACAACTATCGTCCAGTGGCGAGGAGAAGACTGATAAATCTCCGCATTAAGCCATCCCACCGCCTCTGCTATACCTCTAACCTCATCCACTGTCAAAGCCGCATGGAGAGAATTTCTAAACAGCTGTTTCTGACGAGGGGAATAATCCAGATTAGCCTCTGCTACTATCCTCTCAATCTCCGCCTCACAACTTGGACGCACTAAGTCTCTTATCAGAATAGCACCACCAGGCTTAATAAGACGATTAATTTCCCGAAACAAGTCCAAGGGGTTGGGAATGTGATGTACTAAACTGTTAGAGATGATAATATCAAAACTGTTATCCGGATAGGGGAGATTCTTGGCATCAGCCAGCTGCAGGGTAATTTGAGAAGACTTGCCTGCCGCCTGGATGTTTCTTTCTGCTATCGCCAACATTGAGGCTGCTAAATCCACCGCCACAATTTCCCATCCAGGACGTAGAGAAGCTAAAATGACTGGAATACGAGCAGTACCTGTCCCCAAGTCTAACACTTTTTTGTACCCCTTATCCCCCAACTTGCTGGCTAACAGGGCAAAGTCTGTGTTAACTTCTGTAAAGTCCATGCTGTCATATTCTTCCGCCTCCTGGGGGTCATCCATCACTTCTGGTTCTAAAATACGTTCTATCATGACTGATGATGACTACTAGTCCCTTTTAGTCTTTATTGTTGTCTGTTATGGTTTTTGGGACTATTGTAACTTCTCTTTCCCCCCTTTTTTTCCAGGCATACAAAAAACCTATGACAACACACCCTATTTCCCCACGCCACCTATGAAACACAGATAAATTAGAGCTAACACAGGTAAACTAGACAAAAAAAGATACATCCTGGCATTATACTCTCCTGCCGGTGTATTTTTTTCCTGTGACGACAGTTACAAGAATAAACCTGCTTAATACAACCCCCAATCAAATGACATAACCCCACTGGAAAAAAATCATTTCTCTAACATCTATGGGCACAATACTATACAAAAGAATGAATTTTATCCTCACCTAAAAGGATAGTACAGTAAAACCGGCAACAGTAATTTATCCCGTTTACCCCTGTCAATGATAAACCCCGTCAAACCCTCGAAAAAAACACTAAAATTCCCCACAATTTTAGGCCATGGATTAAAACGATAAGCCTCCCCCTAGCGTCTACAGATATACCTAATAAAAAAAGCATCCAAAATCCCTTACAAATACTCCATGACAAACCTCCCTACTCTCCCCCTCCCCACAGCAAACTTTCCCGCCAAAATCCAGAAAAACCACCCTATTAATTTTGCACTATAAATACGAATGTTTGCCGTTTTTTGCTGCCGCTGTCTCTGTCACAAACAGGAAAAATAGTCTGGTATTCTCCTCTAAGAAACCTATCGACAACCGTAAAAATCTGTAGTTTTCTTGCTTTTAGCTAATGGATTGACCCCTAGGCGACACCTCCTTGCAAATGTGTTGGTTTATGGCATGATATTTAGAATTTTATCCCCTGTTTTTGACATCTGGTTACCCATTTTCCCCATTGGATTTCTATAGTATTGCTGACTGTTTATTGTTTATATTTTTTTATTGCTTATATTCTCTTTTCCCCATGGGAGATAGTTACTTTGCCGAATCCCTATATATTGTCTTTCCCCCTATGGGATACTATACTTGCTTTATCGAATTTGTCATACTGTCTCTCTGTGTGGAAGACTTGCTTTGCCGAATTATTTATATTGTCTGCCTATTTAGAAGACTTGCTTTGGCGAATTCAAAGATAAATCCAATTCACAGTCGCCGGCTTCATCTGCCTCACTCCCTGTAAACCTACTGTGGTTTTTCATGAGAAACAATCCCGGGAAAACCTCATGAATCTCCCGGAAACTCACAAGAAGCCATTAAGCCGCAAACGGCATTGTCTATAAGGAAAGTTTAAGTAAATACACCGGAAAAACTCTAGAAATTCACAGGAAAAGGACAAATAAAAGCCTTTAATCAGCTGCCAACTGGAATTCCAGCCTCACTTATACACATCCTGAAAACACACATCCTAAAAAAAGCGATAGCATGTAGGAGAGTACAAAATGGCTATTCCAGGGGTTAAAATAAGCCTGGTATATGACCTAGTCAAGATGCTTACCATAGTTGTATTATAAATACTTTCTGTCTACCACCCCTGTCTTCTGCCACCCCATCGTAAATTTAATTGTAAACAAATATATCTTAGGGATGTATTTAGTGTGTTAGACATCCCATTTAAATCCCCCACCCTCCTTATCCATGTTTCAACAGCCAAATAAAGCCGGTGACTATAGTATTTGTTGATTTATCATCAAATATCATAAATCGCCAGCATATTCCTGATTACTAAATAGTGCCAAGTGTGGTATTTTTAGCAGCTAGTTTTCCCTGATTATTTTGGCAACCATCTGGCATATTTTTGCCGCCGCGCCTCCCTCTCCCCTTACCTGTTTTAAACTTGATTTTATGGCAGCTAATTTCTCCGGATTTTCTAACATCTCAATCACTAACTCCCCCACCTTTTCCACCTTCAGATTGCCTATTAACTCTGGCACTATTTCTTTCTTCGCCCAAATATTTGGCCAGGCATAAAGCCTCTTGTTTTTGAGAGTGTATTTGACAACAAGCCAGTTAACTATTCTTGCCCAAATATCACCAATAACAGGTAAATTGGCTAACAAACCTGGCAAGCCATCCCAAGATTTCATTGCCGTTAATTGATAGGTGGGAATCAAGACAATCATGGGAATAGTTAAAGCGCCCAACTGTGCAGTATTTGCGCCTACCGTAGTCAGACACAATTGGCATTTAGTCAACTCCTCGTAGCAGGGAAAACGGGTTATTAGTCTAATCTTTACCCCACCATCTGTCTGCAGATAAATCTGACTATTTTCCTCCACTAATTTCCCTTCGATATTTCCTAACTTGGCTATCAGAGGATTGTGTTTTTTTTGGGCATAAAAACCTAAAATTTCCGGAGTGATAGTAGGCGCCACCGGGATTATAAAATCTATTTTCCCCCCCCATCTTTCCCACACATATTCTGCTATTGCCATGAGAAAAGGCACCCCCTGAACTAGTTTACTAGGCTTTGAACCGGGAAGCAATCCAATTGTGACAAAATGACGGCAATTATACGATGGTGGGGAAGGAGGATTTGAAATACTAGTCTCGGCCATCAAGTCACCAACAATGGTACACTTGTGACGGAAGGCTGGGGGGATTTTCTCCACTACTTTTTGATTCATCGCCGCAAAATGGTCAATGTGACGATACCATCTAGCCTCCCACTCCGCATAAACTAGACTGCTATACCCCAATCTTTTAGCAATAACTAAGGCAAAAAACTGATCCCCCCCCAAGAATAACACTAAACCCCTCTCGTGCCAATCCCAATTCTCTCTTGTCTTACCCCATAACAAAAAGGAGAAAAACTCCCTAGCCGGCAACACCCTATCAATTTCTGGCCAAGCTTGAGCAATTTTGTGTTCATTCCCGGTAGAATGAGGACAGGGGGATAAAATCAAAGATATACGCAATTTTTCCTGGCATATCTCCTTTAAGGCGCGAATTCGCTTCACCACTGGCAACACCCAGGTGGTTATCTCCCCAGGGCCATTAGACAGTATAATCAAATCAAATTCCGGCAATTGTCTCTCCCCTCCCTACTCTCAGGTTTACCTTTGGCCCATTGCTACCCCTATTGTCTATCTATAGACTATTGTTGGCTTATCTTCGGTCTGTTGTTGCTTTGTTTTGGGTTTTGCCTATTTTTGGTTTGTTTTTGGCTGTTGGTTTATTCTCCATCCCTCCGTTTACATTTTCGCCTTCTCACTATGTCATCGTAACCCCACTGCTTACTCACTAACTCCCAATATCCTGGGAAAAGCTTTTTATCATAACTGAGTTAGAAGATTACCACTTCCATAAGTGGCAGCTGAATGGCTTAAAACATGCTATAGTATCCTACAACGAAACCAAAAACAGCCTAAGGCTGACTTCTTCTCAGTAAAGGACCATTTAAAAGTATAGCAGACCCCTTAAAGGGTATGCAGTAGAAGCTGAATGTCAACCAGTCTATGAGAATAAGGCAGGCTATAACCCGCAAACTCCCCAAAAGCTACCACTTCTATTAGTGGTTGGTAGTCCCCCCATAACAGCCTACCACAACTTTTATTGCCAAACAACTAATTTCTCCCCCCTATTGGATAACCTCTGATAACCCCCTATAATGTGAGTTCTACCTTCAGGATTTAATACTAGTCAACAGATGATACATAACCCCTACCCCCATCCTCCAGAAGACAAGCCTCCACCCGATGAATACAATCCTTATCTCCAACCACCCCCCCTATCCAGGAGAGGGATAAGCCTTCTGGTTACCAATCCCTAATCCCTATTACCATTCTAACCCCCCACTGTCCATCAATAAAAAAACTAAAACCATAATCTATGTCCTTCATCCCGGCAACTATGATACAATCAAATTCTAAACACCTCGAATAATGGATGACTTAGGCAAGAAATTCTCGGATGGGGGGTTGTTTGTCTTATTTCAGAAACCTTAGATTCCAACTAACAATAGTCTGCCCAATCAGGCAATTGTCTGTCAAAAAATTAGCGTCTACGTATAGAAGATAACTCCTGGGAAGTGGTAGCCGATGATGGGTGGGAATAATCCTAAGACAGAAAACAAAAATAATGAAGAAATGCATTTAGACTCCCAATTGCAAGGATGTTGTCAATTCCTACTGGAAAATTATGTGGATGGAATTGCCTTAGTGAAGGAGGAAAAATTTATCTACGTAAACAAAAGCTTTAGGCGACTTCTGGGTTATCAACAGGAAGAATTACTGGGAAAACACTGGTTGTCAATATATACCACCCCCGAAAGACTAAAAATCCAAAGGGAAATACTCCCCCTGTTTCGGCAAAGGGATTTGTGGCGGGGAGACGTTAAAGCCTTAAGAAAAAACCAAGAAGAAGTCTGGGTAGAAGTCTGCTGGCAAAAAACCCCAGGGAATATTATCGCCTGTTACTATAAAGACGTCACCGACAGGAAGAAAATAGAAGAAGAATTAACCCGCAATCGTGACCTATTGGCTATAATCTCTAAAGCCCAATCTGAGTATATAACTAATGGAGACATTCAAAATCTCTTTGACAGTCTGCTGGAAAAACTACTCCTGTTGACTGACAGCGAATTTGGTTTTATCGGCGAATTAAAATACCCCCAACAGGTAAATGACGATAACCCTCCCCAGGAAGATAAGCCTCGTCTCAAAATACACTCCCTAGGCAGCATTTCCCGAAACAATGGCAAATCTATACATCTCTACGATGAAAAACAGGGAAGAGGAATGGAAATGTCTGACTTCAACAACCTCTTCGGACAAGTTATCCTCACTGGAAAACCAGTCATCTCCAACGATTATAGCACTGACCAGCGCAAAAAAGGCACCCCCAAAGGACATCCCCCCCTCTCTACCTTTATGGGATTACCCTTTATCCATCAAGGCAGAATAATAGGGATGGCTGGTTTTGCCAATCGTCCCGGCGGCTATAATGAAAAACTGGTGCAGTATCTACAACCCTTTGTCTCTGTCTGTAGCAATCTGATTGCCTCCCACAAAAGCGATACCCTCCGCAGAGAGTCGGAGAAAAAATTACAGCTGCAGGAAAAAGAAGCCAGAAAACAGGAAAAATTCATCAGAAGTCTCTACAAAATTTGTGCCTCCCCCCTTCTAGACTTCCAGAAAAAATTACAAGTCATTTTCGCCTTGGGAAGAAGATTTTTCAGTATGGATGTAGCCATGCTGACAGAAATAGACGATGCCTATTGTTATGTGAAAGCATGGCAGTCTAGTAAAAAATACCGACAGTTATTCCAGGGTGAAGTTAAAATCCCCAACGAGCATGCCCCATGCTTTATAACATACCAAAGTAAAGAGCCTTTTGCCATAGAATCCCTCAGCCAGTCTAACTACTCCACCCCCCTCCGCCATTTGCGTGTTGAATCCTATGTAGGCGCCAGGGTTGAAGTTTTTGGTAATACATGCGGTACTCTTTGTTTCCTCTCCATTCACCCCAAAAGGACAAAAATCACTAGTACAATCAAAGAACAAGTACGTTTAATGGCAAGATGGGTGGGTTACGAGTTGGAAAAGGAAAAGTCTCAAACCCTCATTGAGAATCAACTAAAACAAGAAATTCTCCTCCGCCGAATAATAGAAGACATTAGACTTAGTATAGACTTTGAGCAATTATTTCAAAATGCTGCAACTACCCTCCTCAATGTCTTCCAGGCTAATCGCTGTCAGATATTCACCTACGACAACTCTCTCTCCCCTCCATTGAAACTGGAAGCAGAAGCCTGTAGTGAAAACACCCCACCCATGTCTAGTTGTCTGATAGACTTAAGTCAAAACAACCCCCACTATGATGCCGTTGTCTCCTCCGACAGGGTGGTGGTTAGCAACAATGTCTACGAAGACCCACTCCTCAAGCCAATGATACCATACTGTCAAAAAATTGGATTAAAATCCATGTTGGCAGTGCGCACATCCTATAAGGGGGAGGTAAACGGAATTATAGGTTTACATCAGTGTGATAGGTTTCGAGACTGGACGACAGAAGAAATCTCCCTCTTAGCTATAGTATCAGAACAGATGGGTATTGCCATTAGTCAAGCTAAACTTTTACAACAGGAAAAACAGCAAAGGGAATTATTGGAAAAACAAAACAAGGCATTGATAGAGGCGGAGAAAAAAGCTAAGGCAGCCAGCAAGGCAAAAACCGAATTCCTCGCCTGCATGAGTCATGAAATGCGCACCCCCCTTAATGGTATCATTGGCATGGCACAACTGTTACTTAGTACTGATCTTACCCCCGAACAACGAGATTTTGTAGAGACTATCAATCAGAGTGGCAATATTCTTCTAACAATCATCGGAGACATCCTCGACTTGGTGAAAATAGAATCCCAGAAAGTGGAATTACAGTCAGAAGAATTCAACATCCACCACTGTATTGAGTCTGTGATTTCCACTGTCGAATTGGAGGCGGAGAAGAAGAAACTAAATCTGGTTTATATTGCCAATCCCAGAAGTCATTGTTGGTTTCGCGGCGATGTCAACCGTCTCAGACAAGTAATCTTAAACCTGGTTAGCAATGGTGTCAAATTTACCCCCTCCGGAGAGGTAATAGTCAGATTCACGGTGGAAGATAAGGGAAATACAACAGCATTAGTGAAAATCTCCGTAGAAGATACAGGTATAGGCATCCCCCCCCAGCAAATGCAACGGATTTTTGAAGCCTTTACTCAGGTTGACTCTTCTTCCACTCGTCGTCATGGTGGCACTGGTTTGGGTTTGACTATTAGCAAAAAACTGGTAGAATTGATGGGGGGTGTTATCACAGTGGAAAGTCAGGTAGGTAAAGGGTCAAAATTTACAGTACTTTTACCCCTAGAAAAAGTATCCCCCCCCAAAGAGGAAGATAAAACTAGTCTAACCTCTTTAGCGCCACTGCAAGAAAAAACAGCAGTGATTATCTCCGATTTCCCCTCCACGGTGGAAATGCTAGTTTACCAAACACAATCCCTTGGATTGAAAATTCAAACCTGTCTCAGTGGCCAATTCTCCCCCTCTCTGCTAAAGGAGGCTGCCGTGGTAATAGTTGACCATCCCCTGTTAAACTATGACCATCAAGCTTTATTCCACCTTCTCAGACAACACAATCCCAATCTTTACTTGTTATGGTTAATCCCTGTGAGTTTGAGAAATCAACCACATCCCTCCCAAAAGGATAGCAAGTCTCGTTTAATTTCTAAGCCGGTAAAACAGTTTCAAGTTTACAACAGCCTAAAAACACTTCTATTCCCCGCCGCTAACACAGAAACAAAGGCAGACAATGACAGTCAGGGTAAACCGTCAATGAAAATTTTGTTAGTAGAAGACAACCCCGTCAACCAAAAAGTAACCAAGCTGATGTTGAAGAAACTGGGTTATACGGAGGTAGACGTAGCCGGTGACGGCAATGAGGCAGTGGAAATGGTACAACGAAACCACTATGATATCCTGTTAATGGATGTGCAAATGCCGGGGGTAGACGGCATCACCGCCACTCGTCAGATTCGCAACTTGGGAGACAGAATTCACCAACCCTGGATTATAGCCATGACTGCCTCTGCCATGGAGGAAGATAGGATGGAGTGTTTACAAGCCGGTATGAATGATTATCTCCCCAAGCCGGTAAAGATTGAAGATATAGCCAAAGCCTTACAGGATGTTTCTGCCTCTGTTAGAGGGGATGGCTAAGGCGGGATTGTAGTATTGCTGCCCCAAACAGAAAATAATAATTATCAGCAGTATATGGGGTATAAATAGGAAGTCTTTGAAACCTGGAAACAAAGTCTACATGAGGCTTGTCATTCCCCAATGGCCCTGGTAGTTGGCATAAAATTAAGAAAAATTGCAAGAAATAGGGCCAACAACCTCCCTGTTTATCAGAAATCCATTCTAACAAATAATTGCCGGGGGTGGATGGTGACAGGGAGGCGACAGAGAAGCGACATTGGGGGATGAGGGATGGCGTTTATATTTTCTCCTTTACATTTGTTAATTTTCACCACCGCGGCGGCAATTCCATGTTATGACAGGGGTACGGGCGGCAGGAGAAGTGACTACCAGGGTGGTGGTTGCGATAAATTTAATTGCGATTTAATTTCAATATATACCTACAGGAGGGAAGTATGACTTGAGGTATTAGTGATTCGAGGGGCAATAGTAAATGAAAATTAGTTAAAATAAAAGCTCCCTTAGGAGCAAGGCCAGTCAGCGGAGGATGGCCTTTTTTTGTCTTTACATTTCTTGATGTTTTCTTCTAAAGGGGGCGCGGTTGTGCTAGAATGATGTTATGGACGGCAGGTAGGGAGAGACTGCCAGGGGGGCTCCTGGGCATTTTTTTAATGATAAATATTTTATATAAATAAGCGAGAAATTAGTAAGGAAAAGTGGGATATGGTATTGCAAAATGATGGTTAGGAGTGTTTTATTCATCTATTTACTGCTAATATTAATCAAATAGGTCTTATTGTTAGATACATTTTTATTACATAAACATCAATAAGGCACAAAAGGCCAGTTTGCCGGGGATTCCCTCCTAAATTGCCATTTGCCTGTTAACATAAGCCGTAATATTTGTTAAATTCGGCCAGATTCATCTAAGCCGTGAAGCATGAAGCTCCATCTCCTATAAGAGCAGTTCACTTTTTCCCTAGTTACCTGCTGTTGTCCCAGACACCCCACATTCCCCCGTTACGACTTCTACTTTACATTTCTTAATATATATAGCCAAGGCGCAATTGCTGTGGTAGGATAGAGGTGTTGGACGGCAGGAGAGGTGACTGCCAGGGCGGAGCATGGGTAAATTTTTATAGATAAAAATTATTATTTAATAAAGATGACATAAGAACAGCAATAGGCGAATATAAGAAGAAATAAATGAAAATAAATAATAAGAAGAAGGGATAAGAATGGTGTACTGGAGAGGTGCCCTTGAAAAGGGGATGTGACAAACTTTTATTAAAAAACATTGACAAAGAAGGAAAAAGGCTGATAGGCTCCAACAAGGGGAAGAAAGAATTTTTCAGGGCCGAAACCCCCTTGCGGGAAGTTCTAAGAAAAGATAGAATTTTTAACATAAAATTTAAGAATATAGGGGCCCAATAACAAGAGCCTGGTTGTAGTAGACTAGGAAAACCACCACCCTTAACAAAAGAAAATTAACACAAGAGGAGGAGCGTAGTCGATGGGACTACCATGGTATCGAGTCCATACAGTGGTAATTAACGACCCGGGACGCCTGATAGCAGTACACCTGATGCATACGGCACTGGTGGCCGGCTGGGCAGGGTCCATGGCGTTGTACGAATTGGCAGTATTTGACCCCAGCGACCCAGTATTGAACCCCATGTGGCGCCAAGGGATGTTTGTGCTCCCCTTTATGGCCCGTCTGGGGGTGACGGCATCCTGGGGAGGCTGGAGCGTAACTGGCGAAACGGGAGTAGAACCCGGCTTCTGGTCCTTTGAAGGAGTGGCCATCGCCCACATTGTCCTGTCGGGATTGCTGTTTTTGGCCGCAGTCTGGCACTGGGTATACTGGGATTTGGACCTGTTCTTCGATCCCCGTACCGGTGAGCCAGCCCTAGACCTCCCCAAAATCTTCGGCATTCACCTGTTCCTCTCTGGCCTGCTCTGCTTTGGGTTTGGCGCCTTCCACCTCACCGGTTTGTGGGGGCCTGGCATGTGGGTGTCCGATCCCTACGGTCTGACAGGACATGTGGAACCAGTGGCACCAGAATGGGGCCCAGCAGGCTTTAACCCCTTTAACCCCGGTGGCGTGGTCGCCCACCACATCGCCGCTGGTATCGTGGGTATCATTGCTGGCCTGTTCCACCTGAGCGTCCGTCCCCCCGAAAGACTCTACAAGGCCCTCAGAATGGGGAACATCGAAACCGTACTCTCCAGCAGTATCGCCGCAGTCTTCTTCGCTGCCTTCGTCGTTGCTGGTACTATGTGGTACGGTAGCGCTACAACCCCTATAGAGCTGTTCGGGCCAACCCGTTATCAGTGGGACCAAGGCTACTTCCAACAAGAAATCCAACGTCGGGTGGAAGAAAAACTGGCTCAAGGGGCAAGTCTGTCCGAGGCTTGGTCTTCTATACCTGAAAAACTGGCTTTCTACGACTACATCGGCAATAGCCCCGCTAAGGGAGGCCTCTTCCGCACCGGCCCCATGAATAAAGGAGATGGCATCGCCCAAGCCTGGCTGGGACACCCCGTATTCAAAGACAAAGAAGGGCGTGAATTGACAGTCCGTCGCATGCCCAACTTCTTTGAAACCTTCCCTGTAGTCCTAGTAGACAAAGACGGCATCGTCCGTGCTGACATCCCCTTCCGTCGTGCTGAATCCCAGCTTAGTATCGAACAAACAGGGGTTACCGTCACCTTCTACGGCGGCGAATTGGACGGCCAGACCTTCACTGATCCCCTGGACGTAAAACGTTTCGCCCGCAAAGCCCAATTGGGTGAACCCTTCCGCTTCGACACCGAAACCCTCAACTCCGATGGGGTATTCCGCACTAGTCCCCGTGGTTGGTTCGCCTTCGCCCATGCTACCTTTGCCCTCCTGTTCTTCTTCGGACACATCTGGCATGGCGCTCGCACCCTCTTCCGCGACGTGTTTGCCGGTATCGACCCCGATCTAGACCCAGAACAGGTAGAATGGGGTGTATTCCAAAAAGTGGGCGACAAGACCACCCGCCGTGTAGAAGCCTAAATGAATATCTAATGGGTTAGGATAGAATTGTGCCCCCTTTTCTATCCTTTCCCCTTCTTTTCCCTATACATGGAGAGGTACATATGGAAGTAGTAGCCTATATCCTAGTCTTTGCCATGACCCTTGCGGTTCTGTTCTTCGCCGTAGTATTCCGGGAACCCCCCAGAATCGAAAAAAGATAACTGCCCCCTGATGGCAGCAACTACAACAGTATTGTTCCATCCGCCCCTGCCCAAACCGGGCTGTCCTTCCCGGGGGGCTTTTTATTTTATTTCTCCCTTCATCTAAAAAAATGTTAATAATACTTGCTAACATGGAAAAAATATGCTAAGCCTCCCCCAGGAGGTGTCCCCCAACACCAGGTAAATCGAATTAGGGGATTTTACATGGGATTATGGAGTGTCCTTCCTGTCATTATAGTCAAACCAGGGTTATTGAATCCAGAACCACCGACAAGGGCAGAAGTGTTAGACGGAGAAGAGAGTGTTTACGTTGCCACTACCGCTTTACTACCTACGAGCGCATCGAATTCGTCCCCATCACCGTAATTAAAAAAGACGGAAGCACGGAGTCCTTCGACCGTACTAAAATCCTAAGGGGACTAGTAAGAGCCTGTGAAAAAACAGGAGTCAAGCTGGAAACCCTCGAAAGGGTGGTGGAAAAAATCGAATGGGAAATAGAACAAAAACGCCCCCGTGTTGTCACCAGCAAGGAAATCGGTGACCTCGTCCTCGCCCATCTCAGTCACATCTCCCAGGTGGCCTATATCCGCTTCGCCTCCGTCTATAAAAATTTTACCAGCATTGAGGACTTTGTGACAATGCTTCAAGAATTAGAAAACAAAACAATGGAAGAGGAAAACCACAAAAATAGCCTCGAAGGAGAAACTTCCGGCCAAAATAACCAAAAAATACCGGAAAATCTCTAATTGCCTTCTTCACCCCCCGTCTGCTACAATCAGAATTTTGTATAATAAGAGCAGAATCAGAAATTGTGCCCCTTTGAAGGAAAGTGGGGCGCTACTAGGTCCTCCCATCAGCTCGCCAGGGGATGGTTTCCTGCAATGGAGAAAAAATCCCCCCCACTGGAAGGCTCGAGAAGGGATAGAATAGTAAATCTCATGTCCTAATTCGTCCAATCCTGTCGTTTTCAATTTCTTAGGAGGGATCAAAATTATCGCCACTCACAGCCAAACAGTAGAAATGCCTATGGTCAATCAAACAGAAACCCGTAATGTAGATATTGGCTTTACCCGTGAAGAGTTCGCCGCTCTTTTGGAACAATACGACTACCGTTTCAGCCCAGGAGAAATCGTAGTGGGCACAGTTTTCAGCATCGAGCCCAAAGGGGCCCTGATTGATATAGGTGCCAAAACTGCCGCTTATATCCCCCTACAGGAACTCTCCATTAACCGGGTAGAATCCCCCACTGACGTCTTAAAACCCAATGAAACCAGAGAGTTCTTCATCCTGGCCGATGAAAACGAGGATGGGCAGTTGACTCTTTCTATCCGCCGCATTGAATATATGCGCGCCTGGGAGAGAGTCCGTCAATTGAAGGAAGAAGACGCCACAGTTTACTCCCATGTGTTTGCTACCAACCGCGGCGGCGCCCTGGTCAGAGTAGAAGGTTTGAGGGGTTTTATCCCTGGTTCTCATATCAGCGTCAAAGACGCCAAAGAAGACCTGGTAGGACAAGAACTACCTTTGAAATTTTTAGAAGTAGACGAGGAGCGCAATCGTCTCGTCCTCAGCCACCGTCGCGCCCTAGTAGAGCGCAAGATGAATGGCCTAGAGGTAGGACAAGTGGTAGTGGGCACTGTCCGTGGGATTAAACCCTATGGGGCCTTCATCGACATCGGCGGCGTCAGTGGCCTGTTGCACATCTCCGAAATCTCCCATGAACACATCGAAACCCCTCAGGCCGTATTCAATGTCAATGACGAAGTTAAAGTAATGATCATTGACCTAGATGCCGAAAGGGGCCGTATCTCCCTGTCTACTAAACAATTAGAGCCTGAACCAGGAGATATGCTCAGAAATAGGCAACTGGTATTTGAAAAAGCCGAGGAAATGGCCAAGAAGTGGAAAGAAAAACAATTGGCCGCTGCGGCTGGGGAAGCCACTGTGTCAGAAGAAACTGTAGCACCAGAGGCAGAAGAAGCCATACCCCCCGCCACTGAAACAGTAGAAGAAGCACCCCCGGAAGCCGTCCAGGAAACCGCCGAAGAGTAAAATAGTCCTAGTACTCAGAAAAGCGCTCAAAACGTGAGGCCTTCCGGTTTCTTTTTTGTGGTTTTTCTCCCCCCGCCGGAGGCGCCACAATTTCCCTCAATACCTCCCCCTTCCCACTCTCATTGCCCCCCTGTGGGGTATCGGTGACTTTGGGGCTGTTAGCCTCTGTACCTGTGCCATTGTTTTCCATCACAGGGGCTTTACTAGAGTCAAAACTAAAGTACACATGCCCTAACACCTTCCCCTCATAAGTCCTTTTTGTAAAACGCCAGCCAGGATTGAGAAAAATCTTCATGGGGCCGTTACTAATACCCCTGGTGCTGCCCACCATTATCGGCGGCGCTGAGGGGTTACGACGGTTGTACCCCATTAACACTACCTCCCCATCCCTCTCCACCAAAGCAAGAATATAATCTAAACCATAGTCCTGTCCATCATAGCGGATGGAATACCCATTGGCATCAGTACTCCGACGGCAATGGCCAGTAAAGTCAAAATTTAGCAGCAATAAGTCCACAGTTACCGGGTTTTCCCCTACCTCCCGCCAACACCTGTTTTTGTTGGGAATCTGCTCAATCACCAGCAAATTGTATCTGTTTTCCCCAAAGGGTTGTGCCACGGCAATGAAATCCTCCTGTTTTACCTCGGTTTCCTGAAAAGTTACCGCTGTCGCCGCCTTTTCAAAAGGCACAACACCACTGCCTGTGGCTAATAAAAACACCGCTAAACCACGTACTAAACTGTTTTTCCACATACTCTCAACCCATTTATTCATGGCAGTGTCATTAGAAAATAAACCCCGCCTGCAAGGAAATATTGCCACAAAAACAACATCCCCGCAATCCGTAGGGGCTTATGGCAAGAGAATCAGATAAGCTAGGTGTATATACCCCTCTAGCCGCCGCCTGATCCTCTTTCCCTGTTTGTTAATGTCAGACTATTATCCCCCTTTTTGAGTTCCAATTTCCTTTGCCAGGATTTAAGCACTACAAAGGCAATAAAATAATACCCCCCAGAGGGGAGTAAAAAACAAGAGAGAGAAAGAGATGCAAATCCAACCGCCGGCAGAGGACGGATGGTCCCATCCCAATAGTATTATAACTCTGCCGGAAATAGCCCCTTAGTACAATTCCTCCTCCTTGTGGGTTTCAATCTTGCAGTCAGAAGTGGGATAGGCAACGCAAGTCAAAACATAACCAGCCCTGATTTGCTCATCGTCTAAGAAGGACTGGTCAGACTGATCCACGCTTCCCTCAATCAGCTTACCAGCACAGGTAGAACAAGCCCCAGCGCGGCAGGAATAGGGAAGGTCGATGCCTTGTTCCTCCGCCGCATCCAAAATGTATTGGTCGTCCGCTACGTCAATGGTGTGTTCCCCATCGGGAGTGATTAGAGTTACTTTGTAGGTTGCCATATTTTCCTTTCCCTTTGATGTACAGTTTATGAACTATAAGCTAATACCCCTTACTATTCCAGTAAGTCTATTTAGAATACTAGAGCATAAATGCCCAATATTCTATACATATTAAAAATGACATTCTTTCTCCTAATTTATATAATAAAAACTTATAATATAAAATCGCCCTAACCTGGCTTAATTTCACATTTGAAATATTTATAGTGCTGATGAGATAAGGGTTTCAGAAGACGAAGGCCAAAAAATAGAAAAAAATCAAGACTATAGTAATTATTTAAAATACTTATCAATAACGGGAAGTAACACCAGAAAAAGAAATGACATATCTACTACAAGCCCTGAAAAAATACTTCGGCTACGACAGCTTTAGAGAAGGCCAAGAGAAAATCATCGCCGATGCCCTCACTAACCGAGACTTATTGGTAATAATGCCCACTGGCGGCGGCAAATCCCTCTGCTTTCAGTTGCCCGCACTCCTTAGGCCAGGTGTTACTATTGTCGTCTCCCCCCTCATCTCCCTAATGCAAGACCAAGTCCTATCCCTGCAAGAAAAGGGCATAAATGCCACTTACATCAATAGTACCCTCACCCCCCAAGAAATCAGAAACAGACAAAAACTCCTCTTATCAGGAAAATGTAAACTGTTATACCTGGCCCCAGAAAGACTAGTCAGTAACAGTTTTCAAGGCTTTCTTAATGTTTTAGCCAACTCCGTCTCCATCGCCTCCTTTGTTATAGATGAAGCCCACTGTATTTCCGAATGGGGACATGATTTCCGACAGGAATACCGTCAACTACAACAACTGCGGCACCGTTACCCCCACACCCCTATTATGGCACTCACCGCCACTGCCACCCCTCGGGTACAACAGGATATTATTTGTCAGTTACAACTGCGAAACCCCATAATACACCGTTTCAGTTTTAACCGTCCTAATCTGTACTATCAGGTGATACCAAAGGAAAGACCAGTATACCCCCAGCTTTTCCGACTAGTCAACTCCCTCCAAGGCGCCGGTATTATCTACTGTCTTGCTAGGAAAACCACCGAGGATTTGGCCTATCGTCTCCAGCGAGACGGCATCCCCGCAGTGCCCTATCATGCCGGGTTAAGTGATGAAATACGCACCCATCATCAGCATTGTTTTTTACGAGACGAGGTAAGGATTATCGTAGCCACCGTTGCCTTCGGCATGGGAATTAACAAGCCAAATGTCCGTTTTGTCATCCACCACGATTTGCCCAGAAATCTAGAAAGCTATTATCAGGAATCCGGAAGGGCTGGCAGAGATGGTAATCCCGCTACTTGTATCCTCCTATACAGCCCTCAAGATGAACACAAAATTAGGCATTTTATTAGACAAAAAAACACCTTAAAGGAACAAAAATTGGCCATACAACAGTTCCTTAAAGTAAAAGAATATGTAGAAACCCCCTACTGTCGTCGCACCGTTCAACTAGAATATTTTGGGGAAAAATTTAGAGGTAATTGTGGAGCCTGTGACAACTGTTTAACCCCAAAAAATTTAGAAGACTGGACTGTTGAAGCCCAAAAATTTCTCTCCTGTGTTGCCCGCACCGGTGAAAGATTTGGAATTACACATATTATTAACATTCTGAGAGGCGAGCAGACAAAAAAAATCTACCAATACGGCCATCATTTGCTCCCCACCTACGGCATCGGCAGAGATATTAGCAGAATCCAATGGGAACATCTGGCACGAGGACTAATTTATCAAGGATTTCTAAATAAAACTAATGACGGCTATAACATCCTAAAATTGAATTCAGAAAGTTGGCAAATACTAAGGGGCAACAAAAGAGTTAAAATTTTCACCACTGATTTCCCTAAAAGAGAAACCCCCCGGCCAATCCCAAAAGAAGCCCTGCCAATCCCCCTCCCCACCTCCAGCCAAATGAAAACCCTACAACTTCATCAGCAGGGTTTGGATATACAACAAATAGCCCGAAAAAGAGGAATAAAACCAGCTACTGTTGTCGAACATCTATGTGAGTTGTTAAGACTAAATCAGCCGGTAGACCTAAACAGAATTGTCAGGAGAGAAAAGCAGGAATTAATCCGCCTAGCCAGAGAAAAATTAGGCAGTAAATCCCTCCGAATCCTAAGAGAATTTTTGGGGGAAAATTACAGTGACGACGAGATAAAACTGGTTATGGCTTGGTGCGATAAAATGGGAAAATAGCTAAAATAAATATTGGCTGTAAAAAAATAGAAAGATAAAGGCATATATGCAATTCATAGACCAAGTAGAAATCGAAGTCCAAGGGGGAAAAGGGGGAGATGGAATTGTCGCCTTTAGGAGAGAAAAATATGTGCCTGCGGGAGGCCCCTCCGGAGGTAATGGCGGCCGTGGGGGAGATGTAATCCTAAAAGCAGTAAATCGACTACAAACCCTGTTGGACTTCAAATATGTCCGTCATTTTCGCGCCGAAAACGGCAAAAGAGGAGGCCCCAACAACTGTACTGGCGCCGACGGCAAGGACTTAATCATAGAAGTACCCTGTGGTACAGTAGTATACGATGCAGACACAGGGGAATTGCTAGTGGACTTGGTAGAAGACGGACAGACTTTTGTGGCAGCTAAAGGAGGCAAAGGAGGATTGGGGAATAGACATTTTCTCAGCAACAGCAATCGTGCGCCAGAATATGCCCTGCCAGGGAAGGAGGGAGAATACCGTCGTCTCCGTTTAGAGTTAAAACTGATAGCAGAGGTGGGCATTATAGGACTGCCCAATGCCGGCAAATCCACCCTCATCGCCTGTCTGTCTGCCGCACGTCCTAAAATCGCAGACTACCCCTTTACTACTCTTGTACCTAACCTAGGAGTAGTACGCAAACCCACAGGAGATGGCACAGTATTTGCCGACATCCCCGGTTTGATTGAAGGTGCCTCCCGTGGAGTCGGTTTGGGGCATGATTTTCTCAGACACATTGAAAGGACAAAGGTTTTAGTCCATCTGGTAGATATCCATAACCCCAATCCCCTCCATGACTATCAGGTTGTTCGTCAAGAATTACGTGCCTATGGCAAAGGTTTAGACGAACGTCCAGAAATCATTGCCCTTAACAAAATCGACAGTGTGGACGAAGAAAGACAACAAGAAATCCTGGCCCAATTCCAGTCTTTCACCACCAATCCAGTTTTCCTCATCTCCGCCGTAACTGGCAAAGGATGTGATCGCCTTGTCCAAGCAGTATGGGATTTACTGGACTCCCTTCAACCCAAAGCCACAGACACCAGTCAAACCCTCTACAGTACCCCCCTACCTCCAGTAATGCCTCAACCCTAATCCCAGTGACGTCCATAACGCCCCATTTTATCTTAAAACCCCCTTCTTAAAACCCCCACATCCAGTCTTGCTAGGGTTTCCAGAAAATCCTGCATCTCAACCCTCTCCGGATGGACGCCCACAAAACCCCCCTCTGGTAGCTACTAACCACCTGTTTCCCAGAAAAGTCCCTCTTTATTTGTTCTAACAGAGTCAGGTTTCGCTTCCTAGGTATTAAGGCAATAATCTCCCAATAATACCCCCTGCCATAGCCTCTCCCCTCGGCAACACACCGCAACAAAGCATAGTCTGCCGGATGTAAGACTTCTACCTCCCCGTTACCCCTCCTTACAACCCTGTAGTTACTAGGTACAGATATTTCAATGCCCGTAACTGTGGCAGTCTCACCCTCCTAGTAGAAGAAGGCTGTTGGCCAGAATACAACTGTTCCTCCCTCCGGACAATCATCCTCCTGGCGGCTGCCGTCAGCAAAAGATAAACCGTAGATAAGCCGACGGCAATCGTCTTCCGAATCCTCCCCCTGTTTGTCATTATTCCTCCTACACCTCCCATCCCCCAAAAACCCTAAGGGGCACCCCTCGAGATGCCCCCTGTTATACGTATAAAGAATTACAGATATATAAGCCAGGATTTATATTTAGGGTCTTTATTCGGCTGACCCCAATATTATCTTCGACTCCTATATTGCCACGTTTTTTTCCAACCCCCCATTTTCTTAATACTTTTTTTAGATTTTTAAGTTGTCTAGCAAAAAATGAAGGAATGCAAAGGATTATTAACGTTTGCTAAGAGAGACGCCCAAAAGCTGGGACAACCAAACCTCAAAATTGCGAAGGGAAAACTGTTTACCCCCCATGGGCTCCACTAAAATGGTGAACAAACCTAAACGATTACCAGCCAGAATGTCCGTAAATAGACGATCGCCCACCATAGCAACCTGATCAAGAGGGAGATTCATAGCCTTGACAGCCTGTAACAACTTGCGACGAGAGGGTTTAGCCGCCCCATGCAAGAAGGGCACCCCTAGATAGTTAGCAATCCTCTGTATGCGTCTGTAGCTGAAGTTATTACTGACAAGCCAAATAGCCACGTGGGGGCGTATCTGTTCAATCCAAGTTAACAGTTGGGGAGAAATGTCGGTTTCATTCCAGGGTACTAAAGTCTCATCCACGTCCAAAATCAAACCCTTCAGATTGTATCTTTTTAGTAGCTCAGGGGTAATATGAATAACTACATCTCCCAACACCAAGTCCGGCTGTAGGATTTTGGCTTTTGACATGGGGCATCTAATTACACAAAAAAGGCCATAGACGAAAGTTGCCAACAGGCCACGAGTACCAATTATACAATTTTTCCACAATGGCCCCCCTAGGAAAAGGGCATAGCAGTTGGCAAAAATTAAACCCACACCCGTTGGTAGTTGCCCAAAAACAAGGTGTGGGGCGGCAGTTGTGATATGGGTTACGGGCAGCCCTTTTAGTTGTCAATCAGAGACAGATTGCCCCACTTGGGATCAGCATTGGCTTGAACTAAAATATAACCTGCTAAGGCTTTAATATCATCCTCCGTATAATTTCTGATTTCCGGCCATAGATCAGGACGTTCTGTATTCATGTGTAATAACGATAAATCCTCCTCCCCATCATAGCTGGTGGGGTGTTTGATATAATCCATCAAGCCCAACAAATTGTCCCTGGCAGGGAGGGCATTGGCTAAAGCCTGTTTACTAAGTGTCACGTTGGGATTAGTCTTGGTTTTCCCCTGAATATGACACTGGGCACAGTTATCCTTAAAAAGGGCTGCCCCCTTGGCTACCTCCTGGTTGGAAAGGGTGATCATATCCCCCTCCTCATTTAAGGGAATTGTCCGCACCTTTTCACTCAACTTCAGCGCGTTTGCCTCTCCCACAAAGGATTGCCATGCCAAGAGAATCCCCATCAGAAAAATGAAAACTCTTTTTTTCAACATATCCCTCAAACCCTTATATTTGCCTATTTTCCAGGTCTTGATTACACCCTAATTATTTTCCCTTAAAACTGCTTCCTCTATGAGAAATTATTGTAAACTTTTGTTACATTCCTTTCAGAGTATGGGGCAATGTAATCCCGACAGACGGGGATTGGAGAGAAGGCAAATAGTACAATGATAGGGAAAAATTGTGGTTGTGGGAGTGAATGATGAAAAAAACCCTATTCCTTAATCCCCCCTCCTTCGACGGTTTTGACGGAGGCGCCGGTGCCAGATACCAGGCTAAAAGAGAAATTACCTCCTTTTGGTATCCCACTTGGCTAGCACAACCAGCAGCTTTGGTCAAGGGCAGCCGTCTGGTAGATGCCCCACCCCATGGACAAACCCTGGAAGACGTTTTAGCCATCGCCAGAGACTACGAATTGGTAATCATTCATACTAGTACCCCCACTCTAGCCAATGATGCTAAATGCGCCGCCGCCATCAAAGCCCAAAATCCAGACACCCAAGTGGGATTTGTAGGTGCCCATGTGGCAGTTTTACCAGAAAAAACCCTCCGAGACTATCCCGTTTTAGACTTCGTCTGTAGAAATGAATTCGACTTCACCTGTAAGGAATTGGCAGAAGGCAAAGACTTCTCTGAAATTAGAGGCTTGAGTTATCGTGACAAACACGGCAATATCATCCATAACCCCGAAAGAGAATTAATCCAAGATTGGGATTCCCTCCCCAGTGTCTTCCCCGTCTATGCAGAAAATCTCGACATCAACAAGTATTTCATCGGCTACCTCTTACACCCCTACATCTCCTTTTATACTGGTAGAGGTTGTCCTGCTAAATGCACCTTCTGTTTATGGCCACAAACCATTGGTGGACACGTCTACCGCGCCAAATCCCCAGAAGCAGTGGGCAAAGAAATGGAAATAGCTAAAAGTCTTTTCGGGGATAGAGTTAGAGAATACATGTTTGACGACGATACCTTTACCATCAACAAGGAGAGGGCTATTGCTATTAGTGAACATATGAAACGACTTAAGCTTACCTGGAGTTGTAACGCCCGCGCTAACCTGGATTATGACACCCTCAAAAAACTCAAGGAAAACGGCCTAAGACTACTACTAGTAGGATTTGAATCCGGTAACCAAAAAATCCTTGACGGCATCAAAAAAGGCATAAAACTAGAAGTAGCCCGTAAATTCATGGAATCTTGTCGTAAACTGGGCATCAAAGTCCATGGCACCTTTATAATAGGCCTACCCAATGAAACTCAAGAAACCATCGAAGATACTATTAGATTCGCCTGTGAAATTAATCCCCATACCATCCAAGTATCCATTGCCGCACCCTATCCCGGTACAGAATTATACCAACAGGCCCTAGAAAACAACTGGCTTACCGACAGCCAACTAGTAGCCGACTCCGGCATTCAACTGTCTCCCCTCTCCTACCCCCACCTGTCTGCCGCCCAAATCGAAGAAGCAGTTGCCAGAATGTATCGTCGTTTCTACTTCCGCCCACAAGCTATAATCCCTATTGTTGCCGAAATGCTCAGTGACACCCAAATGTTTAAGAGACGACTGAGAGAAGCCAAAGAATTCTTCGCTTACCTTAAAGAGAGAAAACAAAAAGCTCAAAGAATGGCCTCTTAGCCTGTTAAAATTAACAACACGTCGGCTACTACTTACTCATCCCCCACTTAGACAGGTTTGAAATTGCTATCCCAATCCAGCTATCGGTTACTCATCCCCCATATCCTCAAAGAAGCAAAAACTATTGCCATCGCCTTTGCCTGTACTATTGGTTTTACCACCTTCTGGCCTATTATGGCCTGGTTGGCAGGAAAAATGGCAGAGTATGTGGGAAGGGGAGACTTGGATTCTATTATTTCCCTGGCAGGATTGTCAGCTGTCGTCTTCCTCGTCAGGGGGTTTACTCAATATGGGCAAGATACTTTTATGGCAAAGGCTGCCCTTCAAATTGCCTTCGACTTACGTATACTAGTTTATGCCCATTTACAGACCCTTAGTTTAAACTATTTCCAATTAGCTAAAACCGGCGACTTAGCCTACCGTTTAACTGAAGACGTAGACAGAATTGGTGAGGTAATTAACAAGATTTTCCATCAATTTATCCCCAGCATCTTACAGCTGATTGTCGTCATCGCCTATATGTTTTTTGTTAACTGGCAACTTACTATTGCTACCCTCACCATCGCCCCATTAATGGCACTTTTAATTACCTGGTTTGGAAATAAACTGTTAGAATTAACCAGAAAAAGTCAAAATAGGGTTTCTAATTTATCCTCCCTCCTCACCGAAGTCATTTCCGGTATTAGATTAGTACAGGCCTTCGCGGCAGAAGAATACGAAATACAACGCTTCCGTCTTGAGGCAGAGAAGACTAGAAAGGCCAAACTCGCTGCAGAAAAAAATAGGGCCCTTCAATATGTGGTAGTGGGATTTCTAGAAGCGATGAGTATAATTTTCCTCTTTTTTCTCGGCGGCTGGCAGATTTCTCTAAACAACATGACTGGGGCCGATTTTATCAGCTATCTTACCGCCGTGGCTTTGCTAATAGATCCCATTGCCATAACTACCAGCAATTATAATGAATTTAAACAAGGAGAAGCCTCAGTAGAAAGAGTATTTGAATTGCTGCAAATAAAGCCGTTAATTGTAGAAAAACCAGGAGCAATTGAACTAGAGAATATAGAAGGGAATGTGGAATATCGCCATGTATCCTTCAGCTACTCGCCCGGGAAAAAAGTATTAGAAGATATTAACATTACCGCAAAAAAAGGAGAAATAATCGCCCTAGTAGGGGCATCTGGGGCAGGAAAAAGTACACTAGTAAATCTTTTGCCCCGGTTTTATGATGTAGACGAAGGGGAGATATTAATTGATGGGATAAACATTAAAGATGTAACCCTAAAAAGTCTGAGACAACAAATAGGAATTGTCCCCCAGGAAACTAATTTATTCTCGGGCACAATAGCAGAAAATATAGCTTTTGGGGCAACAAATTTTGACATGGAAGAAGTAGAGAAAGCAGCAATGATTGCCAACGCCCATGAATTTATCTGCCATCTGCCCCAAGGATATTATACCTATGTAGGGGAAAGAGGCGTAAGTCTTTCGGGGGGACAAAGACAAAGAATTGCCATTGCGCGCGCCATATTTCGGAAACCAAAAATCCTCATTCTAGACGAAGCTACCTCTGCCTTAGACTCAGAATCGGAGGTATTGGTACAAGAGGCATTAGAAAGGATAATGAAAGACCGTACTGTATTTGTAATCGCCCACCGTCTGGCCACAGTAAGAAAAGCCACCCGCATTCTGGTGTTGGAAAAGGGTAGAATCATAGAATCGGGGACTCATGAAGAGTTGCTAAGGCTAAACGGGAGATACGCCGCCTTCCATGCCCAACAATTCTACCATCAGACCCAGTAAAAAATACCATCAGTTATCATGTAAATACCACAGAGATAGCCAAAAACCATGAGGCGTAAACCACAAAGTCCCTACTCTAGGTATTATACTGATTCCCCCACCAGGAGCAAAAGCACCCCCCTTTCCCTGGACAAGATTAATTATACCCTAGTAGCCATCTGTGCCGGCATTTTTATCCTGGGGATAGGTGTGGGTATTGCCTTGAGTTCAGGACAAACTACAAGTAGTCCCAATGTAGCCTCGAGAGAGGTAATAGACAGAAGTGCCCCCAACCCAGAAATTTGCGTACAATTCGGCGCTAGTGCCATTGTATCCGACTTGCGGGTTTTTATCACCCTCAACCCCTTTAATGTTTACGTAACACAACCTGTAATGCGACCTGGTTGCGTGTTGAAAAAGAACAACTGGTCCATTTTAGAACAAAGAAGACTGGTAACGGAAGAACAAGTCCGTCAGTGTAAAAACCGCATGAACACGTTTGGTTTCACAGGTAGTCTGGATGCTAACCCGAAAATAGACTGTATCTATCAAAATGACGCGGCAGGCAATTTATTCCTAAATCCAGAAGGATCAGTAAATCCCAAACCCACAGAAGATTTTTAATAGGGAAAAAAATGAATTGGGAGGGAACAGTCCATCTATAATCAGACTAAATTAATGGAACTTGCCAGCTATAGCAAATATGTGTGGAATAGTAGGTTATATTGGCACCGGCAACGCCCTAGAAATTTTACTAGAAGGACTGGAAAAATTAGAATACAGGGGATATGATTCAGCG
The DNA here is from genome assembly GCA_030549855.1 of Cyanobacteriota bacterium SRBZ.bins.94.201705. GTDB lineage: Bacteria > Cyanobacteriota > Cyanobacteriia > Cyanobacteriales > Cyanobacteriaceae > DVEF01. Next base: position 483,310 of record JAUQQP010000044.1, read on the forward strand.
GGAGTAGCCACAATTGTAGAGGGCAAAATAAAGGTAGTAAAAGCCAAGGGGAAGTTATACAATCTACGCAGCAAATTGGAAAAAGAAAAAAATGATTCCAGGATAGGGATTGGACACACCCGTTGGGCAACCCATGGCAAACCGGAAGAATATAATGCCCATCCCCACTGTGACGACAAAGGAAAAATAGCAGTGGTACAAAATGGCATTATCGAAAACTTCCAACAGTTAAAAGAGGAATTGATAGCCAAAGGACACAAATTTGTATCCGATACCGATACAGAAGTAATTCCCCATCTTATTGCCGAATACTACTCTCCTGACAACAATGACTCCTTTTTGGAAGCCGTAATCAAAGCAGTCAATAGACTAAATGGGGCTTTTGCTATAGCCGTCTTACATGCAGACTATCCCGATGAATTGATAGTAGCCCGTCAAAGTGCCCCCCTGATTATTGGTTTTGGGCTAGGGGAATTCTTTTGTGCTTCAGATGTAACTGCTCTAGTAGCCCACACCAACACGGTATTATCATTAGAAAATGGAGAGATTGCCCGTCTTACCCCCCTGGGAGTGGAGGTATATGACTTTACAGGGAAACGACTGCGCAAGAGAGTGCGTCTGCTAGACTTCAATCCCACTGCCGTAGAGAAACAGGGATTCCGCCACTACATGCTCAAAGAGATACACGAGCAACCAACGGTAGTGCGGAATTGTTTGGAAGCATATCTAGACGCCTCTTGGAAGGGGGAAGAAGGCAATCCTATATCCCTCAACCTAAAACCGGAAATCTACGAAAATTTGGAACACATACAAATAGTAGCCTGTGGAACCTCCTGGCATGCCAGTCTGGTAGGCAAATACCTGTTAGAACAAATTGCAGAAATCCCCACCTTTGTCCAGTATGCCTCGGAATTTCGCTATAGTCCAACGCCATTGATGGCCAACACCCTGACTATAGGGGTAACCCAATCTGGGGAGACGGCAGACACCCTAGCTGCCCTAGAAATGGAAAAACAGAGAAGGGCTCATCTAAAACCCCCCTACCACTCTCGTCTTTTAGGGATTACCAACCGTCCCGAAAGCACCATTACTACAATAGTAGATCAGATCATTCACACCTATGCCGGGATAGAAATAGGGGTGGCAGCGACAAAAACCTTTACTGCCCAGGTAATTGCCTTTTATCTGTTAGCCTTGGACTTAGCCTGGAGACGGAAAACCATTACGCCACAGCGTCTGGGAGAAATCATCAAGGGTTTATGGCAATTGCCCAGTCAGATTGAACACATTCTCCACTCCCAAGAGGAGGCCATCCAACAACTGGCACACCAATTCACCGAGACAACGGATTTCATCTTTATTGGCAGGGGCATTAATTTCCCCATTGCCTTGGAGGGGGCATTAAAACTCAAGGAAATCAGTTACATCCACGCAGAGGGCTATCCAGCAGGGGAGATGAAACATGGCCCAATTGCCCTCTTGGATGCCCGGGTGCCAGTGGTAGCCATAGCCATGCCCGGGAAGGTATACGAGAAAGTGATTTCCAATGCCCAGGAAGCCAAGGCAAGAGACGCCAGACTGATTGGGGTGTTGCCGGAAAACAGAGACGAAGACATATTTCAGGATAAACTATTTGTGCCGGAGGTGGAGGAGTTGCTGTCGCCCCTGTTGGCGGTGGTACCATTACAACTGTTGTCCTACTACATTGCCTCCCTAAAGGGGTTAGATGTAGATCAACCCCGTAACCTGGCTAAATCTGTAACGGTAGAATAGAGATGTGCCCTGCCTAATAGCGGATTTCAAAATCCCTAAAGGTCTCCGGCGTCTGTATATCCTCAACTAATACATTTGTTACTACGGCAGAAGGAGAACCCACATGACACCAGTCTACCAGTTGCTGTAGCTTAGTATCCTCTGCGGTGGCGACAATTTCCACATCTCCGTTGGGAAGATTCCGCACATAACCCCGGATTCCCAACTCCCTCGCTTTCATCTGGGTGTACATACGGTAGTAGACGCCTTGCACCTTGCCAGAGACGGTAATCCTAACAGTCTTTGTCATAACAGAAACCTCTCAAGTAGCAATATTTACCCTAATACCATTAAAACTGCTGGGCAGATACCATGAAACCGGAAAAAATGAAGGAGGAAACAAGCCTTTTGACATACATCAAGCAGGCCTACTCTTACTACGACTCGGGGGAGTATAAAAAAGCCCTAAGATGCCTGGCAAAGGTACTACCGCCGGACTCCCAGTTGGAGTATGATGACTATACTTTCGAGCTCATCAATTTGCGGGGTAATATCTTTGCCAAGATGGGCCAGTATGAGAAGGCCATTGAAGACTACAAGAGGATACTGGATGTGGACGACGAACACTGGGGGGCACATCATAATCTAGGCAATGTCTATTGTGACCTAGGGGAATACGAGAAGGCGGTGCAAGAGTACAGCCGGGCCATTGAGCTTCTTTCCCCGATTGCTTTCAGCTACTTTTATAGGGCAACAGCTTACTGGCAACTGAAGGAGATAGACAAAGCCATAGAGGATTGTAACAGGGCCATTGCCCTAATGCCCACAGAGGCTCAGTTTTACTCCATACGGGGCAATTGTTACTCTGAATTCCAAGAATACCACAAAGCTTTAGAAGACTACACCAAGGCCATCCAGCTGAATCCCAACTGGGCTGAGACTTACTATAATCGAGGCATTGTTTATGGCCGGCTGAAGCAATACGACAAAGCCATAGAAGACTACAAAACCGCCATTGCCCTCGATGCCAAACACTATGGTGCCCATCACAACCTGGGGAAGGTTTATCTGTGGCAGGGGGAGTATGACAAAGCCCTTGAAATGCTCAATAAGGCCGTAAGAATTGACCCCAAAAAACCACAAGGTTATGCCAGCAGGGCCGCGGTATATTTAGAGAAGGGAGAATTAGAGAAGGCCATAAGAGAGTTTTCCCGGGCTTTAAAACTGGCCCCCGACGACGTCCTAGTCCTTAACGCCAGGGGTTCTGCCTATCACAGATTGGGGAAATACAGCCAAGCAATGAGAGACTACAACAAAGCCCTTGCCCTCAACCCCGACTATGTTAAAGCCTACCATAACCGGGGTCTACTCCACCTGGAAAAAGGACGGTACATGCAGGCCCTCAAAGACTACACTGAAGCCATCCGCCGCGACGGGAGGGCAGTTGGGTTATATTTGAATAGGGGCAACGTGTACTACCAACTTGGAGACTACGAAAAAGCACTAGCAGATTACAATCAAGCCATCAAGATAGATCCCCATTGTGCCGACGCTTATTACAACAGGGGAAGTGTGTACTACAATCTGCTAGACTACAAAAAAGCCATAAAAGACTACAACAAAGCCCTCAGAATAAATCCCAAATATTCAGAAGCCTACCTCAATCTGGGGAATATCCACCATGACTTGGGAGACTGTGAATTAGCTATAAAATATTACAGCCAGGCTATCCAAGTGGCCCCCTCCCTGGTAGATGCCTATTACAACCGGGCTACTGTCTACATCGAGTTACAAGAATACCAAAAGGCCATAGAAGACTATACCCATTTGCTCACCCTCAATCCCTATGATTCCCAAGCCTACACCAACAGGGCGGCGGCCTATGTGGAGTTAGGGGAGTACGAAAAGGCGTTGGCAGACTGTAACAAGGCCATTGAACTAAATCCCACAGATGCCATTGCCTACAACAATCGGGGAAATGCCTACTCCGGCCTGCAGGAATACCACAAGGCTATTGAAGACTACAGCCGTTCCCTCCAAATAGCCCCCTCCGCTGACACCTACTACAATCGGGCCAAAGTCTATTTTTCCCTCCAAGAGTACGAAAAAGCCCTAGAAGACCTGTTCAAGGCCAGAAATACCGCCATCCGACAACGCAACGCCATGACTTATACCCAGGTGGAGCATTTAATTGAGACTATCCAGGGATTAATGGCAGAATAGCCGTTACTCTTGTAAAAATAAAAACTACAAGAGCCAGAAAACTCTTGTAGCCTCAAGGGTTATACACTTGTAAACAAGTCAAAACCTAGATTTTGGGGTGCGACGACGACGTCGGAGACTCTTTTTGGGGTGGGGGTGGGCGCTACCAGCAATCCTGGGAGGGGGAGAGTGTACTAGGGAAGGACGAGGAGTCCTTCTTCTGGGGCCTTCATTGTCTTCGTATAGTTCCAGATATAGGGTATCACCAGCTAACTGGGCCGCTGTCTGTAGGATGGTCTTAACTGCTTGTATATTCCTCCCCCCCCGGCCATAGATTCTCCCCTTGTCCTCATCCTCGATGGCAAGCCGAATCCAGACTTTTCTGGTGCTGGGCACTAACTCGCAGTCACAGCTCAAAAGTTCAGGAGATTCCAACAGAGGTTCAATTAAAAAGCGGATCAAACCGTCATAATCTGGCCTGTTGCCCTCGCCGGGGGGAGTGTTTACAGGGGTAGTAGAATTAGAGTTCACTCCTAGGTTAAGCATTTACTTGTTCAAACACCTTTGCCTTGGCTAAAATACTACGAACAGTGTCAGTAGGTTGAGCACCTTGTTTTAATCTGGTAACAATAGCAGGTACATTTAATCTAGTTTCCTTAGTCCTGGGGTTGTAGTATCCCAACTCTTCCAACACCTTGCCATCACGACGAGCCCTGCTGTCCATTGCTACGATTCTATAACTAGGTTCTCCCTTTTTCCCAAATCTCTTCAGACGTATTTTTACCATATCCTTTGACTTTACTTCCGCTTTTACTCTTACTGCCTTGGTTACTATGATACTGAAAATTTAACCAAATTGGCACCCACAGGGGCGCCATGGAATATATTAAAACCCTTACCTACTCATCGGCTAGTCTTGGGGGGTAAAAAGGCGAGAGGATCCATTGGTCTTACACCCCGGGGATGAATTTCAAAATGCAAATGGGGACCAGTGCTAAAGCCGGTACTACCCATTTTAGCTATTTGTTGTCCCTGGGTTACGTAATCTCCCCGACGTACAAGAATCTTACTATTGTGGGCATAGAGGGTGATGGTGCCATCAAAATGTCTGATTCTCACCAGATTGCCATACCCCCCCGCATTCCAACCAGCTGAGATTACTATGCCATCAGCAGCGGCTACAATGGGGGTGCCCACTGGCCCAGCAATATCTATCCCCTTGTGCATTCTCCCCCAACGTCTGCCAAACCCTGAAGTTAATACCCCCCTCGCCGGCCAGATAAACCCCGGTATTGGCATTTCCCCCCCTCTTTCCTCGAGATTGGGGATTACCAACCGCCGCTGGCTTGGTGTTTCTGTCTCCTGCTGGGGGGTACTCAGATCTGGCTCGTAGGGCTCAATGTTTATATTTATAGCACTCATCAGTCCCGAAGGGGTGGGTTTAGCCTGTTCCTCGTTGGCCCTTCTCGGGGTATTGGCAGAATTGGTGGCAACTCGGGGAGAAGGCGGGGGATTGTGCTTTTCCGTCTCATCCTCAATGAAAACTGGTTCCTCTACCTCCAAAGGGATTCCTCCGCCAATTCCTCCATAGGGTTGGCTTGGCCAGGAAGAGGCAACAGGTACGACCTTTGTCCTGTCATCCGCCTTTTCCTGTGGTGCCTCTACCGCAATGGGAATTGCCATTTCTCTTGCCGTCTCCTGGGAGGAGGTATTTGATGGTGTTTCCACCGGTATATTAACACTTACACTCTGCGCCACCACCTCCCCTTCAGGGGGTACTGGTGTACTGATGTTTGTAGTTTTAGACACCACGCCCTGGTCCATGTCCGTATTTTGCGCTACCAGTCCGCCACCGGCAGAAAATTGTGTTATTTCTGTATTATTTATTTCCGGCAGAGGAGAGACTAGCCCTTCCCCAGAGGTTACGGCAGTCTCCCCGCCCCTATTCCCTTCACTGCCGACAAAATCTCTATTTTGGGAAGAGGATATGCTTTCATCCCCCATGGACTCAGAAATGCTACTAGAGGGGGATTCATTCTTGACCAAAAGAGAGATTTGTTCAGCACTTTTAACTAATAGGGTTGGACGGGAAACCTCTTCACTTTCCCCACCAATTGATTCTAAAACAGTAGCCCTGGCCGAGTTGGGACTTAATACTAATCCCACCCCCAGCACTATCATTGTTTGAGATAATCCTTTTAATAGCTCCTTTGAATTCATGAACAATACTCCCCTACTATTCATCACACGGCTATTGGCGGAGACTCCATTTCCTGGGGTACTAAATCAAGGATAAATATAGCAGTAGATGTGCATTTTTCAACAAATTATTGATATAAATTTCTTATATCTTTCCCTCAGTATTTCCCCTTTTTTCTTTCTCCCTTTTCTTTCCACTTCTACCTTCCCTTAGTTCCTCCAGCCTTAAACATTTCTAGTTTCCTTTCGGTATCCATTTCCACAAAATCCCCCCTGATTTATTTGTCCCACTTATTTCTTCTCCCCACGGTAATCCCCTTTCTCTCTGTTTTATCCCAATTTCCACTTAAGGGTAAATATCTAGGATTAGAGCCAAAATATAAAAAAACGAAGAAGAAAGAAAAAAAAGTTATTGCCGAACAAAATTAGCGGTATTTTTAGTTAAAATAAGACCTGTGGCATTCAATTGGGGATTGTTTTCCGAGAAAAAAAGCCGGGATTAAGGCAAAAAGCCAGACCTATAAGTTTTTTAAATTGTTTGTGTCGTTTAAACTTAAGGAAGGGAGAAGTACCTATGTCTTACTGTTTTGACATTGTGGGAATCAGTCCAATATTAGACTTCTTCTACTACCAACAACAGATGGAACAAAATCCCCATCGCAGCAAAGCCTATTTAGGAAGCTATGAATGTACCCTGGACAGTTTCATTCAGTCTACAGAAATGATAGTCCAAAAACCCAACTGGGATTGGGACGAGGTAATAGAAAGCATTATCCAATTCTGGCTACAGCGACAAGAAGAAGTGGAACATTGGCGTCGCGCTTTCAGTGAGTGTAAGGAAGGCCATCTCCTTGTGGGGAGGATTGCCAATGTGGACTGTTTAAGAAAAGAATTTGTATCACTGTTGTAATAATCATGTAAAAGAATAGGGAGGCAAAACAGAAAGGGCAAAACAAAGCTAGGCCTCCCCCCCCCAGTAAACCATTAAAGTTCCATGACAAATCCCCGGAAATTAGGAAGGGATTTGCCCAAAATCCAAAAGGTTTGTTAACCTAGTGGTCAGGGATAATTTCTCTTGCTACTGCCAGAGTAGGTTTATGCCCCCCAACATAGTAAAAAGCTATCGTTATTTGATGCCATTTTCTGTGAAATTCATTACAATATCTGAAGATTTTTCTGCTCAGACTGGTTAAAACCTTCAGGGAGGGTTGTTTATCCAGACGACCTTTCCCGGGGAAACAAAGTAAAGATAAAAGGACAAGGGTTTATGGAAAAAGGGAAAAAACAACCAACCAATTTACCCCTCTTTCCACCAGATGGCTACCCCCCAGTGGGTTTCTCTTGTCCCTCTTTACTTAATCGTCTATAACAAAAGTCTGAAAGTCCCTTTGCCTCTATATCCCCTCTGCCAATACACTTGATGGTGACAGGAAACACGCTGCCGAGTCAACCACTACTTCACAGGTATGGGTGGGGTTTCAAGTCTCCTCCCCCAACTTTCCAGCCACCCCCTGGGCTGAGACTCCAGGAAGGGCTAAAAATATACCAGACTGTGTTATTAAATCCAGCAGAGAAAGGACACAGTCGGCTGAGTTTCCCGGAATAAAAACACCGATAATTTCGGGAATGACAAAAAACTGACCCATGGTTTCCCCGTTTGTTAGTCCTGTTGCCCATAACAGACGGGAGACTGTGAGGGGAGGTTGCAAGTACAGGTTTATCTTTCTGGCTACAGACTGTCTATCCGCAATTACTTGACAAGAAAGAGGAAAACGCCATGACGCAGGTTCAAGACATGTTCGCTACCGTCTCTCCCGACGATTTAGACCATATGTTCGATTCTTCCTTCGCCGACAACTATCAAGATGACGACTTGCACCTAGACGATTTGACGGAAGAATTGCCCCCCTTAGGCGCTAAAAAGCCCCGCAAAACCCAGGGGGGTAAACAACGAGGGCAGTCCAGAAAAAGGGCTGTTACGGAAGACTCCATCCGGGTATACCTCCAGGAAATCGGACGTATCCGACTTTTGCGGGCGGAAGAAGAAATCGAATTGGCCCGACAGATTTCAGATTTGTTGGAGCTGGAGTATGTTCGCAACACACTAAAGGAACATTTGGGACGGAATCCGACGGACGAAGAGTGGGCTCAGGCCTGTAACATGCCCTCCCTGCGTCAGTTCTATCGTCGCCTCCACCTGGGACGACGGGCAAAAGATAAGATGGTACAGTCTAATTTGCGTCTGGTGGTGTCCATAGCCAAAAAATACATGAATCGGGGTTTGTCGTTCCAGGATTTGATTCAAGAAGGCTCATTGGGGTTGATTCGGGCAGCAGAGAAATTTGACCACGAAAAGGGTTATAAATTCTCCACTTACGCTACCTGGTGGATTCGTCAGGCTATCACCCGGGCTATCGCTGACCAATCCCGCACTATTCGTCTCCCTGTACACCTGTATGAGACTATATCTCGCATCAAAAAAACTACAAAGATGCTCTCCCAAAAAATGGGACGCAAACCCACCGAGGAGGAGATTGCCGAAGACATGGAGATGACCATCGAGAAATTACGATTCATCGCCAAGTCGGCTCAACTCCCCATCTCCCTAGAAACCCCCATAGGCAAGGAAGAAGATTCTCGTCTGGGCGATTTTATTGAGGCGGATGGCGAAAACCCCGAAGATGAGGTAGCTAAAAATCTTTTGCGAGAGGATTTGGAAAATGTCTTGGACTCCCTTAGCCCCCGAGAAAGGGATGTACTACGCCTGCGTTATGGTCTAGATGACGGTCGCATGAAAACCCTTGAGGAAATAGGACAAATCTTCAATGTCACCCGAGAAAGGATCAGACAAATAGAAGCTAAGGCCCTCAGAAAACTCCGTCACCCCAATCGCAATAGCATCCTCAAAGAATATATACGTTAATCAAATGTAAATAAAAATGTTAACTAGTCGCCAAAACCCGCTGATAAAGGGGATAAGGAAGCTACACCACAGTAAATACAGACATAAAGAGAATTTATACCTTTTGGAGGGGACTAATCTGGTATCTGTGGCAGTGGCCCTATCATACCCCTTGAAGGTGGTTTTGGCTACTACAAGTTGGCAACAAAAACACCCCCAGTTGTGGTCACAATTACAATCCCTGGCGGCAAAGGCGGAAACGGTATCTGAAGAGGCAATGGCCTGGTTGGCAACCACCGTCAACCCCGAAGGCATAGTGGCCGTTGCCCCCCGTTTCCCTGGCCACCATCCCCCCCCTAACCTCCAATTGGGACTGGTTTTGGAGCGGATTCAGGATCCTGGTAATATGGGGACTATTATCCGCACCAGTGTGGCCATGGGGGTGGATTTTCTCTGGTTAAGTCGGGATTGTGTTGACCTAGACCATCCCAAGGTTATGAGGGCCTCTGCCGGAGAATGGTTTAAAATTAAATGGTCTGTGGTAGACAGTCTTGCCGAAGTTATTTCTCAATATCGTCATCAAGGCTATCAAATTGTGGCTACAGAACCAACGGGAAATATCTCCCTTTGGCATATGGACTTTTCTTCTCCCACCCTGATATTAGTGGGCAATGAGTCTCAGGGGTTGTCTTTTTCCCTGAAAACTATGGCTACCCACAGGGTGAAAATCCCTCTTTTAAATCAGGTGGAATCCCTAAATGTAGCTGTTGCTACTTCCCTGGTGCTGGCAGAATACCAAAGACAAAGACAATTACAGGATTCAAATCATGGTAACCCACACAATAGACTGGAATCAAGCGGGGGTAACCCCTGAGGATTACTGTGTTTTCGGGTTGGCCACCTGCTTTCTGAAACAAGACGGGGAATTACAAGAGGTAAAAATTATTGAGCCAATCCCCTCCGCCTTTCTGGAAACCCTTTTTAGGGGCATTCCCACCTCCTATCAGTTGGCAGTAGCTACCACCATAGGGGAAGTGATTGGGGAAAATGGCTATCAGATACCTCCCTCCTTCCCCCCAGACAGTCAGTTTTGTCAAGACTTCCTACAACGCAGCCTTGCCGCTACCCGCACCTATAAGGCTAATCCCAATGCCAAAAAGTTAATCCCTCTGGGGGAAACGAAAACTGATTTTAACCACTCCCTGGAGAAGAAAAGACTACTCAATACCATTAACACTGTTTCTGACCAGGATAACATTAAACAACACCCTTATACCCACAAAAGACTATAACGTTTCCCAGGATAACTATTAAAGCCACCGGGGGTGGGGTGTTTTTTTTTGTCAGGAGAGACAGATATAGGTAATAATAAACTAGCGAAAAATTGTCGACTACTGTGGAAAGAAAAACCCATGCTTAAGTTGTACGGAGGTAGTAGAAGTAGGGCATCCATAGTTCAGTGGTATTTGGAGGAAATAGGGGTAGAATACCAGTTTGTACTCTTAGACATGGCCAGTGGGGAACATCTAAAACCAGACTACCTAAAAATCAACCCCATGGGGAAGGTGCCTGCTATTGTAGACGGGGATTTTATCTTGTGGGAGTCGGGGGCAATTTTACTATATTTGGCGGAAAAATACGGGAAAGAAGGGGATAGTTTGGAGAAAAGAAGCATTATTAACCAGTGGATTTTGTTTGCTAATTCTACCCTTGCTACAGGACTGTTTTTAGAGGCCAATCGGGAAAGGGAAATGCCAAGACTACTCCCTCCTTTGGAAAAAATGTTTACTGAAAAGCCTTTTTTGTTGGGGGATAAACTGAGTGTAGCAGATATTGCGGTGGGGTCCATGTTAGCCTATGCCCAGATTTTGGCTAAGGTGGACTTCTCCTCATACCCGGCTATTAAAGATTATGTTAACCGTCTGGCCCAAAGACCTGCTTTCCAAAAGACTATAGGCAACCGCTGAGGGGGATTGTAATATAACGACAAAAAGGGAAAATCCATTTAGTAAATTGTGGAAACAAAAGAATATTACCCCTGTCATTGAAGCAGAGGCGAAAAAAGTACCTAGCAGCAAGGGGGCAAACAAAGGTAGAGAGAAGAAAAAAGGGAGTATTTCTATGAAAAAACTATATGCTCTTGTTTTTAGTTTAACAACCTTCTTGTTGGTGACAGCCCCAGCCTATGCAGGTAGATTGTTATCCTGGCGTTTTGATACCAGTCAAAATCGTCTTATCTTCGTCACAGAGACGAGTGTTAAACCGGTAGCCCAGTTAATTCCCAATCCCACACGTCTAGTAATTGATTTACCTGGCACAATTCTGGGGAGGCCGAAAATAGAACAGAGTCTGGGCAGTGTAATTACCACTCTCAGGATAGGTCAATTTGACCCCAATACTACTAGACTGGTGATAGAATTGGCCCCAGGTTATATTCTAGACCCAAGACAGATAAAAATCAGGGGGGTGTCACCCACCCAGTGGTTAGTAGAATTGCCCCAGCCACAGCCGGGAGAATTTCCCCTTCCCTCCGCCTCCCCCCAATCCCCACCGGCTAACCCCCAATCCCCACCGGCTAACCCTCAATCTCCACCGGCTAACCCTCAATCCCCATTACCCAATCCCATCCGAGTTACCAGCAATGGCCTGTTGATAGCACTAGGGGGGAATCCTCGTAATAAAATCACAGTACAAAGAGGTGACCGAAGGCGGCTATCCTTTGAGATAGAGGGATTAAGGGTAACCCCCAACTTATTACAATCCTGGCCTGTCAATAAATATGGGGTGGGGGAGTTGGAAATCAGCGAGAAAAACAATACTACCACCGTGATAACTCTTAACCTCCATCCAGATAGTCCAGACTGGCAGGCTAGTTTTACCACCAGGGGGGAGTTGTTACTCTGGCCACAAGGGGGTATGACACAAGTAATAGACTTGCCGGTGGCCCCCCCAAAGCCTTCTAACCAGTCTGAGGGGGGGAGGACTTTAATAGAGGCCATCGAGGTGACCAACAACCAACTGTCTATAAGGGCCAATCTTCCCATCAGGGCCCGGGGTAGTTGGATAAATAACAATCGTATTTATGAAATCCGTGTAGACAATGCCTCCCTGGCGCCCAATTTTCAAGAGCCTATCCTGGTGGCGGAAAGTCCCATCTCCCGTATCAGGATTCTGCAACCAAGAAGTAATTCGATAATAGTACAAATAGAACCAGCCCGGGGGGTAAGGATAGGGGAAATAAACCAACTGAGTGGGGAGTATATATCTCTACCCCTTACTGCTAATCCCCCTTTTAATCCTCTAATGCCACCGGCCAATGCTCAATCCCCCCCCATACCTGTTACCACTTTTCCTTCTTCTGTTAACCCCTACGACTATACGCCCGGTGAGACTCTCAACCCCGCCAATAACAATCCCCCACCTGCAGAAACGGCTCCCACTTTCCCCCCCCCACGCAATCAGCCAAATAACCGCAACCCAAGTAGGGAGAGGCTTCTGGTGGTAATAGATCCAGGACACGGTGGCAAGGATGTAGGTGCGGTGGGAGTTGGGGGAATCTTCGAGAAAGACATAGTCCTTAGTATCTCCCTACAGGTAGCCCGTTTGTTGGAACAGCAGGGGGTGCAGGTGCGCCTTACCAGGAATGGGGACTATTTTATCAGTCTTCAGGAACGTTCGGAAATGGCAAATCGCCTCAATGCCGATATTTTTGTCAGCATTCATGCTAATTCTGCCGGCGCCAATAAGCCTAATGTAAATGGCTATGAAACCTACTACTATACCCCCCAAAGTCGTGCCCTAGCAGAGAGTATTCATCGCAACATTATCAGAAGGGTGAATGTGGTGGACAGGGGCATACGTACTGCCAGGTTTTATGTAATACGTACTACCAGAATGCCCTCGGTGTTGCTGGAAACGGGTTTTGTGACTGGAATAGAAGATGCGGCTAAACTGACCAACCCCACCTTTCAACGGCAAATGGCAGAAGCCATTGCTGCTGGGATTATCGAATATATCAAGACAAGACAACGATAATAGCCCGATATTTGACTGGCGCCCGGCAGCCTATTTACCATTCTAAGTAGTTTTGCTTAAATTAGAATAATCTTCATCCCAATAGGCAACAACTATATGAAACAGTCTTGGAGAAACCGAATTGGTGTCTTTGACAGTGGTGTGGGAGGTTTAACGGTTCTCAGAAAACTATATCGCTATTTGCCCAAAGAGTCTATACTTTACTTTGCAGACACTCTTCGTCTACCCTATGGCAAGAGAAGTAGAGAAGAGATTATCCTGTTTGTCAGACAAATCCTCGACTGGATGAAGGGAGAGGGCGTAAAAATGGTCATAATGGCCTGTAATACCAGTTCCGCCCTAGCTTTAGAAGTGGTACAGTCGGAGTATGATTTCCCTATCTTGGGGTTAATTCACCCGGCAGCAAGGGGGGCAGTAAAAAAAGGCAAAAGGATTGGTATAATTGCCACGGTGGCCACTGTCAAGAGTAATGCCTACCTTAACGCTATCAAGGAGATTAATCCAAGGATACAAGTGTGGCAGGTAGGATGCCCTGAATTTGTTCCCCTCATTGAACAGAATCGCATTTATGATCCTTATACCAAAAAGGTGGCCAGAGAATACCTACAACCCCTCATAGAAAACAGGATTGACACCCTGGTATATGGTTGTACCCACTACCCCCACTTAAGGGGCATACTGACGGAAATTCTCCCCTTTCCAGTGCACTTTGTAGACCCAGCAGACTACGTTTGTATAGCTGCCGCCCGGGAGTTGGAATTACTCAACCTAAAAAATCATTCCTATCCCCTACCAACCCGTTTTTGCGTCAGTGGTGACAGCCAGGAATTTGCCGCCAAGTGTAAACACTGGCTAGGTTTCACCCCCCAGGTAGAAACCATTACTCTCCCCGCCGTTAGTGGTGACGCCGTAGTGGCCGCTGAAACCAGTACACCTCAGTCTCTCCCCACGGGTATTCTAACATTTTAGGTCTGGTTTCGCTTCTTGGGGGATGGGGAAATTTTGGGTTCCCTCTAAACAAACCTCCCCCATTTTCGCCATTATTGAATGTAATTTGCATTCTATTTCCGTAATAGACTCCGAAAATCAACACTTCCCCCTCTGGAAAATATTGATTAATAATCTCAAATAAAAAATTGGCAGGATCCCCCCTGGCAGTCACCTCTCCTGCCGTCCAACATATCCATCCTAGCACAGCAGTTGCTCCTTGGCTACAGATATTAAGAAATGTGAACTAGAAGTGGTAATGGGGATTTGGCCTGTCTAGTACAACCGCAGGTAATTGGAGGAAAATTAAATCTATCCCATGGATGATGAAGCCTTTCCCCTTTTATTCCCACAGGCTGGGGGGAGAATCCTTGACAAATTGGCCTTTTGTCCCTTTTTGAGGTTTTGTATCACTTCATGTATCTTTTTGTAAAAAACATTTGATTAATATTTGTATTAAATAATTGGATATGCTGCCAATATTCCTTATTAACCAAGGCTATTCCTCCCCCTCTGCCGTCCCTCCCTGAGTCTTTGTTTTAACTAATTTTCATTTCCCCTAGCCTCTCTCTCCGGTTTTATTGCAATTTAATTTCAATAAAATCGGTTTCAACTCAACCATCGGCAGTAACTTCTCCTGCCGCGTTTTTGGGGAGTTTGTTAAAAAAAGTAAAGGGAAAATTTGAGGTAGGGATTTGTATCTAGGTTAGGAAGACAAAAGGGCCTCTACGAATTCATAACTGGAGAAAGGACGTAAATCCTCTAATCCCTCGCCGACACCAACGAAGCGAATGGGCAATCCCAGATTCTTGGCGACGGCAAAGGCTACTCCTCCCTTGGCAGTACCGTCTAATTTGGTTATAATTACTCCTGTAATTTGAGCGACTTCAGAGAAGACCTGGGCCTGTCTTAGGCCGTTTTGTCCAAGGGTGGCATCTAGGACTAGGAAGGATTCCACATGGGCATCTGGGGCTTTTTTGTCAATAACCCGACGGATTTTGGCCAACTGTTCCATCAGATTCTTTTTGTTTTGCAGTCTACCGGCAGTGTCTACCAGGAGAATGTCTACCTGTCTGGCTATGGCGGCATTGATGGCATCGAAGACTACCGCGGCTGGATCGGCATTTTTTGCAGGATTAGCGATTACAGGTGTATTGGACCTCTCGCCCCAAATCTTCACCTGTTCGACGGCAGCAGCGCGAAAGGTATCTGCAGCGGCAATGAGGCACTTATAGCCGGATTTTTGGGCTAGATGGGCTAATTTGCCAATGGTGGTGGTTTTGCCTACCCCATTTACCCCTGTTAACAGCCAGATGTTCAATTTCCCTTCCTGGGGGGCAAACTCTCCCTTTATAGGGGCATCCAGAATTCGTCTTAGTATATCTTTAAGACAGTCCATAACCTCTGTGGTAGGCAACGCCTCTTCTTTTATCCTTGCCTCCAACGCCTTGATTATCTCCTCAGTGGCTTCATATCCCACATCTGCACTAAACAGCATTTCTTCTATCTGGCTGATGGCATTTTGATCTAGGGGGCCTTGTCCTATTACAGATTTCAGTTGGTTTACAATTTGTCGTCTAGTCTTATCCAATCCCCGACGTAATTTAGCCAGCCAGGTAATTTCCTCTTCATCTACTTCTTCTGGTTTTTTACCTTCCCCTGCTAATACCTGTTTTGACCAGGCAATTTCTTCTTCTGATTGTATCTCCTTTTCCGACTCTGTTTCTGGGGTTATTTTAGCTTGTTCGGCTTTTTCCTTTTCTTCTCTCTTTCTCCGAAACCAGTTGAACATAATTATTTGTTCCCTCTCTATTGTTACTGTTTTACTGCCTTTTTTCCTAGTTTACTACTTAATTTCCGCTGCCAGCTGTTGGTTGTTATTTTCTATTGGTTTTAAACCGGCCATGTCCAATATTCTAGGTATTAATTCTTCTTTTTTTACTGCCATTATATGCACTCCCTGACATATTTGTTGGGCAAGTTTTATTTGTTCTGCTGCTATTTTCATTCCCTCTTCTAGTTGGTTTTCCGCCTTTTGCAGCCGCTTTATTATCTCCTCTGGTATATTTACTCCTGGAACATTTTTGTTAAGAAAAACGGCATTTTTGGCACTTTTTAAGAGAAAAATCCCCGCCAGAATAGGCCGGCCATAGCCAAGGGCAATCTCATTCATGAACTTTTCTAATCTATCAAAATCGGTAATCAATTGACTTTGGAAAAATTTGGCCCCCGCATTAACTTTTCTTTCAAAACGTCTTTGAAGTCCCGACCAACTTCTGGATTGAGGGTCGACTGCAGCCCCGGTAAACAAGTCTAATTTGCCGTCGGGGAGGGGATTATTATTAATATCAAAACCCCTGTTTAAATGCTCATTAATCAGCTTTAATATTCGCACAGATTCTAACTCAAATACTGCCCTGGAATGGGGATGATCTCCTGCTTTTATAGGGTCTCCAGTAAGGGCTAAAATATTTCTGATACCGAGACTATAGGCCCCCATTAAATCTGCCTGTATGGCAATAGCATTACGGTCTCGACCAGTAATCTGACAAATAGGCTCAATCCCCCGTTGTAATAATAACACACAGGCAGCTATAGAAGACATTCTAAGGACGGCACGACTGCCATCGGTAATATTTACCCCATGGACTCTATTTTTTAACAATTCTGCCACCTGGAGCATCCGCTGGGGATTGCCTCCTTTTGGCGGGGTGATTTCCGCGGTGATGAGAAAGTCTTTCCTGGCGATGGCTTGTTGGAATCTGCTATTCATCTACCAACACCCTCTAACTAGAGTGGGAGGAAACCAAAGGCTGATTTGACTCGCTTCAAGGTGGCATTGGCTACTGCTTCTGCCTTCTCCCTTCCCTCTTGTAGTAGTTTGTCCAAATACCCCCTATCCTTCATTATCTCCTTATATCTATTCTGAATAGGCTCCAGGGATGCTATAATGGCATCAGCCAGAAGGGGTTTAAACTGTCCCCATCCCATATTGGCACATTCTGCTGCCACCTCTTCCTTGCTTTTGCCAGTGAATAGGGCATAGAGACTTAACAAATTGTTACATTCTGGTCTATCTTCGGAAAAGCTCAACCCCATAATAGAGTCAGTCTTACAGCGTTTAATTTTCCGTCTAATGTCGTCGGGGCTGTCCAACAGGTTAATACGACTGTAGTCGGAGGGATCAGATTTAGACATTTTTTTGGTACCATCGGTAAGACTCATAACCCTGGCCCCTTCCTTTCTGATGAGGGGTTCTGGTACTTTAAATATAGGGTTGTCTTTGCTGCCAAACAGGTTATTGACGCGGATAGCAATATCTCGGGTTAATTCCAGGTGTTGTTTTTGGTCTTCTCCTACTGGGACTTCATCGGCGTCGTATAATAGGATATCTGCCGCCATCAAGACGGGGTAGTCCAACAATCCCACACTCACGTTTTCTCCTTGCTTGATAGCCTTTTCCTTAAACTGAATCATCCCCTCCAGCCAGTTGATGGGGGTGACGCAGTTGAGAATCCAGGTTAATTCCGTGTGGGCTCTTACATGGGATTGGACAAAGATGGTAGAATACTGTGGGTCTATGCCACAGGCCAGATATAATCCTGCTATGGTGTAGGTATTTTCTGCCAACGTGTCTCGATTATAGGGTACCGTGATGGCATGTAGGTCTACCACACAGAAGTAGTTTTCGTAACTTTTTTGTATTTCCACCCAGTTACGAATTGCCCCCAGATAATTGCCGATGTGGAGATTCCCGGTAGGTTGTACCCCCGACAAGACACGTTTTTTCATCATGTTTAGTAGGCTTGCCCCTCTGCCCATCTGTAAGGTGAAAACGACAGAGGCCAATTATACCACTACTGGCATTGGCTGAGCAATAGGAGAACTATTAGTCCCCCTTTTTATTATTATGGTACTTCCTGGGTGAGAGGATAACCATTAATTAATCTTTTCTTGTTGGTAGGGAGATGGGGTAACCATTAGTCTTCTCCTTTTTCTTGGCTAACAGGCTAACAGGCTAACTACTAGTCTTTTCCTTTATGGTTGGCTAACAGTTGGCTAACAGGATGACTACTAGTCTCTTTTTGTGGGAGTGATGGGGTAACTTAGGAGGGTTTTTCTGTTGACAGGGTGACGGAATAACTGGTAGTGTGTATCCTTTTTTTTTGGCGGGATGGGGGTATAACCACCAAACCTTTTTCCAGGGGGTAGAATAACTGTTAGTCTTCCCCTTGTGTTAGCAGAAAAATAGGATGGCAACCAGTTTCCTTTTCTTAGCCAGCTGATGAGATAACTACCAGTCTCCTTTTGTATTTGGAGGGGTAGAAGACAACTGACAGTCAGGGGATAACTTGTAATTTGCCTTAGTTAAGTGGGAGGTGAATAGTAGTCTTTCCCCTTGGCTGCCTAACGGGATAACTAATAGTCTTCTTGTGAGAAACAAGACAACTAGGGGAGGGAGTAACTAACAGCCTGTTGCTGTGGTTGAAGGGATGGGGGTGACTGGTAGTTGGTGTTGGAAGGGGAAACGAGGATAACTGTTAGTGTCTTGCTATGGTAGAAGACAACTAGCAGTCAGGGGTTAACTTGTAACTTGCCTTGAGGAGGGGGTAAATAGTAGTCTTTCCCCTTGGCTGCCTAACGAGATAACTAATAGTCTTCTTGTGAGAAACAAGACAACTAGGGGGAGGGAGTAATTAACAGCCGGTGGCTGTGGTTGAAGGGATGGAGGTGACTGGTAGGGGTGAGTTTTGTGTCTTAGGATAAGTCTTGTACCTGCCTCCTCCTTGTGAGAGATAATAGCATATAAATGACTATCGGTGGTATTCTATGAGTAATAAACCTCCTTTCCTGAGTGGTAAAGAAATTAGAGAGAAGTTTTTGAGCTTTTTTGCGGAAAAAGGACACAAAATATTGCCTAGTGCCTCATTAGTGCCCTCTGATCCCACAGTTTTGCTTACAATAGCGGGAATGCTACCTTTTAAGCCCATTTTCTTAGGACAACAACAGCCAGAATACCCCCGCGTAACCACTGCCCAAAAATGTGTTCGTACTAATGATATAGAAAATGTAGGGCGCACCGCCAGACACCATACCTTTTTCGAGATGTTAGGCAATTTCAGCTTTGGGGATTATTTTAAGGAAGAGGCTATTGTGTGGGCATGGGAATTAACCACACAGGTATATCAACTGCCACCAGAAAGGATTGTGGTTAGCGTATTTAGGGAAGACGATGAGGCTTTTGCTATTTGGCGAGATAAGGTTGGCCTTCCTGAGAAGAAAATAATCCGTATGGGGGAGGAAGACAATTTTTGGACAGCCGGCGTCACTGGCCCCTGTGGACCCTGTTCTGAGTTATACTATGACTTTAAGCCGGAAGAGGGGCTAGAGAATATCGATTTGGGAGACGATAGTCGCTTCATAGAATTCTACAACCTGGTATTCATGGAATATAACCGGGATGCAGAAGGCAATCTTTTCCCCCTGCAAAACAAGAATATCGATACCGGCATGGGATTGGAAAGGATGGCACAAATACTACAGGGGGTTGCCAACAACTACGAAACTGACTTAATCTTCCCTATTGTTAAAGCTGCTGCCTCCCTTGCCCATATCGACTACCAGAAGGCTGATGAGAAAACGAAAGTCTCCCTTAAGGTTATCGGTGATCACTGTCGAGCTGTGGTACACATGATTGCTGATGGTATTTCAGCTTCTAATATCGGTAGGGGGTATGTATTGAGAAGGCTAATACGGAGGATGGTGCGTCATGGGCGTCTTCTAGGTATAGAAGGCAATTTCCTCACCCCCTTGGCAGAGGTGGCTATTAGTTTGGCAGAGGATACCTATCCCAACACCAGGGAGAGAGAAAAGGCAATCAAAAGCGAGATAGAAAGGGAAGAGTCTGCCTTCCTGGCTACCCTGGAAAGAGGGGAAAGACTGTTGGCAGAGATAATCGAGAAGGTGGAGGAGAAGGGAGAAACAGTCATTGCCGGCGAGGATGCCTTCCTCTTGTATGACACTTATGGTTTCCCCTTGGAGTTGACACAAGAAATTGCTGCCGAAAGGGGATTAACTGTAGATGTAAGGGGTTTTGAGAGGGAAATGGAAGCCCAAAGACAAAGGGCAAAAGCTGCCCATGAGACCATTGATTTGACAGTACAGGGCAGTATTGACTCCCTAGCCGAACACATCCATCCTACCGAATTTTTGGGCTATCAACAATATCAGACGGAAAGTAGAATTGAAGCCCTACTGGTAGACGGAAAGATTGTACAAGAAGCCACCGCTGGCACCTCAGTTCAGTTAATATTAGATAAGACTCCCTTTTATGCCGAATCTGGGGGACAAATTGCCGACAGGGGATACTTAGCAGGGGATAATCTGTTAATCTCTATCCATGATGTGCAGAAGGAATCCGAATTTTTTGTGCACCATGGCGTTGTAGAGAGAGGTAGAGTCTCTGTAGGACAAACCGTTACTGCCACCATTGATAAATATTATCGTAATCGTCTTAGAGCACACCATACTGCTACCCATTTGTTACAGGCAGCCTTGAAGAAGGTGGTAGACGAGTCTATTTCCCAGGCAGGCTCATTGGTATCCCACGATAGGTTACGTTTTGATTTCAACTGTAACCAACCTCTTACCCCCTCTCAACTGCAAAGAATAGAGGATTTGATTAACACCTGGATAGCAGAAGCCCATCAAACCTATGTAGAAATTATGCCCTTAGCGGAAGCGAAAAGGAGAGGGGCAATAGCCATGTTTGGGGAGAAGTATGGGGATATAGTCAGGGTGATAGACATTCCTGGCGTCTCCATGGAGTTATGTGGTGGTACTCATGTAAACAACACTGCTGAAATCGGTTTGTTCAAAATCATTTCTTCCACGGGTATTGCCGCCGGTATTAGGAGGATTGAGGCGGTGGCTGGGGCAGCTGTTTTGGATTATTTGCGTCTCCTTTCTGACATTGTCAAGGAGTTATGTGAGAATTTTAAAGCCAAACCTGAGGAAATTCCTGGGCGGGTTTATCAGTTACAAGAGGAGTTAAAAGCCACCCAAAAAGAGTTAGAAAAAGTCAAAAGCGAACTAGCCTTACTCAAGTCAGAAAGTTTAATTAACCAAGCGGAATCCGTGGGTAACTTCAAGATTTTAGTAGCATATTCGGGGCAATTAGAGGCCAAATCCCTGCAGAATGCTGCCCAAAAACTATTAGAAAAACTAGGAGAAGGTGCGGTAATTTTAGCATCTACTCCTGAGGATAACAAGGTTAATTTCGTAGCGGCATTTAGCCCAAAAGTTTATAAGGAAAAACAAATAGCAGCCGGCTTCTTCATCGGTGAGATTGCCAAAATCTGCGGGGGTGGGGGGGGAGGCAAACCCAATTTAGCCCAAGCCGGTGGTAGGGATACCTCCAAGGTAGAGGAGGCTTTGAAAACTGCCAGAGAAAAACTCATAGCCGCCTTGAGTGGAGGCTGATAGTCACTCAGTCGCCAGAGGAAAGAGATTGCAGGAGGGTATCCAACAAATACAATCCCTCCTCTAACGAGTTGATACGAGACAATTTATCCCGCCATACTCTTGCACCGGGGAATCCCTCACAATACCAGGCTAGGTGCTTACGGGCTTGAAGTATCCCCCTTTGCCCCTTGTATTCCCACAATCCCCTTAAATGGTCTTTAGCACATTGTAGTCTTTCTTCAAGAGTGGGGGATGGTAACAATTTGCCGGTGCGGAAGAAATAGTCAATCTCCCCCACTAAAAAAGGATAACCCAAAGTGCCACGGGAACACATCACCCCGTCGGCATTAGTTACTTGCATACACAAGACAGCCGCTTCTACTGAGAAAATATCCCCATTGGCGATGACAGGGATAGACAGTTTCTCCTTAACCTGGGCAATAATATCCCATCTAGCCTTGCCACTGTAACCCTGTTGCCTAGTCCTACCATGAATAGTAATCATATCAGCACCGGCATCCTCCATCCTCCTGGCAAAATCAAGAATATTAATTTCCTCATCACTCCAACCGATACGGGTTTTAACCGTCACTGGCACATCTACAGCTTGTTTTACTGCCTTTACAATGGCTTCGGCTAATTCTGGCTGGCGCAGTAGTTGACAACCTCCCCCTTTTTTAGTAATCTTATTTACGGGACAACCCATGTTTATATCAATAGTCTGGGCCCCCTCTTTTACTGCTTTTACGGCGGCAGCGGCCATAAAATCCGGGCGACTGTCAAACAGCTGGATGCTGATAGGTTGTTCGTCTGGGGCTATTTCCATGATTCTGGGGATTTCTGTGAGGTGGGAGACTTCCTTGGCACTCACCATCTCCGTGTAAATCATAGAATGTGGGGCATATCGTCTCACCAGCCGACGGAAAACCAAGTCTGTTACTCCCGATAGGGGGGATTGAAACACACGACTGTTTAGTGTCAGATTTCCTATTTTCAGCGGCTTAGCTAATTTTTCCTTCAACTGAGGCGCTAAGGAATACATGCCGGTGACTAGATTTTCCCTCCTTTACTGGAATATAATTGGGTGATGGCCATAGGGAATTACATTACACTAATGTATCAAAATCTCCTCCCCAAGCTGAGGGAGGTTAACATAGGAGGAGAGCAAAAAGACAACAGGTTAAATGGAAAACCATCCGTCTAATTTCCAACCCCTTAGTCGTATTCAAATACTCATCCTGATGGCGATAACCGCCTTGATTCTTCTGGTGGTAGCCGAGACTTGGCAGAAGTTGGGGAAGGTGGAGAGAATACCATTGAAACCAACTATAGGAGCAGTAGTAACGGGGATAATATTAGGGGGTTTAATCCTGATAGCAAGTGCCATCCTGGCGTATGTGTGGGAGGGGTATCGTCTGTGTGCCAAGAGGTATTTGGAATTGATTATCACCCCCTTAACGTTTCCAGATTTATTTTGGCTGGGGATACTGCCAGGGGTGAGTGAAGAATTGTTATTCAGAGGTATTATGATTCCTGGCCTGGGTTACGACTGGCTAGCCTTGGTAATATCTAGTGTATTTTTTGGCCTTCTCCACTGGAGTGAGGTAGCTAATTGGCATTATGTGGTTTGGGCCACTGCCGTTGGTTTTCTTCTGGGTTATAGTGTTTATCTTACCGACAATCTTCTTGTGCCAATTATTGCCCACAGTTTAACCAATTTCGTGTCTGGGATATTCTGGAAGTGGAAAAAGAGGGCAAATGCAGTATAATTACTCTGGCTTGACTGTTTCCAGGAATATGCAGGTTTTTTTAGTCAATCCCGATATTAGCCTCAGTTTTAAGATAGCCCAACCTCTGAGAATAGTCGTCATTGGCGACAGTTTGGTATACGGCTATGGAGATTGTGAGGGAGGGGGATGGGTGGAAAGACTCCGTCGTGATTGGATGGCATATACAGATGGTCCCATTTTGTACAATCTGGGGGTAAGGGGGGATACTGTAGCCAGGGTAAAACAACGTCTGCCTCAGGAATTTAGCTGTAGGGGTGAGATAAGAAACCGTTTTCCCGACTTGATTCTTCTTTCTGTGGGGGTAAATGACACTCCCCGTTTAGGGCATTGTGGCGGCAGGAATCAGACTAGCTATGAACAGTTTACCAGTCATATTAATCAGCTGCTGGACATGGCAATGGAATTGGCACCGGTTATGTTTGTAGGGATGGTGCCGGTGGATGAGTCTAAAATGCCATTCTTGGGTTGTTTCTATTTTAACCTGAAAGATCAATATCGGTACAAAGAAGTCTGCAAAAACGCTTGTGAACAAAGAAATATCCCCTACCTGGATATATTCGACCTGTGGATGAGTAGAGGGGATTATTGGCGTCAATGCCGGATGTCTGCCGACGGTTTACACCCCAATAGCAGAGGATATGAAACCCTTTACCGACAGATTAAAGATTGGTTAAAAACAAAAATTCCTGCCTGTGTTCCCGACAACGATAGGATTAAAAATTAGAATGGAATAATTAGGGTATAGTATATAAGAGGGAACAGGCTATGACTCAATCTGGAGACCAACCCAAGAAAAAACCGCTGCCTTTTCCTGCTAAGGTACCACCTCCGCCACCACCAAAAGCCAGAGAAGAAACCAAGGCTAGCGGCGGATACGAAAAAGCCAACCCCACACCCCTGGAATTCGACACCTCTGACTTGGACGACTATTTTAACGGAGAACAGACCCAAATAACATCACCAGAATTGGTACCTCCTGCCAAGAAAACCCCTCCGCCACCACCCCCTACAACCCCCGCCAAAGCCACCCGCCCTACACCTTCTGGAGGAGGACAAACCTTTCCCCCACCACCCCCACCTGTTACCAAAACCCCTTCTGCCCGTCCCGGTAGTACAGATGTTTTTGAAGATGCCACTATAGCCAGGGGGAATCTGAGGGCAGGCGCCGGCGTATCAGTCAGAGTATCCTCCCCCCCACCCGGAAGAGCCCCAGGACAACCCCCCCTGAGGGATTTAGTAAAACTGGCCTTCGACAAGGGTTATTCTGACATTCACCTGGGGGTAGGGGAATTGCCCAGAATGCGTGATCGTGGCGAAATCATCACCCTCGACCAGTATCCTGAAATCGACCATAATACATTCATGAGCTGGTTGCGGGAGATAATGCGAGAGGAGGATATTCAAAAATTCAAGAAGGAGTTGGAATTCGACGGGGCTACCCAATACGATTTTGCTAGGGTGCGTATTAATGTCTTCGACAGCCTCCGGGGCCCAGCTATGGTATTACGATTGATACCTTTACGTATTCTAACCCTGGAAGAATTGCGTCTGCCGCCGGTGTTTAAAGACGTATGTGATGCCCACAAGGGATTGATATTGGTAACAGGGCCAACCGGTAGCGGGAAATCCACCACCCTAGCGGCTATGATAGATTATATCAACAGTGAACATGCCAAACATATTATCACTATAGAAGACCCCATTGAGTTTGTCCACCAAAGCCGCAAATCCCTCATCAAACAGAGAGAGGTGGGCATGCATACCCTTAAATTTGAAAACGCCCTAAAAGCCGCCCTGCGGGAAGACCCTGATATAATTCTAGTGGGGGAAATGCGGGATAAGGAAACCATGAATACTGCCCTCAAAGCCGCACAAACCGGCCACTTGGTAATGGGTACACTCCACACCAACAGTGCTGTTAAGACACTTGAACGTATTTTTACCCTCTACAGCGCCGAAGAGCAACCCGCCATTCGCTCGGCCATTGCCGAATCTCTGGTATGTATAATCTCCCAGGGGTTGTGTCGCACCACCGATGGCAAACGTGCTGCCTATCATGATATCCTCATCAACACCGAAACAGTTAAAGACTATATCCTCAACGGCAAATATGAAGAGATTACCCGCTTGATGGAAGAAGGGGAATATGATGGAATGATTACTATGAACAAATCCCTCTTCAATCTCTATCAAGAAGGGCGAATTACCGAGGAAACGGCATTACAACACTCCCCTGCCCGAAACGAGATGGCAATGATGTTGAGGGGTAAAATCTAGGCCACCGTCATGAAAGTACTCCATCTCAGCGACATCCATCTAGGAAGCAGCTTTAACCACGGGAAAATCAATCCGGCAACAGGTAGAAACACTAGACTGGAGGATTTTCTCCGAAATCTTAGCATCTGTATAGACGAGGCCCTCCGGGAGGAGGTAGACTTAGTCTTATTTGCAGGCGATGCCTTCCCCAACTCTACCCCTCCTCCCTACATCCAATCCGCCTTCGCCTCCCAATTTCGTCGTCTAGCAGAAGCAGGAATCCCCACAGTCTTTTTGGTAGGCAATCATGACCAACACTCCCCCGGGGAAGGAGGCACTAGTCTTAGTATCTACAACACCCTGGGGGTGCCTAACATCATTGTAGCGGAGAAAATTGCCACCCATACTATCTCTGCCAAGTCTGGCATTCTTCAAGTAGTTGCCCTCCCCTGGCTAACTCCCAAACTCCTTCTTACCAAGGAGGAAACAGCAGGGGCAACCTTAGCAGAAGTCGAAAGACTATTCCTCCAGAAAATCCAAGTAATCTTAGAGGCGGAAATACGCCGACTCCAACCCCAGCATCCTGCTATCCTCTTGGCACATCTGATGGCGGAAAAAGCCACAGTAGGGGCAGAAAGATATTTGTCAGTGGGCAAGGGATTTTGTATACCCCTTTCCCTCCTCATCCGTCCCGAATTCGACTATGTAGCCTTAGGACATGTCCACAAACACCAGAATCTTAACCCCCAAAACAACCCCCCAGTGGTTTACGCCGGCAGTATCGAAAGGGTCGACTTCTCCGAGGAAAACGAAGAAAAAGGATTCGTCCTAGTCCATATCCGAGGCAAAAACCAGGTGGAATGGGAGTTTCGTCCACTACCCGCCCGCCCCTTTGTTACCATTGAGGTAGACCTTACCACCAGCAATAATCCCCAAAAGACACTCCTTTCAGCCATTGCCCAGAAGAAAATTCACGAAGCGGTGGTGCGGGTGATTTACCGTATTCGCCCAGAACAACAGGACACCATTAACATAAAACAACTTCATCAAGCCCTCAGCGAAGCCCACAGTTATACCCTCAAAGCAGAGACAGTCACCCACCTAGATAGGACTAGACTCCCAGAAATAGGCACGGGGAATACCCTCACCCCCCTTGAAGCCCTCACCCTTTACCTAGAAAACCGCAAAGACCTACAGGATTTGAAGGGGGACATCCTTGCCGCTGCCAAACAACTTTTGGAAAAATCCCTCCCCTCCTAGCCCTTTTTTGTATAGTTTTGTTGCTATTTTCGTTTTTTGCACATAGCACAGGCCCATTTTACCCCATCCTATCACGAATAATTGCTTTTGAGATGCCCCCCGGGGGGATTTCTTAGAGGGAATAATGTAAATTTTTGTTACATTTTACTTTTAAAAGAATTATCATTGGAGAAACTAAAATTAGTTGAGATTATCAAAGGCGTCAGGAAATTACAATATGGCCACAGATGAAAAAACTAAGGAATATCCTCTCTGGGTAGTAATGGTTTTCCGTCAGGGAATTACTACTATTTTTTGTGGTTGTTCTAGTCAGGGGTTTGGCCAGTAGACTAACATTAATTAGTAGAGAATAGCCAAGAGGAAAAATAGATGATTGCCAGTGAGAGACAAAAGATATTGATTGTAGATGACCAGCCAGAAAACCTATATTTACTTATGGAAGTTTTGGGAGAAAACTATCAGATTGTTGCCGCTACTACCGGAAAAAAGGCCATAGATTTAGCCAAAAAAACTCCCCCCCCAGACTTGATTATCTTGGACATTCTTCTGCCTGACATTAATGGCTATGAGGTTTGTAGGCAGTTGAAAAGTGATAGGGCAACCAAGGATATTCCTATTATTTTTTTAACGGCTTTGGCAGAGAGTGATGAGGAAATGAAGGGGCTAGAAATTGGCGCCGTAGACTATCTTACTAAACCTATAAATCCCCATATTGTAAGGGCTAGAGTCAAAAACCATTTAACTATCTGTAGTCTTTATCGTCAGTTGCAACAGGTCAATTCCATTTTAGAGGAGAAAGTAAAACAGAGGACTGCTGAATTGGAAAAGATGATTTTCTCGGACAGTTTAACTGGATTACCTAGTCGTGTCGCCTTGGGGAGGAGAATCAGAAAATGTATTGAAGGGAAGGAAAATTTCACTCTAATTCAGTTTAATTTTAGTGGCTTTAGTCTTATTAATAACTCCTTCGGTTATGAAATCGGAGACAAACTTTTACAAGAAATAGGTCAACATCTTTGTCATCTGGTAGGGGAGAAGGGAATGGTAGCGAGAATGGCCGCCGACAATTTTTATATCCTCCTGGAAAAAATCTCTGATCCCCTCACAGTCGTCGGTTTTGTCCAGTCCATTATTTCTAGTTTTCGCACTCCCCTTAGGGTGGAAGACTATGATATTTTTGTCAACTGTAATCTGGGGATTGTATTGGCTAATGGCAACTATTTTCCTCAGACAGAATTGGAGGTTTTTAGAGATGCTGATACAGCCTTACACAAGGCAAAACAAAAGGGAGGAAATCAGTATTACATTTTTGAACAATCTCTGAGAGAGGCAACCCGACAAAGACTCCAATGGGAGACGGATTTGAGAAGGGCCATTGAGGAGAAACAATTCCTTCTCTACTATCAGCCAATTGTTGATTTGACGGACTATCACATTGACAGTTTTGAGGTATTAATTCGTTGGCAACACCCTACTAGAGGATTAATTTCACCCCTACAATTTATACCTTATTTGGAAGAGTCAGGCTTGATTACACAAGTAGGTTTATGGATTTTTGAACAAGCATGCCAACAACAAGTAATTTGGCAGGAGAAATATGGTTTTTCTGTAGGCATTAGTGTTAATCTCTCCGCTTGTCAACTCTCCCATCCCACCTTCATAGAAGACATAGAATCCGTCATAACAAAAACTAGGATTAAACCCGAAAATATTAAACTAGAAATTACCGAGACTGCCCTCATTCAAAGTTTATCCCACACTCTGGAGATTATCAACAATCTCAAAGAGAAGAAAATCCAAATCAGCCTTGACGACTTTGGCACCGGTTATTCCTCCCTGGGTTATTTACACCAGATTCCCGTAGACTACCTCAAAATAGATAGAAGTTTTATCATCCAGAGTGAAAGCCAACAGAAAAAAGCAGATTTAGTAGAAATTATAATCATGCTAGCCCACAAATTGGGGATAAAGGTAGTAGCGGAGGGATGCGAAAATAGAGAAAATCTTTTGAGACTAAGGCAACTCCAATGCGAATACGCACAGGGGTATTTGTTTTCCCCTCCTATTCCCTGCCAACAGGCAACAGAATTACTCCTATATCCAGAAAAATTAACAACCAAAATAGAGGCGTAAATGCCAATGCTAAAGAGAGGGTAAAAAGGGGTGATGAGAATAAAAAAACTGCCAGAGAATGTAATTAAACTAATTGCTGCCGGGGAGGTAATTGACTCTTTTACTGCAGTGGTAAGGGAATTGGTGGAAAATAGTCTTGATGCCAAAGCCGACAGGATAGTAATTTACCTATATCCAGAGTTGTGGAGTATACAAGTGGCAGACAACGGTGAGGGGATAGCAGAAGAAGACTTACCGTTAACTATTCAACCCCACACCACTAGCAAGATTTTTCAAGCCGCCGATTTAAACAATATTCACACCTTAGGATTTAGGGGAGAAGCCTTACATAGTATAGCCCAATTTTCCACTATCACTATCGCCAGTAGAACTAAAGAAGGCAACGGTTGGGCAATTAAGGCAGAGGGAGGCAAGATTGTACAATCATACCCTCATCCTATGGCCCTGGGCACCATTGTAACAGTCAATGATTTGTTTGCCAACACCCCCGTTAGGAGGCAAGTCAATCCTCCCTTTAAAAAACAACTAAAAAAAATTCAAATGTTGTTGGGAGAATTCGCCTTATGTCATCCCCATGTCACCTGGCAATTATTAGTAAATAAGCGTCTAGTTTTAGCCATTAGCGGAGGTGATTCCCCAAAAAAAATATTTCCACAACTAGTGTCTTCCTTTAGGGATTCCGACTTGCAATTTTTAGAAAAGATTATTAAAACCCCTCCAGAAAATTTCTCTCGTCTGAAATTGGTTGCCGGATTACCAGACAGATTGTCTCGTCCACGTCCGGACTGGGTTAAAATTGGTATTAATGGTAGAGTGGTAAAATGTCCAGAATTAGAAACAGCAATTTATGACAGTTATCACCACACCCTAGAAAGAGACAGATTCCCGGTGGCCTTTGTCGACTTAAGAATCCCTCCCTATCTAGTTGATTGGAATCGTCATCCCGCCAAAGCCGAAATCTATCTAGACAATATTTCCTTCTGGCAACAAATAATCCAAGATTCCCTAGCAGAAATTTTCAAGCTAACTTCCAACAACATATCCCAGAGGTATTTTAACAGAAAACTGGAGGATAATATCCTAAAAGTGGCCGAAAATAGGGTAGTATACTCCCTGGGAGAAAAGGGGTATTTCAAGCCTGAGGGAGAAAAAACAAAAGAAGACACAAAAGGGTTGATAAAATTAAAAGCAGTAGCCCAGGTAAGAAACACCTACATAGTAGCAGAGTATGAGGAAGGTATTTGGCTGATTGAACAACACATTGCCCATGAAAGAGTTTTGTATGAAAAGTTCAAAGAAAACTGGGAGATAGTGCCATTAGAAACCCAAATTATTCTGAAAGATTTACAGGAAAGACAGGTGGAACAGTTGGAAAATATAGGCTTAGAAGTAGAGAATTTTGGCACCAATTTATGGGCAGTAAGAAGCATCCCCAAAGCCTTATTAAGTAGAAAAGACTGTGTGGAAGCCTTGTTAGAATTAAGCCAGGGTGGGGATTTAGATGATGCCATCAGGGCGGTGGCTTGTCGCACAGCAATTCGCAATGGACAAAAACTGTCTTTAAAACAGATGCAGCAACTAATAGACGATTGGATTAAGACTAAAAATCCCCACACATGCCCTCATGGTAGACCAATTTATTTACCATTAGAAGAATCATCCTTATTTCGTTATTTTCGTCGTCACTGGGTTTTAGGGATAAGTCATGGCATTACAGAAAAATCCCCGTCAAATTCATTCAGCAGGCATGAGGAAATAACAGAGTAATTTAGAGGCGTAATTTAGAGGCTTAAACAGAGGGATAAAGAGGGGAAACCTATCTAAAGATATACTAATTGCTACTTAGGAAACTGCCTTAAATAGCAGAGAATTTCCATAGCTGCTTGTTCACAGACATCTCCCTTTTCATTTTTCAAAGCCTCCCTCACCCGATGATAACCCCGAAGCATTTCATTACGACGAGAGGGGGTAAGCAATTCCCTAGCAAGCCTTACAATATTGTCCACGGTAGCCTTTTCCTGTAACAATTCTGGCACCACCTCCTCTCCAGCCACCAGATTCACTGGCGACATGAAGGGGATAGCAAAGTTGAGGAAATTACGGGCAACCCACATGGTTAAAGGGTTAACCCTGTAAAGGACAACCTGGGGTATTTTCAACAAAGCCAATTCCAAATTAACTGTGCCAGACTTGGTGATAGCTAAGTCGGCTGCTGCCAACACCTCCAGACTGTCTTTTTCCCATAAAGTCACATCCAACTGATAACCTTTAACCACCGTCTCAATAGTAGCCTTATATGCCGGAAGGGATATGGGGAGATAGAAACGGCTTTTCGGTATTTCTTCCTGTATTCTTTTAGCAGCAGCCAATATGACAGGGAGAAGATATTGTAACTCCTGTCTTCGGGAGGCAGGCAAAAGGACAATCAGCCTTTCCTCCCGGGTAATTCCCAATTTACCCCTAGCCTCTTCCCGGCCTGGGGGATTAGAGAGATAGTCTACCAGGGGGTGTCCCACATAAGTGACATCCACCCCCAACCGGCCATAAAACTGGGCTTCTGCCGGGAAAATAGCCAGGAGTTTATCCGTTACCCTAACCAGCTGTTGTACATCTCTTCCTAAGGGAGTCCACACCCAAAACTGGGGGGCAATATACCAGATGATGGGGATGTGGGGGTATCTTTTTTTTAGGTAGCTGCCAATAGCCAGATTAGGGCCAAGATAGTCTATCAGGATTATAGCAGAAGGAGGATTAGCTTGTAAATATTTTATTGTTTTTTGTTGCACCCACCAGGTGGGCAAGATGAAGGGGATAGACTCCCATAGCCCCACTGAGCCGATAGCGGTGGTATCATAGAGGATGTTTGCCCCTGCCTGCTTCATTTTTCTTCCTCCTAGTCCCTCTATTTGTAAAGAAATGTTAAATCGGTTAGCCAGCCGATAAAGGGACTTTACCAATAACCCCCCCTGTAAATCCCCGGAAACCTCCCCCGTACTGATGAAAAGACGCATATTCCCTCTTTTGTTTCCCTCAAACAGAATTGATTTTACCCCAAATCTATCTAGTCCCCCTATTGACAAAAGAGAACCACATGTTATAATTGAACCAGTGGGAAAGAACGTCGTGAGAAGGTGGCTCTTCAGTCCCGGGGTTGTAACTCAGGTGGATTGCATTGGGGCTCATCGGATGTCTTCTCTCCACGGTAACAGGTTCAATCAAGCAAAAAAGTTCGGATAGGTTATGTCTATTTATGTAGGAAACCTCCCCTACGAGGTAACAAGTGAAGATTTGATAGAGGTATTCTCCGAGTATGGGAAGGTAAATCGGGTTTACATCCCCACCGACAGGGAAACTGGACGTATGAGGGGCTTTGCTTTTGTGGAAATGGAAAATGATGCCCAGGAAGCTAAAGCCATTGACGCCCTGGATGGGGCCCAGTGGATGAAAAGAGAATTACGGGTGAATAAAGCCAAACCTCGGGAGGGGAAGGAGTCATACAATCGTAGTCGCAGAGAGCGTTTCTCACCGCGTTATTAATCACCCCTACTTGGGTTTTCCCGGCTTTGTGTGACCTAATAGTAGTGTGCTGTCGGTACAGATAGCAGACTGGCCGACACTTTTTTTGTTTCTACAGGTGAAATTATGGCTAAACGTCGCAACCAGAAAAAGGAAAAGGCGGAAAGGAATAAAGCCTACGCCCGTCAGTTTCGCAAAAAATCCAACCATCTCTCCTCCCGTTTCCGCAGTCGCCGTCGTCGTCAAGAGTCTACTAGGACTTTGGTTATAGAGGAAAAGATGAGCTAATATGGGGAAAGCACATTTTTGATTCCTCAGAGTGAGTGGTACTGGTAGTGGCGGATGAGATTAGCAGAATCCCCCTCCCGTTACCTGGCTGATACCACCGAGGATAGTCCTGGTCAGTGGCTGCAGGTATTGGTAGACTGTGTCTATGCTGAGGGTTTATATACCTACAGGGCAAGGGAGGATACACAGGTAAAACCGGGGGATATTGTAGCCGTGCCTTTTGGGGAGTCTATTGTTGGGGGTGTAGTGGTAAAGGTTTCCTCCCAACCCCCCACAGACTTGGAGTTGGACAAAATCAAGCCAATAGATGAGGTTATCACCACTGGCTTTTTTCCTCCCCATTATTGGCAGTTGTTGGAACGTACCGCTCAATACTACCTGGCAGACTTGATTGAGGTGGTAAAGGTGGCTCTGCCGCCCAAGTTGTTGGGTCGTGCCCAAAGAAGGGTAAAATTATTATGGGATAATCTACCCAAGGAAGGTGGTATAGAGGATTTTTGCTCTGTAAAGGAGTGGGAAGTAGTAAGGCTGTTACAGAAAAGCAAACAGGGGGATTATAGCTACCGTTTTGTCTGTCAGAAAATAGCCAACGCCCGTAAAGCCATCCAGCAGCTGGTGAAGAGAAAATGGCTAGAAGTCTACCTCCAACCCCCGGCTAGGGCTACTCCCAAGTATACCAAAATTGTCACCTTTTTGGGGGAACAGGAGGGGATTTCACTGAGCCGCCAACAAAGAGAAGTCCTAAGGGTGTTAAAAAATCACCATGGGGAATTACCCCTGCCAGAATTGAAACGTATATGTAATCTCCCCAGCGACTCTATTATTAGAAGCCTCTGTGACAAGGGATGTGTGGTGGTGGAGGAAAGGGAAACTCTCCGTCTTCTAAGGGATTCAAATCCTCCTCCTGACTCCCCTAAACCCCTCACGCCGGCACAACAACAGGCTTTACACCACATATCTCAACTAAATGCCT
This sequence comes from Cyanobacteriota bacterium SRBZ.bins.94.201705, assembly GCA_030549855.1. Lineage (GTDB taxonomy): Bacteria > Cyanobacteriota > Cyanobacteriia > Cyanobacteriales > Cyanobacteriaceae > DVEF01. The sequence goes on from JAUQQP010000044.1 coordinate 517,067, forward strand.
ACGCCACCGTATTATTACATGGAGTCACCGGCTCAGGCAAGACAGAAATCTATCTCCAGGCTATTGCCCCTATCCTGGCGGCAAAAAAATCCGCTTTGGTATTAGTGCCCGAAATTGGCCTAACTCCACAACTTACAGATAGATTTAGGGCGAGATTCGGAGATAGGGTATGTGTGTATCATAGCGCCCTAAGTGACGGGGAAAGATATGACACCTGGCGACAAATGTTGACTGGACAACCCATGGTAGTTGTCGGCACCAGGAGTGCAGTCTTTGCCCCCCTCCCCCACCTTGGTATAATCATCATAGATGAGGAACACGACCCTAGCTTCAAACAACAGCAACCCTCCCCCCACTATCACGCCGTCACGGTAGCCAAATGGCGCGCCGAATTGGAAAATTGCCCCCTCATTCTGGGTAGTGCCACCCCTTCTTTGGAAACCTGGCATCTGGCTACCAAACCTAATCCCTCCTACCACTACCTCTTCCTCCCGGAAAGAATCCACAAACGCCCTCTACCCCCCGTCGAAATCATCGACATGCGTGCGGAATTAAAACAGGGCAACCGCACCATCTTCAGCCACCGTCTTCGCCATTTCCTTTCCCTTCTCAAACCTCAAGGCAAACAGGCTATCCTGTTTATCCCCCGTCGAGGTCATAGCACATTTGTATCCTGCCGTAGCTGTGGCTATGTGATGGAATGCCCCCACTGTGACGTCTCTCTCTCCTACCACTATACCCATCAGGGCACAAGGGAGTTGTTACGTTGTCACTACTGCAATTATACAGAAATCCACCCCCAACAGTGCCCCCAGTGTTTCTCCCCCTACTTCAAGTTTTTTGGCACTGGCACTCAAAAGGTGGTGTTAGAATTGGAAAAGGAATTCCCCCAATTAAGGGTTTTACGCTTTGACAGCGACACCACCAGCACCAAAAACGCCCACCGTCGCATCCTCTCCCAGTTTGCCTCAGGGGAAGCAGATGTGCTGGTAGGCACTCAAATGCTAACCAAGGGCATTGACATCCCCAATGTCACCCTAGTGGGGGTAGTCTCCGCCGACGGTTTGCTTTTCCACGCCGACTTCCAGGCAGCAGAAAGGGCCTTCCAGACTTTAACCCAGGTGGCAGGTAGGGCAGGCAGGGGAGAAGACGCCGGCAGGGTTATCATTCAAACCTACTCTCCCTCCCATCCTGTACTGCAAGCGGTTAAAACCCACAACTACATAGCCTTTGCTCAACAGGAATTACAAGAAAGGGCCAGTTTGAACTATCCCCCCTATGGCTATCTAATCCTCCTTCTGTTCACTGGCCTAGATGGCGACAGGGTAAGAGACACTGCTTCCACCATTGCCAGCCTATGTGAGAGGATTTTACCACAAGAGGTGGAAATTTTGGGGCCCGCTCCTGCTAAAATCATGAGGATAGCAGACCGTTACCGTTGGCAAATCCTCCTCAAAAGCCCTTCCCCTCTCCCCTCCTCTGTTAAGGCACAACTAGTCCAACTCCGTCAGTATTGCCCCTCCTCTGTCTCCCTCACCATTGACGTAGACCCCCTCAGGATAGAATAATGGCACCCAGGGGGTGGACTGTCACAACCAGAAGGGTAGGGGTATTAGCCTCTTTCTATACTACAGGTCAGAGGACAGGAGGCATACACCGTTTTAGGAGAGGTCTTCTCCCTTTCCTGCAACCATCCCAACCATTTGACTTCGCTGGGGTGAATCCCTCTCAAAGTTAAGACAATAGAACTTACAAAAATAACACACAGCGTCACCCCCAACATCCCACTGGAAACCAGGATGAGGGCACTAGCGGGAAACACCGACTGCAACACCATTGCCGCCAAAACCCCCACCGTCATCAAAATTACCACCACTGGGAATCCCACCACCAGAAAACACACTGTCAGGGTGAACATCCAAACTAAAACACTCTTTAATACCCCCAACAAATAGACATCCTGCCAACTGCCGCGATTGGTTACTTGCATCTTTTTCTCTCCCTTTTTACCACTACAGAAACAGTATTTAAATTTACGATAAATTCTACGTATAAACCATTAAATATCTGTTCCTCTATTGCCAGTATAGGGAATAAAAAATCAAAATTAGGGAATTCTTAATATTTTTTTACATCCCCAGGGCCAAATTTGTGCTATACCCCCCGAAAAAAGGACCTAAAACACTCGAACAAGGGCTATTCTAGAGCCAATTTTAGTTTGTGCAATAATTCTTTACATTCTTTGGCTCTTTTTCTCATTTTCGTTGCCCTTGTAACAAAATAACAGAAAGCCCTACTTGTCAGGGGTTGGCTGCTGTACGACACAGGGTAATGGGCTTATAATAAACCCGTACCCCCGAAAATTTGTAAGCAAAAATACTCATGGGAAAAGAAGGCAAAATCATACCCACCTCCCTACATGTAGAAATGGAGCGCTCGTACTTGGAGTATGCTATGAGTGTAATCGTAGGGAGGGCCCTACCAGACGTAAGAGATGGCCTCAAACCTGTACATAGGCGTATCCTCTATGCTATGTATGAACTAGGGTTAACACCAGAGAGGCCTTTCCGCAAGTGTGCTAGGGTAGTGGGGGATGTATTGGGCAAGTACCACCCTCATGGAGATCAAGCGGTATATGAGGCGATGGTGCGTCTAGTACAAGATTTTTCCACTCGTTATCCCCTTCTGCAAGGCCATGGCAATTTTGGTAGTATTGACAACGACCCCCCGGCGGCCATGCGTTATACGGAAGTCCGTCTGGCCCCCATTGCCCACGATACCCTATTAGACAATCTTAACGAGTCCATAGTCCAGTTTGCCAGTAATTTTGACAATTCTCAACGAGAGCCTCTTGTACTTCCTGCTAAATTACCTATACTACTACTAAATGGATGTTCTGGCATTGCGGTGGGGATGGCCACTAATATACCACCCCATAATTTAGGCGAGGTGGTAGACGGTTTAATTGCCCTTATTGACAATCCCCATCTAAAAGATGAGGAGTTGATGGCGTTTATCCCCGCACCGGATTTTCCCACTGGCGGCATCATCCTTAACACAGACGGTATTAGAGAGGCTTATCTTACAGGCAGGGGGATGATTACATTGCGGGGAGTGGCTACTGTTGAACCAATCTCCTCCGACAAAAAGCGCAATCGTGATAGACTAGCCATTGTTGTCACCGAGTTGCCCTTTCAGGTTAACAAGGCTGCCTGGATTCAGAAGGTTGCCGAATTAGTCCATCAGGGGAAGATTACTGATATTGCCGACATTCGAGATGAGAGTGATCGTACTGGCCTTCGTGTTGTCATTGAGTTGAAAAAAGATGCTTCCCCTTCTTCTGTTTTGGAACAACTATATAGGTATACTCCTCTAGAGAGCAATTTTGGTATTATTTTGTTGGCTCTAGTTAACAATAGGCCTTGCCAACTTTCCCTAAAGGGGCTTTTGACGGAATTTTTGAGATTTAGGGAGGAGACTCTTACCAGACAATTTCAATGGGAATTGCAGGAAAAACGGACCAAGTTAGAATTTAACCTCGCTTTGTTGACGGCCATCAATAATCTCAAAAAGGTGGTTAATATTATCACAAATTCCCCTGATGTTTCCACTGCCAAAAATCGCTTAGAGGCAGAATTAAAACTAAGTGAATCCCAGGCTAATTCCATTTTAGCAATGCCTTTGCGACGACTTACCGGGGCGGAAAAGCAAAAATTAGAAGAGGAATCCCAGCAATTGCAAATCAGAATCAAACAGTTAGAAAAACTCTTATCTGAGCGTCGGGAATTACTCAAAGCATTGAAGAAAGAATTGAGGGCATTGAAGAAGAAATTCGGGGATGAAAGAAGGACAAAAATTCTGGAATCCACAACAGAAAAACAACAGGAAGTATCCCCAGGAGAAAACTCCCTCAAAATACCAGAAAGTGCTATCATTAAAATTACCACAGAGAAAGAAATTTACTGGCAACCAGAAACCACAAACCAAAACAATGGAGACTTAATAGTATACCAACAGGGTTATCATCCCGAGACACAACTGGTGGCAGTTTTTAACAGTGGGAAGGCATATCCTTTAGCCGTCAGGGAAATTCCCCCCTACCCCAAAAGAAAAACTATTAGTCAACTGGTGTCTCCCTCTGCTACCCAGAATTTTGCCTTTCCCATTGGCTATGTGGATTTGTCCAACACCAAAACCACAGATTTGATTCTTCTCACCAAGACTGGTTATCTTAAAAGACTCCCTATTTCCCACTTAAAAGGTTTAGGCAATAGAGGCCTACAATTAATCAAACTAAAACCGAAAGATACCCTTGATTTTATGCTACCGGTTAACGAGGCAGAGGAGATAATAATTGCTACCACTACAGCCAGATTATTCAGAATAGAAATCAAAGATGACAGTCTTCCGCCTCTCACCAAAAATGCCCAAGGAAGTCAGGCAATTAGACTTGCATATGGGGAGAAAATAATTAGTTGCAAGAAGACAAACAACAATCAGAATCTTCTTCTTATTTCTGCCCTAGGTTATGGCAAGATTATTCCGGTTGCTGCAGTCAAAAAACATCATGCTAACCCTTTAGGCTTTCCGGTTTTTAATTTTAAAAATAGGGAAGACCATCTAATTCAGATTTTTCCTTTTTCTAAACCTATCTCCCTTGTCATTAAAACAAACAAAAACAAAAGATATATCATCCCTGCCGACAAACTCAACAACGCCGACTTCTCCCAGGAAAAACTACTGCTGAAACTGGAATCATTCGAGAAAATCCTCTTCGCCTCCCTCCACCTGTGAGAAATAACCCCGCGCCACTTGCCAGTTTATAATCATCAGCATAGGCTTTTTTCCCCTCTCCCATCCCCAGTCTCCTTATTTCTTACCGCCTACCCTCCCTCCACCCAAAAGCAGCTACCTCAACCCTGTCTACCGTGTATGTATATAAATAATCCCCGTACAGATAGATAACCCCTTCTGGAAATTTTCCCTTTTGGCAGTCCACTGCCGATGCCCCTTGACAAAACACACTCCTCATGCTAGGAGATGCTATTTTTCCCAGCGTGGCTATAAAAAAGTCTTTATTCTATCTTGACAAATAACTCCCCTATGGTTAAACAGGGGCAACGGTCGAAGTTAGGTCTAACACCTAACGTTGATTTACTGTCGGAGTAGCTGAGATTATTGTTGGTTAGGCAGGAGAAAAAGTGGGGGCGGTGGGATTTGAACCCACACGGCCGTGTTAGGGCCAACGGATTTTCATTCCCCTGTAACTTTCGTTACTGCTGCCAAAGAGAGGTGACAGCATGGGGAATTGGACTCTCCCTTTACCCTCAGCCGGACTGTTAGGGTAGTTCCCGTCGAGTCTCTGCACCTTCCTGCCGTGGCAGCAGGCTTGGCTCAGGATTGCCATATCGGAGTATTCACCTCCGACTTAGGTTCCCCTGAATTTGAGAACTTACACTTATAGAGTTTCCCCTATAAGGCTCAATTACCTTAAGTCCGTAGCGTCTACCGTTCCGCCACGCCCCCGGTAAGAGCACTGACACCTCCCCATTATAACACACAGGGGATGAAAAAACAAGGGCTCATAGGGGATTTAGGGGTAAAAGAGATGGGGAGGATGGGGATTTTTCCTGCTCGCTTTTGACGAAGTCGTAGTAGTCTTGTACTAGTTGAGACATTAGTTTATTCTTGATTCTGGTTAATACTCCCTTAAGAAGGCCATTGCCGGCAGTCAACAACAGTGGTTTAGGCGTCAGCCATAGGGGGGGTGGCAAGTCAACCGTGACTGTTAGATTAGCCTCCCCTTTCAGATATACCCTACCGTCCTTTTCCAGGGGCACCAGTTGTCCTTCTAGTTGCAGAGAGAAACGACGGTTTAGATACTCCAACCCCTTTAGTTCACAGGATACCGAGTTGAGATATACATGTCCTTCCGGCGTTGACCACACCCTTAGGACTGCTGTAGGCTGAAAGTAGTATAAATCTAGAAAACCCAAAGGCTGCATCTGTATTCTATAACAGTCCTCCCCCAAAAAGGTGATTCTTTTCTTGTCGGCTATGGCCTTTACCAATCGCTGTGGCTGACGCAAATAATGGTGTATAGGTATTTTCTGTGGTTGTACCTCCAGGTTGACACTTTCTTTGGCTTCAAAAACAATTTGCATAGTTTTGTTAAATTTTTACTGTCTTTATCTTAATATAACTTAATATTTTCTCAGAAGAGGCTATTGGTGCATAGCCCGGGCTAATTCGGCAGCAACCTCTGGACGAGAAAATTCAGGAGGGGGTAACTCGCCACGGCGTAGCATTTCCCTGACTTTGGTGCCAGACAGATGAATACGTTGTTCAGGGGTGGCTGGGCTGGTTTTGGAAGTGGCCATTTGCTGGGTAACGGTACACCAGAAGGCATGTTCAAACTTGAGGGGGATAATACCTATCTCCTCTGGGGCAAACTCGTCAAATATCTTCTGGGCATCATAGGTACCATAGTAGTCTCCTACCCCCGCATGGTCCCTCCCTACTATAAAGTGTGTACAACCGTAGTTTTTGCGAATAAGGGCATGGAAAATGGCCTCTCTTGGCCCAGCATAACGCATGGCACAGGGGTTGATGGCCAAAATCACCCTATTTTTGGGGAAGTACTTCTCAATCATGATCTCATAGCACCGCATGCGCACGTCAGCGGGGATGTCATCACTCTTGGTGGCACCTACTAGAGGGTGTAAGAAAAGCCCGTCTACAATCTCCATGGCACATTTGATAATATACTCGTGGGCTCGATGAATGGGATTGCGAGTTTGAAAGCCCACCACCGTCTTCCACCCCCTCTCTACAAACATCCTTCTGGACTGGGCAGGATCTATCTGGTATTGTGGAAACATAGGATGAGGTTCCCTTTGTAATAGCCAAATAGGCCCTGCTAGATTCACCTCCCCCTGTTGGTATAACACCTGTACTCCAGGATGTTTCTCATCGTCGGTGCGGTAAACGTTGATAGCCTCATGAGCCTTGTTATAACGGTATTTCTGGGTAAGCTCCAATACCCCCACAAATCGCCCCTTTTCATCGTCCAAACGCACCCAGCTGCCCTCTTTTAGGTTTTCCGCCACCTCCTCACTGACAGACAGAGTAATAGGCAATGACCAGGGTAGCCCATTTTTTAAACGCATCTCCTCTACTACCCTCTCGTAATCCTCCTGATTCATAAAACCATTAAGTGGACTGTATCCCCCAATGGCAATCATAATCAAGTCCGATAAGGCCCTCTCGTCTAGCCTCACCCTGGGTAGGTGTGAAGCCCGCGCCATAAACTCGTCTCTCTCCGCGGCTGTGGCCACCCGATTCACTAAATGTCCCCCATGAGGGGCAATTGTCTCCACTATCCTGCTCATCCCTAATTTCTCCTCCTTTCTTCACTTCTCTTCCAATCCCTATCCTATCAGGCAATGGACAGTCCTTCAAAAAAAATTATTTTTCACTTTACAGCTATATCGCTATTTAGCTATAATATTGACAGGCTTGTCAATGAGCCAAAAACAGTACCTAGAAAACTGAATCAGGAATCATAGGAAGATGACAACCGCTTTAAGAAAAGAAAGTCCCTCCCTGTGGGAGAGTTTCTGCGGGTGGATCACTTCTACGGAAAACCGCCTTTACATCGGCTGGTTTGGCGTGTTGATGATCCCCACCCTCCTGGCGGCAACCATCTGTTTCATCATTGCCTTCATCGCCGCGCCGCCAGTAGACATTGATGGCATCCGCGAGCCGATCGCCGGGTCGTTGCTGTCGGGTAATAACATTATCACCGCGGCAGTGGTACCCACCTCCAATGCCATTGGCTTGCACTTCTACCCCATCTGGGAGGCGGCTAACATGGAGGAGTGGCTATACAACGGTGGCCCCTACCAGTTGATTATCTTCCACTTCCTCCTAGGTATTTATGCCTACATGGGGAGACAGTGGGAGTTGTCCTACCGGTTGGGGATGCGGCCATGGATTTGTGTAGCCTACTCCGCACCCGTGTCGGCTGCTACCGCCGTGCTTCTGGTGTACTCCCTGGGACAAGGTTCCTTCTCTGACGGCCTGCCTCTGGGAATAAGTGGCACCTTCAACTTCATGCTGGTACTTCAGGCAGAACACAACGTACTGATGCATCCCTTCCACATGTTGGGGGTAGCCGGCATCTTCGGAGGGGCCCTATTCTCGGCTATGCACGGCAGTCTGGTAACCTCCTCTTTGATCCGCGAAACCACCGAAACCGAGTCCCAAAACTATGGGTACAAATTCGGCCAGGAAGAAGAGACTTATAACATTGTAGCAGCCCATGGCTATTTCGGCAGGCTCATTTTCCAATATGCCTCCTTCAATAATAGTCGTTCCCTGCACTTCTTCCTGGGGGCATGGCCGGTAGTAGGCGTCTGGTTTGCTAGTGTGGCCGTTTGCTGCTTCGCCTTCAATCTCAATGGCTTCAACTTCAACCACTCCATCCTCGACAGTGATGGCCATGTGAGCAACAGCTGGGCGGACATCATCAACTACGCCAACATTGGGATTGAAGTAATGCATGAGCGTAACGTCCACAACTTCCCTCTGGACTTGGCTAGCGCAACGCCCACTTCCGTATCCCTCATTGACGGCTAATTTCCTCGATTTCTCCTGCACCCTTTTCTCACCCCCCTAGGGCAACCTGGGGGGATTTTTCTTTTCTTTTCCCCCCCCTCCCATCAATCCCCACATAGGCACTATTTTTTAACAGTAAAACCTGGAAATTTTCCCATCATAATATGTCACAAAAATTACGAAATGAAAACCATAAGTGCCATCGTAATCTTTTTATTCGACAATTTTAACTGGGCAACAGTAAGGTTTTCAACCATAAGACTTTTCTGCTATTAGATACGGTATCACAAAAAAATAGCTCCCTTTGTGCCTTTTTTTCTTGAGTCATAAACTAGAAAAATTATACACAAAAATCCAAAGACATAAAGACATGGATAAGGGACAAAAACGAATAAAAAAAAACAACAAAAAAAACACTATTGGCCAGTATAATTGGTGTCTAGCAACAGAATTAGAATCCACAATTCCGGCCTCGGGTGATAAAATCAAGTAAAACAGACAATGCCCACTTCTACCTCCCACTCTCCCCCATTCATAGACTCCTAAGAAGGTTTCTCTACTGGCTAATAGAAGCAACCGCAGTAATCGCCATTCCAGAAACCCCAAAAGAATCCGGCAATTTACCACCCCCCTGTAGAATAACCCCTATTTGTGACAATGACTATCATTCGTATACATTTACACCTCTTCACTATCTCCTTCTCCCCGTAGAGAATTTAAAACTACGACGGGATTAATTTTATTGGCTGGCATCCCATAATAGCCACCCCAAAGATGATTGTTATTAGTCTGCCTTTGACTAATCCCCACTAGATACCTCCAGGTATCCCCATGGCGAGTATAATAAAATGATTATCATTCGTCTGGATTCTGGCAAATCCCATTCCCCGGGAAAAAAAGATTATTACTAAACTATCCTGGTTATTCCCCCTCCCATGAAAGGCTTTGTATCCAGGGGTTTTATTGTGACTGGCATAATCACGGCTACCAGCAGACAACGGAGAAAAAAACTGTTACTGGTATTCCACTGGTTAGACAATCACTTGTTTCTTTCTGGGTTAGCCACCCCCTGCCCCAATTGCTGAGAAATGACTATAAGATGACTATAATAATCAGTGTACAGTTACTCCACCCCCTTACACCCTATCCTCTACTCCATCCCTAGCAGCCACCTCTCGCTGCCTACATGTGGGTGACTATCAATTATGCCTGCAAGTGCGAGTATATGGCTATATCCCCCAACATCCTCTTACTATGAGCTTCTATAATATCACAATGATTATCATTCCTAGAACAGAGACTTTCTACCGTGTTAGGTGAAGCATGCATGCCGCTTGTCTACCTACCTGGCAGACTGGTTATCTCTACAAGGGAAGACTATTGTTATCAACCATGTGTGAATAACCCCGCATGACAAAGGGGTTTTTGTTGGTATTCCGTCTTTATCAGTATTCCGCCAGTCGCCACCTGCCAGAAGGGATTGTTTCTCCTTGTCTGTAAACTTGTTAATTCCCCTTTTTCAGCTTTGGAATAATGTCTATCACCTGTCTGTATCCAGTTTTCCCCCCTTAATCATAATCCCCTGATAACAGAAGTCGGTTGGCTTACTTTCCAATTTCACCATCTGGAATGGTCTTAGTTGTTTATAATTATGCCAACCCTCTCTCACCCCTGACAAGAAGATGACTGTTGTTTATTTGTATTCAAACTAGTCGTGGTTTACAGATATTTATAGTTATTTGCATTCCACCTAGGAGACAATAATCATCATTTGTCTATAATTTCTCCTCTACCCTTACTTTCCTTACCCTTTCCCATCCCTATATTCCCCCTGCCTTCCTATCTCCCTACACTTGCAATGCCTATTCGCCTCCTCCCTGACAACACGATATTCCCACTATCTACCCCTCAGCCAAGGGAGGGTTAATGTCTTCTCTCTCTCCTTAGGCTTTGCCATTCTTATTTTCAGACACTGGTTTTTTTTTCCAGTAATTTTAGGCTTTTATTCTCCCCCACTACATGGATTTGCCTTTGGATAGACTTACTTTTGGTTTCCTTGGTGTATACTTCTCCTTCCCTCATACTAGCCTGCCGATTTTAGGGATTATCCTTCCCTCCCCTATCCCTTTCCACAACAAAAGTATCCCAAATATCCCCCTAGGTTTATAGGAATGATTATTATTTTTATGCTTTCCCCTTCCATAGTGCAAAACCACAAAAAGTTGCCACTAAACCCACTACTAACTCAGTCACGGAGAAAGACGGAAAAAGACACTACCATACACAATGCCATCTTTTATGCCTTCACTGGTAACAGTGACAGACTGAAGGTTGTCAAAAAGGGGTTTGAATGTTAACTCCAGAATTCTAAGAGGGAGAAAACGATTGGCTAAATAACGATACACTTTCTGCCACTGGAAATACAAATAGCCATCATTCTCCCCAGCCAGCCAGCCTATATTCTCCCGAAAAGCAGGCGACTCAACAATGCTTCCCTGTGGTTGGGGTAGGATTTCCGCCAGAAAATCCACAGAGTCGGTTATAATCTCATAAGAGTCGGTTTCTGTGTGTGTGCCCACCACTTCTGTTGTCACTGAGGTGTTTTTGTTACCTGAAGCAGCTTTTACTCTTGTCCAAACAGTTATAGTCTTATCCTGAAAGGGTAGTTGACTGAGATTCCACTGCTGTTTCCTAGCAATCTCGTCTAGGTGAGAAGTTAGGAGACTATCCCCTTTTTCCTTCACCAACAACCAGTCTAAAGAGTCATCCTCTCTGTTTTCCCTAACAGAGATAGTATACTCGCCTTCTATATATGGAAAAATTTCTTCCCTGAGGTTGACTTTTATCTCCGACTCCAGCAGATATATTGCCTGTTTCAAAATTTCTGCCGGCAGCAGTTTACTCTCCTCTATGTCTTGCCAAAATTTTTTTAGATTCTTGCCACTGACAAAGGCTATGCTGTCTTGAGGGGTATAACTGAGAGTGACGGGTAGGTTTGTAAACTGTGGCAACTTGTTGACAGAAGAAGGTAATCCCGAGAAGGCTATGTGACTAATTACCCCTTTGGCATTGGCTACCAGTGACACAATCAAATTCTGATGAATATCGCCACCAACTACTTTACCCTTCTTATTAATCCAGGCGACGATGGAAGGGATATTCCCGTATACAATGCCAATCTTCTCAGGGGGTAAAGAAGCAATGGCCTTGCGATAATTGCTGTCTTGTGCTAAACTGAGCTCTACCGCTTGTAGGCTGTTTAAGGCCTCTTTTAAAACAAGCAACTGGTTGGCAAAAACCACAAAGTCACCAACTACTGCCGCCGCCACGGGTTTGGTGGTGGAATTGGGAGAAGAGGGATACTTATAAACCACCTTCACCCCCATAAAATCCTCCACTGTCAATTCTGTCTCCTCACTTGCCGCCTCCTGACTGTAATAATTCTGTAAAAATTCCCTTACTGATTGTGGTGATTTATTTCTGACAACCAGTAAATAACCGGCTTCAATTCCATTACTCTCGTCGCCATCCCAGTCTAAACTAGTAATGGCAAAGGTTACCTCGTCTCCTAACCAAGATTTAATCTCTTCTAACGATGCCACTTTTGTTTGTCTAAGGAGATTGTCGCGCAATTCCTCCAAGGCTGACTTTATTCTCTCTTGCCCCTTTTGATTTGCTAAAATCCTTAACAGACTCCCCAATCCCTCTTCCGGATTCCCCAAAAAAGACACCACCAGTGGGGATTGTTTCGGAATGAATACTACCCCCGTCAGGTTTTTATTTACGTTGGCGGGAAAGTTGGCAAAAGTGGAAAAGAAACCAACACCCCCAGTGCCTATTATAACCAGTAGAAAAATCAAAAGTGCATAGCCGATGAACTTTATGGCGTAGGAGACAGATTTCATAGGGTAGTGTAAATAAGTGCCAATCACATTTGATAATATAACATGGCCTTGTCCGGCAGAAAATATCCCTTCTCCTACAAAGCATTGGGGATGTATTCTGCGACTTGAAATTCATATCCCTGATGATAAAAAATGCCCTTTTCTCTTTGCCAATTGTCAACGTTAGGGGCTGGTTTATAATTGACTATAACCACGTCAAAACGGCAGTTTGTCTCCGCAAAGAAAGAATTCTCATAAAGAAAATCATCGGCAACCAGTCTCAGTTTTTCCTGTTTTTGCTGGTTTACGGCGAGAATGCCACCATTATCCCAATTGTTGGCATGCTTTCGTCTTACCTTCCTGGTTTTCACCTCTACAAACACCAGTGTCTCAGAAAAATCCTCCCATCCTATCAAGTCTATTTCCCCCCATCGACAACGCCAATTCCTATGTATTATCCTGCAACCTCTCTCTTCCAACCACTGACTGACTATTTCCTCTCCTAAACGCCCAATTTTATTCATTTTACCTTACTATCGTGGCAAAACCTTTCCTTTTCAGCCGATTAACTCCCTTTACTCCCTTTTACCCTTGATTATCCCCATGCATTTCCCTCTTCCTTGCTAACAACTCACGTATTATAGATCTGATATTAATCCTCATACCGTTGCTGCTGACATATGTGTCTTGTCTTTGTGACGTGTTTTTCTCTATCCCCTTTCCCCTAACTAGCATACATTGATTTGATTGATTTGGGATGGGGAGACTGACTATTCTTTTCCCTGTCAATGCCAGACATCTACCTCCATGAAAGACATCAAATATATTTCCCCCCTTAACTAGTAGCCGTTGCTAAACCGGCAAGACATTAACTATTACTTTCTCCCCAGCCTACAATAGACATTCGTTTAAAAACGGGTTGACTGGAATGGAAAAAAAACTAACCATAATTCCCCCCTCCTCCATAGATATCTACCAACACAGAAGACACTCGCTGTCATATCCTTCTTTCTAGTTGGTTAACAATAAACACTGACAAACCCCAAAGACACTAACTGTTTTCCCCAGTAGGTGGCAGATATTGGTTTTCACCGTTGTGGATACAGATACTGTTATCTTTTTTCTAAGCTATTTCCACCCTTTGACTAATATGACTATTATTTTTCTTCAACCATAGCTGTTGCTACCAAACAGGCAGGATGTCAACTACTACTCTCCCCCTACTCAGTGGTAAATATTCATTTCTATTCTGGAATTGTTCCCTCGTCAGTGGCAAATATTCATTTCTATTCTTCCCAACCCTAGGGATTGACTCAAATAAAAGACATCTGTCACCATTTCCTACCCTGGATGGTGATAGGGGGAAAAAGACAAACCCCCTTTCTACCAGACACTGGCTTACGTAGAATAAGCCAATTGAACATTTTACCCCCTTCCCTAGTGACATGTACTGACTGACATGGAAAAAATTTATTAATATCTTTTTCCCCTCCCACTGGCGGTTGCCAATACCAAAGACACAAAACGCCAGCCATTATTTCTCCTTTCCAGTCGCTGACAGACAATGGCAAGGCTGAAATAAGCCAACTATTACCCCTTGCCAACGGCAGATACTCATTGGGGAATGAGGCTATTATCCCAGCCACTCACTGGCATCTACTAATTTCCACTGTTTACCCCTTTTTCTAACCACCGGTAGCCGTATTTTGACTGAAGTGGAAGACACTAACTATTATCCCCTCTTGGTTACTAATAGACACTGATACACATGCCTCCCCCCCAGTTAACATCCTCAATCCCCATTTGTTATTCCTGCCATCCCCCCACCCCCACACGTCAGTTGCCCTATTTTTGAATTTAAAATCTCATATATAATTTTCCACCGCCTGTAGCTATCACCCCACAACCTTACTGTCACCCTCACTCAGTCGCCAATAGAAATGATTTACTGCTAACCAACCTTCCAACCAGAAACAAGCAACCCATAAATCCAAAGGCTGAAAAAAATCTCCTCCGCTGTCAAGCCTGCCAAGAATCTTCCACCCTCCTCAGCCGGTTGTCGGTTTTACCCTATCCCCTTGATTTCTCTTTCTGCTTGCCTTTTCCTTCTCACTCCATTTGCTGGACTATAGTAACATTTTTCCCCATTTTCTCCCCTTCAGCCTCTTCCCCTTTCTTACTACTTTTTCCTTCCCTTTTGTTATTTTTTCCGTCATCCTTTTTTCTTCTATGCCCTTGACAAGTCCGAGCCCTTCGTGCTAGGATAGATGCGTTGGACGGCAGGAGAGGTGACTGCCAGGGCCGCCCCTGCCTTTCTTTTTATTGAAATTTTTTGTAGACAGAGTAGAGGTATAATAATGCTGGGAACTACTGAATAGCAAGGGATGGAGGCGGCGAAGCGGTTTAAACAGTAAAAGGCGCGTGCAGAGGGCATTTTACCAGCCCAGAATGGTAATTGTTGCAAAGTAAAGTCATATAACAGGGAAGCAGGACAAGAGTCTCAGTGGTACTTTCGCCCACCGCCCCATTGTGCACCCATACTAGCAGAAAAACTGACTCGATGTCAAGGGGGAAAGAGAAAAAAAGAAGACAACAAAAATGAAGGAGGGGGAAAAAAGGAGAAAGAAAAAAAAGAAACTAGCCGACTACCTCCAGCTGATCAATTCGGAACCAGGTACTGGGGGTGGGGGTGTAGAATTTAACAAGGGCATACTCGTCATTCAAATCAAGGACTTCCCCTTTACTCTCAAATATATAGGAAGGGAAACGAGGATCACTAGCTTTGGCTTCAAGACTACCCTCAAATTTTTCCCTAATTACCCTGACAAGACTCCCTTTTTTGATTTTGCCTGCCATAAGCCAGAAAAAAATAAGTGTTGTCTACAACCAGTATGATACCCTATGAGCGCCCCGGCATTGGACAGGAGAGAAAACCTATACAGGGAGAAACCGGGAAGCAACGCCACTCAGGAACTAGAATCATTAAGAATTGTTAAGAGCAGTTATCAAAAATCAATAGCACTGGCTCTCCAGAGGTTAGGATAAAAGATGGTGGGCAATTAGGGGGAAAGGGGGAAACAAAGAGAAAAATAAATTCTACACTAAAGGTGCTAAAGGTGGGTAGGACGAGAAGAGTTTAGGGTTTTTCAAGAAGATATACAACAATAGGGTGTCACTGCTGTGGCAATGGAGGGTTGGGGAGAGACTGGGGGAGAAAGACTAACCTGTGAGAGTATGGCATTGGGGAAGATAAGACGAAACAGAGGACTGTGTGAAACAAATGCACATCCTCGGCTATACTTAAATAAAGGATGATAAAGGGAAGCACGGGAGAGCAAAACGGTTGAGATGAGTCTATCAACTGTGCCACTATACCAAGAGTAAAAGAGGCATAGCCAGAGGCTAAAACCCGCGGTAGTTTAACAGGTAGGGACGAATATTCTAGCGAAAAGAGGCAATAAAGAGGCCAATGTGGTAATCCTTCTGTAAATTTACATATTTATATGGGTTATTTCAAAAATCCGTCTAAGGCTAAAAGGGTGTAGCCGGTGACTTGAGTTTCTGTTCATGTTTATATTGACAACAATACAATACGCCCCAGTTACCCCATAGGCTAGGGGGCATCACCGGCTGTACAGTCAGTTTTTCCTACAGTCTGTATACCCAGAAATTAGTCCTAGGCTGCCCCCCCTAACCCGGGGTTTTCGTCTTTAGGGCTAACCTGGCACATAACGAAAGTTGATTACATAGAAAGGGTAAGTGCTATTATACAACATAATACAGAGCCCATGGGCGGAGCGAGACTAGAACTTTTTATTCAAGACTATCTGGCGGTAAATCAAGGGGTTTGCTCCCAATGCTAGGGTAAACCCTAGTTTGGCACCAAGTTGGTACTATATGAGCAACAACGAAACTAGACCAACTATATACGACTTTTTTGGGTATCTATTGAAATTTAATGAAATACATAAAGCTATATCTCTATACAAGAAATCTGAAGTAAAATTGTAGCACAAAGTTACTAGGACAGGGAGTGGCAATAGTCTTGTTAGAGGCAGGATACTAAGTTTTATCAGCCAAGAATTAGGGTTATCTCTTTTTGGTAGAAATCATTAGAATATAACGAAGGACTGTCTCCGAAATGAGACCAGAAGAATATTAAAACAATCAGCTATACCACTAAGGGATACTAGCTTAAAATCCCAGACACGATATAATCTTATTTTTAAATGTTCTATTCCTCAAAAAAAATGGAACAGAGAGAGATTAAATGAGAAGACATAGGTTAAGAAAAAAGAGGCCTCTTCTCCCTTTTCCCCTGAATATATTGCCTCGCAAAAAGATGCCTCACAATATAGAGAAAATCATAGGTAATAATAGAAAGAGAAAATAAATAACGAAGAGGGAAACATAGCAGAGTAAAAAACAAACAAGAGAAGCAAGAGGCCCAAAGGACAAATGACAGGAATGAATACCAGGGAAAAAGAGAGTTATCTTCAGAGTAACTGTAGAGAGTAGCCGGGCTATAAATGAAGACAATAAAAATGAGCAGTAGGAAAAAAAGGCAGTCATCGAAAGGATAAACAAGAGATAAAAATGGGACAGAGAAGGAAGCGGATACTGAGAAAATAAAAGACCAGATAAATAAATACATAAACTCGAAATAAAGAAATAGGGCTGAATACAAAAATATAGGAAGTGGAAATACGTGAAGGGGGAGAGGAAATAACATTAATACTTCCACAGGGGGAAAAATTGAGGCAAAGAATAGTGACAGAGGTAGGAGTAACATAGGCGGGGAAATGAAAATAATTGTTTAATGGGAAAAAGCTCATCTAGTACTATTTACTTACCCTTTTTTTAGCCGTCTATTTCTAGAGTGTTCATGTATCTATTCAATTCTCCTCTTAGAAAATATAAAGCTCAAATCATCTAAGAATTTTTTTTGGAGTGTGCACAAATACAATCCGTCGACGATGCTTCGGGCGAAAGAGGGATATCAAGTGGCTAGCAGATGTCAGCAAAGGACTGTAGTATTTCTTTCTTCTTCGTAATACTTCTGAAGCCGCTGCCTATAAGGAATAAATTCTCCCCTTGACAATTTACTATAGGTTGTGTCAGAGAAGAAAACAACGCCGATATCCCCCCGACAGGACTACTTTTGACACTGCTGTCAGATAGCCGGAATCCCTGGCATTAAAAAAAATGGAGGTAAGCGGACTCGAACCGCTGGCCTCCAGCATGCCATGCTGGCGCTCTACCAACTGAGCTATACCCCCTTACTGGAAGATTTCTCTTACTGGAAGATTTTCCTGCTAGGTGCTGTCCTTCCCTGACAGGCACATCTAGTATTATAAAACAAAATAGAAAAAAAAACAAGTGGTGGTAGGGACAAGGCTTGTCCTTCGCCTGTGGAAAAGGGGGTATAGGGAAGACTTGTCCTACCGGGGGGTGGGATAGGGTAAGATGGAGTTAATTGTTAAGAAATCTTACAAGGGAGTATGTTTATATTCGGGTTGAAGAAAAAACTAACAATGCCCAAACCGGAAGAGGCATTGCCGGGGAGAAGCCAGAGGATGCCCATTCCAGCCAAACACTATGTTAACGGGAATCCCATGAGTCCTCCCTATCCTGATAATATGGAATTGGCTATGTTTGGGATGGGGTGTTTTTGGGGCGCTGAAAGAAAGTTTTGGCAATTGGGAGAGGGGATTTATATCACCGCAGTGGGTTATGCCGCCGGTTACACCCCTAACCCCACCTATGAGGAGGTTTGTACTGGTCTAACTGGGCATAATGAGGTAGTCTTGGTAGTGTATGACCCGAAAATTATCCGTTATGAGACACTATTAAAAGTCTTCTGGGAAAATCATGATCCTACCCAGGGCATGCGTCAGGGCAATGACATTGGTACTCAGTACCGTTCAGGTATTTATACCTATACGCCTCGACAAAAAGAATTGGCAGAAAAAAGCAAGGCTATATACCAGGAGGAGTTGAAGAAAGCGGGTTATGGGGAGATAACTACGGAAATTTTACCAGCACCGGAATTTTACTACGCCGAGGAATACCATCAACAGTATCTAGCCAAAAATCCTAACGGCTATTGTGGATTGGGTGGCACAAATGTGCCCTTCCCTATAGAAAAATTACTGTCATAGAGGCATAATAAAAGGGGGACTCTGGATGTATCCCCCCTATTAGCTATCTATGAGGCTAAGGCTACCTCAATCATTTGTTGTAACTCACCACTTTGATATAGTTCAATCATAATGTCACTGCCACCGATAAATTCCCCGTTGATGTACACTTGGGGAATGGTAGGCCAGTTGGAATATTCTTTTATCCCCTGACGAATTTCATAGTCTGACAATACGTCAAAGGTTGTGTAGGGCACCCCTAATTGGTTGAGTATTTGTACCACGTTATTAGAGAATCCGCACTGGGGCATCAATTTTGTGCCCTTCATGAATACTACTATCTTGTCGCTATTAATAATATCTTCAATGCGTTTTTTCAATTCTGGTGTCATAACTGCCACTTCTCCCTCTAGATAAGGCTAACGCTTCCAGGCACCACTATTTCCCCATTCTAACTGTTAATGTTAGACCATGCTCCAGGGGTGTAGGTTTTCAAGGCTAGGGCATGAATTGCCTCACTCTGTAACTCTTTTTGTAACGCTGCATACACCAATTGATGCTGTTGCACTTTGGTTTTCCCCTCAAAGGCTGACGACACCACAATTGCCTCCAGATGATCACCTGTGCCTGTCAAGTCTCTGACTACCACCTCTGCGTCGGGGATTTTCTGTTTGATAGTATTTTTCACCTGTTCTATACTCACCATAACCTATCCTGAAGCAGTTTTAAACAATCACCCACAATTCTTATCATATCTTAACACTTTCTCTCAGTTGGGACTGTCTAGGGGTACTTTCACAAAGCCAATCTCATACAATTGTTGATAGGATTTCTTGCCCAGTTCGCTAGTAGGGTTTTGAGAGCGTATAATTTGAATTAGAAGGGGTATTGCCAACTCTGGTTTGTTTTGTGCCCGATGTACTAATGCCAGTTGGTAGGTGGATTCGTCTCTCAAATTAGCGGTTTCCAATGCTTCCTTTCTCTGTTGTTCGGTGATACGATTGTTTATACCTGAAAAACTCTCTGCTAGTTGGAGATGGAAATTAGATAGCTGATTGAAGACACGTCTTGCCTGTTGCAGTTTTGTCGCCGCCAAGTCGTAATTTCCCTTTTTGATTGCCTCTTCCGCCTCCCGCATCAATTTTTTCCCCCCTTCCAGACTCAGTAGGGTGTCTGTGGGGGTGAGGGGAGTTACAATATTTTCCTCCTCCAGATTAACTTGAGGATTCCTATTGAGGTTTTGACTTATCAGTGGTGGTGTTTCAGCCAGAGAAGGAAAAATGGTTGCTAGACTGACTCCCACTGCTACTATAGACGGAAAGATACTATTGAATTTCATCAGCACAAACCAGTTGAATTAGATTTTTTTTCTAGCTAGAAAATTTTACAAAAACCTACACCCCTTGTTTTAAAAAACAGAGCAAAGCAGGTAAGGGTATGATACAATGGAAGCGCTCCCCTTGAGAATCTAATTTCCTACAGGGGCATAAATGGTAGAAAGTGGGGGAAGGTTGGTCAGTTATACCCACCATGGGTGTTAGAAATGATGGTAAAAAAAGCCAAAGATGACTGGTGGCTGAGTGTGGGATATTGTTAATAAAACCCCTTGAGAAGGCTACTGATGACTGGTTAGGCAAAAAACCTGCCACTTACCGTAGGGAATAATGTCTCAGGGCTGTTCAATAAGTTTCCTGGCCAGACTGATGTTAAAATAGTCGTAGCCATAGGGGTTTCCCTTTATGACTTGAAAGGGCAAATCTGGTTCCCCTAGATGGTTTAATACTAGTATAGCCTCTTCAAAATCTTCTCCCTGACTGTACTGACTGACGGTGATAACAGTTTTTAATCCCGCCGCCACCGCCGCCTTTAATCCCTGTTGGGTATCTTCTATGGCAAGACACTGTTGTGGGGGAAGATGGAGTTTTTCTAAAGCTAGCAGATATATGTCTGGGGAAGGCTTTTTGTTGGCTACCATGTCGCCGGCAGCTATCACCTCAAACCATTCCTTCTCCTGTGGGAGAAGAGTTTCTAACAAAGCTGTCACATTTTCCTCACTGGCAGTGGAAGCCACAGCCAATTTCACTCCCTCACCCCTTGCCTCCCCTATTAGACGTCTTACTCCTATCCGCAAAGGCAAAGAGTGGTTTTCTAGGATTTGGCGGTAATAACGACTTTTGAGGGAATGTAACTCTTTTATAAACTCTTCCAGGGGTTGGTCTGGAGTAAAGGATGGTTGATAATGGGAGATATAGTATCTAATTCTCTCCTTGCCACCTCCTACCTCCACCAGTTTTCCATACAAATCCACATCCCAATACCACGGCAATCCCTTTTCTGCAAATGCCAAATTAAATGCCACTCTATGTCCATCTTTTTCCGTTTCTGCTAGTGTACCATCTACGTCGAAAATTAGTGCCCTCAAACCCATAAAACTTTCTTTGCTAAAGCCAGTCATCATTATAAGCCACTTATAGTGCACATTTAGATTTTTCTCTCCGGATTTTGGCAGCCAAATGAGGAGTAACGCCCAATATTGCCTGATTATAAAGATACTCAAATTCCCTCTGAAAATTTGCAGCCACGGTAGAGTTATAAATCACCAATACTGTTTCGTCATTGAGATAATTTGCGGCATCTGACCAATTGTGAGAGCCAGTTATCACCATATAATTGTCGATGATGGCAAATTTGTGATGTAATTTATCCCCTTTAGGCAGACTTGGTATCCCCACAGTTTTTATGGGGTTTTTCCAAGGATTGTTTCCCTCCTCGTATTGGCATTTATTTGGCAAAGCTACCCCCAGTAAATCTAAACCTTCACTATAATAGCGGTAAGCAAAACCTGGGTCAATCAATGCCCTTATTTTTACTCCTTTGATATGTTTTTTTTCCAGGGTATCAGCTATTTCTTGGTCACTAAATACAAATAGGGCAATATCAATGGAATTTTCTGCTTTTTCCAGTTGACTTGCTATGAAGCCGTTGCTGGTATATTCCCAAGGCGTATTGCGGCTGTTGGGAGAGAATTTTGCTAGCACAATACCATTACCAATTTTTACTAGGCTGTATCCCCTTGCCGGCTTTTTGACACCAAACAAACTGTCTTTTTTGCCTCCTACACCGTCTCCCCACATGTAGTTAAATTCCTCCGTAAAAACCTTAGCCAATTCCGGACTTTCAAATACTATTATATGGTTGGCATTCCCCCTGGTTTCCAGATTGTCTGCATCCCCATGCATGTCACTTGTGGTAAAATTAGCTGAGCCAGTTATTACCTTTTTTCCGTCAATTACCACGAATTTATGATGCATCAAGCCGCTTCCTTTTGAACCATCTTCCCTGTCGTCGATTAGAGGTATTTTGTTTCTTTTTAAAATTGCTAAACCGTGGTTGGGTGGCAGCTGGTGTAAAGGGGGATTGTAGATGTTTTCTAATACTATTCTAACCTTTATTCCCTGGTTTCTTTTCCTTACTATTGCCTCTGCCAAATGAGGTAGATTAAACTCTTGTACAGCTATATCTATGGAAGATTTAGCAGAATTTATTTCCCTAATTAGTACTGATTCTAAGTCATCTCCGAAACGTTTGAATTGGCGATAGCTTTCCGTATATTCTTTTCCTCGGGCTTGATTGTGATTAAAATAAACTTGAATATACTTATCCTGAGGTGGAGGTAATGGTTTTACTGGTGAGGGACTACATCCCCCCAGAAGAAAACAGCTAATTGCTATTGCCGAGTAGATGGTTTTTTTGAACATGTTAAAAGGCCAATCTAGAGAGAGTATTTTCTAAAAGGAGGGGGAATCGCTGATAGTATTTTTGGTTAAGGGGGGAGGGGTGAGGCAGAGGGTAAATTGTTACCGGTTTTTGGTGAATATTTCCCTCTTCGTCTTTGGCGGAGATGGTCAGACTTATGCTTTTTTCATAACGAGAATCTCCCTGATGCCAAAAAGCCTCAAATTCTTCCCTGTCATCGGCATATTCTTGAAACCATTTAAAAGCCTCGGTACCCAGAGTGATTATCTGATTTCCTCGCCAAAAGATTACTAGGAGTTGTTCAATAAAAGGGCGAAACCTCTGTTTAATTTTCAGACTGTATGCTTTGTTTTCTGGAGGCTTATAAGGAACAGTGTTGGTCAATATAACATGATTTTTAATAGAGAATAATTCCTCTTCGCTATGTGGATTTCTCCTATATAGTGCCTTGAAAAAACCCCTTCTTACCAGACTGCCAGCGGCACCGATTAGAGGTTGTCCTGTCCTAACTTCGTCTCGCCCTAAATCTCTTCCAAAGAAACAGATAGTACTTTTTAGATTGCCGAAATATAGTATAGGTTCAGTTGGATTTTTATTGTACTCCCGATAGGTGGCAATGTCTAGGGGAAATTCCTCTCTTTCTGCTTCCCTTTGAATTTGTTTTATTAAACCTTCTATTGTGGACATCTCCTTTTTTTTTCGAGCATTTTATGGGGATATTAATATCGGGCACGATATGACTATTTTAACAGATAACGGTTTAAAAGGTATTGGATTTGATAAAGAGATTTACAGGATTATTGCTTGATTTTAAGGGGGTTATAATTGAGGGAAGAAGGGTGGGAAAACAGAAAAATTGAGGCAGCAATCAGCTAATCAAAGCTTCAAATAAGGCTTTACCATCAGTAAAACCGAGGAGAACATCACTAGCCCTTTCGGGGTGAGGCATCATGCCTAAAACATTACCTCGCTCGTTGATAATTCCGGCAATATTGTGACAGGAGCCATTAGGATTGTATTGGGGGGAAATATCGCCATTTTCGCTGCAGTATCTAAAGAGAATTTGACCATTATCTTCTAATTTTTTGAGGGTATCTTCGTCGGCATAATAATTGCCTTCACCATGGGCAATAGGGAGGCAAATTACCTGGTGTGGTTGATAGTGTTTTGTCCAAAGAGACTGATTGTGTTCTACCCTAACATATACCTGGTCACAGATAAAGTGTAAATCCCGGTTGCGAATTAAGGCACCGGGTAACAAGCCAGCCTCGGTGAGGATTTGAAAGCCGTTACAAATGCCTAAGACATACTTTCCGGCCGCCACATGTTGTACAATACTTCTCATAACGGGGGAGAAACGTGCCACAGCCCCACAGCGGAGGTAGTCGCCATAACTGAAACCGCCGGGGAGGATGATTACATCCAAGTCGTCGATGTCGGTATCCTGATGCCAAACCATACGGGTGGGTTGTCCGAGTATTCCCCGTGTTACCATAGATACATCGCGATCGCAGTTAGAGCCAGGAAAAATAACTACACCGAATTTCATGACTTATACCTCTACAGGGGGGTAAACTCAAAACGATAGTTTTCAATGACAGGGTTAGCTAATAGTTGCTGACACATCTGGTGTAATTGGGCATCTGCTTCTTGGGCATCTTTAGCAGTCAAAACCAATTCGATATATTTGCCAATACGGACGTTTTCTACTCCTTGATAACCCAGTTGATGCAGTCCAGTTTCTATGGCAACGCCGGCAGTATCTAAAACAGATGGTCGTAGGGTAATATAAATGCGGGACTGGAACTTTTGAGTCATAAACAGACGAGACTGGTCAAACATAGTTTATTTTAGCGGATGGGGATAAAAAGACAATATCCTGGCCGAAAATGCCAGCGACACAGAGATGGGGAACGATGAGAATTGCTATCCTATAAGAAGAGGAGGTGAAACAGGCGATAAGTTAGTGTAACTAGGAGGGAAAATGAGCAAAACAACGGGCAATCAACAGGAAACTATGGTAAATGCTTCCCTGAAAGCCACCACATCCCACCCTCACAAGTCGGAAATCCAAGTTACCGAAATTCGCCCCTGGGGGAGTTTTACCGTCTTAGAAGAGGGCCCCGGCTATAAAATCAAACGTATTGAGGTTAATCCCGGCCACCGTCTCAGTCTACAGATGCACTACCACCGCAGTGAACACTGGATAGTGGTATCTGGTACTGCAAAAGTAATATGTGGAGAGGAAGAAAAGATAATAGGGCCGAACCAATCTACATATGTACCTCCCTGTACTCCGCACCGGTTGGAAAACCCGGGGGTGATAAAACTAGTGATAATTGAGGTACAAAATGGAGAATACCTAGGGGAGGATGATATAGTCCGTTTCCAAGATGACTACGCCCGTCCACAGAGGGAGACTTGACAAGAAAACACAGATAGAGGACAATAGTCTTAGTGTGCCCCGTAACGGCACATCGCTATAGGCCGCAGAGAAAGGGGGGCCTGTTGCCGTGTGTCCTGTGCGGGGTTTAGTGGACAGTCGGTTTACGGGGAATGGGGCTGGGACAAAGGCCACCGGAATACCTAGAATAGGGACAAGCCCCATTCCTACCAAACCATAACCCCTATGATAAACATAACAGAAAGAGCGCTGGCGGAATTAAAAAGACTGAAGAATAGCAGGCCAAACCAGGAAGAAAACAGATACCTGAGGATAACCCTGGTAAGGGGGGGGTGTCTGGATTATATATATGATTTGAGGTTTGAAGCCAGGGTAAAAGAATCAGATGTGACTTTGGCCCACCCGGGGGGGATAACTATTGTCACTGATGGTGACAGTTATCCTTATGTGGAGGGAGTGACAATAGACTATCTGGAGGACTTGATGGGGGGGTCGTTTCAGTTTAAGAGTATTACCATGGCCCGACAATGCACCTGTGGACTGTCTTTTTGTCTGGAAAACCGGACTGAGGTGACAGAAAAGTCCTAAAAGGCGGGAAAAAGGAATATTGACAAGCCTTCCGGAAATAGGATATGATAGGAGATTGTCACTGGTAGCGTGATACTAGGGGCAGAATATAGTTGTATATACAAAGGCAGTAGAAAAAAACTTGTCTCATGCCAACGATACAGCAGTTAATACGCCAAGAGCGTGTTAGGGTAAAGAGAAAAACAAAATCGCCAGCCCTAAAGGGATGTCCCCAAAGGAGAGGTGTTTGCACCAGGGTATATACTACAACCCCGAAAAAGCCAAACTCGGCCCTGAGAAAGGTGGCAAGGGTACGTCTAACCTCTGGCTTCGAGGTGACGGCCTACATCCCGGGGATAGGCCACAACCTACAAGAACACTCGGTAGTGCTCGTGAGAGGGGGAAGGGTAAAAGATTTGCCCGGTGTGAGATACCATATCATTAGAGGGACCCTCGATGCTACCGGGGTAAAAGACAGAAAACAAGGACGTTCTAAATATGGGACAAAACGTCCTAAATCTTAAAGCTGAAGCTAAAAAGGCTTTCTACCACAGTATACAGCAATAGGGAGGAAAAAGGTAAGGATTAATGTCTCGCAGAAAAAGAGCTAAACCAAGAGAAGTGCCACCAGATCCGGTATACAATAGCCGCCTGGTAAGTATGGCTATAACCAGGATTATGAAGGATGGGAAAAAATCCCTGGCATCAAGAATTCTATATGATGCCTTTAAAATAATATCGGAAAGAACTGGTGGCGATCCAGTAGAGTTGTTTGAAAAGGCAGTGAAAAACGCCACTCCCCTGGTAGAGGTAAAGGCAAGAAGAGTGGGGGGTGCTACCTACCAAGTGCCAGTGGAAGTAAGGCCAGAAAGAGGGGTAAGTCTGGCCCTCCGCTGGCTAGTCCAGTTTGCCAGGAAAAGAAGCGGCAAAACCATGTCCATGAAATTGGCTAATGAAATCATGGACGCCGCTAACGAAACAGGAGGGGCAATCAAGAAGAAAGAGGAAACCCATAAAATGGCGGAAGCCAACAAGGCTTTTGCTCACTACCGCTATTAATGTCTAAGGCCTAACCCATGAGCTGTTCCTGCCCGTTGCCCCCCCTTTTTGTGTGTAAAGAAAAGTGTAGAATTGTAATGGAAGCATAAGTGGATTCGCTCATAGGAGGTAGTTGTGGCTCGTACAGTCCCCCTGTCGAAAGTCCGTAACATAGGCATAGCCGCCCACATAGACGCGGGCAAGACAACGACAACAGAAAGAATCCTATTCTACTCCGGCGTAGTCCACAAAATGGGGGAAGTCCACGAGGGAACTACGGTAACCGACTGGATGGAACAAGAGAGAGAAAGGGGAATCACCATCACCGCGGCGGCTATCAGCACCAGCTGGCGTGGACACAAGATTAACATCATTGATACCCCTGGCCACGTGGACTTCACCATTGAGGTGGAGCGCTCCATGCGGGTGCTAGACGGGGTAATAGCTGTATTCTGTTCTGTAGGGGGAGTACAACCTCAATCGGAAACGGTATGGCGACAAGCCGATCGTTACCGGGTGCCCCGCATTGCCTTCGTCAACAAAATGGACCGCACGGGCGCCAACTTCTACAAAGTACACCAGCAAATCAAAGAAAGGCTGAGAGCCCCTGCTGTGCCCATCCAAATACCTCTGGGCAGTGAGGATAATTTCCACGGTGTAGTGGATTTAGTAATTCAAAAAGCATACATATATAAAGACGACCTGGGGAAGGACATAGAGGTAACTGAAATACCGGAGGAATACAAAGATAAAGCGGCGGAATATAGGAATATGCTGTTGGAAGCCGCCGCCGAGTTGGACGAGCAATTGTTGGAAAAATACCTGGCAGAAGAGGAAATTACCCCAGAGGAACTAAAGGCCGTCATCCGCAAGGGGACCATCGCCGGCCAGTTAGTGCCAATGCTCTGCGGCTCGGCCTTCAAAAACAAGGGAATCCAGTTGCTCCTAGATGCGGTGGTGGACTATCTACCAGCCCCGGATGAAGTGGCAGATATTAAAGGGGTACTGCCAGACGGAACAGAGGCAACCCGTCGCTCCAGTGACGATGAGCCCTTCTCCGCTCTGGCTTTCAAGATAGCGGCTGACCCCTTCGGCCGTCTCACCTTCCTGCGGGTGTACTCCGGGGTGTTGACCAAGGGCTCCTATGTCTATAACTCCACCAAGAATATCAAAGAAAGGGTTTCCCGACTAATAGTACTGAAGGCCAATGAGCGCATCGAGGTGGACGAATTACGGGCAGGGGACTTGGGAGCAGCTATAGGGCTGAAGAAAACTACCACCGGTGATACCCTCTGTGATGAGGAGCACCCCATCATCCTCGAATCCCTTTACATCCCCGAACCAGTTATCTCCGTGGCGGTGGAGCCCAAAACCGTCCAAGATATGGACAAGCTGTCCAAAGCCCTTCAGTGTCTTGCCGATGAAGATCCTACCTTCAGGGTTAAGGTGGATCCAGAAACTAACCAAACTGTCATCGCCGGGATGGGTGAATTACACCTGGAAATCCTGGTAGATCGCATGTTGCGGGAGTACAAGGTGGAAGCTAATGTGGGACAACCCCAAGTGGCCTACCGGGAAAGCATCCGCAAAAAAGCAAGCGCTGAGGGCAAGTTCATCCGTCAAAGTGGCGGTAAGGGTCAATATGGCCACGTGGTAATCGAAATCGAACCGGCAGAAAGGGGCAGCGGTGTCCAATTCGTGTCCCAAATCGTGGGTGGGGTAATACCTAAGGAATTTATCCCCGCCGTAGAACAAGGGGTAAGGGAAGCCTGTGAATCAGGGGTAATTGCCGGCTACCCCGTGATCGATCTGAAGGTGACCCTCTTGGATGGTTCCTACCATGAAGTGGACTCCTCGGAAATGGCCTTCAAAATTGCTGGCTCCATCGCCATCCGCGAGGCCGTCCAGAAAGCTGATCCGGTACTGCTGGAACCCATGATGAAAGTGGAAGTAGAAGTACCGGAAAATTACCTAGGTGATGTCATGGGGGACCTCAACTCCCGTCGTGGCCTCATCGAGGGCATGACCACCGAAAACGGCATCGCCAAGGTAACCGCCGTAGTGCCTCTGGAAACCATGTTCGGATATGCCACCGACATCCGCTCTATGACTCAAGGCCGTGGCATATTCACCATGGAATTCAGCCACTACGCTGAAGTTCCTACTAATGTCGCTAACAACATCATTGCGAAAAGTAAAGGAATTCTATAAATTAGTTAATTAGCCAAAAAATAGGGAAATACAGTAACAATGGCACGGGAAAAATTTGAAAGGACTAAACCACATGTAAACGTCGGTACCATCGGTCACGTAGACCACGGAAAAACTACCCTAACGGCGGCGATCACCATGGTTTTGGCCGCTCAAGGCCGCGCTAAGGCTAAAAGATACGACGAAATCGACGCCGCCCCCGAAGAAAGGGCACGGGGTATTACCATCAATACCGCCCACGTGGAATACGAAACCGAAAAACGTCACTACGCCCACGTAGACTGCCCTGGACACGCTGACTACGTTAAAAACATGATCACCGGTGCCGCTCAGATGGACGGTGCCATCCTGGTAGTATCCGCCGCTGACGGCCCCATGCCCCAAACCAGGGAACACATCCTCCTGGCTAGACAAGTGGGTGTTCCTAACCTTGTAGTATTCCTGAACAAGGAAGACCAGGTAGATGACCCCGAGTTGATCGAACTAGTAGAAATGGAAGTCCGTGATTTGTTGAATCAATACGGCTTCCCCGGGGATGAAGTACCTGTCATCAAAGGCTCCGCCCTCAGAGCCCTAGAACACATGACTGCCAACCCCAACACCCAACGAGGGGAAAACGAGTGGGTGGACAAAATCTACCAACTCATGGACGCTGTGGACGAGTACATTCCTACACCTCAGCGGGACGTAGATAAGCCCTTCCTGATGGCAGTAGAAGACGTCTTCTCCATCACCGGTCGTGGTACCGTTGCCACCGGCCGTATTGAAAGAGGCAGAGTCAAAGTGGGCGACACCGTGGAAATCGTCGGTCTCGGCGAAACTCGTACTACAACTGTAACCGGGGTAGAAATGTTCCAGAAGACCCTGGACGAAGGTATCGCCGGCGACAACGTAGGTGTGCTGTTGCGGGGGATTCAGAAAAACGAAATTGAACGGGGGATGGTATTAGCTAAGCCCGGTACTATCACCCCCCACACCAAGTTTGAAGCTGAGGTGTACGTCCTCAAAAAAGAGGAAGGTGGCCGTCACACCCCCTTCTTCACCGGCTATCGTCCTCAGTTCTATGTCCGTACCACTGACGTAACTGGGACTATTACAGACTTCACCGCCGACGACGGCAGCAAGCCAGAAATGGTGATGCCCGGCGACAGAATCAGAATGACTGTAGAGTTGATTAGCCCCATCGCTATCGAACAGGGGATGCGTTTCGCCATCCGTGAAGGTGGCCGCACCATCGGCGCCGGTGCCGTTTCTAAAATCATCGAGTAACTGACTCTTTAAGCCACAGGGCGTACCTCTTCCCGTGCGCCCTTTTCTCTTCTTATATCCCCCAATAGCACCTTGACAACCGAAACTAGAGGAGTACTACTATGGCTACCCTACAACAACAAAAAATCCGTATCCGTCTAAAAGCCTTCGACCGTCGTCTCCTAGATACCTCCTGTAATAAAATTGTAGAAACCGCTAATAGGACCAACGCTAAACCGGTAGGCCCCATCCCACTGCCCACTAGACGCAGGGTTTACTGTGTATTGCGCTCACCCCACATAGATAAAGACTCCCGGGAACACTTTGAAACCCGCACTCACATCCGCATTATCGACATCTATCAACCCTCCTCCAAAACCATCGACGCCCTCATGAAGTTGGATCTTCCCGCTGGCGTTGACATTGAGGTGAAACTCTAGGCTTAACAGGTTGGGTTTATATGGGCCAACCCAACCCCCTATTACCGCAACAGTTGGTACAAAGACAAGACCAACTCCATTACAATCAAAAACACTATATACCACTCCACCCTTAAACTGGCATTGTGTTTGAGCAACCCCAAGGCCGTTTCTGCTGTGCGCGACACCGACTGGAGTTTTTTCTCTAAAACCTGATCCCTCTCCCTAATCTCATATTCACTCTCCAAACGCAAATACAATCTTTCTAACTCCGGACAGTCCCACAATAAATCCGGCTTGTCAATCACCTCCACTCTCCCCATTACTTCATTTTGTATCAAAAGAGTAGTACCTAGTAATTTCAGTAATTCCTGCACCTGTTTCCGATTCCAGCTGGCATTCTGCAATCCCGTGGCAAAGGGTTCGATTCTGTCAAAGGCAGCACTAGTCTGTTGCTCGTAGTGG
>JAUQQP010000002.1 GCA_030549855.1 Cyanobacteriota bacterium SRBZ.bins.94.201705
GACAATGCCATCTATTACACTCTCTAACTGCTGTTTGTCTAGTTTCCCTGTGGCTATGTAATCCAAAAAAAACAAGGGAGTAGCACCTAAAGTTAGAATATCGTTAACACACATAGCCACCAAGTCTATTCCCACCGTGTCGTGAATTCCCAACTGGTGAGCAATTTTTAATTTAGTACCCACTCCATCTGTTCCTGATACTAACACAGGTTGTTGATAGCCGGGGGGCAATTCAAAACAACCACCAAAACCGCCTATTCCCCCCAATACCCCCACGCCATGAGTGGAAGCCACCTTGTCTTTTATCCTTCTTACAAAGTCTCTTCCTGCCTCTATGTCTACTCCTGCTTGTTTATAGTCCATTTGTCCAGCTCCTTTCTATAAATTTTTTTTATACCCCATCTGTCTACCTACCACAGATCAAAATTTCTTATCATATCTGCCCGGTTGTCTTGACAATTTCTTTACAGTTAGATGATACCATCCCTCTTGTTCTCTGTTCAATTCCCTTCTTTATTTTTCCTTAAACTTTATTTTTCTCCTTTATCCTTCATTTTATTAGTGAGCCTTATTAATCTTTTCTTTCCTTTTTTATCTCACATTTTATCCTGTTATCATTTTAAATTTATTATGTATGCATAATGTAGCGTATTAATTTTTCCTCAAGATTAACTTTAAAAACCACAGAGGATAGAAGACTCTAATAGGGGAGAGGCGGAGTGATTAGTTATTTAAAACTAAATCCGCTTTCTGAAAAAGTGGTAAAACTTATATTCTCTCTCATTTGGTTAAAAAAGACAAGGAAAATAAGGAGAAAAAATAATACAAGATGAGATGTATAAGAAATAATTAAACATCAGTAAAAGTGCTTGTGTTAATCTGGTTTAAGTCGAGAGAAGGGGGTAATGGGAGGAGAAAAAAAGGGGGTTAAAAAAAATGTCGACCCCTCACAGATAAATGGAAAAATGCAGAATCACAGCGGAAATAAGACTATGACTATGAACAAGAGGTTTTTTGCTCTAGTAGTAAAAGGGTCAGTCCTAACCACTATAATGGGCATAGGACTTGGACAGTCTTCCTCCATATTGGCAAAGGACTATCCTAGGCAAAGGGAAAAGATAATAGTCCCTGTAGAAAATGTTTTAGCACGGAATGCGACAGACCCCATCAAGGAATTTCGTTTTACTAGACTCTATCGGCATCAGAGGCAAAATCAGGAGGCCATAACCTTATACTACCAGAATATCCCCCTGTTGACGTTTTTAGAAACCCCCAATGGCAACGCTTTGGCTAGTGCCATGAAGTTGGCGGAAAAACTAGAAGCGATTTCGGAGAAGCCTTCCCTAGCCTCACAAATCAATATTATTTGGAATGCGGACAATGACTACTCCCTGGTGGTTGGCAAGGAGGAGTTGATAAGACTAAACCAATACACTATCTTACCGGATAGTACTGACAATCCTGCCCAGGATGGGCTACAATTGACTAATCGTCTCCGCCGTCTAGTAGGGGATGCCCCTCCTTTGAAACAAATTCAAGGACAACCGAAAGTCCTGGTTAAAAACAATCTTAACCCCTTTGCCCCTGTGAAGAATCTGAGAAAGGCAGCCCATGGTATAGCATCTTGGTATGGCCCTGGATTTCATGGGAAACGCACCGCCAGTGGGGAGAGATTCAATCAACACGAGTATACTGCTGCCCATCCCTCTTTGCCCTTTGGTACCCTTGTGAGAGTTACTAATGTGCGTAATGGTCGCTCGGTTGTAGTACGAATTACTGACAGAGGCCCAAGAAAACGGGGGCGAATAATTGATCTATCGGCGGCGGCGGCAAGGGCAATTGGCTTGAAATCCAGTGGTTGGGCACCAGTTACCATTCAAGTGATAGGCAGGTAAGGTCCTTCCTCCTGTCACCTTTGGTCTTTTATCTGTAACCCAGAGATTTAATCCCCCGGGGGAAAAAGGGCCCCCGGATTGAAACTTGATTGAATTATTTGAATAATCTGGGAGGGCTAGGGGCAATTAGGCGCCTTTTAAACCCTGGGAAGTCATTTTCATGATTTCACGGGTAGAAAAGCCGATGTTGGCCAAGGCATCCCCATAGCTAATCAAAAAGTCTTCTATCAATTCCTCTTTTGTCATGCCTAGGGTTTTGGCGTCTTCTTCCACCCGGTTTAACATTTGCCACACCAGGGGGAGGTTTTGCCGGTTAGCTTCCTCCAATTCCCCTTTGCATTCTTGGAAGTGGGCTTTTAACCATTCTTCGCCGAAATTCAGATGTAAATACTCGTCTTTGACAACCCCTTCTGTGATTTTACGGGCAAAGGGATCAGCTACGGGGATATATATGTTGTAAGCGGCAATGGCAAAGGCTTCAATCATTAGTGCTTGGATTAGGAGACAGGTGGCTATTTTTCCTTCTGCTTTGGCTTTTTGGAAGTTTTCCCGCAACTGGGCAAAGAATTTCCTAGCAAATTCCATATCGGGGGTTACATTGAGGTTTCGCCCACAGGATTCAAAACCCTTTCTGTGACGGTATTCCATCTTAGCTAGACGGGTTAATTCCTCCTGGTGTTGGGGCAGCAGTTGGGCTATATCCATATAGTTATCGTGGGCTTGCTGTTCCCCCTCAATTACAATAGCATTAATCCGACTGTAGGCGTCTTTGTAAACCTCACTGTTGTAGTCTAGGGTGGCTGTGTTGAACGGTTGCATAAATTTTCAAATCTCCTTATAGGTGTCTACGGACTACTGCGGCAGATATACGACTTAAAAGGTCGCATTTTCTCAGAACAAGATGATGAATTATTTTATTACAATTTCTACCTCTGTTGCCCCCCATTGGATTTTATTTGCTGATGGATTATCCGGTTATTGATTAGTTGAAATAAGACAATAGACTGCCCTTTACTGCTACCATTCAGTTTTGTCTAGCCAGCCTTACACGCCAGAGGGTTGCATCTGTTCAATTATCTTCTGGAGACGTTGTTTAAGGGAGGGATTTTGTTTTATCTGCTGGGTAATTTGGTTAAATTGACTCACAGTTAGGCCATTATTTTTCACAATAGTCTCCGCCTGATTACAATAGTCTTCTACCATAGTGCGGGCGGCCGGGGGAAGTTGACTAAAACTCTTCTTTTGGTCACAGGAGACAGACAAGGAGGCATTAGGACCCACAATGTTTTCTATACTAGCATAGGTGGCCCTTCTCAGGTTCTCGATGGCAATAACAGCCTTGGCGTATTTGCGTAATTGTTCTTCCGTAATCTCCTGTGTCTGGGTTTGTGCCAAAACGGAGGTGGAAAAGAGGGGAAATCTGGGGAGGGGGGAAAGACTAAGGGCAACTGCTATCCCTACAACGCCACCAACAAGTAGATTGCGATAGGACTTTTTCATTATCTTTGTCATAATCTGCTCAGGAGAATAAGGCAGACACTATCCCTACTACCTAATAGGAAGCAGAGAAATAATCAATAGTTCCCCCTAGCGGGAGTCGGGCATTATAATACTAAAGGTAACACCGGAGGTAGCTAAGAAGGCGAGGAATAACAACACCCATCTTAGGCCAAAATAGGTTTCTGCTACCCCTGTCAAAGCTAGAGGCAGGGAAAGGGCAATGTTTACGGCGTTATTCTGTAAACCGAAGACTTTTCCTCTCTTGTTGGGGGGTGTTTCTACCTGAATGGTGGTTTGCATAGGTACACCCACAAAAGAGGCAGAGAATCCCAACACCACAGTGGTTATAAGGGTGGATGCCAGGCTGTCCATCACCACAGGCATCAGTAACAGACTCCCACCCATGCCCAAAAATCCCCAAAAACTGAGACGGGAATAGGGTATTAGTTTTCCTTGTTGAGTTACAAAGGTAGCACCCACAGCTACTCCCACCCCGGCGGCAGCCAACAGATAGCCAAATTCTTCCGCCCTCATCCCCGGTATTCTCTCTGCCATTGGTACTGCTAATACTGCCAACGCCGCGAAGAGAGAAAACAATAGTATTTGTTGTATTATAGCATAGCGAACGAGGGGATTGGTCTTCAAATATTCTACCCCTTCCTGGATGTCTTGCCAGAGGTGAATCTCTGCGGTTTGCTGGTGTTTTTCGCCCTCTCTACAGTATAACAGTGCCAGGATAGCAGCGGCGGCCAGATAGCACCCCCCTACTAGTAATTCTCTTCCGTGGGGGATGGGGAGGGTGTCTGCCATTGTCAATAGGGGTTGTCCTATGGCAAAACCCACAATTAACATCCCCATCATGGTGGTAGTATAAATGGAATTGGCGGCCAATAGGTCTTTTTTCCTGACAATTAACGGTATCGTCGCCTGTTCAGCTGGGGCAAAGAACTGTGTTAAAGTGGAAACGCAGAAGGTTATTAGGAGAGTCAGCCAGAATCGTCCGCCAGTTGGCCATGACAGACACAAGGGGATGACTAAGACTAATAATCCTCTCCCCAGGTTGGATACTATTAGTACCATTTTTTTTGACCAGCGGTCCACATACACCCCCGCCAGACTGCCAAAAAGAATCGCCGGGATGGTAAAGGCTATCATTACCATGGATACCTTGCCGCTGATACTTTCCCCTGGTTGTTGAAAATAGGTTTTGATTATGCCAATCATCAACACCAGGTAGATTTTGTCTGCTAGTTGCGAGAATACTTGTCCCAACCAGAGGATTAGAAAGTTGATATTTTTTACTACATTCATTAGTTCATTGTCTGTTTCCTTTGGCTGTTGTTTCAAAAGTTTATCGTATTCTTCTTTTTTTTCCAATGATT
Source organism: Cyanobacteriota bacterium SRBZ.bins.94.201705 (assembly GCA_030549855.1). GTDB lineage: Bacteria > Cyanobacteriota > Cyanobacteriia > Cyanobacteriales > Cyanobacteriaceae > DVEF01. The sequence continues at coordinate 4,778 of JAUQQP010000002.1, forward strand.
CCGTAGGCATTTTCACCGTTTTTTGTAATAAGATTTCCTAGGGGTTTGTTCTGGCGTTTTACCCGTTGGACAATTCTATCACATCTTTATCTCGGGGGAAATTAGAGATAAAATTTAAACAAAAAAACAGCGACACTCTTTTACCCCCAGAAGGTGTCTGGCTTTTTGGGTGTTTTACAAAGGAAGGCTAAAACCCTATCAAAATGTCTGCTACTACGTCAGCGGAAAGGATTTTAACCCCTAGATACCATTGGAGATAGTCTTTCAAAAGACGCTCTATTTTTTGCCAACTTCTTTTTAACAACAAGTCATCGGCGTGAAGGAATTTTGCTGGGATAAAAGGTTGGGGTAAAGTTTGTAATAGGGCCAATTCTAGGGCATTTAATTCTTCGTCCACCGTATAGAAGGTTTGCTGATTCATACTACTAATGACTCCCCCGGCGGCAAAGGAGAAGCCCACACGCCATCTTGACTTGTCAAAATTGGGGTTAATAGTCTTTTGGGTAAAAACACAAGTGTAAACTTCTGGAGCTATGCCACTGAGGGCAAGAAGATGATATATTGCCTGGGCGATATGGGGGAATAGCCAGTCCTGTGATTTCAAATTTTCCAGTCGCCTCAGATGTTCCCTGAAAAGATTATATAATTCCTCCTGGGGTTGGTCACTGAGTGCCAGATGCAATACTACCTCTGCTAGATACTGACTGGCGGCTAGTTTGCCTATATTTGCCCTCAGGAGGGGATAAGATTGTTCTGTTTCTATCTCCTTGATTTTATCTAGACTGCGTCCTTTTACCAACAGAAAATTGTTTTCCAACAACAATTCCGTCTTGCCTGTTAGGGGGGATTTGTGTTTTTTTGCCCCAGGGGCGATGGCCTTTTTCAAACCTAGACTAGGAGATAGGAAGGTTACTAGTATGTCTTCTTCCCCCAATGGCTTCCGTTTTAGTACAATACCTTTGGTTTCAAAAACAATACTCATTTACTGGTCAGGCTGTTGTTGTTGTTTTACCAACTCTACACCGCGGGAGGTGCCTAAACGGGTGGCGCCGGCTTCTATTAGTGCTAAGGCTTGCCCCAATTCGCGAATACCACCGGCAGCTTTAATCCCCACTGCCCCACCGGTAATTTCTGCCAACAGACGCACGTCTTCCACGGCTGCCCCGCCAAACCAGCCTGTGTTGGTTTTCAAGAAGGCCACCCCTGCATCCAGACACACCTCTGCCGCCATTTTCTTCTCTTCCACCGTCAGGAGGTTGGTTTCTAGAATTGCCTTTACCCTTTTGCCTGTTTCTTCCACAATAGTGGCTATTTCCTCATGGATTGAATCCCATTTACCCTCCTTTGCCCAGCCCAGATTGATTACCACCTCCAATTCCTCAGCCCCATTCTCTGCTGCTTCCTGTGCCTCATACAACTTGCTAGTGGGGGTAGTATTGCCTGTGGGGAAGCCAATTACTGTGGACACTGTGGTTTTCTGCCTGTGGAGTAACTCTCTGGCCAGTTTTACCGCCTGTGGGTAGACGCATACCGTCGGAAAGTTGTACCTGAGGGCAATTTCACAGCCACGCCTTACATCCTCACTGGTGGCTGTGGGTTGTAGGATGGCAAAATCGATATAGTCGGCTATGTTAATCTCCTCACGCCCCATAGGCTTATGAGTTTTGGGTATCCTCTGGATTTCCTGGGGATGACTCATAAAGAGAATCGAGTTTTTGACGCGCCTCTTCCAGGGAAACTGAACGAATTACCAACAGGGGTTCATCGATAGGTTTTCCCTCCTTGTCAAACAATTCTGGGTGTGTACCCCTTTCGCTTCCCTTTTTACTAATCCAGGCCTTTTTCTGGGATTCTACACTAATACTGACCAGGCTACGGAGCAGATTGCTGATAGCAAAGAAGGCAATCACCGTGAAAGCCAATATATACACCAAGTGTAACATCTTTTCCTCTGCCATAACTCCCGTTGTCCCCAATAACTAGAAATTGGTTTGTTTTAACTCCCGCCATCTTCTTGCTACATCCCAACACTCTGCCACCAGCTTATGCCAGGGTAGAAGTGCCTTTGTGTCTACTCCTACCTGTCCTCCGGTGGCCTTAAATAGCATAATTGCCGTTTCCACCTCCTTCTTAGCTTGTCTTAATCTGGCCAACATTCCCTCCTGTTCTTCTTCTGTGAGAAAGGGCATTTTCTCCGATTCTAGCAAACAGGAGGCCCTATCGAACCAGTATATAAAGTCCTCCAGCAGGGGAGCCAAAATTTTTTCTAAAATCTCCCTTTCCGTTGGTTGGGACGGCTGCGACGGTTGCATACTCTTATTACCCCCTTAGTTAGTATTCTACTATTTTAGCTTTCATCTTAACTTACTTTACATTTTTTTACAATTTCCTCAGGATTAGGGGGAGGCCAGGGATGCCAAGGGGAAAAGGTGGCCCTCAATAACAGAGTTTGTAGTTCGTCTTGTAGTAGCCTTCTTACTGGGGTCAGCTATAGGTCTAGAAAGACAGTGGCGGCAGAGGATGGCGGGGCTAAGGACTAATACCCTGGTGGCCACGGGGGCAGCTTTGTTTGTAATGCTGTCGGTGCTGTGGTGTCTAGTATTGGCTTTCTGGGCGGTGGCGTTATCTTAATAAGGGGACTAAACACGGCGGCTACGTGGTGTGCCGCGGCGGCGCCCTTGCTGGGGCTGGTTTTCTCACCCCCCCTTGGGGCTTTATCTGTTTTGGTTACCAATTTGTTGCTGCGGCCATTGGGTTATCTGATTAACCAGCAGCCCCTTAAGGGAACAGAAATAGAATTGTGTTACCGTTGTGATGTTGTTTGCAAGGCGGAGGTTGAGGCTTGCGGGCATTGTTGCTTCAATCCATGGCCGGCGGCAGGTTACAATTGCGCTCTCTTTATAGTGAGGACTTGGAAAATAAACCTGACTGTGTTAGTGTGGAGGGGGAATTGCTCAGCCAGGAAAGAAATGATGCCCTTTTGGAGAATATTGTCAGCCGTTTGAGTTTGGAACCAGGGGTTATTTCTATTGGTTGGCGCATTATTGAGCAGGAATTCGGCTAAAGTTTCTCTGCTAATCTTTCCCTATGCTATACTGTTGTTATGCTGTCTTTATTGGGGAACCCTAGGTAGAGAGAGGCCATGTGGAATAGTCCTCGCTGCGATCGTTGCGGCAAGGAACTTTCTTACAGTGACTACCAGTGGGCCAAGCGTTGTCAAAATCCCTACGGCAAGGCTCATCTTATTTGCTTCGACTGTCTCAGTGGCCCTTGTTGCCCAATCTGCGGCTCTTTTTTGGAAAATACTGAGTAGGCTACTGTTGGGAGTCATAATTGCCAGTGGGGGGTTTACCATCACAAGCCCTAGGAAACAGGGGAGGTGTCATAAAGGGGGTATAATAGGGGAGGCAAAGGGATTAACAGGTAAGGCAGAAAACAAATGGAACAGCCAAGTCCAACCCTAAGAGAATGTGTAAAACAACTGGGGCTAGAGGCTATCGACAGACATGTGTTTTTATGTTGTGACCAAACAAAGCCAAAGTGTTGTGACAAGGAGGAAAGCAATCAATCCTGGGAGTATCTTAAGAGGAGACTGACAGAATTAAAGCTAGATACCCCCACCGAGGAAAGGGACTGGTGTGTGTTTCGCACTAAGGCTAATTGTCTAAGAGTGTGTCAGGAAGGGCCAATTCTGTTAGTCTACCCAGAGGGAGTGTGGTATCGGCGGGCAACCCCACAGGTGATTGAAAGGATAATCCAAGAACATTTGTTAGGCAATAAAATAGTAGAAGAGTACGTATTCCACCGTCATCCTCTCCCCCATAATGAACTGTGTGACAGGGAAGGCAAGGAAGAGAAAAAGGGGTAGAGGTGGTAACAGTATTACCGAGGGAGTAGGAATATGAAGGAAAAAGAAAAAGCAGCCAAGGTGCCCAAAAAACTATTGCTTGTGGATGACGACCCTAACCTAATTCTCCTGGTAAAGGACTATTTAGAGTATAACGGCTATGAGGTAGTAACTGCCAGTCATGGCAGGGAGGCTTTAGCAGTTTTGGAAAAGGAAACGCCGGATTTGATCATCTGTGATGTGATGATGCCGGAAATGGACGGCTATGCTTTTGTCAAACAGATAAGAGAGAATCCCCGTTGGCGTTGGCTGCCTGTTATTTTCCTTTCTGCTAAAGGACAGGTAAGCGATCGCATTAGGGGCCTTAATGAGGGGGCCGATGTTTACATGGTAAAACCCTTTGAACCAGAAGAACTAGTAGCACAAGTGAAATCTACCCTAGCTCAAGCCGAGCGCCTCATGGCGGCCAACCCCAGACGCAGTGAGACCCTCCAAAGACTTCAAGTCCCTCTCCATGTCCAGTTGACCCCCACTGAGAAAAAGGTAGTTAGCCTTGTAGCTAGTGGTATGTCCAACAAAGAAATCGCTGAAGCCTTGGGGGTAAGTCAAAGGACTGTAGAGAGTCATGTTTCAAACATGTTAAACAAAACTGGGTTGAATAACCGCACAGAATTGTCCCGTTGGGCGTTGGAAAATCAAATCGTGTAGGAGGAAAGGATGCATAAAATCCCAGTAACCGTTATCACCGGCTTTTTGGGGGCGGGCAAGACTACTATTATCCGTCATTTGCTACAAAACAACCGGGGAAGGAGAATTGCGGTGCTGGTGAATGAGTTTGGCGAGGTGGGCATTGACGGGGAGTTACTCAAAAGTTGTAGGGTGTGTGACGAAGAAGAAGGCCAAGACAGCAATATTATCGAGTTGACTAATGGTTGTCTCTGTTGCACCGTACAAGAGGAATTTTATCCCACCATGCAACAGTTACTGGCCCGGCGAGATAAAATTGATGCCATTGTCATCGAAACTTCCGGCTTAGCCCTTCCCAAACCCCTAGTACAGGCTTTCAGATGGCAGGAGATTCGCACTCGGGCTACAGTAGACGGGGTGGTGACAGTGGTGGATGGTTTCGCCTTGGCCAATAAGGGCTTCCCGGTGAGTGACTTGGAGGCTTTAGAGGCACAACGAAGGGCTGATCCCAGTTTGAACCATGCTACACCTTTGGAGGAGTTGTTTGAAGACCAACTGGCCTGTGCAGACTTGGTACTGTTGAGCAAAGCCGACTTGTTGGACGAATTCAGTTTACAGCGTCTGTTGAATCAATTACAAAAGCATTTACGACCAGGGGTAAAAATAATCCCCCTACGGGAGGGAAAAATTGACCCGGAGGTGTTACTGGGGTTTAATGCTGCCGTGGAAGAGGATTTGGCTAATCGTCCCAGCCACCACGACGAGGAGGAGGAACATGAACACGATGAGCAGATCAGTTCTATAGTTTTGGAAGAGAGGGAAACCGTTGCCCCCCAAGCCCTGCTATCCCGGCTGCGGGATTTGGTAGCAAGGGAGGAGATTTATCGCATTAAGGGGTTTGTCAATGTGCCCCACAAGCCCATGCGGATGGTATTACAGGGTGTGGGCAATCGCTTTGAAACCTTTTTTGACCGTCTTTGGCAACCTGGGGAAGAGAGGAAGACTAGGCTGGTGGTGATAGGGAGAAAACTAAATCCTCTGGCGGTGGAGGCACAATGCCAACTGACTGTGGTACCGCCTCAAAGTGCTTGAGCCCTCAGCCAGGCGATGGGCAGGTATAACAATTTTCTGGGGGTTGGCACAAAGGCGCGACGGTTAAACACATCATAGTCGTTTTTGATAATCACATCCAGGATGCCTTGATACAACATCAGGGCGGCCCACACAGGCCATCGGGCGTCCTTGCTGAGGGCACTAATCCCTTTTTCCGCTTTTTGGTAGAATTGCCTCGCCCGCTGGATTTCAAAGTCCATCAGCCTCCGCCAACGGTCGTCTATCACCTTGTTTTTTAAGTCTTCCTCTGTGTAATTAAATCTTTCTAAGTCCTCCAGTGGGATATAGATTCTGCCCCTGTTAATATCTTCCCCTACGTCTCTGAGAATATTGGTGAGCTGGTTAGCAATTCCCAAGGCTATGGCTTCCTCCTCGGGGATGTAGACGGAATTGGGCCCCCAGGGAGTTTTAGAAATGCTGTCATCCACCCCCAACACCGCCGCAGACATCAACCCCACTGTCCCTGCCACCCTATAACAGTACAAGAGTAAGTCAGAAAAGGTTTCATAGCGGTTGCGGGACAAATCCATCCTTTGGCCGGCGATCATATCCCGGAAGGGTTGAATGTCCATGGGGAAGCGTTTGAGGGTGTCTACCAGGGCCACATCAGGGTCATCAATAGGTTGTCCGGCAAACACAGATTCCAGGTGACGCTCCCACAAGTCCAGGGTTTCATGGGTGGTATTAGCCGCCTGTGGGCCGTCCACCAACTCATCTGTGCGCCTACACCAAACGTATATGGCCCAAATGGCATTCCTTTTCTCCTTGGGCATCAGAAGGGTGCCTAGGTAGAAAGTCTTAGAATACCTGGCCGTCACCTGACGACAGTATTCGTAAGACTCCTCCACACTAGCAAGTGGCTTTTTTGGTTCTAATTTTGGTGAAAGGTGCAGCATTCATCCCTGCTGAAATCTTCTTGACAACAACAAGATAACTAATAAAAATTCTCTAGTATTGTCTCACGATCTTGAATGAAATGAGACGGTTATCTTGTGCCCCCAGCGGCAGCCATGGATAGGTGGCGGGAAGTTACAGGATGATCTTCACTGATATATTTAGCGGCCAGTTTACCCGACAGGACTGCTCCTTCCATACTACCCAGGTATTGTTGCATAGTATAGTCCCCGGCTAGATAGAAATTGGGGATGGGAGTCCTTTGGCTGGGGCGGCATTTTTGTCGTCCGGGGGTAGCCTTGTATACTGAGCGAGGGGTTTTGACCACATGGTATTTGCGCAACTTGGCGGGATTGTCGCCGGTGAAGTGTTGAGGGAAGAGTTTTTCCAGTTCCTTCAATACCGCGGCAACAATTTCCTCGTCTGACCTGCTAATCCATTCAGCGGCCGGTGCCAGTACCAATTCTAACATAGACCGGTGGGGGTCACTATACCCCTTACAAGTATTACTCATGTCCGCATAGACACTTAGAAGGGGCGATCGGGAAAACAGGAGGTGGTCAATATCTGTCAATTTACGGTCAAACCACAGATGGACATTGATAACAGGCACTCCTTCTAGCCCTTGTAGTTTCTGGAAGAAGGGCATTTCCTTCCAGGGGGCTGGTAATAGGACTTTTAGCGGGTCTACTGGTATAGCACTAACGTATATATCTGCAGTTACAACCTCATCGGGGGCGCCGTTTAATCCCCGGATGAGAAAGCCCTTTACGGTGCCATCCTCGTTTAATAGGATTTCCTTGAGAGGGGAGTTCAAACGCACCTCGCCCCCCCTGGCAGTGATATAATCCACTAGGGGTTGACAGAGTCTTTCGGTAGGAGAGCCATCCAAAAAGGCCATTTTCGAGCCATCTTTTTCCTGTAAGAAGCGATTGAGGGCGGTGAGAAGCACGGTAGCGGAAATTTCGTCAGGGTTGATAAAATTAAGGGCCTTAGACATAGCAATAAAAACTTCCTTTTCCACCCTCTGAGGGATGGACTGTTTCCGCATCCATTCTGACCAGGTATATTTGTCCATCTCCTCCACGTATTTTTGCCCCCTGATCATCGCCGGCAACAGGCCAATGCCGAATCTAATCTTCTCCTCCCAAGTCAACATGTCATTGTTGCGCAGAATCGCCATAATTCCGTTAAAGGGGGCTGGTATATCCGGGAAATCGAAGCGAGAATAGGTGCCCGGCTTATCCGGCTGATTAAATATCATTGTATGTTCCTTCCACTGCAGACGGTCTTCTATGCCCAATTCCTTAAACAATTGCAACATATTGGGGTAAGCCCCGAAAAACACATGAAGTCCCGTCTCATACCAGTCTCCTTCCTCATCTTTCCAGGCGGCCACCTTCCCTCCCAACACGTCTCTTCTTTCCAACACCAGGGGGGTATATCCCGCATCTGCCAGGTATTTTGCACAAGAAAGTCCCGCTAGTCCTGCACCTGCTATTGCTACTCGCATGTTTTCTGTTTCTCTACTCTTTTCTCTTTATCATTTTAGTAGCATTTCTTGACATTTCGTTACATTTTTCCTTTTTTTTCCCTTTTTTCCCCCCATCCCCTTGACATCTTCTCTTTTTTCTGTTACCCTGGGAATATACGGGATGTTGCCGCCTTTTCTCGACCCGTGGAGGTTGGGGGGGCGGCATTGTGCTGTTACAGGTTAAAGAGGAAGGGCAATGACAAGGCCATAGGCGTCAGGGGAGAGGTATTGGTGGGCAGCTTGTTGCAGGTGGTGGGGAAGAAGCTGTTGGATGTATTGTGGGTATTCCAAAGCCTCTTTTAGGGATGCCAATTGGGAGTAATAGTAGCCGTAGAGGTTGCTACGATCACTGGGTTTTTCCTGTTGGAAGATGAAACTACTGGCAACATTGTGTTTGACGCGATTTAATTCCTCTTCCCGGATGCCGTGGGATTGGATAGACTGGAGATGGTTTTCGATGGCTTTTCTCACTTGGGGAATATTCTCTTGGGGCAGTTGTGCCGAAATGTAAAAAATACCCTGGAGTTGGTAACTAATATTAGTCGCTGTAATGCGGGATACCAGACGGCGATTTTCCCGCAAATCCCATACCAGACGAGACAGTCTTCCACGCCCAATAATTGCTGCCAAGACGTCTAACATTAAAGTTTGCTGAAATTCTTGCAATCCCGGCACCCTCCAGAATAAAATCATACGGGCTTGTTGCAGACGGGAATCTCTGTAGCTATATTCAACTGTACTGGTAAAGGGCGGTTCAGGGAATGGGGGGTAGGGGGAAGGCTTATCCTTCAGGGTGGGGGGTGGTAGCCGGTTTTCTTGTTTTTCTGGTGGGAAATGGGGATGATAGGATTTTATAATGGCATCTGTCATGTAGTCTTCCGGCAAATCGCCTACGGCAACCACAACTGTATTGGTAGGCTGATACCACAGTTGGTGGAAGGCGCGCATTTGTGGGAGGGTAAGATTGGCAATGACAGTTTCATCCCCCAAAATGGGACGATGATAGGGGAGGGATGGAAAACACAGTTGGAGGGTTTTTTCCCACAGATGACGACGGGGATTGGTGGCGGCGCGTCTAATCTCCTCTTGTATTACCCTTCTTTCTCTTTCAAACTCCTGGGGAGGTAGAGAGGGATGGGTGACTAAATCCAATTGTAGCGGGAGTATTTCAGCAAAATCGTCACAGGTGGCAGTGAAATAATAATGGGTATACTCATAACTGGTGGCGGCGTTGGTGTTGCCTCCCTTAGACTCTAAAATCCTTTCAAATTCCCCCAACCCCACCAGTCTACTTCCTTTGAAAATCATATGTTCCAAAAAATGTGCCATCCCGTTGATTTCTGGGGTTTCCATGGCACTGCCTACTCTAAGCCACACATTGACGGTGACGGCGGGCACTGGCACTTGTTCTGTTATAATAGTCAGACCATTATCTGGCACAATAGTCACCTTGGGGCTATAGTAGGGCAGTTGCCTTATAGTAGTTGTCCTCATGGGGATGGCCGGATTGAAGGTGAAAAAAGGGGAAGTGTGGGAGAAAATCGAATCCCCCATTTCCTGTTAATTGTAACTGCTGACAGAGGGAGGAGGAAAACAGATACCAGACTATTCTTCTTTTTCTTCTCCCTCGCCTTCCTCTTCCTCCTTAGTGGGGTAGACAAAGCTGTTGGATTTACCTGTCAATACTGACTTGCCCAAAGCAAGGGCTTTTATCGCCTGGATTTCGGCCTTTCTATACCAGTGGGCGCGACGAGAATCCCTCTTTGATTTTGAGGTTTTCTTTTTTGGTACTGCCATAAGCCTTACTCTCAGTCCAATCCTACACGCAGTCTTACCATTCTACCCTTATTCGCCTACTTTTGACAACGGTCGCCCTACTTTTGTGTTTTTGTATCTACAGACAGTAGCTCTTCTATATCAATATTGGTTGGACTGCGACGGAGAAAATACCTAATTTTAGCTAGCACTTTTTCTTGGTCGATGGGTTTACTTAAAAAGCCACTAGCTCCAACTATTTTACTCCTAAGTCTATCAAACATGCCATCATTACTAGTAAGGATAATAACGGGGATGTCTTTTAGGGAACGAATCCTACGTATTTGAGAACATATTTCATATCCATTTACTATAGGCATTATTAAGTCTAAAAAAATCAAATCTGGCTTATGTTTTAGAATCTCTGGTAAGGCTTTTAATGGGTCTCTAACAGCCACATATTGATAGCCCGCTTCGGTGATGATATGCTCCATTATCTGACAAGTTTGGATGCTGTCGTCAATGCACATGATGAGGATTTGAGAGGTGGTCTTTTCGATTTTATGCTGGTTGTTAGCGGGGAAATTATTACTGAATTTTGTAGGCTTGTCTTCTGTATCAACCAGGGCAATTAGGTCTTTTTCCAGGAAGGGTTTTAGCCACACAATTAGTTTAAATACTGTGAGATTTAATTTTTCAGCTATTTCTATTAGGGTGGATTTACCATTGAGGAGGGACACCAATTTTCTGTAGGTTTTTTCCTTGCCCTGAAATGCACCTTGGAGAAGGATGGGATTTTTGACGATGGGGGCCTTATGGGGATTATAACGGGTAATACCTTGTTTTTGCCACAGTTGCCACTCCTTTTCTAAGTCTTCCACAATAGGGCCAATAGTCAGGAGTGATATAATGTTTTTCAACCCGGATTCTTCAGGAAAGGAATCTCTAACCTTGACTATTTCGTAACTAAGTTTTTCTTCTGTTTCCGCCTGGTAGATGTCAAATATAGTCTGAAGTATAGTAGACTTAATTATAGACAGAGCCTGTTCTTTGGTAATTAAAAATCGCCTTAAGAGGGAGACGAGTATATGATAATTCCAACACTCAAATTCCTGATGTTTTTCTACTTCTAGTAATCTAGGATCTATGTCGGGACAGTATTTTTTAAACAACTTCTCCCACTGACTATAGGGATGATAACCACCGTCTGCCCAAACGAGACGACTGAGACAAAAATACACCCGCCATTGAATTCCATTGGCCCTTTTTACGTCAATTCTCCCTGTAAATTGTTTAGTCTGCAGGGATTGGAGTGCCTTTTTGAATACTCCTGAACTATTCATCTCTTTTCTCTTGCCACTGTATATATTGGTATTTTACATAGGTACAATCGGACAAATAAATGGCCAAAGGGGGATTTTTCCCTGCCAGAGAGAGGGGGTATGGGAGGCATTGGGGCTTGAAATCATAAACCCTTACTTTCTGATAGTCTGCCCTAATTAGTATTCTAAAATAAATACCCTTACAATAATAAAAAACTAAGATAAAGAGACGTTAAAATCCCTTAAGTAATTACTACTAGGGAATAAGGGGAGCGCAAGGGGGACAACAAGCAGTATCATGGAACAAAAAAGAGAGTGCATGGTGAGGGAAAAATGACCCTAAATGAGATGGAAGTAAGACAAAGACTGGCAGACTTTCCGGGTTGGATTACTAATGGGCAATGTATTAGCACCACTTACAAGTTTAAGGATTTTGTCCAGGCGATAGATTTTGTGAATCGTTTAGTGGTACCAGCGGAGAAGGCGGGACATCATCCGGACTTAGAAATTTCTTACAATAGAGTTACAGTGCGTCTGACTACCCACGATGCCGGGGGTATTACAGAAAAGGATTTTGATTTAGCCAAAGAGATTGTCAGGATAGCCAAACAATTTCAGTAGAAAACAGACTGCCATATTTGCCGGTAGACAGGGGATGAAAAAGGGGAAATAAACTCACTATTGTCCAGGATTGCGGGGGAAGGGGGATGGATGGTAATACCGGGGGGGATATAGGTAAGGAGGGGGGAATAGCCACTGGTAAACAGACTAATTTGCTTACTAGCCTCTGGTTGCCAGCAGAAGTCTATCCATTGGGAAATCATCTCCTTTTGGGGGGGTGTAGGATTGGCCGTAGAGGGTAAAACCCAAATATCTGCCCAAAGGGAGGTACCGGGGGAGGGGATAACCCCCTTGATTTTATGATAACGTTGAATTACTGGGACAATATCACTAGACCATCCCACTGCCAACCAGGTATCTCCCAGAATCAGTGGTTGAAGGTAGTTACGGGAGTCGTAGAATTTGACTTGTTTATGGAGGCTTTGCAGTTGTGGGATGAGATGGGGGATAGATTGGGGGTTTGGGGTGTTGTAGGAGTATCCTAGTTTTTTTAACACCAAGCCGATAACCTCTCTGGGGTGATTAGGGAGAGAAATACGCCCTTTTAAATCCTCATGCCATAAGTCTTGCCAATGGGAGGGTTGCCACCCGAGGGATTGAAACAAATCCTGACGGTAAGCAATCATAGTACAGCCCCAACGATAAGGCGCGCCCCATATTTTGTCGTCCTTTGTTACTAGCTGTTGGAATTTGGGGGGGATTTGTTGCCAGGGGAAAGAGGAGGCTAATGGCAGAGGCTGAATTAGATTGTTGTCAATGGCCAGTTTTAGCCAATAATTTCCCAGGGAAAGCAGATGTGGGGGGGAGGAGGGATTGTCTTTGCCTTTTTTTTGGGCAACCAGGAGTTGATATAGGGTTTCTAGACTTGTTTCTGGTTTTAGTTTGACAGTTTTGAGACTGGGATGTTTCTTCAAGTTAGCAAGAAGCTGACGTGGGAGGGATTGTGCTAAAAAGACAATGTTTAATTCTTCTGAGACACCCTCCTTATCACAGGCTGACAATAGACTTGTCAAACTGACTGCCTTTGTGGTGGCAGCCAAAAGCTTCAAGAATTCCCTCCGTGACGACAAAGGCATGGGGTGAAACAGGTGGGGCACAAACGTTGAGGCTACCAATTATAACACGACATGTATAGAAAATCTTAAATGAATCCGGAATAATGACAGCCTTTTGGGTAACCGATTTTAGCATAAAAAACAGAAGGGATAATTTTTGCTAACAAATGTATTAGATTTTTTTGCCTATGAAGGACCTGATACTTAAGTTAACAGAACTTAACAATAAACTAAATCAAGTCTACGCCATGGTAAAAGAATTGGGGGAGTATGTAGGATGGCCTGGGTTAGAAAAATGGACTGTAGACTCTAATTTGGCCGAAAAGATGCAACAGGGAGAGATACCACAGCCCAGTGTAACTCACAAGGACATCATTGACGACGACCAGTGTTTATCTGTATCTTTACCTAAGTGTACTGATAACATGTCCTGTGAAGAACAGGTAAACCGGTTGACGGCACAGCTAACGGCGGCCTATTATAGAATAGCCTCGTTGGAGGAGGAGTTACTGACGTTGCGACAGCGTTTGGAGAAGGAAACGGGAAACCATAACCTCCACCATTTCTCGTAACTGATGCCTGTCCACACCCAACAGATGGGCGGCGACGGCACTTCCCCCTGCCCCAACTCCCTCCTTGACAAAACCTCTTTCGTAGGCGCGGAGACATTCCCAGGGAGAGTCACTAAAATCCAGCCGGGTGGCACAAAGGGCGACATCTCCCACCTTTTCTGCTAGGGCGACTGTATTGCCGGTGGAATCTTCTGCTACCCAACGAGTGGTGGCGACGATGATATTGTCAAGAAAGAGGGGGTGATGATAATGACGGGCCAAGGCTTTCATGAAGGCAAAAACGGCCAACATTTGCGTGCCCCCCGCCAACATCACTCCCACCTTTTGACTGGCGGCAAGGGCCATGGCGGCTACTACCACTTGCATGGGGTCTCCCACTGCTGCTATAATCTCCAGAGGAGAGTTAAAATGGCCCCCTCTCTTGCTTAATCCCTGACAGACGATTTCCCATTTTTGTTGGTGATTGCAGACGGGGTGGCTACTGTTTACCATACCATAGGCGGGTATTTGTAGGGCTGTCAAGACGGCCAGGGCGGTGGTGGTGCCTGCCACAACGCATTCAGCCAACAGGAGATACTGGTGGGGGTAAGCCAAGACGGCCAGGGTTTTACCCCATTGTAGTCCTTGTTGGTAAAGATGTTCCACCACAGACAGAGGCAAGGCCCTACCCGTAGAGACACAGTTAGCGGTTTTGCCGCCCAAGTCTATCATGGAGACGGAGGGGGGATAGGGCAAGCCGGCATTGAACAGATAGAGGGGCAAATCCCATTTTTCTACCACGGCACGACTGATAAGGGTAGGGGAGACACCCACAGAAAGGGGTGGCAAGGGGAAAACGGGGTTGTGTTGAATACCTTTGGCCAAAAATTCCCCATCTGCTAGGGCGGTAAAACGACGGTCAGAGGGGGTGTTGCCAGCGTTGGAGATATGGGGGATAAGGGCAGTGGCGGTGAAGGCAAAGGTACAGGTGAAAATCGGTTTACAGTTTTGGTATTTTTCTAGCCATCTTGTTGCCCTTTCCCTTTCCGTGTAGACTTTAATGTCATCCAGTGTCATGGCCCTTTTATTCGTAGTCCAAGATTACTTGTAGCCATTTTGGTGGCCTAGGGATGGGGCTATGAAGACGATCAAACATCAATAGGGCTACCAGGTGTACAGTCAGACAGTAGATGATGTTATTCAGCAACACCACGGCGATGGCCAACAGTTGGATAAAGAAAAAGCTAGGCCTAGCTATTATCCCCAGTTTTAGAAAAATCCAGTCTGCCAGACTAGTAATTTGACTGATGACGTAAACCCACAAATCTTCGCCAAGGAGAAGGGAAAACAGCCAAAAACGGAAGAAAAAGCCTAAACTTCCTAGTATACTGGCTACAAACACAGACAGATACCAATTAGCCCCAAGACACCACATGTACCCCAACTGTACCCCCATTAGGCCATAGGGGACAATATAGATGATACTGCGGGGAGGCCCCATTAGGATAGTCAACAACAATCCCGAGACAATAGTGGTGATGATGGCTGCTCGTTTTCCCCGTCTTAGGTATACTAAAGCGATGGGGAGGGGAAATAATATTCGGAGAAAGGGGCCAAAGCGGAAATAATAATCTATAAGCCAAATGATACTGGCAGTACTGGCCAAAAAGGCACTTTCTACCAGGGAGATAGTTTCCCGCCTATACTGATATTGTTTCCGCCTGGGGGATGAGGAGGTGGGAAAATTAACAGGAGGAGTTTGGTTTTCCTCCCTTTCCCCTTCATCCTCATCTAACCACTGATAATCTTCTTCTGCAGAAAAGGGAGACTTGGAGTCAGTCAAGGGTGGTGAGACTTAGACACTTATTAGCCATGATAGCCCATTGGTTCCTTTCTCGCAATGGGGGGCTAGCTTATGGTCATCTTAGTTATTTTAGTTAGTCATTGTTAGTTGGTAGTCTTGAGTTGAGGGCCATTGTAAAAAAATTGGACTATCATAGGGGCAGTTGTACTAGACAATAGGAAGAAAAAATGTGGGGGAAAATTAGTAGTTACCTTTTGCCAATATGTCTGGGAGTTTTTATGACATGGGGAAGTGCGGTGGCGCAGAATATAACTCCTATTTCCCAGTTGAATCTAAACCGGGGTATTACTATCAAAGGTACAATTAGAAGCGTAGTAGGTAACAATTTTATCCTAGACGACGGCACTGGGACTATCATTGTAGATGCCGGTCCTATGTGGTATCATCAGTTAAATTTAAAGCCGGGAGAAGAGGTTACAGTGGTAGGCAAACCAGGAAGACACGATTTTGATGCCTTCCAGATAACTCGCGGCAGTGGTGAGGTTATCAACATTCGCCCTGCTGGTGGGCCACCTCCATGGGCTGGTGGTGGTAAAAGATAATAATTAACCCCCTCTATCTCCCCTTAAATTTTGCCTATTTAAGGCTTTTTTTTTGTTAATTGGCAGCCATAAAATGTCGCTATTATCTCCAACATTTAATGCCTAAATCAGAGATGTTTTTGGGTAAAACTTCCTGTCTCTTGGAGGTAAATTATAGAAGTTTAAGGAAGAGATAATATACATAGCAAAATAGGAAAGGAAATTGATTTTTAGGAGAAGGGGAGTATGGGGTAAAGTGTCTTTGTTGTCATAGGCTATCCCTGTTTCTCCCTTCCATGTAGTAGCATCGTGGATTGTCGTCGCACCGGCTTTCCCCCCCCTTGTGTTGTTGCCCTCTAAAACCACAGATTCTGACGGCGACGCCTACTAGAGACTGTATACAC
Source organism: Cyanobacteriota bacterium SRBZ.bins.94.201705 (assembly GCA_030549855.1). Taxonomy (GTDB): domain Bacteria; phylum Cyanobacteriota; class Cyanobacteriia; order Cyanobacteriales; family Cyanobacteriaceae; genus DVEF01. The sequence goes on from JAUQQP010000002.1 coordinate 20,946, forward strand.
TGGTAATACCAGATCAGCAGCATCTCATCCACAGGGGTATATAGCAAAATGCCTGGCCTGTGAGACAATAATAATCAGAAAATTACAGGGGGGGCAAATGCCTACTCAATGTTAAAAGGGAGGCTGACAGGATTGTAATCAGCAAAAATCACATTCCCTTCCTAATTTTTTGTTTGCTTCTTGCAGTACTCTTTGGTGATGGCTTGGTAAATATAATAGGCAGGGTGGGGAAGTTGGAGTTTTCTTGTCATAAGGAAAACCTAGAGTCGAGGGTGACAGATTGTACCGTTACTTTTAAACCACGGTTTCAAATATTTCCTACAGAAGTTGGTAACTACTACGAAATTAAACGATTCGATTGCCTGAAAATATTCACAAAACAAGGGAAGATAAGAACTTGGCGTCATTATTTTGTCATGCGCGGCAACTGGTTAGTGAACCAAATCCCATTACCCCATTGTGACTCTTGGGGTAGCAGAAGGGCAGAACAATTAAATACCTTCCTCCAATCCCCTCAACAGGACATTTCTTTTGTAGAGGATAGGGGCATCATTGACTGGGCTAACTTCATCTTCCTTCTACTCTTTTTTGGGTTATCCTTCAGAGGCTCAGTCTACCACTTATTATTGTGCATTACAGAGGAAATTACAATCAGTCGTACCCTTGATGCCGTTACCCGTCGTGAAACTGGTTTACTCTTTGCCAACAAAAAGATATATCCCCTGGCAGATGTGGTTTTTGTCCTAATAGAGAGAGGGAAGTGGTATTATACCATCGAAATGTTGTTCACTGGGGGGAAGTCTCTTGTTATCGCCTCAAAGTTTAACCGGGGGGAAGCAGAAAAGCTGGCCAGACAAATTAGTGAGTTTGTCGGCTGTGGGTGGGGGTGGGGCCTTTTTGTTTGAAACAATTGGCGGGTTAGACGGCAATGAGTTTTTCCCGGCTTACTCTTTCCACTATACTGATTTGGCCTAGCCGCTGAAACTCCTTACTACTCCTAT
>JAUQQP010000033.1 GCA_030549855.1 Cyanobacteriota bacterium SRBZ.bins.94.201705
TGATGTAGTTTGTCTGGTGTGGGTGGGGGTGGGGCCTTTTTGTTTGAAACAATTGGCGGGTTAGACGGCAATGAGTTTTTCCCGGCTTACTCTTTCCACTATACTGATTTGGCCTAGCCGCTGAAACTCCTTACTACTCCTATCTGCTAAGTGTAGCACCCAGGGGAGACGGGAAGTACTAAAACCACTGGCAGGGTGAAGACAGGCTAAATGATAGGTTTGTTTAGCAAGGGTTTCTAGGGGAGTGTTACCATAGTGATGGACTACCTTCAATGGCCTTACGCTGCCAATTTTTTGCACCTTCTGGTGGGTTACTATCAAAAAGGATTTGTCTTCTGGTGTAAGTACTGTACTACCGGGCTTAGGGTCTTCGTATTTTCCATTAAGTAATATCCCCATTCTCCCAGTACCACTCTTGCGGATTCCCAGTAAATCCACGGTAATGCCCTGGGAGGCTAAACGGCGGATGGTGAGGTTAAACTCGTCTGTCTGTACCAACCCATCCCGCATTAATAGTACCTTCCTGGGGCTTCGATTACATCTGTTTTCAAACTTAAGTACCAACGAGGAAACCATATGCCAAATAGTCTCCCCAGAAAAAGACTCTCCTTTTTGGGCATCCGGCAACTCCCACCCTAATACCTGTCCATCGGCAAGAATTGCAAAAGCTGAAGTACCATAATATAGTCTCCGATTGGTGCCCGTGTCAAAGCCAATAACCAACTCGGCAAATTTCCCCTCCGGCTGAATTCGTACTGTTTGCCAGCCAGCCTTACACAACATACCCAAAACCACATTGACTGCCTTATATTCACTCATCTCTGGTAAAAGCAAAAACTGAGTAGCAATCCCCGCCTTTAACGCCTGTTTTCTGATTTCCTGTTTTCTCTTCCTTTCTGTCTGAGGCATTACCACTAGACAAGTTTTTATCTCTTCTTTGGCCCAATTTTCCCAGAATCTTTGTTTCCCTAGGTCATCCTCTGGCAAATCTGCCCCTGTGCGATAGGAATATTCTAACTGTACTTGGTTTTTGGCCGCTACACTTTCTAGTTTTCGTATTATCTCCGGGGGAAATTGTCGTTGCCGGTTATACAGATTCAGACAACCAAATTTAGTTTCCCCCACTCTAACACACCCCTTATTAAATACCTGGGCAGTATTTGTTACCTCTATGCCATTAGCAGCCAACAGGGAAGGAGAAGGTAAAACAATACCATTAACTCTTTGGGGAAATGTCTTCTTGTTGGCTAGCTTGTAAATACTACCTAGTATCCAATTGGCGAGATATTCGGCTTGTTGGATGCGGTTTAGTAAATCTGGTTTGATTATCTGAAAAACCTCTCTGATTTCCCTTCTTTCCTCTTGGCTAGTATTTTCATCCTCTGCTATGGCTGACAGCATTTCCAGTGTGAGACTGGGGGATAATCTGGTAGACAGATGGGGAATTTTTTTCTCTACCCAAGGCTTTTCCCTTACATATACCACCCTCGAGTTTTGGATTTCCTCTATTTTAGCCCCCTTCTGGAGGTGGTATTCTGCTAAACTTCTCCCCCCCACCATCACCTCTGTTGGCTTTTCCTTTGAAATACTGTCGTACACCCATGTCTTATAATCGTAGGTATTACGAAGATAACTAAGTGAGGTTTCGGAGTCAGGATAAAATTCTAACCACTGTTGTAGTGTCCAAGGGCTATAAAAACGAAAATGGACATCCACTTCTAAATAGAGTTTACCATCCCTGTGGATATGAACATCCAGTTGACGACCACGATGAATCTCCCACCCCTTCCCAGACTTCTCACATTCGCTACGCCACCACACCAATACTCCTTGTATTCTTTCTACCTCTCCCTTTTTCCCTGATACCTTTTTTAATTCCCCCTGCAAGAAACTTCTTTCTAGACTCTCTAAAGCCTTCCGGTGGGCATCATTACTACAGTCTAACATTGTGGAGAAGCTGACCAATTTTAATCTCCAACCATCCCCCCTATTGTTGGCTATGGAAGTCTTGGTGATAATCCTATTGCCTAGTCTTGCCGCCGCCTCCCCCAACTGCCCCAACTGATAGCATATGCGGTTTATGGCCTTTTGTAAATTTCCTGATTCCGGTAGCTTTTCCAAGATACACTCATATTCACAAACCTGCCAATCCACTTGCTTTATGGGAAAACGGTTAAGGATAAAGGTATTCATCTGTTTTTCTCATAGGTGGTTTTAAATGTACTTCCTTCCCCTTGCCTCCATTTATGCCCCGTTTATTGTAACATACATATGGACAAAACACGGGAAAGACAGACTTATGTGTTTTAGGTTACAATCGTAAAGTAAATAATTGGGTTATGCTAGGGAAAAAAGATAACAGGAGAAGAAAATGGCAGGTGCAACCATAAATACACATCTCCCTGAAGATAGAGAAATGTGGATAAGTTTACAAAAGGCAATTGCCAAGACATCCGGTTTTAACAGTTGGCGTCGGGAAAATCAAAAGGAAGGGAATATAGAGGAATTGGTGGCAGAGTATTTACGTTTTACCCTAGAAACTCTAGCTTACTAGGAGTTTATTTTTGCCGGGGGTTAGTGGGGAGGGGAAAAGGCAGAAATTTTTGCAGTGACTGGGGGGATACTAAATACCATGTCAATCCCACCGCCACTAACAAAAAAACTATGGCAGAGACAGTATAACCTATAAGCTGGAGAGGATTTTCTCCCCTTTGTCTTCTCCCAGAGGTAGCCGGAAAGAAAACGTTACTACTAGTGTTTTGTAACAAACGTCTGGGATGGGATGAATTGGTTTGTAAGGTTTCCTGTGGTTGTGGTGGAAGAAGGCTGAGTTTTTCGGCGACGGCGGGAGGGGTTGTGCCGGTTTTTAGCCAGTTTTTTAGTTGATTAGGAGTAATAATGGCTAGATTTTTGATTTCTAACGGCTGTAATTGGGTTTTTAGGTTGGTTTCACTGGTAACTAATACTATCAACTCGTCAGTATTTTTTAGGCTAAGATCATAAACGGTTTCTGCAATGGCCGTTAAAAGCCGCGCCTTCTTACTCATATCCATCCCCTCCGGTGTGTTAGCGGCTGCCGGTAGGGGAGACATGTCTGAAATAATCTGCCAGCCACTGGAGGGGAAAAAACGCATAAACTCCCTAGCTATCTTCTCTTCTTTCTCCGTGACGGCGCGAAAAGTCAAAAATTCCACCTCTCGCCAAACTACTTCTGGTAAATAACAACGCCCCAAACGGGAAAAGTCTACCCAGTCTTTGGCTAACCCTGATAAAATAGTACTTAGTTCTATCACTATAATCATTGGCCCCTCTGTTTTTCTGATGTCCTTGAAATTATTTAGAGAAATGAGGGAAAATAGATGACAACATATTGAGCATATTATTATCTGCCCAATGGATTCTCACTCGGCTAGTAGACTTACAGAAACCCCTACTAACACTGTATCATCACCGGAGAGAAAAGAGCCTGTCAATCTGCCGCAGCGGGTAGCCACAGTCCACCGTGTTACAAAGGAAACTGACGTTTTGGTAACGGTAAACCTAGACGGGACAGGCAGGTGTGACGTCAAAACCGGGATACCTTTTTTAGATCATATGCTACAACAACTGGCCTCCCATGGGCTTATAGATTTGCAAATTCAAGCCACTGGTGATACCCACATCGATGACCACCATACAAATGAAGATGTAGGTATTACACTGGGACAGGCCATAGCCAAGGCGGTGGGAGACAAAAAGGGAATATACCGTTTTGGCCATTTCCTGGCGCCTTTGGATGAGGCTTTGATTCAGGTGGCATTGGACTTTTCGGGAAGGCCCCACTTAAATTATGATTTGCAAATCCCTACGGAAAGAGTTGGTAGTTATGATACCCAGTTGGTGAGAGAATTTTTTGTAGCCTTTGTGAACAATAGCTTAATTACCCTACACATCAGACAGTTGGCGGGAATTAACTCCCACCACATAATCGAGGCAACCTTTAAGGCTTTTGCCAAGGCTTTACGTCAGGCTTTGGAAAGAGACTATCGTCGCTTGCAGGAAATCCCCAGCAGCAAGGGGTTATTGTAGACATTGAGTGAGGAGAAGGGTAAACACTATGACCACTAACAGGCGAAAATTACTAGTAGCATCTACAGAGGCTTATACAGGAAAGACAGCCACCATTATCGGCATAGCTAAACAACTACAACAAAGGGGGGTAAAATTGGCCTACGGCAAACCCATTGGTACCTGTTTTCAGGAAAATGACAGGGTAGAGGATGAACAGGACTTGCAATTTATCTCCCAACTGCTAAATCTGAGGGGCAATAGCCTTAAACCTCCCCTACTACTGTTAGACGAGAAGACAATTATATCCTGCCTGGGCCAGGAAAATCAATACCAATTCCAGTTGCAGCAATACTGTGATTCCCTGGAGGGGGATTTGATTTTATTGGAAGGCGCTAATAATCTGTTTCAAGGACAATTATTCCATCTTTCTATCCCAGAAATGGCCCATGCCCTCCCCGCACAGGTGTTGTTGGTGGTCAGATATAATCTTACTACGAATGTAGACCAAATACTCCTGGCAAAACAGCTTCTACAAGACAAACTTATCGGGGTATTGGTTAACAGTGTGCCTCCAGAAGGGGTGGAGATTATGGAAGACAAGTTGAAACCCTTTTACCACAGTAGGGGTATAGAGGTTTTAGCCTGTCTTCCCAAGAATAGACTCCTCCACAGTGTCAGTGTTAGGGAATTGGTAAGACAACTGAAGGCTAAGGTTTTATGCTGTGAACATCGTCTGGATTTGATGGTAGAATCCCTTACGGTGGGGGCTATGAATGTCAATGCTGCCTTAGAGTATTTTCGTCGGGGTAGAAATATGGCTGTAATAACAGGTAGCGATAGGACAGATCTACAATTGGCGGCTTTAGAAAGTTCCACCACCTGTTTAATTCTAACAGGACATGTGCCTCCCCAACCACTAATCCTATCCCGGGCAGAAGATTTAGAGGTGCCTATTTTGATGGTAGACTATGATACCTTAACTACTGTGGAAATAGTCAACCGCGCTTTTGGTAAGGTTAGACTCCATGAGCCGGTGAAGGTAGAATGTATGCAACAGTTAATCCAGGAGCATTTTCCTATTGACGTTTTGATGGAAAAACTAAACTTGTAGGGACTGGCTACAATAATGGGAGTAGTAGACAAGGGGGATGCCATGACTGATAATAATAACAACAGTGGACAGAAAAAAGCAGTAAGTTGGTCATTTTTTCTAACTCAGGTAGCAAGGGAGATAAATTGGCCCCTTTTGGCTTCTATTTCCGCCCATGGGGTGTTTTTTAATGCAGTTTTGCCTCGAATTGGAGGAGATGTCCAAGCCCAGAAAATCAGCGCTACTCCTGTAATAGAGCTTAATCCAATAGAACAAACTAGATTACCCAACCTGGATGGCATGGGCATTTTGCCGCCAGAATCACAAACACCAGGGGGAGGGGAGAATGTTATCCCCTTGCCACCACCCCCTTGGGAAACCCCACCGTCTACCCCCTCCACTCCTCCAACTGTAGCCAACAATATCCCCCTGCCACCACCGCCGGCGACTAACTACGATTTCCCCTCACTCCCCTCTCCCCCCTCATCCTCTCAGTATGATTACCAGTCTTCCTCCCCCATTCCATCCCCCCCTCCGTCTCCTCCCTTACCGCCACCACCGCCAGTAACTGACTCTTCTTTGGCAGCTTTACCCCCCCCTCCGCCAGTGGGAGACTATAGTGAGATATCTCCCCCCAAGACTAATAATAGCCAACAGGAAATTTTGGACGAGGCCAAGAGGGCGGAAATTAGAAAACAACTGTTTGCTAACCAACCCATTGAAATTGCCGTTAATCCTAGGGATGTAATCAACAACCGGAATATTAAAATTGATCTGCGTAACCAGTCTGCCTTAGATTTGGCCAAACCAGAGGCAGAATTAAAGTCTTCTGATACCCCCCCCCCAGAGAGGGAAACAGTTACCCCCACCAATACCAACCCTATGACTGGCTTGGAGGGAGATAATACCAGTGATGAGGTGGCTAGAAGGAATTATATTGCTTGGGCAAGACGAGTGCAAAATATTAGGCCAAAACAATTGGAGTTTACGGGTTTATACCCTCCTCAAGCCTGCAGTGGTAGATGGGAGGGAGTGGCTAGTTATGGGGTGGTGGTAAACCCCGAAGGAAGAGTGTTAGAGGCGGAATTGCTAAAAAGTTCGGGTTATCCCCTATTCAATGAAATCGCTTTGAAACAAATCAATTCCCGTCAGTTTGAAAATGATACTGGCAATAACACCTCTTATCTGGTAGATGTGAAGTTCAATTATGATAGCACAGTTTGTGCCGCCGCCAATACTTCCCAGGTGGGGGAGACAAAAAAAGGGGAGACTTCCCCAGAAAAGGAAACAGAAGGTAATCCCCCCGCCGCCGGGATAATACCAGAGGAGAGGGAAACTAAAAATAGTCCATCCGTCCATAGAAAGATGGATAATGCCACCCCCGATTCAGCCACCAATAGACTATCCCCAGACAATCCCTCTCCTGTCAAACCAGCCTTAAAATCCAATCCTTCGGCTACTCAACCCCAACAACAAGACAATCTTTCTCCCCAACCCACAGCTAAACCCGGTGTGGCAGCTACCCAGCCGTCAAAAGACAATCCCCCCGTCACCGAAGAAGGGGAGTCGAAACCGGAGGAGAGGGGAAATACTACCACTTTAGAAAAACCTACACCCGCGGCGGAAAACACCCCGGCTAGCCATGAGAAGACACCCTCATCCAACAACCCCACCGAGACAACCGAGACAGAAGAAACACCGCCAACCCCCACACCGCAAACAGAGGGGAGTAACAACTAGCCACTATTAACCAGTAGCCGGCAATAGGGGAAAAAGACTAAGATCTAATTAGGGGCAAAAGTGGTGGCTGTGTTTATGGAAAATACTAAATCCGACTACCCGCCGGAGGAGAAACGACACACCAGACGCATTCTGGCAGTGTGTAGGGTGTTAGACAGGGGGGGGCGTTTTTTAGGCTTCACCTTGGATTTGACACGGGAGGGCACTAGACTGATTGTAAACAAAAACTTCAATCCTGAGGGGAATTTTGAAGTTATTTTAAGCCCCCCTCAGGAAGACGAGGAAATCGCCCCAGACATCAGGGTTACAGTCAAACCCGTGTGGCGTTGTCCTGCCAATGATGAATTCGACGAGATTGGTGGTACAATTGTCACTGTAGACTGTCCTGACTCTCTCACAGAGTTGTTAGAATATTGCGAGCGTCGGGCTAGGGAAAAATACTATTCCCCTCTCTAGTCTAGACTAGAGGGCTGTTGTTGGTGGCCTCATTCACCAGGTTAGTTAGACTTTGTTTTATCGCCGCCTGTAGTTTGTGGCAATAAATCTCCTTACTTTCTTGATACTGTTGGGGATTGTCCACAAAGATAATACTGTCAACTCCCTTCATGGTAAACATCTGGAAGAGAATTTGGCTGACGGGGAAGGCCTGCGGTATAATTTCTAGCTGGCTAGTTTTGTTATCGGGGAATTGGGTGGCATCTTCAGCGGTGGGAAAGGCGTAGATGACTTTTTTCTCCAATTCTGGGTGTTTCTCACTTGCCAAAATAGTCAGCACCAGGTTATTATCTGTGGTTTGTCTGAGATAATACTCAGTGTGTCCTAACTGTTGGGCAAAAGCGCTGATTACCGGTATAACACCCCTCTCCATGATAATAGAGGGAACCCCGTGTTTGGGGGCTTCTGCCACCAGCTGGGCTAGTTGTGCTTCCAAGTTCATAGTTTTCAGAGATGCTTGTCCATTACTTCAATTTTACCTCTTTTCCTCCCTGGTGGCAGTGCACAAGCTCTCGTGGATAAATACTCCCCCCTCCTTCTCCATTGTTGAAATATAAACTCAATAACCTCCCAGTTATTGTAACTCAATCCCCCCCACTACAGGCCTCTCTCTCTTCTTTAACTCTCCCTTATAATTGAAATTATTTGCATATAAAAAGTTGCCAGGTCCACCCTCGGCAGTCACCTCTCCTGCCGTCCTACAGTCCTATTCTAGCAAAGGCAGCGCCCGAAGAGAGAGAAAATTAAGAAATGTAAAGGGGAAATGTAAAAGAAAGAGGAGTGTAAAGGGAAAAAGAGGTTTATCTTTTACCAGGGGAGGCGGAGGAATTTTCTAATATTTCTAGATAAAACTCGCCCCAGTCTTCTCCTTCAATGGTGATATTTTGGTATTTTAAAATACCCTGTAGTTTTACGGTTTGGCCGGGGTTAAATTGGAGTTTATCACCTACTACCACCCAGATACTGCCACTGTTGTCTTGGATTTGATAGGCTTGGGAGTTTAGCAGGGGTACTATCTTGACTATTTTACCTTCTATGGTGAATAACTGTCCCAAATTTTCTTCCTGTTTTATTTGTTGGATGGGGGAAACGGGAGTTGTATAGTCTCCATTGACTGGGTGACAGCCAGTGGCAGTGACTAAAAAAAAAGAGAGGAGGCAACAGTGGAGGGGATTCATAAACCTCAATGGGAAAAATGGATTTTTTTTCTGATTGACCCTATAATTGGACAGTGTATTTTGGCAAAAAGTTCAACAGACAATAGTAACATGACAGCGGCAATTTTGGACGGGAAAAGTTTGGCGAAAAAGATTGAAAACCGCTTAAAGGAGGAGATTCAAAGGCAAATAGAGGGGAAAAAAAGGCCTCCAGGTTTGGCAGTATTAATGGTAGGAGATAACCCGGCTAGTGCAGTATATGTGAGAAACAAAGAAAGGGCTTGTCAGGGGGTAGGGATGGCATCTTTTGGCAAACACTTTCCCACAGAAACCTCTCAAGAGGAATTGATTGGGGTTATCCGACAACTAAATGAGGATGAAAGGGTGGATGGGATTTTGGTACAATTGCCTTTGCCTGACCACTTGGATGCAGTGTCCCTATTACAGGCTATCACGCCGGAGAAAGATGCGGACGGCCTACATCCGGTTAATCTAGGGAAATTAGTACGAGGAGAGAAGGGGATAAGAAGTTGTACTCCAGCTGGGGTAATGGAATTGTTGCGGGAGTATGATATACCAATAGAGGGGAAAAAGGCAGTGGTGGTAGGCAGAAGCATTCTGGTGGGTAGGCCGTTGGCGTTGATGTTGTTGGAGAAAAATGCCACTGTGACTATTGCCCATTCGCGCACAAAGGATTTGGCGGCGGTGACAAGGGAGGCAGATATTCTAGTGGCGGCGGTAGGCAAACCAGGATTAATCACAGCCGAGATGGTAAAACCTGGTGCAGTAGTCGTTGATGTGGGTATAAATCGGGTGGATGGACGTCTAGTGGGAGATGTAGCCTATGATGAGGTAAAGGAGGTGGCAAGTTATATTACACCTGTACCCGGGGGTGTAGGGCCAATGACTGTAGCTATGTTGTTACAAAACACCTACCAGAGTTATTTACAGAGGGTTAACGGGTGAGGGGGATAGGAGGGATTATACTACCCTGTAACAGTGGTAAAACTGTCCCAGTGGCGGTGGTAAGGGGGGGGTTAAATGGGTTAAATGGGAGATGGAGGGTGTAGTGGGATATATCAAGATGGTTACAGAAACAGCGCAAATATCGCCCATTCTGGAGAGGATTGCCTATCCCCTGGTAAGGAGGATTGTCTTCCCCTTTTTCTTCAAAGAGATTGTAGTAGAGGGGAAAGAAAATGTACCCAAACAGGGGGCAACAATTGTAGCACCAACCCATCGCTCTCGTTGGGATGCTTTAATAGTCCCCTATGCCACTGGTAGACTAGTAAGTGGGAGAGATCTATATTTTATGGTATCCGCCAATGAGATGAGGGGGATACAGGGGTGGTTCATTCGTCGTCTGGGGGGATTCCCTGTCAATACTGCCCGTCCGGAATTAAGTAGTCTTACCCACACCTATGAGTTGCTGACAAGGGGGGAGATGGTGGTAATTTTTCCAGAGGGAGGTATTTTCCGCACATCCGAGGTACAACCCTTAAAAAGGGGATTAGGCAAGGTAGCGGCGGAGGTAGCCATAAATCACCCGGAGATAGACTTAAAGATACTACCGGTAGCCATAAAATACAGTGAGGCCATTCCCCGTCGTGGTTGTCGGGTGTGGGTGAGGGTAGGCCAGATTTTAAGGGTGAGTGACTATTTAGCAGACAATCCTCGCCAGACTAGTATTCGTATTACTGCGGCTTTAAAGGAGGCTTTAGACAGGGAGGCTTCTCTGCTTCCCCAACTGTAATAAACTGCCTCCCCTTTTGGCCAGGATTAGATAGTATAAATAGACTGAGATTGTTGTCATTTAATAACAAAAAAAAAGCCGGATTACCGAGGAAAAGTAACCCAGCTTGCAGGAAAAACTAGACAGTGGTGAGTTGTTGTTCGGGCTTAACCTCAGGGCTATCGGCTTCAGATGGCGGATAAACCTGCCAGAATTTAGGCAGATATTCCTCCCAATTATCCAGAATCAATTTACCCTTTCTGCTGCCAGTTTTTTGGACGTGATTGGTAATTAATTGCTTTAACTGGGCTTCGGCGGCGGGGGTACAAATACGCTGAATTTTGACGATTTCGGGGTTGACGAAGGCGGGGAAATTGCCCTCAGAGTCGAGGAAGTAGGCCAAGCCTCCCGTCATACCAGCCCCTACATTGCGTCCTACAGGGCCTAAAACCACCACCACACCACCAGTCATGTATTCACAACAGTGATCGCCGGCCCCTTCGATTACAGCTGTAGCCTTGGAGTTACGGACAGCAAAACGTTCACCGGCACGGCCATTGGCGTAGAGACTGCCACCGGTAGCACCATAGAGACAGGTATTACCGAGGATGACATTGTCTTCGGGGGCTATGGTAGCTTCAGCGGGGGGCACAATGACGATTTCGCCACCACTCATGCCCTTGCCCACATAGTCATTGGCTTCCCCTTCCAGATACAGATGTACTCCTTGGATGTTGAAGGCCCCAAAACTTTGGCCAGCAGTGCCCTTAAAGTGGAGGACGAGGTGACCTTGGAAACCAGTATCCCCGTATTTACGGGCGATGACACCAGCTATTCTAGCCCCCACAGAGCGGTCTGTATTTACAATTTTAATATGCTTGGTGACAGTCCCGTGATTCTCGATGGCGTTTTGGATTTGGGCATCGGCGAGTATATCATCGTCCAATACATGACCATTACTGTGGGCGGGGCCATGGTTTAGCCAGTCACGGTTAAGTTTCACATCTGGCAACTGGAGGATGCAGTCTAGGTTAAGGGAGGAAGTTTTAGCCAGGGAAGCCGACTGACGGTATTGGAGCAAATCTGCACGACCTATAATTTCATCAAGACTACGATACCCCAACTTAGCCAGGATAGAGCGAACTTCCTCGGCGATGAGGTAGAAGAAATTGACCACATCCTGAGGCACCCCCCTGAAGCGCTTGCGCAGACGTTCCTGCTGGGTTGCCACCCCTACCGGACACTGATTAGTATGGCATACTCTTGCCATGATACAACCTTCAGCAATCATGGCGATACTGCCAAAGCCGTACTCCTCGGCCCCCATGAGGGCAGCCATAACCACATCCCAACCGGTGCGCAAGCCGCCATCTACCCGCAGGATTACCCGGTCTCTTAGTTGGTTTTCAATTAAAGTACGATGGACTTCAGTCAAACCCAATTCCCAGGGGCTACCGGCGTGTTTAATGGAGCTAAGGGGGGATGCCCCCGTGCCGCCGTCATGGCCAGAGATTTGGATGATATCAGCGTTAGCCTTGGCAACGCCAGCGGCGATGGTGCCAATACCCACAGAAGCCACCAGTTTGACGGACACCTTGGCATTGGGGTTAATTTGGTGCAAATCGTGGATAAGTTGGGCCAAGTCTTCGATGGAGTAGATATCGTGGTGGGGAGGGGGGGAGATGAGGGTGACACCGGGTTTAGAGCGTCGTAACATAGCGATATACTCGCTTACCTTCTTACCCGGTAACTGGCCACCCTCTCCCGGTTTTGCCCCCTGGGCTATTTTAATTTCCAGCTGGGAGGCATTCACCAGGTATTCTGGGGTAACACCGAAACGGCCGGAAGCGATTTGTTTGATAGCGGAGGAGGCACAATCGCCGTTTCTCAAGCCTTTGAGGTGGGGGAAGGAGGGGCTATAGCCATTTTCATCCACATCTAAAATGACATGATAGCGTTTAGGGTCTTCTCCCCCCTCGCCGGAGTTAGACTTGCCACCGATGCGATTCATGGCGATAGCCAGAGTTTCATGAGCCTCTTGACTCAAAGCCCCCAGAGACATGCCACCGGTGCAGAAACGAGGGAAAATATTTTCCACCGGTTCAACCTCTTCCAGGGGTATAGGAGGCCTGTCGGACTTAAACTCCAATAAATCCCGGAGGGCAGTAGCGGGACGTTCTTCCAGATAGCGACGATACCACTCATAATGCTCATATCCCTTTTTAGTGCCATAGGCCCTCACTGCCTCATGGAGCAGTTTAGCCATTTCTGGGGAATTCATGTGGTACTCGCCGCCCTTTTTATAGTTGATATAGCCATAGTTTTCCAGCCTTTTCGCCTGTAAGAGAGGGAAGGCCTTGTGGTGGAAGGCCATCACCTCCAAAGCCACCTCAGCCAGATTTAAACCTCCCACACGGCTAGTAGTGCCCTTAAAAGCCAAATCTATCACCTCAGGGCCCAGTCCTATGCACTCAAAAATTTGTGCCCCGTGGTAGGAAGAAAGGAGAGAGATACCCATTTTAGAGAGGATTTTCAACAAGCCCGCCTCCACCGCCTTGCGGTAACGTTGGAAAGCCTCCACCTCGCTAATAGCCTCGATTAAGCCATTTTCCATCAGCTTTTGGGTTTTACTATCATGCCACCAGGCAGCGATAGTTTCCCATGTCAGATAAGGGCAGACAGCCGAGGCGCCATAGCCAATGAGACAAGCAAAATGGTGGGTACTCCAACACTGGGCGGTGTCCACGATGAGGGAGGTTTTAAGACGTAACCCCTGTTGGATGAGGTGATGGTGGACTGCCCCCACTGCCAGCAAAGGAGGAATATAGGAAAACTCAGAACCTATTTGACCCACCCTATCACTAAGGATAAGGATTTGATACCCCTGTTGTACAGCTATTGTCGCCTCCTCACACAGTTTAGCCAGGGAAGCCTTAAAGCCATCAGGGCCATCAGCGACAGGGAAAAGAGTAGACAATTGTTTACAAGGGAATTCCGACTGTTGTTGTAACGCCTCCAGATCAGAACAAGACAGAACAGGGGATGGAATTACAAGAGAATGAGCGTTTTCCGGCAGGGCGTGGAGGAGATTCCCCTTTGCCCCCAGATGCATTTCCAAAGACATTACCAGACTTTCCCGCAGGGGGTCAATAGCCGGGTTAGTCACCTGGGCGAAACGTTGCTTAAAGTAGTCATACAACAGACGCGGTTTATCAGACAAAACAGCCAAAGGTATATCATCTCCCATGCAGAAAGTTGGTTCCTTACCCTCCAAAGCCATGGGAGTGATAATCATTTCCACATCCTCAGCAGTATAACCGAAGGCAGTTTGGAGGCGCACCAGCTCCTCTTCTGGCCTTCTAGACTGGGTAGGGGAGAAAGGGGAAAGAGAAAAACGACGACGATATTGCTTTAGCCACTGGCCGTAGGGGAGGGCGGCAGCAATTTTTTGTTTAATTTCCCAGTTTTTCAGCAGTACATTATTCTCCAAATCCACCACGAGCATTTGACCAGGGCCAAGCTTACCCTTCTCCAGGATTTCCGCCTCAGGGAGGGACACAACCCCAGCTTCCGACGCCACTACCACACAGCCATCGCGGGTGATAGCATAGCGAGCGGGACGTAGTCCGTTGCGGTCCAAACATGCTCCAACCGTTTTCCCATCACTGAAAGCCACCAAGGCAGGGCCATCCCAGGCTTCCATCAGGCCACTGTAGTACTCGTAAAAATCCACTATCTCCGGGAAATTTTCCAACTCCGGCTGGTTATGGTAAGCCTCTGGGATTAGAATCATGAGGGCTTCTGGGATACTGCGCCCCGTCCTCACCAGTAATTCCAGCGTACTATCCAGGTTATAAGAATCGCTTAAGAAAGTATTAACGATAGGAGTTAGACCCTCCAAATCTTCCCTTGACCAGCCAGGCAATTCCAGATTAGCCTCCCGCACCATCATCCAGTTAATATTACCCAAAAGAGTATTAATTTCCCCGTTGTGGCCTATCAGACGCATAGGTTGAGCGAAAGGCCATTTAGGCACCGTATTAGTGCTAAAGCGGCGATGGAACACAGCCCAGCGGCTAGTGTAGGCCGGGTTACACAAGTCCAGGTAGAAAAACCCCAACACCTCACCCCTTACCAGCCCCTTATACACGATAGAGCGGCTGGAGAAAGAGCAGATATAGAAATCATCTTCCAGAAGCTTCCCCACACGACTTCTTGCCACATAAAGGCGCTTTTCCAGTTCATCACCCTGGCAGCCATCGGGAGACGTAACGATAACCTGTTCGATTCTAGGGAGGGAAGATTTAGCCTGAGGGCCCAACACATCTGGGTTTATGGGCACCTTTCGCCACCCCAAACAGATCAGCCCTTCCCCAGCCACTTGCTCCTCCACATATTGGCGTCCTTCAGCAGCCCTTTTTTCATCTTGGGGCAAAAACACCATACCCACACCCCATTGCCCCGCCGCTGGCATAGAAAGCCCCTGGGAGGCAAACCACGGCTTAAAAAGAGACACCGGTATGCCCGTCATGATACCAGAGCCATCGCCGGTGTCCCTGTCTGCACCACAGGCCCCTCTGTGTTCCATACAGTGTAGTGCTTGTAGGGCCTTTTCTACCAACTCATGGGATTGACGGTTATCCAGATAAGCAATCAACCCCACACCACAGGCATCTCTTTCCATTGTCAACCAGGGTTGTCCTTGAAAGGTTATGGCATCCTCGTTGGCACAGAAATTTCTCATCAGCTCTTGACCTTGCATATTGGTGTTGGTTATCCTATTGCAGAATATTCCTAAAGACAGGTATTTCGGGGAGGCAGTTATTGAATTAACTTGCTTGCCCCTTTAGGCTTAGTCTACTTCCCCCAATGGTGGCGTAGATATATTTTACATTATTCCCGTTGTTTGGGTAATCCTTTCCTCCCCAAATGTGAGCTTTTCTTGTTATTTTCTCCTTCCTCCTCCTTCTCCCCCCTTGCTTGGTTTCCCCTTTCTGTTGCTTTCACTTTTTTCTTACTTCTCAACTCATTTCCTCCTAACAATTCTAACACATTATCCGAAAAATTTCGTATTTTATATACCTAAAATTTTAGCTATAAAGCCTTAGCAAAAGTAAAAAGAAAAAATAAAAAATAAGGCAGATTTTAGAGAAGAATAGGGATAAACTGCTGGTTTCCTCCCGTTTCCTATTGTCTAAATAGGCTTCATTAATTGGGATTCATGTATCCATTTTCTAGGAGGAAATCGGCAGTAATATCAAGGGAAGAAGGAGAGGATTTTTGTGAAAAGTCGCGGAGAAATCTCCTGACGTATTTGGCGAGAATATCTGTTTCTAGGTTAACCCAGTCGCCAGGTTGTAGAAGGGAAAGATTCGTTTGAAAGTAGGTGTGAGGAATTACTGCCACTGTAAACCAATTGCCAGATTCGTCACAGTCGGCGATGGTTAGACTAATGCCATTTACAGCAATACTTCCCTTGAAAACAATATAAGGGGCAATATGGGTCTGCCATTGTTGTTGTAAACTAGTAGGGGCGGTAAAAGTCATTTCCCAGGATTGCTGTTTTTTAACAGACTGTGCTAAACTGCCAATACCGTCTACATGTCCACTGACAAAATGGCCACCAATCTTACTGCCTACCCTAAGAGAGGATTCTAAATTCACCACCTTGCCTCTCAAGCCTACTTGACTGAGAGTAGTGCGTTTTAGCGTCTCAGGGGAGGCAGTGGCAGTAAAACCCCCCGCCGTTATCTCCTCCACTGTCAGACAAATACCATCCACCGCCACACTATCCCCTATAGCTAAGTCGTCGGTGATAATCCCCTTTTTCTCCTCTTCCACCGTCACCCGGTAGAGACTATTCCCCAGGGGTTTTATTGTGCCTTTGGCTTGTATTAATCCTGTAAACATTTTAAACACAGATAATTACTTACTAGGGAGTAATTTAGCAGCTAGGACGCCACCAAGGAAGCCGAAAAAATGTCCTTGCCAGGATATATAAGGAGAGGAGGGAAGTATTCCCCAAATCATGCTACCGTAAAGGAAAAATACAATTAAAGACACAGCGATGGAGGGGATGTTTTTTTTGAATAAACCCCTAAACAGCAAAAAACCAAGGTAGCCGAAAATCACACCACTTGCCCCTACTGTGATAGAATATCTTGGCGAGAAAAGCCACACCCCCAAGCCACTGGTTAGCATAGACAACAGACTGACAACAAAGAAATCACTAGTCTCTCTTAGCATGCACAAAAAACCCAGTATCAGAAAGGGGGTGGTATTAGCCAGAAGATGGAGATAATCTCCATGTAAAAATGGCGCGAAAATTATGCCTCTTAATCCTGTTAAATTCCTTGGGGAAATGCCATAATAGTTGAGACGATAGTTGAAAAAAGTGGCATTCACCACCTGCACAGACCAGAAAACTGCCACAATGGTACCCAGGATGGTAAATTGGGTTTTTACCTCTTTTACTAGGGCTTTTAATTCATTATTGTTCATACCTGTGGGGTTTTAACCATCCCTTCCATTCTATAGCTTTTACAGGGAATATTTCCACCAATTCTCCCCCCGTTTCTTCACCTTTGGCTAACCCCACTCGCCAGATAAAATTCCCTGTTTTTTCCCTTTTTCCCCCTCCAATAGGCCAATTTTTTGTAACAAAAACCAACAATTACCTTCTCTGTATTAATTTGTGTTAAGCGGGTGCGATGGACAATAAGCCCCCTTGTACAATCAGCGGGTAGGGTCTTTATTTATTGTTACCAGGAGAAATGGTCAATTCCTGGAAGAGGTTGTTGCCGTCTGGTATAATACCGATATTTGTGTTTGCCGTGGCCGTTTTTGCCAACGACGTCCAAGGGGTGTATGGATTATAAAACCCTATCTTTCCATTGTACCTCCTATCAACAGCCAAACCAGGACTCTTTATGAGACTATGTTCAGACCCATCTTGTCTGTTATTATGACGAAGGTGGGAGGAAAAGGTGTTTTGAAGAAAACAGAAGCAGTAGCAATCACAGAAGAAAAAGAAAATAAATAACAGAATCGGACAGTTTCTGGAAAATAGGGGGTAACAGTTAGCAGTTTAACAGATTCTGGGCAACTGTTCTCCTGACAGCATATCAATAACCCTTTTACTTCCCATAACTGTATTTAGAATTACTACCCCCTTGTTGGCCTTTTTCACTCTCCCAATAACCCTAGCATGGGGGTTTTCTTTTTGCAATATAGAAAGGGTTTTCTCGGCTTCTCTTTCTGGGGTGAAAACAACAAATCTCCCTTCATTAGCTACATATAAAGCATCAAATCCCAAAATTTCACAAGCGCCTTTCACTTCTTCTGCTACTATAATAGAATCCTCGTCTATATTCATTTCCCATTGGCCAGCTATGGCTATTTCATTCAAGGCAGAAGCCAATCCCCCTCTGGTTAAGTCTCGCAAACAATGAATTTCTACCCCCTCCTTGATTAGATTTAAAACAGTAAAATGCAGAGGCGCGCAATCACTTTCAATACTAGTTTCAAATTCTAATCCCTCCCTAACTGCCATGATAGCAATTCCGTGTCTACCAATGTCGCCACTGAGAATAATCACATCATCCTCTTGAATTGCCAGGGGATTTATTTGTAAATTATGCTCAATAATTCCTATGCCACTGGTATTAATAAATATCCCGTCTCCCTTGCCTTTTTCCACCACCTTAGTATCTCCCGTGACTATGTTTACCTGACAGATTTCTGCCGCCTTTTTGATGGATTCCACCACCCGCCACAGGGTATCTATAGACAATCCCTCTTCTAGGATAAAACTTAGACTCAAATATAAAGGCTTTGCCCCCACCATTGCCAAATCGTTTACTGTGCCATATACTGCCATTAGCCCAATATCCCCCCCTGGAAAGAAAAGAGGATTCACCACATAAGAGTCGGTGGTAAAAGCTATTTTTTTTTCGCTTAAATCCAAGATGGCAGAATCATGGGATACTGAATTAACTGGGGGGAAATTAGCCAAAAAGAGTTGCTCAATTAACTGATGCATTAACTTGCCACCGCCGCCGTGGGCCATTAGAATGTGTGAATATTTGTCTATAGGTAAGGGGCAGTTTAGGGAAAAATTTTTATTCGTTTCCATCTTCCTCTACTATACTGAATATTATCTCTTTTTGTTCATATGATAAGCGAAAAGCACAAAAAAAACGGAAACGCCGATGAGATTTGTAGATGAATATCGTCAAAGTCCCCTAATAGAAAAATACCTGCAGGCTATCCGGGAAATTACTACCCTACCATGGCAGATTATGGAAATTTGTGGAGGGCAAACCCATTCTATCCTAAAATATGGACTTGATCAGCTATTACCTCCTAAAATTTCATTAATACATGGCCCCGGTTGTCCCGTATGTGTCACTGATATTCGCATAATAGACCTAGCGGTGTCAATAGCCTCCCAGAAGAATGTAATTTTATGCTCCTTTGGTGATATGCTAAGAGTACCGGGGAGTAAAACAGATTTGCTTTCTGTTAAAGGGAAGGGGGGGGATATTCGTATTCTTTATTCTCCTCTAGACAGCCTAAAAATTGCCAGAGAAAATCCCGATAAAGAGGTTGTGTTTTTTGCTGTAGGATTTGAAACCACTGCCCCTACTACAGCTATGACTGTTTACCAGGCAAAAAGACAAGGAATAGAAAATTTCTCCCTTCTAGTTTCTCATGTTTTAGTACCCCCTGCCATGAGGGCAATTTTATCTTCTCCCCAGTGTAATATTCAGGGTTTTTTGGCTGCAGGACACGTTTGCACCGTTAGAGGTTATCATGAGTATGAATCTATTTGCCATGAATATAAGGTACCTATAGTTGTAACTGGGTTTGAGCCTCTTGATATTATTCAGGGGATTTACATGTGTATTCGACAACTAGAAAATAAAACTTATAGAGTAGAAAACCAGTATAAGAGATGCGTGAGGAAAGAAGGAAATCTCCTCGCACAAAAAATAGTAGAGGAAGTATTTGAAACAGACGACTATAACTGGCGAGGGATAGGGATAATTCCCAACAGTGGCTTGAAACTGAGAAAGAAGTATGCCTCTTTCGACTGTCTATTTAAGTTTGGCCTATCCCCCGAAATTGAATCTTTTTCCGACGACAACCCTTGCATTAGCGGCGAAATTTTACAGGGAATAAAAAAGCCACATGAATGTGAGGCATTTGGGGTAAAATGTACCCCAGAAAACCCTCTAGGCGCCCCGATGGTTTCCTCTGAAGGCGCGTGTGCAGCCTATTATCGCTATCGTTATTCTTCCTAGTAAATAGACTCTTAATCGGCGACTGGGCAACACAAATCTTTCCTCTCAAGACGGGTTTATTTTTCTTTTATGTATCCGCTAAATTTCCGAGGTTTAGCTGCTAAATAAAATTTCCACGCCACCTCTTATTATCGCCAAAGACAACCCGTTGCCTTCCCTGGCAAGAAGTCATAGCCTGCTTGAAGGGATGATACTCTTCTCCCTCGGCGATAACATCGAGTATAAATACCTAATATTGCCGGCAGAGACAAGTGGTTGTTACCTTCCCTGGCAAGAAGTCATAGCCTGCTTGGAGGGATGATACTCTTCTCCTGGGGCGATAACATCGAGTATAAATACCTAATATTGTCGGCAGAGACAAGTG
>JAUQQP010000032.1 GCA_030549855.1 Cyanobacteriota bacterium SRBZ.bins.94.201705
GACAGCACCGAGAATCAAACGCCAATTGTGGAGAGATTCGGGGAATCTGGAGCCTGGCAATAGTAGAATTTTAAGGAAATTATCGTCATGACGGGGGAAAGAATCATCCAAACCGTCCATCATGGGGTTACCACAGTCATACACCTTGATGCCGTAGCGGCGGAGGGAGGAAGCGGTAAAGGAGTCACGGGGGAAAACTCCCATACAACGGCGATGTTTCAAAAGGTAACGCTCCCAGGGATAGTAAACAGAATCAAAGCATCTTTCCCAGCAACGGGTTTCTTCCAACCACCCTTCCTCGTCTTTGAGGTAATAGTCGGATTTGGCTGTACCAACAAAGTAGTACTTAGCACCACTTAGCCAGGCAAACAGAAGGGGAAGAATATCACCGACGGCTAGGATTACACCCTTTGGATGTTTTCGCACCCATTTCTTTGTGGCCCTATACTGGGATAAAATGAGGTTTAGTAATCCATGACGGATGTCTTGCCATAGCTGTTTTTTATCCATGTAGACAAATCCCCCAGAAGGCATGGATTTAACCCTGGCAATAAGGGGGATACGGGCTTGTTGATAGGCAAAACCCTCCCCCACCATAGCCAACCCCCACACCTGGACATCGGGGGAGATTTTCTGCAAGGCTTGGACGATTTTTAGGGCAATGGTATCTTCGCCATGCCCATTACTTATAACCAGTAACTCCATGGGCATAAGCCGCCGGCAGACGTCAATGGGGTATAATCAGAGAGAATGCCCCTTAGTATTCTAGCCCATGACGGTTTCTTTTTTGCTTTGTCTAATACTGTTTCTGGTTGCCTATTTTCTGGGTAGTATCCCCACCGGTTATCTTATTGCCCGCTGGTTGAAAGGCATTGACATCCGACAACATGGCTCAGGCTCCACTGGTGCTACAAATGTACTTAGGACTCTAGGGAAAGGGCCAGCCTTAGTAGTATTTGTAGTAGACGTAATAAAGGGGGTATTGGCAGTGTTGGCCGTCAGGTTAGTGTATTGGGTTTACCCAGACTTGATACCTCCCTCCTGGCGGGATTGGTTGACTGTCACCTGTGCCCTCCTAGCTATAATTGGACATAGTAAATCCATCTGGTTAAATTTTACGGGGGGTAAGTCGGTAGCTACCAGCCTTGGCATTTTGTTGTCTATCAATCCCCTGTTGGGTTTAGGCTCATTTTCTGTTTTCCTGGTGGTAGTAGCCATATGGCGGATTGTCTCCTTGAGTTCCATTGCTGCTGCCATTGCTGTTAATATTCTTACTTGGCTGCTTCTCCCCTCCCCCCCCTATATAGTTTTTGCCTTGCTAGCCGGGGTGTATGTTATTTTCCGGCACCGTAGTAACATAGAAAGGATTTTAGCAGGCACAGAGCCCAAAATTGGAGAGTCTCATCCGGCACAAAATTAGGGCTTTTCGCCGGGGAAAAGGGCATCTGGGAAATCTTGGGCACTAATACAGGTTTCCATAGCCGTCATAGGATTGCTACCCCCCATTGCTAGGCCAATCACGCATTCTGCCTGTCTTTTGGGCAATAGACTTTTTTGACAGGTTTTTAGTGCCAATTGTAACGATGTTTCTCCCCCTTTCATCCCCTCTTTTATCTGTAGCACCTTTTTATCTATGTCAACTACACAGTTAGCCATTTCCAGAGGGCGTCTGACTTGATAACAGCTAGTTAAGGCGGTTTCCGGAGGGATGCCAGTAGCAGTAATTTTAGAGACACAGTGGGAAAATTCTTGGGGGGATAGGGAGGTAGCACAACCCACTTGGGCTTTTTCTCCCGTTATCCCGCTTTGTTGCAACTGTCGCAGGCATACCTGAAATGGGTTTTCGCCGCCGGCAGAGGCTGGTAATATTGGTGGCAAGGAAACCGCCATCACAAATATCATTCGCCACAAAATCTTACTCATTTTCCCCTTTTTCCCATGGCTACAGTTATTTTTATCTTACTGTTTTAGCTGCAATCCGAATACCCTAACATAGAATTCATACTCCTTGTCTAAGGCTTTTTTGATGTTTTCCGCCTTCCTGAAACCATGTTGTTCGTCGGGGAAGGTGATATACTCAGTATAAATCCCTTTTTGTTTCAAAGCCTGATACATCCTCTCTGCCTGGGAGGGGGGTACAATTTTATCCTCCAAACCCTGGAAGAAAATGACAGGACAGGATAGTCTATCTATATGGTACAGGGGAGATCTAGCCCTATAGACTTCTTTCGCTTCAGGATACTTGCCTATAAGTTTATCAAGATAGTGGGACTCAAATTTGTGGGTATCTTGGGCTAGAATTTCTAAATCGCTTATCCCATAGTAACTGGCACCAGCCTTGAAGGTATCATAGAAGGTTAAAGCGGCGAGGGTGGTATAACCTCCTGCACTACTGCCGGAAATAGCCAGTTTTTCGCCGTCTACCAATCCCTCTTTCACCAGATACTTAGCCGCATTAACACAGTCTTCCACATCTACTATACCCCATTGCCCGTATAATCTTTCCCTATATTCTCTCCCATACCCTGTGCTACCCCCATAGTTGACATCTACTAGGGCAAAACCGCGACTGGTCCAGTATTGTATTCTTAGATTATAAGCTGGAGAGGTCATAGCCGTGGGCCCACCATGAATTTTCACCAGGAGAGGGGGTTTTGTGCCTTCGAGGGCTTGAAAGTCTTTGTTTTTCGGGGGATAATACCAAGCATAGGCAGTCTTACCATTACTGGTGGGGAATTCTATGGCTTGGGGGGTGGAAATATATCCTTCGTCTATTTCTAGGTTGCTAGACTGTTTTAGTATCTTATATCCCCCTTGTACTAGGTCCATTTTAACAACAGCCGAGGGTTGGTGGGGGGCACTGCCGATGAATAGTACCTCCTTATCCCTCACCCGTAGATAGTCAATGGTAGTAAAGGGGAGAGTAATGGGGTAGAATTGTGGTTTAGAAAGGTCAATTTTTGCTAGATACCAACATCCCTTTTGGGTGTAGGCACAAATAATTTCCCCTTCGTGGCTAAATCCATATACGGATTCCCCAAACACCCAGTGGGGGTAGCCTATTTCTGCCTCCAGGGGGTAGACTGCCTTGACTACTTCTTGCTGCCAACTATAAAGATTCCACCACTGACTGCGATCACTGCTAAAGTATAATACACCCTGGGGACTAAATTCCGGTTGACAGATGGATTCCTTTTCTCCCCCGGCAATTATTCTGATATTTTCTATACCCCCTTGACGGTTGATTTCTCCCAGACATAGTCTAGTACTATCCCAAGGCATATGGGGATGATTCCATTCTAGCCAAGCCAGTTGACTGCCATCTGGGGAGATACGGGGGGAGGAATAAAAGTTTGCCCCTTTTATCAGGGTGGTAATTTCTCCCTTGTCTAGACTAATGGCTATTATAGAATTTTCCGGTTGGGGGGAGGAAGGAAAATGGGCTTCTGCCACACAGATTAACCTATTGCGGTAGGCATCCACACAAAAATCGGCATAGCGTAATTGATTTTCTGGGGTTAAAGGTTGTGGCGTTTCTCCTCTTTTTTGGACATATACTCTTTGGTCCTTAAAATTGGTAAAATACACAGTGTCTTTATAGACTGTAAAAGCGCCTCCACCGTATTCATGTACTCGGCTACGCACATTAAAAGGGGGAGGTGTTACGTCTTCTGTTTCACCGTCAGGGGATTGTCTAACAATTACATTTCTGCCTCCTTCCAAAGGGCGACTTTCTAGCCAGTATATATCTTCTCCATGAAATAGGGGGCTGCTTAGACCAATAGTTCCTGCTACAATCAAATCAGAGGTTATAGGCGATTTCCATGTGCCATATTCTGCTAACAGGGCCATATTTTACCCCTATCTTATCTTCCTTTTGTTGTCTTCAAATTATAGCATTCTCTAGGCATTTTTTACCCATTTTTCCTATTATGTTTTCCCCTTGTTATCTCTTATGATAGGCCTTTAATAGCGCGGAATCTGCCTCAACAATATCCTCGCAATATTATATTTTTTTTACTATTTTTCCAGACGGCAGACAAGAAGCAACCGAGGGATGTTAGTAGGGATGGGGCTTGTCTCTTAATCAGGGGGGGTTATAAGACGCCAAGAGAAAGAAAAGCTAAAAGAGTCTCTAAAAACACCCCCTAATCACTGCCACTGGCACAACACAGAATACCCTATCATAAGATTAGATTAGCTTTCCTTAAAACAACCGATGGCAGCATAGTAGAGGAAGCTGTGGGTAGAAGGGAAAATAAAGGGTTACCCTCCCAGACAAAAGAAAACCAAATAGGACAGCCACTGAATATGTCTCCCCTTCTCCCACCTACCAAGACGCCCCCAGCGGCTACAACGGGGGATGATTACACCTTTTTACTACCAGGGGTGTGCTTGACAAACCCGTTAAGCCACCAAACCCCCTAGTGAGGTAAAAAAAAATAAAGGCAATTGCGGGAGATGGATTTGAACCATCGACCTTCGGGTTATGAGCCCGACGAGCTACCTGACTGCTCTATCCCGCGGTGCGTCTACAATTATAACGGATTTTGGGTGGGTTTGACAAGGGGAGAGGCACATTTTATTCTCTGCCAGCGAGGAAGTCTTCCAGGGGGGGCACTTTAAGTCTAGCCTTTTGATGGTGGGATTGGTGGGTTAAATCCATAAGCAGTTGGGAGTAGACGCCTTCTCTTAGGGTAGGAGGGGAGGATTGGCCATGGTCAATGTTGCTTACCAACTGGTCAATGACTCTGATTACAGGAGCAATTCTACCATCTTCATAGGTTTTGGGGAAGGCAAGGGAGAGAGGCAGTGGTATTTCTGTTAGGGGTTGGCCATTCTGGGAGGCAAAGAGTTTAAAGCCGTGTATGTAGTCCTTAAGATTACTACTACCCAGGACTAATGTGCCTTTGTCGCCATACATTTCTAGCCAATGACCCCTCCCTTGATATGTTACCGAACTGAGGTTGACTTGTACAGGGGTACCGCTTTTCAATTCTAGGGTGATGAGGCAGATGTCGTCGGCGGTAACGGGTTTGTATTGGTTGTTAGCTAGGGGATCTGGTCTTTTTTTGATAGCATTACCCAAATAGGCACTAATAGTGGCAATTTCCCCAAATAGCCAGTATATATAGTCAAAAGCATGAGAGCCAATGGCCCCTAATACCCCTCCTCCCTTCTCCTTAATAGAATACCAATCCCAGGGCCTTTGTGGGTTGGCACGGGAAGGCACTAACCAATCCACCTTCACCAGTCTAATATCCCCTACATACCCCATTTCGAGGTATTGGCGGAGTAACTGCCAATGGGGTACAAACCGGAATTCAAAGTCTACCACCGCCGCCTTCCCCTGCCGGTTAGCTAAGTGGTATAGTTCCCGTGTTTCATAGGCATTGAGATTAACTGGCTTTTCCAAAAATAGGTGCTTGTCGTAACGGAGGGCAGTTTTAGCTATTTCATAACGGAGGAAAGGGGGGGTGGCAATGCTTACTATATCTACCTCAGGACAACTGCAGATAGCCTCAATGTCGTCGAAGGCGTGGGGTATATTGTGTTTGGCGGCCACCTGTCTAGCCACTTCTATGTTACGATTGTATACGGCTACCACTCGAGTGCGGGGATGCTCATGGAAGGCAGGGATATGCACCTGTTGTCCGAAGCCTGTGCCTATGACAGCTACTCCCAATTGCTTAGCCATTGTCTTTACCCTAGAAAAACCAACCGTAGGAGTGTAATCCCTTCCCCAGTAGATTTACTCCTAGATAACAAATCCAAACTACAAAAAAACCACAAGAGGCGATGATAGCCGGTTTCTTCCCCTGCCAGCCTCTGGTAATACGGGCATGGAGATAGGCGGCAAACACCAACCATGTTATCAAAGCCCAGGTTTCTTTTGGATCCCAACTCCAGTATGACCCCCATGCTTCATTGGCCCATACAGCCCCAGAAATAATGCCAATGGTAAGTAGCGGGAAGCCTAAACCAATTATACGATAACTGATGTTGTCTAGGGTTTCTGCCAGGGTTAGCCTTTCAGGGGAAAGTGTGGTTTGTTGTGTTTCCTTCTCTAATACCACCGTGGTTACAGGGCCGGAATTGGTGGTAGAATACCCCTTGTTTTCTGCCGTCAAGGAAGGAGAGATAGCTTTGTTTTTAACATCTCTGTAAGCTCCTGTCCCTACAGAGCTACCTCTTAATGGCACTTCCTGGCCATGGGTTAGGATGAGGAAGGTAAAGGCTAAAAGGGAGCCCACCATCAAGGCGGCATAGCTCAACATCATAACACTAACATGCATCATCAGCCAATTAGATTTTAAGGCTGGCACCAGTGGCTGACTGTTTTGCATTTCTGGGGGTAAACAGAGAGTAGCAAAGGCGGTGATAGCCATCCCCACTGGTGCTGTCACTATTCCCGGCAATAGACTATATTCCTTGGCCAACATCCTCTCTGCCATCAGGTGTACTGCGGTTAAACCCCATGCCAGGAAGAAAAGAGACTCATACAGGTTGCTGATAGGGAAGTATCCCCCTTCTAGCCAGCGGGCTAATAGTAAAAAGGCTATGGTAATATTGGCGATGGTAGTAGTTGCACTGCCCAGTGGTGGCAATAGTGACAGGGAGGGGAAGGCAGCCCCCGCCCAGTAGCACAACATGGAAAGAAAAAGTAATACAAAGGAGAGATTGTCCAGGAAGTTTTGTAACTTTACTAGGTTTAAGTCCATTGTTTTTGCTGTATTATGGCATTTGTGTTCCCTATTTTACCAGACCGGTGGTAGGGGAACTGGGTTGGGCATAGGATTTGACGGGGATACGTCCCGCCTTATAAGCCAACCTGCCGGCTTCGGTGGCCAAACGGAAAGCCCTTGCCATTTGCACCGGATTGTCTGCACAGGCGATGGCGGTATTGAGCAAAAGGGCATCTGCCCCCATTTCCATGCCTAAAGCCGCATCACTTGGAGTCCCAATCCCCGCGTCTATGATTACCGGTACCGAAGCCTGCTCAATGATTATTCTAATGTTATCCAAATTCCTTATCCCCTGGCCTGAGCCTATGGGGGAACCAAGTGGCATAACTGTAACACACCCTACTTCCTCCAACCGTTTACAGAGAAGGGGATCTGCGTTAACATAAGGTAGGACAGCAAAGCCTTCCTTTACCAGTTGTTCAGCGGCTTGTAGTGTGCCGAGAGGATCTGGTAGTAAGTATTTTGGGTCAGAAATCACCTCCAACTTGACGAAGTTGTTATCCTCTTGTCCTAGCAGTTTAGCCATTTCCCTCCCCAGACGGGCTACTCTTACTGCCTCCTCGGCTGTCCTACAACCTGCTGTGTTCGGTAACATCCAGATTTTAGACCAATCCAGGGCTTCTGCCAGGCCTTCATGTCCTTTTTCCCTCGCTTGTACCCTCCTTACCGCCACGGTGACGATTTCACAGCCACTAGCCTCCACACTCTTCTGCATAACCTCAATACTTTTGTATTTGCCTGTACCTGTCAGTAAGCGAGAACGAAACTTCCTCCCGGCAATAACCAGATAGTCCTCCTCTTCCTCTTCCCTCTGACAGTGACTAGTATTGGCCACAGGGGTAGCATAGACAATGGGGGAGTGGAAACGTTTATAACTGAAGTGTTTTAGTATTTCAGGTTGTTGACCAGTGGCCACCAATTCGGCAATGAGTTGGGCGGTAATAGGTGCCAGGAGGATGCCATTGCGGTGGTGTCCTGTAGCCAGGATTAGATTAGCGGCGTCACCATAGCCGAGAATAGGCATGCCGTCGGGGGTGTTAGGACGATACCCATACCATGTCTCCAACAGTTCCCATTGTGCCAGGGGCGGGTATAACTGTATAGCCCTTTGTAACAACTCGTTAATCCCCTGGGCACTATTCCCCTCTTGCCAGGTGTTAACGGAGGTGGCGCCTATTATAAGGGTACCATCCTGTTTCGGCACTAGATAGGTGTTTTCCCCAAAAATAACCCTATTGAGGGGTTGAGAGGGAGGCATTTTTAGACTCAACATTTCCCCCTTTACAGGGGTTACCGGCAGAGGTAGTAGTTTTCCTGCCCAGACACCATTGGCTACAATATAGGTGTCAGCGGTAAATATCCCGGATTTAGTGAGAACACCCCTAATTTTTCCTACCTCTCTACTAAAGGCTATTGCCTCCACCCCGCTTTTGATGTCAACTCCCACCCTTTGGGCTACTTGGTGCAAAACTTTACCAAGACGACGGGGCGCCACTTGTCCCTCCTCCGGATACCACCATGCCCCTACTATCTCTTTGCTTAGTCCAGGTTGGTAGCATTCCAGGGCATTTCTGTCCAACCATATGCTGTGATTGCCTTCCTGGGGCTTTTGGGGGGCTTTTTTTACTGGGGCTATAATACCACATGGGTTATATTCTGCACTTTCCCCACCAACATGTTCCAGTTTTCTAATCCATTCGGGGTACAGGTAAAGACTAGCTAGGGCTAATTCTAACATAACCCCTGTTAGCCCTTCTGCCCTTGGGGCCAACATCCCCGCCGCCGCGTTTGTAGCCGCCTCCTCATAGTTTCTGCTTAAAACCGTTACACCAATGCCCTTTAGTCTTAACTCAATGGCAATGGCAAGTCCTATTATTCCCCCGCCTACTACAATTACTTCGTTGCTAGCTTTCATAGACCTAATTTCCCTGTTGTTATTGATTTTATCAGAAATTGACAGGGGGGGTAGGGGGTGTCTTTCTCCGTCGTCTTTATATTGTCGTCAAAGGGTTACTAATCCCCTCAAATAAACCAAGGAACCACTGCCGGTGCCCCCAATGGCCCTGTTTAGATTTCAATTGTCATTCCATCCTACCATATTTTACCGGGAAAAGGGGAGTTTAACCCCCGCCCGTTGATAGTACAACTAATGGGGGAATCACTAGGCAGTTGTCCCCCGTAGCTTATGTTACAGAATGTATTGATAGGCATCCTGCCATGCCACCCCTCCACTCATCCCCACCAGTGTAGAAAAACATGTCCGGGAGGACCTTCCCCCCAGGGGGCATAACAATAGTCTCCCTTTTTTACACTCCGAGGGTTTAGGATATTATCTCCAAGAGGTGACCATAACACCCTCTAGTAGCCTCCCCTCCTACCTGTTGGCCCCGATAATAATGACTTGCCCTTTCGAGGTTTAGCTTATATTTACCCAGAGGAAACCTTCCTCCTACTCCCACACTACACATTCTTCTAATACCTCTCACCACCCCTACTGCCAATACCCCAGTAAATGGCCTCCTCCCCACTGCCACTGGGCGGTTTATAGGAAGCCCTACCCCCCAGATTTTGCTCTCTACTTTCCTGTCCACCTTCTTCTGTCCAATCCGAAACTCCCTTGTCTCCCCCCAAAATTTGGAAGGGAAAAGGCCATTCTCCTTCATAATAGCATGAATAATCTATTTTCAGATGCCCCGGGGGGGGATTTTAGGGCAATTTTTGAAGAAACTGTAACAATCGTTAATTCTTAGAAACAAAAGACTCAGCAAACTTCGTCCTCCACCAGGAAGCCACAAAAAAAAACAGACAGCAACAGACGCCCCCGGTTTCAAAGACCTAGGTCTTTATATTCTTTTTATGACAAAAATAATACAGATAATGACACAAAAAGAGGCGATTTTATTCTAGGGTAGCAAGAAAAATGAAGTTTCATATGCCCCCCGGGGGGATTTTTAGGGGTCTTTGTGAAGATATTGTAATAGTCCTTATTTTAGTGAAACATCTGGCCAGAAAGTCCCATTTGCCAGTATGATTTTAGGGTTGTTTATAACTTGGAAACCAGAAGGATGAGGAAAAGATATACTATAACCCTGCTGCCGGGGGATGGCATTGGGCCAGAGATAATGGCAGTGGCAGTAGAGGTGTTGAAGGCAGTGGCAAAAAAGTGCGATTTGGAGTTTGAATTCCAGGAGGGGTTGATTGGGGGTGCCGCTATTGATGCCACGGGCAATCCCCTTCCAGAGGAAACTGTTGAGATGTGTCGCAAGTCTGATGCCGTCCTGCTGGCGGCTATCGGCGGCTACAAGTGGGACAGTCTGCCAAGAGAAAAACGTCCAGAAACCGGCTTGTTGGGAATCCGTGCCGCCTTGGGACTGTTTGCCAACCTCCGCCCTGCTACCGTCTTCCCTCAACTTATTGATGCTTCTCCCCTCAAAAGGGAAGTGGTGGAAGGGGTGGACATTATGGTGGTGAGGGAATTGACTGGCGGTATCTATTTCGGTCAACCTAAGGGCATTTTTACCACCGAAACTGGCGAAAAACGCGGCGTTAACACCATGGCCTATACCGAAGCCGAAATCGACCGTATTGCTAAAGTGGCTTTTGAAATTGCCAGCAAGCGTCGTAACAAACTCTGTTCAGTAGATAAGGCTAATGTGTTAGACGTGTCCCAACTTTGGCGGGATAGGGTTACAGCTATGGCAGAAAAATACCCTCAGGTGGAATTAACCCATATGTATGTAGATAACGCCGCCATGCAGCTAATCCGCCAACCCCGCCAATTCGACACCATTGTTACCAGTAACCTCTTTGGTGACATCCTCTCCGATGAGGCGGCTATGCTTACCGGCAGTATCGGTATGCTTCCCTCCGCCAGTCTGGGCAGCCATCCCCCCGGCCTATTTGAGCCCGTCCATGGCTCCGCCCCCGACATCGCCGGCCAAGATAAGGCTAACCCCCTCGCCCAAGTCCTTAGTGCCGCTATGATGCTTCGCTATGGCCTCCAAGAAGAAACCGCCGCCTCCCTCATCGAACAAGCCGTCTCCACCGTCCTCTCTCAAGGTTACCGCACTGCTGACATTATGTCCCCCGGTTGTCGTCTGGTTGGCTGTAAACAAATGGGTGACGCCCTCCTTCAAGCCCTTAGCTAACCACTTCCACCTTGTCAATAATTGTTTTCAATAAATTTTGAGGCGAAGAAAACGAGGGCCTCTAGCACCTGTACCACAGGCCCTAGTCTACTCTTACCTCCTCCAATCCTAGCAGGCTTGTCTTCCTATTGTCAAGGGGGTGTTGGGATAAGATAATAGGAGGAAATCGAGAAAAGACGAAAAACATGGTGTCATCAACGGCAACGGCAAGGGCAAATCTGAATCTGAATTTCCCTTTCACCGCGGTAGTAGGGCAGGAAAGAATCAAAACGGCCCTGCTATTGGCGGCGGTAGACCCAGGAATAGGCGGGGTGGCTATTGCCGGAAGAAGGGGGACAGCAAAATCCGTACTGGCCAGGGGCATCCACTCCCTCCTGCCACCCATCGAGGTAATTAAGGGTAATCCCTACAATTGTAACCCCCACAACCCACAAGAGTGGGACGATGATACCTGGAAGCAATACGGCACTAGAAGACCAGAAGAAATCCCAACAGAGGTAATACAAGCGCCCTTCGTCCAAATCCCCCTCGGCATCACAGAAGACCGTCTATTGGGCTCAATCGATGTGGAAGAGTCAGTGAAAAAGGGCTATCCTGTATTCCAACCGGGATTGTTGGCAAAAGCCCATCGGGGAGTACTATATGTGGATGAGATAAATCTGTTGGACGACCAAATAGCCAACCAGCTGCTAACTGTCCTGACAGAGGGAAAAAACCAACTGGAAAGAGAAGGCATCAGCTTCTCTCACCCCTGTAAGCCTATCCTCATCGCCACCTATAATCCAGAAGAAGGCCCCCTCCGCCCACACCTGTTAGATAGAATAGCAATATGGGAAGTGGCAGACGACAATTTGCCCCTCGAAGACAGGGTAAGGGCAGTACTGAGGGCTATCGACTACTCCACCAACCCCCAACAATTTCTGGCTCAATACCAAGAGGAGTTAGAAAATCTCAAAACTGATATAATCCTAGCACGGGAATGGCTTAAAGATGTCAAAATCACCCAGGAACAAATACAATATCTGGTACAAGAGGCTATCAGAGGACAAGTAGAAGGACATCGGGCAGAAATCTTCGCCGTTAAAGTGGCAAAAGCCGCCGCTGCCTTGGCTGGACGTGATGTCGTTAACGCCGACGATTTGCGTCTGGCTGTGGAGTTGGTTATTGTGCCTCGCAGTAAAATAATACAAAACCCCCCAGAACAACCTCCTACCCCCCCACCACCACCCCAAAAAACGAAAGACAACCAGCCAGACGACGAGGATAATAAGAGTCAAGAAGATGAAAGTGAATCTCAACAGCCCCCTAGTATACCCCAGGAGTTTATCTTTGACGTAGAAGGGGTAATCCTAGACCCTAAAATACTACAATTCGCTCAACAGGTGCAAAGACAAGGAAAGTCCGGCAGCCGTAATATCATCTTTACTGACGACAGAGGACGTTACGTCAAACCAATTCTGCCCAAGGGGAAAGTGAAAAGAATCGCTGTGGACGCGACTTTACGGGCAGCTGCACCCTACCAAAAAAACCGTCGTCTGCGCCACCCAGGACGCCGTGTAATCATCGAAGAACAGGATTTGAGGGCAAAACGCCTCGCTCGTAAAGCTGGCGCCCTGATTATATTTGTAGTAGACGCCTCTGGCTCAATGGCCCTAAACCGCATGCAGTCGGCCAAGGGCGCTGTAATGCGTCTGTTGACCTCCGCCTATGAAAACCGTGATCAGGTCGCCCTTATCTCCTTCCGTGGGGAAAGAGCGGAAGTATTACTTCCTCCTACACGTTCAATTACAATGGCCCGTTCCCGTCTGGAAACCCTGCCCTGTGGGGGAGGCTCCCCCCTATCCCATGCCCTCACCCAGGCAGTACATGTGGGCCTAAATGCCAAAATGTCCGGTGACATCGGACAGGTGGTAATCGTGGCCATCACCGACGGCCGTGGCAATGTACCCCTGGCACGCTCTCTGGGAGAAACCATCCCTGAGGGCGAAAAACCGGATATTAAGGCGGAATTGCTGGAAATTGCCGCTAAAATCCGTGCCCTCGGCTTCAAACTTCTAGTTATTGACACAGAAAAGAAATTTATCTCCACTGGCTTCGGCAAGGAAATCGCTAAACACGCCGGCGGCACCTACTATCAACTGCCCCAGGCTACAGACCAGGCTATCGCCAATATGGCCAAAAATGCCATCTCCTCCCTTTCCTGAAACCCTTGGGATAGAGACAGGCCCTATCCCTACCAACCCCCACCCCCTTGCTTTTTCCCCTTTTTTCTGTTAGGATAGGCTTTAGAATGGGGCCTCTTGCCGTCAATGGGACTGGAGGCTACTCTTTTTCGTTTTTTTGCTATCCTGGTGGAAAGGGTGTACCTATAATAACAACCCCTAGATAATGTGGCATAGTTCACTTATCCCCCCCCCGCCACCTCTTATGGTTATTATGACGGGCAATACTCCTGTTATGAGATTCCTGGGATAAAATCCCTATATGAAGTCAAGAGGTGACTAACCCCTCATTGTAATAAAGAGAAAGAAAACAAATGACTATACTCCAGGTAAACAACTTGCAGGTGGCTTTCCAAAGGGGTGGGGAGGAGGATTTGGCCTTGAAGGGAATTAGCTTTTCTCTAAAAAGAGGGGAAATACTGGGAATAGTAGGGGAATCCGGGTCTGGAAAATCAGTTACCGCATTGGCTATAATGGGACTGTTGCCCCCTGACGCTAAAGCAACAGGGGAGATTTTATTTTTTGACTCAGGGGAAAACCCACCCCTAGATTTGCTTAGTCTACCCCCCCGCAAAAGAAGGGAAATAAATGGTGGCAAGATTGCTATTATATTCCAAGAGCCCATGAGCTCACTAAACCCAGTATATAACATTGGGTTTCAAATTGTAGAGGCCATTGTCTTCCACCAGGCGGTTAGTTTAAAAGAGGCAAAAAGACGGGCAATTAGTCTGCTACAGGAAGTGCAATTGTTGCCTAGTGATGAGGAATTGGCGGCGGAATTTTTAAGTCAATCCCATAAGACTACCCCTACCCCCCCTCAAATTCAAAAGTATATCAATCAGAGAAAACGTGCTATACTGGCCAAGTACCCCCATGAAATGAGTGGTGGGCAGTTGCAAAGGGTGATGATAGCAATGGCTATTGCCTGTCATCCCCAAATCCTTATCGCTGATGAACCAACTACAGCACTAGATGTTACAGTTCAAGCTACGATTTTGTCCCTATTAAAAGAATTATGTAGACGACGGCAAATGTCTTTGGTTTTTATCACCCATGACTTAGCCGTCGTCGCCAACATGGCAGACAGTCTGGCAGTGATGCGTCGGGGAAAAATAGTAGAATACGGCAACAGCAGGGAAATTCTCTCCCATCCTTCCCATCCCTATACTAAAGGATTGTTGGCTTGTCGTCCCCGTTTACACGAAACTCGTGTCTACCTCCCCACCGTTGATGATTTTTTGGGAAACAGCAATAATCTGTCTTTTAACCCTACCACTACCGTTAAACCTAAGGATGTAAAATTAGCTCAGCCTCTTTTGGTTGTAGAAAATTTAAGAGTAGGCTACAGGAAAAAGCATACCCCTTTTTGGCAGAAAGAGTATTTTTGGGCAGTGGATGGTGTCAGTTTTCAACTATTCCCTGGCGAAACCCTCGGGTTGGTAGGAGAATCCGGTTGTGGCAAGTCTACCCTGGCAAGGAGTATCTTGCGTCTTATCCCTTCCGTGGAGGGGAAAATTGAGTTTTTGGGAGTTGACTTGACGGCTATACCCCCCGCCAGTAAAACTTGTCGTCGACTCAGACAGCAAATGCAGATTATTTTCCAAAATCCCTACAACTCCCTTAACCCTCGCATGACTATTGGTGATATAATCCTAGAACCAATGACAATTCACCGTGTGGGAGGTAATAGTCAAAAACGAAAAGAGCGGGTAAGATATTTACTAGAGCGGGTGGGTTTAAACCCTGACTGGTACCATCGTTATCCTCATCAGTTATCGGGGGGGGAAAGGCAGAGGGTTTGTATTGCCAAGGCATTGGCTTTGAATCCCCAGTTGATAATCTGTGACGAATGCGTCTCCGCCTTGGATGTTTCCATTCAAGCACAAGTTTTGAATCTTCTTAAACAACTCCAGGCAGAATTCGGCCTAACCTATATCTTTATTTCCCATGACTTGAGTGTGGTAAAATTCCTCAGTGATAGAATCATGGTGATGAATAAGGGTAGAATAGAAGAAATCTCCACGGCTGACCAAATTGTCAACAACCCGCAAACACAATACACCCGTCAACTCATCGCCTCTATCCCCCAATTCCCAGAAGCCGCCTGATAACACCCCACTCTCCTTCATTTGACTATTTTGCCTGTTGTCTTCTGTCTGTTGTGGGCCATTTTTTTGTCTAATTGATTCATTCTCCCCCTTCCCCCCTCCCTCCCCTTGTCTCCTATTGTAAGCTGTCTGGTTAAACTCCCGTCTTTTTTTCCATAACCCTTCACCACTTTAACTCATCTTCTTTTTTTTTACTCCCCCCTCTATCCCCCCAAGACATTTCTCCAGTTACTACATCATCACCGTTTTTATTTATACCCTTTCCCCCCCTCCCGTCACTTTTTGGGCATAAATACACCAAGCCGGTATTTCTGGGGTTTTTGGATTACTCTTCCCTTTTATGTCTGTTTTCTAATCCGTTGAAGCTTTTTGAATCCCTCCAATCCTATTTGTTGTCTCCCCACACCCTGTTTTGCCAATAAATAGAGTGGCTATAAAGCTGTCTGGTTAAATTAGCTGTTTTATTGTCTGACTCAATCCCTACCGTGTGAATTTCTGAGGCAATCAGTAAAACCAATCACATGCCATTAATTTCCATAACCGCCTAATTCCTGCTTATCTTGTCTAGTGGTTTTCCTTTCTTATGCTTGAAGTCTGTGATTCCTGTTATCTCTCATCTTCCCTCCAACTCCCCACTTACTCATGTTTATCTACCCTGTTAACTGTCAAGGGTTGTTTTATCCCTCTCCTCCCCTCCACCCGCTATCCTTCCCCATCCAGTTGTCTGGTGTTTACCCCCAGTTTTGTTAAATACCATCCACTCTTTTCTATTTTTTGCCTTCCCCATAGGCTGCATAATGGAATCTTTCAAAAAGCAGCCACACCTACAGCATACTGTTTCACTGTTTAGCCATAAGCCTTTTAGTTACATGCCGTTTACTTTAATTGTTTGATGTTTGACTGAATGGTGGTGGTTATCCATCTTTTCATTGACTTCTACTGTCTAAGCAAATGGTGTCAATCTTCTCACTGATTCCCCCCGTCGGGGGTATATTTCCTCCCCTCCTCCCACTACCACTCCTCCCAACTGACTGCTATACTGCTATCTAGGAAGAAGGACAAGTCTTATCCCCCCACTTTCTACCCCCCTATTTTCTACCCCCTATCCCCTCAACCATACCCCCACCTATACCCCACCCTCAACTTTTTGTGTCTAACCCTACAAGTTGACTCTTCTTACACATCCTGTCAACCCTCTCAAAACCCTACTGTTGACTTACCCATTCGTTTCATCTCTTCCTCCCCCCGCAAGGGTAGACTATTATTTGTTTTCCCCTTTTTCCCCCGCTTTCTTACAGACTGTCTAATTCCAACTAAATACCATCAACCTTTTCCCCTGACTTGTCGCTTAACTTTCCCCCAATGCCTGCTGTGTCTTTTATGTTTCCCTCCACCCCCGTTATTATCCCACCAACCGTTTATTTTTTCTTCTCCCACTCCTCTTCCCCTCCGCCACTCAGATATTTCTTGACTGTATAATTTCAATCTCCCTTCCTTTCCTTTGACTTGCAGGAGAAGGTATATCCCCAATAGCCGGAATTTGAGGAGTAATGGCATGACTTACAACCTACTCTTTGGCTGTGGCAAATAATCACAGTGACGAATCAAAAGACAGCAATGGTGACAACAAAATGGTGTTTTGGATTAGTCAAGGAAAAAAGATTAGAATTCAGAAAAGAAATTTCTCTGTTGTCTCCCCTCAGGGGTAGTATGACTAGTGCCCTTCATGAGCGATAATTGAGGATGGAGTTTAAGAAGGGCTAAATCGGAAAAGACTAGGTATGGCAGAATTTTGCCACTGGTGATGAAACACCCACTGGGGGTTGTTGCCGTAGTCAGACTGACTCTTGTCAGGGGAGAATACTTAAAATCAGTCTACAAGACGGGGAAATCTACTGTAGAGTTAGGGTTGACAAAAACAGCAAAAACAGCAAAACAAAAATCAGCTTCCATGATACTCCAGTGACTATCCCAGGGTTTTAAGCATTATAGGGAGAAATCCGTGGCGGGGTTTATTCTTCTCCGGAGAGATAATCATTTTATGGGTTGTGGGTTTGAGTAGATAGATTTCAGCTTACAAGAGAATCAATGTAGTGGTTTTTAACTGCTAGCCGTCAGTGGCATTCCCCTTCTCTCTCTCAATTCATTGACAAAGACTTCGCCTTAAATTCCATCCTCTAGTTATCCCCCTAATGACTCATTGGGAAAATAAACACCTCCACCACAGATGCCTCCCTCGTAAAAAAAAAAACAGACACTTCTCCGTAAGCCTCTTACTTGGATAGTGTTTTTCTAAGACAAGTAAAAGTTTCACCACAAACAACTACAACAACCATATACAGGCAGTAGTATTCCCCATAAAAGGGAAAAAAGTTGAATTGGGCAATCCTTAGGGGAAAATACAATTGGGCATGGGATTGTTGGGAGAGGAAAAAAACAAGAGAATGGGGATGGGGTGTATCTGGACTAACTTTAGGGTTTATCTGGAGAGAAAAATGGATTACAATGGACACCCTTATCGGGACATACAGCCATTTTAAATTGTTTTTGTTGGATTTTGGAGACTGTTAGCCACTAGAAACAAACTGAGAGTCTGACGAATAGCAGTTTAGAATTGGTAGTTAGCCGTTAGTGGAAGGCTGGTGGTTGGGGGAATACTATCCCTGGTGTCAATAGTGTCAAATCCCACCGGTTTGCAATCCTAGTAGTCTTTCAGTAAAAGAGACTGTGATATCATTCCCACCATGAGGATATTAACTTACATCGGTGGATATATACGGCAGTGGCAATCCGACGGCAATTGCAACAATTAATTAGATTTTCAACCCCTCAGACGGCTATTTATTCAAACCATCCCCACCCTCTTGTTTTCAGGTTTCTACTCCCTTACAGCCACAGGAAACCACATCTACTCCCCACAAGACACAAAACTGGGAAACTTTCATGTTTTCATGTTTTTTCATCTCCCCATCACCGCCACAGGAAAAGACATACATTCTCCATAAGACATAAAACGGTTTATGTTTTGATGGTAAAAGGAAGACAAAAGGGTAAATCTAGATGTCATCCCAGCCACAGGAGATACCAGAGAGAGGCAACAAAGACTGCAAACAAAATTAACAAGCATCTCGACGATACACCGTCTATTCCTACTCGTTTTGACTATAAATACCAGCAACAGTAGTAAATTTGCTAGTATTGTGTATTACAATATGTTTGGATTGGTTATTGAGGAAAGTGTCAGGGGTAAAATAAAATGAACCGTAGGAAACGATTTTGCCGGGAAAAAAACTAAATCTCTACTACTCCACCCGTTGGGTAGCAAGGAGAATCCGCTGGCTTGAGAAAAAAAGATAAAACACAGAAATAGGTAGGGGAAGAGATTTATACCAGACGACTGTAGGGAAGCAAAAAGCAGTAATAAAGGAAAGAGAGTGGTTGAAGGGAAAAAACAAGAGGTGGAAATGTCTGCCTTGCCTGACAACCGGCGATAGGAGGATGAAAGTTAGGCGACAGTGGTAGAAGGGTGTGACGTGACAACGGTTGGATAATAGTCAGGGTGTTGGGAAACATAGATAGGGATGGTAACTCGTTAGACAGCAAGACTAGAAATTTGTTGTGGGTAGTGGGGTGGAATAGTCAAACGGCAGTTATCGGGTTAGGTTATATATAAAAGAGTTTCACTCTACAACAGGGGGATAACCATGCATAGGGGGGTTGTGATAGATTAGCCGTAGCTAGGGGTTTATGAAATAACTAGATAGCCGCCATAGAAAATAACTGGATATAGAGAAAAAACGTAAAGAGAGAGTTGTCAAAGGAAAACAGAAATTGATGGGGATACTTGCTAACTTACAACGTCTGGATGGAATCAAGGGTTGTCGGCAATTTGCAATCTGCCACACCCTTGTAGGATTTACCAGGTTGGAATTATAAGCTTAGACAATACTAGGGGTAATGATAGTCTTAAGTGGGATGGCAGTTGAGTTGAAAGGCTAAATAACCCACAGTTTAGTGGCAAAATGAGTAGAGTCTACACTGACAGAAAAGATGGATTGATGGCAATTGCCAACTATTAATGGTATTTGGAGGTGTTTGCCAAAAATAAGACTATTTAGCCAGACTATTAGAGGCTAGTCAAATGCTGATTATTCCTAAGCCTCAAAATGAGAGTTTGTGAATACAGTCGACATAATAGATACCCGCCTTACTGTTATTTTACCGTTATCCCCGCCGGCAGCTATACTTGGCAGTGGGAATCAGTCAACTGTTTTAAAATACCACCCCCTGTGACTAATCTCCCACAACGGGAAGATATCCCACTGTTATAAAATATCCCCGTCTATGGATAATCCAATGCCATAGGAAGACACACAATAGTCTGTGGGGGTAGGAAATTCCCCGCAATTCAACCTCAAAAAGCCACACAGGTTTTCTCTTTTTTTGC
>JAUQQP010000050.1 GCA_030549855.1 Cyanobacteriota bacterium SRBZ.bins.94.201705
TAAAGGGAGAGTCCAATTCCCCATGCTGTCACCTCTCTTTGGCAGCAGTAACGAAAGTTACAGGGGAATGAAAATCCGTTGGCCCTAACACGGCCGTGTGGGTTCAAATCCCACCGCCCCCATAGAGTCTTCTACCCAATTTTCAATAATCCCTGCTATCCGACGACTACATAAATCAAGAGTTTGGTCCCAATTTGGTAACAATAGTGCATTGTCCGACACAACATCTAAGAATTTGTCTGGGGGAATTAGTCGAGGGAATTATTGTCCCACATATTTAACACAGAGAGAAGTCACCAGGCAAGGAGGTACTTGGGAAGACAGGCTTGAGGGCCTTTTATTACAATTAAAGCACAGAGAAGTAAGAGAAGAGAGGCCCATAAATTCGACGTGTTTACATCTATTCTAGCACCCGGTAAGCAAAAATCCTCGGGGCCGCCGCTAGTATAGCATAAAAGGAGGAAAATGTCAAGGGGGCAGGTGGGGATCATGAAAAAAAGTTACAATAAAAAGCAGGCCTAAAGGGAAGACAAGTCGGCTAGGGTAGCAATATTGACCAGCTGGAGGCCCTTAAAAGTACGTTTGAATAATCCAGTCAATACCTTACCCGGGCCAATTTCCAACACGGTGGTAACTCCAAACTCCACCATGGTTGACATGATTTCCCGCCAACGCACACCCCCAGTCATCTGTCGTTTCAGTCTTGCCTTCAGAGTATTGCCACAGGTGGTGGGGATAGGCTCAACGTTGCTAATAACGGGGATTTGGGCCTCTTGGAATTCCACCTTTTCCAGGGTGTTGGCAAATTCTTCACTCGCCTCCGCCATAAGGGGAGAATGAAATGCCCCTGAAACCTTTAAGGGTACAGCCAAAGCCGCCCCCGCCTTTGCCACTATCTCATCTACGCTGCTGGGAATGCCGGATATAACCACCTGTCCTTCACTGTTGTCGTTGGCAATCACCACGTCTTCTCTTCCCGCCACCAGTCCCTCTAGCGCGTTTCTGTTAAACTTCATCAAGGCTACCATTTTTCCCCCCCGGCAACCATCCATCAGTTGGGCCCTTTTTTGCACTAGGAGCAAACCTGTCGTAAAATCGTAGACACCGGCGGCATAAAGGGCTGTATATTCTCCTAAACTATGTCCTGCTACAACCTCTGGCTTTTTACCTCTCTCCCTCAACAAGTCCACCAGTATAGCCTCGATGGTATAGAGACAGGGTTGAGTATACAAAGTACGAGAAAGGGTTTCCTCGTCTCCCTGACACACCTCTAACACTGACCATCCTAACACTTCTTCTGCCTCTGCCAGTCTTTTTTGGGCTATTGTCTCTGTCTGTAAGTCTAATCCCATTCCCTTACTTTGTGAACCTTGTCCTGGAAACACCCACGCAGTTTTTGTCATTTGCGCTACACTATCTCCTAATGGCCAAACCCCCATTATAATCCCCCCCTTCCCCAATTCCAACCCCCCTCCCTTCTAGTGCTATAATCTCTTAGTCTGAACCTTTAGTTGTAAAGACTCTGACGGCCAATGATAGAGCAGTTAAGAGAAATTTTCAGCAAAGCCCTAGTCTCCGCCTTTGGGGAAGAATTGGCAAAAGTTGACCCCCAGGTAATGCCAGCCAGCAATCCTAGGTTTGGTGACTATCAGGTAAATGTGGCCCTCTCTCTTGCTAAACAGCTGCAACAAAACCCTCGCACCATCGCCCAAACTATTGTCCAACATGCCCAACTAGATGGCATTTGTTACCCCCCGGAAATTGCTGGCCCCGGCTTTATCAATCTTACCATAAAACCGGAATACATCGCCCAAAAAATCCAGGCCATGGCCAAAGATGAGCGTTTGGGTGTAGAAAAGGCCAAAAAACCCCAAAAGGTGGTGGTGGATTTTTCTAGTCCTAATATAGCAAAAGAAATGCATGTAGGGCATCTTCGTTCTACTATTATTGGGGATTGTATCGCCCGTCTGTTAGAATTTAGAGGTCATGATGTCCTCAGGCTTAATCATGTTGGCGATTGGGGCACTCAATTTGGCATGTTAATCGCCTATTTGAGAGAAGAAAAACCAGAGGCTTTAACCACTGCTAATGCGGTAGATTTAGGGGATTTAGTTACTCTCTATAAGCAAGCAAAAATTAAATTTGATCAGGATGAAGAGTTTAGAGAAAAGGCTCGTCAAGAAGTAGTAAAACTGCAAAATCATGACCCAGAAAGCCTCAAAGCTTGGCAGTTGTTGTGTGAACAATCTCGGCGAGAATTTGAGAAAATTTACCAGTTATTAGATATAAAATTAATCGAGCGAGGAGAGTCTTTTTATAACCCCTGGTTACCAGAAGTAATTAAGGATTTAGAAGCAGCAGGTCTCCTCACAGAAGACCAAGGCGCAAAATGTGTATTTCTGGAAGGTTTTGTTAATAAAGAAGGCAAACCTCTCCCTCTTATTGTACAAAAATCCGATGGGGGATATAATTATGCAACTACCGATTTGGCCGCCATTAAATACCGTGTGAATTATGACAAAGCGGAGAGAATTATATATGTGACAGATGCTGGCCAGGCTAATCACTTTGCCCAAGTTTTTCAAGCCGCAAGAAGGGCAAATTTAGCCCCAGAAAATGTGGAATTAGTCCATGTGCCTTTCGGTTTGGTGTTATCAGAAGAAGGCAAGAAAATTAAGACTAGAGAGGGGGAAAGTGTTAAGCTGAAAGACTTACTCTATGAGGCTATAAATAGGGCTAGAAAAGACTTGGAAAATCGCTTGGCAGAGGAAGGAAGACAAGAGAGTGAAGAATTTATTAGCCACGTCAGTAAGGTGATAGGATTAAGTGCAGTAAAATACGCTGACTTGAGTCAAAACCGCACCACTGACTATCGTTTTAGCT
Organism: Cyanobacteriota bacterium SRBZ.bins.94.201705; assembly: GCA_030549855.1. Classification (GTDB taxonomy): domain Bacteria; phylum Cyanobacteriota; class Cyanobacteriia; order Cyanobacteriales; family Cyanobacteriaceae; genus DVEF01. The sequence continues at coordinate 2,884 of JAUQQP010000050.1, forward strand.
ATGACAAAATGTTAGCCCTTCAAGGAAATACCGCCCCCTATTTGCTATACGCCTATGTGAGGGTACAAGGCATTATCAGGAAGGGGAATATTAATCTAGATGAATTGAACTTTGAACAGCCTATAGTCTTCACAGAATCGGCGGAATTAACCCTGGCTAAACATTTGATACAATTAAATGATATAATCCAGGAAGTAGAAAGGGATTTAATGCCAAACCGTCTTTGTTCATATCTGTTTGAACTTAGCCAAAAATTTAATCAATTTTATGACCAATGTCCTATACTCCAAGCAGAAGAAAGAGTAAAAATATCCCGTCTAATTTTGGCTAGCCTGACAGCAAAAACCCTTAAACTGGGACTATCTTTGTTGGGTATACCTGTCTTGGAAAGAATGTAGTAAAACTTCGAGGCTGACTGTTTGCCTCCCCTCCCCTCCTCTAATTCTCCTAGTTTCTGAACGATTATAAGATGCGTATATTTATCACAGGTGGTAGCGGTTGTATAGGTCATTATATTGCAGATTTGCTAATAAAAGAAACTCCCCATGAATTATTTTTTTTGGTGCGAAACCCCTCCAAAATAAAATTCAATTACCACTACCGTCAGGGAATCCATATCATCCAGGGAGACTTAATAAACATTCTGGATTATAAAGAGTTGTTACAAACTATTCATGTGGCCATACTAACCGCTGCCTGTTGGGGAGGAGAAAAAGAATCTTACCAAGTTAATGTGGAGGCAAATATTAATTTAATCCAATGCCTAAACCCACAGATTGTCCAGCGGATAATTTACTTTTCCACTGCTAGCATCTTAGATCATGATAACCAACTTCTCCCGGAAGCGGGGACTATTGGTACCGATTATATCAAAAGCAAATATCAGTGTTTTCTGAAACTGCAGCAACTAGAATTATATCCGAAAATCATCACCGTCTGCCCCACTCTCGTCTTTGGTGGCGACAAGGATAAACCTTACTCTCATCTTTCTGCTGGTTTAAAAAATCTGCCTAAGTGGTTTAATCTGATTCGCTGGTTTAAGGCAGATGGCAGTTTTCATATTATTCATGGCTATGACATTGCCACTGTTATTGCCTACTTGGTGGAGAATGGCGATAAATTAGACCCACAATTTGAGAGAAAATTAGTATTAGGAAATCCCCCCATCACCATTAACCAAGCCATAAGAGAGATTGGGGATTATCTAGGTAAAAAAATCTACTTTCAGTTCCCCTTCCCCCCCTGGTTAGCTAAGATTTTTATCAAGGCTTTTAGAATAAAAATGGCCCCCTGGGATTATTTCTGTTTTAATTACCGTCATTTTACCTACAAGAAATACGTTAACCCCTCCACCTTTAATCTGGAATATAAAGTCCCTACTCTTTCTAAGCTGCTAAAAATATCTGGGATATAAAAGCATAAAAAACTTAAAAAATTGAACTGAAAGAAGAGGAAAAATGCTACAATAGGGGGGAAGATAAAAGTGCCCTGTTATGCAGTACCGACATAGGAAAAAACTTGATGCCATTGTAGCCACAGTATTGTCGGTGGGGTTATTATTGGCCGGCTGTTTCGACTTGGAAATGGGTGACAGTCAAACCCTCCAGGGAATAGAAATAAAATTCCTAGCCGGCAGTGATTTAGGAGAATTTTGCAAACAAATAGCCGACAAGCTTAATTCTAAAAAACCAAGACTAAAAAATGGTAAGCGTTTCTATTTAACCTGTGACATACGTGGCAGTGGGGATGTAGTCAGCGAGGTGGTAAACCTAAGTAAACAACTAGCAGACGGTAACATTTCTCCCTCCTCTCCCCAATTCCCCAGTCTAATCTCCGTGGATGGAGAAATATATCATAGCCAGTTAATTCACCAGGTAAATAAAGTCTTTCCTGGCAAAAACTATATCCCTGCCATCACCGACTCCCCCCTAATAGCCTACAGCCCCATGGTATTCATGACAACCAAAGAATTGGCGCCCTTTTGGCAAAAACAACCTAATATTTTTGTAGCCTTGACTAAGTATGATAACTACCAACAGATGGATAAACAAGCCCCACCTATACCTATCTATTTTGCCCAAACAGCACCAGTTCGTTCCAATTCCGGATTGCAAACCCTAGTAGCACAATTTGCCGCCGTAGCCAACAAGCCTCCTCAAGATTTAACTGTTGCCGAGGTGAAGCAGTATCAGGAAGAGGTAAAACGGATTCAAAGCAAAGTAACCCGTTATGGGGTATCCACAGCCACTTTGGCCCAATCCATGGTGGAAAACGGAATATTTTGGGCTTCTATCGCCTCTGTATACGAGTCTATGGTAATCCGGGCTAATAGTCAAGGCAACACCGCTGGCCAAACCCAATACCAGGCTATCTACCCCAAGGCTACCTTTAACTCCAACATGCGTGCTATTATACCCAACGCCCCTTGGATGTCTGAAGAGGAGAAAGAGGCAGCCCAAGAGGTGGTAGAATACATGCTAAAGCCAGAATCACAAAAACTTGCCACCGAGTTGGGATTGCGTCCCGGTGCACCCGGCATACCCCTACCCGACAAGTTTAATCCACAATATGGAGTTCAGTCAAGCCCCGTTTTTGAATCCTTAATGCCACCGCCGCCAGAAGTAGTGGAAGCCATGTTGGAAAGCTGGCGAGAATATGCCAAAAAACCTTCCCAGGTGGCTGTAGTGGTCGATGTTTCAGGCTCAATGCAAGGCCAGAAAATCACTGCCGTTAAGGAAACCCTGTTAAGATATATTACTAATCTTGGCCCAAAGGAAGAAATAGTTATTATCCCCTTCAATGATAGAATCCATAGTCCTGTACTGGTAAAGGGCACACCAGAAGGCAAAAATAAGGGAATTGCCTATATTAGTAGTTTAAGGGCAGAGGGGGGCACTAGTCTATATGATAGTGCCTTGTTTGCCAGAAACTGGTTGCGCCAAAACCTTAAACCTGATGCCATCAATGCAGTTGTCATTCTAAGTGACGGCGACGATACCAACAGCAAAATCACATTGGGAGAATTAGAAACACAACTACAAAAAAGTGGTTTTCAAAGTGACGAGAGGATAGCCTTTTTCACCATTGGTTATGGCAACGAGGGGGAATTCAATCCCGAAGTCTTAGAAAAAATTGCTAAGTTAAATGGAGGCTATTATCGCCACGGTAAACCAGAAACCATACAAGAATTAATGGCCAACCTTCAACTAGAATTTTAAGGAGACGTTATATGTTAAGACTAACAAATCCCCTTAATTACCCTCTCGCCATAGCAGGGAGTATGCTAATCCTGTTTGCCGGCGTGAGAATAATTGGTTTACCCAGTTTTCTGGTATTGCCGACGTCGGTAATTGCCGGCTTTCTTGCTGCTGGTTTTTTACATCAAAGAGAATACAGTCGCCAGTCTTCTTCTATTGGAAATGAGAGTCTGGCAAAGGAGTTAGAAGGGGCAAAACAAGAAGCCTTAAATCTAATAGAAAAAGCCGAAGAATTACGTCAGGAAGCCCAAAATTTACTCAGAGAAGCCTCCCAAATGGATTTGCTAACCTCTGTGGAGTATATGTGTGATAGAATACTGGAACTACCACAGAAAATAGAAGAATTGAGTAGCAGATTATCTGGAGACGATACCCTGTTATCCTTGGAAAATTTAGAAGCCAAATTGAGGGAAAATAGAATCAGACAGAGGAATGCTACTGGGGTTGCCTTGGAGAAATTAAAACAAATTGAGATGAATTTGCTGCGCAATATCCAGTTGACAAAACAAGCTAAATCTGCCAGGGAAGCCCAAGTTTTTTCTGTCACCAATATGATTACTGAGGCTGAAGGTATTTTACAAGAAATACAGAATAAATTACGGACAGCAGATTTACAAAATACAAGTACACTGAGTGAATTACAAGAATTAGCCCAACAGCTGAGTGAACTACAAGAAACAACATTCGTAAAAGATTGGGATATGGAAGGTGAGGGAAATGACTAGGCAGAAGGCAAATTTGTTCAACAGACTGTTTTTTACAACCCGCAACGATGCCCCAATAACTGCTACTGGCAGAGGCGACAAAATTAGAGTCAAAAACGACCCGAAAAAACAGTTAATCTCCCTAGGCCTCATTATAGCAGGTCTGGGGTTAACCTATCTGCCCATACCCTTTTTTAAGACTACCGTAAATGTGGTAATTGGCTCAGAATTAAAGGAGGCACTAGAGGAAATTAAAGACAACTTTGAAGACAAATACCCCAACATAGAAATTGAGTTAAAGGTCCAGGGTTCCCAGGATATTATATCAAATTTTATCCAAGAGAAGAATGATTTTAAAGCCGCGGTTTTGATGCCTGCTAATGGGGAATTGCTAAGGGAATTAGAAACAACTTTGAAGGCACAAGGGGAAGGGGAAGTCTTCTACGAAACCCCCACGCCTATAGCTAAAACTCTGATGGTAGGCGTAGGCTGGGAGGAGAGGGGGAGTGTACTATTTGCCGGGGATAAGTTTGATTGGAATCAACTAGAAAAAGCTATAACTTTGAGGGATTGGGGAAGGCTGGGGGGTAAAAGCGAATGGGGAAGTTTCAACTTGGTTATAACAGATCCCACTCGTTCTAATAGTGGACAATTAACATTATATATGTGGGTGCAGAATAAGCTAAAAAATAATAACATCTCCCCCAACGACATCAACAAACCCCAAGTGAAAGAATTATTTAAATTGATTAAAAAATCAGTATATCAACCCCCCCGTTCTACTGATATTTTACTACAAGAATTCATCGCTCGAGGGCCAAATGATGCCGATGTAGCTACTGTTTATGAGAGTATAGCACTTTACCGGTGGCAGCAAACAAAAGAAAGTCAGAAGAAGCCCTATAAAATCTACTACCCGAATCCTACTATAGAGACTACTATAACCGGGGCTGTTGTCAAAAAAAATGTAGGTAAATCTGTGGCCAAATCTGCCCAAAAATTCCTCAATTACCTTACAGAAAAAGAACAACAGATAACTCTAGCAAAATACGGTTTTCGTCCAATAACCCCCCTAGACATTAAAGAATTATCTAACACCCCTTGGAATCAGTCAATCCCCGGGGTAGAATATAACCCCCCTGTTAAAACACTACCACCTCCAAGTCAAACAGTAATCACAGAAATTGAAAAACTTTGGTATGGGCTATGACATACTATTTACCAAACTAGCTGTCTGTAAACGTAGATAATAACCCCATGAAGGTAAACCCCCGTCAATACTGGTTGAAAAATGCCCACATTCCAGTATCCCTCATTGGGGATAGCATCCGCCATCGGTTTCGGGAGTATGCCAGGGAAAATCTTACTTTGTGCGACTTGCAAATAGTAGAAGGTAAAATCCATCAAATTATCCCCTCCCATCCCAATACCATCGGCATAGATTTAGAAAAGAAAATCCTTCTTCCCTGCTTCCTCGACTGTCATACTCATCTGGATAAAACCCATACTGTCGAGCGTTCACCCAACCTACAAGGAGACTTCAAAACAGCCATAGACACCCTGGAAAGGGATAAAGAAAAATGGGATGAGGAAGACTTGTACAGACGGATGGATTTTGCCCTCCAGTGCGCATATAGTCATGGTACAATAGCAATACGAACTCATTTAGACTGTGACGGCGGGAAAGGGGAAATAAGTCTGAGGGTATGGCAACAGTTGAGGGAGAAATGGAAAGACAAGATTATCCTTCAGGTGGTTAGTCTAGTAAGTTTGGATTATTTTCTCACGCCACAAGGGGAAAAACTAGCCGACACCATTGCTTCTGTTGGAGGCATACTGGGGGGAGTTGCCTATATGAATCCGGAAATTGACAGACAACTGTTGACAGTATTTCAGTTAGCCAAGGAAAGACACCTACCCCTAGACTTTCATGCTGACGAGAATGGCAATGAAGATTCCATTTGTTTGCGGAAAATTGCCCAGACAGCCTTAAAAACCGACTTTCCTTATCCCATCCTCTGTGGACATTGTTGCAGCCTAGCAGTACAATCTCCAGAAGTAGTCGGTGAAACCATTTCCCTCCTTCGACAGACACCCATTGCCATTGTCAGTCTTCCTCTGTGTAACCTCTACTTGCAGGATAGGAAACCCAACACTACCCCCTTTTGGCGAGGCATAACTAGAGTCAAAGAATTAAAACAAGCCGGTATACCTGTTGCCTTTGCCAGTGACAATTGTAGGGATGGTTTTTTTGCCTTTGGCGACTACGACATGCTAGAGGTATTTAACCAAGCCGTCAGGATTGCACACCTAGACACTCCCTATAGCAACTGGATTGACTCTGTCACCCGTATTCCTGCCCAAATCATGAATCTGCCTCTGGGGCAAATTTCCCCCCTCAGTGCTGCTGATTTTATCATATTTTCCGCCCGTAACTATAGTGAGTTGCTTTCTCGCCCACAGTGTAATCGCCTAGTCGTAAGGGGTGGCAAAATACTCTGCCATTCACTCCCCTCCTATGACTTCCTCCCTTGCTAACGGCTGACTCGGAAAATCCTGAGGAGGGTTTATAATTGTTAGACCCTACCCTTTTCCAGTATCCCCAGTTTTGACACAGAGAGGGCAATTCTATCCTACTACTATTAGAACAGAAAGATAAAATAACGTCAAGGGGCAATAGAAAAAACTAATTAGACGAATCCTCCACCTCCACTGCCTCTACTTCCACCGTGCCGGGGGGAGTCTGACGGACAAAGGCTCCATCTTTTAGGAGAAGAGACTCACCACAATTGGGACAGGAAAAGGCAGAGTTTTTGAAGGCAAAAAAATGATACTTGCAGCTAGGACAATCCCCCTCCAACACATTTCTGTTTAGCCACCAACGCAGGGTAAAAAAAAGCAACGGGGGTAGAATCAATAACAGGAGAAAAAACAACAAGGAAAAACCCAGTAGCCAAGGGAAACCCCCTCCCATTAGGGACAAAAGGAGAAAACAGGACAGCAAACAACCGAGACTGAGACAGCCTCCAGGAAAAAACAGGGGATTATAACGATAGTCCACAGAATAGTATTGTCCTCAACAATTTCTGATTTTATTCTAGCGTAAATTTATCATAAAAAAGGCCTAATAGCCGAGGGAAGAAAAAATCTTAATATTCGGCTTATACGGGGGTGATAATTGGAAAATCAACAACAGAAGACAAGGGGGGATGATTTTTGTCGGCACAAAGAGTATCATAAGGACAGATTTTGGTTTTCTAGGGAGAAGAGATAATGTTAGAGCAACAGCCAATTCTGATAGAGGCAATAACGGCTAGGGAAATCCTAGATTCCAGAGGCACACCTACAGTAGAGGCAGAGGTGAGACTGGAAAGTGGGGCAGTAGGGATAGCACAAGTGCCTAGTGGGGCGTCTACAGGCACCTTTGAAGCCCACGAGTTGAGAGACAAGGACTCGAACCGTTACAATGGCAAGGGAGTACTGGAGGCAGTAAGAAACATCAAAGAAAAAATCACCCCAGTGTTACTAAATGTTAACGCCCTAGACCAAATAGCAGTGGATAGGGCTATGATAGAGAGGGATGGTTCCCCCAACAAGAAGAATCTAGGGGCGAATGCTATCTTGGCGGTTTCCATTGCCACAGCCAAGGCGGTGGCGGCTGAGTTGCAAATCCCCCTCTATAGGTATCTGGGGGGGCCATTGGCCAATGTGTTGCCGGTGCCCATGATGAATGTGCTAAATGGGGGGGTGCATGCCGCCAACAATGTGGACTTCCAGGAATTCATGATTATGCCTATTGGGGCGGAAACCTTTTCAGAAGCCCTGAGGTGGGGTGCGGAGGTTTTTGCCTCCCTCAAGAAGGTGTTAAAAGAGAGGAATCTGCTTGGGGGAGTGGGGGATGAAGGTGGCTATGCCCCCAATTTAAATTCTAACGAAGAGGCCCTAGAATTGTTAATACAGGCTATAGAGGTAGCCGGCTACCAGCCAGGCAAACAGATAGCCCTGGCTATGGACATTGCTGCCTCGGAATTGTATCAAGATGGGAAGTACGTGTATGAAGGTAGTGCCCACTCCCCAGAGGAATTCATCAACTACCTAGAAACCCTGGTAGGCAGGTATCCCATTGTATCCATAGAAGATGGCCTCCATGAAGAAGACTGGGACAATTGGAAGATTTTTACCCAAAAATTGGGCCATAAAATCCAACTGGTGGGGGATGACTTGTTCGTCACCAATGCCACCCGTCTATCCCAAGGCATTCAAATGGGGGTTGCCAATTCCATCCTCATCAAACTCAATCAAATCGGGACTATTACAGAAACTTTACAAACTATTGACTTAGCTGTTCGGAAAGGCTATACTACCGTCATCAGTCACCGTTCAGGGGAGACAGAGGATACCACTATTGCCGACTTGGCAGTGGCAACCCGTGCGGGGCAAATAAAAACTGGTTCTCTTTGCAGGAGTGAGAGGGTAGCTAAGTATAATCGTCTCCTCAGGATAGAAGAGGAATTAGGGGAAAGTGCCGCCTATGCACCCAAGGTTGGACTAGGACCTCACTACTGCTAGTATAATAGGGGGTGAAGGCAAGATATAATAGTTGCCCCCTTTTTTTTTCTTGGCGGTGATTGAAAACTATAATCTCCCATAAGAGGGGATTGTCACTACAAGCCCTTTGCTAAATTTAACTCCTGGTATTCCTTTTGTAAGAGGGATAACAGGTGTTGATCGTTTTTATCCTTGGCAGCCTGAATCCGTCTTTCTAGGTTGCGACGGAGATTTTCCATGTGAATCTGATGGAGGGTAGAATTGGTAATAGAATCGGTGATGGGGGAGTGTACACCGGTTGACTGACGGCAGTAAGAAACGCCTCGATATACCAGTGTTACTCTGGGTTGGGCTTGTATTACAAGCCTGGGGAGTTGATAATGCCACTGACAGCCTCTGTATCTGCCAGTCTCCACTCCCCCTTCTCCCCACTCCAATACCCTGTTGAGGGGGGAATAGGCAAATCCACGGTATTTAGTTTCCATTATTCCCATTTTTCTTTCACTCCTCTGCCCACCATGGGCTTTTCATTCTGTATCTATTTTTACATTTTCCCCGACCTGTGTAAAGACAAAAGGCTAACCCCTTAGAAAGATTTAATGTTTTCTTTATTATTATTTATGTAGTTCTCAAGAGATTCAATAAGATAGTTTAGTTCAGTTTCAGTTGTGATACGAATTTTCTCATCCCTGACAGTAATCAAAACCTTGGCAGCAAAGGGAGAAGGATAGATGTTGGGGTTGCAGAAGACTTCTAAAAACACCTGGCCAGTGTATTGGTATTCCATGGGGGAAAATGGTTTACTGGGGATTTTTCCCTGGCTAATCTGTTTTAGGCTTTCTATCAAAAGGCCGATTTTTTCCTTTAGCTGGTGGGCAGCAGATAGACTATAATTGAAGGAGATAGTGCCCTGGGGCCAAATAAGGGTGAATTTAGTCATACAAAAAAAACGCCTACCTTCTGTGGATATTCCCCTCAATGGTAGCAGATGGCCTCCCCAGGTGGAGACAAGATAAACCCTATATTCCCAATGCTGTTTTGTAAACCCCTAGGAGGGTTTGTGGCAGTTAACCCCTGCGATTTTTTCCACCCACTGGCGGGCGTCATAACAGTTTAAACGATAACTCAGGGGATTGGCAATGAGATAGGCTGTGCTTTCAAATAATACATCTATCTCTACTAGGCCATTCTCCCTCAAGGTTTTACCAGTAGATACCAAATCCACAATCGCCGCCGACATCCCTGTTATAGGACCTAATTCTACTGAGCCATAAAGGGGTACAATCTCTACAGGTAGGCCTAAACTGCGAAAATATTCCTTGGCACAGTTAACAAACTTGGATGCTACAATACTATGGGCTGGTAAATCCAATGAACTTCTATAGGGGCTAGTAGCAGGGACAGCCACAGACATGCGACAATAACCAAAACCTAAGTCTGCCAGATGGGCAACTTCTGCCTTTTTCTCCCTTAAAACGTCTAAGCCAACAATGCCTAAATGAGCCTGACCATATTCTACATAAACGGGGACATCTTGAGCCCTAACTAATATGGCTTTAGCTAACCCTCGGCTATCAGAGATTTGTAGCTGACGATTTCCCTCTTGTAAAAACAAACTGAAGTCTAATCCTGCCTTCTGACAGACTTGGATACTCTCTTGTAATAAGGCCCCTTTTGGCAGTGCGATGGTTAACATAAAAAGTAGGTGGATAGTGGCTGGCAAACAAGTTATCTAATTATCAGTTTTCGAGGGGAATGTCAATGAGGATTTTGTTGGTGGAGGATGAAACCGAATTAGCCACGACTCTGGAAAGGATTTTGCAGAAACAGGGATATCAGGTAAAGACTTGTGGAGACGGCAAAGAGGCTTTAGACATAATCAGGGAGGGGGGTTACGATTTACTCATCTTGGATTGGATGTTGCCTGGTATTAGTGGTTTGGAGATATGTAAACAGGTACGTCAGTGTTTCTCCCCCCCCCTAGCCGACATTCCCATACTCTTTCTCACCGCCAAAGACACTCTGGATGATAGAGTCTTGGGGTTAGACGGAGGCGGGGATGACTACTTAGTCAAACCTTTCCAGTTGAGGGAATTACTTGCCAGAATTAGGGCATTGTTGCGACGGAGGGGAAGCAGGGGAGAAGGCATGACAATAATTCCCGGCTTGGAGGTTGACTGGGAAAGCCACTTGGTTTATCGCAACGGCAGATTGATTAAACTGTCAGACAAGGAGATACAGTTACTACGCCTGTTTTGTGAAAACCCTTATAGGTTAATTACTCAAGAAGAGATTTATAATTGTCTTTGGGGGCAACAGTCGACTCCCAGTAGTAATGTGGTAGCCGCCATGGTGAGACTTCTAAGACGGAAAATAGAATTCCCTGACACCCCCCCTCTAATCCACACTATTTATGGTAAAGGTTATTGGTTTGGACTAGAACAAAAATCCACCCCACAGGCCTAAGATTTTACTCCTTGCGGTAAAATAGAGCAGCAGTAGTAATAATAGGAGTGTATAAAAAGTGTTAACCCTAAAAATTATCGTTAACATAGTCGTAGCCTTCTTCGTATTGCTGTTTATCTTTGGTTTCCTGTCTGGAGACCCAGCCCGCAATCCCGGGCGCAAGGACTTAGAATAAGGATAGATATAATAGCCTCCTCCCGACAATTGACAGTGACAGTGAGAAATTCCCCGCCTATTGGGCAAAACTGTTGTCTTCCAGCAGTTTTTCTGCATCCATTCCCAGGCGGATGGTGATGTCTGACTCGATGTCACCGGTGGAGGAGAATTCCAAACTGCCAAAGGGAAGCAGTTGTTGTATTCTTCTTGCTGCGGCTTCGTCCCCTTTTTGTACAATGATGAGGGTGGTATCGGTGGGGAAGGGGGATTTACCCCCCAGCCTCACGTTGGTATAACCTTTTTCCCTCAGTAGACTCGCTAGACGTCTGCCCAATTCCGGGTTGGGGGTGCCATTTTGAATTACAATCCTGATGGTGTCAAAAGACTGGCTTTCTCTTGCCTCCGTGGCGCCATTAAAGTATTGTTGGACTATCTTCTGGAGCTCGGTTTCTGAGATGAGCCAATAACTGGTATTATACTGGTAGGGGGAACTGGCCTGTCCTGGCAGAAGAATCATCCTGATGTTATCCCTGTTAACCCCAAGGGCGAAGTTAACTATACTCCACCATTGGGATTTAGTCAAGTCTGTGTCTACTTCCTCTTGTAGGGTTTTAATTATACCAGGGAGACGTAACAGGGTTTGGGGAGAGCGTAATTTAGCTTCCAAGGCTTGTAACAGAATTTGTTGTCTTTGGATTCTGCCAATATCTCCTAACCGATCATGCCGGAAACGGATAAACTGTTCAGCCTTTTGACCATCTAGTAGCTGTTTTCCCTCTTTTAAGTCAATATACAACCCTTGGGTGCGATCTACATACTGCATGTCTTTAGGTACATATACTTCCACCCCCCCGACGGCATCTACTAGCTTTCTCAATGCCTCAGTGCTTACCCTAACATAATAGTCTACCGTCACGCTAAAGTTATCCTCTATTACCTGTTTTACCCAGGAGACACCACCAAGGGGGTTAGCACTGTTGATTTTATCATAGTGCCCATCTGGCAGACGCACCCTACTGTCTCTAGGGATAGACAGGAGTGTGATAGAATTGGTCTCAGGGTTTAGACGCACCAGTAGCATTGTGTCGCTACGGCCACTAAATTTTTCCTCCCCTGTAGCATTGGGCACAAGATCTATCCCCATTACTATTATATTGGTAGGTTTAGTGAGGGGTGGTGCCAACCAGAAATAAGGGGTGAAGGCTTTAAGTTTTTCTAGTTTCTCGCCTATTAACTCTAAACTTACTGGCAGGGGGGTTTTAAGGGCAATAGTCATCCCCAGTATACTACTCAGTAGGGCAGTTATAGTAAAACATGAGCCCCACACAAACCCCTGCCAAAGGGGGGAGATGCTTCTAGTTTTCAATTTTGGTTTTCTGACTACCGCCGCGGGGGATTTTTTTTTCTCAGCTGCCAATTTACTCACAGTTTTCTACCACTAGTTACTGATAGAATATCATGGAAGGGGGGATTAGTGTATTCATGAGGCAAAAAGGGCTAGTTTTAAACCAAACCAACCGATTACTATATAGGCAATAGCCAGCATTAGACTGGAAATGGAAGTGCGTAGGCTTTGTTGTAGTGCCAAACCTCTAGCTCGATTTTTTTCCTCCTCTTCTATTTTCCTCAATTCTGTTTCCAATTGTGAACGGGCCTGTTGGAATTTGTTTTTTAACTCTTCTGGCTTGTTAACCAAATTGCTAATTTGTTTAAGTTGATCCCTTTGTAATGTAAGTAATTGTAACTGTTCTGGGGTTAATTGTTGCCCTGTGGGAAGTCTTCCTCCGGCTTTTATTATCTCCTCTCTCTGTTGAATTTCTATTTTCAATTGTTGGGGATTTTTAGAGATGGCTTCCAACTCCGATACGAATCCCTCCAGTTGGGCCTTTTGTTGTTCACTGCGCTGTTGTATTTGGGCAATTAACTCACTACTAACACGGTTTATGTTATTATAATGGAGGGGTACCAGCAGCAAATAAACCAACCCCAATATACTGGCAATTATAAACACCACTAGCCGTAACCCCCCACCGGTTTTTTGCCTAGGGTTTTCACTATCCTCTAGCCACCACCCCACCAGTAAAAAACTCATGGCAAGTAGAGGCACTATCCCCTGATCCACTAGACTGTTAGTAAGGTTAATTTGCCAATTCACATCTTCCCATCTGGGGTTGCCTAGCAAAAAAAAGTAAGTAGCGATAGAGGAAATCAATATAATTCCCCCCACCGACTTGAGAATAAGACTAAGAAAACTAGAAGTTACTTTCATACCAGTACTGCTTTCCTCGGCACTTTTATTGTTGGCTATCCCCTAACAATTGTCAACCGGCCTTTACTTGTAGACTGCCATAGTCTTTCAATATCTGTCTAAAGGTGTCGCCGTCAATGGTTTCTTTTTCTATGAGCAAATCTACAAGGTAGTCGATTACTGGTCTATTTTCTCGGATAAGGTTTTTAGCTTTTTCATAGCAGTGCCAGACAATTTCTCTTATTTTAGCATCAATTTCCTGAGCAATTTCCTGGGAGTATTCAGTGCGATTAAGGGGATCATTGCCAAGATAAATGGGATGTTCTTCCCCTTCTAAAGCCAAAACCCCTAACTGAGACATGCCAAACTTAGTAACCATTTGACGGGCGAGGTAAGTAACCTTTTCGATGTCATTGGCAGCACCAGTGGTAATCTCATCGACGCCAAAAACCACCTCCTCGGCTGCCCTTCCCCCCAGAAGGCCTGTAATACGAGCGTATAGCTGTTTTTTGGTCATCAAATTCTGTTCGTCTTCGGGGGTAAACCAGGTAAGGCCTTTAGCTTGTCCCCGGGGGATAAGAGTAATTTTACCTACAGGCTCATGTCCTTCCGTCAAAGTAGCTACTATAGCATGTCCCACCTCATGATAGGCAATAAGACGTTTGCTTTTACCGTCTACAAGGGGTGTGCCTTCCATGCCAGCGATGACTCTGTCCATAGCCTCTTCGATTTCCACCATGGTGATGGCATCCTTTCTCTTCCTGGCAGTGAGGATGGCGGCTTCATTGAGGAGGTTGGCTAAATCTGCACCGGAAAAGCCTGGAGTCCGTTGTGCGATCGTCTTGAGACAGACGTCAGGGGCAATTTTCTTGGTGGCTGCATGGACTTTTAGAATCTCCCAACGCCCATGAAAGTCAGGGTAGTCCACCACCACCTGACGATCGAATCGGCCTGGGCGTAAAAGGGCACTGTCCAGCACATCTGGCCTATTAGTAGCGGCTATTACAATTACCCCTGTATTACCCTCGAAACCGTCCATTTCCGTCAATAACTGGTTTAAAGTTTGTTCCCTTTCGTCATTGCCACCACCAATCCCAATGCCTCTCTGTCTGCCTACCGCGTCAATCTCGTCGATGAAAACGATACAAGGGGCATTTTCCTTTGCCTTGCGGAATAGGTCCCTTACTCTTGAAGCACCCACTCCTACAAACATTTCTACAAATTCTGAACCGGAAATGCTAAAAAATGGCACCTTGGCTTCTCCGGCAATGGCCTTGGCTAGGAGGGTTTTACCGGTGCCAGGAGGGCCTACTAGCAAAACGCCACGGGGGATTTTGGCGCCTATAGCAGTGAATTTTTCTGGGTTTTTCAGGAAGGTGACTATCTCTTGTAATTCCTCTTTTGCCTCGTCAATGCCAGCCACGTCTTTGAAAGCCACCCCTGTGTAGGCTTGCATTTGGAATCTGGCGCGGGATTTACCAAAATTCATTGCCCCGGCGGCGGCGTTAGCTGATCTTTTTATCAGCACAAACAGACCAATAATCAGAGACAACAGTAATACAAACTGGAGAGTATTAATAATGGCATCCCCATTGGTGGTATTGGCTTCTACTACCAACTCTACTCCCCTTTCCCTTGTTTTTTGGATTAGTTCTGGGTTATGGTAGAATATGTGCACCTTTAGTGGGGGTATATCCTGCTTTAGATACACTCTGGCTGTCCCTGTGTTTCTTTCTATTACAATTCTCCTTACTTTTCTTCCCTCTACAGCTTGCAAGAGTTGTCCATAGGTGAGGAAATTATCCCGTCTGGATTGGGCCAAGGCGGCATTATTTGGAGATAACCCTTGGAATATCAAAAAAATACTGGTTAACAGGTTGACAACGGTGTTTTTTTTTCTTTTTCTGTTCGTTTTCATTTCCTGGTCGCAATTTCTGCTGTTCATCTTGTGGTTACTAAAGGCTTAAAGACAAACTCCCCTCTAATTTCTAATTCTACTTCCTATTCCCTGGAGAATGCCCTTACCGATTAGTCCTATCCCCTTCCCCAGTACTTCCGTTAGTAGGTATACTAGCAGTTTTCCCAGGAAGTCTCCAAGGGATTTTACCCCTCGAGAGAGACTATCCCTCAACTCGATCATTATTGTTACCAACCAGGGAATTCCTGTTAGTTGTTGCAACTCCTGGTAGCGGGGATGGTTAATAGTATAAGTTTCTATTCCTCTTTCCGTCAATACCAACAGTTCGTACTTGTCTTCAAAGATATTTTTGGGGTTTGACCAATATTTTTCCTTTCTATACTCCCAAACCAGGTTATTCCGAAACATTGCCAATTTCCTGGAGGATTTCCATTGCTTTTCCAACAGCATATTTCTTACCTCTGGACTCTCCGCATATTTATTCAGAATAAACCCTGCCACACAGTTAGCCATGGTAATAATGATGTTGGCCAGGATTATTTGTTCCATCTCCTTACTTTCTTCCTCTCCCTTTTCGTATATTTTGCCGTCGATATTCAGGCTTTTATCTAACAGTTGATATGCTAAAAAATCTGCCACGAAAGGTATAGAATATAGTTTCTCTTCATAGCCTCCTAATTCTCTTCCTTCTTCCTTGGTTTCTTCCATTGTTTCTCCTATTGTTACTCCGGATGAATCTAGAAATTTCTTCAGAGATACTCTCCAGATTTTTTTGAGGTAATCTCTCCAGGCATTATCCAAAAATACTTCGTATATTTTAACTTTTTTTAGCTCAAATAGCAACAGGTTCCATTCAGTAAATATTATGGTTAAAAGCTGGTGCTTCTTTTCGGATTTAAATACATCAATTTCTAGAATTTTTCCAGAGGAGTTAACAAGAGGATTTGTCTGGAGTTTTTCTGAGAGAGAAGAGGGACTTTTGGTTTTCTCTATGTTGGCTGTGGGGGAGGAATTTTCAGAGGAGATTACTAGAGAGGTTTCAGAGGAAAAGGAGTGGTTGGAGGGACTAAAATCGGCAACCCTTGAGGGAGAGAAGAGACGGGAAAGAAGAAATCTAGCCATTTTTAATTCCCTCCTTCTGCCTTGCCAATAAATCAAGTCGAAAAGAGGGAGTTTATAATTGTCCAACAGATGATTGATTCTCTCAATTTGGTCATCTATTTCCCTCAAACCCACCTGCAATTGACGACTTAGCCAACCGTCAATAGTTCTCATCTTAAACCCCTGATAAACCCCCCCTCTTCCACATAGGCGCACCGCTTCAACCAGTTTTTCTAAGGGGATGTATTTGTAACAATAACCCTTGATAATGGGGATGTGATTTAGCTTAAAATCGTAGACTAAGGTTTCTGGCCTTGTGAGTAAAAGGATATTAATTTCT
>JAUQQP010000022.1 GCA_030549855.1 Cyanobacteriota bacterium SRBZ.bins.94.201705
CACTTGGGGTGATCTTTTCAATCCTCGACAGAAGCTTTCTCTCCTTGTTTTTGCAGATGCTGTACGCAGAGCGTATGAGAAGATGAGGGAATTGGGCTATCCAGAAGATTTCGCCAAAGCTGTGACGGTGTATTTGGGGATTATATTTGACAGACTTGCAGATAAGAACGCAAATCTTGTTGTATATGACGTAACAACAGAAAAAATTGAGCATGTCTTTGGACGCCAAGCTTTACCTATGGTTTGGGATTATATAGAGGTAGATCCATTTACTGATGTTGGCTGGCCAAATATGTTAGAATGGGTGATTTTAATACTTCACCATCTCTCCCAACTCCCAACTCCCAATTCCCAACTCCCAATCCCCACCGTCACCAATTCCTCAGCCACACAGCTACCGTATCCCGACAACTACTTTGATGCAGTGCTTACTGATCCGCCATATTACGACAATGTGCCCTACTCATACCTTTCTGATTTTTTTTATGTGTGGCTTAAGCGAACAGTGGGGCATCTTTTCCCAGAATTATTTGCAACTCCTCTTACTCCCAAAAGTGGAGAAATTGTGGCTTACACACAAAAAGAGGGAGGGCTTGAGGCTGGAATGAAGTTTTTTGAAGAACAGCTAGCTTTATCCTTCAAAGAGATGTATCGTATTTTAAAACCCGGTGGCATTGCTGTAATTGTGTATGCTCATAAGTCAACTGCTGGTTGGGAAACTGTCATTAATGCACTCCTTGATAGTGGCTTGGTTGTCAATGCTTCTTGGCCAGTGAATACCGAAATGCAATCACGACTCCGTGCAAAAGAATCAGCAGCATTGGCTTCTTCTATTTACATTGTTGCCCGCAAAATGGAGCGAAAAGATACTGGATTTTA
Source organism: Cyanobacteriota bacterium SRBZ.bins.94.201705 (assembly GCA_030549855.1). Taxonomy (GTDB): domain Bacteria; phylum Cyanobacteriota; class Cyanobacteriia; order Cyanobacteriales; family Cyanobacteriaceae; genus DVEF01. Next base: position 880 of record JAUQQP010000022.1, read on the forward strand.
CCCTGAGGTTAAAGATGAACTTAAAAAATATATGAAAGAAAAACTCGACAAATTATGGGCAGAAGGAATTAGTGGTGCTGACTTTTTTATTTCTGCTATTGGTGCTGGGATAGAAGTGTTTGGCAGGTATAAACAGGTTATGGATTATAGTGGAAATATTATCAGGGCAAATGTGATGCTCGAAGATATTCGGAAAATTGCAACTGATTATGCCGTCGGTAAAATCCTCCGTGATGGCTTTGCCGGCGAAGTAAACCCACTTACTCGGTACTATGTATTGTACCGCTGGGAATACGCCCAGAATAAAGCCCCCTTCGATGAGGCTCGTAAATTAGCGACGTCTGTTGGTATAAATATTACAGATATTTGGCAAAACAAAACTGCCTTTGTCAAGAAGGAAAGAGAATTTGTACGTGTGCTTGGCCCCCAGGATAGGAAAATAGAAGACTTAGAAGACTCTAATGAACTCATTGACGTCCTCCATCATGTATTACTTCTGTGGGAAAAAAGTAGACAAAAAGAGATGATGAGGCGATTGCAATCCAGCGGCTATGGCAAAAGTGAGGTTTTCTACCGTGTAGCCCAGGCACTAGCCGAGACTCTGCCCAGCGGCAACAAGGAAAAACAACTGTTAGAAGGTTTCTTGCTAGGAAGGGAAAGACTTCAACAACAACTAAGTCAGCCTATACAGGGAGAGTTACCACTATGACTATGAAGGCATTCCATACTGTAGCAGTACCTCACAAAGATATACTAGAAGGAAGGTTGACTCTGGACGTCTTCGCCGCCGACTTGTGGGAGGCTTACCATAACCGGGGCGTAGAAGAATATAGAGATGCCGACTTATTCTTCCAAAAAACCTATCTCACAGGGGGGTTAAACCATCTCCTGGAAGTCATCAAAAAACGCATTGAAGGCCGTGGGGGTGATTCCGTCATTCAGTTACAAACCCCCTTCGGTGGCGGCAAAACCCACTCCCTCATCGCCGTCATGCACAAGGCCAAACAATGGCATGCCCATCAGGCAGTGGTTGTCGGCACTAATCTGAGCGCTAATGATACTATATGGGGGATACTGGAACAACAACTTACCGGCAAGAATAACATACTAACAGGCCTAACCGCACCTGGCAAGGACAAGTTGGGGGCAATACTCGCCTCATATCAGCCTCTGGTAATCCTGATAGATGAGTTACTAGAGTATGTGGTCAAGGCAGCTGGTATAGGGGTGGGAGACAGCAATCTGGCTGCCCAAACCCTTGCCTTCCTCCAGGAGTTGACGGAAACTGTTTCCATCTTGGAAAAAACCTGTCTTATCTTGACTCTCCCCTCCAGTTCGATGGAACAATATGACGAAAATGCCGAAAAGTTTTACCAACAACTGCAGAAGATAAGCGGCAGGTTAGAAAGGACTTACACCCCCGTCAGCGACGAGGAAATAGCAAAAGTCATACGCCGTCGCCTCTTCGCCTACGTAAATGAAAAGGAAGCCCTCCAGGTGGTTAACGCTTTTATAAACTATGCCCAAAGAGAGAATCTCCTCCCCACTGGTATCGAGGCCAGCCAGTATAGGGATAGGTTTCTCGACTCCTACCCCTTTTTGCCAGAAGTAATAGAGGTATTGTACCATCGCTGGGGTAGTTTTCCCTCCTTCCAACGCACTCGGGGTGTACTGCGAATACTATCTCTGGTAATATACGCCTTGAAAAACACCAATCTCCCCTACATCTCCCTGGCAGATTTCTCTCTGGCTGACCAGGACCTACGTCAGGAACTAATAAAACACATCGGCCAAGAGTATAATAGCATAATCGCTCAGGATATTACTGATGCCAACGCCGGTAGCAAAAAGGTTGATGCTATCTTGGGAGACTCTTACCGAGGACTTTCTTTGGGCAGCCGCGCCGCTACCACTATTTTCCTCTATTCCTTTTCAGGGGCGAGAGAAAAAGGTGCCACTCTTGCCGAAATCAAACGTAATGCCACTACTTTAAACAATCCAGCCAGTGTTGTAGTAGAAGCCGTAGAACAGTTAAAATCTCAACTTTTTTACCTGCAATTTCAAGAGGACAAATACTTCTTTTCCAATCAACCTAACCTCAACCGTATCCTATTAAACAAAATAGAAAATATCAGAGATGAACAGGTTTTTGAAATAGAAAAATACCTCCTTCAGAAGCAAATAAAATCGTGGCCATTTAAAGGATACATCTGGCCAGAAAATCCCGCTGATATTCCAGACACAGAAGAGTTTAAATTGGTAGTATTAAAAGAGGGGAGAAAAGAGAATATTGAGGAGATTATAAAAAACAAGGGAAATACCAGAAGGGTGAATTGCAACTCTCTGGTTTTTCTTTACCCCTCGGAAGAAGATAAAATAAACTATGTGAAAGCCATCAAGGAATTTTTGGCCTGCAAGGCCATCAAAGAGGATGAGACTTACTTAACAGAAGAACAAAAAAAGGAATTACAAAACAAAATTGATTCCCTGGAACGAGATTTAAATTATTTCATAATACATCTATACAGAAGATATGCTCTCCCCACAAAAGAGGGTCATAAGGAAGGGAATTTAGGAATATCCGCCAGTGAAGGTGCTACCCTTGGAGAAAAACTATATGAGCATTTGAAACAAAACGGTAATATTCTTGAAAACTTGGCCCCAATGGTCGTCGAGAAAAAATATCTAAGAGACGAGGAATCATTATGTACTTCTAAAATATTCGAAATCAGCTATAGAACCCCCGGCGAACCCTGGTTTGTAAATCCAGATGTAGTTAAAAAAGCTATAGAAGAAGGGGTTGAAAGGGGGTTATTCGGCCTAGGAGTAACTGGGGATGAAAATCAAATTATCTGCCGTTATTTTGGAGAAAAACCAGAAGTAAAATTCTCAGAAAATGAGGTAATTATAAATAGAAAAATATGCAAAATAAAAGAGGAAAAAAGTAAAGCAGATAAGCTAGAAGAAACGGAGGAACCGGAGCGGCCAAGGGAAAAGGGTTATGAAATAGCCGGCGAAAATGAAGAAGAAATGATACCTCGCTCCCCTGACGAGATGATGTATAGCCTGAATTTTACCGTAGAGGTGCCTGAAGGAAAAGTGTCAGATATTATGGGTATAATAAGGTACCTTCGTAAAAAATTTGAAAAAATAAAAATCACCGTCGAAGCCACAGAAGGACAGATTAGTCTACAGGAATACCAAAACAAGGTAGAAGAGGCAATAAGACAACTGGGTGGGGGTTGGTAAGGATGGGGCTTTGTCTTCACTTAAGTGGGGCTTGTCCTTCTCTTCTCCCCGCTGTGCCCATGGTCGTCTTTTGGACGGAAAATTTTTTTATAATGAAGGTATTGACCAGCTAATTGAGAGGGAGAAGCCCATGATTGAAATGAAAGTGGCGGCGATCGCGCTGGATGCACTCACCCGCAGCCCTATAGTACTTTTGAAAGACGCTGCGGAACGCCGTGCTTTGCCCATCTACATAGGGCAGGATCAGGCTAGGTCAATCATTTGTGCCCTGGAGCAACAGACCTTCCCCCGTCCTCTCACCCATGATTTAATCGTCAATATCCTAGAAGCCTGGAATTTGAAACTGGAAAAGGTCATTATCAATGCCCTGGAGGACAATACCTTCTATGCCCTACTCTGTATCAAAAATGGGGAATTAGAACAACATATTGACTGCCGCCCCAGTGATGCCATTGCCCTTGCCTTGCGGGTTGGTTGTCCTATCTGGGTAATGGAGGAAGTAATACTAGATGCTTCAATTCCAGTAGACCGGGAGGCAGACGAACAGGAACAAGAGGAATTCAGGAAGTTTGTTGCTAATCTCAGTCCAGAGGATTTAATCCGTTATGCCCGTCAAAGTGGCAGCAGCGGGGAGGAAAGTTCTAGCTAGTTCTGTAAAATAAAAGACCATCATGAGAGACTTTAAGGGACTGTTATTTTGGCCAAAGCGGGGGGGAAGGGGAGGAAAACAGAGGCCGGAAAAAACAAAAGGCCTGCCGCCCATGAAAAGGGGGAGGGGGATTGAGATTAAAAATCCTGAGGAAATAGCCCAGATGAGGGTAGCAGGCAGAATAGTGGCTACCGTGTTGAAGGAATTGATGGCCATAGCCAAACCGGGGATGACCACCGCCGATTTAGATGCCATAGCGGAAGAGAAAATTAGACAGATGGGGGCAGTACCTAGTTTTAAGGGCTATCACGGCTTCCCCGCCACCATTTGCGCCTGTGTAAATGAAGAGGTGGTACACGGAATTCCTAGCCCCAAGAAGGTGCTGAAAATGGGAGATTTGGTGAAAATCGATGTGGGCGCCTGTTACAATGGCTTCCACGGTGATTCCTGTGTCACCTTCCCCATTGGCAAAGTCAAAAGGGAAACCCTCAGGCTAATGCAGGTAGCGGAGACTGCCCTATATAAGGGAATTGAGCAGGTAAAAGAGGGCAACTATCTGATGGACATTGCTGGTGCCATTCAAGACTATGTGGAAAGTAATGGTTTTTCGGTGGTGGAAGACTTTGTTGGCCACGGGGTGGGACGTAATCTCCATGAAGAGCCTTCTGTATTCAATGTTCGCACCAGGGATTTGCCCAATGTGAGGCTAGAAGCCGGCATGACCATAGCCATTGAGCCTATTGTGAATATGGGGAGAAAAGAAACTCGCACTCTCAAAGACGGTTGGACAGTGGTGACAGTAGATCGTCTTCCTTCCGCCCAATTTGAACATACCGTGTTGGTTACAAAAACTGGCGCAGAAATCCTTACCGATCGTAATCTGGTTTAGAAAGGCTGTCTGTATATTAAAATGATTAAAAAAAATGACAAAAACCAGGTTCATATCCTACCCGCCGGCGAGGAATTCATCGCTTTTGCCTCTTCCCGGCTGAAGGAGGAAATCATTAGTGCCATTGGCCATCGGGGAATCTGCACTTTGGCTTTGGCAGGGGGCAGTACACCAAGGCCCATTTATCAGCAGTTGGCAAAAGAGGATTTGCCCTGGGAAAAAGTACATTTCTTCTGGTCAGATGAGCGTTATGTGCCCCCAACTCACCCAGACAGCAACCAGAAAATGGCCAGGGAGGCATTGTTGGACTCCATCGTCCTACCCCCAGATAACATTCACCCCCCCCCTTGGGGTAATAACCCCACAGAAGACGCCGCCCTTTACGAAAAACACCTGTTGGACTTCTTCGGTTTAACCAGGGGTTTCCCCTCCTTTGATATTGTCTTGCTGGGGATGGGGGAAGATGGTCACACTGCCTCTCTTTTCCCTCACACCCCAGCTTTAAAGGTAGAGGATAGACTGATTACGGTGGGCAATAAGGGGGATAGTGTAAGATTGACCTTCACGGTGCCCCTGATAAATCATAGCAGATGTGTAATTTTTTTGGTAGCCGGGGAGAATAAACAAAAGGCCCTCAAGGCGGTGTTTAGTGCCGATACCGACAGTGACGAGTATCCCGCCAAAAAGATTAAACCCGAGGGAAAGTTGATTTGGATATTAGACAATAATGCTGGGGAGGTTTTAATAAATGCCCTTTGATTTGAAAAAATTACCGATTTTTTCTGTGATGGAGAAAATGATGAACAATAGTCCCAATCCTAAAGACTACCAATCGGAGTTCAATTCTGACATTTTCGCCCGTGCGCCCCAAGAGTTGAAGGAGGCATTCGAGGCGACGGAAGACGTATTTTCCTCCCTCCCCCCAAATCCCCTAAAACGGGCTGACGTCACTGATACCACGGAGGTTCAATTGGATACACCCACCGCCATCCTTACCCATGTCCAGACGGGTTTTGTCATTCACTTGCCCACCACTCTTCCCGTAATTCATATTGGCAAACCCAATGAGATTGTCCCCCCAGACGTTGATCTTTCTGGTTTTCCCAATTCCCAGATTGTATCTCGGGTTCATGCTTGTATTATAGTGGAGGGTTCTAATTTTTATATTGAGGACAAGGGCAGTGCTAATGGGACTTATATCAATTATGTGCCCTTGCCAGTAGGGACTCGTCATCTCCTCAAATCTGGCGATCGCATTGCCTTTGGCAAGGGGGACAAAGTCAGTTTCATTTTCACCATTGTCGGTGAAGAAGGGGGACAATAGGGGTTGTTATTTTTCTTACAGTTGGCCTAGACGGCAGTGTGACACAATAGGCAAAATAAAACCCAGAGTCTAATAGGGGGTATATTGACTTGTGAGTGTAGAGACCCGTGAAGGATTGTATAGTACAAACATGCCGGAGACTTTTAACCGGTATGTGATGAACACCTATGGTCGTTTCCCAGTGACCATAGAAAGGGGATTGGGTTGCCGGGTGTGGGATACGGGAGGAAAGGAGTATTTGGACTTTGTGGCGGGGATTGCTACCTGTACCCTGGGGCATGCCCATCCTGCCCTAGTGGAGGCGGTGACTAAACAGATTCAGAAACTACACCATGTCTCCAATCTCTACTATATCCCCGAACAGGGAGAACTGGCACAGTGGCTGGTAGAACACTCCTGTGGGGATAAGGTTTTCTTCTGCAATTCTGGGGCTGAGGCTAACGAGGCGGCTATCAAGTTAATACGTAAGTACGCTCACACGGTACTAGAATTTTTAGAGCAACCGGTAATCTTGACCACCATAAACAGTTTCCATGGCCGCACTATGGGGGCACTAAGCGCCACAGGACAGCCCAAATACCACCAACACTTTGAACCCCTCCTGCCTGGCTTTGAATATATCCCCTACAATGACATAGTGGCTGTGGAAGAGGCCATCACCAATATCGATGAGGGAAACCGTCGGGTGGCGGCCATTATGATTGAACCTTTGCAGGGGGAAGGTGGTGTGCGCCCTGGGGATTTGGAATATTTCCTCCGCCTCCGGAAGATTTGCGATGAAACTGGCATTCTGCTGGTTTTCGATGAAGTGCAGGTGGGGGTGGGGCGCACCGGCAAGATGTGGGGTTATGAAAACCTGGGTGTCTCTCCGGACATCTTCACCACTGCTAAGGGATTGGCTGGCGGTATCCCCATTGGGGCTGTGGTTTGTAAGCAATTCTGTGACGTGTTTGAACCAGGCAACCATGCTAGTACCTTTGGGGGTAATCCTTTGGCCTGTGCCGCCGCCCTAGCAGTTTTGAATACTATTGAAAGGGAGAACCTCCTCCAAAACGTCCAGGCCAGGGGTGAGCAGTTACGCACTCGTTTGCGGGCTTTAGTCCAGAAGTATCCCCATATTTTCTCAGAAGTACGAGGCTGGGGCCTAATTAACGGCCTGGAAATAAGAGAGGGAGTATCTTTAACCTCTCTGGATATAGTAAATAAGGCCCTGGAAAATGGCCTATTGGTGGCGCCAGCAGGGCCAAAGGTAGTACGATTTGTACCTCCCCTTATAGTTTCTCCACAGGAGGTAGACATGGCGGCAGAAATCCTAGACAAGACTATTGCCAGTCTGGTTTAACCGCCACCGTTTTAAAAGCCTCGATGGTTTCTGTGGTTTGACCAAGCCTCCACCGCATGGGGGACAATGGGTTTAATTAATTCTAAAATGGCCTGGGCGTAGGCGGCTATTTCCGTTTGCGCCCCCTCCCCCATCCTCAAGTCGATAAAGTGCAATACCGCTTGCAGCGAGGCCGTCCACACCCAGGAGGTGTACACAGAGGGCACTAGTACCCCCCTAGCTTGTTCCCTCCCTACTCCCAATGCTAACAGTTGTCTATAGGCCTCATAGCTGGCCCTACATTGTTTTTCATAGATGGCAATGGCCTTCTCATTGTCTTCGGCAGGTAAAAAGCCTTCCGTGGCCTGTTTGTTACTGGCCGACTGTTTACGAAACACCTTAGGAATATAAAACTCGTCACTGTCATCTATGGCCACATAACGGAAACTCTTTTCATTCCACCCCAACTGCTCATCGTTGTGATTACTGGCAATGACATGTTTCCACCACTGACGACAGACGAATAGGGGCGCCTTGACTTTAAACTTAAAAACCACGCCTCTAAAGGGGCTAGTGTGGTTGTGGGCGGCCAGATAGTGGATTAGGCGAATGTCCTTTTCCGTTAACACCGAGGAGGTTTTTTCAAAAGAGGCCCTGGCGTCGTTTACAATGGTCAGATCATCCCCAAGATGACCTATCAGTTCAATTCTACTTTTCCCGTCTCCCAGAGGATCTCTGTAATTACTATTCATATTATCGTGTTACAGCGAGGCCCTTGACCAATGCGGGGATGTTATTATACACCCCATGGGCCTCCTCATCAACGGTCGTCTCCGTCTCCCCGGAGGGTATTATTCGCCTTCCTGGCAGACAATTTCTCCATATTAGCGGCTAACACCTGTTCCACCTCTAGTCCCAACTCATCACACAGTCTAGCCCAATACCAAAGGACGTCTCCCAATTCCTTTTTCAACTTTTCCCTCGCCGTCTCAAAATCACAGTCTTTCCTGAGATATTTTTTTACCACTCCTCCTACCTCGCCCGCTTCACTAGCCAACCCTAACGTGAGATACTCTAGACTACAGTCTGGAGGATAAATAGCAGTTTCTCTGGTAAATAAAATATAATCCCGAATACTAGTATTATTAGTATTACCCATAGGCCTAATATCCCCGTGGGAAACGACGACGTTGTAAAAACTCAGGAATGTCTAACAGAGGTTTAGTTTCCCCTTCACCTTCACTCTTGTTTTCGTTTTCCTCCCTCTTAGGGAGGGTTTTTTGGATGGTGGGAGGTGTCTGAATGGGGGTAGAGGTGGTGGGGGTTGCTGCCTTCTTTTCCCCCGAAAAACCGGTAGCTATTACCGTCACTCTTACCTCTCCCTGCATCTTTTCGTCTATTACCGCCCCAAAGATTATATTGGCATTAGGATCCACTATTTCATATATGGTCTCTGCCGCCGCATTCACCTCGTGGAGGGTTAAATCCTTCCCTCCTGTGATATTTAAAACTACTCCAGTAGCCCCATCAATAGAAGTCTCAATGAGGGGAGAGGAAATAGCAGCAATGGCAGCCTCTTTTGCCCTGGATTTGCCTGAACCAATGCCAATGCCCATTAAAGCTGAACCAGCATCGGCCATCACGGCGCGCACATCAGCAAAGTCCACATTCACTAAGCCGGGAATGGTAATAATATCAGAAATCCCCTGTACCCCCTGCCGGAGAATATCATCAGCCATGCGGAAAGACTCCTGTAAGGGCGTTTCTGGGGGTATTACCGCCAACAGTTTGTCGTTGGGAATGACAATCAACGTATCTACCTTGTCTTCTAAAGCCCTGATCCCCTCTTCCGCTTGAGCTGTACGACGTCTCCCTTCAAATGTAAAAGGCTTAGTGACCACTGCCACGGTAAGACAGCCCATCTCCTTGGCAATTTCCGCCACAATAGGTGCCGCACCGGTGCCAGTACCACCCCCCATCCCCGCAGTGATGAAAACTAAGTCCGTATTTTCCAGGGCTTTGGCAATCTCATCCCGGGATTCCTCTGCCGCCTTCTGGCCAATGGCAGGGTTTCCACCGGCACCTAAGCCACGGGTTATTTTTTGGCCGATTTGCAAACAATAACTGGTTTTTGCCTGTGCCAATGCCTGGGCATCGGTGTTGATTTGCCAAAATTCCACCCCCACTAGGTTGCTTTCTATCATGCGATTCACAGCATTACAGCCACCGCCGCCCACACCCACTACCTTTATTTGCGCTACATTGCAGGCAAACATTTTATTGACTTCCATCTCCGGTGATTCTTCTTTTGGTTTTGCTTTTTTGACTACACCCGCTGGCGGATTGTGACTGGCCGATTTACTCTTAGGTGTAGCACTTAGCAATCGCTCCGTAAAATTCAAATCCACTTCATTATTCATGGCAGGAAAAGGTGGCACTCTAGTTCCAGTATATAAGTAAAACAAATATAGAATTCTTTAAAAACCCCCCTGGTCCTCTCAATGGTCTTTATCATGAGGAGTTAGTATATTCTAATCAATTATACCGAGCTTGATTATAACTTAGGGGCATTACTAGGGAGACTATAAACCTGTCCCAGTTTCTCTTATGTTTTTTCCCGTTTATAGAAATCCACCAACTGTTGGAGTTTTCGCCAAGCCTCCCCACTTGCCAAAATTTCCAGAGACTGTTTAATCCCCTCCTGATGATTCTTTAGAGGCACAATCCCTCCTACCTGTAACCCTAGTGAAGCATTTAATGCCACGACCTCTGTTTGTGCTTTTGTGCCCTTCCCCTGTAATACTTTGGTGAGGATTTCGGCGTTTTCCCTCACATCCCCCCCCCTCAAGGCACTAAGGGGTGCGGCGGTTAGCCCCAATTCCACAGGATTAATTGTACCTCTTTCGATTCTCTCTCCTTCCACAAAAGCCACATCTGTCACATCTGCTAAACCCGCTTCGTCTAGTTTCTCTCTCCCGTAGACTACTATAGCCTTTTGCCGAGACAACAGTCTTAGTGCTTCTGCCATTGGTTCTATCAATGAGCTATCATACACCCCTAATACCTGCCCTGTGGGGGACAATGGGTTTGCCAGAGGACCTAACAGATTGAAAACGGTTCTCACCTTCAACTCCTGGCGAAGAGGGGCTACGGCTTTCATGGCAGGATGCCAACCTGGGGCAAACAGGAAGGTAATACCCACCTCCTCTAGGGCTGCCTTTGCCACTTCTGCAGGCACGTTTAGCTTTATCCCTAGGTATTCTAACACATCGGCAGAGCCTACCCTACTGGAAGCAGAGCGATTGCCATGTTTAGCTACCTTTACCCCAGCGGCGGCACAGACAAAGGCCACTGCTGTAGATATATTAAAGGTAGAAGCCCCATCCCCCCCGGTGCCACAGGTGTCGATTACTGGTTGTGGATGATGGATTGTTTCCGCCTGTTGCCCTGTTGCTTTGTCATCGTAGGCTTTTGTTAACAACACCCTTGCCATTGCCGCCAATTCCTCTCCCTTTACCCCCTTAGTCTGTAGCGCAATTAGAATGGCACCAGATAATGCCGGGGGGATTTCTGAATTCAACCATCCCCTCATTAAATCCTCTGCCTGGGATAGAGTCAAAGACTGTTTCTCCAATAGTTGTTTTAATATTTCAGACCAATCTTGCGCCATTAATTACTTCCACTTCCTGCAAATCACCTATCGCCCTATCCTACCATTGGCGCCCCTTTCCATCAACTGTTTTTTTTTAATACCTAATCACTTGCTCGGCATTTGGACTACAATAGCCTTAACGGCGGCTGATGGATGCTAATTTTGTTACCTCGGGCTAGTAATGGACTATTTTACCCTGTTACAACAACAGCAGCAAGATTTTTGTCTCCGCCTACAAAAAGGCAATTTGTTGAAAAAGCCCAGTCATTTTTCGGGGATTTTTAGCGAGGTTATCACCTTCGACAGTGGCTTTATTCGGACTGCTATTCGCGAATCCCATTTAGACACTGCCAAGATAGTTGACAAGTTTAACTGTCATTCTGACTATAAGAAAGTCTTTACAGTTCTGTTTTATCAGAAACTGGTTGTCGCCGCTATCTTATCCTGTTTTGGTGACCTTTTGTTGCCCAATTTTACACCCCATTTTCCTGCCGATTTTCAAAGATTTGATGTTTTAATTAACTCCTTTGTACTAAAACAGAATCACAAATTTAGGGTGTGTGTCAAGAGCTACCCTGGTAGTATCTCCAATAGATCTCTCACTATCTCTTGGGAGGAATACGAACAAAATCATCTCTTTATCTTCTGTTTATTGCCTAAGAATTCTTCCAAAAAACCTGGGTATTATTCTTTGATTTTTCTGGGCTTTTTACCTAAAAAAATTTTGAACAACAAGGGTATACCCCTCTGCCAGCCAGATAAAAACCCACCTCACTTGATTTTACGGCCAGAGGATTTGTTTTACATGGCTGGTTTCCCCTATTGTTTAAATGATATTCTTCGCGAGGAAAAATACCACCTTGAAGAATTGAAAACTTTTATTAAACAAGGAGAATATAAAAATGCCATTGCCCTGATAGATAACCTGCTGGTAAGCCAACAATTAGACGATTTTAACGCCGGAGGACAGGAGTACAAATTCTTCTTTTTCCGGGCATTATGTCATTATAAATTGGGTAACCTCTTTCTCGCCACTCGTGATTGTTTAAGAGTTTTAGATTTTAATGTCTCCCATCATCTTACCTATCACCTGTTGGGGGTGATTTATATTCAATTGGGGAAATACAAGGAGGCATTGGAATGTTTTAACGAAGAAATTAGTCTGGCTGGCATAAGTTTTTTCCCCTACTTTTACAAGGGTTTTATTAATGCAAAACTGAACAATTTAAACCAGTCTTTGGAAGATTATACCATTGCTATTCAGATAGATAGCAGCTTTTTTCAGTCCTTTTATAACCGCGCTGCTGTTTACTATCGTTTGGGAGATAAATATAATGCCATTGAGGATTATCTACATGTCATAAAACTAAACCCTCATCTGTATTCAGCCTATTATAGCCTGGGAGTGATTTATCAAAAGCTGAGTCAGTATCAGAAAGCAATGGAATACTACAAAAAAGCCCTGGAGTTGAATCCCAACCACATCCCCAGCTATTACAATTTAGCAATTCTCCAGGCGGATTTGGGCCTTTATAAACAGTGTTTGGCTACCTACGAGAATATCTTAAAAATTAATCCTCATTTCTTGCCAGCATTTTATAACAAAAAATACCTGGAATTTTTACTCAGCAAAGAGGGACATATATTAGAAACAATGGGACCATCATTGGATTCAGATGGAGAGGCAGATACGGCCAAACTTATCAGGATGATGGAAGGGAAGTTAATGGAAGATCAATTCTGATTAGCCATATACTTCCATGGTATTAGTTTTTTCTAGCTCCATGACGATTTTAGGTTTTAATAGTTCCAAATCCTGTTTAAGTTTCCGCTTACTAAAAATGGCTTCATCGTGATGTTTCACCGCTATCATGTTACTTACCGACATCCATTGTTTAAGGTTAGTTCTCTGTTTTAGTAAAACCTTAAAAGACAAAACATGTTGACAATTGTGAGGCGGTTCTAAGGAAAATAAAAGGACAAAATACTCTTTTAATTCTAGCAAAGCATTAATCATTTGTTGACCCGCTTTTGTTTTTAAATCGATATAACAAGGCAGCCAGCGAGGCCCATCTTGAGGACTATAAAGGGCAGTCACCCATAAAATCATTGGATGGGGATAACTTTGAAAGAGAAATTGACTGTAACGGATGTTATTTTTGCGTTTTTCAATATCTGCTGTTTCCAACATGGCACAGATGGTAGGCAGAGGTTTATCCTCATAGGTAACGAGGCGAGGAAAAACGATTTTTTGTTTTGGCATGGTATTAGGCCAGGTATTAGACAATAGAAATTGCTCCCTGGACTGAATTTTAAAAAGAGTCCCCTTGGTGTCGCGAGAGGAAGACCTAGACTTATTTGCCTGCAATTTTCGGCCGATAGATTCTAATTTTTGGATAATCTCGCCTACATTTTGTGGCCTATTTTCTGGGGCCTTTTCTAGGCATTTTAGTACTAGTCTTTCTAGTTCGATGGGAATGTTTAAATGGGGAGGGAAGGGGTTAGGTTTCCTGGTAGTATGAGCCTTGTACCATTCTGCAGGGGAATCCACCTCTAAATCCCAAGGATATTTCTTAGTAAGAAGTCTATACATAATCATCCCCAGACTGTAAATATCGGAGCGATTGTCCAATTTTTTCCCTTCTAATTGTTCAGGGGAAGAATATCTGGGTGTGCCCATAAATTCTGTTTGTTTTTCATTCCCTTCTTTTAGGATTTTTGCAACTCCAAAATCTAGGATTTTAATCAGTTGTTTACCTATTTTCGTTTCTACCACAAAAATATTACTAGGTTTAAGGTCCCGATGGATGATGGGACAAATTTCCCCCTCAAAGAAAATACCGTTGTGGGCGGTTTCCATTGCCCTACAGATTTGACAAACAAAGTCTATAAATTGTTCAAGGGTAATATCATGGACATCGATATAGTCGTCCAGATTTTCCCCCTCTAGCAACTCCATAACATAAAAGGGCACCCTATTCTCGTCGATGCCGTAGTCGGTAACCCTGACGATGTTTTCACTTCTCTCAGACAAAAGGGCACAAATAGTAGCCTCCTTTTGAAACTGTTTTAGCATTTTCATGTCGTCTAGGGCACGGGAAAACACCTTCACCGCCACATTTTGATTTTTACAGGCCAAATCCTGGGCTTTATAAACAGTGCCCATGCCCCCCACGCCGATTTTTTCTTTTATGAGGTACCTTTGTACTAGTATGTCCCCCTTGGATAATTCGCCCTGGTTCATAGTCCCACAGTGGTAGTTGAAAACTATTATATTTATTTTTCCACCGTCCCAGGGATTTATAGCAGTAGGGATAGGGCTTGTCTCTATCCCCAAGGGATGGGGCTTGTCTCTATCCCCAAGGGATAGGGCTTGTCTCTATCCCCAAGGGATAGGGCTTGTCTCTATCCCCCGAATAGGGATTTATTTTAAAAGCAATTCTAATCCCACAGTAACCTGGGAGTCAGCCCGTTTGGGGGAATTTTGCCAACCGATGCCACTGAAAAGCCTTACACTCTTGGTGAGGGCATAACCGGCAGTAATTTCCGTCATGCCCACCTCATCACTACTGATGGGGGAAAGAAAACTCTGAGTTACTGACAAGTCGCCACCACCACCCGGGGATAGGGCTAATTTGAGTTTGATGCCCACATTTAAACCCTCTGTGACATAGTCACCGGTTTTGATGTATTTATAGCCCACTAGGGGTGCCACATTCACATATTCTCCTAGGGGAAGTAAGTAGTATTGGATAGTGCCTCCTGCGGTTTGTCGTTTTTGTTTCCTAGAAGCCTCCTCAAAGTTTTGGCTGTATTGGGCACTAACTGTAAGGGGGGTATTGGCAATAAACAAGTCTTCTATGGCAAAGGAAAAACCGCCAGTGTGGTGGGAGGAGGGAAACTGGCTATAACCGAAGCGCAAAAGGGTTTTAAAACTGGGGGTGTAGCGAATTTCCTTGGCTACGTCAGGGATTTGTTTGAGCCATTTTTGAATTACCGGGCTGTTGTCAATAATACCCTGGGGCAAGTCCAATTCCTCTGCTGCAGAAGAAGGATTTTTCTCTCCCTCTGCCCAGACTCTTGGTTGTGGGAGAAAACAGACAAGAAAAAGAAAAAGATAAGTAAAGGTTTTCACTGTGTTTCTACTGTATTTTAGAGTGTAGCCTCAATTTCCCGCAATAGTTGCACGACTTCAGTGGGAGGTTTGGTATGGGCGACAGACTCCCTAATATCCTGCAGACAAGCCTGCAAGGAGGGGAGACTTTCTTCTAGCAGGGTTACCACTGTTTCTCCCCTAATCACCTCCCCATATAGTTGTCGCCATTGCCTTTCCAACTCCTCCTGTTGTTGTTGCGCCTGACTGTAAAGTTGTTGTTGTTTGTTGTATTCTGCCTCCAATTGGGCTTTGTTTTCCCGAAATACAGCTAATTCAGCCGTTATTTGTTCTCTTTTTTGTCCTAAAAGCTCTTTTTGTAATTCTACCTCTTCTTTTAGCGGCTTTAGACTAATAGTTTCCCTAAAATCTACTTCCACAATTCCCTTACGGCGACTGAGGATTTTCAGGTGTTCATTGAGGATTCTTTGCTGTTTCCGTAAATTTTTCCTCTGTCCTACCAATGTCTCATTTAACATCTTCAAGGATTCCTGGGCATCTGCCAATTCTTCCTCTAGGGAGGGGCGCTCTCTTTCTGTAGCTACTGCCAGTTTTTTCCGTATTTCCCTTACCTCTTCTGCCTGTAAAGCCAACTCTTCTTCCTGCATGTTAACAAACTCTACCAATTTATCAGTTTCTTGTTTCAGGTTGTTAAACCTTTCCTCCAAATCCACAATGGGCATATTTTCCAATTGTTGACAGTCTACAGTAGTTTGTTCCTCATCCATCAGGTAGACTATATCTTGCCTTATTCCTTCCAGTACTTCCAACGCGTTAACTACATATTTCAACGCCTCTTCTTTTTCCGTCAAAGCCTGTTGTTGTAACTGCAGACTCAGGAGGGCTTGTTGGAGTTTTTGCTGGATTTCTAGAGTTTCTGCCTTCTTTTGGGCCAATTCTTGCTCTTTTGCCGCTAATTGCTCCTGTTTTTGTGCCAGTTTTGCCTTTTCCTGTGATAGTCTTTGTTGTAGCTTTTCTAGTATTTCTGTTTGTGTTTCTATGGCCGCCAGCGACTGGGATTGTAATTCCTCGCTGTAGCTTCCCTGTTGGACTTTTGTGATAAGCTCCCTTAACAGAGCCTTGTTTTCGTTGTTTTTCGCCTGTTGTTGTCTAAGTTGTTCCCAGGCGCCCGCTAGTTTCTCCTTTTCCTCCTCCAGACGGGCTAATTCTTCCTTCTGCTGCTGTATTAGCTGTTGTTGCAAATCTAATTCCGCCTGACGACGGGCTATTTCCTCTCCCTGTATTCTCAGAGAATTCTTCCATGCTTCTATCTCTTCCTCCTGGGCTTTTGTCTTTTCTAACACCCGGGAGAAGTGACGGAGATAGTTGACAATCCTCTGTCCTGCTAATTCGGGCTGAGACAGGAGTTGTTTTTGGGCGTCCAGGTTGAGGATATAAAGGGTGCCCCTTGTAGTCGGTTCGTTTATGGCCTCTGTTACGACCACTTCCTCACCGCCCATGGGATTCCATGTTTGTTCTGCTGTTTGGGCTGCCAGCAGTCTCAACTCTGTCCTGTATGCCCCTGTCACAAAGGCTCTTGTTTGTCCTTTTACCTCTGCCAGATATAACACAAATCCCTATTCCTAGTCCTTATTGGTTTACACAGTAGCTCTAACAATAAATGATAATATTTCTTCGGCCAATTTTGCTACCATGACTATTTTATTTTTTGTTTTTGTTCCCTAGTAATATCATTTCTTTGTTTCCGTGGACAATTGTCCTCCCTCGATTGTATCATTTTAACAACAATATTGTTCCTCTGGCTGGGGAGTAATCTGATATATTTTATGCTACTGAAAACCGCCTCTGGACTAGGTATTACTGCCGATGAGCTGGCCCGGGATATTAGTACCCTTGTGGAGCAATTTGTCCCCTTCAATTTCTCTTGTGAAATCCTTGAGGAAAATGGCTGTAATGTCCTCTTTGTCTCTATCTATGACTATAAAGAAGAGGAATTACCAACTATTTTAGATTTGATTGTACAAGTTATCAGAAAACATCAGATATTAGACAATTTTATTATCCGGGATTTCCATCAACCTGAACGGGTCTATTTCTACAGCTTTGAGGAAGACAATCGCCGTTTTTTCCAACAAAATTCCTCTAAAAAAAAAGGTTATGTCCTCTCCATAAGATTGGCTAACTTCTCAGGGATTTTAGTCTTTGCTTTGGGCTTGCTTGGTTTGTTAACTGCGGGAATCACTTACTATCTTACTCGCCCTTGTGTGTTAGGAGACTGTGTTTTAATAAACGATAGTGATATAGACTTCCGACTTGCCAGGGTTAATAATCAGGGCTTTTCCCGAGAAGAAATTGAGATATTGAAAAAGGAAATAGTAACCCAAATTAAACGTTTGCAAGCCATACCCCCTTGGTCAAAATACCACAGGGAGGCAGAGACAATCATAGGAAAATACCGTGGCTATTTAGAAAATTTGGACCTGTTTGAAAAGGCAGATATTTCCGCCAATTATGCTAGAAACATGACCTTAAATCTTCCTCTCTCCCTGACAGAATGGAAAACTGTTCAACAATATTGGCAACAGGCAGTGGATTTTTTAAACCAGATAGATGTTTCCTATTTCCAGGAGGTAAAAAACAAAAAGATTGCCGAGTATCAAAAACAATTAGAATTAACAAAGGCACAAATAGATGCCGAGGTGAGGGCAGAAAAAATCCTGGCTACTGCAAAAAGACTGGCCTCTGAAGCCGAAAGTTTGCAACAGGTGGACAATCTGGTAAAACTAAAAGATTTGGAGTCAAAATGGAAAAAGGCTATCGCTCAACTGTCTTCCATCCCTGTTAACAGTAGTGCCTCTCGAGAAAAAAATGAACTTCTCTCAGATTATCAGCAGAAATTAAAGAAAGTACAAGAAATAATAAAAAGGGAGGAATTGGCCTTAAATTAAAAGAAAATAATCAAATA
>JAUQQP010000021.1 GCA_030549855.1 Cyanobacteriota bacterium SRBZ.bins.94.201705
TTTTAATACCACTGCCTCCTTTACCTCCGTTGCCAGCAACCATTGTGCGAAACAGAGGGGATAGGTTTGGGCTAACAGTTTACATATGTTGTCAAAAGACACCTATTCTCCTCCCCAGTTTATGCCTGCCTACTATCCCCATACCAGATGGTTTCCACTTTTTGGATTAAAGATTGTGCCTGTGCGTCTAGACTCTCCCTACTATCCGCCTTTAGTAAGAAGGTTACATGCCCTAATTTTCTACCTGGACGAGATTCACTTTTGCCATACCAATGAATTACTCCTCCCAGCCTTTCAATTTCCTCCCTTTCAGACAAGTATTCTTCCTTGCCCCACTTGTTACCCAACAGATTAATCATCAACACCCCATCACTTTTCAGTTTTGTTTCCCCCAGACTCCTTCCTGTAATTGCCTGCAACTGCATAGCAAATTGGGAAGTCTCGCACCCTACAATTGTGTAGTGGCCAGAATTATGAGTACGAGGTGCTACTTCGTTGATTACAATCTTGCCCTCTTTTGTCAAGAAAAACTCAATCCCTAACACCCCTACATAGTCTAATGCCACAAGTATCTTTTCAGCTATGTGTTTTATTTGTAGTACCTGATTTGTTTCTAGCTGGGCTGGCGCCAAAACCCAGCGACATATCTGTTGACTTTGATAGGTTTGTACTACAGGATAAATTTTTATGTCACCGTTAAGACTACGAGCGGCAATTACTGCCAATTCCCTCTCAAAGGGGATGTACTCTTCTATCAGTAGAGGAGTATCCTTAAAGCTGGCTAGGGCTTTCCTGAGTTGGGAAAAAGACTCTATAATGACTGTACCCTGTCCATCATAGCCGTGACGACGGGCCTTTAACACCAGGGGAAAAGAAAAATCCTGGAAATCCTCCGGTTTCTCATAGGCTTTAAACCGAGGCAAAGGTAAACCCAGGGAGGCTAGAAATGTCCGTTGTTGGTATTTGTCTAACAGGGGGGTAATGCTTTCTAGACGGGGGTAGAAACAAACTCCCTGACTAGCTAGTGACTTCAACTTCTCTATGTCCACAAACTCGTTTTCAAAGGTGATAACATCACAGTGTTGTGCCAGTTTGGCCGTAGCTTCCACACAGGCTAAATTTGCCAGAATGACTCCTTCTGCTACACTTACAGCTGGATCGTCCTTACTAGGAGTTTGTACCCAAATAGCCACCCCCTCCTGAGGCGCCGCCAATCCTATCATCCAGGCTAACTGTCCACCACCAATTATTCCTATCCTTTTCATTGCTCAAAATCTTAAATTCACTGGCTTTTTCTTGGCGGTGCAATCCTTTTTGTTTCCCCTGTATCCTTTTCTTTGTCATTGAGGATTGTCACCCGTTCTAATTATCTCCCATCTATGTTTCTTTTGTCCAGAATATGAAGACCTTGTTATAAAATAGTATCCCAGCTATTTTCAGTGACAGATTATGGTTCAAAAAAAAAATAAACGCCAGGAATTAGACATTAACTTTTTTGCTACCATATCCGGGGCTCTAATAGCCACTATTTTGCTGTATATTGTCCTCTATGCGTTTTTAAAAGAAAGCTACATAGGTTCCTTGTTATTAGAGCGAGGATTCACTCAACATATAACCATTTTCTGTGCTTTTTTAGTTTTGGCAATTACTATAGACAAATACTTAAAAATTGGCCGAGAAAAACGAATATTAAAAAATGTGGAAAACGAAATAGGACAATTCTCCTTCCGCAATCACAAATCGGTACAACTAATCCGTCTGCGGGAGGATTTGTATGACATTGACACCATGATAACCAATCGTCTAGGAAGAATTATTGCCGCCTATATCGAGTCTGGTAGTCGTAAAGCCGTTACTGATTTTGCCTTGGACGATTCTTCTTTTTATATTAGCGCCTCTGAGGCTTCTTATGCTGTGCCGCGAATCCTAGTTTGGGCTATTCCCCTGTTAGGTTTTATTGGTACAGTGTTGGGCATTAGTAGTGCTGTTAGTGGCTTTACTGGTTTTCTTGATAATACTGCAGATATTGAACAGATTAAAGAGGGTATTAGTACTGTTACCAGTGGTCTTGCTGTAGCTTTTGATACTACCCTCTTAGCCCTGCTGTTGAGTGTGGCGGTGATGATTCCTTTAGTCTTGGTGGAAAAGATGGAATCAAATTTGCTTCTAGCTACGGATATTTTTATTAATGACTGTGTTTTGCCTCTTTTACAAGAAAAATCGGAATCAGAAAATGACTCCCTTTCCCCCCAGTTAATTGTCACTACCATCACAGATACTCTAGATAAAAATCTCCCCAAGAAAGAGGATTTAATTGCCACTGTCAAACAAGCTTTGCCTACCGCTGAGGAATTGATTTCTCCCGCAGAAAAGTATGCCCAAGAAGCGGCTAAAAATCTGGTAGAAAAATTTATGGAGCAGTTTCAAAATATCTATTCTCAGGAACAATTATTGCTGCAGTCTATTCGGGAAATAAACAGTACTATTTTGGCAGACAGGGCCAATTTTTTGGAGGGTCTTACTCACCAAAACTACATCAGCAATTCAGTGGCCAATAAGATTGAACAACTGGTAGATTTACTCAGGGAAAATCATCGGGCTAGCAGTCAAGAGTTAATTCAGGCTTCTCAAAGCATTGTCAATCAATTAAACCAAATTTCGGATACCCTCTCTGAAAGGATCACTTCTCTGGAAAAGGCCAGTGATAAAATTGCCCAGTTACAATCTCTTAGGACTAGTTTAGAACAGATAGTTCACCTGCTACAACACCTGGATGACATCCAGAAAACCATGGCAAACCTGGAGGAAAAAATCGGAGAATTAAAACCCACATTGGAGGAGTTAAGTAAGCCGAGAATTATCCGTTTAGTGGAACAGATTGAGAAGTAGTATTGTTATGGGCAGGAGAAGAAGAAATTATCAAAAAGCCGAATTAGAATTGTTTCCCTTTCTGTCTGTTTTAGCTTGCACTATTGGCAGTTTAATTTTGCTAATTATCGTCATCAGTAGTCAAACTTTTAGTGGGGGAAAACAGGTGACTATTGTTGCCAAAGCTGACAGGGGAAACAACCAGGTAAAAACCCCCCGTTATATCGAATGTAGAGAGGATGGAGTGGTAGTCTACCCCAGTAGGGAATTTGTGTCTGCCAGTAGCTTAAACAGTCCTAATTCTGGTTTGTTACGACTTATTAACGAGGTAAAATTGAACAGGAATAAGGAGTACATTATAGTAGCGGTAAGACCCAAGGGCATAGGGGTTTTCCAAAAGGTTAGGGAGATAATTGAACGAGAAAAAATAGACATAGGCTACGAGCCCATTGACGAAGACTGGGAGATAAATGTAAAATAAAATAGCAATTACCGGAGAATATATGAGGAGTAGAGGGAACAGGAGAATAGAAAAACCGAGTCAAAATTTAGATTCCTTTTTGGACATTTTAACAAATACAGTGGGAGTCCTAATGTTCATTGGTCTTTTTGTAAGTTTATTAGCAGTAGAATCGGGCCCAACAATTCGCACTCCCCTCCGAAAAGAAACCAATAAGAGTCCGAAATTTTTTGAACTGAGGAATAACCAGGTGTTTCTAATTAGCGCGCCGGTTGTCGAGGAAAAAATAAATGAACTTACGGCTAGTTTACCTTCCTGTGAGAGGCCAGAAATTGAGCCAAATGTTCCGGAATATATGTATGAGTATTATCTAAGAAAAGCCGAGGAGTATCAACTATGTATGAGTAGCAGACTGGAGAGAATAAAAAGTTTCTATGTAGACAGCGGGGAGTATGTGGTAACCATAGGAGGGAATGGGGGGATAGTCTTTCAACCAAAGGAGGGAGTAAAAGGGGAAACACTAAGGGAATTAGGGGGTAAAAATTCGGAGTTTGTCGATTTCTTGAAACAATTAAATCCTAGGGAGAATTATATTGCTTTTATAGTAAGGCCTGACAGTTTTCAAGTGTTTAGAAAGGCAAGACAAATAGCATGGAATTTAGGCTTTGATGTGGGGTGGGAGCCACTAGGAGATGATAGTATACTGGTATTTGGCAGTGGTGGACGTGAGGTGGGGGTACAATAGGGAAGGGATGGATTGGTAAAAAAAGTACTACTGGAGTAGCTGACGACGTTTTTGCTCAAACTCGTATTCGGAAATCAACCCCTCCTGACGTAGCCTTTCTAATTCTCTAATGGCATTGGCAGCCTCTGTAAGGTGGGAGGGAGAAGGAGGCTGTTGGTGGGGAGGGAAAGGGAAGAGAGGGGAGAACAGATAGATTATAATATCAATGGCACAGGCGACACGAACCATAGGACTGTGCCAAGCTAGGAGTAGATAAAGAACACCCCAGAGGGGCTGGCCGAGATAAAATTTATGTAAACCGCCAATAGGTGTAACAGTACCCAAGAGGGCGAGGACAATGGCTATTGCCTTTTTTTTGCCATAAAAGGGGGACATGTTTTTGTAGTTTTCGGAAATCCGTATGTGGGAAAATGATATTGACAATTTTATAATAGAAATGTAGGGCTGGTTGTTATTTATTAGCAGTGGTAAGTAAGGGGTAGTTATGGGATTTTTTGATTCAGAGGTAGTACAACAAGAGGCCAAACGATTGTTTGAGGATTATCAAGCCCTCGTAAAATTAGGTGCCAATTATGGCAAATTTGATCGGGAGGGCAAGAAGATTTATATAGAAAAAATGGAAGAAATAATGGAGCGTTATAAGGTATTCCTAAAGCGTTTTGAATTGTCGGACGATTTTATGGCAAGGATGAGTATTGAACAATTAAAGACGCATTTGAGTCAGTTTGGTCTAACTCCGGACAAAATGTTTGAACAACTGCGGGCCACTTTAGAGAGGATGAAGGCGGAAATACAATGAGAGAAAGTTTTACTGGGAAAGAGGGAGGAAAAAACGACAATTTTAGTTCGGTTTTACCCAGGTCAAATTCCTTTTAGAGTTGCTAGATTGTAAGTAGGAGTAGATTTGGGAAGAGTAGAGGGGGAGTAGTTATGAACATGAATTACACGGGTAACAATCCTAATAGATTTTTCTACTACCAAGGGGAAGCACAACACAATAGCCTGTTGGAGTACATCCAATCCCTTAGTCCAGAGGTTATAAGCCAGTTGTCGAAGCCACAATCTCCCGAGGTTTTTCAACTGATGGAACGTAATATAATTGGGATGTTGGGTACTCTACCCTCTGAGCATTTTGGGGTAGTGGTAAGCACCAGTAGAGAGAATCTAGGGAGACTGCTGGCGTCGGCAATGATGAGTGGGTACTTCTTGCGTAATGCGGAACAGAGGATGCAATTTGAAAAGGCTTTGAGGGCAATGGACAAGGCGGAAGAAGAAGAAGATAGCCCCGGTGGTGGCAACAATGGGGAAGAGGAGGTAAAATAGGGAAAAAGGGTTATGGTGGACAGAAGGAAACGCCCGCCATTGAAGCCGGGAGAGGAGTGGGTGTGGGATTATCCTCGGCCGCCACGGGTGGAGAGGTTTGTGGGGAGAATAGAGGTGGTTTTTGCTGGCCAAAGGATAGCCGACACCAAAGAGAGTTTAAGGGTATTGGAGACGTCCCATCCGCCGGTGTACTATATACCGCCTGTAGACATTAGAATGGAGCATCTACAGCCTTGTGGGGGGCATTCCTTTTGCGAGTGGAAGGGGATTGCCCATTATTATGATGTAGTGGTAGGGGAAAAAAGAGCGAGGCGTGCGGCGTGGTGCTACCCAAACCCCACGAGTGGGTTTAAGGAGATAGCGGGGTATATAGCCTTTTATGCGGGATTAATGGATGGGTGTTATGTGAATGGGGAGAGGGTAAAACCGCAGCCGGGTGGTTTTTATGGGGGGTGGATTACGAGGAATATTATTGGGCCTTTCAAGGGGGAGGAGGGGACAGAGGGCTGGTAGTATATAGTTTAGAGAAAGATATGAGGGGTTAGGAGTCCTCACGGCGTGGGAGACTACAACAGTTGACCTGGTCGATACAGATTTTACCCCATTGTAGTGCCCAGCGGACTAGTTCGACACGGTTTTCGGTCTTAGTTTTGGTAAGGATATTGCTGATGTGGTTGTCCACTGTCCGTTTGCTGATGTCTAGTTTTTTGGCAATGTCTTGATTGGTGAGGCCAGTAGCAACCAACTCAATTATTTCCAACTCTCTGTCGGAGAGGACAGGGTTTTCCCACTTTTTATCCATACTCTTAGAGACTTATCCCCAGGTAGTTATACTTACTGTCTTTTCCCATTGTAGCTAAAATCGGGGCAACAGGTTCCAGGGGCAAAAGGGGGGATTATGGTTGGAAATTATAGTTCAAGGCCTTCGAGATACTTAGCAGCGGTTTGGACATCCTTGTCGCCTCGGCCGGAGCAGTTTATAATAATCCTGGGGTTGCCTTGCAGCTGGGGACAAAGGGTTTCTAGATAGGCAAAGGCGTGGGCCGTTTCGAGGGCTGGTATAATGCCTTCTAGCCTGGAGACTAGTTGGAAAGCGGCGAGGGCTTCCTGGTCGGTAACGCAGTAGTACTCCGCTCTACCAATATCTTTCAAATAGCTGTGTTCAGGGCCAACACCGGGGTAATCTAGGCCGGCACTGATGGAGTGGGCCTCTAACACTTGTCCCTCCTCATCCTGCAAAAGGTAACTAAGGGCTCCATGTAGGACGCCGGGGCTACCGTGAGTAAGGGTAGCGGCATGTTTTCCGGTTTCGATGCCACTGCCGGCAGCTTCGACGCCGATGAGACGGACGGAGGGCTCATCTACAAACTCATAGAATAGTCCCATAGCATTGGAGCCACCGCCAACACAAGCCATGAGGATGTCGGGGAGGCCACCCCATTTTTCCAGACACTGTTTTCGGGTTTCTCTACCGATGACGCGATGAAAGTCTCTTACCATCATGGGATAGGGGTGAGGGCCAGCGACGGAGCCTAGGATATAATGGGTATTTTCCACATTGGTGACCCAGTCGCGGATGGCCTCAGAGGTGGCGTCTTTGAGGGTGCCGGTGCCGGTGGCCACGGGTTTAACCGTAGCACCTAATAAACGCATCCTAAATACGTTAAGTTTTTGTCTTTCCATGTCTTGTATGCCCATGTAGATGACGCACTCTAGGCCAAAACGGGCGCAAACGGTGGCTGTAGCGACGCCATGTTGTCCGGCACCGGTTTCGGCTATAATTCTTTTCTTGCCCATCCGTTTGGCCAGCAACACTTGTCCCAGGGCGTTGTTGATTTTATGGGCCCCTGTATGGTTTAAATCTTCTCTTTTGAGGTAGATTTGGGGGAAGAATCCGTCTTGGGGGCGGGAGTAGTGTTGGCTAAGTCTTTCGGCAAAATAGAGGGGGGTTTCTCTCCCCACGTAGTCCTTTAGTAGTTGGTTTAATTCAGATTGGAAGTCTGGGTCGTTTTTGTACTTATTATATGCGGCTTCTAGTTCAGCTAGGGCGGGCATCAGGGTTTCTGGGACATACTTACCGCCGTATTTGCCAAATCTGCCGAAACTATCTGGGACTTGACTATAAGTGCCGGTTTTTGCGGGTGAAACAGTCACTCTGGTTACCACTGTTCTTCTTTTTCACTATAGGATTATTGTACATCCTGGGGGCACAGGAGTGCCAGCCTTAGGGAATTTGTAGTTTTTTGTAGCTCTATGACTGTTATCCTTCAGGCAGTTGTCCCGGTTGGGTTTATAATTGTATTAGGATATATTGCAGGGAGAAGATTAGAGTTAGACTCAAGTACCCTATCTCAACTAAGTGTTTATATTTTAGCGCCGGCGTTGGTAACTGACAGTTTTTATCGCAGCCCCATTGGGGGTGTGGGCATAGGTTTTTTGTTGGGCTATGCCATTATATCTTTAATTCTATATGGGGCAATAGTATTTTTTTGTAGGATTTTTGGGTTATCAAGGGAATTTCGTAGAAATTTGTTTGCCATCCTTCTTTGTCCTAACAATGGAAATATGGGGCTTTCTATAGTAGCCTTTGCCTTTGGACAGGAGGGGTTACAAAGGGCTATTATTTACATGATTGGCTCGAGTATTTTGCTTTTTGGTATTCTGCCGGCCATGTTAAAGGGGGAGTCTTTTCTCAAAAGTATCAACACTATTTTCCGACTCCCCTTGATTTGGGCTATGTTGACTGGCATTGGACTTCAAGTCACTCATTTTCCCCTCCCCTTCAATTTGGGTAAGAGTATTGAGTGGTTGGGCATTTCTTCCATTCCCATTGCTTTGATTATTCTGGGCATCCAGCTGAGTCGTACTACCCTCGTTTTCAATCTTACTCAATTCTTGGCCAGTCTGGTAAAACTAGTGGTAGCCCCTCTTCTGGCCTATTTTGTGGGGATTTGGCTTGGATTTAAGGGCCTCGACTTGCAGGTCTTCGTCTTACAAACCGCCATGCCTACTGCTGTCAATACTGCCGTTATGGTGGAGGAGTTTGGTGGCGACGCCATTCTTGTTTCTCGCACCATTATTCTTTCCACTCTTCTCAGCTTTATCACCATTCCCTTGACTATTCTCCTTGTTTCTCCCCTTTCTTCTTCTCCCTAATCTTCTTCTTCCTGTTAAGTAATGTTTAATTTACAGTACTACCTCCTTTTTTTCTTCTTTCTTAAAAACCCTGTAACCCCCGCCCCTTCTTCCTCCCTTCTCTTTGTTCTTTTTACTCTACTATTTAAGTAATTTTAAGTAAACAAAAGTTGCCATACTACCCCCACCCAATTACCATTATATCTTTTTAAAGGGAAAATGTCAAGGGCGGGGTATCGGGCCTGTTTCTGGTTGATAATTATAGACAAATACATATTGAACCAATATCAAGGATTTATTGGACTATATGACAGAAAAATGTAACAATGGGAAGACATACAATGGCGAGGAGAGAAAGGGAATAGGAAATGAGTAAGGAGAAGTTTTATAAGGGGATTCAGTATTTTAAGAAGGAACTGCCCTATTTTGAGGTATATGGGAAGGAGAGTGCCATAGGGCCAAATGAGACTGCTATTGAGTCGCCGACGGATAAAAAGGCAGTATATCAAACCCTGTTGGCGGCAGACGCCCTCCGTTATCTAACGCTGCATATAACTGCCAGCAAGGAGTCAGGACACCCGGGGGGTTTTGCAAGCATTGCAGAGGGGATAGCGGCTTTAGTGATGTTGGGGTACAAGAATATTATCACAGAGGTGGGACACCATGCTCCTGGTTTTTATAGTATGGTGTTTTTGGATCGCTCGTTGGAAAAAATGGGGATATACACGGTGGAGGAGTTGAGTGAGCGTTTCCGGGAAATGCACGGCCTTTTGGGGCATTTATCGGGGCAAATACCGGGTTTGCTCAATCCAGCGGGGCCATTGGGGCAAGGACAACATTTTGCTATGGCGGCGGCTTTTTTACATCCTAATGTTCTTTTTCCGGTAACTATCGGGGATGGGGGTTTAGGGGAGCCGTATGTTATGAGTAGTTTTGCCCACTTCAACACGGCCTATCCCCACATTACTAATTTCCTACCTATTCTAGTATGGAATGGCTACTCCCAGGAGCATCACAGCATGGTATCCACCAAAACTAATGAGGAGATGATGGCTTACTGGCGCGCCCATGGGTTTAAGGAGGTTATCCTGGTGGATGCCAAGGAGTTTGATGATGCTTCTCAGGAGGGAGACTATGTGGATAGTACTAAGTTTTCCTGGGAGAAACGTTTGGAATTTACCCAGGCGGTGTTGACGGCTACTGACAAGGCGGCAAAAAGTGCTTTGGGGGGGCGTCTGACTGTGTTAATTATTAAACAACTGAAAGGGGCAGGGGTGCATAAGACGGGCTCAAAATCCCATAATCTCTACCCGGGGGATAGTCTGGACAAGGATTATATAGCCAATGCCCTAAGGGAAAGGGCTTTGACGGAAGAGGCATGGGAATTGGTAAGGACTAATTTTGTCCGCGCGGGGGGTGGGCCAAACTCGGAAAGGGCTGTGACAGAGTTTGTATATCCCTTGCCGGAATTAGGGGAATTGCCTCTTACTGAATACCCGGTTGGGGAGAAAAAGGTAGCTACTACGGCTATGGGGGAGATTATAGTCCATGTAGGCAAAAAGGATCCCAAGTTTGTCATTACTAATGCCGACGGGAATGCAGCCTCGGGGATAAACAATGTCAACATGGGTTTGAAAATTGTTCACCCCACGGTAGATGAGACCTATTACCAACAACCGGAGGGACAGGTATATGAGCCTCTGAGTGAGGATGCCTGTGCTGGTTTGGCGGCGAGTTTAGCACTATTAGGGGGCCGCAGTCTCTGGTGTTCCTACGAGTCTTTTGCAATAAACGGGCTACCCATATGGCAAACAGTCACCCAGGCAATGGCGGAGTTGAGACGGGAAACCCCTTCTACTATAACATTGTTTACGGCGGGGGCTTTGGAACAGGGGCGTAATGGGTGGACGCACCAACGTCCTGAAATTGAAAACTACCTGGCGGCTATGATGCGCAATGGGAATGTGTTTCCCCTTTTTCCCTGCGATGCAAACAGTATTCAGGTATGTTACGAGTGGGCTTTAAATACCAAGAATAAGGGGATTATTATTACCGCCAGTAAGACAGCCCTACCGGTGTTGACCACCTTCCAGCAAACCAGGGAAGCGTTGGAAAAGGGTGGGGTAGTTATCCACCAGTCTTCTGGCAAAAAGATGGTGGTGTTTGCAGTGGTAGGGGATATGATTCTGCAACCGGTGTTGGAGGCGGCCAGGATTTTAGAAAGTGAGGGAATTGGGATAAAGGTGGTGTCGATAATTAGTCCTCGTCGTCTGTATCGGCCTACAGATGTGGCATGGGAAAGCAGCATGGCGGCGGATGGCCTTTTCTTGGACGATGAGGGGTTTGAAAATCTGTTTGGGGGGGATGTGCTGATTGGGGTTACTGGTGGTGGCAGTGCTATGTTAGAGCCTGTATTATTGCGTAGTAAGTTACCAAGGGATGTATTTGCCTGGAAGAGGGGGGAAACGACTGCCACTGCCGGGCAGTTGATGGCCTATAATGGTCTAACGGCAGAGGCTTTGAGTAAAAGGGCAAAAGAGTTACTATAGG
Source organism: Cyanobacteriota bacterium SRBZ.bins.94.201705 (assembly GCA_030549855.1). Classification (GTDB taxonomy): domain Bacteria; phylum Cyanobacteriota; class Cyanobacteriia; order Cyanobacteriales; family Cyanobacteriaceae; genus DVEF01. The sequence goes on from JAUQQP010000021.1 coordinate 11,082, forward strand.
TGGGGTTACTGGTGGTAGGGGGTGCGCTTTTTATGTGCCCTTGGGCACCCGCCTAACTGTTTCTAAACTGGTGTCTGTATAGAGGATGATATAGATGGGAGCGATGACCATTGAGGTTATGGTATGGTTGTAGAGCGGGACTGATAATATAGAGAGTATGGCGGGTAAGCCCATATTCTTTTGTAGTTTGGGCCATAGCTGTGAGGGGCACAATGATTATTTTTTCGTCTGGCCAGCCCACACGGTGACAGATGGCCACGGGGGTATCTGGGGGGTAGTGTTGTAGCAGTTCCTGCTGACAGTGCGTTACATGCTTGGCGGCCAGATGAAGACATAGAGTAGCCTTATGGGAAGCGAGGGTAGCCAGTTGTTCCTCCGGAGGGATGGGGGAGGATTGGCCACTGACACGGGTTAGGATGACTGTTTGCACCAGGGAGGGGATAGTCAATTCCACTCCTAGTTTAGCAGCGGCGGCTTGATAAGCACTAACACCTGGCACTAACTCACAGGGGATGCCTTCTTTGGCCAACAGTGTGATTTGTTCGTGAATGGCGCTATAGAGGGACAGGTCTCCAGAGTGTAATCTTACTATTTTTAGCCCCTGGTGGTATTTCTCTTTTATCAGGGATACAATTTCTTCCAGGGTAAGATGGCTAGTGCGGATGGTTTCTGCCTTTTCTGGGCAATATTGTAGTATTTCCTCGGGGACTAGAGAGTCGGCAAAGAGGACCACATCAGCCGTTTTAAGGATATTATAGGCCTTGAGAGTGATAAGTTCTGGGTCGCCGGGGCCTGCTCCTACAAAGTGTACGACGTTCTGCATTATATTTTCCTCTACAGGGGGTACCCACAAGGGGCACCCTTACACTCTCTACAGGGGGGGTACCCACAAGGGGCACCCTTACACTCTCTACAGGGGGGGTACCCACAAGGGGCACCCTTACACTCTCTACAGGGGGGGGTACCCACAAGGGGCACCCTTACACTCTCTACAGGGGGGTACCCACAAGGGGCACCCTTACACTCTCTACAGGGGGTACCCACAAGGGGCACCATGAGGGGCACTCATAGGATTACCGCTGTTTATTATATAACTTATTTATTGTTCTATGGGAGTCTATAAGTATAAATTACTATTCAAGTCTTAACAAAAGTTAACAAAGTATAGTAGGATGGGGGGAAGGAAGAAAAATAGGGAAGGAAGAGAGTATGATGGCAGAGCAGTTTCCATGGCTTACGGCGATAGTGGCGTTACCACCGATAGCAGGTTTGTTGATACCCCTGATACCCGACAAGGGGGGGAAGATAGTAAGATGGTACGCCCTGGGGGTAGGGTTGTTGGACTTTGTGTTGATGTGTTATGTGTTTTGGAGATATTACGAGCCTACCAATTCGGGATTGCAGTTACAGGAGAGTTACGGGTGGATTGAAGGGATAGGACTAAGCTGGGCAGTGGGGGTAGATGGGATTTCCATGCCCCTGGTGTTGTTAGCGGGTTTTGTGACGACTCTTGCCATCTTGGCGGCGTGGCAGGTGGACAGAAAGCCTCGCCTATTTTACTTCCTGATGTTGGTGTTGTATGGGGCACAGATTGGGGTGTTTGTAGCCCAGGATATTTTGTTACTGTTTGTGATGTGGGAATTGGAGTTGGTGCCCGTATACCTGTTAGTATCCATTTGGGGTGGACAAAAAAGACGTTACGCCGCCACTAAGTTTATCCTATACACTGCTGCCGCTTCTATATTCATTCTGATTGCGGGTTTAACGGTGGCATTATCTGGAGGGGAGGTAACCTTTAACATAACAGAATTGGGGTTAAAGGAATATCCCTTAGGTTTGGAGATTTTACTGTATGGAGGGTTGTTAATTGCCTTTGGGGTGAAGTTAGCGGTTTTCCCTCTACACACCTGGCTGCCAGATGCCCATGGGGAGGCCTCATCGCCGGTTTCGATGATTTTGGCGGGGGTGTTACTGAAAATGGGGGGTTATGGTTTGATTCGTCTAAATCTAGGCCTATTCCCAGAGGCTCATATCTATTTTGCTCCCCTGTTGGTGGTTTTGGGGGTAGTAAACATTGTCTATGGCGGCTTTGCTTCCTTTGCCCAGACTAATATGAAACGGCGTCTGGCCTATTCTTCCGTTTCCCACATGGGTTTTGTGTTGATAGGCATTGCCTCGTTTTCCGATTTGGGCATAAGTGGGGCGATGTTACAGATGTTATCCCATGGTTTAATTGCTGCCTTGTTATTTTTCCTGGCCGGGGTTACTTACGATCGCACCCATACCATGTATTTGGACGAAATGGGGAATATTGGCAAGGTGATGCCAAAGGTGTTTGCCCTTTTCACAGCTGGGGCGATGGCCTCCCTTGCCTTACCGGGGATGAGTGGCTTTGTAAGCGAATTGAGTGTATTTGTGGGCTTTAGCAACAGTTATGTATATGATTCTCATTTTCGCACTGTAGCGGTGATACTGAGTGCGGTAGGGTTAATTATCACGCCCATATACCTGTTATCCATGCTCAGACAGCTATTTTACGGCAATAACCAGGTACCCATGTGTCATCTTGGGGGGAATATACAGGTACCACATCAGGACAACGAACCGGCTGTATGCTTTGGTAATAGCTGCGTACTTCCAGAACAGGCAGTTTATGAGGATGCGAGGCCGAGGGAGATTTTCATTGCCCTATGTTTCTTGGTATTGGTGGTAGGGATTGGGTTATATCCCAAGGCAGTTACTAGTTTATATGATGCGACGACGGTGGCAGTGAATGAGAGGGTAAGTGAGTCAGTGTTGCGGGTAGCTGAGAATGGTTTTCCTTCTTATAATTCCTCTTTCTTGGTAGCAAAGTCTCAATAGACGGAAAAGGGGGCTGAGACGGGAGCCTACAACAATAACTCAGCCCTTTATCTAATGAGAGGCACTAGTCTTCATGTTCCTCAAAAGGATCAGTCAATTGAGCGGATGGGGGGCCAAAGGCGGTATAAATAGAGATGGCGGTAAGCAGGAGCAAAATGGCGACAATAACTATGCCCATTATGGTTGCAGGTTCCATTTTTTTTTGTCGGCTGGCCTTAAGGACAACTACATTATAGCAAGGGGAGACAAAAGTAAGGGGTTTAGGGGCAATCATGGGGTCCCAGATATGTTATACTATCACCTGACGATATTTAACCAACGGTGGTATAAAAAGCCTTCCTGGTTAAATACCATTAAGGGAGAAAGAACTGAGCAAAGTAACCTTTATAATATTACAACGACTGTAAATAAGGGTTAGGATATGGGACAACGTACTTGGTTAAGCGACTTGCTAAAGCCCCTGAATTCCGAATATGGGAAGGTTGTACCAGGGTGGGGCACAACTCCTTTGATGGGGGTATTCATGCTTTTGTTTTTCATATTCCTTCTGATTATCTTGCAAATTTATAATGCCTCTATTCTTTTGGAAGGGGTTGAGGTGGATTGGAGAAGCCTAGGGCAATAACTAGACAGGAGAAAATGGTTAATGGTTGATAGTTGACACTGGCTACTGGCCGGCTTTTTCCATTTCCGCCTCTATTTTGTTCCTCCTACAAGCAAGTGGTGTTACACTTATGAATATATTTGGCATTGGTCTACCCGAAATGATAGTGATTTTCGTGGTAGCACTTCTTATATTTGGGCCCAAAAAACTGCCGGAAATAGGTAGGGCACTAGGCAAAACCCTAAAGAGTCTCCAGGAGGCTTCTAGGCAATTCCAGGAGGAGTTGCAAAAGGAGATGGAGAGGGCAGACGAAACTATTCCCATGAAGGCACAGTTGGAGGGGAGTAAAGAGACTTCTACTGACGAGGCCAAAGAGAAACAAGGCTAGGGGAGGCGATTTTTAGTAGACGTAACCGTCTTTCCCCTGGGAGGCATAGCTTTTGGAGAGTAACTCTTCGATGCTGGCGTTTAATACTGGTTGGCCATTAAAGACGGTGCCGATTTTTCTTTGCTGTACATTGAGGAGGGCATACTGATAGGCTGGAGGGGGCAAGGGGATGTAACCAATCCTGGGGGCTGCTGTCGAAGCCTTTGTAATATAAAACTCTACAAATTCTTTTAGGGTATTATTCTCATCCAGGGCTTTGGCGTTGACATAGATGAAGAGGGGGCGGGTGAGGGGGCGATAGGTGTTATTTCTTACGGTTGTTTCAGAGGGGTATACTGGGCCATTGCCGCTGTCGATGGCCACTGCCTTTAACTTGTCCTGGTGTTCCTTATAATAGGCATAGCCAAAATAGCCGAGGGCGTTAGGATCTTGCATTACGCCGTTGGCTATAGCCTCGTCATCTTCACTATAGACGTAGTCATTGCGACTAGAATTGGTCCGCCCTACAATTGCAGTGGTAAAGAATTCAAAGGTACCTGAGTCTCTACCAGGCCCAAACAGGGTAAGCCTTCTATCTGGCCAAGAGGGGCGCACCTGATTCCATTTTGTGATGTTACCTTGGGCTTCTGGCTGCCATATTTTCTTCAACTCCTCCACCTTCATCGCTTCTGCCCAATCGTTTTCCCTGTTTATCACCACTGTCAAGGCATCAAAAGCCACTGGCAACTCAATGTACTTCACCCCGTTTTTTTTACATTCCTCCATATACATCTTGGGGATGGGCACAGAGGAATTATTAATATCCGTTTCTCCGTTACAAAACTTCCTGAAACCGGCCAAAGAGCCCGAAAAAGCGACTTTTATCTGGGCAGAAGACTCTTGTTTGTTGAATTCCTTTGCCAGGCTATCTGTGATAGGGTATACTGTGCTGGAGCCGTCTATATAGATAGATTCATCTACATTACTTGCACAGGCGGATAACCACCCCGCGCCCAGCAACAATAGGAAGGCAGTTGTCCCCCCCCGGGCTTTCCTGGTGGAAAACATAACCCCACTGTTTTAGCACTACTTTTAATTCTAGATTTTTCCCGGGGCAGAAAAGAATAAGTTTAGTTAAGGAAGATTGTGTCCTGGTATACATCTAGCCAAAAAATACCCCAAGAAGGGGCATTAATTTTTATGGCCAGTAAGCTTTTTTATGGTGAGGATTTAGGCTTTGGGTTTTCTAATTTTTTTGGCCATTTCTCTGAACATATCCATAGAGGTGTCAGTGTTTTTATTCTCCCTAGCGGAGGGGGAGAAGGAGGAGGAAAAACCGTTTGTAGTGGAGCTAGAGGTTTCCCTGGTGGCGTTGCTTTCATTGACATTAACAGGCTTCATATCCAGGGAAGACACCCTATAAACCACTTCACCCCCGGAACTAGTGGCGGTTTTAGGGAAGGTTTTTTTGATAGTTCTAGGGGTGCGCATATAGTCAATATTCCCTAGAGTTTTTGCCTCATCCGGGCTCAAAAAGTAGGCATCTTGGGGTTTAGATTCTTGTTTCCTCCCCCCAAATAAACCGAACAGGCCTGCCATGTTTATTAATCCCCTTGGTTTTCTAAAATCAGCTTTATTATCTAACAGAAATTATAACCAAATTATGGCAGAATTGACTCTGTTATTCGCCAGAAATTATACCTAATTATAAAAAAAAAACCCCGTGGCAGGGGCAAAAAAAAACCCCCCGAGGGGGGGCTGTAGGTAGTGGTTTACAATAGACTAGTCGATGTCAGGCATGGACAAGACGGGTTCGTTTTCTCTGTCAATGCCCTTTTCAAAACCGGCAGCCGCCGCACGAGCCCGGCCAGCATGCCACAGGTGACCCACCAGGAAGAAGAAGGCCAGGGTGAAGTGGGAAGTAGCCAACCAGGCACGGGGGGATACGTAGTTAAAGGAGTTTACGTCAGTAATAACACCACCTACAGAGTTGAGGGAGCCCAGGGGGGCATGGGTCATGTATTCAGCGGCACGACGGATTTGCCAGGGCTGGATGTCATTTCTGATTTTATCCAAGTCCAGGCCGTTGGGACCACGCAGAGGCTCCAACCAAGGGCCACGGAAGTCCCAGAAACGCATGGTTTCACCGCCGAAGATGATTTCTCCAGTGGGGGAACGCATGAGGTATTTACCCAAACCGGTGGGGCCTTGGGCGGAACCTACGTTGGCCCCCAGACGTTGGTCTCTTACCAGATAGGTGAGGGCCTGGGCTTGAGAAGCCTCGGCACCGGTAGGACCATAGAATTCACTGGGGTATACGGTGTTGTTATACCACACCATGACGGCGGCTACAAACCCCATGAGGGACAGGGCGCCTAGGCTGTAGGAGAGATAGGCCTCCCCAGACCAGATAAAGGCGCGACGGGCCCAGCCGAAGGGTTTAGTTAGAATGTGCCAGATGCCACCAGCGATGCAGAGGATACCTACCCAGATGTGACCGCCGATGACGTCTTCCATGTTGTTTACACTGACAATCCAACCCTCACCACCGAAGGGGGCCTTGAGGAGATAGCCGAAGATTACGGCCGGGTTGAGGGTGGGGTTAGTGATCACACGGACATCGCCACCGCCGGGGGCCCAGGTGTCATACACTCCGCCAAAGAATACGGCCTTGAAGACCAGCAGGAAGGCGCCAATACCCAGGACAATCAGGTGATAACCCAGGATATTGGTCATTTGGTTTTTGTCCCTCCAGTCATAGCCGAAGAAGCTGGAGTACTCCTCTAGTTTTTCAGGGCCCCTGAGGGCGTGGTACAAGCCACCAAAGCCCAGTACAGCGGAGGAAATCAGGTGCAGTACACCCACGACGAAATAGGGATAGGTGTCTACTACTTCCCCGCCAGGGCCCACACCCCAACCGAGGGTGGCTAGGTGAGGCAGTAGGATCAATCCCTGTTCGTACATGGGTTTTTCTGGGACGAAGTGGGCCACCTCGAACAGAGTCATAGCCCCAGCCCAGAATACGATGAGGCCGGCGTGGGCTACGTGGGCCCCCAACAGTTTTCCGGACAGGTCGATCAGGCGAGCATTACCAGCCCACCAGGCAAACCCGGTAGACTCTACGTCGCGTCCACTGCCAATAGTAGGATTAGAGAGCGTTACCACGGGGCAATACCTCCTCTGGGAATACAAATTTTTCGTGAGGTTGATCTTGGGCTGCCATCCAGGCGCGCAACCCTTCGTTTAGTAGGATATTCTTAGTATAGAAGGTTTCAAACTCGGGATCTT
>JAUQQP010000036.1 GCA_030549855.1 Cyanobacteriota bacterium SRBZ.bins.94.201705
AATGAGCCCATAATAGTAGGGGGAAAAAGAACATGATAGATTATCAAAGTATAACAAAAAATCTGGGGGATATTCAGGTTATTTCTGAAGATAAAAAAGTTAAACACCTCTCCCAGGACTACTTCCATTTTAGTCCTATTTTAGTTGAAAAATTAGCGGATAAAAAAGGAGACCTGGTAGTAGTACCAACCTGTGAAGAGGAAGTCTTAAAGGTAGCAAGAATGTGTGTAGAAAACAGGATTCCTATTACTGTGAGGGGTGCTGGCACGGGTAACTACGGGCAGTGTATACCCCTGAGGGGGGGGATAATTCTGGACATGAGTCAGATGAGGGGCATAAAACGAATAGAAGCCGGTGTGGCTGTAGTGGAGGCTGGCGTCAAAATGGGCATCTTGGAAAAAGAGGCCAGAAAAAAAGGATGGGAGTTGAGAATGTTTCCATCTACCTATAAGATTGCTACCCTGGGAGGGTTTATTGCCGGCGGTAGCGGTGGGATTGGTTCAATTAACTATGGGCAATTGAGAGACAGGGGCAATGTTCACAGGGTAAAAGTTGTGACTTTGGAAAAAGAGCCGAGAACAATCCATTTGATAGGCGATCAAACCCAGCAAGTCAATCATGCCTATGGCACTAATGGTATTATGACAGAGATTGAGATTCCTCTTGCCCCTGCCAATAATTGGGTAGATATAATTGTCCTCTTTGATGACTTCATGACAGCCGTTAAATTTGGACAAGAATTGGCAGACAGCGATGGTATTGTTAAAAGACTAATTAGCATTCATGCCCATCCCATCCCCACATATTTCCCTAGTCTGACTTCTTATATCCCGGAAGGGAAACATTGTGCCTTTCTCCTAATAGCAGAGAATTGTGTCTTGCCCCTTCAGGAATTGGTCAAACAGTGGGGAGGAGAAATAAGTTATCTCCACAGTAATGATGAGGAAAAAGGGGTGAACCTAATCGAATTTACCTGGAATCATACCACTCTACATGCCAGGAATATCGACAATAATATCACCTACTTACAGACCTTTTTCTGGAATTTGGAACAAGTGGAAAAAATGTACCACCATTTTGGGGATGAGGTGATGCTCCATCTTGAGTTTTTAAGGGTAAAAGGTAGAGCGATTCCCGCGGGTTTGCAGCTGGTCAGATACACCACAGAAGACCGCTTGAATGAAATAATTAGATACCATGAAGAAAACGGAGCAACCATAGCCAATCCTCACACCTACATCTTAGAGGAGGGGGGAAGAAAACAAATAGATATTGAACAGTTAAAATTCAAACAAATGGTTGACCCCTTTGGTTTGATGAATCCCGGAAAAATGAAGGCCTGGGAACTTTCACAACACAAATCCCCTTAACTTTCCCTCCTCATTCAAACCCTGGTATACCCACCAGGTTTTCTTTAAATTTCCCTCCTTTCCGGAAAGAGGGCAAACCTCTCCATTCTATTACCTTAACTAGCTGCCCCGGAGAGAAAAAACTAGCTTTTATCCGCCAAATTTTTACCCTCCTCTGCCGACTGCTACCGGCACTTTATTAGCACATTCTCTGCTGTTACAATATGGCGGAGATTTTTTTCTTTCTCCCGCTAGCCTCCTCAAAACCAGAGCATCAAATTGAGAAAGGGGATATACTTCACTGGTCAAAAATGCGACGGCCACTGGCTTGCTGTAAATAAACAGTGCTGTTTCTAGTCATCAATAAGTTATGACTCCCTGGGGTTAAATTATATCTTTTTTGGCAGCTTTTCCCGTGAGATGCGAGTTTTTTCAACTGCATGCCAAAGCCCATTAATACTCGTCTCTAATGCCATCATGAGGTACCTCTTATTATTTTTTTCTTCTAGCCTCTATTTTCCTAGTAATAATTTCACGCTACTCCTAGTTTTCCCACAACTTAACCCCTCCTGCCCAGTACTGCAGCTGATTGACTAATAGTCTGGTGACGGATTGTAAATCTCGCTAATTTTGTTTTACCAAACTACTCCTTTTAGACTGTCAGTTCGTAAAACTGTTTTGAAGGTTAGAACCAGACCAATACAGCCCGCCAGGGGAAGATACCTGTTATCAATGAGTTAAGGGCTATTAGTTTGTCATTCTCTCTGTTCCAGGTTTGTCATTGTTTATTAAACCACCATCTATCAACAAACGACCCCAAAATTTGGTTACAGTATGTGACCATATTGGGGGCTTAATTGGGAGTAGAAGGTAGGACAAGCAATATTCCTTTCACTGTTTTATTTGAAATCCATATTTGTGTACCTATCCTTGTCTCTAAAATAACGGCGCCGACAACAAATTTAACCGAAAAAAACAATGCCTAACCCGCCTAGGGACTTGGTATACTCTATTTCTGTTTTTCAAGTTGCCAACATATTTCCAAAAGAGAGGGCGAACCCCTTTCCGGGCGGCTGCACCCGGTAACCCCCTGTCCCATGCTCTTTTAGCCACAGGTATAAGTGGCTGAAAATTATAGTAGGTATTCTTATCTATTCTCCCTGTCTTGAAAAAGTTTATTTCTCGTTTAAACAAGGCAGTCTAACAATGTTATTTCCCCCAGCCACACAACTTAAGAAGATTTGTCGGCATATTTTGCCCCCAATTTCTTTTATTGCCTTTTCCGGTTCAGTCTTGTTGTTTAACTATAGAAAGGCTTTTGTAGAAGGAGCTAATCTACATGAGAAAGCCTAAGGCCTTCACTATAATCCATGGTTATCTTTCTTAATCGTCTGGGTGTCTTTATTTGTTCTCATCTGAGAGTCAGGAATGAGAATCCCTGCAATAATGCCTTAGCTTGCTATTCTTGTTTTCACCTTTTCTCTGTATGTTTTTGTGACTTGCACATGGATTTCCTCCCAGTGTGTGTTACATCATACATTCAAGCAAATATCCTCATGGAGATTTCCTAAGGATTAAATTTAAAACTTTTCCCTAGGCGGTACTTTAGGAGGAAATACTAGAGGAAGGTCATCCTGTCATTGGCCGATTAGATAGTTTTTTCCTTTCCTGTAAGGGGCATATGTCCGAGGCCGATATTGGCGACTGTGCATCGGGGGTATCTGTGGCTTTTGGAATCTGTTTTCAGTTTCCTAGCACCACCTGCCACTCCTGGGGACGGGGAAAATATAAACTAAAATGTACGAAATTTTTGCCGTATACTTAGTAATAAAAAGCCCTAAATTCCACCATTTCTGTAACAGCAATTCTATAAATAAAACTAATAACTGATCACAGCAAGATAAACATTAATAATAGTAGTAATAACTCTCATAAATGCCACAAAAATTGTAAAGTTTTTTTAAAATTATTGCCATTTTAAAAATACGGGTTTTAGAATATATATAAAGGGATTTAATAGGAGGTATCTATGGATAAAAAAGAGGGGGAAGGCTAGGGAAAAGGAAATTCATGCTAATAGCGTTATTGGAAAATTTTACGCTACAAAAAGCAGGGTATTCAGCTTAAGATAGAAAATGGGTTCGGAGCGAAAAGCCTTGTGTGTAGCCAGGAGAATAGGGGTATGAAAAAGAAAAACAAGGAGTAATAAGGGAGCGTTTGATATGAGTAAAAAGGGAAATAGGGGGCGTAATATAACACAGTTTATGGGGGAGGTATTGGGTATATGCAATAGAAGAGTTGGGAGAAATTTTGAGGGAGATTGTTCGGCAAACGTAAGCGGATGCTCATCAATTTTATTTGGGGCATATCTGGCGGGAGATAGGTGGTGAGCAGTAGAAGGTAAACTTATAAAGTTTTGACGTAGTTCATAGGGGCTCAATATATGAAGAAGAACACAGTTAATTAGACAAATAAAAGGAGGGTTAAAATGGCTAAAAAAATATATGATGGTCTGGACTATCGCCAATATCAAAGACGCAATTCCAAAATTTTCTTCAGTCTGAGCAAGCGGGAACAAAAGGAACTGAGGCAAAAAGGCTACTGGAATGTTGGATGGAAGAAGGTTAGACAGTCCTGGTTGATTCTGCGGGAGTATCTTACCTCTGCACTAATAGAAACCCTAGATTATGTCCTCGAGGAAGCGAAAAAAGACTGCCAACTGCTGGAGCAATTGGATGACCTGATGCTGTTGCTGGAGGTTAAAAGCCCATTGGCGGCACTTATAAAAATAAAACACTCCCTGGTGTTAATGTCCAAAATGTTGTCCCCTTTTGCCGGCACTGTCACCATAAGGACACCAGTAGTTATAACCCCACAGGAAAGTGGACAAGAAACACAACCCGCAGGTGTACCGGACAGGGGCAGAGGACAAGTCCACTCGCGACTCGTCAAGGCAAAGGGTGTGTCTGGGCCTATCCAGGGGTATGAGGGCTGTCCGACATGTCCCGGCGGGCAAAAAGAAAATTGACCCACACCTTGACAGAAAAAAAAAGATAAGTTAGAATGAATAACGTGCGGTGAAGGAAGGCCGCGCAGGAACCTAGAAAAGAGAATAGTTCTAGCCGAAAGCCCCAAAGAAATAGGTAAGGTCGGAAGACCACCATGGAGAGTTTGATCCTGGCTCAGGATGAACGCTGGCGGTCGGCCTAACACATGCAAGTCGAACGGGCGCGTTAAGCGCTAGTGGCGGACGGGTGAGTAACGCGTGAGAACCTGCCCTCCAGAGGGGGATAACAGTTGGAAACGACTGCTAATACCCCATAGGCCGCAAGGTGAAAGGAGCAATCCGCTGGAGGAGGGGCTCGCGTCCGATTAGCTAGTTGGTAGGGTAAAGGCCTACCAAGGCGACGATCGGTAGCCGGTCTGAGAGGACGAACGGCCACACTGGGACTGAGACACGGCCCAGACTCCTACGGGAGGCAGCAGTGGGGAATTTTCCGCAATGGGCGAAAGCCTGACGGAGCCAGACCGCGTGAGGGAAGAAGGCCTTCGGGTTGTAAACCTCAAAAGCTGGGGAAGAAAACCGACGGTACCCAGTGTAAGCCTCGGCTAACTCCGTGCCAGCAGCCGCGGTAAGACGGAGGAGGCGAGCGTTATCCGGAATCATTGGGCGTAAAGGGTCCGTAGGCGGCAGTGCAAGTCCGTGGTCAAAGGCCCCGGCTCAACCGGGGAAAAGCCAGGGAAACTGCACCGCTAGAGCCAGGCAGGGGTAGGGGGAATTCCCAGTGGAGCGGTGAAATGCGTAGAGATTGGGAAGAACACCGGTGGCGAAGGCGCCCTACTGGGCCTGGGCTGACGCTGAGGGACGAAAGCTAGGGGAGCGAAAGGGATTAGATACCCCTGTAGTCCTAGCCGTAAACGATGGATACTAGGCGTGGCAGGGAGCAATCCCGGCCGTGCCGAAGCTAACGCGTTAAGTATCCCGCCTGGGGAGTACGCACGCAAGTGTGAAACTCAAAGGAATTGACGGGGACCCGCACAAGCGGTGGAGCATGTGGTTTAATTCGATGCAACGCGAAGAACCTTACCAGGGCTTGACAGGCGGCGAACCCTGCCGAAAGGTGGGGGTGCCTTCGGGAACGCCGCAACAGGTGGTGCATGGCTGTCGTCAGCTCGTGCCGTGAGGTGTTGGGTTAAGTCCCGCAACGAGCGCAACCCTCGTCCCTAGTTGCCCTAAGGGGAACTCTAGGGAGACTGCCGGCGACAAGTCGGAGGAAGGTGGGGATGACGTCAAGTCCGCATGCCCCTGACGCCCTGGGCTACACACGTGCTACAATGGTCGAGACAAAGGGCAGCGAATCCGCGAGGAGGAGCAAATCCCATCAAACTCGGCCTCAGTTCAGATTGCTCTCTGCAACTCGAGAGCATGAAGGCGGAATCGCTAGTAATCGCCGGTCAGCATACGGCGGTGAATACGTTCCCGGGTCTTGTACACACCGCCCGTCACACCATGGAAGTGGGTCACGCCCGAAGTCCCGAAAAGGGCCGAAGGCGGGGCTCGCGACTGGGGTGAAGTCGTAACAAGGTAGCCGTACCGGAAGGTGTGGCTGGATCACCTCCTTAAAAGGGGGAGCAGCAGGCTAGAACTATTCTCTGGGCTATTAGCTCAGGTGGTTAGAGCGCACCCCTGATAAGGGTGAGGACCCTGGTTCAAGTCCAGGATGGCCCAGCGGGGGTATAGCTCAGCCGGTAGAGCACCTGCTTTGCAAGCAGGGAGTCAGCGGTTCGAGTCCGCTTACCTCCAGGAACCAGTCGGCATCCCAAAGAATGCTGAACTATTGGTTCGGCAAGCACCTTGAAAACTGCATAGGCAGGTCAACCCACAGAAGGCTGACGGGGGATACCTAGGCCCACAGAGGCGACGAAGGACGTGGCTACCTGCGAAAAGCTCCGGGGAGCCGGAAGCAGGCACAGATCCGGAGATGTCCGAATGGGGCAACCCCAAAGAGCCCGCAAGGGCGGCGAACCCGGCGAACTGAAACATCTTAGTAGCCGGAGGAAAAGAAAACAACAGTGATTCCCTCAGTAGCGGCGAGCGAAAGGGGAACAGCCTAAACCAGGCAGTACGCTGTCTGGGGTAGTGGGACACCAGAAAAGCTACCGGGGAACCTAGACGAACCAGCTGAATACTGGACCAGAGAAGGTGAAAGTCCTGTAGTCGAAAGGGGAACCGGGGCCGGTGGATCCCGAGTAGCTAGGGATAAGGGGAATCCCTAGTGAATCCGCCTCGACCACGAGGTAAGGCTAAATACTCCTGTGGGACCGATAGCGGAACAGTACCGCGAGGGAAAGGTGAAAAGAACCCCGAACAGGGGAGTGAAAGAGAACATGAAACCGTCAGCCCACAAGCAATGGGAGGCGGCATCTGTCCGCTGACCGTGTGCCTGTTGAAGAATGAGCCGGCGACTTGCAGCCAGTGGCAGGTAAAGGGGAAAAACCCAAAGCCACAGGGAAACCGAGTCCGAACAGGGCGTAAGTCACTGGTTGCAGACCCGAACCCGGGTGATCTAACCATGGCCAGGATGAAGCGACCGTAAGAGGTCGTGGAGGTCCGAACCGCACAGTGTTGAAAAACTGTCGGAGGAGCTGTGGTTAGGGGTGAAATGCCAATCGAACCCGGAGCTAGCTGGTTCTCCCCGAAATGCGTTGAGGCGCAGCGGTGTGGTAGGCTTCGGGGGGTAAAGCACTGTTTCCTTGCGGGCCGGGAGACCGGTACCAAGAGGAGACAAACTCAGAATACCCGAAGACCAGTAACACTAGTGAGACGGTGGGGGATAAGCTCCATCGTCGAGAGGGAAACAGCCCAGACCATCAGCTAAGGTCCCCAAGTACGAGCTAAGTGAGAAAGGAGGTCGGCGCCCAGAGACAACCAGGAGGTTGGCTTAGAAGCAGCAATCCTTCAAAGAGTGCGTAATAGCTCACTGGTCGAGGGCGCAGGCGCCGAAAATGAACGGGGCTAAGCTCGTCACCGAAGCTATGGAGGCTTTGGCCTGGTAGGGGAGCGTTCCCAGAGGGGTGAAGCAGAAGCGGCAAGCCACTGTGGACTTCTGGGAAGTGAGAATGTCGGCTTGAGTAGCGAAAATTAGGGTGAGAATCCCTAACCCCGTAAGCCCAAGGGTTCCTCCGCCAGGCTCGTCCACGGAGGGTTAGCCCGGACCTAAGGCAAAGCCGAAAGGCGTAGTCGATGGCAAGCCGGTGAACATTCCGGCGCGGCTTAGGTGGAGCTGCCGCGGGGACCCACCCAAGGGGACTATCTCCGCCAGTGGCAAAGGAGATAGAAACCGTAAGTGGCAAGAAAAGCCGCTGTAGCCAAGAAGCCTAAGTCCCGGTACCCGAAACCGACACAGGTGGGCGAGGCGAGTAGCCTCAGGGGCGCGAGGTAACTCTCTCCAAGGAACTCGGCAAAATGACCCCGTAACTTCGGGAGAAGGGGTGCCCTCAGGGCCGCAGTGAAGAGTCCCGGGCGACTGTTTAGCAAAAACACAGGTCTCTGCTAACTCGTAAGAGGAGGTATAGGGGCTGACGCCTGCCCAGTGCCGGAAGGTTAAGGAAGCCGGTTAGCCGCAAGGCGAAGCTGGCAACCGAAGCCCCGGTGAACGGCGGCCGTAACTATAACGGTCCTAAGGTAGCGAAATTCCTTGTCGGGTAAGTTCCGACCCGCACGAAAGGCGTAACGATCCGGGAGCTGTCTCGGAGAGAGGCTCGGCGAAATAGACTTGTCTGTGAAGATGCGGACTCCTCGCACCTGGACAGAAAGACCCTATGAAGCTTTACTGTAGCCTGGAATGGGGTTCGGGCGGGCAGTGCGCAGGATAGGTGGGAGGCGAAGAACTCTCCCTTGCGGGGGAGAGGGAGCCGACGGTGAGATACCACTCTCTGGCCGCTAGAATTCTAACCCGAAAGGGGACAGTTCCAGGTGGGCAGTTTGACTGGGGCGGTCGCCTCCTAAAAGGTAACGGAGGCGTACAAAGGTCACCTCAGACCGGTTGGAAATCGGTCGGGGAGTGCAAAGGCAGAAGGTGGCTTGACTGCGAGACTGACAAGTCGAGCAGGGTGGAAACACGGTCTTAGTGATCCGACGGTGCTGTGTGGAAGGGCCGTCGCTCAACGGATAAAAGTTACTCTAGGGATAACAGGCTGATCTCCCCCAAGAGTTCACATCGACGGGGAGGTTTGGCACCTCGATGTCGGCTCATCGCAACCTGGGGCGGAAGTACGTCCCAAGGGTTGGGCTGTTCGCCCATTAAAGCGGTACGTGAGCTGGGTTCAGAACGTCGTGAGACAGTTCGGTCCATATCCGGTGCGAGCGCAAGAACACTGAGGGGAGCCTTCCCTAGTACGAGAGGACCGGGAAGGACGCACCGCTGGTGTACCTGTTATCGTGCCAACGGTAGACGCAGGGTAGCCAAGTGCGGCGAGGATAACCGCTGAAAGCATCTAAGTGGGAAGCCCACCCCAAGATGAGTGTTCTGAGAAGGTCCCGGCGAGACTAGCCGGTAATAGGCCCCAGGTGGAAGCTCAGCAATGAGTGGAGCCGAGGGGTACTAACAGACCGGACGGTTGACCTGCCATGCAGTCTTGAAGGTGCAAGGCGGGTGTGTGAAGCGCCCCGGCCCCACTCCGACCCATCCCGAACTCGGCAGTGAAACGGGGCAGCGGCTACGATACTAGGGGGGCCACCCCCTGGGACAATAGCTCCATGCCCGCCCCCTTTATTTTTTTTATGTTCCCTGTCCCTGTTTTAGGAGCACCTCCTGTACCCTGGCAATGGTCGGGTTTATCTCATAGTTCCTCTCTGAGGGGTTCTGGTTGAACGCCTCCTGCTCCTGTCTTATCATAATAATGTCTTGTCTTACCAGACCCTCTAGCAACCCCCTGGCACTGTTGAAGAGACTGTTTTTTACTAGGCGACGAAACCAAAGGGGGAGTTTGTGTAGCCGTTTGAAGGCCTGTAGAGAGGTAAAATGCACTAGGTAGGCCTTTGTCCTGGTTTCGTCTATGGGACAAAATAGACAGTAGATTTTAAAGTCCTCCCCCAAGCTAGAAGCCCAATGGGGGTATATGTAACTTACCTGTAGGATTTCTGGGTGGAGGCGGCGAAGGGCGGGAATGAACAGTTGCGAAATTGACCAAATCTTGTCAATGCGATAGTAACTCTCCGCTTCGTATATGGCATCCACCCTCCCCTCACTGGTTTTTATCTCCTTTAGCCGTGGGTTGGCCCAAGCCTGATAATCTTTGTGTAAATGAACGTGGTACATGTCCATGAGGTTTTCAATCAAAAAGGAAAAATGGCCAGGACAGTCAATCACAGCCACACTTGCTATATAGTTGAGGTGTTCCCATTCCGGTACCCCCATGGGTTTTATGGTTTCCCAGTCGCCATCACCAGGAAATAGCCACACAAAGCCGTCTAATTCCACTACGGGATAGGATTTGAGGGTGACACTTGGCATCTTCTGATTCTCTCTTAGGTAAGGCACAAGACTACATTTCCCCTCCCCGTTAAAACGCCATCCATGATAGACGCACTCGATTTCATCCCCCACCACTATCCCCTCACTCAATTTCACCTGACGATGAGGACATCTATTTTCTAACGCCCTTATCTTCCCCTTGGAGTCGCGAAATAGTACTATCTTTTTATGCCAAAGTTCTACCGCCACCGGTTTATCTTTTACTTCCTTAGCCAGGGCTACCACATACCAGTGATTAGGATTTATACCACAGGTGCGAATGTTTGTTTTTGTTTTCCACTCTCTCATTTTTAAACTTCCTATATCATCCTTTTACTCATTATTATTCCTATAACATTTTAGGAAATTCCTGTCAATAAAAAAAAGAAATTATCAACGGAAATATACGGCAGGATTTCGTGAGAGATAAGATAAAATTTGAGGAGAAGAAATCGTGAATTATGTAGGAATATCTGTGCCAGATAAGTGAGAGTTATATGCATAAACTAGCGTCCATTCCAGGAGGTTGGAATCCAGACATAGAAGGTGTTATTTTTGTCTCCCAAACACCAGCCGACATCATTTTTATAACTAGTGCGGATACCGACATCCAAACTACTGCCGCCTGTCTGGAAAAACTACCCCCCGCTTTCCCTCCCATTCGGGTAGTCAACCTGCTACAGTTGCAACAAGAGTTATCCATAGATACCTATGCTGAGGAGGTTTTGTATCATGCCCGCGTTATCATCGTCCGCATCCTGGGAGGCAGAAGTTATTGGAGTTATGGCTTGGAAGTATGTAGACAGGTAGCCAATGAAACTAATGCCTTTTTATTCATTCTACCAGGAGATAACCGTCCACAACCGGAATTGTTCGCCTCCTCCAATGTTTCCCTCCCCCTGGTGACGGAATTATGGCGTTATTTCACCGAAGGAGGGGTTGATAATTTTGCCAATGCCTTCAAGTTTGTTGCTAATAATTGTTTGGGCACAAACTTTCCTTGTCACCCCCCCAAAGTTATTCCCCGTTTTGGAGTATATTTTTCTTCTCAAACCCCCAAAATTGACGTGGCCCTTCTTTTCTATCGCTCCCATTTTCTGGCAGGAAATATTCGCCCCGTCGATTCTATTATTCAGGCGTTAATTAGACAAAATTTATCGGTTATAGCCCTATATTTGTTATCCCTAAAGGAGCCAGATATACAACTAGAAATAGTTGAGTTAATTGCAGAGAAAAAAGTAGACATAATTCTCAACACCACCAGTTTTTCTTTGGCAAGGATAGGGGATGAAACTAATATTGAAATGTGGCAAAAACTGAACGTGCCGGTACTACAATTAATCTTTAGCGGAAGCACTCAAGAATATTGGGAGAAGAGTTTTCAGGGATTGTCTCCCAAAGATGTAGCTATGAATGTGGCTTTGCCTGAAGTGGATGGGAGAATTATCACCCGCGCCATCTCCTTTAAATCCGCCGTCAGTTTTAACCCACAATTGGAAACAGATGTAGTAGTATATCAGCCCTTAGAAAATAGGATAGACTATGTCGTTGATTTGACAAAAAATTGGCTTAAACTTAGACGCAAAAAAAACTCCGAAAAAAGAATTGCACTAATACTATCCAACTACCCCAGTAAAGACGGAAGAATTGCTAATGGAGTAGGATTAGATACCCCCGCCAGTTGCATCCAAATTCTTCGGGCATTACGGGAAAATAACTACCTGGTTGAAAACATACCTGAAAACGGTGACGAGTTAATTTTTCGTCTCATCAAAGGCGTAACTAATGACAGGGAAATGCTATCTCAAAAATCCATTCGTCAGTCTATATCCCTTGAAGAATATCGGCAGTATTTTACTAGTCTGCCTGGCAAGACACAAGAGGAAATTATCTCCCAGTGGGGGAATGTAGATAATATAAATCGCCACTGTTGTCATGAAGAAATATCAGACAGAATCCCTATACCAGGTATACAACTAGGCAATATTTTTATAGGTATTCAACCTTCTAGGGGTTATGATTTAGATCCTAGTTTAAGTTATCACTCCCCGGATTTGCCACCCACCCATCACTATCTAGCCTTCTATTATTGGATAAAAAATGTCTTTTGTGCCGATGCCATTATTCATGTAGGTAAACATGGCAATTTGGAATGGCTGCCAGGCAAAAGTATAGCCTTGTCGGAAAATTGTTACCCTGAAATAGCCATAGGCAGTCTTCCCCATTTTTACCCCTTCATTGTAAATGACCCAGGGGAAGGAACACAGGCAAAAAGACGAGCTAATGCTGTTATTATAGACCATCTTACCCCCCCTCTCACCCAAGCAGAATTATACGGAGATTTACTGGAATTAGAATTTTTAATCGACGAGTATTACCAAGCCCAAAGTTTGAATCCAAGTCGTCTCCCAGTCATCAGTGAAAAAATCTACAATTTGGTGGCCAAAACTAGGTTGAATGAGGATTTAGGAATTGGGGAAGTTAAAAAGGATTCCCTGGCGGAATTTCTCACTGTTGCCGACGGTTACTTGTGCCAGTTAAAAGAAACTCAAATTCGAGACGGCTTACACATATTTGGAGTCCCACCTCGGGGGAAACAATTGAGGGATTTGGTGTTGGCAATTGCCCGGTTTAATAGTTATCATAAAAAGGGAATAATAGAAGCAATAAAAGAAGACATACTGGCAAGAGGAGAAGATTTTTCTGAGGGAAACAGGGGAGATATAGAGAGACTGGAAACAACAGCAAAACAGTTAGTAGAATTGGTAATAGAGGGGAAAAAACCAGAGAATATTTGTCTGGGTAAAAACACAGAAGAATGTCTGAATTGGATAGCTAACAACCTTCTGCCAAAACTAAGAAAAACCAGGGAGGAAATAGACAATCTTATGAGAGGATTAGAGGGAAAATACATTCCCAGTGGTAGTAGTGGTGCACCTACTAGGGGGAGAAGCGATGTCTTGCCCACAGGCCGTAATTTCTACGCCGTGGATATTCGGACGATACCCACAGAAACCGCCTGGGAAGTGGGCAGAAAAGCAGCAGAAACCCTGATAGAAACCTACACCCAAGAGTATGGGGAATACCCCCGCAGTCTGGCAATCTCCCTCTGGGGTACGTCCACTATGCGTACTGGCGGCGATGACATAGCCCAAATCATGGCCTTGATGGGGGTTAAACCCGTCTGGGACGGCAACAACCGCCGGGTGGTAAACTACGAGATAATACCCATTTCTGTGTTGGGGAGGCCCCGTGTAGACGTTACTGTAAGGGTGTCTGGCTTTTTTAGGGACAGTTTCCCCAATATACTAGAACTATTATATGAAATTAATCTTCATGTAGCAAGTCTGAAGGAGGAAGGGGAATATAATCCTCTTGCCCTGCGGGTGGAAGAAGACACTAAATACTGGTTGAATCAGGGGCTGGATGAGGAGGAAGCCAGACGTCGGGCAAGTTATCGTATTTTTGGCTCAAAACCAGGGGCTTATGGTGCGGGATTACAGGGATTAATTGACTCCCAAAATTGGCAAACGGATGAGGATTTGGCCAGGGCCTACCTCAATTGGAGCAGTTATGCTTATGAGGGGAGTAAGGGGGTTTTTCAGCCGGAAGTTTTTGCCCGAAGATTGACAGAATTACAGATAGTTTTACACAATCAAGATAATCGAGAACATGATATTCTAGATTCAGATAATTACTATCAATTTCAGGGAGGTTTAGTAGCAGCAGTTAGACATCTAAAAGGAGAAAATCCTGTTATTTATTTCGGAGATAATTCTCAACCAGATAATCCTAGAATCCGTCATCTGCGAGAGGAAATTGCAAGAGTATACCGCAGTAGGGTGGTGAATCCAAAATGGATAAAAGCAATGATGCGTCATGGCTACAGGGGCGCTTTTGAAATGAGTGCAACCGTCGATTTCCTCTTCGCCTACGCTGCCACCACTAAAGTTGTGCCTGGTTTCCTTTTTAAAGGTATAGCTGAGGCCTATTTGTTGGACGACGATGTAAGAAATTTCCTACTAGAAAAAAACCCCTGGGCTTTACGGGATATGGGCGAAAGACTGATGGAAGCTAGCAAAAGAAATTTGTGGGAAGCCGACGGGAATTTTCTGGATAAATTGAGGGAAATTATCCATGAAGCCGAGGGGGTTTTGGAAAACTTCAATTCCTAATATTTTGTAGTTTTATTAAAAAGGGAAACAAAATTTAAAGAAAATGCTAAAATGGCAGAAATTGAACCCAGAGAAACACCATGTCTGATTTCAAAACACAGTTACAAAGGGAATTGGCAGAGGTAAACTGGCGGGATTTAATTCCCCTTGCCCTACAGGATAAATTGATTGTGGTGGATTCCCGCCTGGATTTAGTAGAAGTGGGTTGTGCCATTGCCGAAGACAATGTAAGTCTGGTGCAGAATTGGATTAATGACAACCTGTTAGCCAAACCCTCTGCCAGTCAGTTAAGCCAGTGGAATAACAATCCCATGAAAAAATTTAAGACTATTATCGTACAACCCTTTGTGTTGATTTGGGTGGAGAAGGAAGAATCTTAGGAAAATCTTAAGAATGAAGGGAGTCCAGGAAAAGCAAATAGAATGAAAATTGTACTCATATGGCCCTTGGGTAATAAAACATGGACATCCTTTCAGATACTCTCACCCTTTCCCGACTACAATTTGCCGTAACAGCCATATTTCACATGTTGTGGCCTGTTTTAACCACAGGCATGGCCATATATCTGGTAATTGTAGAAGGGTTGTGGCTGAAAACAAAAAACCCCGATTATTACTATCATGCCCGTTTTTGGTCAAAGCTATATGTGCTCAATTTCGGGATTGGAGTAGCATCTGGTGCGCCAATGGCATTCCAATTCGGCACAAATTGGGCACCTTTTTCCGAAGCGGTGGGGGATTTCTTTGGTAGCATCCTGGGGTTTGAGGCTACCATGGCCTTCATGTTAGAAGCTGGCTTTCTGGGAATAATGATATTCGGCTGGCAACGAGTCCATCCTCTTATCCACTACATATCGACTATATGCGTAGCGATAGGAGCCAATCTATCCACCTTCTGGATTCTGACGGCCAATTCCTGGTTGCAAACCCCCGCCGGAGGAGACTTTGTAGAGGGGAAGTTTGTGGTAAAGGATTATTTTGCAGCCATCTTCAACCCCTTCATGGTGAAAAGCGTTTCCCACATGTTTTTGGCTACCCTAGAGACTTCCTTGTTTGTAATTGGGGGCATTAGTGCCTGGTATATTCTTAAACAACGTCACACTGAATTTTTTGCTAAGTCTTTGAAGATTGTCTTGGCGGTGGCTATAGCTGTTACTCCCCTACAGGTGTATGTGGGGCATTTAAGCGCCGAACAGGTATACTACCACCAGCCTACAAAATTGGCCGCCATGGAGGCGTTATGGGAAACCATACCGGCGGGGGAAAAGGCAGACTGGAGTTTGTTAGCCATTCCCAATGAGAAGGCGGAGAGGAATGAGTGGGAGATAAAAATTCCTAACGGCTTAGCCTATTTATTGGAATTCAAACCCCGTTTAGAAAAGCCTGTATTGGGGTTGAAAGAGTGGGATGAGAAAAACCGCCCTCATATGATTGGATTAATCTATTATTCCTTTAGAATTATGAGTCTCATTGGCATTATCTTTGTGGGGATAATGCTGGTAAGTGTCATCCAATGGCTGAGGGGGAAACTGTCTCCTGAGTATATTAGCAGACAAAGATGGTTGTTGTGGTCTTGGATTTGGGCGGCGCCTTTGGGGTATGTGGCGGTGGAAGCCGGTTGGATTGTGCGTTGTGTAGGGAGACAACCCTGGACAGTATACGAGAAGTTACGAACAGCTGACGCAGTTTCTCATTTGCCACCAGAAAATGTCTTAGCCTCCCTTACGGTTTTCCTAGTAATCTACACGGTGTTATTCTTTTCCGCCTTGTTTTTCGCTAGTCGTATTGTAGCCAAGGGGCCAGATTTTAACTTACCTTTGCCTGAAGAAAAACTTACCCCCGTAGAAGTAACACCAGCCCAACATATGCCTGACAGTCGTCCTCTAGTTTAGCAGATGGTGGTGGTCTATGGAAACCCTAAATTATTTACTACCGATTGTGTGGTTTTGTATTTTGGCATTATTCCTGTTTTTGTACGTAATGCTAGATGGATTTGACTTAGGGGTGGGGATTCTTTCCCTTACCGCCTCTTCGGAGGAGAGACGCACCATATTGATGACGAGTTTGAGTAATGTATGGGATGCCAATGCCACCTGGTTGATTTTGATGGGGGGTAGTCTATTTGGTGCATTTCCCCTGGCCTATAGTACCATTCTCAATGCCCTTTATATCCCCATTATGATAATGGTGGTGGGATTAATTCTACGCACAGTTTCCTTCGAGTTTAGACAAAATTCCCGCCGTAAGTTATTCTGGAATTGGGCTTTTGGTGTGGGAAGCTTTATTGCCGCATTGGGGCAAGGTTTTGCCTTGGCAGGGGTTATTGAAGGCATTCCTGTAGACGCCAACGGCCATTTTATTGGCAGTAGCTGGGATTGGCTCAATTGGCGTAGTATTGTTGTCGCCCTTACTCTCATTCAGGGTTATGTGTTAATTGGCTCCTGTTATTTAATAATGAAAACTACAGGTAAACTACAGGAGACTCATTATAAGACAGCCAAGATTGCGGCGGTGACTACCCTGATAGGTGCCATTATTATCACCACGGTAATACCAATATTTTCCGAGTTTGCCAGAAATCGATTATTTGATCGTCCTTTTATCTACATTTTTGCCCTTATTCCCCTTCTGGGCGTTGCCCTAATTTTGTTATTATTAAAAAGTCTAAACGACAAGAAGGAAGTAACCCCTTTTGTGTTGACCATATTAATTTTCCTGTTGACTTTCATAGGTCTAGCTTTGGTGGTATTTCCCTATATAATCCCTCCTAGCATTACTATTTATGAAGCTGCCGCTTCTCCTAGTTCCCTTGTTTTCATGTTAATATTTATTGGCTTTTTAATACCAATAATGTTGTTTTATAACATCTACAATTATTTCGTTTTCCGTGGTAAAATCACATCAGATACTAGTTTGTAATTATAAACCACTAGGATAGGGACGAGCCCGAATAGAGACAAGTCATATCCCTACAAGCCCTATCCCTGCCAACCCCCTACCCCCCGGGTTTTTACAATAAACTCTTGCTTTCTATTTCCAACTTTGTCTGACAGGTTTCCCCGGGTTTTAAGTATTTTAATTTCTCTTTTGTGTTAATACTATTACGAGGTGAAGTCCAAGGCTCAATGCATATAAATTCCTTGTCTTTAACAGTCCAAAATACCAGGGTAGAGAAGAAAGATTCGTCAAAATTTAGGCTTACCTGTAGTTTCCTTTTTAATTCTCGAAAAGAGACCTTATTTTCTGCTAAATCGGTGAAAAAGATGTCTATCTCCGGCTGTTGAAAATCCAAGCTGCCGTCGAAGGGGAAGCAACTTTCTCCTGTTTTGTCATAGGAGTTTTTGGCAGGGATTTCTAGGGGGATTTGGCTTTTATCTGGGGTATAGAAGTAGGGATGAATGCCGGCAGAAAAGGGCATGTCTTCTGAGGATTTATTGGTATACTGCTGGTGGATAATAAGTTTTTTGCCTATTAATTCATAGGTAAAATTCAGTTCAAAATCAAAAGGGTAAATAGCTAAAGTATCGGGATTACTGGTAAGACGCAGGGTAATTTTGGCACTAACCCCCTGAGACTGGCTGACGAATTCCCAAGGTAAATCTCTGGCAAAGCCGTGTTGTTTGATGATGTACTTCCGGCCGTTATAGTGGAATGGGGATGCCACCCCTAACGGTTAAAGTGGGATTTTTGAATCTTTCCCTATCCAAATAGAGGATTTGTTGTCCTTGGATTGTCCAATTAGTAACTATACCTCCCCGGGAAGGCACTATTTCCAAACGAAAATCAGTGGTTAAATCTTTGAGGATATAGGTAAGATAATTGTCTTCGGGTTTGACGGCAATATTAAACATAAATCCCCCTTGGAAGGAAGAGAAAAATTTAAACCCCCCTTATGGGGGGAGGAAGAGTATTATAAGGTGCTTCTGAACAATTCTAAGACTTTTTGCCAGGCGTCTTGGGCAGAGGCAGGATGATAACTGTCACGTTGATCACACATAAAACCATGATCTGCCTCTGGATAGCGGAAAATCTTATGAGGGATATTATACTTCTTCAACTCGGCTTCTATTTGTGCCACCTCCTGTAGGGGGATAGAGGCATCCTTCTCGCCAAAGAAACAATAAATGGTGCCTTTTATGTCTTTAGTGCGGGTGATGGTAGGGGCATCTTCACCTGGACACCAATTGACTATTCCCGCACCATAGAAGGAAGCTGTGGCCTTTATGTCGGGAAGAGTTGCGGTAAGATAGACAACATGGCCACCAAAACAGAAGCCAATGGCACCAACCCCCGTTTTTTTGACATTAGGCAGTTGATACAGGTAGTTGATGGTAGCCTGAATGTCTGCCAATAATTCCTTGGCTTTGGTTTGGTTTTTGTACTTCCTGCCTATTTCAATATCCTGGGGGGTATAACCGGTGGCGAAACCTGGGGCAATTCGTTGGAAAATAGCCGGTGCGATAGCTATAAACCCCTCTTGGGCAAAACGACGGGTAATATCTTTAATATGATCGTTTACCCCAAAAATTTCCTGTACCACTATGACGGCGGGGAGGGTTTCCGTGGTTTCCGGTTGTGCCAAATAGGCGGAAATTACAACCCCCTCACTAGGAATTTGGACAGTCTCTGTCTTGACAGTCATTACAGACAAGTCCCTTTGTGTTAGTGTTTTTATCCAGCATTATAGGGGCATAATGAGCAACAGGTCACCCCAACTGGCATCATGACTTCCCCACAGGCGTCAACTCCCGCCAATCTAGTAATAAGCAAAGAGAAGGGCCCATTGTACCACCCTCCTCCATTTTACTGTTCAAAAATAATTTAGTCAAGTCCCCCTTTTGCGGAATTACCGAAAAGACTAAATTGCCGGTTAAAGGTAAAAAAGACCAAATCCAATTTCATTGTGCCATGGGTATTTGCTGCAGTAGGAGAGAAATGAAGGTTTTTATTACAGGGGTTTCACTTTCAAGGTTTTCAGGGTTATAATTGCCAGCAGTGTTGCCATCCCTGTTTGTCTTCTTCAGTGTGATATGCCTTTAGTGGGATATGCCTTTGGTGCGGCATGCCAAGCGTCTTAGGTTTTCCCATTTTAAAGATGCCGGCTTTTTTAGAAATAGTTGGTTGGAGGAAACTTTTGTTTTAGGATAACCGGTAGGGATAACAACCATAGGATTAAAAAGGTGCAACTAGTGTCATAATGGGGGTGTTGCCCTCAAGTCCCCCTGTAGAATAAAGTGTCTCTGTAAAAGGATAAATGGGTCAGTATCCCCTAAATGCCTCCGTTTAAAAATCTTAATAGACCAAGGGCAAGAGAGAGTAAAATGGAGGTACGACAAGCAAGGAATTGGTTATCCCCTGTTTCATGAGAATTCGCATTGCCGAAGATAAGGCGAGTTTCCTACAGTCTCTCCTGTTAACCACCGATAATCCCCAAGGGGTTTTCCTCACCTATGCAGATGCCGTTGTCTTTGCCGTCTCTTTGGGGAGACTTTACCGCTATCGAGTTGCTTTGACAAGGATAGCAAAAGAGCCCTCCCCTATTAGTATAGAGATTTTTGTCTCCCGGGGCTATGGTTATTTGTTTTCTCTGTTAAAATTCACTAAAGAGTGGAATGACGGCCAGCAGGACAATTTTAACTACACCGAGGCATTGGCGGAGGAGAATATCCGTTTGTTTGAGGAGTATGCCAACGGGGGTTTAGAAATCCTCCAACAGCAACTCCGTGGTGCTATAGACTATACCCATAGGATATTGCTGATTCTTTCCAGGGAAGGGAAGTCTGATAGCCTCCCCTTGCCAACAGACTTCGATTTGCGATACTTCCTCTCCTAGTTTTGTGGGAATACCCCTATACCATTATGAATCCTAGCTGCCGTTTCCGGGGAACGGTCTATTATAGCTCCTCCTAAATACAATTGTGTTGAACTGCCTCCATCCAGGTTTAAGGCCGACACTGCCCCCATTCTCTTCATTATCTCAGTCAATTCTAGCAAATTGGGCCCCACACCGCCAATCCTATTATGGACTGTCACTAACATGATTCGCCCTTGTTTGT
Source organism: Cyanobacteriota bacterium SRBZ.bins.94.201705 (assembly GCA_030549855.1). Lineage (GTDB taxonomy): Bacteria > Cyanobacteriota > Cyanobacteriia > Cyanobacteriales > Cyanobacteriaceae > DVEF01. The sequence goes on from JAUQQP010000036.1 coordinate 20,096, forward strand.
CAATAGCCACCACGCTGCGGGAGGCTTTTTGATTGGCAAAGGCGGGGTTGAATTTTTCTATTTCTGGATTTAATACCACCTGATTATCTAATAGCAAAAGTGGCCCTCCTCCTATGATATAGGGATAGTTTATTAAATCTTCGGGGATAGTGGTGGTTGTCACTGATATTTTATCACCGACGGAGATTTTGTCTGCCATGTTTTTGGCTTTTCTGAATACCAATAGGTAGCCACTTTCAGGAATATTAATCGTTGTGTCTCCCGCCTTATTGCTGACTATTTTATCTTCGACTCTATCATGCCTCACCACTACTATTATTTCCTCATTGCTGAGGGGGGTATAACTATTTCCCCAACGGCGGGTATAACGGGCTAATCCTGACTGGAGATAACCACTGTTGATGTAGTAATTAGTGAGTTTTTCTCCCTTGGCAAGTAAGATTGTTTCTAACAGCTGTAGCCTGACAATTTTAACACTACCCTTCTTATCCCAGGCAAACACACCCCTGTTTAAAATTGGACTAGATAGCCATTCATTCTCGTATTTAATTGCCCCCAATGGCAGCTGATTATTGCGATTGAAAAAACCACCGTTGATTCCAGCAATTATTCCTAAATTTTCTGCGAAATTCTTCAGAGGTGCTGTGCCAATTACTGTATCCTGATTAGGTAAAATCGGTGTTATTTTCAACTGGCTACTCGGATGGTTGATGGCAAGATATGATACCAAAAAATAGTCTGCTTTGTTAATGTCAACATATCTGCGACTGTAGAAAATGTCCCTATGCCAACTTATATCCCGGGGAGAAATGGCGTCTTCTCTGATGTCTACTTGGAGGGTATTATTGCCGGAGGTACTTACCTTTAAGGTGTTAAATTCTGGCAAATTTACAGTGATGACAGTAGAAAAGTCTTTGGCAGAAACAGTAAATAATCTCTTCTCTGGTTTACTGTTATTATTGGTTTCATCTCCTTCCTCTTCTTTTAGGGGGGAAACAGAATTGTCAGGGGATTGTTGTGGGGATATTAATTGGGGATTAGGCTGACTCGAGAGGATGGTGATAACACCAACCCCCCTTCCTTGGGTTACCTGAAAAAAAGCCGGCTGACTCAATTGGATTATAATTTTCTTTCCCCAATTGTCTGTTACTTCGTAGGCATCTTCAACTGTTACCATCCCCGAGTTTATTAGTAAAGTGTTGTTGGCTTCTTCTAAGAAAATGGTGGAATTTTCAAAGATGTTAGTGACGTCGAGATAGCGGAAGGGTGGGAGAAATCTAACGGGGATATTGCCACGGAAATTAAACCAGTTAACTGACTGGAGTTGTGGGTTGAAACTGCTGTTTAACTCTATTCCCAATAATGACTCTGCAGCCATGTCTGCCAAGCCGAAGTGTCTGCCATGTCCCTCCTGCCAAACAATCCAGGGAAGGGGAATTTTTCTGTCACCTATCATTACCTCTCTTCCCTGTTTTACCAGCTGATAATCTTGGGCATAAACCGGAGGCAAAAATGAATAAAATTGGTTAAACCTAGTAAGCATGCTAAAGACAATTAAACCTAGAAAAAACCACAACAAAAACTTAAGTCTGAGTGTTTTTTTTGTCAGCATATCAATCCAGAATGAGTAAGCCAAGTTAAAACACAGTAGAAGGGGGGCAAGTGTGAGGAAAATAACTCACCCCCCGCCGTTGAATTCAAGAATTGGAGTAAAGGGGTGTTAGAAATTGTCCTTCATACCCCTTAAACGAGCAAAAACCCTCTCAGGTTCCTCCAAGCCTATGGTAGACTTTATACTGGGATTGTCCCAACGCAAGAAGGGATTAGTTAACTTTTCCAAGCCAATAGTAGAGGGAATGGTAGGGAGATTTTTCCTCCTATCCTCTGCTACCTGTTGGTATCTTTGCCGTAAAATCTCATTATCCTGGTCTACAGTAAGGGCAAACTGAAGATTTTTGAGAGTATATTCATGGGCACACCAAACCCTGGTAGAATCGGGAAGATTCCTCAGCTTGTTCAAAGATTGTACCATCTGTGCGGGGGTTCCCTCAAACAAACGGCCACAACCCCCGGCAAACAAAGTGTCGCCACAGAATAATTCCCCCTCCTCTCCCTGGCTAGGAGGAAAGTAGTATGCAATATGTCCTTTTGTATGACCCGGTACATGGTAAATATACGCTTGTCTACCAGCAAATTCCACTGTGTCTCCCTCTTGCAAAAACACCTGCTGGTGTGGTATTCTTCCTTTATCCTCTTTGCCACCATACACGGTAGCCTGGGGGAATCTAGCTAACAACTCGTGGTTTCCCCCTACGTGATCCCAATGATGGTGGGTATTGAAAATGGCTATCAATTCTGCCCCCAGTTTTTCTATCTCTCGTATTACAGGTGTTGCTACGGCTGGGTCTACCACTGCCGCCTGTTTCTTGTGACTGTCGTATAGTAGGAAGACATAATTGTCACTTAACACCGGGATGGTAAGAATATCCATGTCAAACTCCCCAAAAACGGCTATGGCATTATTCTATGAGTCATTGTAATTTCAGGGGGAAGGGAAAGGGGTTAAACTGGGGTTAATTGAGGCAATTCTGCTGGTAACCAATGCCATTCATCAAGAAGATATAGACTACTTCTGGTAACCAGAAGCCGTTTTATAGTATCTCTCCACCAGGATAATAGCAACAATATCATCAATGGGGCGAGGAGGTATCCTTAAACCGGGGGGGATAAGTCTTGTGAATCCTCTGGGGGGATATATCTGCCAATAACGACTTTTTGCCTCTACAGTGGTATTTGTTTCATTTATCAACTCCACGGGGATGGAGGAATTTAACTCTTCTTGGAGTCGCTTCAGCCATTGTTTGGAGGTGGTTAGATTCCCCATGACAATCTTTTCCAGAGGATATTGCTGAGATAAAGCCGCAATGGTAGCAATAACCTCATCACTGGGGACCACCTGATGGTACAATGGGACAAGGTTGGCATCCACCACAGCCAAGCCACATTTATCTCTGCCAGGATCAAATCCTAAAATGGCCATAACATCAAACCAAAACTGCCCTGTTTTCTGCTACAATTACTTTTGCCTGCCTTATCCCCCCTCCCCAATGAGTAACCCCTAACCACCATAGTACTACCTGTTGGCTTTGTGTTAGTGAGGATTTATAATACCCACCCTGGGGAGATGGAGATAAACCCCACCCAAACCCTACTTATGACGATTTCTCCAATGGTGTTGTTTGTCTTAAAATCTTAAACTAAGGGGAGCAATCATACAGGAGAATAGTACAAAAAAACCGAATGTTTCAGGAATTACTACATCCCTCTATCGAATTTGGGATTGATACTTTCTTTCTAATTATCATCCTCGTAGCCTTAGAAGCCGTCTTGTCAGCAGATAATGCCATAGCCTTAGCTTCTATCGCCAAGGGGTTGCCGGAGGCTAAACAACAACGCTATGCTTTAAACATAGGACTTTTGATGGCCTATGTCTTGAGGATAACCCTGATTATAACTGCCGCTTGGGTTATTCAGTTTTGGCAGTTTGAACTACTAGGGGGGTTATATCTATTATGGCTGACATGCCGTTATTTTTTTGGCCATGCTTCTGAAGGAGAGGGGGGAGAAGACGACACCCCTAGTCTCGATTTTAAACACCTGTGGCAAGCAGTGCCTATTATTGCCTTTACCGATTTAGCCTTTTCTTTGGATAGTGTCACCACTGCCATCGCCGTTGCGGATGAGATATGGCTAATTATAGCAGGTGGGACTATTGGTGTAATTGCACTTCGTTTTCTTGCAGGCTTGTTTATCCGTTGGATTCAGGAATTTACTCACCTGGAAGATGCTGGCTTTATCACTGTGGGGTTAGTGGGATTTCGTCTTATCCTTAAGGTAGTCTACCCCTTATTGGTGCCACCGGAGTGGTTGATGATTACTATTATCACTGCCATTTTTATCTGGGGTTTCTCGGAAAAAAGAGTGGCAGAAACCCCCGACAAGTAGCATAATAGGGTAAAGTATAGTCTAGGAAGGCAAAAAACGGTCTAGGGCTGCTTTTAACTGTTCAATTCTTTCCTCTATATCCCCCTCTTTTGCGGCTTTGATGACACACTCACTCAGATGCTGGTCTAAAATTATCCTAGCAACTTTGTCTAACGCCCCACGCACAGCGGCTATCTGGATTAAAACTTCAGGACAATCTCTTCCTTCTAAAATCATAGCCTTAATACCCCTTATATGTCCCTCAATACGGGAAAGACGATTAATCAAAATCCTTTCCGACTCCTCACTGTGGATATGTCGGTGACTACTCTTGCAAGTGGGGGTGTCATTACAAACCTCTCCCCCATGTTGGTGGTTTTTTTTTAGAGACTCTGTCATATTTACTGGTGAATGAGAAAATACTGGGTTGTAGTCTTAGAATTAGGGTAACATTAAGATACAGGGCACTGACTGGTATGGTAAACTCGTAGCAACCATTCTTCAAAACGTTTTCCCCAAGCCTCCAGAGAATACTTTTCTTCTACAAGCCTACGACAATCATAACGATTAATTTCCCCAAGACGTTTTATTGCCTCCACCAATCCCTCAACACTGTCAGGAGTAACCAGAAAACCCGTCTTGCCATCTATTATTATCTCTGCTGGCCCTCCCCTAGCATAGCTGATTACAGGTACACCACAGGCCAAAGCTTCAATAACCACATTGCCAAAGGCTTCCACCCATCTAGGAGTCATCAAAACCCCCATACAGTCTCTTAATTGGGCCTGTAGTTCTTTTGTAGGCAAAAATCCTTTATATTCAAAGGGCGCGTTAGAAAATTGAGTTTGGATTTTCTGCCAGTATTCCTCATCTTGGATGAAACCAAAAATCAAAAGGGGGATTTGAGCAAGTTTAGCGGCAGCCACTGCATCTTCCAAGGCTTTTTCTGGGGCAATTCTACCTAACCATGCCAATTTTCTTTGGGGTGTAGGTTGAAATTGATACAGAGACAAATCTATACCACTCCCCAAACACTGACATTTATCGCCGAAGGGGAAGGTGTTTGCCTGGGATTTGGTGTAGGTAGCCAAATTGTTGGGATATTTTGCGGCTATTTTCCCCATTATCTCATCCAGACCATCAGAAAGGGAGCCCATGCTGATAAAATGGGCAATAGGTTTGCTAAAGAAGGGAGTGAGATAAAAAGGCAACCAGTCGAAGGCAAAATTGACAATCACGTCATAGTCTGATTCCAGCTGACGCGCCACCTCCCACATGTTGGCTAAAACAGAATTAGGAGGCATGATGATGGGGGTGTCTCTCCTTTGAGTTTGGGCAGGTGTATGGAGATTTCCCTCCACCTCTATTATGTCTACATTGTCCAAATAGGAGCCTTTGGGCGCCACCACCCTATACTGATAACCCCTAGCCGTCAATTCCCCACACAAATTGTATATTGTTAATTCCACACCACCTCCCATTCCTGTCCCTAATGGGCCCACTGGTGTTGACATGAGTAAAATTTTTTTCATAAAACTTCCCTTCTCTTTCCTTGTATTTTCCCTCATCTATTTTACCTTTATGCCTCCTTATTATAAACTGGTAAATAGACTTTTCTCGTAAGGCCAAAAATGATTAAGACCATTTTGACTGATATTGAAGGCACCACTAGTTCGATTAATTTTGTCCATGATGTTTTATTCCCCTATGCCTATAATAAGATGGAAGATTTTCTCCGCAAAAACTGGCACAATCCTCTGGTGCAAAATGCTGTATCCCAGGTGGCAGAGTTGGAAAAATTGTCCGACTATAATCCAGAGATAATCACCTCTATTCTACAAGGTTGGATTAAGCAGGATCGGAAAATTACCCCTCTGAAAGATTTACAGGGAATGATTTGGGAGGAAGGCTATAAAAACGGCGAATTCCAATCCCATGTATACCAAGATGCCTATGAGAAACTAACCCAATGGCATCAGCAAAATATTCCCATATATGTTTACTCCTCTGGCTCAGTTCAAGCACAAAAATTGTTCTTCTCTCACACCATATTCGGAGACTTATTGTACCTCTTTTCTGGCTTTTTCGATACCAACATAGGCTCAAAAAAAGAAGCACAGTCCTACCAAAAAATTGCCCAATCTCTCCATTTGCCACCACAAGAGATAATCTTCCTTTCCGATGTCCTAGCCGAATTAGACAGTGCTTCTGCCGCCGGCATGCAAACCGTCTGGGTAATCCGCGATTCCTCCTCTTTCTCTCAAAACCAAAACACTCCCTCCCCCCACCAAATCGTGCCGGATTTCTACCACATTTCTCTTCTTCTTTCCCCTTAAAAATTCTCTTTTTTTTCCTTGACTTTTTTTTCTTTTTCTGTTACAATGATAATTGTAGGATAATGGGCATTCCGTGTCAAAATAGGGGCCCAGTACGGCGCCACAGGGAGTTTGACTTGTGGGATTTTCAGGGTTATAATGGTAGGGGGTTGACGGGTAGTCAGGCTAATGCCGTTTGCTTGGCAATGGCCCACTGTAGGGGTGGCAGGGGGTTGTGGATTCATTTTTTGGCCAACTTAACTTTTGTCAGGGGTAAATAGCTCTTCTCGGCGGGCAGTGTTACAATTATGGCAATGGGAGACCAGATTTACGTATGGCGGGATTTCCAAAATTTGGGGGGGGTTTATCAGCATCATGGGATAGATGTGGGGGATGGCACAGTTATCCACTATCGTAAGCCTTCAGAGGTGATTGAGAGGACTTCTATAGAAACTTTTAGCAGAGGTAGTCCCATATATGTGCGAGAATATCCGGAGGGGTTTTGTTTCTTGCCAGAGGTTGTGGTGAAAAGGGCATTTAGCCGTTTGGGGGAGAGAAAGTATAATCTATTGTTTAATAATTGTGAGCATTTTGCTACCTGGTGTAAAACGGGAATTAGTGATAGTCGCCAGGTGAGGGAATTTATCCCTATCATTACCAAACTAGATGCCTACAAATTGTTAGACCCTATCAAACAAGCACTACAACTGAGTGATCCTTATAATGCCAATGATTTAGTGAATAAGGCCTTAGCCGATATTAAAACAGTTTGGGACCAAATACAACCCCAATATCGTCAAGCTAAAAATGAAATTGAAACCTGGGAGAAGGTGGCCATCTTGGCATTACAAAAAAATCGGGAAGATTTAGCCAAAGAGGCATTGAAACGGAAAAAAGACTGGGAAAAGAAGGCACAAAACCTAGAAAAGCAACTGGAACATTTGGCCGTTATGACTGACAGTCTCCTAAAGAATCTAAAGACCAACTCTTAAACTAATCCCCCTGCTACTTTCCTGTAATTGCTACGCAACTACGGGCTTATAATCACAACTCTTGCAGCAACGGCACCCCGTCTCCCTGTTGTCGAAACCGTCACAATGCACCCATTTTCCTTCATGGTATATCCATTTCTTTATTTTGTCAAGGGTTATTTTTTTAACTCAGAGAGGCAAGACAATTTTGCCCTCATAGCCTAACCGATACAAGAGGCTTGTGTATGATTCTGATAATTATAATTCATTGTCTAGTCTATTCTTATTAGATTCTTTAAGCATAGGGAATCCTCTTTTCCCTTCCAAATGGCTACTATATTCTCCTTCCTAGCGGAGTAAGCCCACAAAATATATGTCTCTAAACCTAGGCTAATCTATTTTATAATATGCGGTTCATCTTCTCTTTTAACCTTGTTAATATTTAATGGTTATTCAACTATAGTTACCAGTTTATGCCTTTGAATTCAAACCTATGAAAAAGCCTCGAAATTAGCCAGCTTGGAGGAGAATTGGATTATCTCTAAAACTTACCAGAAACAGTATTATTCTACCTAGGCCCATGTCAGCTGCGCTAAGTTTAGTCAACCTCTACCTCAACCAATCTCCTGTCTCTTGTTTTTGAAATGTATTTTTCCCTTGTTTATTCTCTCTAACTCTATTTGTATCCTTCCAAACTGGAAAAACTATGTGAATTAGATGCTTCATCTCCTCCTAATGCTTTCAAGTATTCTGTCAACAAATTCACGGCTTTTCACTGCCAACGAAAAGTTTATAACCTGCGGGGTTTGATGGGGATATTGAGTCGCAAAGCACAAACCCAAAAGTTTCTACTATCCAACAGGATTTTAATCTCAGCCATCTCTTGTTTACTACTGTTGCATTATAATTTGCCACTTGGCTTCAGTTTTACATACCCCTGCTGACACGGTGTTAATTTTGGTATTAGTTTCTAGGAGGGGGAAAGTTTTTCAAAAGTGGGATGATAAAGAGGCAACATTGGGGTGATAAACCTAGACACAATGGGAGTGTCTCATTTTTCTTTTTCAATGGTTGAATTGCCGGCTTGAATAGTTTTCTTTAAACTGCTTTACAGTGTTTTGTTAAAATTTCGGAACAAGAGGGGGCAATATAGTGATATATTGAATACCCTCAGGTGGCATATTGGCTTTGTGTCTGTCTGTGGTTAATCTGGTTTAGCAAGTCATCAACAAGGACATTTGTGATAGAATCCTCACAGTTTATGATTTACTTGATGGTGGTATTTTATGCAGCCGGGTTTTGCTATTTCTTTGGGTTAAAAAATAGGGTTAGGTATTCAATTTCATAAGTTTCAAAATCTGGGCATTCTTATAACCCTATTCTGTCTCACCTATCCTTTGATTTCCTAATAGGGATAAGGCAGTAAAATGCTATGGCTTTGTCTCCCCCATCTCTTTTTTTTTTTTTTGAATTTCAGGGTTTAACTCTATAAACTTACAGTTGTGGCTAAGGGAATACCTCGGGTTTGATGGTCAATTTTTTGTGTAAATTTCGTCGTCGGCCGAATCATAGATTGTTAAGGTGAGAGGGAATTCTTTGGAGGAGTCTCATCCTTTTTTCTCACCATTTTTGTTGACAATTTTGTGTTTACCTGTTGTAGCCAAATGCCTTTTAGTTTGATGGAATTTATTAGTCTTGGCATCAGAGACATCAAAGAGGTGAAGGGAAGAGACTTTACGGTTTTTCCTGTTGAGGCTACAATTGGACAGTTAAGTCGATAATACGATGAGCTAAAGTGAGTTTGGAAGAGGGGGGGAGAGGAGTTTGACTACCGTTTTTGGCAATAAATACCCCTTGGTTGGTGTCTGTAGCGAAACCGGCGTTTTCTTTGTCTATGGGGTTGGCAACGATGGCATCTAGTTTTTTCTCACTTAATTTTTCCAAGGCGGGAGTAATAATATCCCCCGTTTGGGCGGCAAAACCAATTAGTTTTTGATGGGGCTGTTTTATACTAGCTAGTTGAGCCACAATGTCTGTGACGTATTCTAATTCTAGCTGAAGGGGAAGGGATTTTTTACTGAGTTTGGTGGCTATATAATGTTTTGGTTTCACGTCTGCCACTGCCGCTGCCATGAAGATGATGTCGGCGGATGGTAAATGACTCACCATAGCCTTTTCCATCTGTTGGGCAGTGGTTACGGGTATAATCCGGATAGGGGGGAGGGATTGTAACAATTCCGGGGAGATATTGCCGGCTACCAGGGTGACATGGCCACCACGATAATAACAGGCAGATGCTAAGGCAATAGCCATTTTGCCTGTGGCGGGGTTGCCCAAAAAACGAACAGAATCGATATACTCCCTAGTACTACCACCACTGATTAAAATATTCTTACCAGATAAGTCTCTTTTACCCCCGGTGTGGAGAATAGACTCAATGGCTGTTATAATCTCGTCGGCTTCAGCCATTCTTCCTTGCCCATGACGGTCACAGGCCAATAATCCCGTGTTAACATGGAGTGGGTGATAACGGGGAATTGTTGCTAATTTCTGCCAATTTTCCTGTACCGATTGTTGCAACCACATTTCAGTATTCATGGCAGGGGCCACCACCACGGGACAGGTGGAGGCCAAAACGGTATTAGTAAGGAGATTATCGGCAAAACCATTGACTAACTTGGCTAGGGTGTTAGCGGTAAGGGGTGCAATGAGAAACAAGTCTGCCCATTCCCCCAGGAGAATATGAAGGGGGCGTGGGTGACTTGCTTGCCAAAAATCTTTGTCAGTATAAGCCTGGTGACGGGAAAGGGTGGCGAAGGTAAGAGGAGAAATGAATTGCCGGGCACTTTTGGTGAGAATAACCCTCACCTGTGCTTCCCTTTGAAAGAGTTGGGAGACAACCTCAGCCACCTTATAGGCGGCAATGCTTCCCCCTACTCCAACCAGGATGTGACGTTGGGAGAGGGTATTTTCTGCCGTCATGACTCGTCAGATACTTCTAAATCGAGTAGATGCAAATAAGGCTCAACTAAATCCTGACGGTGGAAAGCTATTGCCCTCAATAAGTGCCAGTCTTTCAACCCCTCGAAGGGGCTATCATAATCGTCATTTTCGAGTCTGGCGGCAATTTCTGCCACATCCTCCGGGGTAATTTTGGCAAAATCCTCCTCCTTCAATGAGACAACGCTCATAGCTTCCTCACCCTCCCGACTAGACTCCAATTCTATTCTAACCGAGAATGTCCTCCTGTAGTCCTATATCTTCTGCTAAATTATCTGCCAAGGCAGCCAGGTTAGCCAGGTAGTCACACCTTTCGTTTTCTGGATGGCCGGCATGTCCCTTTAGCCAGATATAATTGACCTGATGGGGTTGAGACACCCTTAATAATTCCTGCCACAAGTCAACATTTTTTGCTTTTTCTTGGGCATTACGTCGCCAGTTGTTTTTTTGCCACTTCCTTACCCACCCCTTCGTCATGGCATTGACTAGATACTGGGAGTCGGTGTAGAGATTTACCTTACAAGGGCGTTTTAATGCCTTCAATCCCTGGATAGCCGCCATGATTTCCATCCTATTGTTGGTGGTATAACGATATCCCCCGTATATTTCCTTGCGATGATTGCCACATATGAGAATAGCTGCATAACCTCCCCTTCCCGGATTGTTTAAACAAGAGCCATCGGTATATATTTCTACCTGTGGTAAATCGTCATTCACGGTTGAATTCATCCTCCTTTTGCAAAAGGTGATAGTTAGAGGCTATAGCCAATGCGGCGCCAGCGAATATATACAAGGGGATTGGGGTAAAAAATTGTTTCAGCCACATCAATAGTTGGCTTAAGACAAACAACAGCACAACGGTTACCAGCCAGAATCTCATTTACACCTCCATGAAGGGTAGCAAAACTGGTATGATTATAAAAAAATGTGAATAAATATTAAGGATTGTTTTAATGTTGGGTCTATACATCCTGGGAGCGCTATTACTAGTCCTACTGATAGGGATAATAATATACCTGGCCACCCCTCGGCGCTTTGAATCCACAGAGACAGTAGCCAAGTCCTATGATCAGTGGACAGAGGATGGTATTTTGGAATTTTACTGGGGTGAGCATATACATCTGGGGCATTATGGGAATCCTCCCCGGAGAAAGGATTTTATAAAGGCCAAGGAGGACTTTGTCCACGAAATGGTAAAATGGGGGGGATTGGATAAGCTACCCCCGGGGACGAAGGTTTTAGATGTAGGTTGTGGCATTGGTGGCAGTTGTCGTATACTGGCTAGGGATTATGGTTTTGAGGTGACGGGGATTACTATTAGTCCAAAACAGGTGGAAAGGGCAAGACAGTTGACTCCTGAGGGGCTAAACGTTAAGTTTATGGTGGATAATGCCCTGTGCCTCTCCTTTCCCGATAACACCTTTGATGTAGTATGGTCCATTGAAGCAGGGCCACATATGCCGGATAAGGCGAAATATGCCCAGGAGATGATGAGGGTATTAAAACCGGGGGGTATTCTGGTGGTAGCCGACTGGAATCAGAGGGATGACCGTCAAAAGCCCCTCAATTTTTGGGAAAGGCTTATTATGCGTCAGTTGTTAGATCAATGGTCTCATCCCTCTTTTTCTAGTATAGAGGGTTTTGCGGAAACTATTGCTGCCACTGGTATGGTGGAGGGGGAAGTGGTGACTGCCGATTGGACGAAGGAAACCCTCCCTTCTTGGATGGAGTCTGTGTGGCAGGGGATTTATCGCCCAGAAGGCATTGTCCGTTTTGGCTTAATAGGCTTAATCAAGGCACTGAGGGAGGTGCCTACCATGATTCTCATGCGCATTGCCTTTGGTAGTGGTTTATGTCGTTTTGGCATGTTTCGCGCCATCAAGAAGAAATCACCCACCCCAGCAGTTGCCTCCTCCTCTGCCGAAACTGTTACTACATGATAATGGTGACAAGCCTTATCCCTGCCAAACCCCCATTGTTAATCTTACTTATATGTCTGAGATTGCGATAATAGGCGCAGGTGTTGCCGGATTAACCCTAGCCCGTTGTCTAGAATTAAGGGGCATTGATTTTAAATTGTACGAACAAGCCGCCTCTTTTGAGGCACTGGGTTATGGCTTGCAGATTAGCCCCAATGCTGTGAGGGTGTTGCAACAACTGGGCTTGGCTTCACAACTGGATGCCATATCCCACCGCTGTTACGGGTTTGAGTTAAGGGATTTTAAAACAGACAGTCCAGTTGCCCGTTGGCGGCTAGATAGTGATACCCCCTACTATCACTGTAGAAGGGCAGATTTACACCGACTTTTATTTGACTGCTTGGAAGACAAAAGCCGTATCCACTTCTGTCATCCCCTGCAGTCTGTGGAGGAGAGGGGGGAATGTTTGGTACTACGCTTTCCAAACAAAGAGATTACCACGAAATTCCTCATAGGGGCAGATGGGGTGCACTCCCCTACCAGAAGGCTTTTGTTTCCTAACTACAGCCCCATATATTCGGGTTACACGGCTTTCAGGGCAATTTTGCCCTTTGAGGATGAATATGAGCCTCTATGGGGCAAAGCCACTGTGTGGATGGCAGCCAATCACCATCTGGTGGCCTATCCCGCTGACAGAGAGAAAAAATGGTTAAACTTGGTACTGGTAATAAGAGAGAGACAGTGGCAGGAGGAGGGGTGGAAGATTGTGGCCAATAGAGAGGAAATAAGGGCCATTTTGGCCAATAAACCCCCCTTCCTCCAACAAATGTGCCAGAGGTTGGACAAAAGCCCGGAAATATGTTATAAATGGGGACTGTTTGTCCACCCAGTATTGCCCTATTGGTCAAAGGGGAGGATAACCCTAGTAGGAGATGCCGCCCATCCTATGGTACCCTTCCAGGCGCAAGGGGCGGCCATGGCTATAGAATCTGCCTATATCCTCGCCCGTTGTCTGGCAGAAAACCAGGATATTGAGTCGGCCTTCCTTCAATACCAAAGGCTGCGGAAACCAAGGGCTACCAGGGTACAACAAACGTCTTTCCAAAATGCGTCTATTTTCCACGCCTCGGGGTTAAAAGCGGCTGCCAGGAATCTCATTCTAACTGCCATCTGTGCCATTAACCCCCAGTGGCTTAACTGGAAAACGGCTTGGATATATGACTACGATGTTACGGCAAGGGGGGCATGTTGACGATACCATTCAATTGTCTTCTTTAGGCCTTCCCTTAGGTTGACCTGGGCAGTAAACCCGAAAGCCTGTTTTGCCCTTGTGGTATCCAAACAGCGACGGGGTTGACCATTGGGTTTGTCGGTTTCCCAGACTATCTCCCCCTCAAACCCCATCAACTCACAAATTAACGCCACCAAGTCTTTAATGCTAATCTCCTCCCCTGTACCTAGGTTAACGGGCTCGCTACTGTTGTATTTTTGAGTAGCTAGAACAATTCCCCGGGCAGCATCGGCGGCATACAAGAATTCTCGGGTAACAGTGCCATCCCCCCATACAAAGATGCGGTTTTCTCCCCTTTGTTGGGCAGTGTGGACTTTGCGAATGAGGGCGGGTATTACGTGAGAAGTACGAAGGTCAAAATTGTCGTTGGGGCCATATAGGTTAACGGGGAGAAGATAAATGCCATTGAAGCCATACTGGGCGCGATAAGCCTGCAGTTGCACCAGGAGGGCCTTTTTAGCTATACCATAGGGGGCATTGGTTTCCTCAGGATAGCCATTCCATAGGTCTTCTTCTTTAAAGGGCACAGGGGTATACTTAGGATAGGCACAAATGGTACCCACACAGACGAATTTTTCCACCCCTGCCAGGTAGGAAGCATGGATTAACTGTGCCCCCATCATAAGGTTATCATAGAACAGCTCCGCTGGCTTCTCCCGGTTCAACCCAATACCCCCCACATGGGCGGCTAGGTGGATTACAATATCTTGGGAGGCCACTGCCTTCTGACAGTTTTCCCAATAGCGCAAGTCACAGTCGCGGCTACGGGGGATGGTAATGTTGTCAGGATTTGCCCCTGCCTTAACTAACTCTGCCACCACGTATTTTCCCAAAAAGCCTGCCCCACCGGTGACTAGGATTCTTTTATTACTCAAGTCCAACATGTCTCTTTCTCTATAACACTGGTTGATTGTAGGATACCATTACCCTAGGGCATGCCATGAAGGATGTTACTACGATTTTGCACATGGTCTTCCACCTTGTCTCTGATTTTAATACCCACAGCCTCCAAATCCGCTTCTACCATCAGACGTACTAATTCGGGGAAGGTGACGGTAGGTTGCCATCCCAACTTCTGTCTGGCTTTGCTGGCATCCCCTACTAATATATCTACCTCAGTGGGGCGCAGATAACGGGGGTCAAATTCCACATAATCCTCCCAATTTAACCCCACGTAGGAGAAGGCCAACTCTAGAAACTCCCTTACTGAATGGGTTTCCCCGGTGGCAATTACGTAGTCATCTGGTTCATCTTGTTGTAACATCAACCACATGGCCTTCACATAGTCTTTGGCATACCCCCAGTCTCTTTTCGCATCCAGGTTTCCCAAGTATAACTTCTTCTGTTGCCCGGCCACTATCCTTGCTACTGCCCTTGTAATCTTCCTGGTTACAAAAGTTTCTCCTCGACGAGGACTTTCATGATTGAACAGAATGCCATTGCAAGCAAAGAGGTTATAAGCTTCCCGATAGTTGACAGTCTGCCAGTGGGCGTAGACTTTAGCACAGGCGTAGGGGCTACGGGGGTAGAAGGGGGTAGTTTCCTTTTGGGGGATTTCTTGTACCTTCCCAAACATTTCCGATGAACCAGCTTGATAATATCGTACCTCAATACCGGTGCGCTGGCGATAGTCTCTGATAGCCTCTAATAGTCTCAAAGTGCCCATAGCCACCGTATCTACTGTGAATTCTGGGGCTTCAAAGCTTACCTTCACGTGGGATTGGGCGCCCAGATTGTACACCTCGTCGGGTTTTACCTCTTCTAGTATCCTCCTGAGGGTGGTACCATCAGTCAAATCCCCGTAGTGGAGGAAAAAACGGGCATTCTCCTCGTGGGGGTCTTGATATATATGGTCTATTCTGTCAGTATTAAAGGTGGAGCACCTTCTAATGATGCCATGTACCTCGTATCCCTTCTCCAATAATAGCTCACTCAGGTAAGAGCCGTCTTGTCCTGTTACACCAGTAATCAGTGCTACTTTTCTCCTAGTCATAACACCTCTCAGACACTATACTTGACTTGTACTGTAGTTTAAGCCAATAGAAGCTGATCTAACTATCTTATGCTATGGGGGAAGGAAAGAAACAGTTAAGGGAAAAATTCCTACAACAGAGGCAGAAGCTGTCATGGTTACAGTGGCGGGAAAAAAGCCGTCTCATTTGTGCCCATCTCAAAGAAAGTCCTTTTTTTGCCCAAAGTAGGGTGATATTGGCCTATAGTAGTATAGCAAGGGAACCAGATTTAAGCCTGCTGTGGCGGCAAGACGGGGGGAAACGGGTGTGGGGCTTGCCCCGTTGTCAAGGGAAAGATTTAGTATGGCATCAGTGGTTGCCCAATACTCCCTTGTTACCAGGAAAGTATAACATACCCGAGCCCCCGGCCAACTCCCCGGTTATCTTCCCTTCCCAGGTAGATTTAATCTTAGTGCCGGCGGTGGCTTGCGATTATCGTGGTTATCGTCTAGGATATGGTGGGGGCTATTATGATCGTCTCTTGAGTGACCAACAGTGGCAAAAACCGGTAACAATAGGAATAGTATTTGATTTTGCCTATGTAGAACAGTTAGTCACACACCAGTGGGATAAACCCCTAGACTATGTTTGCACAGAGTCGGGATTAAAGCCAGGGAACAAACCCTTATAATCAACAAGTCATGAAGAATGACAGAAAAAGCCTCTCGTTGTACAACAAACCCGTATGTGGCGCCTATGACTAGATTGTGGACAAAGAAATACAACCTCTTGGCGACGATAGCCCTTACGGCGACGCTAATTGGTGGCATAACCCCCTGGGTAGGGGCACAAAGTAATCCGGGATTGACTATCTTCAGTGGGGTCGAGCAAAGGGATATACTAAATTATCACCTGGATTTTGGCGGAAAAGCAGGAGGGTGGGATCGTTACCGTTTACGTATTCCTGGTAAGAAACTAACCCAAGGAGTCTCTAAATTCTTTATTGTATACCCCGATTACTACAAAGGCGAGTTTGACCCCAAAGCCATTGAAGTAAGGGTACAAAACAGGCCTCTGCCACTGGAAGAGGTAATCTGGGACAAAGAAAGCCGCATTGTGGAAATAGTCCTAAAGCAACCCCTGTTGGAAAGCCGTCAAGTGGAGATAGTCTTTTCCAACGTCAAAAACCCAGACGACGGTGGCACCTACTATTTTCAAGGACAAATCCTCACTGCTGGACAAATTCCCCTGCGTCTGAGTGTGGGCACTTGGATTCTCAGTATCAACTGACTACATCTTACCACAGAAAAGCCACCCCAGGGAAATCACACCCCCAGGGGGCCCTTTAACCCATGGGTTTTCTCTTTTACTCCCACTCTATGGTTCCTGGTGGTTTTGATGTAATATCATATACCACGCGATTTACCCCATGGACTTCATTGACGATGCGATTGGAGATGGCCTCTAGGAGTTCATAGGGAGGCTTAGCCCAGTCGGCAGTCATGCCATCTTCACTGGTAACCAACCGTACCACAACCGGGTAGGCGTAGGTGCGTCTATCCCCCATCACCCCGACAGTCTTGACAGGCAACAGGACAGCAAAAGCCTGCCAGAAGTCGTGGTACATGTTGCGTTTTCTAATCTCTTCTCGGACAATATAGTCGGCCTCTCTGAGGATTTCTAGTTTCTCCTCAGTGACCTCTCCTAGGATTCTAATAGCTAAACCTGGGCCTGGGAAGGGGTGGCGCCAAACTATCTCGTCGGGCAGTCCAATGCTTTTGCCTACCTTGCGTACTTCGTCTTTAAACAGTTTACGCAAAGGCTCCACTAGTTTGAACCGCAGATTTTCTGGCAACCCTCCCACATTGTGGTGGCTTTTGATTTTTACTGCTATCCTCTCCCCGGTTTTGGGATCTACATTTGTATTAGCCGATTCGATGACATCCGGATAGAGGGTGCCCTGGGCCAGATAGTCAAAGGGGCCTAGACGAGTGGACTCTTCTTCAAATACCTTAATAAATTCATGGCCGATGATGCGACGTTTTTCCTCTGGGTCTGTAACACCTTTGAGTCTTGCTAAGAAACGCTCCCGGGCGTTGACGTATTCCACCTTGATGTGAAACTGCTTGTCGAACATCTCCATTAGCCTTTCAGGCTCCCCTTTTCGCATGAAGCCTTGGTCGATGAAAACACAGGTCAACTGGTCACCAATGGCCTCATGGAGGAGAAAGGCCAGGGTAGAGGAGTCCACACCCCCCGACAGGGCCAATAACACCCTTTTGTCCCCCACCTGGGCCCTAATTTCCCTAATAGCCTCTTCTACAAAGGCCTTGGTAGTCCAAGTGGGCTGACACCCACATATGTGGTATACAAAATTACGGATTAGGGCTGTGCCATACTGAGTGTGTACTACTTCTGGATGAAACTGTACTCCAAACAATTTCCGGTCATGGTCAGCAATGGCAGCACAGGGAGTGTTATCAGTATGGGCGAGGATGGTAAAGCCAGGGGGCAGTTGGGTACAGGAATCCCCATGACTCATCCAGACAATGGAGCCTTCCTCCACATTGGTTAACAAGTCGGTAGGATCATCGATGTGGATGGCCGCCTTCCCGTATTCTGCCCTTTCTGCCTTTTCTACCCTACCACCTAGCTGTTTGACCATCAGTTGCATCCCATAACACACTCCCAATACGGGGATGCCCAGATGCCAGATTTCCGGGTCACACAAAGGTGCTCCCTCGTCATACACCGAGTTGGGGCCCCCCGACAGGATAATCCCCTTCGGCGCCATCCTCCTGAGTTCCTCGGCGCTGGTGCGGTAGGATATTATTTCCGAGTATACCTCCGTTTCCCTAATGCGCCGGGCGATTAGTTCTGAGTATTGGGAACCAAAGTCCAGAATTACTATTTTCTGTTTCTTCAAATCGGTGTTACAATCAGGATGATTCACCGATTCTATTTGAGTTTTAGGGATGGTTTTATCTACTGCTACAGTCACGGGCTTCCTCTCTCTTACAGACGGAGTTTACTAACCACTAGTTATGAATTTATGGAGAAAAAGGGTTTATGGGGAAAAAGGGGAGCTCGTTTTAGGATATGTTTTCCCATTCTACCACAATTTTTCCATTTTTGGCAGGAAAAAACGCCAAAATATCTTGCCGATAAAGACACTAATTTGACCCTTGTTTGCTCTAATAGGAGTTTGTTTCTCTATGGCTAGGAAAACAAAAGATAACGACTGGGGATTAATCCTAAAACTGGTTCCTTATGCTAAACAGAATTATAAGATTTTACTCACTGCTTTATTGCTTTTAATTCCCCTTTCCTTTGCCGGGGCCATTCAACCACTGCTGGTGGGACAGGCAATTTCTCTATTGCGGGGGGAACCAACTTGGTCCTTTTTAAACCCCAATAACTTCTCTCAAAGCATTAATTTGCTGGCTTTTATTCTCCTGGCTACTATAATTGTTCGCACAATTTTTCTGTCCTGGCAAGGATTTTTGGTACAGAAACTAGGACAGGAAATTACTGCCTCTCTCCGTCAGGATTTGTTCAATCATGTTACCTCCCTATCCTCTAGTTTTTTCCAGCAAACACCTGTAGGCAAACTGGTAACCAGAATCACAAATGATGTAGAAGCCTTGGCCGATGTATTTGCCACTGGCGCCATTGGTATTCTCAGTGATATTTTTTCCATTATTGCCATTATTATTACCATCTTTGCCCTCCAGTGGCAACTGGCCTGTTTACTGGTGTTTTTACTAATCCCCGTCACCTTTTTAATCATCTATTTCCAGAGGGAATACCGCAAAGCTAACTACGTTGCCAGGGAAGAATTGTCCCTCCTCAATTCCCTGTTACAGGAAAATGTGGTGGGAATTAGCGTAGTACAAATGTTCAGGCGGGAAAAATACAACAGTGAACTTTTCCGACAGGTAAACCAGCGTTACCGGGAAGCCATCGACAAGACTATATTCCACGACTCTGCTGTGTCTGCTACCCTGGAGTGGATTTCCCTGGTGGCCATTGCTGTGGTTTTATGGCTGGGAGGCTACCTCATTCTAAAAGGCCAACTGAATTTGGGTGTCCTTTCCGCCTTTATCCTCTACGCCCAACGCCTTTTTGATCCTCTCCGCCAGTTTGCTGATAAATTTACCATGTTTCAATCCGGCTTCACGGCTATTGAAAGAGTTTCCGAACTGATGAGTGTCCCCATTGAAATCCAAGATAGGAATGTAAACAAAAGTCTTACAGAGGCAGTGGAAGGAAAAATTGGGGAAATCCGGTTTGAAGATGTGTGGTTTGCCTACAAGCCTGGTGAATATGTCTTAAAAGGCATCGATTTTACCATCAATCCCGGTGAGAAAGTGGCATTGGTGGGGCCTACTGGTGCTGGCAAAAGTTCTATTATTCGTCTATTATGCCGTTTATATGAGCCCCAAAGGGGTAGAATTTTGGTAGACGGTATTGATATTAGGGATATTCCTCAAGCTGAATTAAGACGTCACATTGGCGTAATTTTGCAGGAGAGTTTTATTTTTGCCGGTGACGTCAAACGCAATATTACCCTTGGGGAAGACTATACCGACGAAGAGATAATAGCTGCCGCCAAAGCTACCAACATTCATGACTTTATTTTGCAACTGCCTCAGGGTTATGATACCCCTCTAAGGGAAAGAGGCGCCAATTTATCCGCTGGCCAAAAACAGCTATTAGCCTTTGCCCGCGTTGCCATTCGCAATCCCAACATCCTGGTATTAGACGAGGCTACTGCCAATTTAGACGTGGCTACCGAAGCTGTAACCCAGGCTGCCTTAGAGCGTCTTTTAGTCAACAAGACTGCCATTATCATTGCCCACCGTCTTTCTACTATCCGCCATGTGGATCGTATTTTCGTCCTCAAACAGGGTCAATTGGTGGAATCTGGCAGCCATGAGGAATTGTTGGCTCAAAATGGAGTATATGCCAGTCTTTACAAACTACAAATGTTGACAGTTTCCTCTTAATTTCAATTCTTAACATCTCTTAACAAAACCATGGAAATAGCCTCAGAAAAATGCCAATTTCGCGCCGGTGAGTATATTTTCCGGGAGGGGGATAGGGGTGATGTAGCCTATATCCTGGAGGAGGGAGTGGTAGAAATCATTGCTAACATCGACAACAGTCCCACCGTTTTAAATACCCTTACCCCGGGGGATATTTTTGGCGAATTAGCCTTAATAGATGATAGTCCAAGATCTGCTTCTGCTTTGGCCAAAACTGACGTTTTACTCACCGTTATTAGCAAAGCCCAAGTCAAAGCCCGGATTGAACAGGCCCATCCCATTCTCCAACTACTTTTGACGGTAATCATGAAACATTTTCGCTCAGAAACCGCCAAAATCAGAGGCAATAAATCCAGCGATTTCCCTAGCAAATTCTACCAAGAAAAACTCCACAATTCCATCGAATTAATCCGTCTAGAAAGCGAACTATATCAGGGATTTAAAAATAATGAGCTCCTGCTTTTTTATCAGCCCATTATCGAGCTCAAAACCCAGATTATTGCCGGTTTTGAAGTGTTACTCCGTTGGTTATCCTCAAAGAGAGGCTATGTCTCCCCAGAAATTTTCGCTCCCCTTGCTGAGGCCTCTCCCCTAATTATATCCATAGGAGAGTGGGTTTTGGAGGAATCGATTAAGGCCCTACTCCTTCTGAAAGAACATAGCAAACGTGACATATTTTTTAGCATAAATGTAGCAGAAAAACAGATAAAATCCGTTAAATTTATAGAGATAATAAAGGAAAAGATTGTAGGGAAATTCAATAGAGAAATACCGATAAAACTGGAAATACTAGAAAGAAGTCTGTTTGAAGGGAGTGAGGCAATATCCTTTATAGAATTCTGCAGAAAATACAGTATCCCTCTGGTACTGGATGACTTTGGCACAGGGTATGCTAACCTTTCCTACCTGAAAAAATTTCAATTCGACACTGTAAAAATCGATAAATGCTTTATTGAAAACCTGGAAACCAACAACAAAGACCAGATAATATGTAAATCCCTAATCGAATTATCCCACGGCTTGGGAATGACTACAGTAGCAGAAGGGATTGAAAACCAAAAACAACTAGAAGTCCTAAAAAACCTGGGTTGCGACTACGGACAAGGATACTTCTTCTCTCCTCCCCTCCCCCAAGACCAAGTTATAAAATTACTACAGCAATAACACAGGAGCAGCCAAAAAAAAAACGCCCCCCTTGCGGAGAGCGTCTAGCCAGTCCAGTCTTAGCCGTTAATTACGGGCGCAGATACTGCCGGGGCGCTAGCCAAGTCCAAGGGGAAGTTGTGGGCGTTGCGCTCGTGCATTACTTCGATCCCGATGTTAGCACGGTTCAGCACATCAGCCCAAGTCCCGATGACACGGCCTTGGCTATCCAAGATGGACTGGTTGAAGTTGAACCCGTTGAGGTTGAATGCCATGGTGGAGATGCCCATAGCAGTGAACCAGATCCCCACTACTGGCCATGCACCCAGGAAGAAGTGCAGGGAGCGGCTGTTGTTGAAGGAGGCATACTGGAAGATCAGACGGCCAAAATACCCGTGGGCCGCTACGATGTTGTAGGTCTCTTCTT
Organism: Cyanobacteriota bacterium SRBZ.bins.94.201705; assembly: GCA_030549855.1. Classification (GTDB taxonomy): domain Bacteria; phylum Cyanobacteriota; class Cyanobacteriia; order Cyanobacteriales; family Cyanobacteriaceae; genus DVEF01. Next base: position 42,146 of record JAUQQP010000036.1, read on the forward strand.
CTTGGCCGAACTTGTAACCGTAGTTTTGGGACTCGGTTTCAGTGGTTTCTCTTACCAAGGAAGAAGTTACCAAGCTGCCGTGCATGGCGCAGAACAGCGCACCGCCAAATACCCCAGCTACACCCAGCATGTGGAAGGGGTGCATGAGGATGTTGTGCTCAGCCTGGAACACCAACATGAAGTTGAATGTCCCAGAAATCCCCAGTGGCATCCCATCAGAGAAGGACCCTTGTCCGATGGGGTAGATCAGGAATACGGCGGTAGCGGCAGATACGGGAGCAGAGTAGGCTACACAGATCCAGGGGCGCATCCCCAGACGGTAGGACAACTCCCATTGACGGCCCATGTAGCAGAACACGCCAATGAGGAAGTGGAATACGATGAGCTGATAGGGCCCACCGTTGTACAGCCACTCATCCAGAGAAGCCGCTTCCCAGATGGGATAGAAGTGCAACCCGATAGCGTTGGAGGAGGGTACTACTGCACCGGTGATGATGTTGTTGCCGTATAGCAGAGACCCAGATACAGGCTCACGAATCCCGTCGATGTCTACTGGGGGTGCGGCGATGAAGGCGATGATGAAGCAGATGGTGGCAGTTAACAAGCAGGGGATCATCAACACACCGAACCAACCGATGTATAGACGGTTGTTGGTGGAGGTGATCCACTGGCAGAACTGCTCCCATGCGGAGATCTGTTTCTGCTGCTGAATTGTAGTGGTCATGTTCCTATGATTGCTAGCTATTATTTTTTCCAGGTTCTGTGGGGTAATTGCTTACCCTTAACCACTATGTTAAGTTTTGTTTCTATTTTTGTCAATGCCTTTAAGGTTTATAAATCTTATATAAGCAATAAGTTAAACTTATTATTTTGAAGGAGGACGGTAAATGCGGGCCAATTCCTGACGGATAGCCAAAAAGACATCGCGACGAAGGTAGGGGTAGTCGCCTACCCAGATTTGCCGTCGGGGCACATATATTTCTGTAATCAAATTAATTTCCCAGAAATCCGGGTCATTGGTGAGAAGGATGGCCTCTACTGTATCACCCGGTTGAACAGCCTTGTATATCCTCCTGACGGGGGCGACAACGGTAGCGCGAAAGCCGTCTTTGTCACCAACTTCCACATGGAAAAGACGACGTCGGTTTTCCACCAAAACGAGTCTCCCCAAACGATCTATGGCCGATTCTTCTTTGACGACTTCCTCGGTGATGTAGGTATCTAGTACCTTTCCCCGCCAAAAGGCCAGATAACGGTAGCGACGACAGCGACTGTTGCGGACACTAGCCCAGTATACCGGACTCCAAAGCCAATACAAGCCGGCGATGAGGCGAAAGATGAGGGAAAGATTATCCCCCGCCGCCCCAAAAGGCAGCCCCAACAACCAGAATAATATGACACCGATAAAGGAGATGAAGAGATTTTTAAGGAAAGTGGAAAAGCCTCCCCAATAATAGGCATACTGGCTGCCCGTAGCTACAGCCGGTATTAGGTCGTCAATTGCTGCCTTTTTTAGGGGTATTAACATAGGGGGAAAGGGGGTGGGCCCGAAGGCCCATGGGGGAGAATGAACGCTCAGAGACTAGAAATAAGAAGGAGCGGGGTCCGATTCTAAAGCGTCCATTATGGTCTTATTATATATGATTCTGCCGGCGGTGGTGTACAGATATTGAGCAATTACCTCTCCCTCTGGGGATACTCTTACCTTGCGGCCTGGATAGTACCTCCATACTGAGCCATCGGGGAGGGGTTCTTCTTTTTGTAGTTCGTTTGTATTTTCACCGCAGTCTACTTCTCCGTCATAACGCACCCAGATGTAGGCGTGCAAGTCTATTATCCCCTGTTCATAAGCCCGGAGGGCATCATCCAGACTGGCAAAATAGCGATCCTTCCCTTTGGTAGCCTTAGGATTATCAGCAGTCAGATAGTAACACCCCAATACCATGTCTTGGGAAGGGGTGATGATAGGTTTACCGGTGGCGGGAGAGAGGATATTATGACAGGCCATCATCAACAGTCGCGCCTCCGCTTGGGCTTCGATGGAAAGGGGAACATGGACAGCCATTTGGTCGCCATCGAAGTCAGCGTTAAAGGGGGGACATACAAGGGGGTGTAGCTGAATAGCCCTTCCCTCCACCAGCACCGGTTCAAACGCCTGAATCCCGAGACGGTGAAGGGTTGGCGCCCGGTTGAGCAGGACTGGGTGGCCGGCAATGACCTCTTCTAACACCTTCCATACCACCGGATCAGATTTTTGGATCAGTTTCTTGGCCGCCTTTATGTTGCTTACTATACCAGAACGAATCAGACGGTGGATGACAAAGGGTTGGAACAATTCTATGGCCATTTCCCTGGGTAACCCACACTGGTAGATTTTCAAGGTGGGCCCCACTACAATTACCGACCGGCCAGAGTAGTCCACCCGTTTACCCAACAGGTTTTGCCGGAAGCGCCCCTGTTTACCCTCAATAATGTCAGAAAGGGACTTGAGGGGACGACTATTGCCCCCTACCACAATTCTGCCCCGTCTGCCGTTATCGATGAGAGCATCCACCGCCTCCTGCAGCATGCGTTTCTCGTTACGGATAATGATTTCCGGCGCCATTATTTCTTGGAGACGGTACAGGCGATTGTTACGATTTATTACCCGACGGTACAAATCATTCAAGTCTGAGGTGGCGAAACGACCACCATCCAGTTGCACCATGGGACGCAAGTCCGGCGGAATTACGGGTATTACCGTTAATACCATCCATTCCGGTTTGGCCCCCGTTGCAATGAAATTGTCAATAATACGCAGCCGTTTGATCAGTTTTGCTCTTTTTTGCCCCCTGGCAGTAATAATCTCCTCCCGCAGTTTTTCCGCTTCCTCTTGCAAATTAATATCCTGGAGGAGACGTAAAATGGCCTCCGCCCCTATACCTACCTCTACACCCTCTAACTGCGAATCCTCAGCATAAATTTGCTCCTCCAATTCCATCCACTGGTCTTCCGTCAACAGTTGCCGGTATTCCAAATTGCTGGCATTGCCCGGATTCAGCACCACATGGGCGTTAAAATATACTATCTGCTCCACATCCCGCAGGGGCATATCTAACAGAATACTTATGTAACTCGGTATACCTTTGAGATACCACACATGAGTTACAGGGGCCGCCAATTTTATGTACCCCATGCGGTGACGACGGACTCTGGACTCCGTAACCTCTACCCCACATCTCTCGCAGACAATCCCCCGGTGGCGTACTCTTTTATACTTCCCACACCAACACTCCCAGTCTTTAGATGGGCCAAAAATCCTCTCACAAAACAACCCATCCATCTCTGGTTTTAAAGTGCGGTAGTTGATGGTTTCTGGGGTGGTCACCTCTCCTACCACCATCCCATTTGGAAGAGTCCTTTCTGCCCACTGTCTAATTCTTTCGGGGGAGGCAATACCGATTTTTACGTAGTCAAATGGTCTCTCTTGTATGCTGGTCATGGTATCTCGTCCTGGTCCAATCCCAAGTGTAGCAAATCTGAACTTTTATGGTTATAATTTATGCAGATGGGTGGCATCCCAACCCCCAGTCCGGCAGAAGGAAAAAGGGAAGTTGTCAAGCCAGCCCTGCTATACAGAGGCAATCGTCAGATCCCCCATTATACTATAAAAACGCCCTACTGTGGGGGGCCTCTTGCTTTTTCAGAGGCTTTCTAGCTCCCAAGAAGTATCCTCCTTCATCACCAACAGGTAGTGGTGGTATTTTTTTAGACTTTCTCTATGTCCTACGCTTACATAGGTGGTATTAAGACTACTCAGGTGTTGGTATAGTAGACTCTCGTTACGGCTATCCAGGGCACTGGTGGCTTCGTCCAGGATAACATATTCCGGCCTGTTGATGAGAATCCTAGCAAAAGCAATTCTCTGTTGTTCCCCTAATGATAGCACCTCCCCCCAGTCCTTCTCCACGTCAAACCCCTCAAATCTCTCTGGCAAATCCCCCAAGTTTACCAGTCTTAAAATCTCCTCCAACTCCTCCTCAGTGATATTCATCTCTACCCTTGGATAAATCAGTTGTTGTCTCAAAGTGCCAATAATCATATAGGGCTTTTGTGGTAAAAATAGTATCTTATCTAAACTAGGCCTAATGATTTTCCCCCTTCCCGAATTCCACAAACCCGCCACTGCCCTTAATAACGAACTTTTACCACAGCCACTGGCCCCCATTATTAATAATCCCTTCCCTGGTGGCAATTCAAAACTTAAATCCTCCACCAAAGTGTTGTGGTAATTAGGAGTTTGCAAAGTCAGATTTTTTAATGCTAATTTCCCGTTTTCTATTACCTCAATTACTTGCCTGTTTGCTGTTAATTTCTCCTCCCTTTCCTGGTTAATAAACTGGTTCAACCCCCACAAACGTTCTACCCCCGCTACGAAATATGTCAAAGACTGAAAGCGACTTACTATGATGTTTAAAGAGAAAAATACTCTGGCAAAAGCGCCAGTAGCCTCACTGACTTTTCCTACCTCCAATTCCCCTGACAATACACTGGGCGCTACCACTACTGCCGGGATTATATAGGGCAAAAATTCATAGGTATTCACGAATATCCCTAGGTACAATTCTTGCCACAAAATCAGCAAGTTAAAGTTTCTAAATAGTTCTTTAAAAAGATTGAAGAGATTGTTTTTCTCCTGGTTTTCTCCTCTGTAAAAGGCAATGGACTCGGCATTCTCCCTCACCCTCACTAGGCCAAAACGGAAATTTGCCTCCTTCTGTAGCTGGGCATAGTTTAGTTGTACCAGCTTTCTTCCGAAGATAACAGTGGTGATTATCGTCCCGATTATAGCATAGGAAAATAGAAAAACTACCAGCTTAGGCGAAATAGACCATAAAACTGCACTAAAGGCAAAAACCTGTAAAAAAGATTGAATTATGACTAGCAAAAACAGAAGAGAGTCCTGAGTAAAGCTGCGAATATCTTCGGCTATTCTCTGGTCAGGGTTATCTATTTCCTTGTTGTAAACTGTTAGTTTATAGAAGTTTCTTTTCCGGAAATAACCGTCTAAAAAGTAATGAGTTAACCAGCGTCGCCAGTACAGTCCCAACTTGTTTTGAGTATAAGAAAAACCAGCAAATAAAGGGACGTAAACTATCAAAACAATGAGAAATTTTAAAACTGTTCTCCAGAAAGCCGACTGGTTTTTAGCCGCCAAATTGGAGATTAGTGCCCCCTGAGACTCGTTTAATATTACACTTAACTGGGTATAAGCTATCAGCAGTAAACCTAAAATGGCCAGAAGAGTAAAAGCCCCTCTCCTTTCATTACCAGTCCAGTAGAGTTTAGCAATAGACCAGAATTTGTGAAAAACATTACGATTAAAATGAACCATACAACTGCAGAAAACAAACAAAACATTCAGTCAGAGTCCATGATAGCAAATGGGGGGAAGGGAAAAACAAGAACTCAAAATTGTCAAAGAGAAAAAAAATTGACCATATTTGCTAATATGAATTAGTCATAAACTGCACCAAAATGAAAAGACATGTTCCTAAAAGACGTTGGGGAATACACCAGTGACATCACCATCACCGAGGTAAACAAGGTGGTAAGTGTTGCCCATGTAACAATTGCCCCCTCTACAACTGTTTCTACCCCCGAAAAAAGTAATAAGAGAAAAAATCGTCTCCGCCACCAGTCTATAGAAACGCAGCAGAAAAAACTCCGAAGGTTTAAAGATTACCCCCTGTGGTTACAGGCCCTCATTATACTAGGACATGGTTCCTCTTTTCTCTGTTATTCTACCGTGGCTGTGGCCCTGGCCATCTATGGTATGACAGTATATGCCCCAAGACAGTGGACTAGTAAATATCAAGAATTACAAGAACTACAACGACGGGAAAGACAAATTACAATGGCGGAGGAATTACTAAAGGAAACAGTAGTGGAATCGGCGAAGGAAAAAAGTTCAGGTTTTGTCAATCCCCAACCAACCCAACCCCCCATTTTTCTGCCCAATTCCAATCCTACTGTAATCCGGAATCAAAGGCAATCAACCACCACCGTCAGGGAAATTAAACCTATTTCCCCTATAGCCTATTAGGGATTGGGGGAAGGAGGGATAGGGCTTATCTCTATCCCTTGTTTTTACCAGATAGGATTTAAAATGACTTGCCGTGTTGAGAAGGTATTTGGCGTTTAGGGATTCTGGGGATTAAAATGAATGTTTTAAAGATGCCGGATTTGTGGCCTTTTTTGAGACTATCATCGAGAAACAGCCAGTCGGGGGGTACAAAAATAAACCAGTTTGCCCATTTAGACTCGGAAACCGCTTTTAGACTATTACTAGTCTGGCTGGTTTTGGTAACAGGAGGATTGGGGTTGGCATGGAGATTATACCAACTCCAGGTTATAAGGGGGGAAGAGTTGGCAAGACTGGCAAGACAACAACAAAGTTACACTTTTAGGCCCTATATTCCCCGTAGGACAGTTGTAGACAGTCGTGGTAATGTTATAGCCCTAGATAAATTGGTATACAAGGTGTATGTCCACCCCATCATGTTAAAGGAAGACAAAGCCCTAGTGGCGGAGAAACTGGCTAATATCCTCAAGAGAAACAAAAATGAAATTCTAAAACTGCTCAACAGTAGGAAAACTGGGGTAGTATTGGCCCAAAGTGTAAGTGAGGAGGAGGGTTTAGCCATCAGACAATTAGGATTAGAGGGAATTGACTTAGAAAGACGCTATAGTCGTTTTTATCCCCAAGGAGAGTTATTTGCCGATGTTATAGGTTACACCGACACCGAACATAAAGGACAAGCGGGAATAGAGTATAGCCTGGAAAAACAGTTAGAAAGAGACTTGTCCAGGATAGAATTAAAAGCAATGCTAACGGTGAAAAAAGACGGCACTGGCGCAATTATCCCGGCTACTCTCCCCGAGGGCATTGTCAAACTAGATGACCTTCAACTGCAATTAACCCTAGACAGCCGCATCCAAAGGGCGGCAAGAGACGCCTTAAAAGCCCAAGTGAAAAAATTTAATGCCAAAAGAGGGGCGGTTATAGTCATGGATGTCCACACAGGAGAGATTATTAGTCTTGTCTGTGAACCTACTTATGATCCTAACCGCTATTCCCTCTACGATTTTGCCCTTTATAAGAATTGGACGGTTACAGATAGTTACGAACCAGGTTCAACTTTTAAGCCCATCAATTTGGCTATTGCCCTAGATGAAGGCGTAATTACCCCCACCTCCATGGTATTAGACGCCCCCAGCATCATAGTAGACGGTTGGCCTATTTCTAACGCCTCCAAGTCTGGGAAGGGCTGGGTTACCGTCACCAAAGCCCTGGAAGACTCCAGCAACACCGCCATGATTTATACCATGAGGAAAATTCCCAGACAAAAGTATTATGAGAGACTACGAGATTTAGGCATCGATGGTCTCATGGGCACAGACTTACCCTTTGAAGCCACCGGCTATCTCAAACCCAAGGAAATCTTTACCGCCAGAGACATCGAACCTGCCGTTTCTGCCTTTGGACAGGGCTTTTCTTTAACACCATTGAAACTTGTACAACTACATGCAGCTTTGGCCAATGGGGGGAAAATGGTAATCCCCCACGTGGTAAAGGGGTTAGTCAACTCCCAGGGAGAAATCAAATGGGCTAACAAATGGCCCACAAGGCAGATATTCAAGCCAGAATCAGCCAGGGCGGTAGTCAAGATGATGCAGTCTGTGGTAGAAAATGGTACGGGGAAGACGGCGAAAATAGAGGGGTATTATATTGGCGGCAAAACGGGCACCGCCCAAAAGCACGATGGCAGAGGGAGATACAAAATAGACGGCAAAATTACCAGTTTCGTGGCCATTCTTCCCTCTACCAACCCCCGGTTTGTAATCCTGGCAGTAGTGGATGAACCAAAGGGGGGTAATACTTTTGGCTCTACCGTAGCTGCTCCCGTAGTTAAAGAGGTTATGACCGCCCTCATCCGCACTTATGGTATACCGCCAGACTACATACCCAAACAGGAAGACAAAAAAAAGGCTACTAAATGATTACAATGGTCTAGGTGATTACCGTGGGGGCGTCCATACCAGTAAATTTCTTAATTTGAGCAATTTCCTCGGCAATGGCAATCAAGTGTTTTAGGGCTAACTGGGTATCTAGATGGTGTTTGTTGGCATCTGGTTCATAGCTTTCTAGATACACTCTAATGGTAGCTCCCTTGGTGCCTGTGCCAGAAAGACGGAAAACGATTCTTGAACCATCAGTGAAAACAATTCGTAATCCCTGATTCTTGCTGACACTCCCGTCTACTGGGTCAGTGTAACAGAAGTCATCCGCCAAGGCCACTGTGTATTTTCCAAACTGCCTGCCAGGAAGACTAGAAAACTGACTGCGTACATATTCTACCAGTTCAGCCGCCCTAGTAGGGTCAACCTCCTCATAGTCGTGACGGGAGTAAAAATTACGCCCATATTCCTGCCAATGGGCTTTCACAATCTCTTCTACTGATTGACGACGCACTGCAATTATATTCAACCAGAAGAGAATGGCCCACAAACCGTCTTTTTCTCTGATATGATTAGAACCAGTGCCAAAACTTTCTTCCCCACACAGGGTGACTTTGTCTGCATCCAAGAGATTACCAAAAAATTTCCAACCGGTGGGAGTTTCGTAACAGTCAATTCCCAATTTCTGGGCTACCCTATCTACTGCACTACTGGTTGGCATAGACCGTGCTACACCCTTTAAACCGTCCTTGTATCCGGGCACCAGATGGGCATTGGCTGTCAGAATAGCTAGACTGTCACTGGGGGTGACGAAGAATTTCCTCCCCAAGATCATATTGCGATCGCCATCTCCGTCAGAAGCAGCCCCAAAATCCGGCGCCTCGTCGGCAAACATCTTCTCCACAAGGGCTTTAGCATACACTAAATTGGGATCAGGATGTCCCCCCCCAAAATCCTCCAGTGGTTCACCATTAATTACTGTACCCGGTTGTGCCCCTAGTGTTTCCTCAAAAATTCTCTTGGCATAGGGCCCAGTCACCGCATGCATGGAGTCCATACACATGCTAAAATTGCCACTGGTGAGTAAGTCCTTTATCCTGTCAAAATCGAACAGAGACTCCATTAGCTTGAGATAGGAAGCAACAGGATCCATCACCTCCACATCCATGGTTCCCAACTTGAATGAGCCTATCCTGTCTATGTTAACATCAGCAGCCTGCAGAATCTGATACCTTTGAATTTCCCGACTGCGGGCATAAATTGCCTCTGTTACCTTTTCTGGGGCTGGCCCACCATTACTAATATTAAACTTAACACCAAAGTCTCCATCGGGCCCACCGGGATTATGAGACGCCGACAGAATTATGCCTCCATAAGCTTTGTTTTCTCTAATAATACAGGAAGTAGCAGGGGTAGACAAAAGGCCACCACACCCCACTAATACTCTACCGATGCCATTAGCCGCGGCCATCTTTAGGATAGTTTGGATGGCTTGACGGTTATAATAGCGGCCATCCCCCCCTAAAACTAAGGTTTTTCCCCCAATTCCCTCCTGACTGTCGAAAATGGACTGGATAAAATTTTCCAGATAGTTAGGCTGTTGGAATACCCTAACCGGTTTTCTTAAGCCAGAAGTGCCAGGTTTTTGATCGGTAAACGGTTGTGTTAAGACTACCTGAATGCTCATACTCTGAAAACCTGCATTTTAATCTGCCAATAATATACCAGCAAATTTGCCCCTCCCCTTTCGCGATAATGTCGCTTTTGTTGCCTTGGATTATGATCATAAGTAGTAGTTTGGGTTGAGCCAGGAAGTAAACATTATGGTCAATATCAGACGATGGTTACAACTTATTCCCACCACCATTTCCCCTGTGGAAGATGAAGAAGGGGAGGAGGATTCGCTATCTGCCTCGGTGAATACTGTTGCCGTTAAGGATAAGGATTTAGAATTTTTGTTTTATCAGTTGTTGGAAGGGGTAGCCAAGGGTTGGGGAGAAGCGAAGGTGGAACAATTTTTCCAACGACTACAACCCAAAATCTCCTTGGAAAACTGGTTAGACTGGTTACAGCGTTATAGGTGGCAACTACTTGCTTCCCCCTCCAGTCATATCCAGACTGCTGCTAGGATGATTGTCTTGGGTGAGGTGACTGCCACTTTACCTTTTTTTAGGGCAGTAGGCGACTTGGCTTATGAAATCGGCAAGGAGTTACTCCATCGCAGTCAAAATTCCGCCACTGTCAATACCGCCAAACTACACGAAAATCCTTCCTCCCAAAATCAGCTTCCTCCCAATTCCTCGTCGCTAAATGCACCACAAAATGCCGCAAAACCAGTGCCCCTTGGCCAGTTTCTTTCTCTACTCCAGCAAGACGAAGAATTTGCCAGAGAGGTAGCTAAACAGTTAAAAATTGATTCCTCTGATCCTGGTATAATCCTAGAGAGATTCTTAGAAAAACAAAAGAAACAGGGTAACAAAACCCCCCTGCCGCCACAGGTATCTCAAGAGTTGGTAGAATATCTGTTTAATCTTGGCTTGAAAAGGGCACAGGAAGGCAATTTTGAGGAAGCCTTGGCTTATTGGGAGCAAGCCTTAACTCTTAATCCTCAACATGCACCATCATGGCATAATCGTGGTAGTGCCCTTGCCTATCTGAATCGTCTACCGGAAGCCGTTGAGAGTTTTGACAAAGCCATTGCCCTTGACGTCAACGACCACCTTTCCTGGTATGATCGCGGTAATGCCCTCTTCAGGCTAGGCAATTATCAAGAAGCTATCAACAGTTGGGAAAGGGTAATTGGCATTCAACCCAATCACTATGAGGCTTGGTATCACCGTGGCATTGCCCTAGAAAAATTGCACAGGTATGAAGAAGCATTAGACAGTTACCAAAAATGTCTAAAAATTCACCCAGATTTTACCCCCGCCGTCAGTCGTATTGAAAAGCTGGAAAGGAGGAAAAAACAGCATCCCGCCGACTTGTCATAACCCCCTTGTTTTGCCCGCTGAAAAGCCTATTTTTTTCCTGTTGTTGTGGTTTTTCTTCAGAGCCAATAGAATTTTTTTCAGAGAATCTTCAAATAGACTGTCAGTTTTTGGGGGTGTGATTCTACCAGTTTTTCCCTTATTTGTTAGGATCGTTAGGGAAAAATAAAACCAAAAAGGGGGAGAAATATGGACGAGGAAGAAATCAGAAGACAAAAAGATAAATTCTTCTTCCCAAAAAGTTCGTACCGAGGAGAGTTTACCCCACAGGATTTAGTATTCAACGCCAACCTGCAAGAGTTTGCCCAGAAGGTAAGCTATATTTGTAACCTAGAGACCAATGGCAAAATCACAGCCCGAGAGGCATACCAACAAATAAAAACCCTCTGGCATGCCCTAAAAAATAGTATCAAAAATCTGGGCTTGGATCAACCAAAATAGACTATAATTTCCCCTGACTTGGTAAACTCGGGTAACCTCGGTTGGGGGATATTCATGTCTCGAGCCTCTTCCCTGCAGTATTATATCCTAGCCCGTCTTCTCCTTGCCCCCTTCATGTTGTGGACCATTGTAACCGTAGTTTTTGTGTTACTAAGAGTTACACCTGGGGATCCCACTGATGCTATTTTAGGGGCAAGGGCGCCAGAAGCAGTAAAACAGGCCATGAGGGAGAAGTTGGGATTGGACCAGCCTCTCTGGCTACAGTATATCAGCTATCTGCGCCAGATTCTCTCCTTGGATTTGGGCACTTCTCTTACCAGTCAGGGGGAAAGTGTCTGGCAGGTAATACAAAACCACTTCCCGGCTACAGTAGAATTGGCGGTGTTTGCCATGGTAGTAGCCGTATCCATTGGCATGACTGTAGGAATTATAGCCGCCATTAAAGCCAATACCATTTGGGATTTAGGAGGGAGACTATTTGGCATTGTCACTTATTCTCTACCCCTGTTTTGGGTAGGCATGTTATTACAACTGGTGTTTGCTGTTCAATTAGAATGGTTGCCACTAGGTGGGCGTTATCCTGTAGGCATGGAGCCGCCAAACCGTATTACAGGATTGTACACCCTAGATAGTCTTTTAACCCTGAATTTAAACCAGTTTGCCATTTCCCTCCATCATCTCATTTTACCCAGCTTTACCCTAGGCCTATTGTTGAGTGGCATCTTTGAAAGGATTATCCGGGTTAATCTCAAGAAAACCCTAAAGGCAGAATATGTGGAAGCGGCGAAGGCAAGGGGTATCCCAGAAAGAAAAATACTCTTCTCCCATGCCCTCAAAAATGCCCTAATCCCTCTGATTACCGTTATGGGGTTGACTTTTGCCTCTCTTTTGGGTGGGGCGGTTTTAACGGAAGTCACCTTTTCTTGGCCAGGTTTAGGAAATCGCCTTTATGAGGCCATTGCTTTAAGAGATTATCCCACCGTCCAAGGAATTTTAGTCTTTTTCGGTATTATTGTAGTTTTGGCCAGTATTTTAATTGATATTATCAACGCCTTTATTGACCCTCGTATTCGTTATTAGACCCTAGACACAGTCTACCACTATCATATTAGCCTTTCTAGAATTGAGGGCTTCCCGTAGGGCCCTTTCTGCCGCCTCTAACAACACCGTAGCTGGCAATGCCTGGGAGGGGATACCTGTGCCAATCCCACAACTGAAACTCAGATATTCACTTATCTCCGAATAGTGGTGGGGTATTTGTAATTCTGCCATGGTTTGATTTATTCTTGTGGCTACTGTAGTTGCCCCGTAACTATCTGTATTCGGAAGAAGTATGGCAAATTCACCCTCCTGAAGGGCACATACCAAATCTCCTGCCCTTTTCACTGTAGTTTTTATTGTTTTTGCCACCAATTCTAAACAGTTATAAACCACCTGTTTTTCATGGTTTTCCTGATAAGCAGAAAAGTCATTTATTTGTGCCAAAATCAAAGATATACTGGTATCAGCAGAATCTCCCAGAGATGCCCTTTGTCTTGCTCCTCTTAACCACTCCTGTTCTAGTATTGTTAGCAAACAGTCTCTTCCCCCCAGTGACGTATTTCCCCGTTTTTCATTCAGTTTATCTAACTCTATTTTGGTCTTTTCTAGGGTAGCTTTTAGCTTCTGGTAGTGAGGTATTATCTTGGCCAGTTGACTGTTTTTCTCCTTAACTTCCTGCCGCAGTCTTTGGATTTCTAGGTGGTGGCTTATCTTGCACAAAACTTCGCTGGAGCTAAAGGGTTCACTTATATAGTCTGACCCCCCAGAATTAAAGACATTTTCTACGTCTATTCTCCCCGTACTGTTAACAATAATTACTGGCAAATTCTCTCCATTCTTTAGAATTTTTATCTTCTTGCATACCAGGTAAACATCCTTGTCGGCTGGGCTACTGCTCAACAAGACTATATCTGGACATTTTATGTTGATTAGGTCAAATAGTTCCAACTCGCTGTGGGCTATTGTGACTTTATAATTGGCATTTTTAAGCAAGTTAGAAATAAAATTCCTCTCCTCCTCATTGCTGTCAAAAATAACTACTCTAGGCTTCATAGTTACCCCCCCTATTACCCATGACGGTTTGAACAGAATGTCTCCCGTCGCTTTAGGAAAAAATCTTAATAAAATTAAACGAGTGTTCTAGAAACAAGATCAATCGGAAAAATACCGTCTTTTCCAGACACACTCTATTATAACACCAATAAAAAATTGCCTATGTTATTGTTATGAAAACCTTAAAGAAAAGTAGTGAGAATTTTACAAAAAGAGAAGAGAAGATTGCCACGAGGGAGGGAATTCAAGGATAATAGGGGGATATTGGGATCACTAGACAACAGAAAAATGAGTAAGGGCACATTGTTTGACAAGGTTTGGGATTTACACACAGTAGCCACATTGCCATCGGGACAGACGCAACTGTTTATAGGACTACATTTAATCCACGAGGTGACTAGCCCTCAGGCTTTTGCTATGTTAAAGGAGCGTAATCTGAAGGTATTATATCCCGAGAGAACTGTAGCGACAGTAGACCACATAGTACCTACAGACAATCAAATGCGGCCCTTTGCGGATGCCCTGGCGGAAGAGATGATAAAGGCCCTAGAAAGAAACACGGCAGAATATGGCATCAGATTTTATAATACCAACTCGGGAAATCAAGGCATAGTCCATGTGATTGCCCCGGAGTTAGGCCTCACCCAGCCGGGGATGACTATTGCCTGTGGCGACTCCCATACCTCCACCCATGGGGCTTTTGGGGCTATTGCTTTTGGTATTGGTACCAGTCAGGTGCGTGACGTTTTGGCCACCCAAACCCTGTCGTTGTCTAAACTAAAGGTGAGAAAAATCGAGGTAAACGGCGATTTGGGGCCAGGGGTCTATGCCAAGGACGTAATTTTGCACATTATCCGCAAATTAGGCGTAAAAGGGGGTGTCGGTTATGCCTATGAATACGCTGGTACTACCATAGAAAAAATGAACATGGAAGAAAGAATGACCGTCTGTAACATGTCCATTGAAGGAGGTGCCCGCTGTGGCTATGTGAATCCCGACCAGGTGACCTATGATTACCTTAAAGGCAGAGAGTTTGCCCCAAAAGGCGACAATTGGGAGAAGGCCGTCCAGTGGTGGGAAAGTATCCGCAGTGAGGCAGATGCCCAGTATGACGATGTGGTTACCTTTTCTGCCAGTGAGATTGAACCTACTGTAACCTGGGGAATTACACCTGGTCAGGCTATCGGCATTAGTGAGTGCATTCCCCGTCTGGAAGATTTTTCTAAAGAGGAGCGGGAGATAGCAGAAGAAGCCCTAAAATATATGAAATTGGAGCCAGGACAACCCATCAAGGGCCTACCGGTGGATGTTTGCTTTATTGGCAGTTGTACCAATGCCCGTATTACCGACTTGCGGGAGGCGGCTAAGGTTGTCAAAGGGAGAAAAGTAGCCAGTAACGTCAAGGCGTTTGTAGTACCTGGGTCTGAAAGGGTGAAAAAACAGGCAGAAGAGGAGGGCCTAGATAAGATTTTCCTGGAGGCGGGTTTCCAATGGCGTAATCCTGGCTGTTCCATGTGTCTGGCGATGAATCCTGATAAACTGGAGGGGAGTCAAATTAGTGCCTCTTCCTCTAATCGCAATTTTAAGGGGCGTCAAGGCTCAGCCACCGGACGCACTCTGTTAATGAGTCCGGCCATGGTAGCAGCCGCCGCCATTGCTGGCAAGGTGGCCGACGTGAGAGAATTCCTCTAATGGGGGATGTGGTTGAGGAGGGACTTGATCTTTTCTACCACCTCCTCCACCGTTAGATTGTCCGTGTTGATTTCAATGGCGTCTGCGGCCTTTTGCAGGGGGGCTATTTCTCTTGTACTATCTAAGTAGTCTCGTTGTTGGATTTCTGTAATCAGCTGCTCTAAGTTGATATCTGTTTCCCCCTGGTTGTGTAACTCTAGCAGTCTTCTTTTGGCCCTGGCTTGAGGGCTAGCCGTTAGGAATATCTTTAATTGTGCTTGGGGGAAAACGTGAGTGCCAATGTCTCTTCCCTCGGCTACTATTCCCCCTTTTTTGCCATACTCCTGTTGTAGTTGTACCATTTTCTCTCTTACAGCCTTCTGGGCGGCTATTTTGGACACCAGTCGAGTAACCTCGGGACTTCTGATGGCCTTGGTAACATCCTGTTGATTCACCCTCACAGTCACTGGACTGTTCAAGTCGTCACTGGGGATTAGTTCTATTTTCACGTTTTTCACCATGTCGGCGATGGCCTTTTCGTCTTCCGGTGAGATGTTGTTTTCCATCACCAACCAGGTGACAGCACGATACATTGCCCCGGTGTCCAGATACAGATACCCCAGTTGATGGGCCAGACGACGACTGACGGTAGACTTACCGGCACCAGCGGGGCCATCTAGAGCAATAATAGGCTTAGTCACGGTTAGGATGACATTGTCTATCAATCTCGTTGTACCACAAAATGCCGCCACTGCTACCAAGGCCGAGTCGGTGATGTGGCTTAAAGGTTGTAGGGTGTCCGGGTGGACTATTTCCGCATACTGTAAGGTCAAACCACAGTCAGGGTGGGCAAAGGAAGAGTGGATAATGTCCAGCAGCGGTTGACATTTTCTTTCTCCCCGGTGGAAAGCCTCTTGTACTCTGGATAAACTACGATATATCAGAGTGGCCTTTTCCTTCTCAGTGGCAGTAAGATACTGATTACGGGAACTTAACGCCAAACCAGAGGCTTCCCTCACCGTAGGACAGGTTTTAATCTGGACAGGGAAGTTTAAATCCCGCACCAGTCGCTTTATTATGGCTACCTGTTGGGCGTCTTTTTGTCCGAAATAGGCTACATGAGGCTGTACCAGATGGAATAATTTTGTTACAATAGTAGCCACCCCCTCGAAATGACCAGGTCTGTATTTACCACATAAAACAGAAGTCATGCTCTTGGGGGGCACCACTAAGGTTAAGTCATCCCCCACGGCATTCATCTCCTCCACCGAGGGAGCAAATAACAGATGTACACCCAGTTTCTCACATATCTCACAGTCCTTGTCTAACTGGCGGGGATAACGGGCCAAGTCTTCATTAGGGCCAAACTGGAGTGGGTTAACAAAGATACTGACTACCACAAAATCCGTTTCTGCTAAAGCCCTCTGGATAAGGCTGACATGCCCCAGGTGTAAAGCCCCCATGGTAGGCACAAAACCCACAGTGGCGGTTTTAGGAATTTTTTCTCTTTCTCTCTTCAACCCCTCGATAGTGGTTACAATTAACATTTAGCCCCTATATAACCTTTTCTTTTATGCCTGACAGAGAACTTGTTACTAGAATCCCCCTTCCTATTGTCAACCTTCTGCCCCCCATTGTCAAACTAATCCCCCCTGTTTGTCACTGGTTGTTGGTTTTGCTTTTGGCAGTCTTACTAATATTACTAACCCCTCTGCCGGTAAATGCCCAAACCATAGTTAATTTTACCCATGCAGACCTAGAAGGAAAAGACTTCTCCCATCAGGACTTGACTGGGGCGGTTTTTGCCGCCGCTAACCTCCGTCACGCCTCCTTTGAGGAAAGCAACCTCACCAATTCCATTATGACCGAGGCAGTATTGTTGGGGGCAAATCTAAGGGGTGCCAATCTCACAGGGGCACTAATTGACAGGGCTACCCTCGATTTCGCTGACTTGCGCAATGCTATCTTCACCGACGCCATCGCCACTCGTAGCCGTTTTTATGATGCCAACATCGAAGGGGCTGATTTCACCGGCGCCCTAATAGATCGTTATCAGGTTGCCCTTATGTGCCAACGGGCTACAGGGGTTAACCCCATCACTGGCGTTGCCACCAGAGATAGTCTCGGCTGTCCCTAGTGGGTGAAAGAAAATGTAAAGAATTGTGAAGAAATGTTAGAAGCCAGGCAGGATAAGGCAACTAGAACAAAAGAAAGAGATAATTATGAGAAGAGTGTGACAATTTGTTAAAAGATCTGCTAAAAATAAAGGAGACGGGTTTAAGAAAATACCGGGAAAAGTGTTCGCTTAAACCCGAATTGTGCTATATTAAGAAAAGTTAATGGGCTATCAGGATTGTCACTGAGGCCCAGAAAGCAAAGGTTGACAAACAAGACAAAACACTATGACCATTGCCGTAGGTCGTGTTGCAGAAGAGAGAGGATGGTTTGACGTCCTCGACGACTGGCTCAAAAGAGACCGATTCATCTTCGTGGGGTGGTCTGGTCTTCTCTTCTTCCCCTGTGCCTATCTGGCTGTGGGGGGTTGGTTGACTGGGACCACCTTTGTAACTTCTTGGTATACACACGGGTTGGCAAGCTCCTACCTGGAAGGCTGCAACTTCCTGACTGCTGCTGTTTCTACTCCCGCTAATGCCTTTGGTCATTCTCTGTTGCTTCTGTGGGGTCCCGAAGCACAAGGAGACTTCACCCGTTGGTGCCAAATAGGGGGCTTGTGGACTTTCATCGCTTTCCATGGAGCCTTTGCCCTCATTGGCTTCATGCTGCGTCAGTTTGAGATTGCTCGCTTGGTAGGGGTTCGTCCTTACAACGCTATCGCCTTTTCCGCCCCCATCGCTGTATTCGTCAGCGTCTTCCTCATCTATCCCCTAGGCCAATCTAGTTGGTTTTTCGCCCCAAGCTTTGGGGTTGCCGGGATATTCCGCTTCATCCTCTTCTTCCAAGGCTTCCACAACTGGACTTTAAACCCCTTCCACATGATGGGGGTAGCTGGGGTATTGGGTGGTGCTCTGCTGTGCGCTATCCACGGTGCTACAGTAGAAAATACCCTCTTCAAGGATGGGGATGAGGCTACCACCTTCCGCGCTTTCCAACCTACCCAAGCGGAAGAAACCTACTCCATGGTAACCGCTAACCGCTTCTGGTCTCAAATTTTCGGGATTGCCTTCTCTAACAAACGCTGGTTGCACTTCTTCATGTTGTTTGTGCCAGTAACTGGCCTGTGGATGAGTGCCATCGGCGTGGTAGGGTTGGCGTTTAATTTGCGCGCCTATGACTTCGTCTCTCAAGAGTTAAGGGCGGCAGAAGATCCCGAGTTTGAAACCTTCTATACTAAGAATATCCTACTAAACGAAGGGTTGCGCGCCTGGATGGCAGCCCAAGATCAACCTCACGAAAAATTTGTATTCCCAGAAGAAGTACTGCCTCGTGGTAACGCCCTCTAATTGCTAGAAATAGGCTATATAGGGCCCCCCTGGGGGGCTTTTTTTATGGGTTATAGGCGGGGGGTGTGGGTGTGCCAATCGGTTACCTGTTGATAGGCGTAACCCACCCTAAATAACAAGTCTTCTCGGAGGACATTACCAATTAGTTGCATCCCCACCGGCAGATTCTGATGATCAAATCCACAGGGGATACTCATGGCGGGTAACCCTGCTAAGTTGACAGGGATAGTCATCAAGTCAGACAGGTACATACTGAGGGGATTAGCGGTTTTCTCCCCGGCTTTGAAGGCAGTGGTGGGGGAAGTGGGGCATACCAAGACATCTGCCTGGGTGAAGGCATTATCAAAATCCTGTCTGATGAGGGTGCGCACCTTTTGGGCTTTCAGGTAGTAGGCGTCGTAATAACCGGCGGAAAGGGCATAGGTGCCCAACATAATCCTACGTTTTACCTCCGCACCGAATCCCTTAGCCCTGGTTTTGGTATACATCTCCAAAAGATTGTCTGCTTCCTCCCGCAGCCCGTATTTAACCCCATCGTAACGGGCAAGGTTGGCACTGGCTTCAGAGGGAGCAATAATATAGTAGGTGGGCAAACCATAACGAAAACGAGGGCAAGACACCTCTTTTATCTCAGCCCCCAGTTTTTCCAACTCCTTAACGGCTTGGGTTACCCTGTCTGCTACCTGACTGTCTAAACCGGAGGAGAGGGTTTCCGTGATTATGCCCACTTTCAGCCCCTTTAGGTCAGTGGTACAATACTGGGTGTAGTCGGGCACCTCTACTTTTAGACTAGTAGAGTCGTGGGGGTCATGGCCAGCAATAGCCTGTAGTAAAATGGCAGTATCCTCCACAGTACGGCCAAAGGGCCCAATTTGGTCTAGGGAGGAGGCATAGGCCACCAAGCCAAAACGAGAGACTAAACCATAGGTAGGTTTCAAACCCACTACACCACAAAAGGAAGCCGGTTGACGGATGGAACCCCCTGTGTCTGACCCAAGGGCCACTACACACTCTCCCGCCGCCACTGCCGCCGCTGAGCCTCCCGATGAGCCTCCTGGCACTCTTTCTGTATCCCAGGGGTTTTGAGTGCGTCCATAGGCGGAATTTTCCGTGGAGCTTCCCATGGCAAACTCATCCAGGTTGGTCTTTCCTACTATTACCGCCAACTGGTCTTTTAATTTTTGAGTTACCGTTGAATCATAACAAGGTACAAAATTTTCTAGAATCCTGGAGGCACAAGTGGTGGGGATGCCCTTAGTGACGATGTTATCCTTGACGGCGATGGGAATTCCTGCTAGTGGAGGGATGTCTTCTCCCCTGGCTATTTTCTCATCCACCTGTCTTGCCGTTGCCAATGCTTCCTCCCGGGTTACACACAAAAAGCTTTTCAGTTTTGGCTCCAATTCCTCTATCCTACCCAGGTATTCTTCTGTAATCTCTACTGCCGAACGCTCCTTTTTCCTCAGTTGACTTTGTAGCTGCTTAATAATACTCATGAATCTCAGACAGGTAAGTAGGGATCAATAATATTAAATCATCCGCCGGCCACAAGTCACATCCCAAAAACAGGCTCCTGACAGCTGATATACTGGAATACAGACTAGTAACCCCCTTCGCACTGCAATGGGTTATCCTCCTGTGTACCCCCAAGAAATCAAATACCGTCGCGCCTCCTTAGAGCGTCGCCTCTATGCTTATCTCATTGATTATATCACAGTTTGGCTCTTTTCTTCCCTGGTGAGAAATATTTTTTTAGAGTTAATTCTCTTTATTTTCCTCTGGTTTATCCTCAGAGTTATTGTGGTTGCCGTCAACAAAGGGCAAAGTCTGGGAAGGTGGGCAGTGGATTTAAAAATCATGGATGCCAGGTTTCAGAGAATACCGCCTGTGCATATTTTAGCCAAAAGAGAGGGTATTATTGCCCTAATTTCTTTCCTGGCTATGATTGGTTTGAAAATCAATTTTCACGACTTCCTCTTGATGCTTCTGTTACTAGTCCCAATTGTCCTAGATGCTATTGGCATTTTAATAGATGACGAAGCCCAGCGTGCTTTTCATGACCGTTTCTGTGATACCATAATTGTCTCCACCCAGCGGGGAATTTCCCTGGATTTAAAAATCAAAAAACTCTGGCGTCAGGCCAAGCAAAATTGGCTCTCTAGGGGAACAAATAGGAGATAATTTTTAGAATCACAATAATCTTAGACCTAGGAACTATTATTTGTCCGAAAAATCGATGAGTAAAGTTTTTGTTATCGGTTTGGGGAAATCAGGATTAGCGGCAGCTAGACTCCTCCGCCAAAAAAATTATCAGGTGACTGTTTACGACAGCAGTCAATCTCCCTCCCTCCTAACCCAAAAGGAAAACCTAGAAAAGGAAAAAATTACTGTCAAATTGGGAGAGTTACCCTGTCTAGAAGGTGACATTCCAGATTTAATTGTAGTAAGCCCTGGAGTGCCTTGGGATATACCCATACTAGAAAAAGCGCGCGCCTTGGGCATTAAAACCATAGGGGAAATGGAGTTGGCATGGCAGTATCTCAAAAATTATCCCTGGATTGGCATCACCGGCACCAACGGCAAAACCACTACTACTGCCTTAGTAGAAGCCATGTTGAAAGCCGGGGGGATTAAGACTAAAGCCTGTGGGAATATCGGCTATGCCGCCTGTGACTTGGCTTTAGAAGCTATGGTTAACCCCCCAGACTGGGTAGTAGCAGAAATCAGTAGCTACCAGATAGAGTCTTCCTTTGAATTGTCGCCCAAAATCGGTATCTGGACTACCTTTACTCCTGACCACCTAGAAAGACATAAAACCATTGAAAATTATCATCGCATAAAAGCTACCCTCCTGGAACGTTCCCGTCTCAAAATCCTTAACGCCGATGACAGCCATCTGTATAACTTCGGCCTAAATCTACAATGGCGAAATGTACACTGGACTAGTATTAGGGGTAAGGAATATCTATCAGGAGACTTGGAAAAAGGTGTCTACCTGGAAGACTCCTGGATTGTCGCCTTTAAGGAATTAATCGCCCCCATTTCCATCTTTAAGATGGTAGGTAGACACAATCAACAAAATCTCCTCCTAGCAGTTGCCGCCGCTAGACTAGCCGGTGTTGACAAACAGGCTATTGTGGAAGCCATCTCCACCTTCAAAGGAGTCCCCCATCGGCTAGAATTAGTAAGGACTATCAATGGGGTAGACTATATCAACGACAGCAAAGCCACTAACTATGATGCCGCTGAGGTGGGATTAGATGCGGTTGATGCCCCTGTTATTCTCATCGCCGGTGGATTAGCCAAAAAAGGGGATGACAGCAGATGGATAGCCAAAATCAAGGAGAAATGCGCTTTTGTCTTACTCATAGGCTTCTCTGCCCCTTCTTTTGCCCAACGTCTCAGCCAGGCTGGTTTTGACAATTACGAAATTGTAGAGACTATGAGTAAAGCCTTACCTCGTAGCAGGGAAATGGCAGAGAAATTCAACGCTAAAGTAGTCCTTCTTTCCCCTGCCTGTGCCAGCTTCGACCAGTATAGCAGTTTTGAGGCAAGAGGTGACGATTTCCGCCAACTGTGTTATAATCTCTAGCAAAAGGCTCAGTTCCACACTGGTCCACTGTCAATTGTCAATTGTCGGGGGGGTTTGCCCCTTCCCGTTGTGGCTATAGGATAACCCCCTTGTTGGTTTTTGGAATTTAGGGGTTGGTAGGGGTTTGTCTTTTCTCTATCCCAGGGTTGGTGGTAGAAAGGAGGCTTGTCTTTCTCCCCATGGGGGTAGGCATGTCCTTTTCTAGGATGTAGGGGGGAGATATATTCCTCTTCGAGGGGTTGCTGTTATCATTAGGCTAAGGGGGATAACTAGAAGGCGTTAGCAGCTGGCATGGCAAGAGGGGGTGTTGATTACCGACAAAGACGGCAAGGTGATGAGAGGTGTTGACAACTAGCAGGGGGGATGCCTATAGGAAGGGAGACTGCCATTCTATACGACGATAATAGGAGGTATTTATACTCAATATTATCGGCAGGGGAGGCATAGCCTTTACCTAAAGACAACCAAGGAGGCCATAACTGGATAGTAGGGGAAGACTGCAATTCTGTCTGACGATAATAGGAGGTATTTATACTCAATATTATCGAGGGGGGACGACTTTTGCCTAAAGACAACCAATGGGGAGACAGCAATTCTATCTGGTGATAACAGGAGGTATTTATACTCAATTCAATGGCGAGGGGGAAGGTAATCATTTTCCGGAGGAAAGGTAAAAATTCTGCTGACGTCCTAGGGGAAAAAGACTATAATCCTACTTGGAAAGATAACAAGAAAGGTTGTTTAGTCAGTTGTATTGGTGTCTCAAGAGTCTAAACTGTTGGAAAGAAATAGAGGCAAAAGTCGGCTTCTCTGGAATTTAAACTGTGAGAAATGACAATGGTGTTTGACGTCTCATTGGAAGTGATGGCAATAGTCCACATCCCAACCGTCTGAAATGATAGATGATACCAAAATTCCCACCTCATTGGCTTTCTAAGACAACAAAAACCGTCTTTTCTATTACATCCGTTTTCCCCACCAGAAAAGTAATCATTGTCCACAGTTGGTGTTATAATGGCATGCCTAACAGTATTGGCTGGACTAGCCCCTGTGTTAGACAAGAATGAGTCTCGTTTGCCAAGGGGAGACTGTTGGCAATAAATCCCTCTTGATAAAAAGACAAGGGTAAGAGTAAATTATAAGGTACAATTAGGATAGGTGGGACAATTTGCTACTAGGATGCTCTTGAAGCAAAAAAGAAAAATCCCTTTCGCGAGGCTGACTAACAAAAGTCTGTCGCCTTCATAAACTTCATAAAAATAAACAGAAAAACATGAAAAATCAACAAACAATACACAGTTGAATGATTAAATGGATAATAGCAGAATAGGTGTAAGAGCACTATGGATGACAACCCACTGAATAACTCTTTCCCTGAGCCTATAATACTGGTAGTAGACGATTTGAAGCAAAATCTGAAACTACTAAACATAATCCTGGAGTCAGCCAACTATCAGACTAGTCTGGCAACTAGTGGGAGGGATGCCTTAGAGAGACTAAAAGTCTTAACCCCCGATTTGATTCTGTTGGATTTGATGATGCCAGAAATGAGTGGCTTGGAAGTGTGTCGGATTATCAAGTCTCACCCCGAGTATAAAGATATACCCGTGATTTTCCTCACAGCTAGTATGGAAGAAAGCCATCTAGTCGAGGCTTATAGTCTGGGCGCATCCGACTATGTTACAAAACCCTTCCGGAAACCAGAATTGCTTGCTCGTATTGCGACACAGATTACACTGAGAAGACAAGCCCAATTGATTCGTCAACTGCAAGAGGAAATCCGACAACTAAAACAGTGTCTCAAGTCTACCAATCCCACTGGGTGACTAAAGGTTGATTATTTTGTGGTGTAGGGGGAGATTTTCACTGCTTATGGGTGGAAGCCGGCTTATGGGGGGAAATAACAAATTTCTTGCTGGCGATGGCTTCTTCTACCTGGTTTGCCGTCAGGGGAGGGGAAAAATAGTAACCCTGGCCGAATTCACATCCTAATTGTTTTAAAATCTTCACCTGGTGTATGTTTTCTACTCCTTCCGCCACCACGTCCATATTCAGGGCATGGGCTAGCAGTATAATTGTCCTAATAATCTCTAGGTGTTGTTTCCCCTTTGTCATTTGACTTACAAAACTTTTGTCAATTTTGAGGGTGTTTATGGGAAAATGATGGAGGTAGCTAAGAGAAGAGTAACCTTGTCCAAAGTCATCAAGGCTTAACAAAACATTTTTCTCTCTTAGTTTTTGCAGTTTTTCTATGGTGTCTTCCCCTTGACTGATCATTGTGCTTTCTGTTATTTCTAGTCGTAAGCTACCACCTGGAATATGAGTGTTTTCTAATACCTCCTCTATCTTGTCTAGCATTTGTGGGTTTTTAATTTGTTTACCTACGACGTTGACACTCACACTCAAGTTTTTGCCATGAGGAAATTGCCGCTGCCAAATGCTAAGTTGTCTACAAGCCTCCGTTAAAACCCAATTACCTATCTCCACAATTAAATCCGTTTCCTCGGCTATGGGAATGAATTCGTCTGGTGGAATAAATCCCTGTTGGGGATGACGCCAACGGAGTAATGCTTCAAAACCGACTAGATGAGATGTTTTCAGACAAATTATCGGCTGGTAGTAAACCACTAATTCTCCTCTTTGTAAAGCCAGTCGTAAGTCGTTTTCTAGTTTTATGATTTTCAGATTCTCCTGGTACATTTCCGGGGTAAAAATAGTATATCGCCCTTTGCCCAAAGCCTTGGCACGATACATGGCAATCTCGGCATCCCTTATCACTTCCCCACTGTTGTCATAATCTCCATTGCCTATTACAATCCCTACACTGGCACTGGAAAAAATACTATGCTCCCCTATAACCAAAGGACTGGTAAACTGACTTAAAATCCTCTCTGCTACTATTATTGCCTCATTGTCATCACTGAGGTTTTCTAATAGGATGGCAAATTCATCGCCACTGAAACGCGCTA
>JAUQQP010000049.1 GCA_030549855.1 Cyanobacteriota bacterium SRBZ.bins.94.201705
TTATGGCTATAACAGGGGGTAATGCTGACAATTTGCTGACAAACTTATGTTTGATTTACTAGCCAGATAGCGGAGAGCATTGAGAATTAAACAGCAAACAGGATGCGGATGGAGAGACTCGAACTCTCACGGACAAGCCACACGCCCCTCAAACGTGCGCGTCTACCAGTTCCGCCACATCCGCGTCCATCGAGTATATTATAACAGATTTTGGGCGGGCAATCAAGAAAAAATAGTTTTGGCCAATGGGAAAGGGGATTAGTTAGAATGGGACTAGGGGATGACCTCTCACGGGTTGCGGATTATAAGTTATTATCATAAAGACTAAGAGATAAGAGGAAACTTTTGCTTTCGCACTAGCTAGGGCTATTAAGATATTATGATAGATGTTAAGACTCGCCTGAGGAACGAATTAATCAACACAGAGGTAATCACGAGGGATACGGGCAAAAAATTAGGGGTTGTCAAGGAAATACTAGTGGACATAGATAAAAGGGAAGTAGTGGCACTGGGGTTGAGAAGTAGTCGTTTCGCCCTGTCAGGAATTCCCAAATACATGTACCTTGACAGTATTGCCCAAATGGGGGATGTTATCCTAGTAGAAAATGAGGATGTGATAGAAGACATAGATATAGACCTGTATACCCCCCTGATAAACTCAGAGGTGGTGACGGAAACAGGTGAACCTTTAGGGAGAGTAAGAGACTTCCAGTTTGATCCTCAAACGGGGGAATTGCACTCTCTGATTATTGCCGCCATTGGCTACCCGCAAATACCCGAACAGTTGATTAGTACCTATGAAATCTCTGTAGATGAGATAGTCAGCAGTGGCCCCAATCGCATTATTGTATTCGAGGGGGCTCAGGAGCGTGTAACACAACTGACAGTGGGGATATTAGAAAAACTGGGGATTGGTGGGCCTCCATGGGAAAAAGACGAGGAGGAAACCTACTATGCCCCTACTACACCCCCTGAAAATCAGTTACCCGCCCCCACGCCAGTAAGACCAGTGGTAAAACCTGCGGCCAAACCTGCTATAGAGGGGACAAAACGTCCTTCGCCAGTGGAAGAGAATTGGGAGGAGGAATGGGAAGAAGAAGAAATGGTCAGCCCACCCCCTCCCCGTCAGGTAGCTAGGGCCGTTTCCTACGAAGAAGAAACAGAAGAGGATAACTGGGGGGCAGAAAAAATAGAAAGGGAATCCACCAGGGACTATGCCTCCCCACCGTCTCAGTCTCCTCCCAGAGACGATGACGACTACTCCTATGACTTGTGGGAGGAGGAATATCGTCCCGAAAAAGTGAACATCCCCCGGAAACAAAAAATGCCCGAATATGAGGAGGGTTAGGCTTAATAAAGATGACGGCCAATCTTCCCACTTTCTCTTACTGTTGGCAGGGTTATAAGGTGGCCTATCGCTGTTGTCTTCCCCAAAACAGTGGGGCGGCAGTGGTTTTTGTGCACGGTTTTGGGGCCAATAGTGGTCATTGGCGTCATAATCTTCCTGTAATAGGCCAGTACTATAACAGTTATGCCCTTGACCTTCTGGGATTTGGCGCCTCCGACAAGCCCAGTCCCCGTCTTGTCCCCTATACATTTGAAACTTGGGGTAAACAGGTAGGGGACTTCTGTAGGGAGGTGGTGCGACAGCCGGTAGTACTAGTAGCTAATTCCATAGGCTGTATAGTGGCCATGCAAACGGCAGTATTCCACCCCCAACTGGTTTTGAATATTGCCGCCTTTAACTGTTCACTGCGTCTGTTGCATGAGCGTAAACGGTCAACCCTGCCCTGGTATAAGAATTGGGGTGCCTCTCTGCTACAGCGGCTGCTAAAAAACCGGTGGCTGGGGGCCTATTTTTACCATCAAATTGCCCGCAAAAAGGTCATTAGAAGACTCCTGCTACAAGCCTATCAGAGGAAGGAGGCGGTGGACGAGGAATTAGTGGACTTGATTTACCAACCCTCCCAATCCCCTGGCGCCATGGATGTGTTTCTGGCCTTTATTAACTATTCTACTGGCCCCCTCCCAGAGGAGCTCTTACCTATTTTACCCTGTCCCATTACCTTTTTTTGGGGTAGTTTAGATCCATGGGAGCCATTGCAGTTGGGCAGAAAACTGGCAGAATACCCCTGTGTAAAGGATTTTATCCCCTTGGAGGGGTTGGGTCACTGTCCCCACGACGAAGCCCCCCACATTGTCAATCCCCTTTTATTAGAATGGTTAGCAAAAACAGTGGCCTGTGAGGAAGTGGAGTAATAGGCCCCACCGGCGGGTTTGTCTTGTCTCTATCCTGTGACTTGTCTGTGCCTAGAAAACAGCCGGTTTTTCCTTGCCGGCTACCCAGTATTGAGAGGAAGAGAGATATTCATAGCTGCGATAGAATAATTCGGCGGCACAGATTCTTATGCCCTCCTCCCCTATATAAGCCACCTCTGGCACCGGTTGAGGGGGGGGATTTTCGGGAGCCCTGGCTAGTAAGTCTGCAATTCTCAACTGGGTGGGTTGCATTTTCAGTGCCATAATTACCGCCATTCTATTGCCGTTTGCCCCCGCATGGGCTATTCCCCGCAATGCCCCCCAAATTAAAACATCCCCTCCCGCTATAATTGTAGCACCCGGGTTTAAATCTCCTACCACTACCACACTCCCCCGATGGCAAATCTCCACTCCCGAACGAATGGTCGTTTTCAGGTATAATGGTTCTGACAGTTCCTGATTAGTTTCTTTTGGTTTTTCTGTGATGTTCCTCGGTGTTTCCGACTCCTGTCTTACAGAATAGCCGCTACTTGCCGCCGCTACTGCCGTTTGTCTCCTCCTGGTAATCACTAAGTCCAATTCCAGTCCCACCTGTTCTAGTATAGTCTTTAACTCATTCAACTGTCGGCTGTCCAGAAGACGCCCTTGGGTTTGCAGTTGGGTTTTTGTCCCGGGTTGCCATGACTTTTCTATTTTTTGTAGTCTATACTTGAAGTCGTCTATTATTTTCTGCCACGTCTCGTTTTCTCCTCCTTCTGTTGCCGGCAGGGTTACTTCTACTATTTCCCCCCTTCTAGTCAGGTTTATTTGTTCCTTTATTGTCGTTTCAAGTTTTTCCTTTTTCTCCTCATTATTCTCCTGAGTATTTAGCCTATCCGTCATGATTTTTCTGTTAGGGTGAAATTTGCCTTGTCCGGGCCTATGGCAACGAGCCCCTTCTTATATTATAATTCCCCTTGGCTATTGTTCTCTCCTAGTCAAACAAGTCCAGGGGGAAATGACCATAAGTGCCTACAATGGCCTCATTTGAACTGGAGAAAATTGTTACCAAAACTCCTCGGTAATTCCCTATATACGATTCCAGATAATAGTTTTTTTTCTCCGTGCTAAACTTCAGGTATACCCCATTATCTATCTCCTTTTTGTCCTCAATTTTTACCTCAAAATCATTGCCAAAAGCCCTCAAATAAGAATTCAAACTCTTAACTGCTTCTTGGACGTTGTCGGCACAAATTCCCAAGTTTTGGGCCTCCGATAGACTTACAATTAGTCTTAGTGCCTCTTGCAATTGTCTTTTCTCTTCCGAGGTATTGACGACTTTAGGCCGAGAACAACTATAGGATTTTAACAGGGATAGAGACTTTTTCAATGATTCTTCCATGGGATTGTTAGTAACAACGACAGACAAGTATTTTTACTTTCAGTTTCCCAAGATATTATACATGTTGGAGAGGCACAGAAGGAAAAATTTATCCTCACATTATCGATTTTATTCTAGTCTTCCCCCTGGACAAGATTATATATTTTCTCCAGCATCCTGTAGGCCAAATGGGAGTTTTTCGCCAGAAAAGCAAATTCTACCAGCCTGGCTAATTCTCTTTTCAGTAAACTTCTTTCTATCAGCCAAATGTCCCTTTCCATTGCTGGAGGCATGACTATCATATCAAAAATATTGGCTTCTTTTTTGCCAGGAAATGGGCGTAAAATTCTTCCTCTTCTCTGAATAAACTGACGGGGATTTGTGCTACTGGCGAGGATTACTGCATTGGCAATCATAGGGATGTCCACCCCTTCATCCAAACACCTGATAGCTACAATCCCGTCTAATTCCCCATTCACTAGTTGTTTTTTAATTCTCTCTCTTTCTTCTGTGGGGGTTTCAGCGGTATAGGTATTGATTTTGTAGTTTAACTCCTTCCCCAGAATTTGAGTTACTGCCTCTAGTTGTCTGGTATTTTGACTAACATTTCCATCCCCACAGTAAAAGAGAGTTGGTTTCATTTCCCTTCTCTCATTCATCAGGTTTCTTAAGGCTATTAATTTGTTTTCTGCCACAGCTACTAGGCGCGCCCTTTGCAGCAACAAACTTCTCAAACGGGGACTATTTTCTATATCTTCTCCATCGGAAATAGCCCAGCATATTTTCTGAGTTATTTTAGCATATTTTCTCGCCTCTTCCTCCGTCAATTCCACCAAGATTGGATAGTAATTATACCCTACAAGTGCTCCCTTTTTGATGGCATCACCTATGGTAAATTCCGGTTGTATAACTTTACCAAAATAGTCTATCAGTAGTTCAGTCCCTCCATCATCAAAATGTCTTTCAGGGGTGGCACTTAAAGCAAGTCTTAAACCAATATTACTGGGCAAAGCAGAGAGAAAACGGGGGGTGCCCAAATTATGCGCCTCGTCGCCTACAATCAGTGTTTTAGGATGAAAATAGGGAATCAGCGACTGAAATTTTTCAGTGATAAATGTGGAATTAGTAGCAATTATTGTAAGAAATTCCAGAGAGTTACTGTTAATTAAATACAGCTGTTGTGTGAGGAGATTCTGCCATTCGGAGGCACTTTCAAAAGCTAAAATAGGGGCTAGGTTGAATTTTTTGGCCTCTTGAGCCCACTGCAACACCAGATGACGGAATGGACAAATTATTAGCAGAATTTTCAGGCCAATTCTGTGATACAATTCAGTGGCAACAGCTAAGGCAGTAATAGTCTTACCACTACCAGTGGCCATTTTAAGTGTACCTCGGCCATGATTTTTAAACCAGTTGACTATCGCCTCCCGCTGGTAATCCCTTAAAACCAAATCCGGAGGAAATTGGGGAAATTTACCACCAGGAGAAAAAGAATATCTACCCTTTTTTTCTGCTAATCTGTTTCCCTTTTTTATTTGTGTTACTAAGGCTTCCCAGTCAATAGAAGAAAAAAACGTAGGGAGTGGGTTTATCTCTCTCCGGAGGGGGTTTAGGGGGGAAAGGGGTTGAGTCGACATCTATGGGCAGTGAGTAGACCAATTATTCTTAGTTTAATTCAATTGTGATGACCTAACCCCGGAAATCTTGTATTTTCTCCTCAGCCTCTCCAACAGAAGGAGTGTTTAGAAGGGAGGGAAAAATTACAAGACAACGCTGGGAATTAAAAGCCACCAATCCCCTTTTCTGTAATTCTCCCAACAGACGAGTAACAGTTACCCTAGTGGTACCAATGGCATTAGCCATCATCTGATGAGTAATTCTAACAGGGAGGACGATATTTGCCTCTTCTTTTTCCCCCAAATATTGGGCAAGTAGTTTTAACAGTTGTATGAGTTTATCTTCTACCCTTTTAAGACTGGCAATAAACAAAAGTTGTTCAGATTGCCTAATTCTAGTGACGGTTTCTCGCAAAACCTGTTGACATAAATAAGGATTCTCCTCCAATTCCGGCTGGGAAAACCATTGTAAGTAGACTTCAGAGAGGGCCTTTGCCTGTAAATTTTGTAGATTGGTAAACCAACTGCCGAAAAAGTTGCCCGGTTGTGCCCAACCTAATATAATTTCTTCGCCCCGACTGTTGAAACTGGATAATTGGACTATACCGCGATTTACCTGCCAGACTCCCTGGGGGAGGAGAGGGATTTCTTCCGCCCTTTCGTAGAAGTGTAGTCTCTTGTTGGCCACTGGGAGGGGGTGGTTTAGTAGCATAATAGTTATTGTGACTCTGGCGACTGTTCACCTCTTAGACTAGCGAAGAAAAGTTAAGAGGAGGTAATCTGCAGTTTAAATTTTGATAATTGGAGAGGATGCTAGAGGGTATGGGAAAAAGAAATGGGGTAGGGGGGAATGGCTTATCCTCCCCCGAGGTGACAGAAGAGGTGACAGAGGTGGAGATAGAAAAATTACATAGGCTGACTGTCTACGGGAGATGGGTAGTGGTGATTATCTTGTGGTTGACGATAATACCTCCCAGTCTGTGGCAGTTGAGGGAAACTATTGCCTTGTGTCTAGAATATTGTACCTGGTCAGCCATAAGGATAGGTCTGCAGTACCACCCTTGGGCAACAGTAGGCATCAGCTTTTGTGTGGGGATGCTGACAGCTACCTTAGTGTGGCAGAGTATGAATATTCTAAGGGGTGGTCTATCTCCAAGACAAAAGTTGTATCTAAAAAAACAAATTCTGAAAATCCGTCGCCGTGGTGGAAAATATTGGCTTTACCGGTACTTGTACAAATAGGGAGAAATATAGAAAGATTGTGTAAAAAGGGGGGGTTGTCCTGTCCTAAACGGGGGATAACCGTACCGACGGGCGAATTTATAGGTAAAAGAGCCTATTTTCGTGGTACAAACTATGTAAAGGGAGGAATGGTTTTTTGGGGTTTTCCCTCCCCTCCCCAGCCATAATATAAACGTATTATTGGATAATAAAAGGAGAGATAGTAGTAAATGTTTACTTTTGTCAAGTCGGCGGTAAGAAGGATAGTACCAGAAGACATACAAGGTCGTGCTTTAATGAGGGTGGTATATGTGGTGTTAGAGTCGCAATACCAAAGTGCCATAACCACGGCGGTAAAATCCATCAACACCCATAACCCCAATTTGGCAGTAGAAGTAAGTGGGTATTTGATAGAGGAGTTGAGAAATCCGGAAAACTACGAACAGTTCAAAAAAGATGTTTCCCAGGCTAATGTGTTTATTGCTTCTTTGATTTTCATAGAGGAGTTGGCACAGAAGGTAGTAGCGGCAGTACAACCCTATCGGGACAAAATAGACGTGATAGTGGTATTCCCCTCCATGCCAGAGGTAATGCGGCTGAATAAAATGGGCAGCTTTAGCATGTCTCAGTTGGGGCAAAGCAGAAGTGTCATCGGGGAATTCATGAAAAAGAGTAGACAGAAGGCGGGGGCTTCTTTTGAGGATGCGATGCTGAAGTTATTACGTACCTTGCCCACGGTATTGAAGTATCTGCCGGTGGAAAAAGCTCAAGACGCCCGCAATTTCATGTTAAGTTTTCAATACTGGTTGGGAGGATCACCGGAGAATCTGGAAAACTTCCTGTTGATGCTGGCAGACAAGTATGTCTTTACCGGGGAGAAGTCTTTGGTGAAAAAACTGGGCTATGCTGAGCCAATAGTATATCCTGACATGGGCATATGGCATCCCCTGGCCCCCAAAATGTTTGAGAATATAAAAGAATACCTCCAATGGTACAACAGTAGGGATGATATCGATGATAGTCTAAAAGCTCCCTCAGCTCCTTGTATAGGCTTGGTACTACAAAGAACTCACCTGGTAACGGGGGATGATGCCCACTATGTGGCAATGGTACAAGAATTGG
This sequence comes from Cyanobacteriota bacterium SRBZ.bins.94.201705, assembly GCA_030549855.1. GTDB lineage: Bacteria > Cyanobacteriota > Cyanobacteriia > Cyanobacteriales > Cyanobacteriaceae > DVEF01. The sequence goes on from JAUQQP010000049.1 coordinate 7,579, forward strand.
AATATAGGGGGGCAAGGGTAATCCCGGTGTTTGCAGGGGGGTTGGACTTTTCTAAGCCGGTGGACGAGTATTTTTGGGATAAGCCGGTGCAAGGAGTGTCTCCTGTGCCTATTGTAGATGCGGTAGTATCTTTGACGGGGTTTGCCCTGGTGGGAGGGCCAGCCAGACAAGACCACCCGAAGGCAATAGAATCCCTGAAAAGACTGAATCGCCCCTACATGGTAGCTCTCCCCTTAGTATTCCAGACTACTGAGGAGTGGGAGGAAAGTGACTTGGGTTTACATCCCATCCAGGTGGCTTTGCAGATTGCTATTCCTGAGTTGGATGGTGCCATTGAGCCTATAGTATTGTCAGGGAGGGATGGTGCAACTGGCAGGGCTATTACCTTACAAGACAGGGTGGAGGCCATTGCCAAAAGGGCACTAAAATGGGTTTCTTTGCGCAAAAAACCTAAGTGGGAGAAGAAAATAGCTATCACAGTGTTTAGCTTCCCGCCAGACAAGGGGAATGTAGGCACTGCCGCTTACCTAGATGTTTTTGGCTCAATCTATGAAGTATTAAAAGCCCTGAAGGAGAATGGCTATAATGTCCAAGACTTGCCCAATTCTCCTAAGGAGTTAATGGAGATGATTATCCATGATCCGGAGGCGAAGTATGCAAGTCCACAGTTGAATATAGCCTACCGGATGAGTGTAGAGGAGTATGAGCGTCTGACGCCCTACTCTCGCCGTCTGGAGGAAAATTGGGGGCCACCTCCAGGACAGTTAAACAGTGACGGGGAGAATCTGCTTATCTATGGCAGACACTTTGGCAATATCTTCATTGGTGTCCAACCCACCTTCGGTTACGAGGGGGATCCAATGAGACTACTGTTTTCTCGCTCAGCCTCCCCTCACCACGGTTTTGCGGCCTATTACACCTATCTGGAGAAGGTATGGGAAGCGGATGCGGTGTTGCACTTTGGCACCCATGGCTCGCTAGAATTTATGCCAGGGAAGCAGATGGGGATGTCAGGGGAATGTTATCCAGACAGTCTCATCGGCCATATACCCAACATATACTACTACGCCGCCAACAACCCCAGTGAGGCTACTATTGCTAAACGCCGTAGCTATGCGGCCACTATATCCTATCTAACACCACCAGCGGAAAATGCGGGACTGTATAAGGGTTTAGAGGAGTTAAAGGACTTAATAGGCTCCTATCAGACGCTCAAAAGTGGTGGCAGAGGCATCCAAATTGTCAATACTATCATAGAAAAGGCGCGGCAGTGTAACCTGGACAAGGACATACCCGAGATAGGGGGAGAAATAGAGGCGGCTAATATATCGGAGGAGGAAAGAGACAGGATAGTAGGGGCAGTATACCGTAAATTGATGGAGATTGAATCCCGTCTGTTGCCCTGTGGGTTACATGTGATAGGCAAACCACCCACTGCCGAGGAGGCCGTTGCTACTCTGGTAAACATTGCCAGTGTGGACAGAGAGGAGGAGGGGATTGTCTCCCTACCTACCATCCTAGCCAGAAGCCTTGGCCGTGACATAGAGGAGATTTACCGGAATGCGGATAAGGGCATCTTAGCAGATGTGGAGTTGTTACAAAGGCTAACAGAGGCTACCAGGGAGGCGGTAAAAGCCCTTGTAGCAGAGAAAACCAATGAAGAGGGCAGGGTATCCTTAGTAGCCCGTTGGTTTGGGGGGAAAAAACCGGCACCCTTGGCCAAATTGGAGGAATTGGGCTACGCTGTGGACGAAAAGGCCCTTAAGCCTCTGTTAGAATATCTAGAATCCTGCCTAGAACTTCTCTGTGCGGACAATGAGTTACAATCCCTCCTAAAAGCCCTAGATGGGGAATATGTATTACCTGGGCCTGGGGGCGACCCAATACGTAACCCGTCTGTATTACCAACAGGAAGGAATATTCATGCCTTAGACCCCCAAAAAATACCAACGCTAGCGGCAGTAAAATCGGCAAAAATAGTGGTAGACAGACTGTTAGAGCGTCAAAGACAGGAAAACGGCGGCAAATACCCAGAAACCATAGCCTGTGTCTTATGGGGGACTGACAATATCAAAACCTATGGAGAATCCTTGGCCCAAATCCTGTGGATGGTGGGGGTAAAACCAGTGCCCGACGCCCTGGGAAGGGTTAACAAACTGGAATTAATACCCCTAGAGGAGTTGGGGAGACCCCGCATCGATGTAGTAGTAAACTGTTCAGGGGTATTTCGGGACCTGTTCCTCAACCAAATGGCCTTGTTAGACCAGGCTATCAAAATGGCTGCGGAAGCCGATGAGCCCCTAGAAATGAATTATGTCCGTAAACATGCCCTCGAAATGGCTGCTGAGTTGGGCGTGGATTTGCGTAAGGCAGCTACCCGTGTATTTTCAAATGCTTCGGGGTCCTATTCGGCCAACGTAAACCTGGCGGTGGAAAACAGTAGCTGGGAAGACGAACAACAGTTGCGGGAGATGTACCTAAACCGTAAATCCTTCGCCTTCGATTCCGACAACCCCGGCATAATGAAGGAAAACCGTGCCATCTTTGAAAAAGCCCTTGCCACTGCCTCCGTCACCTTCCAAAACCTAGACTCCTCTGAAATCAGTCTCACTGATGTCTCCCATTACTTTGATGCTGACCCCACCAAGGTAGTGGCCTCTTTGCGAAAAGATGGCAAGAAACCAGCCGCCTACATCGCCGATACCACTACTGCTAACCCCCAAGTGCGCACTCTTGCCGAGACTGTCCGTCTCGATGCCCGCACCAAACTCCTCAATCCCAAGTGGTATGAAGGTATGCTTTCCCATGGCTATGAGGGGGTCAGGGAGTTGTCCAAACGTCTTGTCAACACCATGGGTTGGAGTGCCACTGCTGATGCTGTCGACAACTGGGTTTACGAGGAAACCAATGAGACTTTTATCAAAAACGAGCAAATGTGTAAACGTCTCATGGAATTGAATCCCCACTCCTTCCGTAAAATTGTCGGCACCCTCCTAGAAGTCCACGGCCGTGGCTACTGGCAAACCTCCCAGGACAACATCGAACGTCTCCAACAACTCTATCAGGATATTGAAGACCGTATCGAGGGTGTAGAATAATTCCCTCTGGGGGCTACGGGCTTTTCCCCCCGTCCCCCACCCCCCAAAAAAATTGCTATCTATTTGCAATAAAAAAATGCTCAGCCCAAATGTTTTGGCAGTCCCTTCGCCTGCCGCCTATTACATCCATCTTACCCCGGCCGCCCCCCTACCGTCAAGGGAAAAATGTAAATTTTTGTAAAAAAAAAGAAAATAATAATGTGAACTAGAGGAGGAAATAGTAGGCAAAAAAAAAAGAGAAAGGGGAAAAATGTCACTGTCGCAGCTGATTGCCCTGATGGTGGGGCTAAGTATAGTTTTGGGGTTGGGGTTGTGGTTGGTAACCAGTTTGGCAAGGCTTTATAGTGAGATAGCCTGGACAAGTCCACTGTTGGCAAATTTGTTGGTATTTGTGGTGATAATATTGCTGATAGGTATAGGGGGAATAGTTATATACTATTTGGGGAGTGGAATAGGGAAAAAAGGGAAAAAAAGGAGACCAAAGAGGAGAAAACTGGGGGAAATAGGGAGGAAAGCAGGAGGGAAAAAGCAAATAGCAGAGGAGACATTGGCGGGGATAAAAAGACAATTAGCCCAAATACAAGATGAGGTGGCAAAAAGGGCGTTGTTGGCAAAACAACAGGCAATGGAGGCGAGTTTAAAACGTGGCAGCCTAAAAGTAGTGGTGTTTGGCACAGGCAGTGCGGGCAAAACGTCACTGGTGAATGCCTTAATGGGAGAAATAGTGGGAGAGGTAAGGGCAAGTATGGGCACCACTAAGGAGGAAATGTGTTATACCCTAAAACTGCCGAATGTAGACCGAGAAATTATACTGGTAGATACGCCGGGGATTCAAGAAATGGGGGTACCAGGGGATATTCGCGAACAATTGGCAAGAGAATTGGCAGTATCAGCGGATTTGTTGATATTTGTGTGCGATAACGATGTGACGGCAACAGAATTCAAAATCCTAAAAGCGTTGGCAAGTATAGGGAAACGGACGGTGTTAGTATTCAACAAAATTGACCTATACTCGGAAGAGGAACAGGAAACAATTATCAGGCAGCTAAAAGAGAGAGTAAAGGGGATAATACCGGCAGAAGATGTAATAAAAGCCTGTGCTAACCCCCAACCAGTAGAATTCTCAAAGGGGGAGACTGTTACGCCAGAAGTGGAAGTGACGGGTGTAGTAAGGCGACTGGCAGCAATCTGTCGCGCCGAGGGGGATGATTTGCTGGCAGACAATATCCTGTTACAGTCAAAGCAGTTGGGAGAGGAGGCAAAAAGACTAATCAGTAAACAGCGAAACCGTCAGGCTGAACAGATTATAAACCGTTACCAGTGGATAGGGGCAGGGGTAATCGTCTGTACACCACTACCAGTAATTGACATGTTGGCAGCGGCGGCAGTAAATGCCCAAATGGTAGTAGAAATAGGACAGGTGTATGGTTGCCAGTTAAACCGGGAAACGGGAAGGGATTTGGCAGTGTCTCTGGGAAAAACCCTTGTGAGTCTGGGGATTGTCAAAGGGGTAGTAGAGATGGTGGCAAGAGCGCTACAAGCGACAGCGGCCACCTATCTGGTAGGCAAGGTAATTCAGGCCATCAGTGCCGCCTATCTCACCCGGATTGCAGGCAAGAGTTTCATAGAATACTTCAGTCATGACCAGGATTGGGGGGATGGAGGGATTACAGAGGTAGTACAAAGACAATTTGAATTGAATCGCAAAGAGGAGTTTATCCGTGCCTTTGTCCAGGATGCCATAGAAAAGGTGATTGAGCCAATAAGGGAAACCCTAGATTTCCAGAAGGCAGAGGAGGTAGAAGAGGAGGAAGATTGGGAGGAAGAATGGGGGGATTGGTTGTCCTAGCTTGGGGGGAGGTGTAGGGGGAATTGTGAAAAGATGGTAAGATTATTGTGGCTGTGAAAATTTACCAGTAGAGGAAAAGGAAGTATTGATAGATGGCAGAAACCTTAATGTTTAATGCTTTGCGCCAGGCAATAGACGAGGAAATGGCCAGAGATGATAGAGTATTTGTGTTGGGGGAGGATGTGGGACATTACGGAGGGTCCTATAAGGTAACCAAGGGGTTGTATAAAAAATATGGGGAGTGGAGAGTATTGGATACACCCATTGCGGAAAACAGCTTTACAGGGATGGCCATAGGGGCAGCTATAACCGGATTACGCCCCATAGTAGAGGGGATGAATATGGGGTTTTTGCTGTTAGCCTTTAACCAAATTGCCAATAATGCCGGGATGCTACGGTATACCTCTGGTGGAAATTTTAAAATACCAATAGTAATCCGTGGGCCAGGGGGGGTAGGCAGACAGCTTGGTGCCGAACATTCCCAACGATTGGAAGCCTATTTTCAGGCAGTACCAGGTTTAAAAATTGTGGCCTGTTCTACTCCTTATAATGCCAAGGGGCTGCTAAAATCTGCCATTAGAGACGACAATCCCGTAATCTTCTTTGAACACGTCCTCCTCTACAATTTAAAACAAAACATACCAGATTACGAATATACTTTACCTTTAGACAAGGCAGAGATAGTAAGAAGAGGGAAGGATGTAACCATATTGACCTACTCTAGAATGAGGCATCACTGTCTGGAGGCGGTAAAACAGCTAGAAAAGGAGGGATATGATCCGGAGATAATAGACCTAATTTCCCTAAAACCCCTAGACATGGCAACCATTGGCGAATCGGTGCGGAAAACCCACAAGGTGGTGATAGTAGAGGAGTGTATGAAGACTGGGGGTATTGGGGCAGAGTTGATAGCCCTGATAAATGAACAACTCTTCGACGAATTGGACGCACCGGTGATTCGTCTTTCTTCTCAGGATATTCCAACCCCCTACAATGGGACATTAGAAAGACTCACCATCGTCCAACCAGAGCAGATAGTAGAAGCAGTGCGTAAGATTGTCAACAACCAGATTTAATCTCACCCAGGCGTAGTGTGGGGGTTTATAATAGACCCTTAAAATCTGTCCTACGCCTGTTAGTCGAGGCAATTATGGGAGAAGAGGCCGGATGGAAAGACAAAGGGCTTTAGTGTTATTGATTATAATCCTGGTGACAGCGGCGATTGTAACACTAGTAAAGTTGCCACTCCAGTTGGGGTTAGACTTAAGAGGAGGCTCACAGTTAACTATACAACTGAAGACTACGCCAGAAGTGCCCACTATAACCCCGGAGAAACTGGAGGGGGTGAAGACAGTAATCAGTAATAGGGTTAATGGGTTGGGGGTATCAGAGGCGGTAGTGCAGACGGTAGGCAATGATCGTATTCTAGTACAACTACCTGGCGTCAGTGACCCCCAAGAAGCAGAAAGGGTACTGGGGGGGACAGCTATGCTAGACTTCCGTCTAGAAACGGACAATCCCCAACTGAGGGCCCAATATCAGATAAAACAACAGGAATTAGCCAGTTTAATTATAGCCTCTCAGTCCTTGTCGGGGGAGGAGTTGGAAAAACAGGAGGAGAAGATAAAGGCAGTAAAAAGGGAGATTAAGGAGATACTAGACAGGTTGTACCAGAAAACGGGGTTAAACGGCGAAAAATTACAAACAGCCACCTATCAACCCAGTCCACAGGGGAATGCCTGGGAGGTGGTATTAGAATTTAACAGCGAGGGGGGGAAACTGTTTGCAGAATTGACCAAACAGCTGGCAGGTACTGGACGTACTTTGGGGATATTCCTGGATGACCAATTAATCAGTGCCCCTACAGTAGGTGCCGAGTATGCTAAAACGGGGATTATTGGCGGCAGGGCGACTATTTCTGGGGGGGGAGGCTTCACCTTGGAACAGGCGAGGGAATTAGCACTACAATTAGAGGGGGGAGCACTACCAGTACCGGTAGAAATAGTGGAAAATAGGACGGTAGGGGCGACTTTAGGACAGGATAGTATTCGTCGCAGTGTGGTAGCTGGGGTAGTGGGACTAGTGCTGGTGTTGGTATACATGGTAGTATACTATCGTCTACCGGGACTGATTGCCGACATTGCCCTGACAATATACGCCCTTTTAACACTAGCCTGTTTTTCCCTTGCCGGCGTCACCTTGACTTTGCCGGGGATAGCCGGGTTTATTCTAAGTATTGGTATGGCAGTAGACGCCAATGTGTTGATTTTTGAAAGGACTAGAGAGGAGTTAAGACAGGGGAAGACGCTGTATAGGGCGGTGGAGTCGGGATTTTATAGGGCCTTTTCTAGTATCCTAGATGGGAATGTGACCACACTGATTGCCTGTGCCGCCCTTTTCTGGTTAGGTTCAGGGTTAGTAAAGGGTTTTGCCCTGACACTGGCCATTGGGGTGTTGGTAAGTATGTTTACTGCCCTAACTTGTAGTCGTACCTTCATGTTGATAACGGTACTAGGTTTTCCTGCCATTCGTCAACGGCCTGAATTATTCTGTCCTAATATCAAACCTGCAGATAGTTAAAAGAGGGAGGAAAGATGTCCTTCAAAGTCATCAGGTGGCAAAGGGTATGCTGGTTGTTTTCTGCTATTTTTTGCCTTGGGAGTATTGCCGCCATGATAATCTCTTATAACTCCCTGGGTGCTATTATTCGTCCCAGTTTGGACTTTGTGGGGGGTACTAGATTACAAATGGAGTTAGACTGTAGTGTAGCCAATAATTGTGATCAACCTCTAACGGTAAACAGGGTAAGGAAGATTCTGGAAACCCAGGGATTGGCCAACAGTAGTATTCAGATAGTGGGGAAGGAACAAAAGACTATCTCCATCCGCACTAAAAATCTAGATGTAGAGGCCAGGACAAGGCTACAGGAGGCTTTGACAAAGGGCATAGGTGTTTTCAAACCAGAAAGCATGCAAATCGACACTGTAGGGCCTACTATTGGCCGGGAATTGTTTATTTCTGGTAGTATAGCCCTTTTAGTAGCCTTTATAGGGACGGTGGTATATCTAAGTGTAAGATTTCAGAAGGACTATGCCGTTTTAGCGATAGTAGCCCTTTTCCACGACGTGTTGATAACCTGTGGGGTATTTGCGGTGTTGGGTTTACTAGCGGGGGTAGAAGTGGACAGTCTGTTTCTGGTAGCCTTACTGACGATTATTGGTTACTCAGTGAATGACACAGTGGTGATTTACGACAGGGTAAGGGAGATTACCAAGATGGGGGATAGTGACGATATTGAAGACATAGTCAACAGGGCAGTGGAACAGAGTCTAACACGTTCCCTTAATACTAGTTTAACCACACTTTTGCCCCTGGTGTCCATATTTTTGTTTGGGGGGGAAACCTTAAAATATTTTGCCCTTGCCCTAATTGTAGGTTTTGTGTGTGGGACTTATTCTAGTATCTTTATAGCCAGTACAATGCTAGCCTGGTGGCGAAAAAGAAATAACTGGCACAATCCCCAATTTAGGGCAGAAATGCAACAATCCCCCTCTCCCTCTTAATCCTGCCTATAGGCTATCAGATAACCACAGTGATGTTGCCCCTCATTAATCCAACTGGTCCTTTCTACCTTACAATCTGGGAAGAGGGAGGCAAACATTTCCAACTCATGACTACACACCTGGGGGTAGGATTCGGCCACTTCTGCTATAGCACAATTGTGTTCAGAAATAAAAAACTCAGGCGGATTGTCTCGCAGCAGAAAAAGTTCAGCCATATACCCCTCTTTTCTTCTGATGGCCACTAGTTGGTTTAATCTTTCTGCCAAGGACTTTCCTGTCAGTAGACGACGATAATTTTCTGCTTTTTTCTGCCATTGTTTAGCCAACACCTGGGAAACCGCCTTTTCCCCCACCGTTTCCGTTAGAGTTTCCAAAAAAGACACAGCAAACTCCCCGTAGTTTTGGGGGAATAAGTCCCTTCCCTGACGAGATAAATAATACAAATGTAGTGGGCGGCCAGTCTTATTGTGTACCACCTCATATTCTACCAAACCCTGTTCGTGGAGGTCCTTGAGGTGGCGGCGAATGCCCTGGGGGCTAATCCTCATGGCTTTGGCAATGGCTTGCACCGACGCCCGATTCTCCTTCAGAAGGTATTGTAATATGGCCTCCTTACTAGCCTGTTGTGGGGAAGTAATCATAATCTTCCTCGTATCCTGTCACCCTATTGCCCCTATTAAAACAACAACTATGTTGCTTAACTCCTCAGTATAGCATCCCTTAATGGCCCCTCTATGGCCCCAAATCCCTGGTAATTCCAGTAACAATCTCAGTGACAATTAAGTACAAATCCCATGGTCTGACGGCGAAAATATCTAATATAATATAGGCAGCAGTAGCCTAGACGTGTTGTAGAGGAAAACATAAAGTTTCATTGAGAATTGATAATAAAAGTAAAAAAGGGGGGAAGAAAATGAAAAATAAGGGGGTGGATGAATTAAGATTTTGGCTTTGGTGGCACCGGCTTCAATCTCAAAAAAAAGAGGCAGGCAATACCCTATTGGTGGCCATAGCATTGGGCTTGTTGTTAATGGTGGGGACAAGTATATCTCTGTTAAACTCTTCTAGGGCAAAAACCAATGCCAAATCCTCAGAATCCAGTCAACAAGCCATGGCGGTAGCCGAATTGGGGGTAGCAAGAGTCCATGATTTTTTGGTGCGGAATCCTGTTTTAGCTACCCATAATTCGACAGAATGGGATAATCTGGCAGGTACTACCCAAATAGTAGGCACTTTTACTAACACCAGCAGTGGTACCTCCAGCTGTCAGAATATTGTCAACGCTAGTGGCTTTTCTCCCCTGACTACCACCATAGAAAGGTTTAAAACCAGCGGAGACTTGGTGGAAGAAAACAACCCGCGCAAGGGAGGGATAAAGGTGGTAGACTACAGGTATGAGGAAATAATGCCCCAGGCAAATGCTAGTAACGGGCAAATATACGCCTATGGACACCTGACGGTAAAAGGCCAAATCAACCCCATTGCTAATAACGTCAGCGAAGTATTTGACAGGGATAATTCCTCTGTCTCCAAGGCACAAGTGAAGGTAAAAATCCCCCTCAGAAAAAACACTACCCCTTTTACCTTCCCCGGGGTTTGGATTAGTAACCAGGCAATCCAGTCTCCTACAAATAGTATTATCCAGGCTAACCTGCTAGTGCCCAGTTGTAATAACATGGGGCTGCAAATAGCCTCTGGGTATCAGGTGATCCTCTCTCCTATTGCCAATGAGTTTCCCCCCCTCCCCACTCCCCCAGCAGACAATAACCCGAGATACTACAACCTAGGCGATGTCACCAATTCTATCACACTTCCCAGAGCAACAGATGAACCCATTGAAACGGAAACAGTAGTCCATAACGGCAACACCTATCAGGTCAAAGTCTACAAGTACAAGGTAAACAGTATAAACCTAAATGGTGGAGAGAAAATAACTATTATACCGGGGAGGAAGGTGGTATTGCACGTATACGGGAACATATCCCTCGGTGGTAGCCAGGTAATAGACAACAGATGTACTAGCGTCTCTGGGAGCTACACCTGTGATAATAATACCAAGATTGTAACCTACCAGGGCGGGGAACAAAGCGTTTTTCGGAGGGAGAATCTGGTAATTCTGGGTTACGCAAGAAATACGGGGCCTGCTACCAGCACTGAGCCTAGTATCTGTCTGGCGGGGGGGGCAGAGATATTTGGATTTGTATTCGCCCCGGATTATGCTGTAGGTGCAGCCGGCACTGGTAATGGCAATGGCTTTACGGGGGCGGTTTGGGCAAGACTGTTTAATCCCCCCAGCGTCTGTGGCTCTAATACCGGTCAGGTAGTTGTAGTTCAAGATATTACCGATTGGGGCTTCCTAGAAGGGGTGGGCATAAGAATGGGTAATCTGCCACCTAAGGTGGATAAAATCATCGAGTGGGAAAGAAAGGAGGCTAACTGATGTGGATTCGCCTACTGCTAGCTAAATGGAAGTCTGACTCCAAGGAAGAGGAGGGTTTCTCCCTGTTGGAAGTGTTGGTAACCATCCTGGTGATTACCGGTTTCGTTTTGGGCGCACTTCAGGCTACCGTGTTGGCTACCCTCTTCCGCGTTACCGCCAGGGATAGGCAAGAGGCGGCTAACTGGATTCAACAGGATTTGGAATTAATCCGCTTTCATGCCTATTCTCGGCTAGACATGCCTACCCCCTCTAGTGGCTTTACTACTTCTGTCAATAATACCCAGGCCTGTACCAACAGACAATATGGTACCCGTTTAAGGGATTATCTGATAGCCCAGGGTTTTAATAACACGGGCACTGTTAACATTGACAACAGAATTTACAGCATTTCCCGAAGCTACACCCCTGTCAATAACACCCTCAGAATAGAATACAGGGTGGAATATGCCACTAACCATCCCCGTTACAGTAGCAGTGGCAATAATCTGGTATCCCAGTTGACAACGGAGGTTTTACCCAATGCGGCTATCAACTGTCAGCAGCAATAATCAATCCTCCCAGGATAGGGGTTTTACCCTGCTAGAAGTAGTGGTGGTAGCCGTTATCCTGTCAATAGCTAGTGCCTTGGCTGTGCCTAACTTGTTGGAGTCTCGGCGACAAGAAAGGGTAAGACAAACCTTCAGTCGAATAAGAGGCGCACTCAGCGAAGCCCAAATCAATGCCATTCGCAGAAGTGGTAACTGTACCGTTACTATCAGCCACAACGGGGTTACAGCCAGTCCCTCGGGGTGTATCCTAGAAGGGGTTAATATAGACAGTGGCGTGATAGATGTGTCTTCCACCAAGGGGAGTCTACCCCGTAATATCACTTTCAACTACCGGGGGGAGGTGACAGTAGACGACATTCAAACAATACATATAAGGCCTAAGAATTCTTCTGGTCAAGCCATGCCGGAAAGGGGTTATTGTATCGTCATTGCCAATACCCTAGGGATGATCAGAACCGGTATTTATAATCCTAGCACTCCCAACATCAACTGTAGTAATGTGGATAACCTCCGCTATCAACCCTAGTCACTGCCACTCTATTTGAATTTAACTCGGTTGTGTAGCCAGTTAGTAACCCTTATAGGCAAATTCCTCCTTACCCAACGCCAGGCTATAATGCGAAAAAGGGGTTTGGGGGTGGATGCCAGTTTTTTTGCCAACTTGTTGAGGGGGGGATGGGGAATCTTCTTGTTGATCAAATTTATCACTCCTATGTCATAGAGACAGTCAAGAATCAGTTTGATAGTAGTCTCCTCTTTTAGGGTGATATTCTCCAACAGTAAACAAATATCCCTAAGTCTCTGTTGTTGAAAACGCTTTTCCTCAGGGGTTAACTCTGGCAAAGGCACGACTTTTTGGTTGTCTTGAGGTTTAGCTGCAATCAGCCTGTTTGAAGACGTCATAGACAGAGATAATTGTACTGGGAGGGAAGGCAAAAAACACCTCCCTCTGTATCATAGTGCAAATTGCCACCAGAAAAAATCCCCCTGTTAACCTACTTGTTGGCAGGCTGGGGTTGTATGCGGGGTTGGAATTGGAAGAGGGAATACACCACATTGCGACGAATTTCCGCCATCATCTCCAAAAACATCTCGTATCCCTCTTGTTTGTATTCTATAAGAGGATCGCGCTGACCATAACCCCTTAAACCAATAGAATCCCTTAGGGCGTCCATTTTCTGCAAATGTTCCCGCCAGAGGGTGTCTATCTGCTGTAGAATGAAGAATCTCTCTGCCTGTCGCATCAAACCGGGCTGAATTTGTTCTATCTGACTTTCTTTAATATCGTAGGCTTTATGGACTTCTTCGTGGAGGAAGGCTTTTATTTCTGACACTGTCATGTCTTGTAAATCCTCCACAGTGATGTCCTGCAACAGGTAAACAAACTCCTTAACCTTGTCTACCAAAGCCTGTAAATTCCACTCGTCGGGGGGTAAGTCGGGATTGACATAGGCATCTACAATCTCATCCATGGTCATGGTAGCATATTGCAGCACCTGCTCCTTCAAATCCTTACCCTCTAAAACCCGACGACGCTCAGCATAAATGGCACGACGTTGATTGTTCATGACCTCGTCGTATTCTAACACATTCTTGCGGGCATCGTAATAGAAAATTTCCACCTTTCTCTGGGCATTTTCCAAGGCGCGGGTTAACATGGGTGACTCAATGGGCATGTCTTCTTCTACCCGGAAGGCATTCATGAGACTAGCTATCCTTTCACCCCCAAAAATTCGCAATAAATTGTCTTCTAGGCTCAAAAAGAAGCGAGTGGAGCCTGGGTCACCCTGTCTTCCCGCCCTTCCTCTCAATTGGTTGTCAATGCGCCTCGATTCGTGTCTTTCCGTCCCAATCACATGTAATCCGCCTTTTTGGACTACCAATTCATGTTCCCTCTTGGTATAGACTTCATATTCTTTTCGTATAGCTTGGTAGGCTTCGCGTAATTTTTGGATTACAGGGTCATCAGTAGGGCCTTTTTCAGCGGCAATGGCCACCTTTTCCTCCGCTTCTAATTCTGACAGAGATTGTGGGCCATAGGTTTGGACGGCAAATTTGACAGCTTCTTTCAACAGCTTTTCCGTTTCGGGGGATAACTCACAGGGGAATAAATTAGAGGCTGGCTTCCAATTCTTCTTCCTCTTTCCATCACCAGCAAAACCCTGAGGCTTAACCCGCCTGTTTAAGTCAATCCCTGGGATGTTGGCTACCAACTGGTCATCTTCTGGTGCTACTAGTTGTGGCATAAAATATTCCCGCAGTTTAAGTCTGGCCATGTAGTCGGCGTTACCACCGAGAATTATGTCTGTACCACGACCAGCCATATTGGTGGCAATAGTAACTGCACCTAGTCTACCAGCCTGGGCAATAATTTCCGCTTCCCTTTCTACGTTTTCTGGCCTAGCATTGAGTACATTGTGAGGGATACCCCTTTCTGTGAGCAAACGGGAGAGTAATTCAGACTTTTCTACACTAGTAGTACCAACAAGGACAGGGCGGCCAATTTTATGCATTTCTTCGCACTCATCGGCTACCGCCTTCCACTTGGCCCTCTCAGTCTTGTAAACTACATCAGGATAGTCTATACGTCGACAGGGGCGATTGGTGGGGATTACAGTGACTTCCAGATTGTAAACCTTCTCGAATTCCGTCTCTTCCGTTTTAGCAGTGCCTGTCATCCCCGACAATTTGGGGTATAACAGGAAGAAGTTTTGATAGGTGATGCTAGCAAGAGTCTGGGTTTCCTTTTGGATTTCTACCCCTTCCTTAGCTTCTATAGCCTGGTGTAACCCGTCACTCCATCTTCTGCCTGGCAATACCCTTCCGGTAAACTCGTCTACAATCACCACCTCGTTGTTACGCACAATATAATTCACATCCCGGATAAATAACTCCTTTGCCTTGAGGGCATTGATGATATAATGGGCCCACGGGTCTTCTGGGTCATACAAATCCTTAACTCCCAATAACTGCTCTACCTTAGCATAGCCTTCTTCTGTGAGAAACACATTCCTCATCTTCTCGTCTACCTCATAGTCTCCCCCGTCTCCCTCTTCCACACTCCTTTTCAACAATTGGGCTATTCTTGCTGCCTCGATGTATTTTTCCACTGGCCTTTCCACCTGACCTGATATAATCAAGGGGGTACGGGCTTCGTCTATCAGAATGGAGTCTACCTCGTCTATTATGCAGTAGTTGAAGGGTCTTTGTACTACTTCCGACATATCTGTTGCCATATTATCCCGGAGGTAGTCAAAGCCCAACTCACTGTTAGTGGCATAGGTTATATCGGCGTTATAATTCTTCTGTCTTTCAATGGTAGACATGCCACTTTGAATCAATCCCACCGTCAAGCCGAGGAAACGATGGACTTGCCCCATCCATTCCGCATCCCGGCGCGCCAGGTAATCGTTAACAGTTACAATGTGTACTCCTTCACCGGTAAGGCCATTGAGGTAGGCTGGCAGGGTAGCCACCAGGGTTTTCCCCTCGCCGGTTTTCATTTCTGCTATCTGCCCCATGTGTAATACGATGCCCCCCAATAGCTGCACATCGAAGTGACGCATCCCCAACACTCTTACGCTGGCTTCCCTTACCAAGGCGAAGGCTTCTGGTAAAATCTTGTCTAACAGTGCTTCTTTTTCCTCCTTTGTCTTGGTTTTCGCCAGCATTTCCTTAAATTGTCTTGTTTTTGCCCTCATTTCCTCATCTGTCAGCTTTTTCATCTCCTCTTCTAGGAGATTTATTTCTGCTACATAGGGTTGTAACTTCTTTATCTTACGAGCGTTGGGATCACCAAATAGTCTTTTTAACATAGCCCCTTTTTTATAACCTGTTAAAATGTCAGCACCTTTTATCAATCATATCATTTTTTGCCGTTTTTTTTGGAGAGAAATCCCTAACTTAGAAGGCTTATTTTTCCACCAGCTGAGGAATTTTTTTCAGATTTTCCCCTTGGTATAGCTCAAAAATTCTGGTGGTTTGCCCCCCCCTTTTTAACGGGATTTCCGCTATTTTTCTCCAACGAGCAAAGTATTCCTCCTCCAAGAGATTTGATTCTTCAGACTTAGTCGCCCTTTCAGTTACAAAAATCCCGTTTTTCCCCAGCAATTTTTCCAGAGGATACCAGTAATTAAAACCTCTACAATCCTCTCCCAAACACACTAATGGTTTTTTTTCTGCCTTGTCAAAAGAAGCCATTGCCATTGCCATGTAACCCCCCAAATAAAACCTGTTGCTAAAGACAAAATCAGAAGACTTTAACCCCTGTTGGAATTCAGGAGATGATGCTAAAAGTTTACTCAGTTGGTGGGTGTCAACCAATTGTGTGGATGGATCTTCTGCCGGGGGAATGATACCATCTATGAAGGGGATTTTATTTGGCTTTTGCAACAACCCTATATTCAAATGGAGAAGAATAACGGCAAAAATAGTTAAAATTACTCCCCCCGAAAAATATAACCATCGTCTTACCATTACCCGGTTATATTGATACCATTTGGCACTATAATCCCCTAAAATGATGGTTAAACCCCAAAATCCGGGCATCGGCCATGTGGGTAAAATTTGTGTAAATCCCCCCAATAGAATAAACCCTACTGCTGTTGGTAAATTTGCCCATAAAATTAAACTATAGGCATAGTCTTGTTTCTGTCTATTGCTACCATTGACCATTTGATTGTAGCAGCAGTGAGCCACCACCCAAAACAAGGGTAAACCAAAAGTAGGGAATAGATAACCACTGGCAACAAAAGCCGTTAATATGACTTTGAAGGGATTGAAGGTGGTTGGGGATTCAACCTCTGCCTCTGGTGACTGAAACCTTTTAGATAATTGAAAGCTAAAAGATGCCCAGTCGTGTTGCCAATTCCAGTATAACAACGGCAAAAGTACTATTAGGAATAGTATTATCCCCCACCACAACCAGGGAGATGAAAATATCTTCCTATAGGGGGGGTTGCTAACACAAAATCCTACCAACCCCAATCCCAACAGAAAACCATGATACTTACTCAAGCAGGCTAATCCCAGCCACAGGCAAATTATTACCAGACGATAAGTGGGTTGGTAAGGGGAAGTTTCTGGAAAAAACTCCTGACTACACCAGTATAATGTCAAACTCCAAAAAAAAATTAAAGGGGCATCTGGCAATGTCAATACCCCAAATCCTATTATGAATATGGGGATACAGGAGGCAATAATTAGAGACAATAACCCACTGTGGCAACCAAATAGCTTTTTCCCCGTCAAATAGAGTAGATGGAGACTGACAGTAAACAGTATTAAACTCCCTATCCTAATGGTAAACTGATTCACTACCCCTGTTAGCCATACCCCCAACCCTGTAGTTAAGGCTACCATGACGGGGTGGTCAAAATAACTCCAGTCTAAATTCTCACTGTAGACATAATAATAGGCCTCGTCGTATCCCGGATACAAAAAAAGGGCTATAACAACCCTTATCATTAATCCTACACCAATAATGGTCATCACTGCCGCCGGAGGGTAATATGCCTCTAGTTTCCTCATTTAAGCTAATAATTTGAGCTAATGGTTGTGTTATGGCTTTCCTACTTAGGCACAGAGTCAGTTTAATTTTAAGTTGGATGGGCTCCTTTCGACTATCTCTTTTAGATTCCTACCTGCTGCGTCAACTAATACCCCCTTTTGTCTTTAGTGTAGCCCTTTTTTCCTCTCTGGGGCTAACTGTAGCTTCCATTTCCGATTTGAGTTATAAGGTTAACAATTTCGGCTTGCCTGTTGGAGATGCTATCAAAATTTTCTTCCTTAAAATTCCTGAATACGTTTCCTATTCTCTGCCTATTTCCGTCTTGTTAACCACTTTAATTACCTATGGGCGTCTTAGTAAAGATGGGGAGTTGATTGCCCTTTACAACTGTGGTTTAAGTCTTTTTCGTCTTTTTCTCCCCGCACTGGTTTTTAGTTTTTTCATCACCGGTTTCACCTTTTTTCTCAACGAATCGGTAGTGCCTGCCGCTAATTTTCGCGCTTCTTCCCTTCTGGCAAATACAATCAATGAGGAGGGAAAATTTTTGTGGAAAAGAGATATTTTCTTTCCGGAATACAAGGAGGTTAGGGGGGAGGACAATCAAGAATTTAAGTATCTAAAGACTCTGTTTTATGCCCAGAGATTCGAGAAAGGCGAAATGAGGTATATAACCATAATAGACACAGAAAATAGACAAATTGATAGGGTAATTATATCGGAAAAAGGGGTTTGGAATAACCAAGACAAAGCCTGGGATTTATTTAATGGCTTCGTGTACAAAGTAGCCAAAAACGTTGCCCCATTCCAGGGGGAATTCTTTGAAAGAATGCAGATTGGTCTCCCAAAAACCCCTCTGGAATTAGCAATGAAAAGTAGAGACCCCTATGATATGAATATAGCTCAGTCCCTGGAATATATCAAGATGTTAAGGATATTGGGAGATGAGAAAAATGTACTCTTGTTTCAAGTGCGCACCGCCCAAAAAGTCTCTTTTCCCTTTGCCTGTGTGGTTTTGGCGGTGGTGGGAGTCTCCTTAGGTAGTCGCTCAAATAATGCCAGTAGGGCTACGAGTTTTGGTTTGTGTGTAGCAATAGTTTTTGCCTATTATTTGAGTAGTTTTCTAATAGGAAGTCTGGGGATAATAGGCATAATAACACCGGTAATAGCAGCGTGGATACCTAATTGGGTGGGGCTGATTATTGGGGGGTATTTATTGTGGCAAAATAATCAAAACTAGACAAAAAAAATAATAAACTAACCACCCCTAGGCAGGCCAAGAATTACCACCCGAAGAAAATTATAACCCGTGAGGGCAAAAGATAATGTGCCCCCCCAATCCCCCACAGGGGAGGTATAATTGTTATGAGCCCTGAGATAGGTTAAAGGTGACTTCCTTAACCTCCCCCAGTTTGCCCAATTGTTTCGCCTTTTCCTCATTGAGGCTAACTACCACTCCACCGGCATTACCGGTGCGAATTGTTAATTTTTCTTTAGCAGTTAGCTGTTTTTCTGTGCCTTGGTTGAGAATACCCTCAAAAGAGGTTTTGCCATCCACTACAATCCTAACCCAGGAATCTTGTTTTATGGTCAGCTTAACTGAAAGAGACTGGGGTGGAGAGGGAGGTGGTGACTGGGATTGTGACTTGTGTCGGTTTGTAACCGGTGTTTCCTTCCAGGGGGTGGTAGTGGCTTTTTCCTCCCCTAGTTTTTCCCGTGGTTGCAGGGGAATTCTACTCTGATTAAACTGAGAGGCTTGCAGCAGTTGGCTTAAACTATTTACGGAAAAGAAGACTATCAGAAAATAGGAAAAGTAGAGATACTTGGGAGACAAACGCCAGGTGAAATGGAATCCAAAAGGAGTTTTAGTCTTCTTCCCCTTGTCTGGTTTATTCCTTTCCAGGGGGAAATCCCTTACTAACTCTTCCCCATTTAGTTTCAATGCCCTAGAATATTGTACCAGAAGTTGTCTGATGAAGAAAGGCTCGGGTAAATGGCCCAAATCCCCATTCTCTAAGGCTTGGATTGTGCTTTTGGGGATGTGTAATATCCGGCTGACTGTTTCCAAGTCGTAGTTAAACTCCCTGCGTTTTTCCCGCAAAATGTTGCCTATGGCACTCAATTTTTCTCTTCTAATGGCATCATAGTCTATTATTGTGGCCGGCGGAGACTTAGGTTTGAATAAACTTAACCTATCCAACAACATAATTCCTCACCTAATAGTGTCAACACTTAGAAGACAAACCAATAAGACTTCTAAGGGAAGAAACTTCCCAAGGCGTGAGATGACGATAACAACCAGAAGGGAGGGAATCAAGGGAAAGAAAAGCAATGGCCTTCCGGTGGAGACTAATAACAGGATAGCCGAATAGGTCAGCAATGCGACGAATTTGACGATTTCTCCCCTCCCTCAACACTATTTCCATATCTGTTTTCCTATCATCCCGATGAATAATTTTAATGGTGGCGGGGAGAGTCTGTTTGCCTTCCCAAAGAAAACCCCTACGCCACTTTTCTATCAATTCATCCGGGAAATAACCTCTTAGCCTAACAAGATAAGTTTTTGGCAAATGATAACGGGGGTGTGTCAAACCATTAGTCAAGGCCCCATCATTGGTTAAAATTAAAGCACCGGTGGTATCCCTATCCAGTCTTCCTACTGGGTGAATCCCATATCCCCTCTGTAGTTTTTTTGGCAGCAAATTTATTACAGTCTTTCTCCCCAGAGGATCACTACAACTACAAATGTAACCTCGAGGCTTATGAAGTAAGAGATAAACCAAAGAGGGGCGAGAGTTTAGAGTTAGGGGTTTACCATCAACTTCTATTGTATCGTGGAGGGGGTCAGCGGTGGCGCCTAATTTGATTATTTCCCCATTTACTTTTACCCTTCCCTGACGAATCATCTCCTCTCCCTCTCGTCGGGAGGCTATTCCCCACTGACTCAGAATTTTTTGCACCCTTTCTGGCATAATTCCCCTTTGTAACCTCTCCTACTAAAATGTTAACCAATTTACCTCCTTCTATTTCCTTTTAACGCCAATGATTAAACATAAATCCCAATTCATATCTCATATTCTTTCTCCTGCCATTCAACTGTGGTTACGCTCACAGCTAGCCAGTGTTGATAATATTAAACTAGACATACAGGCGGCAGACAAAGACATTTTAAGGGGGAGGATTGATAGAGTTTATCTATTAGCCGAGAAAGCCATTTATAGAGGGATTTGTTTTCACAAAGCCTCGATAGTAGCCCAATCCATTGCTTTCAATTTGGGGGAGATTGTCAGGGGTAAGCCTTTTAGACTATTACATCCTCTTTTTATTGAGGGAGAAATTATACTACTTACTGCCGATTTACAACAATCTCTCTCTTCCCCACTTTTATCCCAGGGATTAGATGAATTGGTTTGTTTGTTGGCGGAAAGAATCTCCTGCTTCTCTTCTGGTTTTCCTTTACCTCTTCCTCCTTTTCGATGGCAACATCTTCAAATTTTCCCTGATAAATTCCTTCTAACTGGCATCACTGGTAATAACTCTCCTCTTACTCTTACTGCTGGTATTCAGCTAAAAAACCCAAATACTCTCCTGTTTACTCCTCTAGAAATTTCCGGCATCACTCCTACTTCTCCCCTCATTGTCAATGATTTTGAAATTTTCTTAGGCCAAGACGTTTTTATTGAATCTTTTCACCTAAATCCAAAACAAATTACCTGTCAAGGCAAAATTAAAATTCTCGTCTAACCCCTTTGCCCCTTTTTCCCTCTCCTCTTCCCCTTTTAGTAGAATGGCCCATTAATGGTAGTACCCCCACAAATAAACACAAAAAAACCTATAACCAAGCGGGAGAAAACAATGAACAGCCCTAGTACGAGCGGATAGCTAATTCAAGTAATATCTGTTAGACTCTAAATTGAAGAAAATCGAAGGGGAAAATGTATCATATCATTCCCTCAGTAATTTTTTTTACAAATCCCTTAGCATATTTACCCTCCCCTCAAACACCAAAAGCCAAAAAGCCAAAAATATGAGTAGGCCTGTAATTTCAGATATTGTACCAGTGGATGAAGGATATCTACCCATAGTTATTTCAGCTGAGTTAAGAAGGGTTTACTGATAGCAAAACAGACTGAGATAGAAAGAATTTACAGAAAAAAAAAACAGGGCGGAGTGTATAAAGGGAAATAACCGCATAGACGGCATTGTTTTCTCCTAGCGTTACCTATCTTATGAGAGAATCTCTACTTTGTCTATATTCAGGGGAAAAATGAATATTTAGAAAGGGAATTATAGTATAAGCGCAAGCCTTGGATAAAATAACAATCTTTATGGGAGATAAATTTTTGACCAGGGATAGGGAGTTTAGCTATTAATAATCTTCCGGGTATCTAGAAAATATGGCAAAACTTGTGTAGATTAAACAGGGGAATAAAATCTCGTATAAGGCATATAATCAGTGGAGGAGAGGAGACGGTAGGCATTTCAGTAGCAAGAAAGGTAGAAATGGTATACTCCGAGTTTTGGTAATAAAGTAGAGGAGATACAAGGAAAAAAGATAAGGGGAATGTAGTAAGCCTAGGGGATAAGAAATAGTCATATTTGTCCCCACGCCTATTTGTTTGCATCTACACCCATTCAACAAGCAGATAAAGACACAGACATCTACGGCAGAGGGATTAACCATTAGGGTGTATCCCAGAAGAATATGTTGGAGAAATAGATGGCCATGTTGGAGAATTCAACTTAGATAATGGGGGTTTTGATAGTAGGCACACAGTAATTTCTTCTTCTGACATAGTAATAGATAAGGGGTAGATGTTTTAGTGGCATTATTAGTTGTAGTTTGTCTTCAGTAATTTTCATTTTATTTTAAAGGTAAAAAAGGGACAGGTGAAAATATGACCTGAAAAAGCTTTTTAAGAAAGCTCTTAAACTAATTAACTCCTTGGAAAACAGCACTTCCAAAACCAATATAGCCAGGGCCATTTCCATCTTTTAACTACTTTTTTACCTTTCTCCCCTTGACAATTCTCTTTTTTTCTGTTAGCCTGGTGCTATAATGTGCCCCTCTCTGTGACCAAATTTCACTACCTGGCTTTTTGGTGACTGCTAGGATGCTTTCCCTCTAATGGTTTTAAGCAAAAATTTTTCTCATCTACAGGGAAAAACTGGTGCCTCTCCTTTGTTTTACCCCTCCGTTTAAATTGAAATTTTATATCAAAAAGAATAAGTCCAGGGCAAGTGGCTGAGCAATTGCCGTTAAGGAAACCCCATTGCCCTTACACTATCCTAGCGCGCCCCGGGCAAAACTGTCAAGGGGGAGAGAAGAACATAGCCTTAAAGCCAGTCGTCCTGGGGATTAAAGATGGAGGTGTTGGGGAAGCGGATGGGGTTGCCGTTGTTTTCAAGAAGGGTTTGTAATTGTCGCAGGTAGTGGTTGGTAAAGGCAAAACCGTCAAGAAACTGGTAGGGAAAAATGTTGAAATCAAGGGATAAAGAGGCAGTAGTGCCAGCGGCGGCGCCAGAAGCCCATTCAAAGGAATGCACCCGGTAGGCGGCGGCAGCTATGTGGCTGACGGCAATGGATTTGCCAGCTACAATCATATTGTCGATTTTCTGGGGAATCATGGCAGAGAGGGGGATTTGGAAGGGATAAGCCATACCCTCCCCCCTTCTTTCCCCTTCTCTTTCCCGGTTGCCAGGCTTTTCTGGGGGGGTTTCTGCCATACAGGGGTGAAAATCTATGGCATAATGGGCAATACCAACAGAATCGGGGAAAATAGTAGCCCGACGGCGTATCGGCGCTTTATCAGGGGCGATGTTGCCAGCTAAAACCGAAAAACCCTCTAAACCGGCAATTATTGCCCTTAGACGGCGATACTGTTGGGGAGTAAGGGTATTACGATAGTAGTCGGAGGCGTAGTTGCGACGGGAAATGTCAATCTCGTTGATGACAAAGCCGTCAGGGTAGGCATAGTTGGGACGACCAATAATCCTCCTAGATTCCCTAATATAAGGATACTTGGACAAACCGTGGGCAGTACCCAGGGGAGAATCAAAGCCTTTGAGAAGACGGTGATTGGGCGCGGGTTGTTTTACCCCTTCCCCCAGTTGAGAATCAGTGGTGCCAGCCACCAGCCAATAGTAGAAAGCGAGGGCATGTTCTTCTGCTCTACGCAATGCTTCAACCCGTAGGCCACCAAGCCAACCGCCGGGTTTTAATTGTCCTAATTGTTGCAATTGTTCCCTGGTATAGATAAGATTGTCATAAGGGGTGCCAGGACGATAGTCATTGCCCCAAGTCCAATTCTGCAGAGAAATGTCGCCTGGGGTAGGTTTAGTCCAGGAAATGCCCCCAAAACTCTCTGTGTCGCTTTTAAGTGCCTTCCAAATGCGACGGTAGGTGAAAACTAGATTGAAATTGGCTAGTCTAGGCAACTCATAACTATAATAGGGCTCGTATTGCTTGTAAAAGGGGGGCTCAGATTGCTCTTGTGGTGTTTCTGTCATCTCCATGGCAAAGGTGTAGGTAAAACCCTGGGTACAATAGGGATAGGGGGTTTTACTGGAAGAAGAAGGCTCAAATTCGCTAAGGCTGTCAATTCCTAGCCTGTAGGGCACATCTGCTAGGGCAACTAATTCCCCAGTCTCAGTGGCTTCTATGACAACCCAGGGGATGAGACTAGATTTGTCGGTGGGAGGCACAAAACGGATAATTTTCTTCTTCAGCCTCCCAGAATCCTCATAGGTGTAGGCGTCTTCAAATATATGGGAGAGGGTTTCTGTATTCAGAGGAGGGGTATTGGGTTGAGGGGAGTGTTGGATGGCAGTGACGCTGGTGATTTGAACACTTTTGGTAGGGGATTTTAACTCCTCGATTGTAATATCTTTAACTACAGTATTGGGGAACCATTTAAATTTACCCTTGCCCCTTTTAGCAGCATCTTGTAACTGTTGTAGGAGAATGGCGTGGGCATCTTTTGGGAGAAAACAAGAATCGCTCACCCAACACTGTCCCGGATTTAGTGTACCATAGAATTGTTCTATCCTGCGGCGAAATTCTAAATAGCCACGGGGGAAGAGCAACTCCTGTCTTTGTCTAGGACGTTCGTCTAAAGCAGAAGTGCCTTGGGAGGAAACTTGTCCTCCCAGCCAGTCGGTGATGTCAGTGAGACAGACGGTTTTCCCCAGCAACAACGCCTCTATAGCGGCTGCCACTCCTGCCAATCCCCCCCCTACCACTAAAATCTCACACTCTACCGTGGCATCCACTCGAGGGGGATTACTGGCTACAACTGGCATGGCAGACAACAAGCTGAGGGATTCTTCATGCCTATTGTACCGTCCACCAACCAAAAGCAGGCCCTATGAATCTAATAGTCACCCACACCACCACCAAGACGCCAATGCCAATCCAAGCGCCACGGGTGGTGAGGTTATATATTTTTTCCGCCTGACTCTTGGTGAGGGGCAGCCAGGGGAAAATGGGTTTTTCTTTCCCGTATTCCTCCCCCAGTGTCTGCTGTCTTCTCTTGGATTCTCCCATAGGCCCACCTACTGACTATTTAACACCCAGTTGACCAGAGTGCGAACCCCAAAACCTGTACCCCCTTCATTGTATAAGCTGGTGGGCTTTTCTGCCCAAACTGGCCCAGCGATGTCCAAATGAGCCCAAGGGGTGTCTTTGACAAATTGTTGCAAGAAGAGGGCAGCTGTAATTGAACCGCCAGCGCGAGGACCTGTATTCTTCATGTCAGCAATAGTAGATTTCATTTGTTCAAAATACTTTTCCTCCAGGGGCATCTGCCAGATTTTTTCACCGGCGGCGGCAGCAGCAGTCTTCAACTCATTGGCCAATTGTTCATTTTTGGTCCATAAACCGGCTATATCATTACCTAGGGCTATAATACAGGCCCCGGTGAGGGTGGCCAAGTCGACGATGGCATCTACGCCCAGTTTATCGGCATAGACGAGGGCATCGGCAAGGGTAAGACGCCCTTCCGCATCGGTGTTGTTAACCTCGATAGTCTTGCCATTGGAGGCAGTAAGGATGTCGCCGGGATGCATCGCCCTACCACTAATCATATTCTCGGTAACGGCACTGATGAAATGCACTTCCACTGGGGGTTTTAACTGGGCGATGGCCTTAGCGGCACCGAAAATGGCGGCTGCGCCTCCCATATCCATCTTCATAGTTTCAATGCTACTACCAGGGCCTTTTAAATTCAAGCCGCCGGAGTCGAAAGTTAATCCTTTGCCCACAAAAGCTAGTTTCCGTTTTGCCTCCGTCTCGGGTTTGTATACTAGATGGATGAATTTGGGGGGTAAGTCAGAGGCTTTTGCCACGCCCAAAAACGCCCCCATCCCCAGTCTTTCACAGTCTTCTCTTTCCAGGATAGTCAACTGTAACCCATATTGTTGGGCAAGACTTTTTACTGTTTCTGCCAGGGTGACTGGATTGATAACATTAGCCGGTGCGTTGACTAACTCCCTAGCAAAAATCACACCGTCGCATATAATTTTTGCCCTTTCGATGGCTTCCTCTTTGGCATTGGATTCTAACAACTCCACCGTTTCCAGGGTTACTGGTCTGTCTTGCACCTCAGACTTAAAACGGTTATCCTGATGGGAGGCGAGAATAACTCCTTCGGCAATTACCTGGGCAAGAGTGTTATCATCGTATTGGGGATGGGGAAGACAGATTCCTAGATGTTTTACCCTTGCCTGGTTAGCCACTCTAGCGATAGAGGCGGCGGCTTTGCGGAAGGTGTCTACACTTACCTCTTCTTCTTTCCCCAAGCCAGTAATAATCACCTTTCTGATGGGGTTTTTCCCTCCCACCCTAGCTACTAGGGTAGTGTCTGGTTTCCCCTTGAATTCCGTTTCTGCTATTAACTCACTCAACACCCCATCTAATCTTTGATCTAAATCTGCTAATTCTCCTTCTAGGGTAATTGTATCCCGGGTAAAGAAACCAAGGGCTAATGCTTCTCCTTTCCAGTTTAATTTACTCTGGCTATTGACTTTTATCTCCATACTTTTGCCAAAACAATTTTTAGTTCCCTTATTATTTTTTCTGCTTTTGGAATATTATAGTACCATTTGTACAATTTTCTCCCCACAACAGTTGACAATTTTTGAGGTCACAATAAAATAGTTAAAGATAAGTTTGGCCTTCGGTAGTTGTCGTGTTTACAATTATATCTTATCCCCAAATCTCCCCCAGTCAAAGGGCGATCGCCCTTGGAAATTTCGATGGCCTTCACCGGGGACATCAGTGTGTAATAGAGCCTATACTACGATATAGTTCAGAAAATTGGAAAACTGCGGTAGTGACTTTTATTCCCCATCCCCAAGAGTTTTTTACTGGTGAGAAGAAAAAATTGCTTACTCCCTTGGAGGAGAAGGCAAAAATTCTGGAGAATATGGGGGTACAAGAGTTGATTTTACTACCTTTTGACCGGGAATTGGCCACCTTAACCCCACAACAATTTGTTGCCGAGGTTTTACACAGAAAAATTGGGGCGGTTTTTGTGAGTGTAGGCGAGGATTTTTGTTTTGGCTACCGAAGACAAGGCAAGGCAAAAGACCTAGAAAATCTTGGCAAGCCCCATCAAATACGGGTTAGTATTACCCCTGAAAAATTTATAGTTTTGTCTGGGGAAAAAAGGCGTATTAGTAGTTCATTTATTAGGGAATGTTTGCTGGAGGGAAAGGTAGAAATAGCCAAAGAAATGTTGGGGAGGGAATATGAAATTCAGGGGAGGGTAATTGAGGGGAGAAAGTTAGGAAGAGAAATAGGGTTTCCTACGGCAAATTTGGAAATCCCCCCCGATAAATTTCTACCTCGACATGGGGTTTATCAAGCCATAGTGGATTTACCTTTTCCCCTCTCTACCCAGAATAACAGCTTACCGGCTGTGGTGAATATTGGTAGACGCCCCACTGTGGATGGAGAAGGTGTCACAATAGAAGTACATATCTTGAATTGGCATGGAGATTTATATGGGCAAAATCTCAATGTGCGTCTTGTGCATTTTCTCCGCGATGAGAAGAAATTTACCTCCCTGGAAGAGTTAAAAAAACAGATTGCCAACGACTGTAAAACTGTACTGGAAAATTCTCAATGTTATTCCTTCAACTTCTACTAAATCTTTCCTAACCAGTTATCCGTTTTTGTTTCCGTGATTCTTTTTGTTTTGCCAGATATTCAAACACAGATTTATCTCCTATATCTGAGGGAATATCCTGGGTATATTTGCGGAAAATAAAAATCAAAAACAGGAGACTCCAAACAGTAAGCAAGAAACCACCAAGATTGGGAGTTAAAATTCCTATCATATAGGATAGTATGGTGATGGGCACAACAAAACTTAGGATTTTTGACTCCAGGCGGTTAAAACAAAATGCTTCCTTAACAAAGATGCCATTTAGACTGACAAAAACAAAACCAATTCCAAGCAAACAGAGGGGGTGATTGGCGACATATGCTACCAGATTATAGTGGCTGATGACGAGGAAAACTAGTGTGAAAATCAACCCTATCATCCAACTTACCCTCAGTAGGCTACGGAGAATTTGAAGATAAATATGTATAGTTTCCAGACAAATCCCCAACCCCAAGACAAACAAGAAAAATAGTACAGTCAAAACCAATTCGGTGGTGGGATTCAAACCCCTCCATAGGAATAAAATACTGCCAAGGGAAAAACTCAAACCAGTAAGAGTCAAACCCAGACGATAAACAATCACTTCTAGTTTGTCTGCCGGCGTAATCTGATAGGGGCCGAACTGTCCTTGATATATTGGTAATTGTGGATTCATAGTCAGCCAATTTTAACTGTTAATTTTAACTGTAATGGTATCGCCATATTCCTTATTCAAGACCATTTTAGCACTCCCCTGATTGACGGCTATTTCGAGATACCCATGACTGCCAATCAATGCCACCAATTGGTTGACTCCGACACTGCTGTAGGTGGGATGGGGGTGGATTATTATTCCCTTGTCCGTCACATACCAGTTTTTATTTTCTAACAGTTTTGCTGGGATATTAGTCACTAAATTGCCATAGATGTCGATATACTGGATTGCACCGATTATTTCCGTAGGTGTTACCTGTAGAGGAGGCAAGGGGAGTCCAACTAAATCCTCCTTTTTCAGCTGATTACCCAATTGTGCCATGGTAATTCCCTTGCTAAGATAGGCGGCTACAGGCGCAAAAATATCCCTCCCGTGGAAGGTATTGCTGGGATTAGGATTTAGCCAGTATTTTCTATTAGTTAATTCTCTAATTTCCTGGATTTCATAATTGTTGGTTACGCCGGTAAATATTCCATTGTTAGGGCCTACAAGTATTCCCCTTTCAAAGGAGATTGCCAGAGGCTTTCTGTCGCTGCCTACTCCTGGGTCTACTACGGCTAAATATATGGTATTATCAGGGAAAAAAGGGACAGACTCTTGTAGGGCGAAACTGGCGGCGAGAATATTTTGTCGTGGAATTTCATGGGTTAAATCTACTAAGGTAACAGAGGGATTAATAGTATAAATAACCCCCTTCATCACCCCTACATAAACATCTTGGAGTCCAAAATCAGTCAACAAAACAATCATGGATGTTGGGTGGATTTATACTGTCTACGCCAACGGGACAAAAGATAAAGTAGCCCATAATAGGCGATGATAGCAGAAAATAGACCAACCACCACCGAGCCGAACAGAAGAGTAGCGGCTATTTCACTTCCTTCATTACGCCAATCATCTACAGAATTCCATTGAAAATCCAGTTGGTGATTATCTGCCAACAAACCAATCAAAAATTTACCTACTTGGAAATTAAAAAGGAAGAGAGGGACGTAGGTAAAGGGATTACTAATAAAAGTGCCAGCCAAAGCGGAAAATTTATTGCCCCGAAAGATAAATGCCAGGAAAATACTAATAGCAAATTGAAGTCCCATTAGGGGTAGACACCCGGCAAATACTCCCACAGCGAATCCCCTGGCTAGGCGATGAGGGTGTTCTCTTAGGCGCAACAACCGCCATTTAAAGTATCTTAGATAACGGACTATTGTTATGGGGTACTTGTTATTTTTTTTTATAAATTTATGCTTGGATTTTTGCCAAGGATTAGAATAAGAGAAGGAGGGGCGATAAGAGTATTTCATAATACCAAATCATGCCAAAAGATCAGGAATCAGTAGTTTCATAACCCTGTAAGTTTTCCGGGTTGAATTGACGGATAATTGCAGTAGCCTGGTTTTTGATATTATTATCCCCCTTAACTACTATAATGTATTTGCCGGCATTAAGACGGTTACGATAGGAAAGGGCATCGCCACTACCAGAGGTGAATCCAATGCCACCGCCGACGAAAATACTACCCATCGCCCCACCAATGGCGCCTAGAAAGCCACCAATGATATGATTCCAGGGTTCCCCAGCCCAAGAGAAAGTATCTATACTGGTAATAAGGTCAAAAGTATAACCAGCGAAAAAACCGAAGGGGATAAGCCATATTGCCATTCTAATAGCATTTTTCCTGGCTTGTAAAGAGGGGTCAATAAAACCAAATTCATCGGCGCCTTTGTAGCCCTTGCCTAGAATAGACATTTGTGTGGTAGGGATTCCTGCCTTTTCCAACGCCGTATATACCTCTTCTGCCTGAATTCTATCGGACAATACAGCTACTAGATACTTCATATCTTTTGTACCTATAGCATCACCTCATCCATATGTTTTTGATTTTAGCCTTTTAGGGTCAAGCCAAGATTATGAAATGTCTCCTCATTCAGTAAAATATGAAAAGATTATGAAAAGAGGAAAGAGAAATGAAGCGATGGGTATGGTGTGTGTGTTTGCTGATACTGATAGGGGGGTGTGGGAGGGAAGCCAATAGACAGCAGGAAGAGGGGGGGAGAATAAGGGTAGTTTCCACCAATACGATTATTGCCGACTTTACCCAGTTTGTAGGAGGGGATAGGGTATATCATACCAGCCTGTTGCAACCGGGAGACGATCCCCACGTATATGAGCCTGTAACCAAAGATAGTGTAGAATTAGAGAAGGCGGACATAGTATTTTATAATGGGCACAATTTGGAGGCCAATCTCATTAAACTGATAAAGTCTACCAGTATAAGGGGCAAAGTGGTAGCTGTAGCGGAGACGGAAAGAATAAAATCCTTGCAAAGGGAATATGAAGGCAAAAGGCAAGTGGATCCCCATGTGTGGATGGATGTAAAAAATGCGATAATAATGGTAGAGACTATTAGGGACGAACTGATAAAAACTAGTCCCAAAGACGAGGCAATTTTCAGGGAGAATGCCGCCACACTGGTGCAACAGTTACAACAGTTAGATGACTGGATAAGACAGCAGATAGCCACCATCCCTGCCAGTAGGAGGAAGCTAGTAACCACCCACGATGCCTTTCAATATTACGGCAAGGCTTATGGGGTGCAAATATTGGGTACACTAATTGGGATTAGTACAGAAGAGCAACCTAGTGCCCAAACTGTGAGACAATTGGTGGAGAGAATCAAAAACAGTGGGGTAAGGACAATTTTTGTAGAAGCCACCATCAACCCAAGATTGATGGAAACAGTGGCTAGGGAGGCTGGGGTTAGACTTGCCTTGGAGAAACTCTATTCTGACTCTCTTGGGGGGGAGGGGAGTGAAGCAGACACTTATGTGAAGATGATGAGGTGGAATACCAATGTTATTGTTAAAAATCTTAAGGGGGAGTAGAAGGGGGGATAGAACATTCAATAATACATTGAAGGGCACTGAAGGGAGTAGATTAGCTATATGCTATAGAATTTCCCCTAGACAAAGGCCAACCAATCTCTTCTTTCCCCAGGTAAACAAGACTGTTTGTCCTTTTTAGTCTACTTTCAAATTAAACCAGAGGATGTTTTTTACAACACTAGTCCTGTGATGCTTTTTTACTTTTTTTACTGGCATACAGCCAAAGGGAGACAAGTCAAAGACACTGCAACTGGGAATGGAGATAACGTTTACCGGCCCTGCTACTATAGAATAACAAATCTGTCAACACCTTAAGGGCGATGGAATTAATATTTTCTCCAAGACTGAGGGGGAGGAATTCTTCGGAGGAAGACAACAGGGAAAATCGTTCAAGGTATTCCCTAACTATGCCATAATATTTTCTTTGTTGAGGTGGGATTTCCGCTTGTTGTTCTAAGAGGGAACATGCTCTTCTAATCAATTCTTCGTTGTTTTGCAACAGCATAGCCAGATAATCGATAACCAAATCCAACTCGGATTTACTAATAGGAATAATTCTGGATTCAAGGGGAATACCTAAAGCCAAAATAGCCAAGTAAATAAGTCTAAGTTTGTTGGGGGTTTCGGAAACCTTTTGTGGATTTATAGAATTATCTAAGTCTTCTTGGGGTTGTGGCATATGAGAAGAGAAGAATACTGGGAAGATATTGGCGAAAATGGGATAACAGTCTACTTATACGATAGCCTAGATTCTACCAATAACCAAGCCTGGAGACTAAGGGAGGAGGAAAATAAAGAATTCCCCCTAGTAGTAATAGCCGAAAGACAGTTAGCGGGAAAAGGACAAAGAGGCAAAAGATGGGAATCGGCGAGGGGGGGATTATACTTAAGTCTGGGGTTGAATTTAAATTTGCCCCTAGACGCCGTACCTCATCTTACAATTTTTAGTGCTGCTGCCATAGCGGAGACTTTGAATGAGCAGAATATTCCTGTAAGGATAAAATGGCTTAATGACCTGGTTTTAGGGGAGAAAAAATTGGGGGGAATTTTATGGGAGACAAAAACAGAAAATCGGTTAATTACAGCGGGGGTGGTAGGTGTGGGAATCAACTACGAAAATACACCTCCTTGGGGGGGGATTAGCCTAAAGTCTTACTTCCACAGCACAATTGCTCCACAGTTACCCCCAAGACAATTGTTAGCCCGGCAAGTTATTTACAGTTTGATTAAGGGCTATAATGATTATTTAAATTCGGGAATGGAAAGTATTATTAATACCTATAATAAGTTTCTTTTTCATCTTGACAAAGAGGTAAAATTGGGAGATAATAGAGGCAGAATTTTAGAAGTGGACAAGGGGGGGGATTTACTGGTAAAAATGGAGGGCAAAAATGCAAAAACAGTAGTAAGGCTTTCTCCGGAGGAGTATAAGCTAAGCTATGAAACAGAGGAAGGAACCTACCTAGTCCGGAGAAGAGAATAGCCAACAGGAGGTGTTAACTAGAAACAGAAAAAGGGTAAACTAGGAGTATAAGGAGGGGTAGAGAAAACAAAGGTGCGCCTAGCCCTACCGGAAGGAGCGGAAATCACACAACGGCCGCCCTGGCAGTGGTGGGGCAAAACTGTCATCATAGTAGATGAGACCCTCACCCTCTGGGTTTCAACCCGATTCTATTGTAGCCCAGGGAGAGGTGAGAGGAAGGGAAAAATGAACTTTTGTAACAAAAATGCCGTCTAAGTGGAAGTAAAATAGAATCTATCGGTCTGGAAAAGCAGCCGTAGGGGGAAGGTAGCCCAGCCAACCCCGAAGAATTCTTTGAGCTGACAAAAAGGAGAAGAGAAGCCCTATGTCCAACGCCAAAATGAACGCTAACCTGGTAAAGGTAGGCGAATCAGATAAGAGAAGGACCAACACTGTAGATATGGTACGTACCTATCTACAGGAAATCGGGAAAGTTCCTCTTTTAAGCCATGAACAGGAAATCCTGTTTGGCAAGCAGGTACAGCAGATGATGGCCATGTACAAGCTGAAAGAGGAACTGACCAAGGAATTAGGAAGGGAACCAACCCTGGAAGAATGGGCAGAAAAGGCCAATAAAACCCCCAAGGAGTTGCAGAAAATCCTGTATCAGGGCAAAAGGGCAAAACAGAAGATGATCGAGGCCAATCTGCGGCTGGTAGTGGCCATCGCCAAGAAGTACCAGAAACGTAACATGGAGTTTTTGGACCTAATTCAGGAGGGGAGTCTAGGATTAGAGAGAGGGGTAGAGAAATTTGACCCCACCAAAGGGTTTAAATTCTCCACTTACGCCTACTGGTGGATTCGTCAGGCCATTACCAGGGCCATAGCCCAGCAGGGCAGGACTATCCGTCTTCCTATCCATATTACCGAAAAATTGAATAAAATCAAGAAGACCCAAAGGGAATTGTCGCAAAAACTGGGGCGTAGCCCAACCCCGGCAGAAATAGCAGAAGCCCTAGACCTAGATCCGGCGCAAATACGAGAATACTTCAGCATTGCCCGTCAGCCTATATCCCTAGACGTGAAGGTGGGGGATAATCAGGATACGGAGTTGTCAGAATTGTTGGAGGACGAAGGCGTATCCCCGGATAATTATATTACCCAAGAGTTGTTGCGTCAAGACCTACAAAAACTGTTGGGGGAATTGAATCCTCAACAACAACAGGTGGTAAAACTGAGATTTGGCCTAGAAGACGGGAAGGAATTATCCCTGGCCAAAATCGGACAGAGGATGAACATAAGTCGGGAAAGGGTACGTCAGTTGGAACAACAGGCTTTGGCCCACCTGCGCAAGAGAAGACATGCCGTCAAGGAGTATGTGGCGGGTTGATGACACCCCCCTGGGGGGGATGGTGTCCGTCTGGTTAACTGTCTACTCCCCGGATGGGGGCAAAGCCATGACGCTGGACATTCTCAGTGACTACCTTGGGCTCTAGAAATTGTAGCAGATAATCGGGGCCCCCAGCCTTGGAGCCAATGCCGGATAGTTTGAAACCCCCAAAGGGTTGTCTGGCAACAATGGCGCCGGTGATTCCCCGGTTGATGTAAAGATTACCCACCTCAAACTCCACTGAAGCCCTTTGGATATGGGCGGGGGTGCGAGAATAAAGGCCACCAGTGAGGGCATAGTCGGTGCTATTGGCTATCTGGAGGGCCTGGTCGAAGTTTTCTGCCTTGATAACCCCTAAAACTGGCCCAAATATCTCTTCCTGGGCAATAGTGGCATTGGGAGACACATCCACAAAAACGGTGGGTGGGACAAAGTAGCCTTTAGTGGGAATGGGTAGTTGTAAAGCTAAAGAGGCTTCCTCCTTCCCTTTTTCTATGTATTCCAGGATTCTCTTTTGGGCTTTGGCATCAATTACAGGCCCTACTTTAGTACTGGGGAGGGTGGCGTCTCCCACATTTAGGGACTTTACTGCTTCTAGAAGACGTTCCAAAAATATATCATAAATGCTGTTGAGGACAATGACACGGGAACAGGCGGAGCATTTTTGGCCACTATAACCGAAGGCGGAATGTACTACGCCCGAAATGGCCTGATCTAAATCGGCACTTTCGTCGATGATGATGGCATTTTTGCCCCCCATCTCCGCAATCACCCGTTTGAGGTGTTTTTGTTTAGGCTGGACTATAGCCGCCTGGGCGTAGATTTGGCCACCTACCTCTCTAGAGCCAGTAAAGGCTATTATGTGTACATCTGGATGTTTTACTAGGTATTCTCCCACCTGAGAGCCTCTGCCGGGGATAAATTGAAATACCCCCCTAGGAATACCGGCTTCTACCAGAATTTCTGCAATTAAAGCCCCAATCACACTACTGGTGGCAGCGGGTTTTAACAAGGCACAATTTCCCGTCACCAACGCCGCTACAGTCATACCAGTGGCAATGGCAAGGGGAAAATTCCAGGGGGAAATAATAACAGCAATACCACGGGGTTGATAGAAGTAGCGGTTAGTCTCCCCAGGCACATCATAATTATACCCCTGGGCCAGTCTTTCCATCTGCCAGGCATAGTAACGACAAAAATCTATGGCTTCTGTTACCTCGGCATCTGCCTCCCTTACTACCTTCCCCACCTCATAACACATCCAGGCGGTTAACTCATGGCGTCTCGCCTCCATAATATCAGCCGCCTTCCTCAGAATTTCTGCCCTCTTGCCCACTTCTGTCTTACTCCAACTCTTAAAAGCCTCTTTGGCACTAGCTATAGCCTCCTCTGCCTGGGAAAGAGAAATTAAACCCACTCTGCCTACCACCTCTTCTCCATTGGAGGGGTTGAGAGAGTCTATATAATCCTCCGTCTGCACATACTCCCCGTTGATGAGAGGCAGATAAGTTTTACCTAGTTGACTGTGAACTTTTGTTAAGGCCTCTTTTACACGACGAATATTAGCCTCCCGCCCAAAATCAGTGTCAGCGGCAGCACCATACTCATTCCTGTCAAGAGTAGAGAGGGAAATGGGTTGAGAAGAAACCACAGGGGGTTTTATCAATTCCTCCATAGGTTTCCCCTCCGCCTGTTGCCGTAAGAAGGAAGTGTTAGCGGTGTTTTCCAGGAGACGACGAATCAGGTAAGCCATTCCCGGTAACAGTTTACCATAAGGAGCATAAACCCTTACCCTATGTCCCCGTTTTGCTATTGCCCTGGCCAAATCCTCTCCCATACCATAGAGAATCTGACACTCAAGGGGGATACCAAGGGTTTCAGCAATGGCAATAGCCTTGGCTTGGCTGCGAATATTGTGGGAGGCGATTGCTGCATTTAAATACTGGTGATTTTCCAACAAAATAGCAGTAAGATTCTCATAATTTACGTCTGTCTCGGCCTTTTGGGTAAATACAGGGATTTCCCAGTGATTTTGTAAAGATTTAATCACCTCTTGATCCCAATAAGCCCCCTTCACCAAACGCACCGTAATTGGACTTCCCCTTTTTTTCGCCCATTCCAACCACCGATACAAATCTTGCTGGGAGTCTCGTAAATAAGCCTGTAGTGTTACCCCTATATCAGTCCTCTGTCTAAACTCCTCCTCTAGCAACAAATCCTGTAAAATAGCAATGGTAACATCCTTGTAGGCATACTGTTCCATGTCAAAATGAACTGCTACCCCCTTCACAGAGGCATGTCTTAACAAAGTGCGCAAACGCCCACATACTCTTTGCTTGCTTCCTTCAAAATCGAGAGGATCAAACTGGGAGTAAAAGGCAGTCAGTTTAACAGACACCTGGACTTTGGGTAAAGGCTGGCCGTTGGCAAGGTCAATTTCTGGTATAGTAGGCCATGTAGTCGCTTGTGCCCCCAACTGAGAAATCAAATCCAGATAACCCTGTAAATAGGAATCCGCCTCTTTTTCCGTGATGACAGCCTCCCCCAACAAGTCGATGGAAAAAGTCATTTTCTCCCTGCGGATTTTTTCCACCACCTTGATAACATCTTTGACTGTCTCCCCGGAAATATACTTATAAGCCAGGGTTTCCACTGCCTTGACAATGGTGGCGGCGGCTAGGGTAGCTGGCACAGACTCGGGGGAGGTAAAATTAAGGAAGGCCTTTAATTCCCCCGGCAACTCTACTTCTTCTGCTGTCAAATACTGTTGCAGGTGTCGCATCACCTCCCCCTTACTCTTCAATGCCGGCAGAGTGTCTATAAAACGAAACAATTGCACCCTTAATCCCGGATTGGCCATTGCCCACGCCATTAATTTTTCATCCAGTTGCAGTTGTTTTTGCCACTGCTGGAATATATTTTTTTCCTTCGTGGCTGCTATCAACTCCCTGGCCACTTGCTGGGTTTTTTCTTCGTATTTTGACCCTATCAATTCCCGGCTCTCTACCATAGTTTGTCTCTAATTTTTGTAACTATATATACTCTTTCTTCGGGAAATTCTCTTAAAAAAAGCCAAAATTGTATGGCCTTATTTCCCTTATGAATCCTTGGATTATAGCATGGTTTTTTAGGTCTTAGACTCTAAGGAGACTCTTTTTTGGGCTTCCTCTAGCGCCTGTTTAGCAGACATTTTCCCCAGCAAAACCGACTCTATTGCTCTGCCCAAATTTTCGGAAATCAGGGGATAATTAGCTATAATAGGACGAGATTTGGCATATTTCATCTGTTCTAGGAATACCTTTATCACTGGTTTTTCTGTCAAGAATTGTTGATATTCTGGACTTTTCTGTGCCTTGATATTAATAGGAAGATAGCCGGTAGATATAGCCCATTTCTTTTGGAAATCCTCACTCAGAATATACTGGAGAAATTTAAGGGCTGCCTTTTCTCTTTCGGGTGTGGTTTTAAAGACAAATAGACTCTCTCCCCCCAAAACAGTGGCGGGTTTTTCAATCACTGGCAGAGGGAAAACATCGTAGTCAATACCACTCTGATTTAATTGTGCCAAAGTCCAGGGCCCTGTGATTTGCATTGCTACCTTACCGGCGATAAAATTGTCCAACTCATAACCCCTATCTGGTGCTGACAAAAGTGCCACCTTTTCTTCTACTAATTCTCTTCCCAAAGATAAGGCTTTTTCTACACCTGGATTAGTCAAAGTGGGTTGATTATTAGCATTAACAATTTCCCCATTAGCGCTGAAGATAAAAGGCAGCCATACAAACACTGTAAATTCTCCCTTGCCTACTGCCAAAAGTACCCCATTTTGTTCAGCTATGCCATCATTGTTAGTATCTTTAGTTAGCTGTTTTGCTACTTGCTTAAATTCCTCCCAACTGGTGGGCAATTTTGTTATACCAGCCTCCTTGAACAGACTAGGACGATAGAAAACGGCAGTGTTATTAGTGGCGAAGGGGACTGACCAAATATTTCCTTCCAATTCCATAGTAGGTAGCATGACAGGGTCAATCTCATCTTTTATGGGTGAATTATTCCACCAATCCTGGAGAGGTTTTATAGCCTGTAACTCTACTAGTTTTCCCGTCAGTTGAGGTACATACCAAAGAATATCTGGCGGTTGATTTCCCACAATAGCAGCAATTATTTTTGGCAGTTGCTCATCCGGTTGCCCGATGTATAATGCCTCTACCTCTATTTCGGGATTTGCCTGATTAAATTCTGCCAGTAACCTGTTGAATATTTCCCTATTCTCTGGAGGGTTAATACCATGCCATAAAACTATCTTAGTCACGCCTTTATTCCCCTCGGCGTTTGGACTAGTCCCAGCGCATCCTCCCAGAATAATAAGACAACAAAACAAGGGAATAATTCTTTTAAAAATCAGAATTTTAATCCCTTCTAATCTCTCTATAAACTTCATAGTAATCCTTTGATTATTGTTAAAGATAAATCCCAGTATATCGTAGCATAAAATTGCTCCGGCTGGCCTACCAAAAAATAACAAAAAAATGAGGGCAAGAGGAGGCGAGAAAAAAAACAGACTTGACAGAAGTGAAAAAAGCTGATAGAAACCATTGGTGGATATTAGAAGGGTAGAAAAGAAAAGATGAGTGACACGGTTTTTGGCAAAATCATCCGAAGGGAAATACCGGCAGACATAGTATACGAAGACGACTTGTGTATAGCCATAAAGGACATTAATCCCCAAGCACCAACCCACATCTTAGTGATTCCCAAAAAGCCAATACCCCGTCTAAACGAAGCAGAAGAGGAGGATAAAAGTCTATTAGGACATCTACTGCTGACGGTGAAAAAGGTGGCAGCTACCGCCAATCTCACCAACGGCTATCGGGTGGTGATCAACAATGGACAAGAAGGAGGCCAAACAGTAGAACATCTACATATACACATTCTAGGGGGTAGACAAATGAAATGGCCACCCGGGTGAAGCTACTTTTAGGGTATGTGCCAGTGGAAAATCTATCCTATGGGATAATAACAGGAAAATAGGGGGAAATATAAGATAAAAAAAACAGATTCTGGGAAACCTATGAATATGAATAAGTCAATTACCCCTGATTATTTTTCCCTTAATTATCTTGGAAAAATGTGGGATTTATTGCCCGAATATGCGGGGAAAACCCTGGCAGTATGGGCACCACATCTTCAACCGGAAGTAAAATTAAACTACCACCAACTGGCAGAAAAGATAAAACAATTTGCCGCCGCCTTACAATCTCTAGGGGTTGCCGCAGGGGAAAAGGTTGCCCTGATAGCGGATAATAGTCCTCGCTGGTTAATAGCAGATCAGGGGATAATTGTCAACGGCAGTGTAGATGCAGTACGTTCATCCCAGGCAGAAAGAGAGGAGTTGTTGTATATAATAGAGCATAGTGACAGTGTGGCCTTAGTGGTAGAAGACGAGGCAACCCTGAATAAACTGCGTCCGGAGATAGAAAAATACCCCCTGAAGTTTGTAGTAACTCTGTTTGGGGAAAAGCCGGAATATGAAGCCCAGCCGGTATATAGTTTTGAGGAATTTTTGCAAATGGGGGGAAGCCATCAGTTTAACCCCCCAGATGTATCCAAAGACAGTCTGGCAACTCTAATATACACCTCGGGCACCACGGGGAAGCCGAAGGGGGTAATGTTGTCCCACCGTAATCTTTTACACCAGGTATGCTATCTAGACCACATTATAAAACCTAACGTAGGAGACAGGGTACTGACGCTTTTGCCTAGTTGGCATTCTTATGAAAGGGCGGCAGAGTATTTTCTATTTTCTAGGGGATGTACTCTAATATATACTAGCATTCGCCACTTTAAACAGGACCTGAAACAGTATAAACCCCATCATATGGTGGGTGTACCCCGTTTGTGGGAATCTATATACGATGGTATACAAAAACAATTCAAAGAAAAGAGCCCCCTACAACAAAAGATAATAAACTTCTTCTTGGGGGTGTCGGAAAAATACCACCAGGGGAAACGTTTGGCAAAAGGGTTAGATTTACAAAATTTACAACCAACCCCCCTAGAAAGACTGAAGGGGAATTTACAGGCACTGTTATACTATCCTCTTCACAAACTGGGAGACAGGTTGGTGTATAGTAAGATAAGGGAAGGAGTGGGAGGATGTGTTAAAACGTGGGTAAGCGGAGGGGGGTCGTTGGCTGTACATATAGATAATTTTTTCCAGTTAGTGGGAATACCCCTAATTGTAGGTTACGGCTTAACAGAAACTTCCCCCGTTACCAATGCCCGTCGTCTCCAGCGTAACATAGTGGGGTCTGCTGGACAACCATTGCCAGAAACGGAAATAAAAATAGTCCACCCTGAAACCCATCAACCCCTTCCTCCTGGGGAGAAAGGCTTAATCTGGATTAGAGGCACCCAAGTAATGCAAGGGTACTATAAAAATCCTACGGCCACTGCCAAGGCAATTAATGAGGAAGGGTGGTTTGACAGTGGGGATTTAGGGTGGATAACGCCGATGAATGACTTGGTGATAACGGGGAGAGCCAAGGATACAATAGTACTAAGTAATGGGGAAAATATTGAACCTCAGCCGTTAGAGGATGCTTGTATGCGTAGCCCCTATATACACCAGATAATGGTAGTGGGACAGGATCAAAAGTATCTAGGGGCACTAATAGTACCAGACTTGGAGGCAATTAAACAGTGGGCAAAATCCCAGAATTTGAGTCTCAACCTGCCTTCCCCCAACGCCACCAGGGAAGAAGTACTCAACAGCGACTTGTATAGTACACCCGTATTAAATCTGTTTAAACAGGAGTTGAATCGGGAAATCAAAAATCGTCCAGGATACCGTCCAGATGACCGTATTGCTGTATTTGAGTTTATTGTAGAGCCTTTTTCGGTGGCCAATGGCATGATGACACAAACCTTAAAGATTAAACGGGCTGTTATAACTAGTCACTATCAGGATATTATTGATTCCATGTTTAACAGATAAAGTCATGGTAGTTTCCCAGATGGACTTGAAAAAGTTAATTCTAAAACGCCCAGTAAATATCAAGGTGATTGTTACCCCAGCCTGGCAAGAGGAAGTCCAACGGCAAATCCAGGCTCAAATCCAACAGATTGATGACAATCTGGTACAATTAGACCAACAGGCGCAACAGGCTATTGCTGAAATCAGAAGACAGGCTACTCTGCAAGCCCCACAACAGATAGAAAATATCCAGGCACAAGTAAATCAACGAAAAGCCGAATTACTGCAACAAAAAAACCAACTTTTGCAACAAATGCAACAGGTACAAATGTTGGAAATAGGACAGGAGGTAATACAGGGGCAATTCGAGAGCCTGTTTGAAATACAGGTCGGCGACAATATAGTGGAAAAACTAAATGTGGAAATAGTGGTAAGAGATGGGATTGTGGAGGAAATTAGAGGCACCATCTGAGGGAATGTGTTTTACCCCCAAAACCCCACCGGCTAAGACAAAATTCTCCCACTAGCCTAGTTTTTAGGCCAAAAATCATGGTTTTACCGCCCCCGGAGCTGTCTATAATTGTACCTTGTTACAATGAGGCAGAAAATCTCCCCCTTCTTTTTTCCCGCCTCACAGAGAGAGATGTTAACCTCCCTCCCTGTTACTCATGAGATTATATGTGTCCATGATGGCCGTAGGGACAATATCCTGCAACTATTGATTGAATACCACAGAAAGGACCCTCCCATCAAGGTAATAAATCTATCTCGTAACTTTGGCAAGGAAATTGCCATGACTGCCGGGTTAGATTATGCCACTGGTAAGGCAGTAATACCCATTGACGCAGATTTGCAAGACCCCCCAGAATTGATTGTACCATTGGTGGCCAAGTGGCGGGAGGGCTATGATATAGTCAATGCTACCCCCAAATCCGGAAAGGGGGAGTCTTGGTGGCAACGGAAAACGGCAGAGTGGTTTCATGCCGTCCCCATTCAGTAGATGCGGTTTATTTTGAGCGTCTACCCCGTCGTGGGGGAAAAACTAGCTTCAACGGGTGGAAACTGTGGAATTTTGCCCTCGAATGTATTAATTTTTTTATTTCAGCTACTCTTAAAATATGGTATTATTTCTGGTTATTTATATCCTTAATTTCTCTGTTGTATGGCTTATTTATAGCAGTAAAAACTATTGTTTCCGGCATAGATATACCGGGATACGCCTCGACAATTGTTGTCATCCTATTTCCGGGGGGATTCAACTAATTTCTCTGGGGGTAATAGGGGAATACTTGGCAACAATCTACGAAGAAGTACAGTTACGGTTTTGATGAAAAAAGATTATTTAACCAAGATTTAACCTATATTTAACTTTTATTTAATATAGACAAGATAGACTCGGTTGGGGAACAAAAAATAGGACAACAACAGTCCTACCAAACGGAAAAAACATATAAGCAAAAAGGAGTGGCTATGAAGACCAAACACAAAGTAATGGGAGTTGTGGCGGCTACCGCGACTGCAGCTGCCTTGACATTAGGGGTAATACAGAAAGAAGCAGAATCTCAGGGGGCAAAGACCATTAAAATAGATGGTTCCAGTACCGTATTCCCCATCACCGAGGCAGTAGCGGAAGAATTCCAAAAACAGAAAAAAGGTAGCGTTAGGGTAACCGTAGGTATTTCTGGCACTGGGGGTGGTTTTGAGAAATTCTGCAGCAGTAACCCCAGTTTAAGGACAGATATTTCTAACGCCTCTCGTCCCATTAAGAAGGAAGAAATAGAGGCTTGTAAAAAATCTGGGGTAGAATTCATTGAATTGCCCGTAGCCTACGACGCCCTGACAGTAGTGGTAAACAAAAACAATAAGGCTATCAATTCCATCACTGTGGAAGAGTTGAAAACTATTTGGAGTAAGGAAAGTCAACAAAAGGGTATTAAAAGATGGAATCAGGTTAACCCGAAATGGCCCAATGCAGAGTTTAAACTCTATGGCCCCGGTTTGGATTCTGGCACTTATGATTACTTTAAAGAAGCCATCCTGGGTAAAAACAATGACATAAGAAGCGACTTTACCCCCAGTGAAGATGATAACGTATTGGTACAGGGGGTAGCCAGAGACCCCAACGGGATGGGTTATTTCGGCTTTGCTTACTATGAAGAAAACACTGACAAACTGAAAGCCCTAGCCATCGTAAACCCAGAAACCAAGAAGCCGGTAATGCCCAGTGCCCAAAACGTACTAAACGGCAGCTACAAGCCTCTGTCTCGCCCTCTGTATATCTACGTAAACAAAGCCTCTGCTAACAAGCCAGAAGTGAAAGAATTTGTAAACTTCTACCTCCGAAACGCGGCTAAACTGTCTAAACAAGTAGGGTATGTGCCCCTGCCAGCAGACGACTACAAGAAGGCCGAAGCCCGTTTCCAAAAAGGGGAAGTAGGCAGGATTCCTCTGAGGGCAGGTCTATAGTAGGATTATAATCAACGGGGGGTCGTCCCCCCTTTAGTCTCAGTTGTTTCAGGTTTTGGGTTTCATTGACGGTCTCCCATAATAGACAATGGCAAAATCGGAAGCTGTATTCTCGTTTACTAAAGTCTCGGCCAGCAGAAGAATCAGAGATATAAAAGAGAAG
This sequence comes from Cyanobacteriota bacterium SRBZ.bins.94.201705, assembly GCA_030549855.1. Taxonomy (GTDB): domain Bacteria; phylum Cyanobacteriota; class Cyanobacteriia; order Cyanobacteriales; family Cyanobacteriaceae; genus DVEF01. The sequence goes on from JAUQQP010000049.1 coordinate 50,785, forward strand.
GCCATAGAGGTAGTACTGTTTTTAGCGGCCAGTGTCTCGGTTTTGACCACTGTTGGCATTATCTTCCTCTTGATAGAAGAGTCGGTATTATTCTTTCAAAAGGTGTCCTTTTGGGAATTTATAACGGGCACAGAGTGGACACCTCTTTTCGCTGAACCTAGTTACGGCATTTGGGCTTTGTTGTCGGGCACCATCACCACTTCCGCCATTGCCCTAGTGGTGTCAATTCCCATGGGCACCATAATAGCCATCTATTTGAGTGAATTTGCCTCCCCAAAACTAAGAGAAATCTGTAAACCAATACTGGAGTTGTTGGCGGCAATTCCTACTGTTGTTTATGGTTATTTTGCCCTTTTGTTTGTAACTCCTTTGTTGCAAAAAATATTTCCAGAACTGCCAGGGTTTAATATGCTAAGTGCGGGGATAGTAATGGGGTTAATGATTGTCCCCTTGGTAAGTTCCCTCAGCGAAGACGCCATGAGGGCAGTACCGGTATCCCTGAGAGAAGGATCTATGGCTATGGGGGCCACAAAACTACAAACAGCCATCAGAGTGGTATTCCCTGCCGCCATATCGGGTATTATTGCTTCCTACATACTGGCAGCATCCCGGGCAGTGGGAGAGACAATGATCGTGGCAGTAGCGGCTGGGTTGCAGCCCAACTTCACCTTTAACCCCCTCAAGTCAGCGGCCACCGTCACCGCCTATATAGTCCAGGTATCCTTGGGAGACTTGCCCCGTGGTACCCTAGAATACCAAACTATCTTTGCCGCGGGCTTGGCCCTGTTTGTGATGACTCTGATTTTGAACATTATAGGCTACCTGTTAGCCAAACGCTATCGTGAAATTTACTAGTACACTATAAATAGTGCCCTATTATACCAGGAGATAGGCAAAAATGGTAGAACAAGAACAATCCCAATCCATGGTGTCCGAAAGGCCTCCTGTAGTGGCAGAGGTAGTAGACCTAAATTTCTTTTATGGCGACTTTCATGCCCTGAAGAATATTAATTTTTACATCCCCGCCAACAAAGTCACTGCCCTCATTGGCCCTTCTGGTTGTGGCAAGACCACATTACTTAGATGTTTCAACCGAATGCACGACCTCTACCCGGGCAACCGCTACGAGGGGGGTATCCTAGTCAATGGTGAGAATATCATCTCCCCCAAGGTGGACCCCATAGAGGTAAGAATGCGTATTTCAATGGTATTTCAGAAACCGAACCCATTCCCTAAGTCTATATACGAGAATGTGGCCTATGGGTTAAGGGTAAGGGGGATTAGAGATAAAAGTCTCATTGACCAAAAAGTAGAAGAAGCATTGAGGGGTGCAGCCTTGTGGGATGAGGTGAAAGACAGACTGCACGAGTCGGCCTATGCCCTGTCCGGTGGACAACAGCAACGTCTGTGTATCGCTAGAGCTATAGTAACAGATCCGGACATCGTCTTGTTTGATGAACCCACCTCGGCGTTGGATCCCATTGCCACCAGAAGCATCGAGGAATTAATGGTCTCTCTGAAGGAAAGGGTGACTATTATTATAGTAACCCACAGTATGCAACAGGCAGCCCGTTTCTCCGACTATACGGCCTTTATGTATATGGGGGAATTGATCGAATTCAACGACACCAAGACTGTCTTTAACAATGCCTCTCACCCCCAAACCCAAGAATACATCAGTGGCAAAATAGGCTAAAGCGGGTATGACAAATTGGAGTATAGAAGAACTCAGAGAGAATATCAAACGCCGTCAGATAGTTAGTCAGATTTTTGCCATACTGGGGCTGTTGTTAATTTTCTTCGCCCTGTTTACCCTCTTGGCACTGACGGTGAAAATGTTTATAGACGGCCTACCCCGTCTCAGTTGGAAGTTTTTTTTCAGCTTCCCCAGTCGTAAGCCAGAAGAAGCCGGGATTTTTGCTGCCTGGGTGGGTACTGCTGTGGTGATGATGATGACTGCCGTATTCGCCATACCCATCGGGGTGGCCTCTGGTATATACCTAGAGGAGTACGGCAAAAAGGGCTGGTTGGCGGCACTGATTGAAGTCAACATCAGTAACCTGGCGGGGGTGCCTTCTATTATCTACGGGCTTTTGGCCTTGGGGTTATTCGTCCAGGATTGGAATCTGGGGGAAAGTATCCTAACAGCGGGGTTGACTCTCTCCCTCTTGATTCTACCAGTAATAGTGGTGGCCACCAGAGAGGCTATTAGGGCCATCCCCAACAGTTTGCGAGAGGCAGCCTACGCCTTGGGCGCTAGCAAATGGCAGGTAATTTGGGACCACCTCCTCCCCTATTCTTTAGGTAGTATCCTAACTGGGATAATAGTGGCCCTATCCCGTGCCATTGGCGAGACTGCACCCCTCATCACCATCGGTGCCTTGACTTTCATCGCCTTCCTGCCTGATCCTCCCTTTACCTCCCAATTCCCCTATATCTCTTTTGCCTGGCTCAAATCCCCCTTCACCGTGATGCCTATACAAATGTTTAACTGGGTATCACGACCTCAAGCGGCCTTCCAGGCTAATGCGGCAGCAGCAGGGGCAGTCTTGGTAGTCATGACTCTTCTAATGAATGGCCTCGCTATTTATCTCCGTTACAGGCTCAGAAAAGGCCTTAAGTGGTAATAATTCTAAAAACCATTGTAAAGACAGGGGGTGGGGAAATGCAAGGCAGAGACAATCTCCTACACCGAAGGCGGCTGGAAAAGGTCTTCGTCGCAGTGGCGTTGGTGTTGATTGTATCCGCCCTCTTGGTGCTTTTGAGCCTCACGGCAGAAATGTTTATCGATGGGCTGCCCAGGCTTAATTGGAAATTTTTTACCAGTTTCCCCAGTCGTCATGCCTCCGATGCGGGACTTTTGTCGGCTTGGGTGGGTACAGTGTTAGTAATATCCCTGGCGGCCATTTTTTCCATCCCCCTGGGCATAGCGGCAGGAGTCTACCTGGAAGAGTATGGCCGGGATAGCTGGTTGGCCGCTATAATCGAAATCAACGTGACTAATCTGGCCGCAGTACCCCCTATCATCTATGGCCTTGTGGCCTTGGGGATTTTTGTCCAATCCTGGAATTTGGGAGAGACTGTCCTCACAGGGGGTTTGACCATTGCCCTGTTGATGTTGCCTACAGTGGTAGTAGTCTCCAGGGAGGCCATTAGGGCTATCCCCGCCAGTTTGAAAGAGGCAGCCTACGCCGTTGGTGCCAGCAAGTGGCAGGTAATTTGGGACCACGTTTTGCCTTACTCTTTAGGTAGTATCCTGACTGGTGTGATAGTAGCAGTCTCCCGGGCTATAGGCGAAACTGCCCCCCTGATTACTGTTGGCGCCCTTACCTATATTGCCTTTTTGCCCGAATCTCCCTTTACCTCTAAATTCCCCTATGTCTCCTTCGCCTGGCTACAAGCCCCTTTTACCGTAGTGCCTATTCAAATGTTTAACTGGATTTCCCGTGCGGGCACTGATTTTCAGGCAAATGCTGCCGCCGCCGGTGCCGTCTTGGTAATACTTACCCTGTTGATGAATGGGGTGGCTATTTATTTGCGTTACAGACTCAGAAAAGCAGTCCAGTGGTAAAATCAGGGGATGCTAGCATTCGTTTCCAGTCGAGGGCATGTGGCTTGCTAATCTGTTGGGCTTTCTGTTATCCCTGTTTTCTCCCCAGTCTCCCCCACCAGTAATACCCTGGCACCAAGCAGAGATATTTCAACTAGATACTACCCCCGACAGACGAGTACAGCGGGTTTTACAAGAATACCTAGCCACCCTCTCTCATCAAGGATTGTCCCCCTCCCAACAGGGTGTGTGGGTGCAGTCAGACTGGGCCATCCACGCCAACCACAGAGGAAAAATACCAGCCCCAGCCGCCTCCCTCACCAAAATTGCCACTACCATCGCCGCCTTGAAAACCTGGGGTTTGGAACATCGTTTTACTACCCGTCTCTACACCACTGGCACTATCCAAGAGGGAGTAGTTAGGGGGGATTTAGTGGTAGAAGCGGGGGGTGATCCTCTTTTCGTTTGGGAAGAAGCCATTGCCCTTGCCAACCGTCTGGAAAAATTAGGCCTAAAACGCATAGAAGGAGATTTAGTAATTGTGGGCAACTGGCAAATGAACTTCCAAGATAACCCCCTTCGTAGCGGCGAAATGTTAAAACAGGCCCTAAACTCCCAAAATTGGTCCTATAGCATCGAAAAACAATACCAGGAAATCCAAAACTCCTTCCCCCGCCCCAAAATCATTATAACAGGTACAGTGAAGACCCGTGCCCAAAAACCTAGCAATGCCCAACTAATCCTAAGCCACCATTCCCTAACCCTCAGAGAAATACTCCGTCTGATGAATGTCTATAGCAACAACAAAATAGCAGAAAGCCTCGCCAGACAAATAGGAGGAGGGCCATCCATAGCCTCCATAGCCGCCACCGTAGCTAAAGTCCCACCGGAAGAAATTATCCTAGTAAATGGCTCAGGATTAGGAGAAGGTAACCGCATTTCCCCCCGCGCCGCCGCTAGAATGTTAATGGCCCTTGACATGATGCTGGAAGGCATTAATTACAACCTAGGAGATTTATTTCCTGTAGCGGGAATAGACTATAAGGGAACTATAGAACACCGCCACATACCAAGGGGCATTGTCTGTAAAACAGGCACTTTAGCCGTAGTTAGTGCCTTGGCAGGAGTTATACCCACCGCAGAAAAGGGCAAGGTCTATTTTGCTATTATAAACTACGGCAACGGCCTAGATAACCTCAGAAAACAACAAGATACCTTCCTCCAAAACCTACAATTCTGGACTATTCAACCCATTATTCCCTATGGCCCCATTGAGGTTAAATTTGGTGCCCGTACCCCCAGTTGACATCCGTCAGAATTTGGAAGTATAATCGAAGATTGTGTCAATTAATCTGCTCGGACCAGGTAAATAAAAGGCAGTGCCACCCCACTGCTACCTGTACGGCAGTAAACAAGAGGAATGGAAGGATATATGACCTACGCTATAATCGAACTGTGCGGGAAACAACTGAAAGTCGAAGCCGGGAGATACTACGAGGTAGACAGAATCCATCAAGAAGTCAATAGCGAAATCACTATCGATAAAGTACTTCTCATAAACCACGAAGATAATATACACGTAGGACGGCCCTACATCGAGAATGCTACAGTAAAAGGAACCATCCTCAGTCACTACCGCGGGAAAAAAGTCATAGTATACAAAATGAGGCCAAAGAAGAAAACCCGCAAAAAAAGAGGACATCGACAAGAATTAACCCGCGTCATGATAGACTCTATCAGTCTCGATGGCAATGTCCTGGCTACTAAACCCCACCAGGCCCAAACTCAAGCAGCTTAAGGTATTATACAATACAAACAGGACGGTTATAGGAGTGAGGCTATGGCACATAAGAAAGGTACCGGTAGTACTAGAAACGGCAGAGACTCCCAGTCTAAACGTCTAGGTGTCAAACGCTTTGGCGGTGAATTAGTTAAAGCTGGTAACATCTTGGTACGTCAGCGTGGCACCAAATTCTACCCCGGCCAAAACGTCGGTAGAGGCAAGGATGACACCCTCTTTGCCCTCATCGACGGTGTTGTTAAATTCGAGTACAGAAGAGGTAAGCGTCAACAAGTAAGTGTTTATCCTGTAGAAAAAACCGCCTAAGTCTAATCACGTAGGCATAATTACTAATGAATGACCAGTATATGCCTCTCGTAGCCAGGTTAGCAGAAGTAGCCGGGAGACGGGAGGCAGTTTTTTGTACACCCGGGCATAAAAAAGGCAAGGGAGTTAATCCCATTTTCCAACAATTGTTGGGAGAAGCAGTTTTCCGTCACGACCTACCAGAATTACCTGAATTAGACAACCTCTTCCATCCCAGCGGGGTGATACAACAAGCCCAACAACTGGCGGCAGAAACCTTTGGGGCGTCCTACACCTGGTTTTTGGCTAATGGCACTACCTGTGGGATTATTGCCGCTATTATGGCTACCTGTGGCGAGGGGGAAAAAATCATTCTCCCTAGAAATGTCCATCAGTCGGCTATTTTCGGCTTAATCCTCTCTGGTGCCACCCCCGTATTCCTAACCCCTACCTACGATGCCGATTTCGACTTGTGTTATAATCTCTCCCCAAGACAAATAGCCAATGCCCTTGCCGCTAACCCCGACGCCAGTGCGGTGTTGCTTGTCTCTCCCACCTACCATGGCATTTGCGCCAATTTGACGGCAATAGCCCATTCTGTACACCATTATAACATACCTTTGATAGTAGATGAAGCCCACGGGGCACATTTTGCTTTCCACCCCTCTTTGCCCAAAAGTGCCCTAGCTTGCGGCGCAGACATAGTTGTCCAGTCCACCCACAAGGTATTAGGGGCAATGACTCAGGCGGCTATGCTTCACCTCCAGGGAAATATCGTTAATCCTGAGTCTATCACTGCTTCCCTACAGTTAGTTCAATCCTCCAGCCCTAATTATCTATTGCTAGCCTCCCTGGATGCCGCCAGAAGCCAAATGGCCGCCGAGGGAGAGGCTTTAATGGCAAAAACCCTACAGCTGGCTTCCCTTGCCCGTAATAGTCTTAGGCAACTGGATTATCTCTCAGTATTGGAGTTAAGGCAAACAAGAGATGACTTCTTCCATTTAGACTCCACCCGTCTGACGGTAAAAGTGGCTTCTTTGGGATTGACAGGCTACCAGGCAGATGATATACTTCGCAGTCTAGGGGTAGTCTGTGAGTTGCCCGCCTTAAAAACTCTTACCTTCATCATCTCCCTGGGTAACAGTCATCAGGATATTGAAATTTTAGTCAATAGCCTTAGACAACTGACCCAATACCAACAGACAACAAAACCATCCTACTTGCCACCCCCCATACCCAACCCCCACCTGGTAATGACTCCCCGCCAAGCCTTCTTTGCCAAGAAGAAAACTAGAGTAAAACTCTCAGAAGCCGTTAACCATGTAAGCTGCGAGACTATCTGTCCCTACCCCCCCGGCATACCCCTAATTTTACCAGGAGAATTGATATCCCAGGACACCATCTCTTACCTGCAAGAAATAATCCATCAGGGAGGCACAATTACTGGCATTACAGATACAACCCTCCAAACCCTCCTGGTGGTGGCACAATAACCAGAGAGGCACTATAATGGCTTGATGAAAACTGCCTAGAGATGGTGTGAAATTGTTGTTAATTTTGGTGGCGACGGGGGGTATCTGAGTTAAGCTAAAGGTGTCCAGTTAGGGATAGAGAAGATAATTACTATGCTAAAGGATAAATCCCATGACGTGATGCGCTACCATCACAACCCCCTCAGTTTTATGTTTGCCCCTTCCTCGGTAGCCTTGATTGGGGCGTCGGAAAAAGAAGGAAGTGTGGGGAAAACTCTTCTTTGGAATCTCATCAGTAACCCCTTCGGTGGCACCGTATATCCCGTCAACCCCAAACGGAAAAATGTCATGGGCATTAAAGCCTATCCTACCATAAAAGACGTACCAGAGCCCGTAGAATTAGCAGTTATTGCCACTCCGGCGGCTACTGTACCAGATATTGTCAGGCAATGTGTAGAAGTAGGAGTAAAAGGGGCAATTATTATCTCCGCCGGTTTTAAGGAAATAGGCCCCAGTGGCTTACAATTAGAACAAGAAATTCTAAAAGAAGCTAGAAAGGGTAACCTTAGAATTATAGGCCCTAATTGTCTCGGTTTGATTTGTCCTCCCACCGGCTTAAATGCCAGTTTTGCCAGTCGCACCCCCCTCAAAGGGAATGTAGCCTTTATCAGTCAAAGTGGCGCCTTTTGTACAGCTATCCTAGACTGGAGTTTAAGGGAAAATCTGGGATTTAGTGCCTTTATCTCCATAGGTTCTATGTTAGACGTTGGCTGGGGGGATTTGATCTACTATTTCGGCGATGATCCCCTCACCCAAAGTATAGTAATATATATGGAATCAGTAGGAGATGCCCGCTCATTCATCTCCGCCGCAAGAGAGGTAGCCCTATCTAAGCCTATTATAGTAATCAAGGGAGGACGCACTCAAGAGGCTGCTAAAGCCGCGGCTTCCCACACTGGCGCCATGAGTAGTAGTGATAGAGTCTTGGCGGCTGCCTTTCGTCGTTGTGGTGTACTACAAGTAGATACGGTAAAAGAAATATTTAACATGGCAGACTTGTTAGCCAAGCAGCCTCGCCCCAAAGGTAATCGTCTGACTATTGTAACAAATGCCGGCGGCCCTGGAGTACTAGCTACAGACGCCCTCACCTGGGGAAAAGGCAAGTTAGCTGAGTTGAGTGATACCACCATGGCTGCCCTCAATGAGATTTTACCCCCCCATTGGAGTCATGGCAACCCCATTGATATTCTAGGCGATGCTACCCCAGACCGTTATGCTAAAACCTTGGAAATAGTATCTCAAGATCCCAATACTGATGGCTTTTTAGTTATTCTAACACCCCAAGACATGACTGACCCCACCGGCACTGCCATTGCCTTAACCAAAGCCGCTGAAAAAGTCAAAGACAAACCTATTCTTGCCAGTTGGATGGGGGGTGACAGTGTCGCCGAGGGGGTAGAAATCCTAAATAGGGCTAACATTTATACTCAACCCTATCCCGATGATGCCGCCCGTTTATTTAACCTCATGTGGCGGTATAGTTATAATCTAAAGGGACTATATGAAACCCCCAGTTTATCAGAATCCTCCCTGGTATATAACAGCCTCCCTCGAACTGAAGTCAATAATATCATCCAAAAAGCACACAGTCAAAATCGTACCCTGTTAACAGAATACGAGTCAAAACGTCTTCTTAGTATCTATGGCATCCCCACTGTAGAAACCCACATTGCCACCACCAGGGAGGAAGCTATTAGCCTTGCTGAGAAAATAGGATACCCAGTAGTTTTGAAACTCCATTCGGAAACCATTACTCACAAAACCGATGTAGGCGGTGTTAAACTAAACCTCACCAAGCCAGAAGAGGTAGCAGAAGCCTTTAATGACATCAAAACAAGAGTATCTGCATCTGACTTCTTGGGTGTTACTGTCCAGAAAATGGTAATTCTCAGGGGGTATGAGGTAATTATAGGTAGTACTGTTGACCCCCAATTCGGCCCCGTGATACTATTTGGCACAGGAGGACAACTAGTAGAAGTATATCAGGATCAGGCCATTGCCCTCCCTCCCCTCAATACCACCCTTGCCCGAAGATTAATGGAGCAAACTAAAATCTATACAGCCTTAAAAGGAGTAAGAGGAAGAAAAGCAGTAGATTTAAACAAACTAGAGGAGATTTTGGTAATATTCAGCCAACTAGTCCTAGAAAACCCCCTCATTAAGGAAATAGACATAAATCCCCTGTTAGTATCCCCCGAGGAAATGATAGCACTAGATGCCAGGGTCTTACTATACCCCCCCAATACCAAACCAGAAGAAATTATACCCCCTGCCATCCGCCCCTATCCCAGTCAATATATCACTCCCCACTCCCTCTCCAGTGGCTTGACTATTACCATTCGCCCCATTCGTCCAGAAGATGAACCCCTTGTGGTACAATTCTTCCGGGAGTTGTCTCAAGAGAGTGTTTATCTGCGTTACTTCCACTCCATCAGTCATCAATCCCTAATCTCCCATGAAAGACTTGCCAGAATTTGCTTTGTGGATTATGATAGGGAGATAGCACTAGTGGCCGAGTCTCCCCAAAAAGAAATCATGGCCATTGCCCGTCTGAGTAAAGTGCATGGGGAAGAGGAAAAGGCCGAGTTAGGTATTCTTGTTAAAGATAAATATCAAAAACAGGGACTAGGTACACTTATTTGTCGACAATTGATAGATATAGCTGGCAAAGAGGGAATCAGGGAGATTATTGCCGAAATGTTGCCCGAAAATTTGGGTATGCAAAACCTCTGTCGCCGACTCGGTTTTCATATGGAAAAACAAGAAGACATCGTCAAGGCTACCCTTACTGTCGCCTAGTACTATTTTGTCATCACACTATTTCGTCATAATAGTCCAGTTGGGTATTTTTCTTTGCCCAGCTTTTTTTCTCTCCCACCTTTCTTTTCTAACCAGACATGGCAATTAATTTTTTCACCTCAGCAATCTCTTTAGCCAGATTTTTCTCTCTTTCCTTTAACACATCTAAATTGGCTTGAATCACTACCTGTTTTTTCTCCACTTCCTTCAGGTATTCTTCATAGGTTTCCCCGACAACTTCCAGAGAATTCTCCAGTCTACTTGCCTCATAATCTAGGGCAATATTTATGTCTTGGATAATTTTTTCCACCAGGTTTTTACTTAAAGATTGGTAGTAACTGCTCACCTCTTTGCGTAATTTTTCTGCCGCCTCTTCTAATTTTAAATTGTTGTCTTGGTTGTAGGAGGTTATTAGGAAAAAAATCAGGGCGAAAACAGCTAGGCCCAACAAAAAAGGAAAACGTTTAAAGACAAGAGAGACTTGGGCAAACATTTCATTTTTACCTACTTTAAGGCCCAAAAGTGCAAAGAGTAAAGTGGCCATCATCATAATCTGCATTAAATTGGAGCGAATGGATTTCATAACAAAGGCAGGCAGGGAATCCTGTTTGTGACGCACCTCGCTTTCAATAGTCATAAAAGAAACCAAAAAATTCCCCCTAATGTCTAAATCAGCCGGGGGATTGAAGGGAGAATGTGGAAACAAGTCGGGGAGAAAATTTATGTAATCATAACAGCGATTCAGCAAGCCAATTAAACCCCCATTTCCGTAGAGGTGTAAAACTTTTTCCCACTCCTTATTAGCCCAAGTTTCCAGGTTTTCAACAATAAAATTAATAAGAATTTCATTGACGTCACCGGTATCATGAGAATCAATAGCAAGTTTAACGTGAGGTTGGCCTTCCTTTTTAAACACAACTGGTTTTAAATTATCTACAAAATTCTGGACTTGACCGACGATACTTTTTCTGCTAAAATTGTCCAGGAGGGCGGCTTTAGCTTGGTTTAAATCCCACCTAACTTGTTTAAAGAATTTTTCCTTGTCCTCCTTGACTTGCGCCAGGGCATTCTTGATTAATTCTTTCCAGTTTTTGCCAACAAGACTTTGTTTTTCATTCTGAAGGTTAGTAATTTTTTGTCTTAATTCGTCATATTCTTCCTGTAGGATTTTCTCGAGAGGCAAAATCAAGGAAGCCAGTTTGACACTCAGCCGTTTGGCTAAAAGATTTTCCGGTTGTCGTTTGGTGATGTTGCCGAAAGCCTTGACAAATTTATCATATCTTTTTTGCATTGACTTGGAGAGAAAATCCAGGGGGAAGTCTTCTTGATAGTAGGGAGTCAGGGTGAGGGGATAAAATTCGACTTTGTATGGCAGACTGAGAGACTCCAACCAGGCTTCCCACTGGCTAATTGTGGCTTCTAATGATTTCTCCTCCTCTGTGACAGGCAAATCCAATAACAGGAAATACTTAGAAATCTTTTCCCCATTCAAGGTTTTAAGGAATGAGGTGAGTTTTTCCCACTGATAACCCTTGTAATCGGCAACCAGTAACAAGACATCACAGTCGATTACATCATAATAGGGGTGATTTTCGTCTATGGTGGGAGTAACCGCCTCTTGTTGAAAATACCAACAGGCAATCCCCTCCTTGTAGGAAGGATAAGCCAAAGTGATTATATCCCTGTCTTGGAGGATGACACTGCCATTGATTCTTTCCCCGTTAACAAAAACACCATTACGACTATTTAAATCCTCAACAACCCACTTTTTTTCCCCCCCGCTGACTGTTGTCTTAATTGCCGCATGTTGCCAGGAAACTCCCCTATAAACACTACCATCCAGAAACAGATTCAGTTGGGGATTCCTTCCCATAACATACTCATTATCTTCCTGGAGGAGGTATTCCTGGTCAACGACAATATTATCTTGAAGGAATCTGACTAACTTCAACCTAGTAACAGACTGGTTTTGATTTCCATTGGCTACAGGGAATTCTGGCAGTAAGTCATATTTTATGTCATAGGCTTGCTGGGAATCTGGTATCTGTGTGAGTAAATCAAATCCGGCTTGACCTAGTTTCTCCTCCTCGGCTACTATTTGAAGTGTGAGTTTCTTAGACTGGAGGGAGGCTTCTATTTTGTTGATTTGAACAAGAATACCCCCTAACTCTGGGTATTCGGCCAATTGACGATTACAAAGAGTTTTAACAGTCTCAATAATCTGTTGCAACTTATCAGCTTTTGGAGGCATTTTGACAACCTCTTGCCACGGTGTCAGGTGTCACTGGGATTGGTTTAAAAACTGTTGAATTGTGGTGACGGGTATTCCCCAACTCAACTGACTGAAGTCTTGTATTTCTTTTTCATCCACCTGTTTACCATCCTGATAAACATAGGGGTTACCGAGGGGAGGAAATTTCCCCAAGCCATTAATGCCAATCAATTCCCCCCTACGGTTTAGTATAGCACCACCACTCATCCCAGTGTGGATCAAATTAGTGTATCCCAACTGATAGCCTCCTACTAGGGGTTTGTCTAGGATTTTAGCCAATATTCCCCTGGTGTGGGTGATTTGCATTGACTGTTTTAGATTTTGTTGGAAGGGGAAGCCAGTGGCAAAAACAGACTCATTCTCCCTGGGAAGATTTTCGCTAAACTTGATGGTAGGGTATTTATCTTGGGAAGCAAATCTTAGCAAAGCCAAATCGTAGTAATCCTTGCTAGAGGTGACAGTATTTTTTTTGACGATTTCAGCGGGGTAGATTTTTCCATCATAGACGGCAATTTTGTAGGGATAATTCTCCCCCTCAACTACATGATGGCAAGTAATAACATAATAGTTACCCTCCTGGTGGTAAATTATAACCCCTGATCCCCCAGTATCTCCTCCTAGGGATGAGAAAATTCTTACGGTGATTTTAGCAGCAATATCTCTTATTCCCCCCTCAGATAAAACAACGTCTGGAGGGCGTTTTTTTTTAATATCCTTGGTGAGAAAACGATTAAACCAAAATCTATTAAGAGAGAATAAAGCAACAGACAAGGCTATTATCAGCAATAAGTGTGTTTTTCGGAGATAAGACATAAGAGAAAAAGCTAAATCCATGTTATAATCACTGTACCTGTCAAGAAACACCAGGGGAAGCTGGCAATAGCCAATCACTGGTAAGGTAAAGCTAAACCAGCTACCAGTGACTAGCATTGGTAGATAACCAACAAAACAAGTAGAATCGTTTTGGTCAGCTTATGTGCAAGGAGGGAATAAGAAGGAATAAACAAAAGTTAAAAACTATTGACCCAGTAAAGAGGAGAGGATACAATGGGGAGAAAGGAAAATGTTGGGGGAAATATGTGGAAAAAAGGCAGTTTATATGGGGCAATAGTGGGGTTATTGTTAATACTAAATAACCAGTCAGCCAAAGCACAGGAAATAATAACAGATGGCACAACAGCAACAATTGTAACAAGAAACGGACAGAGAATTGTTATCGACGGGAATACCCTTTCAAGAGATGGAAAAAACCTATTTCACAGCTTTCGGGAATTCGGATTAACCCCACAGGAAATTGCAACATTTTTGACAAACCCCCAAATCCAAAATATCCTAACCAGGGTAACAGGAGGAAATCCATCCTACATCAACGGCTTGATAGAAGTAGTAGGGGGAAACAGCAACCTATTCCTAATGAATCCGGCGGGGATAGTATTTGGAAAAAATGCTAGAATAAACGTACCGGCAGACTTTGTCGCCACCACCGCCACAGGCATAGGCTTCGGCAATGGCATATTTAACGCCGTAGGTAGCAATGACTATCAGAATCTCGTCGGCAACCCCACCAGCTTTATCTTCAACACCAACCAACCAGGAAGTATCATAAATGCAGGGCAGTTACAGGGGGGAGAAGGAAGAAACATTACACTGGTAGGTGGTAATATTATAAACACGGGCACCATAGAGACGGCGGGGGGAAAAATCCACATAGAGGCGGTAGAAGGCAGTTCAAGGATAAAAATAACCCCCGAGGGCAGTTTATTGAGCTTAGAATTGGAAATACCCCGGGATGAGCAAGGAAATTTACTGGGGTTCACCCCCCTCGAATTACCCACCTTGTTAACAGGGGCAAATCAGAGGGGAGTGGAAACACCGAAGGTTACGGTAAGTAACAATCGGGTGGAAGTGGAAAACACCAGCATACCCTCATCAGGGGGGGTGACAATAGTCTCTGGCAGGTTAAACACCTCGTCTACCCAAACGGGAGGAAGAATAACAGTAACGGGAGGCAGGGTAGGCTTGATAAAGGCTGAGATAGCCGCCAATGGAGCAACAGAAGGAGGTAAAGTATTAATTGGCGGAGACTACCAGGGAAGGGGTAGCATTACCAACTCCCGGGTGACGGTGGTAGACGGGGGTAGTAGAATTGAAGCCAATGCCCTAACAAGAGGAAATGGCGGCAGGGTTATAGTATGGAGTGATGGCAATACCGCGTTTCGGGGAGAAATAACGGCAAAAGGAGGCAATCAAGGGGGTGATGGAGGTTTTGTAGAAGTCTCAGGAAAGCAGAATCTCAACTTCCAAGGAAGAGTAGACACTAGCGCCCCCAGAGGCAATGCTGGTATTCTATTACTAGACCCTGAAAATGTCCGTATTGTAGACCAAACCTCTGCAGCAGATGATAGTCAAATTTCAGACGGACAAATACTGGCAGGAGACGGTGTAGGCAGTGATTATACCATTTCCAGGGGCGCTTTAGAAAGCCTTTCCTATTTGAACAACATTGTAGTCGAAGCCAATAACAACATAGAAATCGAAGATTTAGACAATAACGTTTTATCCTTCCAGTCTCCTCCCCCCTTCTCTTCCATCTCTACCTCCATCACTTTTAGGGCAGATGCCGACAACAATGGAAGTGGGGATTTCCGCATGGCAACGGATAATGTTATTAGGGCCCCGGGGCGGAATGTAAACATTTTCGGCAATAATATAACAGTAGGGGCAATAGACACAGTGCCACCGGAGGGGGTTAATGGCGGCAACATCAATATCAATGCCAGAGGAAATGTAACTATTGGGGGTAGTACAGTACTAAGCAGCTTGATTACATTCGTACCCGCAAATAGTAGTGGGAATGCCGGTAGTGTATCTGTAACCAGTGAAAATGGCTCAATTACTATCCTCCAGGGGGATATTTTCACCTTTACACCTAATGGACAGGCTGGTAATATAACCTTGGAAGCAAGAAACGGCGATATAAACCTCCCCCCCCTAATCCTGTTGTGGAGTGGTTTTGGTGGGACAGATAACAGTGGCAGGGTGACTCTCAATGCCAGGAATATAAACCCCGGTTCTAGTTTAACATCGACGGCCAGATTCCTGGCAAGGGGAGGGATAGCCATAAACACGGAGAATCTGAATGTAGCTGTAGACAACGGGTTAGACTCTCCCCTACAGATAACTGGCAGCAACACCCTTAACCTGAAT
>JAUQQP010000029.1 GCA_030549855.1 Cyanobacteriota bacterium SRBZ.bins.94.201705
TTTTCCCGGCGTGGCTATAAAAAAGTCTTTATTCTATCTTGACAAACTAACCCCCCTACGGTTAAACGGGGGGCAACGGTCGAAATTAGGTCGAAAACCTGACTAGATATTGTGTTAGACAAATAATTGTGGTTACCAATTTGGTACCGAACTTATAGTTAGTTTACTGGTCAGATAGCTGAAACCGTTGGTTATACATGTCAAAAAACAACGGAGAGAGTGGGATTTGAACCCACGAGAGACATAACGTCTCTAGCAGTTTTCGAGACTGCCGCAATCAACCACTCTGCCATCTCTCCACAGTATTCATTATAATTAGCGCCGGGTGGGAATTTCAAGGGGCTAATGGGATAATAAAATAGGTCCAGTGTTTGCAATTGTTAGCCATTGAACAAGTTTATGGATAAATACGACATGATTGTCATTGGGGCGGGATTGACTGGTTGTGCCCTAGCAGTGGAGTTAGCCAAACAAAATGTGGAGGTTTTGTTATTAGAAAAAACAGATAATCCTGTCAATGCTACTGTTTTGAGTTATGGGGGGATTGCCTATTGGTGTGGCCTTGATGAGCTTACCATAAAACTATGCGAGGAAGCTATTGAAATCTATCGCCATCTCCACAACCAACTAGATGAAGATGTTGAGTTTAGGGAGATAACGTTACTGTTTACTATTGATAAAAACCAAGACGTTTACAAGACTTTTGAGGAGTATAAACGGTTTCATATTCAACCAGAATTGCTAGATGTAGCTGAGACTATTTCCCTGGAGCCTTTGATAAATCCGGAGGCTATTGCCGGCAGTTTAAAATTTCCCCAAGGGCATATTAATCCTGTAAAATTGCTCCAGGCCTACCGAACAAAATTAGAAAAATTAGGGGGAAAAATAATAACAGACGAGGTAATATCTTTGAGGGAAAATAAGGGGAGAATAGAAGGGGTAAATGGGAAAGATAACAGCTATTTAGCAGAAAAGGTAGTGGTGACGGCAGGGGCATTTTCTCGCCAAATTCTCCGGGAGGCGGGTATAAATCTACCGTTGTATTTTAGTCAAGCACAAGTTATTAAAACCCCTCCTAGCGAGATAAAACTCTCCACCCTGGTAATGCCTGCCACTACTAATCGTCTAGAAACGGAGAAAAAAGTAGCCCAGGAAGATATATGGGAGTCCCAGAGTGATACAATATACGGAGACGTGTTAGAGGCGGGGGCTATTCAATTTAAAGATGGTAGTTATTGTCTAGGGCAGATAAGTCAGATTATACCCAATCTCAATCCGAAGATAGACGCCAAAACCGGTGAGAGAAGACTGAGAGAAGCCATAGGCAGGATACTACCAGCCCTTGCCCAACTACCGGGAAGATGGTACAACTGTCAAGTAGCCTTTGCGGGGGGGGCGCCATTTTTGGTGAGGGAAATACCAGAAAAAGAGGGGTTATCAGTATTTTCCGGCTTTACCAGCCCCTTTGTATTTGTGCCGCCGCTAGCATATCATTTTGCCCGTCACCTTGTCACCGGCTTTGATGAGATTATCGGTTTGTTGGCATAAAGCCGTAAACCGACAGAATTCAACAATTCCACCCATTCTCGCGGTTGTGATTTTCTCACCTGGGAGACTAGGGCAATAGTATCCCCCCAGAGGTTAGCATTGGCGTAAATTTGTGCCCTTTTTATGGTGTCTGTTTCTCCCATCAAGGTTTCTAAAAGTTGCCAGTCGGGGGAAACCCTTTCCACACTGCCCCTAATAGTAGTGGGACTCCCTCCGTTAGGCGATGGGGTGGGACAGACGAGGGAAACCTCCCAGTTGTAACTTTGCCCTTCATCCAATATAGCATCTCGACTAGGATTGATTCTAAGGACATAATCGCCTTGTTGGATGGGAATTTCCTGGGAGTCAATCTCAGTGCCACTGCCATCTTTGAGGAGAAACCTGACTAGCCTTGCCTGGGTTTTGGGGATATAGACAAAAAAGGGGGTTTGGGGGGAGACAGTGGTAAAATAGTTGTCATCACCGGGGGTTAACGCCTTCATAGGTAATCCCCCTTGGATGCAAAGACTGGCACCACCTCTCCTTCCCCCGGCGGCCGTACTTCTGGGGGCTTGTCTTTTGGGGGCATTAGGGAATTCCACTGCCCCTACTGTCGTCAGGGAGGTACTGAAAACTAACCCGGCCAATGCCAATAGCAGCGTCACAGGAGTAGATTTGCTCATAGTTTCCTCTTTGGGCTCGCCAGTTAGTTACAGCACCCCGATTCCATTCTACTCCTTTTGTTCCCCAAAAAGGCCCCCATTAAACATTTCTTAACAAGGGAGGATTAGGGTATGTGGGGATAAAGAGTCATAAGTCCCTGCGGGGATAAAGAGTCATAAGACGTTGAACCTCGTGGGCGTGGTAGGAACTACGGGTGAGGGGACTAGACACCACCTGTAAGAAGCCGAGGGATTCGCCATATTCCTTCCAAGCGGCAAACTGAGAGGGGGGGATAAACTGTTGGACGGGGAGGTGTTTTGGGGAAGGTTGTAGGTACTGGCCGATGGTGAGGATGTCACAGTCTACTTGACGCAAATCCCGCATAACCTGTCTTACTTCCTCCTCCGTTTCGCCCAAACCTACCATAATTCCTGACTTGGTGTAGGTTTTTGGGGCCATTTCTCTTACTTTTGCCAATAATTCCAGACTACGCTTGTAGTCTCCCTGGGGACGGACTTTTCGGTACAGACGAGGGACAGTCTCGGTGTTGTGATTGAGGACTTCCGGTTGGGCTTCCAGGATTAATTTGAGGGCCTCCCAGTTGCCACAGAGGTCTGGTATTAGTAGTTCTATTGTGGTATTAGGAGATAGGCGACGAATTTCCTGGACACAGGCGACGAATTGACTGGCACCGCCATCGGGGAGATCATCGCGGTTGACGGAGGTGATGACCACATGGCTAAGGCGGAGACGACGGACGGCCTCAGCCAGGCGCAGGGGCTCAGTGGCATCCAAGCCCCGGGGGGTTTTATCGAAGTCTATATCACAGTAGGGGCAGGCACGGGTACAGGCTGGCCCCATAATGAGGAAAGTAGCAGTACCGGCGTGGAAACACTCACCGATATTAGGACAGGAGGCCTCCTCACACACGGTATTCAAACCCAAATCCCGGAGGATGCCCTTTACCGCGCCCACCCGTTGGACTTGTGGGGCTTTTACTCTTAGCCACTCAGGTTTTACTGTCACTTTGTTCCCTAATACTTGTCTAACCCTTGTTGACTATCATACCCCTTTCTCCTCTTATTGTCCTGGTTGAGTATAACTGCGGATAAAGGCCTCTTGGATCAGGTAGACAAACTGAGGTGTCATGGGAGGCAGGTTTTTGGCGTCGTTGAAATCTGAGTCATAGTCCCAAGGACGAAGGGGGGGACTATAGACATTAGCCTTACCCCATTTACCACTGACGTTTATCGGAGTACCAAGACTTACAAAAGAGCCACGATAACGCCACTCCCGCCCACTCCAATTTTCTAAAAAGCGGGGGTAGTTTTCCAAGCCGCCATTGTAATCGTAACCAGGGGCGTTAGTAATGTCTGTTCCCGCCAAGAGGGCGGCATTGAACTCCGTATGTTTAGGCAAATCGTTTCTATGGCCAGTACAAGTGATTGCCCTTTCACCTGAGGGGATGCTTGACACCGGCAGTTGTGCGTGGAAAACGGTCCTGTCGTTATTAATACAGGCTTTGGAGAGGGGGGTAAAGGAGTCCACCAGGAAGGCAGCGGGTTGCTTGTTGGCTGGCCGGTTGATGAACTCATTTTCGCCCCGGGGGCTGCTAAGACTTTCGCTTGCACCCGTGTGGTAGTCTCTTGTGCTAACGTTATAGTCTCCCTGTACGTACACGGCCTGGTCAGAGACAAAGGTGAGGCCGGTGGGATCAGGGTAATTTTGAGTGCGGCCCAAGCCTGGTAACTGTTCCCCGCCGACAATAGCAAATCCAAAACGGCTTTGCCCCGGCCGATACTCCCCGTACCTTGAGGGATTTGATACCGCCTTGTAGTTTTCCCCCATGGTGGCATAGAATACCAGCCCACCGTGGGAGGTATCCCTGGCTGCTAAACCCAGGCGTTGGAAGGAATACTCAGGGGCTGTGTTATCGGCGGGGGCACGGTCGAAAAGCAACTGGTTGGCGGATACAAGATGGGTATCATTGCCACCGCCACTGTTGCCACCGCCACTGTTACTGCCGCCACGTGGGTCTCGGTATACTCCATCCCGATTCCAGACTACAAGGCTTTCTAGGTTAATTTGCAAAAGACGCAGATCTTTCTCCTCCCTGTGGTTGTAGAAGCGGTAGGGGGTGTTATGGTTAGGAGCATCCCGTCCTACATCAGTGATGGGGGCGGGGGCAAAACAACGTCTGGTGTCCTCTTTAGCTGTTCCAGTGCCACTACTGCCCTGGTATTCCGCTAGGCCGGCTATTTCCTGGGCAGTCATATTCTCAATAGCGTCTATGGCCTTTTTTCTCGCCCCGGTGTTGTTGCCGAAGGCATTCACTAGTGTAGGGTTGTTATTGAGACTGTTAGCCGGATTAGTAGCAAAGCTACTGTAGAGATTGCCGTCTTGGCTTTTAATATCTTTTACAGGAATACTCAGAAGAGAGTAGCGCAGGGGTACATTGGAGTTGGCATGGTGGATTTCTTTGAGCAGCCAATCCTGGGCCACTTGCCTGAGGGCATTTTTCTGTGTTACGCTCAGGCTTTGGTACCAGTCCTTTAATGGCCCCTCATATTTGTCATTGCCCTGACCCAGTGTTACCTGTCTGGTGGCGTTTTCTACCCTCGCCGGTTTGCAGATATGGAAGGGATTGGGCACACCATTATTATTAACAACAGTTTCGGGTATGTTGGCCAAGTCTGCACCCACCAAAACCGGTTGCAACAGACTCATTTTCTGCTCGTCGGTTAGGTTGTAAGTGCTGATGGGATTGCCATTGGTATCCCGTTTGATCACAGTAATCTCGAAGGGAAAGTTGTTATTCGTCATCCGGCGATAGTTGTCATTTTCGGTGGAGCGAGGAGTGAAAACAATCCGGAGATCGGCATTTCTCCAATAGTCCCCATTGGTCTTGTCGAAAATACCACTGGGTGTAGGCACCTGTATTGGCTCCTGCATTCGCACCCTTACCCGGCCTTGCCATGTCTGTCTGACTCTGTCTGGATTCATGGCGTTAGTGGTTGGGGTGGTGCTACCAGTGCCTCCCGATAGCAGATTAATGGGGTTGCCGGCACTATTGTCGATTTGAACTTTTTCATTTGGGTAGGTACTGTTGTCATTTTTCCGTTTGTTGTATATATCCCTCAGAGTGGAAACCAATCCCCGGATGCGCAGCAAATTACCTGATCCTAGATACAAGTCTCCATTGGTGTGGACAGGGCCATTTAACACCATTGTAGGGCCAGGGAGTATTTCCAGGTCGTCCCGGTAGAAGGCGGCAAACTGGAACATGGGCACCAGTCTTGTCCTCACGTCCATTTGTAGTACAGCACTTGCCCTGGTGTTGTTGCCCAGCTGTTTAGTACCGGCGTCTACCTCCTTGTATGCTAGGGCGTATACAGAGTAGGTGTATTCCAGGGCAGTTGTACCGGCAAAGGGTTGTCCGGCAGGCACAGTGATTTGTCTTGACCCTGAAGGTACTATATAGCTAACACCAATGTAACCACTCCTTCCGGGGGCTGGGGGTGGGAATCGTTTTGTCTGACAGGCAAAATCCCCACTTCCCCTTCCTACACTACTTCCCTCCTGGAGACAGTAGGAGATGGATTCGGGGGAAGTACCAGTTGGGGTATTCTGCAATAGGTATATTCGTCTCAGCTGCGCCGCCCTTTCATTGGCCACTGCCTCGGCTACATACAGGGCTGTGTTCGCATCTATAGAGGAAGCTGTAGCACTTAGTTGTTCCAGCCGGGTGAGTTTAGCATACTGAGCCACTAAAGTAGACAAGCCAACTACAAGGGCTAGAGCCAACACTAACACGTAGCCCCCCTCTTCCTCTGTTTCCTCCGGCTTACGGTTTGTGGCTTTTAGTATACAATTTATTATGTAGTACAATGGCTTTTTCATTGCGGTTCACCTACCTATCTCATAACAAACCAACACCTGTCGTAGTTGCGAGGGACAAAAGTCTGTTGGAGAGTGAATTTTTCTCTCCTCTTGGTGTCACTCCACCCCAAAAGTACCTGGGGATATACGTTTTTAGGAGGAAGGGCTTCTATAGTCACAGTGAAGGATGTCTTGTCACAGGGGGCCCTCACATTGGTACCATTAGCCTGAGGGGTGGCAGTGATGTTTATAGACTTAATCCTTTCCACTAGGGTTAGGGGGTTGTTGTAATCCCCATTAAGGATTAACTCCAGGTTGTAGCCCTCTGTACTGTTTCCCCTCAGACGATACCGTCTCTCCTCTATGGCGTACACCCAGCTACTATTTTGGGCGTAGTCATTTTGCCACTGTCTTTCAAACCAAATCCTCGGCAGGGAAGGATTATTCCCCCCTGGGTGTACAGTTGCAGCAATTAGGTCGGTTTGGTTGTCCTTTCTGGTGTAAACAAAAAACTGTTCCCGGTTGTTGACCTTATCTAGAATATAAATCCGCCATCTCCTATCAGGCTTACCCTGTCTAATAACCTCCCATGTTTCCAGAATGTCAGGGATGGTATTGTTGTTTCTGTCTATTTCTGACGGTTGTTTGTTGGTACACCCAGTCTCGTGTTCCACTAGGAGCATATCATAAGTACCAGCTCGTAACGTTCCACTCCCACAAACTTTAAGCATTGGGGGGATTGCACCAGGGATGCCCTTGCGGACAACAAGAGTGGTGTTGTTAGGGCCACCGATTTCAATGGCGTTGAGGTTTTCGGTATCGGGTAAAAGTTCGCCGGCTTGTTGAATGTCCTGCCCCATGTTAATCATGGCGACGCGGAGGCGTTGCTGTACGTCATTGGTAATGTGTTCCTCTGCTATTAGCCGACGCACCTGCATATACCCTTGTAGCCCCAAAACCACCACAATAGCCCCCATAATCGAGGCCACCACGGCTTCCAGGAGGGTAAAGCCTTTTTCATCCCCCTTATGGGTTGCCTCCCTGAGATATGCGCACGTTGGTAAAAGTAGTTTGAACAGTGTATATGGCTTCATTTTCTCCTTTCCTCCTTACCTCTACAACCACATATCTTTCCTGGTCATTACTCCCCGCGTTGTCACAACTAGTCACCCGGATTGTCCTACCTGCGTTGGTGGTTTGTTCCTGGAGTTCTGGATTACTATTGCATACATAACGGTATACTTCCAGTTCATATCCGCCGGCATGGGTGGCATTGACCCGGGTAGGAGTAAGGCCGGTGGGAGGGAGGCCACTGATATTGTCCATAGTGATTCGCCTGGTATCCTCTATCACACTGGCGGCCAGGCTTACGGCGGCAGTCCTCAATTCCCCTTCCTTCTTGTTTTGGATTTTCATGGCCACCAGAAACATGCCGTTTAGTACCAGTGCCAAACCTATAACCAAAGTAGCCACTGTCACCTCTAATAGGGTTGCCCCCTCTTCTTTCCCTTGCAGTAGTAGTAGCCACCACAGTTTTCCTTTCCCTTGTCCTGTCATAGCCTTCACCTCTTCCCTATTCCATTACTCCCCCCCTGAAAACTTGAATTTCCCTCTTTTCTCCGGCCTTATTTGTAATACGTATTATCACCTTATTGCCTTCATTACTTGGCAGTCCCGGCCTGGAGTGGTATATATACATTATTCCCCGGGAATCAGCACAAAATTGCCACCAGTAACTAGCAAAGCTATAATCATGGTTGAATATTTTAACGTCCAACTCTTTAGGCAAAAGGGTTTCCCACCTTTGCAACCCAGGGTCATAATTCCATTTTTGTACCAGGGTGTCCTTTTCCCATAGCCTTCCCACGGGCCTTCCTAGGATAAGCTCATTGGCATTGGTGGATATGCCTATTACCTCATTCAGGTTACTTAAAGGTGGCGGGGTACTGGGATTGGGATCACGCCAGCCTATTACTATCCTATCCCCTGGCATAAACCCTTCTGTAGACTGTACTGGTAGTCTCGTCCAGCTGGCAGTCACATTTTGGGTCAAATATGTACCGGTTAGCCTTGTTGCCTCCCTGCAGTTTTTTCCGTCGTCTATTTCCATTACCCAGCGCCAGTGGTTTTCCATGTCGTTGCGGCTCAAAGGCTCAGGCTCAAACAATCGCAAAGTCACCACCTTGTTCGTCTGAATGGCCCTTGCCCTTGTCTGTCGTAGGATAGCCTTTGTCTGGGAATAGGCCTCATTTAGCGGGTCAAACAACACTATTTTGGGTATGGTTGCTGCCAGGGCCGCCCCTATTCCCAGTATCACCATTGTCGCCGCTAATTCTACAATAGTGAAACCCTCTTCTCTTCCAGGGGTGTTATTATAATCTCTGTGGTTGGTATTTTTAAGTTTTTTTTTCTCCATAGCTCTCTTTCCCTTCCCCATTTTCACTGGTAAAAACCGCCCTTCTTTCTATATTCTATGTTTTCCCTTAGGGTAAAATTTCAGGGTTAATACCTATTTTATTTAAATTTTTAGTAAAGTCGTCCTTTATGCTTAAAAAATCTATGTAATTTTCATGAGGAGAAAACCTCTAGAATTCTCTGAGAAAATAGGGGGGAGAAAAATGGGAGAAATAAAGACAAAAGGTAGAACTTAGGAGGTGCGACGGGAGGCAAGACGGACTTTCCCCTCGGCTGCCCATCGCTGGAGGGATTCGATTTGTTGTCTGGCAGTGCGGGCAAGGGGTACAATTTCACTGGCAGCAGTTAAAATATCCTCAGTGGTAAAGTCACGGTTTTGACTGAAGGCTATATGCATGGCTTCAATTATAGTTTGTTCGATTTCTGCGCCGGAAAACTCGGGGGTTTCATAGGCTAGTCTTTTTATGTCATAATTGTGGATACTGTGGGGGCGAAGTCGGTTTAAATGAACAGTAAAAATGGCTTCCCTTTCCGCCTGAGTAGGTAAACCCACAAAGAAGATTTCATCAAACCTTCCTTTCCTCAAAATCTCAGGGGGTAGGTTTTCTACATTGTTAGCAGTAGCCACCACAAACACTGGACTTTGTTTTTCTGCCAGCCAGGTAATAAAAGTGCCAAATACTCTGGCTGCTGTGCCAGAATCTCCTTTGCCATCCATGCCAGCAAAGCCTTTGTCAATCTCGTCTATCCACAACACACAGGGAGATAAAGCCTCGGCAATTTGAATCATCTGACGGGTGCGAGATTCTGATTCTCCCACCAAGCCGCCAAACAGTCTTCCCACATCCAAACGTAGCAGGGGTAAATGCCAGTGGTGGGCAATGGCTTTAGCTGTAAGAGATTTACCTGTGCCTTGGATGCCTACTAGTAACAAGCCACGGGGATAAGGTAAACCATAGGCGCGTGCGGCTTCACTAAACGCCCCTCCCCTCCTTAACAACCACTCTTTGAGATTATCTAAACCACCAATATCAGAAATTTGTTCCTTGGTATGATAGTAGTCCAGAATTTGGGTTTGACGGATGGACTGTTTCTTCTCCTCCAAAATTAACTCCACATCCTCTGGCTGAATTTCTCCATTTTGGGCAATGGCCTTGGTTAAGACTCTCCTAATCCTCTCCATGGACAACCCTTGTGCCGAACGCACCAATTCTGCTAAAAATTGCTCATTAAGAGACTGGCCAATAGCCGCCGTCAGCCGCACAATCTCTGCCTTTATTTCCTCCGGTGTGGGGAGGGCAAATTCTACAACGGTGAAGGCCTCTTGTAACTCGGTGGGGATATTTATTTCCGGGGCTATAACTACAATATTCTTGGGTTGAGATTTAAGCTGGCGAGACAGATTCCTTAACTTGCGCGAGATGGAAATATCCTCCAAAAAACGGTGAAAATCCCTCAGGATAAAAACCCCCCCTCCCTTCACCTTCTCCACAAATTCTAATGCCTGTAAAGGGTTACGTCGGGCAAAATTGGCATTATTAGGATTATCCTGATACCCGTCCACAAAATCCCAGATGTACACCTGACGATTCCCTAATTCTTGTGCTACGGCAGCTATCGCCTTCTCCACCCTCTCCTCCTCATAACTGGGAATATAAATCAGGGGATAACATGCCCGTAACAATAACGAAAACTCCCTACTAAACTCACTCATCTCCCTCTTTTCCTCCGCCAAGGAACAACTTTTGAAACCCGATCATAACACTTCCCCCCCCAGTCACGGACATTTGTCTTTCTGCCAAAAATTTGTTATCATATATGCACAGAGAGAGGAGCTGGACTTGCTATGGACCCATAGCGAATACAGCTGGACTCAATTGCGGGCGGATGTAATTCAGTGGTAGAATGTCAGCTTCCCAAGCTGAACGTCGCCGGTTCGAATCCGGTCATCCGCTTTTTTTTTTGCCCCACCCTCCACCCCTATCCCTACTGCCCCCTACCTCTCTACCACAATTGTTTTATTATGTCAAGGGGTAGGCAGGATGATTTTAACCAAAGACTGGCATGTTGGAGGTTATCAATTTAAACAAAAAATACGGGGAAAATGTAGTAATAAACAACCTGAATTTAAAGGTAAATAGAGGAGAAATCTACGGCCTAATCGGCCATAACGGCGCCGGCAAAACAACATTGATTAATATCATATCTGGGCTATTAGATTGCGACTCAGGATTAGTTCTAATTAATGACAGGAAAGTAAGCCAAAAGGCTAAGTATTTGTTAGGAGTTGCCCCCCAGGAAAACATCATATATGAATATCTTACCTGTTGGCAAAATCTAGCTTTTTTTGGGGCCCTTTATGGCATAAAAGGGAGATATTTGACTACATCTATTCGTCGCTGCTTACAAATAGTCTCCCTGTGGGAAGTGAGGGACAAATTAGCCAGATTTCTCAGCGGCGGCATGCAAAAGAGACTAAATATTGCCATTGCCTTAATCCATAACCCTCTGCTACTAATTCTAGATGAGCCTACCACCGGCTTGGACGTTTCCTCCCGTTACGAAATTTGGCAGTTAATTTTGGGTTTGAAGCAACAAGGTGTGACGATTCTTCTTACTACTCACTTTTTGGATGAGGCAGAAAAATTATGTGATTGTGTCGGTATACTAAAAGGGGGAAAAATCGTAAAACAGGGGAGTATCCCTCAACTCAAATCCCTCATCCCGGCTAAGGAATTAATCCATATTCAAACTGACGACGAAGACCAGTTAATTGCCCTTGCTAAACAAATGGGAATACCAT
The DNA here is from genome assembly GCA_030549855.1 of Cyanobacteriota bacterium SRBZ.bins.94.201705. Taxonomy (GTDB): domain Bacteria; phylum Cyanobacteriota; class Cyanobacteriia; order Cyanobacteriales; family Cyanobacteriaceae; genus DVEF01. Next base: position 11,288 of record JAUQQP010000029.1, read on the forward strand.
ATCGCTACTATCAGGGAGACTTATTCTTTCTTATGGAAAGGGAGTGGGATATAAGGGAAATAATTACTCTCTTCAGGGGAATAAATATCCGCGGCATTACCAAGAAAGATATATCCCTAGAACATGTCTATTTGGAAATAATGGGAGAGGGAAATTAAATAACAAAAAAAAACGGCATAACGCCGGGGTAATTTTGTTATGGAAAGAAAATAACAGCACATCCATTAGGCAGATTTTAGGACTAAATTGGAAACAATTTGATTTACGGTGTGGTATAAATCTTCGCGACTGTGGAAACCTTCAAAACGATGAATTATCTCTCCACGGTGGTATAAAATCAGGGTGGGCAAATTCCTAAGACGATGACCATTGGCCAGTTGTAAATTTTCGTCGGCGTTAATGCTAACAATCTTTAACTCCTCTCGCCAACGGGACTCTATTTGGGCCAAAATAGGGTTGAGCATAAGACATAAACCACACCAAGGGGCCCAAAAATTTACCAAAACAATTTTAGAAGACTGTAAAACCTGCTGATTAAAATTCTTTTGATTAACGGAAATCATATTATTGCTTTTTAACAAAATAGTTTTGAAGTGATTTAGCAAGAAAATTAGACTGATTAATAGCTTACAGGAAAATATCACCAGATAGTGAAAGTAAAAGTTAAATATTCACCTTGGCGGTGGCAGTCATCAACCAGGGATGAAGTTGCCAGAATAGTATTACAAAAATAAGGACTCCTAGGTAAGCGGGACGGATAAATTCCCTTATTTCCAGTTTTTGTCGCCCATCCAGAATCGCCAGAAATGGTATTACAGAAGTGTTTTGTTTGATTTTTAAAAAGGCCTCACCGTAACGTTTTGTTAAACGATAGTCTCCATGCCAGACGGCAAAAAGGTGATAGGCAACCAAGGCAAGAGAGGTAAAAAGAGTAAAAGTAGTGCCAATCCAGAGGGTATGGGCAATACACCAAATAGTTTGGCCAAATAGTTGTGGATGACGAGTGATTCGGATAATGCCGGTATCATACAAATGAACTTCGGGCTTGGCAACAGCAGCAATCTCCAGCAGATTAAAGGTGGCAGGGTAGAGAAACAGAAAAGAGATGGCAGACAGAAGCCAGACTAACTCCCTAACCCCCCTAACCCCCTGCAGTTGCCATAACACCAAGCCGTCATAACGGTGATTGACAAAGTAAATAATCAAAATCGTCGCCATGGGGATACTCACGGCAGCAAACAACAGACGATACAGCCTTGCACCTATTATCCTCTCACCCCACATCCTCAAAGCCGCCAAACCACTGTGAAGTAGGGCAAAAGTCAAAATCAGGGCAAGCATGATAAAATGACTGACAGTTAACCATTGTGGCAGTGGGAAGGAGAAAGGGTGGTTATGGGTAAAAAAAAACAAAGCCTGCGGGAAAAACGCCAACATAGGGTTTATACTGGAAGATTAGATATATAATTAATTCTTATCTAAAGTCCCTATTGTATATTATGATTGCCCATTGAACTCAAAAACTGCCTAATCCTTATCTGTTCTATTAGTTTTAGCGTAGTATTGTTACCCCTTGAAGAAACACATGTCAGAAATTCCCTTCTCTCTCGATCAATTAAGGATTTTAAAGGCCATCGCCGAGGAAGGCAGTTTCAAGAAGGCGGCTGACAGTCTATTTGTTTCCCAGCCTGCCATTAGCCTACAGATACAAAATCTCGAAAAACAATTGTCTGTGCCTCTTTTTGACAGAGGAGGGAGGAAAGCCCAACTCACCGAAGCTGGCAGTCTCCTTCTGGCCTATGGCGAAAAAATTATTACCCTCTGCCAGGAGACTTGTCGCGCCTTGGAAGACTTACAGAATCTCCAGGGGGGTACCCTTATTGTTGGCGCCTCCCAAACTACCGGCACCTACCTTTTGCCACGCATGATTGGCCTCTTCCATCAGAAATATCCCTATGTTTCAGTGCAACTACAAGTTCATTCCACCCGTCGCACCTCTTGGGCGGTGGCTAATGGGCAGGTAGACTTAGCCATTATTGGAGGTGAAGTGCCTTCCGAACTACAAGATGTACTGCAGATAATACCCTATGCAGAAGACGAGTTAGCCTTAATTTTGCCTCCCAATCATCCCCTAGCAGAGAAGGAAACCATCTCCAAGGAGGATTTGTATAATTTGCAGTACATCACCTTGGACTCCCAGTCCACCATCAGAAAGGTCATCGATCAAATCCTCACTCGTTGTCAAATCAACACCAATGAGTTAAAAGTCGGGATGGAGTTAAATTCCATCGAGGCCATCAAAAATGCTGTACAATCCGGGTTAGGTGCCGCCTTTGTCTCCGTCACCGCCATTGAAAAGGAGTTAAAAATGGGAATCCTCCGTCGTGTCCATATTCAAGATGTGGAAATTAAGAGGATTCTCTCGGTTATTGTCAATTCTAACCGTTATCGCTCCAAGGCTGCCGAGGCATTTATCAAGGAAATTTTACCTCAATTTGCCAGTGAGCAATTTTTACCCGAGTTGGAGAAACTTTCCAAAAATAATAAGCAGTTTCTCGACAAACAAGTAGAAATTAAAGACAACTAAAAATTCTCATCTTTTCCTTCCTAATTCACTGTTGTTTGGGCTATCCCTCTCTCCCTGTTTTTCCTCATGATTGCGATATATCCCGGCAGTTTTGATCCTATCACTTTGGGGCATTTAGACTTAATTAAGCGCAGTAGCACCCTTTTTGAAAAGGTCATTGTAGCTGTGTTAAGAAACCCCAGTAAACAGCCTCTTTTTTCTGTGGAGGAAAGGGTAAATCAAATCCGAGAATGTACCAAAGAAATTCCCAATGTAGAGGTAGATAGTTTTCAAGGTTTAACTGTGGAATATGCCAGGAAGAAAAAGGCGAGGGTTTTATTGAGGGGCCTGAGGGTAATGTCGGATTTTGAGCACGAATTACAAATGGCCCATATCAACAAAACTCTGGAAAGTTCCATAGAAACCGTTTTTTTAGCTACCAATACTGAGTTGAGTTTTATTAGTAGTAGCGTGGTGAAAGAGATAGCAAAATTTGGGGGAAATATTGACCATCTTGTCCCCCCAAATATAGCCAGAGAAATCTACAATAAACTAGGGAAAAAAGGTTAGAAATTTTCTGCCTTCAACTCCTCTATTAAACCGTGTAAATGGTCTACATTAGCCCAATAGGTTTTGCCACAAAATTGACAGGTAGCCTCTGCCCCACCATCCTTGACAATCATATCCTCCAACTCGTCCACCCCCAACATTTTTAATGCCCCTAAAACTCGTTCAAGGGAACAGTTACAATGGAAACGTACCATCTGGATTTCTGGGAAAATGTATAAGCCTAAATCTCCCAGCAAATCCTCAAAAATATCCGTGAGGGTTTTCCCCTGTCGCAAAAGAGAGGTAAAACTCCCCAGTTGGCTGATACGGGATTCAAGAGTCTCTGCCAGTTGAGGTTCCTCTGCAGCTTTTGGTAGAATCTGTAACAGAAGGCCACCAGAAACCGTTACCCCCTGTTTATCGGCAAAGACTCCCACCATTAGGGCAGAGGGGGTTTGTTCAGAGGTAGCTAGATAATGGGCAATATCCTCCCCTATTTCTCCAGATACCAATTCCACCGTGCTAGAATAGGGGTAACCGTAGCCCATGTCTCTGACTACATATAAATACCCCTGTCTACCTACTGCCGCACCAACATCCAACTTCCCCTGCTGGTTGGGAGGCAATTCCACCCTCGGGTTGCCCACATAGCCTCTCACTGTGCCATCCAGACGGGCATCCACCAGCAAACCGCCAAGAGGTCCATTACCCCTTATCTTTATGTTAACACGAGACCCCTCCTTTTTCATGTTAGATACCAACAACAAACCCGAAGACATTGCCCTTCCCAAAGCCGCCGTGGCTACATAGGACAGTTGGTGTCTTTCTTTGGCTTCTTGTACTGCTTTTGTCGTTATGACTCCTACAGCTCGAATGCCTCCATCCGCCGCTGTCGCCCGGATTAGGTGATCTGCCATATTTCTCTTTACATTTCTCAACAATACTTCTATATTAGTACCTCCCTCTCCTTCTTGGCAGAGGTTAGGGGGGTGTGTAATGGTAAAACCTATACTCTGTGGCAATAGGCCCCTAGATGGGGTTTATAATGGTAAGCCTGTACAGTTGGTTTTCTGCTTGGTTATGGTTACTTTGAGATTATTGTCTCGGCGTCTTGTTACTATAATTGCCGATTTGCGTCTAGCAATATTGTTATTATTACTAATAGCACTTTTTAGTGTAACCGGTACTATAATTGAGCAAAACCAGCCTCTTAGTTTCTACCAGCAAAACTATCCAGAAAAACCAGCACTTTTTGGTTTTATCACCTGGAAATTTTTGGTATTTTTAGGATTGGATCACGTCTATACTACCTGGTGGTATTTAGCCCTTTTGTTTCTCTTTGGCACTAGTTTGACTACCTGTACTTTTAAAAGACAAATCCCCGCCCTAAAAGCAGCAAGAATATGGCAATACTATGACAATCCTAGACAGTTTAATAAGCTGGCATTTTCTCTTCAGCTACAGGGAGTATCCTTAGGGGAAGTTGAATCTGTAGTCGGCAGGTATGGCTATAAAATTTATAGAAATGACCATTGTCTCTACGCCCAAAAAGGGATGGTAGGGAGAATGGGACCTATTCTGGTCCATTTGGGGATTATTATAGTACTAATCGGGGCAATGTGGGGTGCCTTCTCTGGTTTTTTGGCACAGGAGATGATTCCCAGTAGTCAGACTTTTACCATTAACAACTTCCTGCATGTAGGCCGATTTGCTAATCTTGACAAAGCCAAATCCTTTCAGGTAAAAGTCAACAAGTTTTGGATTGATTATAGGCCAGATGGCACCGTTGACCAATTCTATTCTCGTCTTTCTATTATTACAAAAGATGGCAATGTACTTCCAGAAAAAACCATCTATGTTAACCATCCTCTTCGCTATAATGGCATCACATTTTATCAAACTAGTTGGACTATTGCCGGCATAAAATTCCAGATTAATAACAGCCCCATTTTACAACTACCTATGGCAGAATTAACCACAGAAAATGGAGGGAAGATTTGGGGCACTTGGATTCCTACCTCCCCAGACTTAAGTAAGGGAATTTCTCTCATAGCCAAAGACTTACAAGGCACAGTTTTTCTCTATGGCATGGATGGGAATTTTCTCCAGGCGACTCGTTTGAATACTCCCATACAACTGGATGGCCTTACCCTTAAAATAGTAGACATAATTGGCGCTACAGGCTTACAAATTAAGTCAGACCCAGGCGTGCCAATTGTGTACTTTGGGTTTGCTGTTTTGATGGTTGGGGTAGTAGTTAGCTATGTTTCGTTTTCACAAATATGGGTTTTACAACAGGATGATATGGTATACTTTGGAGGAAAAACTAACAGGGGTCATGTGGTATTTGAAAGGGAAATTAACAGAATATTAGGGGATTTATCTATTAGCAGAAATCTCAAGACGCCGGTGGAGAATATATAGGATGAAAATGATGGGAATGGCAGTTAGACTGAGAAAAAGCCAAAAGTCGTGGACGTAATTATAACCTAAGTCTAACACCCAACCCCCCAAAGGAGGTCCTATCAAATAGCCAATCGCCCAACACTCCGAATGAATGGCAAAATAGACACCACGAAAAGAAACTGGTGCTAAGTCTACCACAAAAGCAGAAGCGGCGGGATTATAGATGGAGAAGGCTAAAGAACCTATTAATACAGCTGTAATACCCCAATAGAGAGCATTAGTTTCTACATTAGCCGTCGTCCATATTAACAAAAAACTGATAGCCCAAGTGACAGAGGATAGCATCAACCCTTGAATAGGGGTGAAACGGTTAAGGATTTTTACTACTGGTAATTGCCATAGGGTGGCAAACGCCATATGAAGGGTGAAGATGCTACTAAGACTAGTAATGGAAAAGGCCTCGTCTAATACAAAGTTAGCAAAATAAAGGGGGAGGATACATTGGACTTGAGACACGTAACTGGTAAAAAGGATGTTGGCAAGGCAAAATAGCCATAATTTTTTATCCCTCAAAGCCTGTTGCCACCCCAGCCAGGGATTGACTCTTTCTCCCCCATAGGTTTCCCTTATAGCTAGTTTGACAAGGAAATAGAATATCACAAAAAAAATAGCATTTATGACAAACAAAAGACGATAGTCGCCGGTGAGGGAAATCAAATATCCCCCTACGGCTACCCCCAATCCTAAACCTAGATTGTCACTAAAACGGGTTAAGGCGAAGGCAAAATTCCTTTGACTTTTAGTGGTTAAGTCTACCACAATTGCCTCAGCCGGTGGCCAATACAAACCAATTCCTAATCCTATCAATAGGTTACCTAATAACAGGAAAAAATAGCTGTTAGTCAGAATGAGAAATATGTCAGCCACGGCAGATACTAAGGCAGACAATAGTATAGTTTTCTTCCTCCCCCATTTGGCAGAATCACTCCAAATACCCCCAAAAAACCGTCCTAATACTCCGGTAATTGAACTACTTGCTAAAACTATTCCTACAGAAGTTGGGGAAAAATTCAGCTCATTTACAAAGTATAAAGATGCATAAAAAAGGGTAAAACCTGAGCCGAATTGCAACAACATTCTGCCAAGAGAAAAAATCCAAAATTGCCTAGCCAGGGAGTTTTTTTTCATGTAGGAAGAGAAAAAGAGTTATGCCAAACATAGAATAGCATCTAAAAGTCGTCGGGAAAAAGAGTGTGTCTTAAAATGGCGCCCTCAAAACTGGTATCATGACAATAAGCCCCCGTAAAATCGGCATATTCCAGTTTAGCCCGACGGAAGGAAACCCGCCGCACAATAGCATCCGTAAAGTCGGCATGCCACAAATCCGCCTTCCAGAAGCTGGCATTTATTATGTGTGCTCCATGTAATCTGGCTTTTTCTAAATCTGCCTCCTCTAAATTGGCATTTCCCAGACAGGCATACCGCCAATCACTGTCTCTGGCATGAATTTTAGACAAGTCAGCCTGACTGAAATCGGTATTTTTCAGGTTACAATAGTCCAAGTCAGCTTGTTGTAAATTGGCCCCCTTAAAACTGGCACGCTCACAATTAGCATAGCGCAAATTAGCCCCCTTTAAAAAGGCCCCGTCAAGGATAGCACCAGTTAAATCAGCCTCGCCAAAATTGGCATCAGCCAAGTTGGCACCAGTCAAGTCGGCACCAGTTAAACAAGCCCGCCATAAGTCTACCCCTTTCAAATCCCTTCCCCTCAAAGAGACACCCCTCAGACAGGCATAAGGTCCTATGGCACCACAGGTTGTATAATTAAAATGGGGGGGCCATTTTGTCCTGTAGGAATAACGGGCATTGGTTAATTTAGCACCAGTTAATTCGGCAGTGGTTAAATCCGCATCCGTGAGATTACTCCCTCTCAAATCCGCTTCCCTAAGATTAACCCCCCGCAAAGTCGCATCTGTCAGGTTTACATTTCTCAAGTCTACACCAGCCAGATTCTTGTATTCCAACGAGATGCCAGTAAGATTTATCTTCCCTAGTCTCTTCTTCCTTTTTAGATTATTCCATATGTCAACCCTCTCGGCCTTTAATATCAAGACTGGTTTATACTCGAATAGTATAGGGAAAATTTGAGGGGGGAGACAGTCAAAATGGGTTAATAGGTTTTCTATAATCTCATCCCCAACGCCGGTAATCAGATAGGGGTTTTCTTGAAGCAACTGGCAAACAATCTCCTTAGGCGTCTGGGGATTGGCAATGACTTTCCGAAGTATTGTTGGATTTGGATGCCTCGCTAATTCCGCCAATTTTTCTGGTACTGTGTTCAATGATAATGCCTTTTCTTCAAAGGACTTTTTCTCACTCATAGGCTTTTTTGTAATTGACTATCTTATACAACATAATAGACTCAATTCTCCCTGGTAGACTGTTATTGAGGTGTCAGTGTCTATGTCATTTGAGAGTATAAAACTGCCTCCAGAAACAGAAAAAGCATTACTACAAGCAGATTCCCTGTGGGAGAAATTTAGGAAGGACAATTTTTCCCCAAAACGGGTAGTTAACAGCGGAGATATTCCCTTGAGAGACAATGATTATGATGTGATTGTTTGTGGAGGTAATTTGGGCATTTTTTTAGCTACCACCTTGCAAATGAAGGGATATAAAGTTGCGGTGATAGAAAAAGGATTATTGCGAGGAAGGGAACAAGAGTGGAATATTTCGAGAAAAGAGTTGAATTGTCTGTTAGAATTAGGCCTTTTGACAGAAAAAGAGTTATCAGAGGCAATTTATACCGAGTATAACCCAGCGAGGATTGGATTTTATAAGGGATACCACCTGTGGGTGAAAGACGTTTTAAATATAGGAGTAAGCCCAAGAATACTAATAGCAAAGATTAGGGAAAAATTTGAGCAATTAAAAGGAGTGGTTATCGAAAATAATAGCTTTGAAAATGCCACGGTGGGGATTGGCGGGGTGGAGGTAAAAACCAATAGCCAAACCCTCACCTGTAGACTATTAATCGACTGCATGGGGCATTTTTCCCCTATAGTAAAACAGGCGAGGAGAAATCAAAAACCAGAAGGGGTGTGTTTAGTGGTAGGCAGTTGTGGAAAAGGGTTTAAGGAAAATGAAACTGGAGACTTGATTTACACCTTCACGCCTATTATTAACCAATACCAGTATTTTTGGGAGGCATTTCCGGCAAAGGAAGGACGTACTACATATCTGTTTACCTATACTGATGCCAAACCGGAAAGAATTAGTCTCAGAAAGTTAATGGGAGAGTATCTTCGTCTATTGCCGGAGTATCAGAATATAGCTTTAGAGGAGATTGAGTTTAAAAGATTTTTGTTTGGCTTTTTCCCAGCCTACTACCAAAGTCCCCTACAAATGCCATGGGATAGGATAATAGCAGTGGGGGATAGTAGTGGCATGCAGTCGCCGGTGAGTTTTGGTGGTTTTGCCGCCATGTTACGTCATCTTCCCCGTCTGACTACTGCTATTGATGAGGCTTTACAGGGAGATTATCTTTCTTGCCGGGATTTAGTCTTAATTCAACCCTATCAACCCAATCTTTCTGTGACTTGGCTATTCCAAAAAACCATGATGGTAGCTGACAATAAACGGCTGTCTGGCAATGAAATCAATCAGTTGATGAGTGCAGTATTTCAGGTAATGGCTAAAATGGGACAAGAGGTATTAAAACCTTTTTTACAAGACGTGATACAGTTTGCCGGTTTGACAAAGACGCTGCCTCAGGTAGACATTCGTCTGGTTTTACCTTTACTGCCAGACTTTCCTATACTGTTAGACTGGCTAAGACATTACCTTAACCTTGGCATTTACACAGGTTTGTATCCCCTTGCCTCATCCCTAAAACCCCTAACAACACACCTTCCTCCCCGGGCAAAATATTACTATCAACGTTATCTAGACATGTGGCAGTATGGCTCAGGTATAGCTTGATGGTGTTATATTGGACTTTAGGCCGTAACAAATTCCTGGTATTTTAGGTAGATATTCTCGCCGGGAATGGGTTTGGAAAAGGAGGGGGGGAGTTTGTATTTGTGTGGGGGGTATTCTTGTCTGATTTCCAGGAGGGTATCGTAGTGTCTTTTCCACTTCCTCAAACTTTCCAATAATTGTTCAAAACGATATACTAGATTTTCATAGCGGTTGGATAGGGCAATATATTGAATTATCTTGGCATAGACAATTACCTGATTATCATCTGCAGGTATACCAATTATCTGACCTATTTTAGCCAGTTGTTCAGAGTAAACTTTAGCCACTAACACCAAGGCTTTGAGATTCCTTAAATCCTGTTTTTTCAGTTTATTGAGAATATCACCAATGGTGGCAAAAATGGAAAAATCCGGCCAATCATATTGCTTAAAAAGGGACAAGAGGTGTAAACCTATCGCTTCCTCGGTAACAGTTTCCAGGGCTATTTTATAGGCTAAAAGGGCGTTTTTCGTAGGCTCATTGCGGATAATATCTATCAGTTTATCTACTTCTGGCAAAACTACTTGACGAAACAAAACCGGCTCGGGGATAATGTTCAACTGTTCACCAATAAAATTGTACAATTCCGCTTGTGTTTTTCCCTGAAAGTCTAACTCTACCCTTCTAAGAGTGCGAAACTGATTGAGATGTTTTAGGATGAAGGTAAAAATTTTAACAAAACTTTGTAGCCCTTTGTAATCATCCTGGTTGGACTCTATTTTGCGTCTAACCCGCATGTAAAACAGGAATTCGGGGGTATACTGTTCATTGTCCAACATTCTGATACTCGGTTCAAGGTCGGTTAAAGTATTTAATTCGGTGTCATGGAGGGATAATGCTAATTCCGGCAATGGCTGACGGTGAAAAAAACCCCAAATTCTTTCCACCAGACTAACACTGCCAAATAAAGGGCGATTCCACCAGGGTTTTTCCAAGGTTTTGGCGTTGGCCAGCGGGTTGGATTTCATTGCCTTCATTCTTTCCACCAGTCTACCCCCTAGCTGACATTATAACACTATATTGATTTACTCCCACAGCCACCCACCAGAAAGACAAGCCTCCACTCTAACCCCTATTCCCTACTATCCCCCCGGAGGAGATTTTTTCTAACTTGCTGTGATTGGGGTTAATGATTTTTCTACCAGAGGGAAACTGTACTACTAGGGTATTTTTTTTGCCTAAATCCAACAGATGTGTCACAATACCCTCGCCAAAGGTGGGATGGAAAACCCTGTCTCCCTTCTGCCAAGTGATGGGCAATTCTGCTTTTCTGGGGGATGTAGCTGTGGAGGGGGTGTATCGGAGGATAGTAGGTATGTCTTTGACTATTAAATCCGGCGGCAACTCATCTAAAAACTGAGAAGGCATGCAATTGTCTATACCCCCCCAAGAATTCCTCTTTCTAGCATAGCTCAAAAATAACTGTTCTCTCGCCCTTGTGATACCCACATAACACAACCGCCTTTCTTCCTCCAGGGAAAGAGAGTCTTTTAAACTGCGATGGTGGGGGAATAGTCCTTGTTCTAATCCTACCAGAAAGACGATGGGGAATTCTAGTCCTTTGGCGGCATGGAGAGTCATAAGGGAAACTGCCTTGCCATCTTGTGGCTTGTCCAAATCGCCGGCAAGGGAAGCATTATTCAAGAATGCCTGTAGACTAGAATCTTCGTTTTCTGCGGCAAATTGTGACATAGCGGCAGCCAACTCTTGGAGGTTTTGTAGTCGGTTTTCTGCCTCGTCGGTGTTTTTCTCTTGTAAATCTTGATAGTAACCAGACTCTGTCAAGACATAGTGTAGGATTTCTACTGCAGGCACCCCTTGTGCTAACATTTCCTGACAAGAGGTAATCAACTGGGCGAATGCTAGGATACTTTTGGCAGCCCTGCCGGCTATACTGTTGACTGTGGTGGTGTCGGTGATAATTTCCCACAGGGGGATACCTAATTCCCTAGATGCCGTTAAGAGGTTATCAATGGTAGTATCGCCAATTCCCCTTTTTGGCTTGTTAATTATTCGCAGAAGACTAATACTATCTGCCGGGTTTACAATTACTTTGAGGTAGGCTAGTGCATCTTTGATTTCCATTCTCTCATAGAATTTTAATCCCCCCACCACCTGATAGGGTATATTTCTTTTTATTAACTCTTCTTCAAAGGGCCTACTCTGGGAGTTTACTCTGTAGAGAATGGCAAAATCTCCCCAATTCAATTCTTCATTTTCCCTCACTAGTTGTTGAATTTGTCTGCAGACAAATACTGCCTCATCTTTTTCGTTTTCTGCTTCATAAAGATAGATGTCTTCGCCAGCGCCTCTGGTAGGTTTTAATACCTTATCTATTCGCTGTTTGTTGTGTTCAATTAATACGTTTGCTGCTTGGAGTATATTTTCTCTGGAGCGATAATTCTCCTCCAATTTTATCATTGTTTTTGTTTCGTCATCTGGGAGATTGTCCCCGAAATCCTCTTGGAAAGACAGCAATATTTTGAAGTCTGCCATGCGGAAGGAGTAGATGGATTGATCCGCATCTCCTACCACGAATAATGAGCGATTTTCCCAATTCCAGTAACTTTTATCCGGTTCATTATTGGTTACCAGAAGCCTAATTAAATCATACTGAATCCGGTTGGTATCCTGATATTCATCTACCAGGATATGTCTAAATTGTTGGTGCCAATAACCTAAAATAGACTCATTTTGCTGAAATAATTTTACGGTTACCAGAATCAAATCGTCGAAATCCAGGGCATTGTTTTTAGCTAATTCATCCTGGTAATTTTCATATACCTCTGCTATAACTCTTCCCCTGTAGTCTGGATATTCCCTAAGATAGTCTCTGGGGGATAAACCCAGGTTTTTGGCTTTGCTTATCTGATAACGTACAGTACGGGGGTCAAATTTTTTTTCGTCCAGATTTAGTTTTTTAGTGATAATCTGGTCTAGGAGTTTCTGGGAGTCTTCTTCATCGAAGATAGTGAAGTTTTTATCCCAACTTCTTCCCCTTTCGTCCCTATATTTGTTAATATCAAAGCGGAGGATCTTCACACAGAGACTATGGAAAGTCCCAATCCACAAGTCTTTGGTAACCCGCTTGTAGACTCTGGATTGAATAGTTTTCTGTTCTAATTCTCCCAGAAGTTCCCACCTAGTGCCATATCTTTCCTGGGCGATTTTTTCAGCGAAAATCCTCTCGATTCTGTCCTTCATTTCCTTGGCTGCCTTATTGGTAAAGGTGACAGCCAAAATTTTTTCTGGTTCAACATTGTGTTTTAAAATGAGATTAGCTATCCTATAGGTAAGGGCTCTAGTTTTTCCAGACCCAGCCCCTGCAACTACTAGTAATGGTCCACAAAAATGTTCTACTGCCTTTTTCTGGGAGGGGTTGAGATGGAAGAGGAAATCTAGTTCAGATTCCATTTTGTTGATTGTCCAGTGTTAGGGTTTGGATGGAACACAAAGTAGCCAATTAGTCACCAGCCTTAGGATAGTAATTATAACAAATTAGTGGAGATTTTTGAAGAGAAAAATAAGACTAAATAGGCCTATTTGTGAGGGAAATTACCAAAAGGGCGGAGGAAATTACTCCCCGGGAAGGGGGAGTCCAGAAAGGGGAAATATTAAGAGGAGGGAGGAGTCATACCCATAATTTCATAACCGGCATCCACGTAGAGAATCTGTCCTGTGATGCCACTGGCCAAATCGCTACACAGGAAAGCAGCGGCGTTACCGACTTCGATTTGGGTGACAGTGCGACGGAGGGGTGCCACTTTTTCTACATGGTGGATCATATCTAGTATACCACCAACGGCGGAAGAAGCAAGGGTACGAATGGGGCCAGCGGAAATGGCATTAACTCTGACGTTTTGTGGGCCAAATTCGGCGGCAAGATAACGGACACTCATTTCTAGGGCAGCCTTGGCCACACCCATGATATTATAATTAGGGATGACTCTAACGCCGCCCAGATAGGTGAGGGTGACAATACTACCACCTGGGCGAAAGAGGGGTTTTGCTGCCTGTGCCAGACGGATGAGAGAATAGGTACTGACGTCTAAAGCCACCTGAAAGCCACTGCGGGAAACCTTACTGAAATCCCCCGACAGGTCTTCTTTGTGGGCAAAGGCTAGGGAATGGATTAAAATGTCTATGTGACCCCATTTTTCCTTAACAGCGGCGAAGGTGGCATCTATTTGGGCGTCGTCTTGGACATTACAGGGGAGGAAAAGACTGGGATTGAGGGGTTGTACTAATTCTCCCACCTTCTTTTCCATACGCCCTTTTTCATCCGGCAAGTAGGTAACACCTATGTTGGCACCAGCTTTATGTAACTGTTGTGCTATTCCCCAAGCGATGGACTTATTGTTAGCTATGCCGGTAACTAAGGCGTTTTTTCCAGTTAGGTCCAACATATCCTTGATTATCGCAAAAGTTTTCTGTATTGTGATGATAATTATCCGCTAAACTGATCCACTTATAGAAACAACTATTGGTCATTTTCCTATACATATTGCCCCTATGCAGTTTGCGTTTTCTCCTGAGAAATCCCTAGCGGAGGTTTTCCGGCAAATTGGTGCCCCGGGTCACACCCCTGTAGTAGAAAAGTATGAACGGGGTAAAACCATTTTCTTCCCGGGTGATCCAGCGGAAAGAGTTTATTTTCTCCTCAAAGGTGCAGTGAAACTGTCTCGTCTTTACGAGGCGGGGGAGGAGATTACTGTTGCCCTGTTGCGGGAGAACAGTATTTTTGGTGTATTATCTCTTGTAACAGGTCAAAAGTCGGATCGTTTTTATCACGCCGTGGCCTTTACACCGGTAGAATTATTATCGGCGCCGGTGGAGCAATTTCAAAGGGCTTTGGCGGAAAATCCCGAGTTATCCCGTTTGATGTTACAAGGTCTTTCTTCTAGAATATTACAAACAGAAATGATGATAGAAACCCTAGCACATCGTGACATGGCTTCCAGACTGGTGAGTTTTTTATTGATTCTCTGTCGGGATTTTGGTGTTCCGGGGCCTAATGGTGTTACAATCGACCTGAAGTTGTCTCATCAGGCTATTGCTGAGGCCATTGGTTCTACTCGTGTTACCGTTACTCGTTTATTAGGGGAGTTAAGACAACAGAATTTAATTTCCATCCACAAGAAGAAAATTACGGTGCATGATCCTGTTTCTTTGAGTCAACAATTTGCCTAGTTTTCTCCTTTTTTCTCCCCGCACCCTATCCCAACTTTACCCTATTTGATTATAGCACTGGGTGGTCTTTTGCAACTAGATGACTAGCGCTTATATTCTCATCATTGCTATTTTGGTTTTGGGGGGATTAATTGCCGCTTTAGGGGATAGAATTGGGACAAAGGTAGGAAAAGCCCGACTTACCATTTTTAATCTTCGCCCTAGACAAACTGCCACCTTAGTCACCATTGTTACTGGTGTTTGTATTTCCGCTACTACTCTTTTGCTATTATTTGGACTTAGTGGTTCTCTTCGTCAAGGGGTTTTTGAACTGGATGAAATTCTCAAAAAAAGGAGGCAGCTTTCCAAAGAATTAGAAGCTGTTAGAAACGAGAAGATTCGAGTACAATCTCAACTACTGGAGGCTCAAAAAAAACAGGAAAATGCCTCCCGAAAGTTAGCTTTAAAAGAGAGGGAAGTTAATGAAGCCTTAAATACCATAAACCAGTATATAGATGCTAGTCAAAAACTCAAGAAAGAAGTAAGTATTATTCTGAAAGATAAACAGCGTCTCCTCGGGGAAAAGGAGAAACTGGAAAAACAAAAAAAGGAACTAGAGATGTTAATCGCCAGGCAAAACAACGAGTTGAAAAAGAAGGAAGGCAGATTACTATTTCAACAGGCAAAAATAGAGGAGAAGGATAAGGCTTTGAGGGAGAAAGAAGCCAAACTGAAGCGACTATCAGAAGATTTGAAAAAACTAGAATACAATCGGAAAAAACTGGAAGCGCAAATCAAAGAAAGGGATACAAAAATAGCAGAAATAGATAAAATGATCGCCAGAAATGAGGAGCTTTTGGCGATGAAGGAAGAGGAGTTAGGGAATTTGGAGAGAGAATTGGCTTTTTACAGAAAGGAGGTGGAAATTTTAGAACAGTACTATCAAACCTATCAATATTTAAGGGAAAGGCCAATAGCAATTCTAAAGGGACAAGTGTTGAATATAACCTTGGTAGACACAAGAGAAAATAGGGATTTAACTACTCTAATAGATGTAATTCTGAATGAAGCGAATAGAGGAGTAATGCGGATGCTGGGGTATGGAAATGGAAATCAGCTGCCTAGGGAAAGATATGTAACAATTACTAGGGCACAGGTGGAACAAATAAAACAACAAATAGCAACACCGGGTCAATATCTTATTAGGATAATATCGGCAGGGAATTATGTAGTAGGAGAGGAGAAAATTAGGGTTTTTGCTGATGTTACCCCCAATGTGCTAGTATACAGACAGAATCAGCCTATTGCCTCTATTACTATTGAGGAAAAGGACCTAAACAGTGGAGAATTACAGGAGAAATTGGACTTTTTAATTTCTGTCAGTCAATTTAGGGCCAGGAGGGAGGGTATCTTGGGGGAAATAATAGTAGGGGATGGGTCCATTATATCCTTAGTCAATTTTATCCAAAAAGTGCGCTCATCCCCACAACAAATAGAAGAAATTAGGACTATTGCCGCCAAGAATACCTACGCCTCAGGCCCTTTACAGATTAACCTAGTGGCCTTTGCGGGGGGGCAAGAGATATTACGTTTGTAGTTTATTCATCTGGATCCCTCCCTTCGATGAGATGGTAAGGGGAGAAGGTGTCAGGAGGGCCACCCTTACGGGTTTTTTTGATGTCATCCCGGATTTGTTCTAAATCGATATAGCGATCAGCCACATTAATTAGATTATCACTAGTCATAGAGCGGAGGCTGACCACTTCCACCCGGGCACCACGATAACTGACGGCATCTACGGCATAAGCCAAGTCGCCATCGCCGCTGACTAACACTGCCGTGTCGTAGTAGTCTACCAAAGCCATCAAGTCTACTGCGATTTCCACATCCAAGTTAGCTTTTTTAGTGCCATCCGGTAGTTGCACTAAGTCTTTGGCGATGACACGATAGCCATTCCGCCGCATCCATAGGAGGAATCCCTGTTGTTTTTCATTGGTGCGATCTACTCCAGTATAGAAGAAGGCCCGGAGTAGCTTGGCTCCAGCTGTAAGACGATATAATAGTTTAGTATAGTCAATTTCTACTCCCAATTGGAGGGCGGCGTAGAAGAGGTTTGAGCCATCGATGAAAATGGCCACCCTTCCTCGATTCTCCAATATCGGATCTGGGGGAAATACGGGATCGTTATCAAAATTATCCCACATTTTTAGATCCTTATTTTTTTTTTTTCTTGTTTTTTTGTAAAAAATATCTCTCTCTGCCAAGATTTTCTCCCAGCAAAACCTCCAAATAGACTTATAAAAGAGGCGATTTTAATTGTTAGTTACGGGTAAGGCCAATTTAGCAAAAACCGGTTCAGCCTTGGGTAAATCCTGATTTAAAGGCAGAATTCCCCATTGGCCGTGGGAGGAGAGATTAATTTTTTTGCCTAGATCTTTTTGATTAAAATCAAGAGAATAACCTAGTTGGTGGTAAATTTTGTTGCTGATGTTAGGGATAATGGGTGCCAGATGGAAAGCAGCGAAACGGACGGATTCCAAAACCACATAGAGGATTTTTTCCACCTCCTGTTGTTCACCCTGTTTAAAAAGACTCCAAGGTTTTTTCTCATCAATATAACGGTTACAGGTTTTAATGAGATTCAAGATTTCCCTACAGGCAGAAGACAATTGATAGTTTTGATAGACAGAAACCAATTTGTCTGCTAGAGACATACCCATAATTTTAATCTCATTGTCATCGGGTATATCTTTGCCGGTAAAAGTAGGCACTCCTTGTTTACAGTATTTATTCAACATGCCTAAACTACGGTTAAGAAGATTACCCAAGTCGTCGGCTAAATCGGCATTGACGGTATTGACAAATCGTACCTCATTGAAGTCGCCATCTTCCCCTAATTCGATTTCTTTGAGAAAATAGTATCTAACGGCATCTGTCCCGTATTTGGCCACTAATTCAAAGGGATCGAGGGTATTGCCGACACTTTTGCCCATCTTTTTGCCGTCTTTTGTCAAGAAACCATGACCAAACACCTGCCTAGGGAGTGGTAGATTGGCAGACATGAGCATAGCAGGCCAATAGACGGCGTGGAAACGGAGGATATCCTTGCCGATAAGATGGAGGTCAAAGGGGTACCATTTTTTGGTAGCATTGGCCAGGGTGGGCTCGTCTGATTCTTCTAAAAGGGCAGTAACGTAGCCCAACAAGGCATCAAACCAGACGTAAATGGTATGTTGGGGGTTATCTGGTACAGGGAAACCCCAGGAGACGTTAATACGGGAGATAGAAAAGTCTTTTAATCCCTGTTTGACGAAGTTGATTACCTCATTGCGTCTGCTTTCCGGTTGGATAAAATGGGGGTTTTCTTCATAGAGTTTTTCCAAAGCCTGTTGGTAGCGAGACAGACGGAAGAAATAGTTTTCCTCATCTCGCCATTCTACTTTTTGGTTGGGGTGAATGAGGCAATACCCGTCTTCAGTGATGTCCTTTTCCTCTTTAAACTCCTCACAAGCCACACAATACCACCCCTGTTGTTGGGCAAGGTAGATGTCACCGTTTGCCTTTACCCTTTGGAAAAACTCTCTTACTATAGCCTCATGTTTGGCGGCGGTAGTACGAATGAAACGATCATATTGTATATCTAATTTTTCCCACAATTCTTGAAATTTAGCCACGATGCCATCGCAGTGTTTTTGGGGGGGCAAACCCAAAGACTCGGCTGTCCGTTGGATTTTCTGGCCATGTTCGTCACTCCCGGTTACAAGTATTACATCCTTGCCCTGGAGACGATGCCAACGGGCAATAGCATCCGCCACCATGGTAGTATAGGCACTACCAATGTGGGGCAAACCATTGACGTAGTAGAGGGGAGTGGTGAGGCTAAAAGAATTTTTCCTAGAAGTTTCAGTTAAATTATTCATCTATAAAATTTCAGTTGTTAACCTGGGTGAGTTAAAAGTGTCCTTAATTTTTTATAATCTAATGTATCCCCTGTAGACTATTTTCTTTCCTTTCCTTTAGACTTTTTTTACCTTTAGGACCATTAGTCCCAGTGGGATACGGAGGGGGTTGGTTGGGGGTGAGTAGTATTTTACCCCTAGCCGACACACCCTTATGAGGACTTCAGTCTATGATTGACAAAGAGGCGCAAATCACAGACAATAGGCAGATACCTGTTAATATTCTAACAAAAATTTCGTGGAAAATAGGCCAATTTGACGGCCATTGTTGAGAGGGTAAAAGAGAAGAAAACAAAAGCATCTTATCCATGCAAATTATAGACTGGATTGTTGTTCTCCTCTATCTGGTATTAACTCTGTGGCTGGGGGTAAAGTTAGCAAAACGTGCTAGTAAGAGTATAGAAGAATTTTTCGTCTCAGGACGTGCCCTTCCCTGGTGGTTGGCAGGTACTAGCATGGCAGCCACTACCTTTTCCGTGGACACCCCTTTGTACATCTGTGGCATAGTAGCAAAAAGGGGGATAGCAGGCAACTGGGAATGGTGGAGTTTTGCCATAACCCACGTGATAATGACTTATGTCTTCGCCCGACTGTGGCGACGGGCAGAGGTTTTGACAGATGCAGAATTGACGGAAATCCGCTATGGGGGGAAGATGGCGGCAGTCTTGCGCGCTACAAAAGCATTTCTGTTTGCCGTGCCCATCAACTGCATTGGTATCGGCTATGCCATGTTGGCCATGGTAAAAGTCATATCTGCCCTCCAGTTGTGGGAGAGTCTAGGATTACAGTTGGGGGAAAATGGTAAATTATGGACTGTGGTGGCCATTAGTATCATTGTACTGATTTACTCCAGTTTTTCGGGCTTGTGGGGGGTAGTAGTTACTGACTTTTTCCAGTTTTTCCTAGCCTTAGTAGGGGCAATAGTAGTAGCCATTTTTGCCATCAACCATGTGGGAGGTATTCACCAGTTAATCCCTGCCGTAGCCACCAACAGCAAGATAGATGTTTTATCCTTCCTTCCCCCCAAAGAGAATGCTGGCATTAGTTTGAGCACCTTTGCTGCCTATCTGCTGGTACAATGGTGGAGTTTTCGTCGTAGTGATGGAGGGGGGGAATTCATCCAAAGGCTGATAGCTGTAAGGAGTGAAAGGGAAGCCCTTAAAGCCGCCTGGTGTTTCAATATCCTAAATTATATAGTCCGCACCTGGCCGTGGATAATAGTAGCCCTAGTAGCCCTTGTTGTCTATCCTAACCTAGAAGACCCTGAGTTGGCATACCCCTTGTTGATGACAGAATTCTTGCCACCGTTTCTCCTGGGATTAGTAGTAGCCTCCCTGATAGCTGCCTTCATGAGTACAGTTTCTACCTCCATCAACTGGGGTGCCTCCTATCTTACCAATGACTTGTACCGTCGCTTTATCTCCCCTAGGGCATCTCAGGCAGAATTGGTGTTGGTAGGGAGGATTGCCTCGGTGGTGGTGACGTTTCTTGGTGCCTTAGCCGCCTTTTTTGCCCAAGACGTGGCTACTGTGTTTCGACTTGTAATAGCCATTGGTACAGGGCCAGGATTAGTATTGATTCTCCGATGGTACTGGTGGCGGATAAACGCGGCGGCAGAGTTGGCGGCGATGGTAGCCGGTTTTATTATAGGCTTAGTCAGTTCCATCCCCAATCTCAATATCTTCCCCACAGACTTTGGCTGGCGTCTGATTACTATCTCCCTCCTTACTGCTGTTGTCTGGATTACTGCCATGTATCTGACACCCCCCGAATCGGAAGAAACCCTCAACCAATTTTACCTGCGAGTACGTCCTGCCGGTATAGGGTGGCGAAAACAACAGCTAGCCACTGGCGTAACCCCCCTGCAAAACCTAACCCTAGACTTGATGAAGGTAATTGCCTCCCTTTTCCTGCTTTTCGGCACCCTTTTTGCCTTGGGAGGCTTTTTACTGTTAAAACCTCTTACAGGCTGGCTATGTCTCATTGTAGCAGTAGCTGGCGGTTGGTGGTTGCGAAAATTAGAACGAGTTTACCCCCTCCCCCAAAAACGTCCCGGCCTAGACTAGTGGTATTATAGGCTAATAAGTCTCAATCTAGAGTATAACTGTAGTTCAAGATAGTGGAAATAACCTTCCTAGGCACTAGTTCAGGAGTACCTACTAAAACAAGAAATGTGTCGGCAGTAGCCCTGAGATTACTGCAAAGGGGGGAAATTTGGCTATTCGACTGTGGGGAAGGCACTCAACATCAATTCCTCCGTAGTGACTTGAGAATATCCCAGATAAAAAAAATTTTTATCACCCACATGCATGGCGACCATATTTTTGGTTTAATGGGGTTACTAGCCAGTTGTGGGCTGGGGGCTCATGCAGAAAAAATCGAAATATACGGCCCACCAGGCATTGAGCCCTATCTTAAAGCCTGTATGAAGTATTCTTATACCTATTTCCCCTTCGGTGTTAAAATCTCTACTGTAGAACCAGGCCTCATCTACGAGGATGCAGAATATACCGTCTCCTGC
The DNA here is from genome assembly GCA_030549855.1 of Cyanobacteriota bacterium SRBZ.bins.94.201705. Lineage (GTDB taxonomy): Bacteria > Cyanobacteriota > Cyanobacteriia > Cyanobacteriales > Cyanobacteriaceae > DVEF01. The sequence goes on from JAUQQP010000029.1 coordinate 32,478, forward strand.
CTCCCCCTAAAACACCGAGTTACTACCTATGGTTACAGGGTAGCAGAAAAAGACCGTCCCGGCCCCTTCAACGTGGAAAAGGCGAAAAAGGCAGGTATCCCCCCCGGACCATTGTATGGTAAACTAAAAGCCGGGGAAACCATCGTCTTAGACGGGAAGGTTTTTGTGGGCAAGGATTTTTGTGGCCCAACAGAAATCGGACGTAAATTCGCCTACTGCACCGATACCATCTACTGTGATAATGCGGTAGAATTGGCCAGGGATGCAGATGTACTAGTCCATGAGGCTACCTTTGCCCACCAGGATGCCCCCATGGCCTTCGAGAAATTACATTCTACCACCACCATGGCGGCACAAGTAGCCCTGGCAGCCGGCGTTAAACAACTCATCATCACCCATTTTAGCCCCCGTTACGCCCCCGGTAACCCTATCCAAATGAAGGATTTAGTAGCGGAGGCTAGGGCTATTTTCCCGGCCACTGTAGCGGCCTACGACTTTTTCCGCTATGACATCCCCCGTCGTCGTTAGGTAGTATATTCCGCATTTATCCTTACGTAATCATAACTTAGGTCACACCCCCAAGCCCTGCCTACCCCCGGGCCATCGCCCACAGAAACACGGATGAAAACGGTGTCAGTCTTAAGATACTCTCCTTTGGCCGCCTGTTGAAGATACTGACTCGCCCCCTGACGGTCAAAATTCAGGGGTTGCCCCCTATCCATCAGCAAAAAGTCACCTAATTGTATTTTCAAGTCTTGCTGATTGAAGGGCACACCAGCCCTACCAGCAGCGGCAGCAATCCTCCCCCAGTTAGGATCACGCCCGAAAATAGCTGATTTTACTAGGTTTGAGCCGGCAATGGTGCGGGCAATTTGTCTGGCGGCGGCATCATCTGGGGCACCATTTACCTCCACCTCCATCAGACAGGTTGCCCCCTCTCCGTCTCTCGCTATAGCTTTTGCTAAATACTGACATACTTCAACCAAGAGGGCCTGTAATTTGAGGCCATTTTCGTCCAATTGGGTGATAGTGGGGGCACGAGACTGTCCATTGGCCAGGGCTATTACGGTATCATTGGTACTAGTATCCCCGTCTACTGTAATCTGATTGAAACTTAAATCTACTGCATGTTTTAGCATTTTTTGCCACAGTTGGGTGGACACTAGTCCATCACAGGTAATAAATGCTAACATAGTGGCCATATTGGGGTGAATCATCCCTGAGCCTTTGGCAATGCCACCGATACGCACTGGGCGGTTGTCGATGGTGGTTTCCAGGGCGATGGACTTGGGCACTAAATCAGTGGTCATAATTGCCCTTGCCGTCGCCTCACTGCCTTTGTCTGACAATTCCGCCACTAGCCGTGGTATTCCTTGGAGGAGGGCATCCATTTTGATTCTCTCTCCAATTACCCCTGTGGAGGCTAATAGGATGCTGTCGGCGTCTATTTTAAGGGCTTGAGCCAAGGCAGAGGCACATGTTAGGGCGTCTTCCCATCCCTGTTTCCCTGTTGCCGCATTTGCCTGTCCAGAGTTGCACAGAATTGCCCTAGCCGTGGCCTTTTTTTGTAATTTTTGGCGACAGTAGTCTACACAGGCTGCCCTTACTACAGAAGTGGTAAAAACGCCGGCGGCAACGGCTTCTGTCTCCGACCAAATTAAAGCCAAATCTGGCAATCCCGATGCCTTCAATCCTGCGGCTATCCCCGATGATTTAAACCCTTTTGGTGCGGTTATACCTCCTTCAATTACCTTCCAGTCGGACATATTTGCTTTTCTCCTCTGCTAAACAGATAAATTATTATAGTATTTAAGTGTCATTCATCACAGCCAAAATTTTTTTTGCTATTCTCATTGAACCCCCTGTCTCCCCCATTCTTTCCCGCCCAAAAATGGCACATTTCTTCAAAAATTCTTTGTCTCTCACTATTTTTTGGATTAAATAACCTGCTTGTTCGCATCTTTTTTCTAGGCTTAGATGAGGCTTTACTGTTATAACATTTAATCCCAATAGACGTTGTTGTGCCTCGGCAAAACGATAGGTAAACTGGGGGCCATTGCCCGGAATTTGTACTACCGGTTTCCCCACTGCCACCGTTTGTTCCACTGCAGTCCCTGCCATCCCAATTGCCACATCACACTGGCTTATTATCTCCCCAAACATATTCCGATAAACTTCTACCTCCACCTCTTTTTTTCTCAACTTGCCTCCCGTATATTCCCACCCTATCTTACCCCCCAATTCAGACAATAAATCGTCAGTTATACCCATGACTATTGCCGCACAAAATTGCCAGATTCCCCCGTATTCTTCTACCAAAATTTCACACACCCTGAGTTGGATAGCAAGATTATTTAAAGCCTCGGGTAAACGACTGCCTGGCAATAGGGCTACCATCCTTTTAGAAGGGCGTTTTAGGTTGATTTTTTGGCTGATTGTATCCAGGATGGGATAACCTTCATATAAGACCTTTTTTAGCCCCTGTCTATTCAAGTCTTCTGCAGTAAACCTATCCCTGGCAAACACCAGGAGACAACGGGGAGAATTAAGGATGAATCTGTCTAGGGGAGACAGTCTTAATTTCCCTTCGTAATAGCTGGAATATGACACCAGAAACGACACAAAATTTTTTCCAGTAAGGTAGGCAAATAAAAGAGGAACAGTATCCCCCACTGCTACCACAAAGTCATAGTTACTCTTAATTCTGCTTAGGGTATGTAACTGTTGCAGGGTAAGGAGAATAAGTCCAGAGGAGATGTCTTTAAAAACATTAACAGGATTGAGGTAAATAAAGCCGCCAGAAGGCATTTTTTTGACGGGAGAAACTACAGGAATATTCCTTCTAATATAACTCTCCCCCAGCCCCACAATCGGAAAACCATCTACCTCCATTTCAGGGCATATAATCCGCAATTTTTCTCCTATTAAACTGGCATTTAAATCTTCGCCGTGTCCGTTGCTTATTAGAAGTATTCTCATGGAATTAACCCCTTAGATCATCCGAAACATTATACCTCTAAACGCTCCCAAATATTTGCCATTTATATTACCACTTAACCTCTAGCAAAACCAACATAGGCTGGGGGGATAGATAGGGTTGTCATAGGAAAAATCTGTTATTATAGGCCAAACCTTACAGGAATCACCAGGAAGTAAAAAATAGGCCAAAAGATTAGCAATATTACGTTTTAAAATTTTTTGTAAAAGAGACATAAAATTGATATAATCATCATAACCAAAAAACCAAAAAGTATGAACAAGAATCAAATTTTCGCCCTGTTGTTGGCTTTCATCCCCCTTTCCCTGATGGCCGAGTATTTTCACTGGAGTGAAACCATAGTTTTCCTAAGTGCAGCTTTGGCAATCATCCCCCTGGCAGCATACATGGGGGAAGCCACAGAAAATATAGCCCTAGTAACAGGGCCAAATATAGGCGGATTGCTAAACGCCACCTTTGGTAATGCCACAGAATTAATACTGGCTATTGTAGCCCTTAAAAGTGGACTAGTACAGGTAGTTAAAGCCACACTGACTGGCTCAATAATAGGAAATTTGCTTTTGGTAATGGGATTTGCCATGTTTTTGGGGGGAATCCGTTATAAGGAACAAAACTTCCAACCTAGTGTGGCACGTTTAAATGCCTCCACCATGAGTTTGGCGGTAATTGCAATTCTCCTCCCCACCGCAGTAGCCTTCACCTCCGATGGCATCTCTCCTACCACCATGCAGGCATTATCGGTGGCGGTGGCAATAGTACTAATTTCCGTTTACCTGTTAAGCCTACTGTTTTCCATGAAAACCCACTCCTACCTATACCAGGTGGCAGAGGCAGACATAAAAGGAGAAAAAGAAGAGTCAGAAAAACCCAATCTGCCATTCTGGGTATTTATTCTATTCCTAGTAACAGTAGGGGTGGCAGTAGAGTCGGAACTACTAGTAGACTCCCTGGAATCGGCAACGGAAAGTCTCGGATTGTCCCCCCTATTCACAGGGGTAATATTCCTCCCTATTATAGGCAATGCCGCTGAACACGCTACCGCCATCACTGTAGCCATGAAAGACAAAATGGATTTATCCGTGTCTGTGGCCGTTGGCTCCAGTCTGCAAATCGCCCTATTCGTGGCGCCAGTCCTAGTAATAGTCGGCTGGCTAATAGGACAACCCATGGACTTGAACTTTAACCCCTTTGAATTGGTAGCAGTAGCCGTTGCCGTCCTCATAGCCAATTCCATCAGTGCCGACGGCAATTGCAACTGGCTGGAGGGCATTCTCCTACTTGCCACCTATACCATTATCGCCCTTGCCTTCTACTTTCACCCCTATTAGCAGGGGAGTATTTATACCTACTGGCCTATTTGGGTCAGAATCCCCCACTGTCCTCCTTATTGTTAGAAATAATACCCTTTTTTTTTGGATTTGTCAATAGCATTTCCCACAAAATTTTTCCTATTTTCTCAGTTTAATTCTCCGGGAAGCTCTGAGAACACAATAATACAGTAAAACTACAGATATGGGGGAGTATTTATACCTACTGGCCTATTTGGGTCAGAATCCCCCACTATCCTCCTTATTGTTAGAAATAATACCCTTTTTTTTGGATTTGTCAATAGTATTTCCCACAAAATTTTTCCCATTTTTTCAGTTTAATTCCCTGGAAGAGACTGAAACTGGAGGAAAACAAAGAGGTTACAAAGGTAAGGTAAGTGTTACAATCCGTTGTACAGTTTGTAGGAGAGGTTCCAGGTGACGTTGTTGGGAGTCTTGCCCCCTGGCAGAATACCAGAAGAGAAGCTGGGTATCGAGGATTCTTAAAAGGCGATGGGTTTCTCTTACCCAGGCTAAGCAACGGGAATTATCCCCCAGGGGAAGAATTTGGCCATAGAAGTACTGTTTTATCTCTTCCCACTTCTTTGCCACTACTGTTTTCTCCCGGCCACATTTGAGGGTTGTCTGAAACTGCCGCATCAACCCTACCCATTCCTCTAACAATTCTCTTTGTGACTTAGGTAACATTTATACAAAACTGAGCTACAATTGAATAAACTAATCTAACCTATGACAAGGCCTAAATAAAAGTAGCAAAATAGAAACAGAGACGCCCCTCCCCGATTGTAAGGAAAAAGAGGAAAAACAATCGGGCTGACCGCTGTTTCCATGGGGGTAAAATCCCCACAAAACTCCCACGCAAAGGGAGGAGTTAATCTAACAGACTACGCCCATCATTGTACCCCATTTTCCCGGGGAGTTAATGTCCCAATATTACCCATTAATTATAGCTAAAAAATTAGGATAAACACAGAGGAAAAGTTATGAGTCCCACTACCTTAACCACCCAAAAAACAGCAACAGAAAACGGCGCTAATTCGGCTTTTAGGTACAATGTGAAAATCCCAGACTGGTTGAATGAATGTCTACTGGGAGACCAAAATGACAAGGATAATAATCTCATTTGTCGCGCCTTCCAATTTGCTTATTCCCTCCACGAGGGACAATTCCGAAAATCCGGCGAGCCATATATTGTACACCCTATTGCAGTGGCGGATTTACTTAAGGATTTGGGGGGGGATAGTGAAATGATTGCCGCAGGATTGTTACACGACGTGGTAGAAGACACCCCCACCACCCTTGAGGACATAGAACAAATGTTTGGCAAAAATGTCCGCCGTCTAGTAGAAGGGGTGACCAAATTATCTAAGTTCAATTTTTCCAGCAAAACAGAAAGACAAGCGGAAAATTTCCGCCGCATGTTTATGGCTATGGCTCAAGATATAAGAGTCATTCTAGTCAAATTGGCGGATAGGTTGCATAACATGCGCACTCTTGATTTTTTACCCCCGGAAAAACAACGTCAAATTGCCCAGGAAACTAGGGATATTTTTGCCCCTTTAGCCAATCGTTTAGGTATATGGCAGTTCAAATGGGAATTAGAAGATTTAGCCTTCAAATACCTCGAACCAGAAGCCTATAATACCATCAAAAAATTAGTAGCAGAAAAGAGGGCGGAAAGGGAAGCAAGAATAGAAAAAGTAATAAAAATTATTACCGAACGGTTGCAAGAAATTGGAATTAAGCCCATCGAAATTAAAGGAAGGCCAAAACACCTGTATAGCATCTACCAAAAAATGATACGTCAGAATAAGGAATTTGACCAAATTTATGACATCGCCGCCGTTAGGATTATTGTCAATACCAAAGACGAATGTTATCGCGCCTTGGCAGTTGTCCATGATGTATTCCGCCCTATTCCTGGTAGATTTAAGGACTATATTGGCTTGCCTAAACCCAATTTATATCAGTCTCTGCATACCACTGTGTTTAATACCAATGGACGCCCCTTAGAAATTCAAATTAGGACACTGGAAATGCACTATATAGCAGAATATGGAATTGCTGCCCACTGGAAGTACAAAGAAGCGGGAAATTCCAACCTTAAACGTTGGTCAGAAATAGACCAAAAATTTACTTGGCTACGACAATTACTGGACTGGCAAAAAGACTTAAAAGATGCACAGGAATATGTGGAGGGCCTAAAAGAAAATCTATTCGACGACGATGTTTATGTTTTCACTCCCAATGGGGATGTAATTGCCCTAGCTAGAGGCGCAACCCCAGTAGATTTCGCCTATCATATCCACAGTGAAATAGGAAACCACATGAAGGGTGCCAGAGTAAACGGCAAATGGTCACCTCTGGATCAGCCCTTACAAAATGGAGATATAGTAGAAATCATCACCTCTAATAACAGTCACCCGAGTCTTGACTGGCTAAACTTTGTTGTAACTCCCACTGCCAGGAATCGCATTCGTCAATGGTTTAAAAAATACCATCGAGAAGAGAATATTGCCCGTGGCCGAGAATTATTAGAGAGAGAATTGGGCAATGCAGGGCTAGAGTCTCTGTTAAAATCAGAGGTAATGCAACGAGTGGCTCAGAAATTTAATTTTCAAAAAGTAGACGACTTATTAGCCGCCTTAGGCTATGGAGAAATAACTTGCACTCAGGTTATTAATCGTCTGAGAGAGGAAAATAAACAGTCCCAATCAGATAAATCCCAACTTCTCCTTGACACCTCCTTCACCGGCACTACCAAAGAATACCGCCAAGAAGATAATGGCAAATACCCCATTTCTGGCATCGAGGGGTTGTTATATCATATTGCCGGCTGTTGTAAACCCCTGCCAGGGGAAAATATTATCGGTGTGGTTACCAATACCCGTGGTATCTCCATTCATCATCGGGATTGTCCTAATCTTCATCATATACCCCCTGAAAGACTTATCCCCGTCTCTTGGAATTGCTGTAGAAACGATACTCCCCGTCGCAGTCTCACCTACCCTGTAGACATAGTAATTGAAACTATTGACAGAGTCGGCATCCTCAGGGATATACTGGGCAGACTTAGTGATTTAAACATTAATGTCAGCCACGCCTCCGTTAAAACCCATGCTGGCAAACCTGCCACTATCTCCCTCACCATTGATGTCACAGACTATAAACAATTTACAGAAGCCATTACCAGAATCAAAAATATTTCCGATGTCTTGAATGTGCGTCGTGTGACTCAGGTGAATGGGGCACACAATTAGCTATCATAAGGGGGTGTGATGCTATCTAATCCCCCCTCTTTTGTCATCTGCCTCTTTCTGGCATGAGAAACACCGACAACCCACGCCTTGTCTACCCCCGATGACAAAAACGTCAACATGCAGTCTGCCTTCCTGGGAGTATAACAAATGCCACTGACATAAAACCTGTTTTTTTCCCTTCCCTGAGAAACACCAACACGGGATTTGTCTACCGGTAAGAGAAACACTTGGTGAGAGAGACATTATATAGCTGTTTGTTTTTTTTCTCTGTAACAGACATCAACATATTTTCCTTCCCCAGCTGTTTGATTTAAAATCCAACAAGGAAATGCCAGTGATTCTTCTTTCCTGTTGTCGGGGTTAGACAGAAGATGTCTGCCGTAAAGTCGGATGTTGTCCAGTAATCAAACCGGGGGAAATGATATTATGATGACAGGAAAGACAGTTAAAACACAGACTGTGTGCCAGTCATACTTTTGTGGCTTTTCTAGGGGGGAAGACTTCCATTAACTCGTTTGGAATTGAAGATATTTACCGCGGAGGGATTTTCTGTTTTTCCACTTGTGGACTTTATATCACTCGTCAGGTTTTAATAGGGTTAGTCTTCTAGTCATTTTCCATCCCCACATGCAAGCAAAGGGGAAAAACAAATAATAAAAGGCAAACACCCATCACCCCTCAAACCCAACCCGTCTGTGTTTCTATTCCCCCTTCTAGAAATTAACCGCCCTCTATAACAGTCGGCTTATAATCTATTCAGAGAAACGGGCATCCATTTAGCAGATGGAGGGTAAGGAATAATTTGTACTTCTTTCAAAAAAAAATCAGGCAGACTCCCTCTATGGCAGTCAGCTTGAAATCTTTTGGGGGAAACAGGAATCAATTTGGCGGTAAACAGGGAGAAATAAATTATGCCTTAGGGATGAGTCTACAGCTGGCAAAGTCAAGAGGCAAAAAGCAAAAGAAGGATTTTTAGGCCTTTTTAAAGATTATAACCTTTGCTTCGACCACTCCCTGAGTATTGGAAATTGTTACCCCTGGGAAAACAGTCTTCAATCTGTCAGTCTATTGGCATTTTCATTGTCAGTAGAAGTTATAATCCCAATTACTAAAAGCTATCGAGGCTATCATGAAGAAAAACCTCTCCCACAGACGAATACCATCCCAGTCAAACAACCAAACCGAGGTAACTCACAACCTACTAAGACTGTAGAAATATACCCCTGTTGTCATATCCAAAAAAACCCAAGTATGAGTATATCAGTGCCATGCCTCTTATCCCCCGTCAATAGGATGATAACGGTATTGGAAATCGTCACCGGGAAACAATCCCTAGCCTTTCAGTTTATTAGCATTTCCTCTACTGGCATAACTTACAATCCAATGGCTAAAAGCCGTTTGATTGACATTCCTATTGTAGAAGCAAAGGAGAGAAAAACCCCTTAGATGGATACAATTCCAGTCAGACAACTGCCTGGAGGCTAATCACAACCTTTCGCCTACACTTCAGATGGCCATTTTATCGCCTCCGGATATTTGTGAGTGTGACTGTGTTTAAATCTAAATTTGTGTTAGGAGGGATTCCTGCGTATATTGATGGCATAAATGAGGGTAAAAAGGCTATTTTTACTCCCGCTAGTATTTTGGAAAAAATTCCACCAATGGCAGAAAAAAAAACTAGTTTACTGGGATAAATTTTGGGACAAAAAAAGCCAACTATAAAATCCGCATGACAACAGACAGCCGAAACTAAAATTTCACCTCTAACTCTGATGGCTTCTTGATTTGAAGGAAGGAGGCAAGACTCATTTGAAGGCCAAAATTTGCCCCTTGAGTAGGTTAAAGCCATCTAAAATCCAGAATATCCCCCCGAAACCAAAAAGTTTGAAAATGGTGGATTGTACTTATTTAAGTTCATCCTATAAATACCGATGTAATTTTTATGAATAGGGAGTAAATAACGGGGAAAATACCGTGTTAAACTAATAAAACCTTACCACACCTTTTCTTACCCTCCTTTTTTCCTTTTTCTTTTTTCTTTTTTGTTTTTTCTTTCCGTATCCCGGCTGAAAATACCCTCTCCAGTTGTCTGCCTGTTGACACTCTCCTGCCAACGACTATCTCAACAAATAGTAAACCTGCCAGTAGCTGTCTCCAGCTTACGGTATTGGCAGTCTAATTAGATTACCCCTGTGTCTACTAATGGCAGTAGGCTGAGGCTAAAAATGTCCACCAGCCTCTCCATTTCTTTTCCTAATATTATTCCACCACCTTCTGACAGTGTCTATCTCCATTGTAACCACTGTAAGTAGTAATTCAATTATGTTTGGCATTGTTATCAAAACTGGTATCCAGCCAACTAGACTAAGCTGGAGTAAAATGATGCCAAAGACAACTGAAAAATGTGTCTCCCCCTTTAGTTGTTTGCATCCCCACAATTGTGTCTAACATGACAGCAGAAATCCCAAAACCAACCACCTGTCATCCGCTGCCATAGCAGCCGCCACAACCATAAGTCTACCAGTCGGCTGAGGTAGTGGGTGAGAGTGACATCCTGCCGCCAAAAATATCTATTCCCCGGCGGTTTGTCTGTTATCATAGAGATTTCCCCCTCCTGCCTACCACAACCGCTGACAACTTTATTTAATTCCCTCTCCAATATCCTTATTGGCATTTCCACCACAACTTATCTCCACCACGTCTTTACCAAAAGTCTCCTCGTGAGAAACTACATATAGTCATCTGCTTATATCTTTTATGTTTGCCAATGGTATTCCCATTACCAACCAAGTAAGGTTATCCACTTGTTGGCATGGCAGCTACAACTGAGAGTCTGCCGGTGGTTGGCAGTGTGTCTTAAACAACATCTATTTGGTTGTTGTTTGCCAGTTAACTCTGTTTGTTGCCATTACCACCGTCTTTTCCAACCAACTAAACCCTATGAAAATATCTATCTCCCCAGTCATTCACTATAGTTTGCCTCACGGTAACTGTCAACTGCATCCACAGTCAATAAGCCACTTGCTTGCTATGTCTATCCATATTCTTCGGGATTGCTATCTTGTTACAATACCCATCTGCCACTGAAAATAAATTATCTACCCACAACTATCGCCACTCCCGCCAGCCAATAGCTGACAATGCCTATATTCATTTCTTTCACCCCTAGGTATTTATCCATTCACCCCGTCGCTATCTCCGTAACCAGTGTCTATCAATCATCTGCTAACATTCTACCCCCCCCTCACTATTTGTTTTTGGCATCTTTTCCACAACTGTAGCCTGCCAACACTCTTAGCTTGTCTGATGACGGGGTTTTATTCTTCTCCTATATAACCATTGGTTTGATTGGTTTATTAGTATCTCCACTAAAATCTGTTTCCGCCAACTAAACCCACGGCATGCCAATGAATTACAAATAACACTCTCCCCCCGCATAACTTCCCATAACCGTCACCCTCCTTTACCCCCTGCTAGTCAATAAAAGTGTCTATTCTCTCTCTGCCTATTTTTTATTAACCCCATTGCTATTCCCACCACTAGTGTTTGTCTACCAGTCAGCTATTATCCACCTCCAATCCAAATATCTCCTGCCAGGAGTACACTGATTTAGTAATATTGAATTAATTCACCCATCCTATCGGCATCTTCCTTCCTTTCGGCATCTTCCTTAAAACCCTCATCCAGCAAAGTCTGAAAGCAATACGCCTATAGTAACTGAAACCACTGGCATCTTTCTTTTGCCTGGCATATCTTCCACAAGCAATAGTCTACCAACAACATTCCCTTAAACAAAAAGATGCGGTTATCCACTTCCGATTATAGTCACCACCACTAACCCTCAAGACTCTTCTGCTATTGGTGTTACTAACTACTATGCCATTGTCTGAAATTTGTTTTTCTCCTAGTCTTCCACCAACTCAATTATATTGCTATTCTACCCCTAGCATATTGCCACCACTATGCTAAAAATAGCTATTTCCCCCCCAGTCATCCCATTAGCATCTTTATCACTTATATTTGCTACCCATATACGACTACATGCGGTTATTCACTAATGCCTACGGCTAATCTCCAGTGGCAACAATATACAGTCATACATTTGTCGGCATAGTCGCTAATACTGAGATTCTGCTGCCACCTACCACAGAAAATATCTACCCCCGTTTGGTTGTTTACAAGTTAATTCTATTGGCATTGCCACCAGATTCTCTTCCAGCCAACTAAACCACATGAAAACACCTCTCCTCCCAGTCATTCACTGTAGTCTGCCTCACGGTAATTGTCAACCGCATCAACAGTCGATAAGCTATCTGCTTGCCACTTTCATTGCCACCGCGTCACAACCTCTAGCTGCTGTTAATAGGCAAGAGGCTGAAGCCAAAAATACCTACCTACTACCCCACACCTACAGATACACCTCTGGCATCATTTTTCTCTGCTGCTCATACTACCACTTGGAGGTCAATAGTTAACAACATTCATTTCTCCTCTTTTGGGTTATCCGTCAATTTATTTCATTGCTATCCTCACCAATAATCTACCCTCCACCCCTCACCAGCGGCATACCAATTCAGTCGTCTTAAATCCAGTCATCCCACTAGCATCTGCCTCTTCAAAACTTCTATTGGGTAACTAGTCTGAAGCAGGATGCCAATGGCTGAAATATATACCCCTCCAGTTATTTGCCTACTGGTATCCTTCCCCAGTATTGTTACAACCTCTTACACCGCCGTCTACTCCTCCGTATCTCCACCACGACTATAGTCTGCCAACAGTATCCCCAAAAACAACCCATACGGTTATCCTCCTATATACCTGACATCTGCTAATAATACTCTCCCCGCCTGTTTATATAACCTCCACAACCCCACTATGCCACTTGTAATGGTATGCCATTGTGGCCAGTATTATCAAGACTGATATCTATTTTTCCGTTAAAAGTCTACAAGCATCCCTGGTAATAAATTGTCACCAGCTAAAACCGTCTAAGAATATCCACCCTTTCCCCAGTCGTATACCCGTTGGCATTTCCATGACAAATTATATTTGCCAAGAATTTCTCCACCAGCAACTACATACGAATATATGTCTATATATCCCCACTCGCTAGTACTATTTTATATTTCAACAGAAACTTCATAGAGTCATTTACCTGTTGGAATAGTCTGCTAGACTAGACTGACATTAATTATTATTTTTCCGTTGTTGACTGGTTTATTGTTGCTGGCATTCCCACCAAAGCTTGTTGCTAGTTACCACTTAGGGTTAAAGATTTAACCTTCCTCCAGTCAGTCATCTACCCATTAGCCTCTGTTTCCCAGTGACTGTCAACCGCGTCAAAAGTCAATACACCACTTGCATGTTGTCTCTGTCTTCCTGTGTTGTATGGTGGTGTCTCTACTATCATCAAGAGTCTACTAATGACAGTTTGCTAAGGCTAAATGCATGTAGTCATTTTTCTCCTGGATTACTCACCCATTATACCTATTCCCCTGACTTATGTCTTCCAATAACGCCATATCAAACCACCAATAGCCGATTTACTCATTTTCATCTCATGAATCACCATGGTGTGTGTCTATTAGTCATGCCTCAAAAGCATACCACCATCTTCTCCGTCAGTGGCATGGCAACAGCTTGAAAATGGCAGGATGCCAATGGCTGACACATATATCCCCCCCTTGTCTGCCTGTGGGTATCCAGGGGAAGTATTGTTATAATCGACTCCATGCCTTAGAGTCATTAGCATACCAACCACAGACATAATCTGCCTTCCAACAAAAATAACGAGATACAGTCATCTACTGATGGTAACAATCTTTTCCACTGGCTAGTGTAGCCTCTCTATATTCTGCCATTTTGCTGAGTATCATGCCGTCAGCCGAAATATATTTTCCGGTTTTCTACCGACTCATCCTATTACCATCTCCATCATACATGGTACATCCCACTAACTGTCCTTGTGAAAATGTCTGCCTTCTCTTCTCTCTATTATCCCCCATATGCCTTCCCAATCCCAACTCCCATCACCACTTGTATCTGCCAACAATGGTTTCCCCCAACAAATGCCGTCGTCTGTTTATATCTTTCCTGCTAATGGGATTCCTCCCACTTGTGGCTACAGCCGCCACGGCTAAAAGTCTGCCAGCCAGTAGTTAGTTGGTGGGTGGGTGGCAATGAATGAATGGTATGCCGCTGAAAACGTATCTCTATGGTTTGTATACTAATTCTTTCCAGAGGCATTTCCCCTTTCCACCTGTAACAACCCCTAACTTTAACAACCGTTAAAGACTTCAATCCTTTCTCCCTTATTGTTAGTATCCCCACTATACCTCACGTTTGCCAGAAGTCTCTCCAAAAAAAAATACCCACGGTTATTTACTCATATCCCCCGTCAATGGGGTTTCTGGAGGCAATCATATACATTCATCCACCTATTGGCATGGCAGTGACAACTGAGATTATGCTAGCCGCTGGCTGGTGAGTAGAAGTATAGCCGCAGATACTCTCTATTTTCCCGTTGTTTGCCAGTCAAATTTAGGAGTTGTTATCTCTGCCAAAGTCTGTTTCCATCAAACCCCAAGGCTGAAAAAATCTACTTTTCCCCCAGTCTTCCACTCATCCCAAAAACAACCAGAGGCAGTAATCTACTTAATTCTCTCGCCAATGGCATCCCCGTCACTAACCCCACACAGTCACCCGCCGGCATAGTTGTCACAACACAAAGGCAGTCTGCTAACTAAAACCACTAGTGTGTAGCCGGGGATATATTTATTCTCTCCCTAGTCATTAAATAAATTTTATCACTATCCCCATCATAGACTGTTGCAGCCTACGACAACCTCTTTTACCCCCTTAGTCATTCACTTATTGGTATTCCCTTTACAACCAGTGTCTGCCAGGAGTCTTTTTATCAACAAGTGTTTTTCTCAGTCTACATACCCCCTGCCATTAGTATTCATCTTATAATCCCCTGCAGTTATCTAATTGTTGGAATAGTCGCCACCACAAAAAGTATGGCATTGTCTCTCCCAATCCTCCATCGGCAACCATCTATTGTATCGTCAAAAAATATCAATCCCCATCAACATCTATTCTCCTATTGTTTGTCCACTAATTCGTCTTGGCATTCCCTTCACAGTCTGTTGTCACCAGCAACCACAGCCAAAGGTGTTTATTTTCTGGCCAGTCTTCCACCTGTTGCCATTTTTCCACAGCCGGTGTCTACCAGCCTTGTTAGCTGCCAACAGACGGTTATTAAGTCTAGTTTCTGCCTTTTTATACCTTGATTCCCCTTCTGTCTCCATATATGTCTACCAATAGCCGGATACGACTTACTGACTAAATACTGTTTTCTATCCACTTGTCTTAATTCATTCTATTGCTGCCGCTACGGCTTTTTTCTACCTACCATATCCCCCCTCCATCTCCCTATTGGTGTTTTCACCTCAATCCACCTACTGTCACTGACTAACATTTCTATCCTTGTTTCAGTCGTCTAGTATTCTTACGTAATACGTAGTTGCCACTTTTGTTGTTTAAGCTGACAAGACTAGTGACTAGATTGACGACTAAACAAAAAAGTATGCCTGCCAGCTACTCAAAACTAATATCCCTTGACATACCCATTGCTGTCATTTTCCTCCACCAATCTTAATAGGCTACCGCATAATAACGCCTATTCTCTCTCCAGTATTCTATCTACCCGTCATACCTGCCAAAAAGTAAAAACTGATACTCCCCCATACACTCATTGCCAACATTTTCCCCTAGCAGTGGCCATAATAGTCTGCCACCACCTGACAAAATCTATTCTCCCCCTGGCAATTCGTCAATTAATATGCCTGCCTACAACCTACGACAGACAGTCTCTCCCCCACCTTTCCATTGCTACTTTTACCCCTCGACAGTAGTCTTAATAGTCTGCTACTTTCTGATAACAACTGTTTCCCCCCACTAATCCCTCTGCCGGAGTGTGTTTGCCAAATACTGAAAACTAATGTCTTAATGACATATCCCTTGTTAATACTGTTGTCTGCCAACAACTTTAATTTTCTGCCACCGCCTGACAACATCTACCCCCCCAGTCATCTTTTGATTCCCATTGTATTCCCACCACCACCGCTGGCAAGTAGCCGAATACATACCAACAATCTACCAGTTGCCGATAACACTTTCAGCTTTTTTGATTATAGTACTCCCATCAACTTTTATATGCACCTAGTCTACTGCTTATGTCTACCAACACCAACAATCTCTCTCCATTGCCTTTCCGAGTTTTTTATTGACATTCCCCCTGCTGGTGTCTGCCGGGATTTTCCTACTGCCTAACAACACCTATTTTTCCATCCACACGGGTTTATGGTTATAAACCCCAAAAGACAGGAGTAGGGGTTTACAATTGTAAATCTCAAAACTCCCCCTGCCAGAGGTTTATTGCTATTGTAGAAGCTAACTGCCATCCGGCATATTGTCATCTTGGGGGTTTATTGCCATCTTTTTCCACCACTTTTCTCCCCTTTCAGTTGACTGGATATATTGTAACTTTCCATGACTTGTTTATGAGGGATGGTTGTTTACTAGTAGTTGCTGGCAGTGATTATTATTCCCCAGCCAGTCGTCTATTAGTTTTGGCTAATATTTGTTGGCTAGTAACATATCCACCTTTTTTCTATAAGTTTGGATTTCCAAGACAACCTGTGTCATACCGCCTCTCAGTCACTTTGTATTTTTACCTACTAGAAGTGTTGGAAACAAGTATCTGAATCACCTGGAATATATCGAAATTTACAGAAACCTATCATACAATTACATGGAATCCTCCCAGTGGCAAGGGGGGTGTGGCAATTCAAGTCTAGCAATTCAAGAAAGAAAGAAAGAAAGAATTTCTATCATAGTCACTCCGCTTCTCCAGCCGTAGGTGTTGAAATGAGTATCCGAATCAGAGAGTAATATCAAAATCCATTGGAATCTGTCATAGGATTTTCACATGGATCACAGTCACAGTGGGAGAATGGGAGTCGGCTGTGGGTGAGTATGGCGGCTACTGGAGAAGGGGAGAATTTATAGGGCAAAACAACTTCTACTAGGTAGTATAATCCTCCATAGGGAAAAGCGGGTTTCTTTTGAAATAAATAGGGTGTTTATTATTTGCTGCGGGGTTTCAAGCAGTGGGAATAAAGACTACCCCGGCAGGCAAAATTAAACAAATCTGCAATAGCCGACAGACATAACATCTATCACCAGTTATTATATGGGTTGATGACACAACGGGAAAATTTATAACACCCTGGGGGAAGAAGACTCTACCCTTGCGGCATCTAAGGATATACCCACCCCCATTCTATTTTGATTATCTGCTTCCGTCGACAGAAAGACACGGGGAAAAGGGGTGATTAATAATGCCGACGTGGATTTTCCTGTAAAACTACACCCTTTAACAATGGCAAAAGCAAAGACGGAGAAGATTGTCATAATACTAACAAACGCCCATCAACTGAGACAATAAACGATTACGCTTAACCTTCGTCGGCAAATAGAGAAGAAATTGATAAAATCAAGTTTCCAACACCTTAATACAGATGACTCGCCAGGAAAAAATACCAAATACCCCCGGGAGAATGAGGCAAAAAATTGCCAAGTCTTAAATCAATAAACTTCCCCCTGTCAGCCGTCAGTGGCAGTAAAAACACTAAAAGGTTTTTTCTTTAACCATGTATCCCACGGATTTAAAAAAATTCTCGTCAAACAAAGACTGAGAGAAAAAACTGGGGAAGTATCGCCTCCTGTAAACCCCACGGGGAGATGACTTAGACTCCGGAGTGATAAAGCTATCCAGGGAGATAATGATACAACTAACAGAAGAGGGAGAAAAACCAGCAAAAAGAAACCCACATTCGTATATAAAAAAACTGGCAAAAACCATCATTTGAAAACCTCCCAATCCATATAGGGGGGTAGCCACAAGGAAAACAGACAAGGCAAAACCCTCAACCAATAGACAAAATTCTCAACCCCAGAAATGGGTTAAACCTCCATGGATGCCGTAAAAATCAACACCCACTATGCCACCGCCTAGAAACATTCACCCCCCTCTCCTTACTGATTACCAGTCATGCATGCCATGTCCATTATCCACTCCGCCATCCCCCCTTTACACCATCCCTCTAACACTGCCAAAACAAACACCCCGCCGGTTAAACCACAGGGGAGGAAACCGGCATACCACCGGCAACTGGCAGTCCATACCTCCACCTTTTAGCCTCTAACTTTTTGCCTCTACCGCGGGGGAGGCAGAAGTCTTCTTTTCAGATATACCCTTTATATGGACACACCTATCCCCATTATACTTACCATGATAACAAAAACAAGTGAAAGAGTCAAGGGCAAGCCGCCACTTTTTTTCACCCTATATAATATGCGCACACCTACCCCATTCTATCATTACATTTTAGCAAAAAAGCAAAAAAAAGTCAAGGGGACAGTCACCAGAGAGGTAAAAAAATTACCCCCGCCCCGGCTGATGGCAAAAAGGCACATCCCAAGA
The DNA here is from genome assembly GCA_030549855.1 of Cyanobacteriota bacterium SRBZ.bins.94.201705. Taxonomy (GTDB): domain Bacteria; phylum Cyanobacteriota; class Cyanobacteriia; order Cyanobacteriales; family Cyanobacteriaceae; genus DVEF01. Next base: position 50,613 of record JAUQQP010000029.1, read on the forward strand.
GCGCAGAAGACAAATACACGAGCCCCCGGCCACTAGCACTTGCTCTTCTCTTACCGGAGAAAAAATAGGAAGCTGCCCGCAGGTGACTGGGAGGTTTTTCCTCTACCCTATATATGCGCGCACACCTACCCCATCCTAACTACCATTCTAACAAAAAAACAAAAAAAAGTCAAGGGGGCACGGCAGTAGAAGAGAAGAAAACAGGCCCTTGTCCCCGGCAATAGGGTCAAAAGGAGTTGCCAAAGGGGTACTACAGTTGTTTGACAAGGTCGGTGATGAGTTGTCCCTGTTGTGCGTGGTTGAGGGTGGTTTGGCGAGAGTCGGTGATGAGCCAGTCAATGGCAGCGGCTTGGACGTCGATGGCGGTGCCGTTTTTGTCTACACAATAACGACCAAACACCAGCTTGTTGGCTAAATAGACACCTGAGCCAAGACGAGAGTATTCAAAAATAACGCTGTTGTCTACCGTCGCCCCTTGACAGATGAGACAGTTAGGCCCGATCATAGAAGGACCAATAATTCTGGCCCCATCTTCTATTTTAGTCATGCCGCCTATGTATACAGGGCCGGTGATGTCTACCTTGTCCCAGTTTACACACACATTTAAGCCGGTGTAAATGCCTGGTCTAACTTGTCTGCCGGGTATCTGGACATTTTTGATTTCTCCCCTTAAAATAGCCCTAATGGCATGCCAGTAGTCAGGCACTCTCCCAATGTCCACCCATTGGAATTCCATGTTGACTGCGTAGAAGGGGAGTTTCAATTCTACCAGGCGGGGAAACAGTTGGCTACCAATGTCGTATTCTTGATTTGGGGGGATGTAGTCAATAACCTCTGGCTCAAATACATAAATACCAGTGTTGATTTGCTGGCTTAGGGCTTCTTCCCTTTTGGGCTTTTCCTGGAAGGCTATGACTCTGTCGTCAGAGTCTGTAACTACCACCCCATAATTGGATACCAACTCCCAGGGCACTTTTTTTGTGACTACTGTAGCTATTGCCCCTTTTTGTTTATGCCTTCTTACCACCTCGGTTAAGTCCAAGTCTATTAGGGCATCGCCGCAGAGTACCACAAAAGTGTCATCAAAAAAGGGATTAAAGTCCTGGATTTTCCTTATACCACCAGCTGAGCCCAAAGCCTCCCCTATCAGTTGCCCGTCTACCACACGCCCCTCAAAGGAATAGGCAATTTCCACTCCAAACCGTTGGCCATCCCGGAAATAGTTTTCGATTTCTTGTGCCAGGTGACTCACATTGACCATTATCTGGGTGAAACCGTGTTTCCGGAGTAACTCCACTAGAAACTCCATTACCGGTTTCTGGAAAATGGGGATTAGGGGCTTGGGGATAGTATAGGTGATGGGACGAATGCGGGTGCCCTTCCCCGCCGCTAATATCATTGCTTTCATAGATTTCTGTCCCTTTTTTAGTCTTCTTCTCCTAGTGTACCCCGCTTCCCCCTTTATCTCACGGCGATGCACTCGATTTCCACTAAAACGTCCTTGGGTAGACGGGCTACCTGTACACAGCTACGGGCTGGCGGCGAAGAAGGGAAATATTGGCTATAAACTTCATTCATGGCGGCAAAATCGTTTAAATCCTGGAGAAATACCCCCGTCTTCACCACGTTTTCCCAGCCTAGTCCCTCTTGCTTCAATATAGCGCCGATGTTTCTCATTACCTGCCTTGTCTGTGCTACTATGTCCCCCTCCCCCACTATCTCCCCCGTTTCCGGATTTATTGGAATCTGTCCCGCTACAAATATAAACTCGCCTTTAGCTACTATGGCCTGGCTGTAAGGGCCTACCGGTGACGGCGCCAGTGAGGTGTAAACTACTCTTTTTTCCATATGTAATACCCCTAACCCGAAGAAAAAGGAGGACCAACTGTCGTCGTGAAGACAACAGTGGCGGAGGATAACACAAGAGTGCGACAAATACGGGGAAACAGGAGACAATGGTATTAGTAGGCTAGACCCATACTGCGAGTGGTTTCTGCCCCCAAATAAACCCGAATGCTCAAAAAGTCGGTGGGGCAGGCGGTTTCACAGCGTTTGCAGCCCACACAATCCTCTGTCCGGGGGGAAGACGCAATCTGTCCGGCCTTACACCCGTCCCACGGTACCATTTCCAATACGTCTAGGGGACAGGCGCGCACGCACTGGGTGCACCCAATACAGGTATCGTAAATTTTTACACTATGAGCCATGAAAAAACTCCTTTGCTACTATAATTATCCTCTATTTTTAAGTCAGTGTTTTCTTTACCGCAGTATATAATCTCTGTTGCCCTTTCTCACCCTCAACTTTAAATTCTGTAACATTTTCTCCCTCTCCCGGCGGCCACCTTTTCTGCTATAATTGCAATCAAAATAACATCAAGGCTCATACTCATTGGAGTCCAGGATATTGTCCAAGTCAGTTCCGGTTTTCGTCTTCCTCTATGAAACATAAACGAAGCTCCTTTCCTCCCCCCCACAAGCCAATAAAATATCCCACAGGGGGAATAACTAGAGCATTCCATTGACAGTTACCCATTCTCTCTGTCTCACCATAAATACCCACACTCACCACTGCTGGGGTAAGTGTACTGCTGGCCACTTTTTTGGCCTAGGTGTCTGGAAGGGCTGTATTGCCGTAGATGCGAGTATTCCTGAGTGGGGTATGCTGTTCACTTTTGGGGTAACTCTTGCCTTAGTGCCCAGGCCAGTGGTATATAACCGAATAAAAGGAGGGGACTTAACCCTTCCCCGGAAATTTTAGCAAAAGAATAAAACTTTCGGACCCAAAGGCCAAAAAAAGTGACAAATGCGGGGTTTATGAAAAGATACTAGCCATCTAGCTATAAAGACTCTCTCATAGGTTAAGGCAGAGAAAATGGAAAAATTATCATGAAATAGAAGGATTCGAAAACTATTTTCTGCCAAAAATTTTCTTAATACTTTTCATAAATCCCCAGAGGAAAAGGGTGATTTTCACCTATTAAACTTTCAAAAGAAACTTACTAAATTGACAAGAAAAAACGGGGTTATTCCCCTCCTTAAACCAGGAATAAATCTAGCAACGATAAAAACAAACAGTAGGAGTTGGGTGAGGTAGTTGAATGCCAAAACAAATAGTAATAGCAGAAAAACATCACATAGCCGCGGTAATCGCCGGGGATAAAGTACAAGAATTAGTAGTAGCCTCAGGCAATCAGCAAGTAGGGGACATTTACTTAGGAATAATAGAAAATGTTATTCCCGGAATAGATGCGGCATTTGTGAATATTGGCGATGCAGAAAGAAACGGGTTTATTCACGTAAGTGATTTAGGCCCTTTAAGAATGAAAAAAAGTGCCGGGGCTATCACAGAATTAGTACTACCAAATCAACCGGTGTTGGTACAAGTGATGAAAGAGCCTACCGGCAATAAAGGGCCTCGTTTAACCGGTAATATTAACCTGCCAGGACGTTATCTGGTACTCATGCCCTATGGCAAGGGGGTGAGTCTGTCTCGTCGTATTAAAAATGAAAACGAGCGTAATAGGTTAAGGGCCCTGGCAATATTGATAAAACCGCCAGGGATGGGGTTGTTGGTGAGAACAGAGGCAGAAGGAAAGTCCGAAGACACGATAATAGAGGACTTGGAACAGTTGAAAAAACAGTGGGAGAAAATCAAACAAGATGCCGAAACCCTTAAACCCCCAGTACTACTAAACCGGGATGACGACTTTATTCAAAGAGTACTGAGGGAGATGTACAGTGACGACGTAAATAAGATTGTAGTGGAAACGGAAGAAAGTGTACGTCGGGTCAAAAAACAACTAACCAGTTGGAGTGGAGGGCGTCATCCCTACGGTTTAACCATCGAATGGCATCAGGAACCTCGTCCTATCTTAGACTACTATCGTATCAACGCCGCTATAAAAGAAGCCCTAAAACCAAGAGTAGACCTGCCCTCCGGCGGCTATATTGTCATCGAACCCACAGAAGCCCTCACCGTAATTGACGTCAACTCTGGCTCTTTCACCCAATCTGCCACCTCCAGAGAGACCGTACTGTGGACCAACTACGAGGCGGCTTCAGAAATAGCCCGTCAGCTGCGATTGAGAAATATCGGTGGGGTGATCATCGTCGACTTCATAGACATGGATAGCCACCGGGACAAACTAAAACTCTTAGAACACTTTACAAAAGAACTACAGGCAGATAAGGCCCGACCACAAATAGCCCAGCTGTCAGAATTGGGACTGGTAGAGTTAACCAGGAAGAGACAGGGCAAAAATATTTATGAACTATTTGGTCATACATGTCCCCACTGCGGTGGCCTAGGCCTCCATGTACATCTGCCTGGACATAGCCAACCAGAACCCCTTGTAGCTAGCCCCGTGCCCCCCACCACCATCTCTAGGGCCCCAGAAACCCCCCTGGTGGAAACTGTTCCGGAAACAGTACCTAGTACTTTTGTAGAAGAAAGTAGCTATACCCCAGAGCTAGTACGACCCACCACCAATGGCAATGGGGTGGCAACGGTAGAAGCCCCACGCACCAGCGGCCGTCGTCGTCGTCGTCGCAAGGAAGTCACCACGAAGGAGGAGGAAATAGTCGTCGCCCCTACCACAGAATCGGATTTGACCTATAGCACCCAAGCCCCAGAAAAACCAAGAAAAGAACGTAGTACCCTATCCCGTAGTTGGCGTCGAGAAGAGGGACAGTGGGAAAAGGTAATCGTGGAAATGACAGAGGCAGAACAAGAAGTCTATGCCTTCATGGGAGTATCGCCACTGGTGCGCCTGCAGGGAGAATTCAAAGACCCCCGTTCAGTGCTAGTATATGTCAAATCCCCAGATGAGCCCTTCCCCATACCCCCCGAATCCGCCAGCAAGATAATAACCCTCAGTGGCACCAAATCCACCACCTCTTCGGAGGAGGAACAAACCCCCTTAGAAGAAACAAAAGACACCGCGCCAGAGACAACAGTGGAATCATCGCCACCGGAAACCAGTATGGAGAGGGAAGAGGAAAAAACCGACAGTCCCCCCTCCTCACCACCCCTGGTTAGGACTCGTCGTCGTCGCATCCGCTCCCAAACCGAGTAATCTATGGAGGAAAGGCTAATTGCCGGAGTAGACGAGGTAGGCAGAGGGTGCCTCTTTGGGGAGGTGGTGGCGGCGGCAGTGGTGTTGCCCCTCAAAAAAGTCCACCTCCTCCGACAAATGGGGGTAACCGACAGCAAACTCCTGTCTCCTGGCAAAAGAAAACGACTGGTGCCCCTAATCCAACAACTGGTCAGCGCCTATCACATCGCCGAAGTTGATAGTACCACCATAGACCGGCTCAATATCCACCAGGCAGTAATACTGGCGATGACAAAGGCCCTAGAGGGATTGGGGGTTGCCCCTTTTGTCTGTCTCATCGATGGCCCCTCCTCCCTGCCCCCTTTGGCCAAAAAGGCCCCCTTACGCCAAATAGCCCTGGTAAAGGGGGATAAACGCTCCCCTGTCATTGCCGCCGCCAGTATCTTGGCTAAGGTGTGGCGAGACGAGAAAATGCGCCAGTACCACCAAATTTACCCCCAATACGACCTGTTAAACAATAAAGGATACCCCACCAAAAAACACCTCCAAGCCATCGCCCGTTACGGTGTTACTCCCCATCACCGTCTTTCCTTTGCCCCCTGTAAGGCCTACCCCCATAGTAGTCAAGAACACTAGGTTTGTGCTAGCATAGTAATGACAGTCGGAGCGTACTAGAGCCCAACCCCAACGCCGAAAACGACAACGACCGGGGGTTCTGGTTTGTTTGCTCCAATCATGGGCGGATGGTGAGCCAGCTGTGCTCGAGGCGTTCTGACTTGGTACTGAGAAACAGTGTGAAAGTGGGTTTTTCCCGCTTTTTTTTATTGTGAAGTCCTGAAAATCCTAGCTCCAGAAAGCCCATGACTCATCCCCTTATTCCTTCGGTGTGGCAGTTGGCACAGCCGGTGGCAGAAAAGCTGAATTTACGCATAGTCAATGTGGTCTTTCAGACTAACAAAAATCCACCTGTCCTCCGTATTGACATCCAAAAAGAGGAAGGAGACGTCTCCCTGGACGACTGTGAAATGATGAGTCGTGCCCTAGAAGAGGTACTAGATGCGGAAGATTTAATCGAATCCGCCTATGTCCTGGAAATCTCTAGCCCCGGCATCGGCAATATCCTCCAAACTGAGCGGGAATTTACCAGTTTCAAGGGTTTCCCCGTGGAAGTGGCCACCAAAACCCCCTATAGAAACAAAACCAAATGGCAGGGCACCCTCCAAGGCAGGGACGAAAAGAGTGTTTACCTCAACTGTAGAGGGAAAATTGTTGCCATCCCTAGGGACATTGTAACACAAGTTCAACTTTTAGATGGCCCAATCTCATCTGTTTGATTCGTAGTTGTTGAAATACAGGAGAAGATAGAAACTATGAGCCTAGTGAAGTTACCCGGATTACAAAATCTGATCAACGAAATCAGTCAAACCCACAACCTTCCCAAAAATTGCGTGGAAGAGGCAATCAGAGAGGCACTTTTCAAGGGATATGAACGTTTCCGTCGTAGCAAAAGCAGTGCCAAGGGACATCACTCTTTCCCCCCAGACTATTTCCATAACTTCAGAGTCCAACTAGACCTAGAGGAAGAAGGCTTCCGAGTAGTGGCCCTCAAAACCGTCACAGAAACCGTAGAAGATCCAGACCATCAAATCGCCCTGGCAGAAGTCAGGGAGTTCAACGAAGACGCCCAACTGGGAGACGAAGTGCTGGTCAATGTCACCCCCGACCAACAAGAATTTGGCCGCATGGCCGCTATGCAAACTAAACAGGTACTACTCCAGAAACTAAAAGAGCTACAAAGAGCGATGATCCAGGAGGAATTCGCTGAACTGGAAGGAACAGTCCTACCGGCAAAAGTCCTCCGTTTTGAAGGCCAGTCCGTTATTATGACCGTTCAAAGTGCCTATGGCAGGCCAGAGGTAGAAGCCGAATTACCCCGATCAGAACAAATCGCCAGTGACAACTACCGCGCCAATGCCACCTTCAAAGTCTACCTCAAAAAGGTCAAAAGGGGCGCACACCGCGGCTCCCAGTTGATCGTCTCCCGGGCCGATGCCGGGTTGGTAGTGTATCTGTTTGCTAACGAAGTACCAGAAATAGAAGACGGAATAGTCAGAATCGTGGCCATCGCCAGAGAGGCCAATCCCCCCAAACCAGAACTCACCGCTAGGACTAAAATGGCAGTGGATAGCCTCGACCCAGATGTGGATCCAGTGGGAGCCTGTATTGGCGCCCGTGGGTCCCGCATCCAGGCCGTCGTCAACGAACTCAAAGGCGAAAAAATTGACGTAATACGGTGGTCCCCAGACCCGGCTACATATATAGCCAATGCCCTCAGCCCCGCCAAGGTGGACAAGGTGGAAATCCTTGACCCAGAAGAAAAACAAGCCCTCGTCATCGTGCCCGATAATCAGTTTAGTCTCGCCATAGGCAAAGATGGCCAAAATGTCCGGCTGGCTGCCCGTCTCACCGGCTGGAAAATCGACATCAAGAAAAAATCAGACTTCCATGAAGCAGAGGGTTAAACAAAAAAATTACCGCCGTTGCGTCAGCTGTGGCCTCTATGCCCCTAAGGAACATTTCTGGCGAGTAGTACGAAACTATCCAGACCACCATATAACCCTGGACACCGGCATGGGACGCTCCGCCTATATCTGTCCCCGCCAAGAGTGTCTGGAAATAGCCCAGAAAAAAAAACGCCTTGCCAAAGCCCTAAAAGTACCTATACCCCCCGAAATCTTCCAACAACTTTGGCAAAGATTACTTAACTCCCCCACAAACGGTTATAATTAGATCAAAGACACCCCCAGAGGGGGCCACCAAGAAAACACCCCCCCTCCCCCCCGGGCCTTTAATCCTAGGCGCCCACCCAGGGGCTGGCCCGTTGCTTAAGATCACCTAAAAGTATTACAATAGACCAGAAAGTCAGGCGAGTTGTGGATGAAAAACGGCAGAATCAGAATATACGATTTGTCCAAAGAATTGGCGGTAGAAAACAAGGACGTACTAGAAGTATGCTCCCGCTTGTCCATTGAAGTCAAAAACCATAGTAGCACAGTCACCGAGGCACAGGCACAAGAAATTAGAGAGGCAATCAAGAAACAACAAATGGCGGCAGCAAATCAACAAAATAAACAGGAAAAAACAGCCTCCCCCCAGCAGCCAAATAAAAAACAGGAAATACTGGCTATCTACAAAAGTGAAGAGTCTCAGCCAAGCCAACAAGCTAAGAAGCCCACTCCCGTGCTTCTCACACCCCCTCGTCCACCACAAAAGCCTGTAGCCAAAGAAACTGCCGCTGCCCCAGAAGAAAAGCCAGCCGCAGAGTCTAAACCAGTGTTGAAACAACCCCCCACTCGTCCCACCACACCCCCAACCCCCCCCCAAAAACCAGTGTTGAAATCACCCCCCACTCTCAAAAAACCTAACTACCCACCAGCAGTAGAGGAGAAGAAAACTACCACTGCTACCACTGAAACCGATGAGGCTAAAAAACAAAAGTCTAAACCCGCAAGTCTAAAGAAAGATAAAACTATTTCTGGGCCTCCCCGTCGGGGTAAAGCCGGCGAAAAACCCCCTGTTAAGGAAGAAAAAACTACTACCCAGCAAGTAGTAGCCTCAACCACCGCTAAAGCAGAAGAGGGCAAACAGGCTGAACAAAAGCCTAAACTGGCACCAAAACCAACCCTCAAAAAACCACCACAAAGGCCAGTAACCCCTCCTCCAGAAGAGGAAGTGCCAGCTGCCAAGGCTAAAGGGGAGGAAGAAGAGGAGTTAGAAGCAGAAGAACTCCTTTTGGAAGAAAAACTTAAAGCCCGCAAACCTAAACAAAAGAAAGGCCCAGAAAGGACAAGAGATGAGGACGAAGAAGAAATAATAGGGCGCAAAGAAGGGAAAAAAGGCGGGAAAAAACGCCGTGCCCTCTTCCTGGATGAAGACGAGGAAGAAGAATTGGAAGAACTGTTTGAGGAAGAGGAAGAGGAAAGCCCTGTCCTTAGCTTGGCCCTGGCGCGTCCACCTAAACCCCCTAAAGAGGCGGAAAAAGACAAGACTAAGGCGCCCGCCGCTAAGAAACCCACTGTAGCTAAGAAGGAAAAACCAGAAGCCAAGGTAGAGAAGAAGACTAAAGAGGAAGAAAAACCACCAGAATTCATCGTCCTCAACCACCCGCCCACCTGTGCCGAATTGGCAGAAATGCTCAAAGTTCCACCCACGGAAATCATTACCAAACTCTTCTACAAGGGGATACCAGTAACTATCACCCAAACCCTGGATTTGGAAACCGCCAAAATGGTGGCCTCAGAATTGGGGGTTGAGGTCATTACCGAAGGGGAAGAAAAACCCACCGCCACCAAGACGGAAATGCTAACCGAGGCGGACTTGGATAACCTCCAAAAACGTCCCCCCGTCGTCACTATCATGGGCCACGTAGACCACGGGAAGACTACCCTCTTGGATGCTATCCGTCATACAAAAGTAGCTCAGACAGAGGCGGGGGGTATTACACAGCATATAGGGGCGTACTATGTGGACGTAGAGCACGAAGGAAAGGTAGAACAGATAGTATTCCTGGATACCCCAGGCCACGAGGCCTTCACCGCCATGAGGGCAAGAGGGGCCAAGGTGACAGATATTGCTGTGTTGGTGGTGGCGGCAGATGACGGCGTACGCCCCCAAACCAAAGAGGCTATCAGCCACGCCAAAGCCGCCGGAGTGCCCATCGTGGTGGCTATAAACAAGATAGATAAGCCCGGGGCTAACCCAGAAAGGGTAAAACAAGAATTGGCAGAGTTGGGACTGGTGCCTGAAGAATGGGGCGGCGATACAGTTATGGTTCCCGTAAGCGCCCTCACAGGCGAAAATCTGGATACCCTCCTGGAAATGATCCTACTGGTGGCCGAGGTAGAGGAACTTTATGCTAACCCCGATCGCCCCGCTAGAGGCACTGTGCTGGAAGCCCACCTAGATAGGACTCGCGGTAATGTGGCTACCCTCCTGGTACAAAATGGCACCCTGCGGGTAGGAGATATAGTAGTGGCCGGCGCCGCCTGGGGTAAAATCAGAGCCATGATGAACGATCGCGGCCAAAAGGTAGAATCCGCTGGCCCCTCCTTCCCCGTTGAGGTTTTGGGCTTTAACGAGTTGCCAGAAGCCGGTGACGAGTTTGAAGTATATCTGAATGAAAAAGAAGCTAGGACCATTGCAGAAAAACGGGCTGAAGAAAAAAGAGACTACCGTCTCCAAGCCCAAGCCTCCCGTCGAGTAAGTTTGAGCAGCCTCTCCGCTAAAGCCCAAAAAGGAGAACTAAAAGAACTCAATATCATCCTCAAGGCCGATGTGCAAGGCTCAGTGGAGGCTATTTTACAAGAATTGAAGAGCCTACCCCAAGAAGAAGTCCAAATCCGGGTGCTCCTCTCAGCTGCCGGCGAAATCACCGAAACCGACGTGGATTTGGCCGCTGCCAGTGGTGCTGTTATCATCGGCTTCAACACCACCCTCGCCCCCGGCGCCAGAGAAGCCGCTGACCGTTATCACGTAGATATACGGCAATACAATATAATCTATAGGCTCAAGGACGATATCCAGGCGGCTATGGAGGGATTGCTGGAGCCCGAAGAGGTAGAACAGTTCCTCGGAAAGGCCGAAGTAAGGGCAGTCTTCCCTATAAGCAAGGGGGCTATCGCCGGTTGTTATGTGCTTGAAGGAAAAGTGGTACGCAACCGTAACCTGAGAGTAATACGAAACGGCCAAGAAGTCTACAAGGGCACCCTGGACTCCCTCCGTCGTTTCAAAGACGACGTGAAGGAGGTAGCCGCTGGCTTTGAATGCGGTATCGGCGTCGACAAATTCCATCAGTGGCAAGTGGGAGACATCATTGAAGTCTATGAGATGGTATTGAAACGTCGTACCCTCTCTCCATAAGCCCTAAATCCCCCCTATGCAGGTGGAAGACCTAAATCTCATACCCTATGAACAAGCCTGGCACTACCAAAAACAACTAGTCCAGGCTAAACTCCAAAACCCCCAATACCCCGACACCCTCCTCTTGGCCGAACACCCCCCCGTCTACACCCTGGGCAAGGGTGCCAGTCTCTATAACCTCCTTCAACCCCCAGAATCCCTCCCCTGTCAAGTCTACCGCGTGGAAAGAGGTGGCGAGGTTACCTACCACTGCCCCGGACAGTTGGTGTGTTACCCCATCCTCGACCTACGTCTGTATAAACAAGACCTACATTGGTACCTCCGACAACTGGAAGAGGTGGTAATTCAACTGTTGGCCCAATACGGCGTCACCGGCAGAAGAATCCCCGGCTTGACAGGCGTATGGGTGGGAGACGAAAAAATCGCCGCCATCGGCATTAAAGTCAAACGCTGGATAACTATGCACGGTTTCGCCATCAACATCAACTGTGACTTGTCCGGCTTTGACCTCATTATCCCCTGTGGCATAAAAGACAAGAAAGTTACCCGTCTCAGCAATTACTGCCCCTCCGTCTCCCTGCCCCAGGTAAAACAACAACTTGTCCCTATCTTCCTTTCCCTCTTCAAACCCCAATCTCCCCTTGTCTTTTCCTAACTTTTCTGCTATAATTATATAGGTGTTTGCCAGAAAAAAACTAAACCTCGCCTTTGTAGCTCAGTGGTAGAGCACACCCTTGGTAAGGGTGAGGTCACGGGTTCAATCCCCGTCAAAGGCTTCCTGACAAGTAAATTAATCGTAAGTTTGTCAGCAAATTGGTAACCACAATTGTCTGTCTAACACCCGTAGGTTTTGGCACCGAAAAAGGGCGGCCGTCAGTTTCTGGCAGGGATGGCAGTAACCGCCACTTGATGGTTCTTAGTTTATAACTAACAGATACCCATAAACTATTTATCTCTCTGAACAGTAAACGCTTGGGTCCCAAATTATCCCCCCCTTAATATCTAAACCGGCGCCACTACCGTGGCAGATTTAACAATTTCTCTAGTTGTTTAGAAGTCACTTCTCCTAAAATTTGTAAGTCTTCTTCGGAAAGGTTTTTTTCTAAGGCTTCTTTTACCTTTTTAAAGTATCCCTTTATATCTTCCCAAGAATGTCTAGTTAAAAGTTTGTGTTCTTGGATAAAATAGTAGAATAATATATCTTTCCAAGAAATAGTTGCCCTAAAATTATCACCCCTTATTTTATTTCTGTTTTTTCTAAAATAAATGGGCCCATTTTATAATCAAAATTGTCCATAAGAAACTCTTTTAGAGCTCTAAAAATAATCCCTTCAAAAATCCCATGTTTCTTGCCATACTAATAGAAAGCTTTTAGATGATACATAGGAATTAACTGATGTTAACCTAACCTTTTCAAAAAGTTTTCTCCATGGGCGTTAAGAAGATTTTTATGCTGTTCCAGATATTCTCTGTAAACACTAAAGTAGGTCAATAAATCATCTAAAGTATCGAAAATGTTGGTTATATAAGCAGTTGTCATTAAGTCTAGACATAGATGTGTAAACTGAAACGGAAAATCTTGATAGTTTCTAGAAATAGTCTCTGAAATCTTGTTCCTGGTTTCTAAAAATTTACTACGGGTAATTCTTCTCCAGAATCCCTTAAAACAATCCTTTAAGTTATTTAGAGATATATCTTGTGCTCCTGGGTTATTAACCTTAACAGTTTCTATGATTATTACTCTTCTCTTTAGTTCAGATAGTTTTGGTTCTATATGCACAGGAAATACTGTAGAAATAACTTTAGGAGAAAAGATATTGAACTCTTTAGTTTCGGAAAGACTTCTCTCCGCAATCGCAACAGTAGCAGTCTTTCTGTCGTAACCAGTCAAAATGAAGTTATAAATATACTCTCCGTCAAAAAATTTCTGAGATAAGTTATCTAAGAGCAAACAGTTACCATGGTCTCCTTGGTTTTTGTGTACATAGTTTCTCATGGCGGTAAATGTGGTGTTAGTTGCACTAAGAATTTTTTTGTCTCTTAGTTGGGCGATAAAATTCATCAGGGTAAACTTTCCTGTTCCTGTACGTCCATAGATTAACAAAATAGGTACCACAGAACAGTACTTATTAGGAAGTAATGCGTAGGCAGCAATTATTTTTTGTAAACGGTTGCTTCTAGTAGTTTTGTTACTCCCTTGCCTACCGGCCTATAGCTGCACCAGTCTAGTTTCATAACACCCCTCCTCCAGGGTTGCATAAACGTATATTGCTTCTTTTACCTTCTTGACGGTAACGTCGTCTTGTATTAAGGTAATTGCATACAACTGTTCTAAAAGTGTTTCTTTAACTATCTCTTGTTTTCCTAGTTCCTCTAGCAACTTGTGTATCTGTTCTAAAATACGCTCTTCTCTGTTTATATACGGCGCTTCTCTAGTTTTCTTAGACTTATTTTTTCCCAGTGTTTCGACACTTTCAGATAGATATTTACTTTGCTCTCTAGTTATAGACTCTAATTCTCTACTTTGAAACAAAGTCATTAACAAAACTGTAATCCCTTCCTCCCAATATTTCTCGTCCTCTTAGCACAATTCCAGAAAAGACCCTTGTTTCGGAATAATCAACGGCTACTGATATATTTGTTCTAATTTCAGAATTTTTTTTCGATAAGTTTCAAGATAATTTTATATAAGCTTCTTTCTTTTGATGTATTTTATTGTGATGCATCTTCTTGGTTTTTAGTTATAGTTAAGTATCCATAAACCGTTTCCGAAAATTCTGCTTTTTTGTAAGTTCAATAAGCTTTTACATAAACAAATATCCTATCCATAATAATTTTTTATGAAAATCTAGTAATATTCTTAAAATGGTATAATTTCTAACAATATTTCCTGCTATAAACAAAGAATATACTTTCTGTTGATTGTAAATATAAATACTTTTTAACAAATGTAGCATGCATATATAGTTAACCCCTCTAAATTCTTTAGCATTGTTACTTTAATTCCAGGTAAATTTAGATTTTTACTGTTAGTAACTATGATGAATTTTATTTCGTATTTATTAACAAACCAATAAGATTTAGTCTTAAGATATTGTAGTTACTGTTGCCCACATACAACCCAATTGTGGGGCGTCTCAAAGTCTAGAACATAAACCAAATTAGAAGGGGATGTGATAAGAAGACAGGGAACTTGTAAAAGTATTTCTTACCATTTCTAATATAACCTTAGAACCTTATATATTTCTAGTTATAATTACGAATGAAATACCCTATCTTCATAAACGAATTGCTATCTTGGCATACCCTTCTGGGGTAGCCATAAGCTGATTTAATGGTGTTTTCCAAAAACTTTGATCTAGTTCGTTCCACCTTGCTACTGTTAGTTCATTCCAGCTCTCTTCTCTTTAGTTATTTTTTCTGGTCATATAGTAACTATTGTCTTTAAATAATTCTATAATACATAAGTTAAATTTTATCAAAACGTATTCACAAAAATATTAGTTCCTCAGATAAATTTCTAGTAAACTAAGAAAGACATTAAAGGGAAGAAACAAAAGTGAAGAAAAGATTAAAATGTTACGGTTAGGGGTATAAAAATAGGGAAGAGATGAAGAGAAGGGGGATAGAGACACTTTGTATTGTATCACTAACGTATCTACTAATAATTGTATCAAACAAGAATACAGAGTCCCAGAAGATACTGGGAGCAATAGTAGTAAACTTAGTATCTGGGTATTTAGGGTACCTAAATGCTCAGATAGAAAAACAAATAGATTAGTTTAGTGATAGAGACCCAAGCTGTAGTGCCCTTTCAGGGCAAAGACAAAAACGTGTGACTCAAGAGAGGGCACTAGAAACTAGGTATTGAGAGCTCCTAAACAGCTAGGAGTAGGGCAATATTTCCCGCACAGAGACCGCTTCTGACAAGATGTTTATGTAGTCTAGAGGGATCTCGCTTACAAAAACAAAAACGCCCCCCTGGGAATGAGTAGTGGAGGAAACTGATAATATAATGTGTTGACTATTGTAGTTTTAAGTGTTTTAAGGTCAAACCAGAATAGTTCCCTATCCTTAACACCCATCCACAGAGACTATCCGGCGTTATGCATCAGGTCAGGTTGTCCTCTTCCATAAATGCATATCGGC
>JAUQQP010000001.1 GCA_030549855.1 Cyanobacteriota bacterium SRBZ.bins.94.201705
TAGACATTTACTTGCCGTATTAACGATAATATGGTACCACCTACTTAAGTCTACCTCTTTCCCAGGCTAGGACAATGATAAACCTTTGTAGACAGTCAGGAAGCCTAAACCTACCCCCCAGCCGATACATTTCCACAGTGGTAGACATTTACTTGCCGTATTAACGATAATATGGTACCACCTACTTAAGTCTACCTCCTTCCCAGGCTAGGACAATGATAAACCTTTGTAGACAGTCAGGAAGCCTAAACCTACCCCCCGGCAGATATATTTCCACAGTGATAGACATTTACTTGCCGTATTAACGATAATATGGTACCACATGAGCGTTCTTTTGCGGGTAGGTGAATACAACTATACTGGGCAGGGGGATATGGGATATAATTTTTCAAGGAGTCTAAGATAAAGTCCCCCCTGTATGGCCACCAATGCTGAAATAATTGCCAGTATTGCCGAGGATTTGAGACGTTCAACAGAGGCAAAAAGGGCAAAAAAACTGGTATTTTATGTAAGTCAAAGATACTGGGAGCCAGATTTTTCTATTGTAGATAGTTATTCCTTTGAGGATTTATTGACCAGTTTATATCAGAGCAATCCCACATTAGATGATTTAAAGGCGTTACTGTATCAGGCCGTAAATACCCTCAATAGAAAGGCGGTTTATGTTAAAATAGCCCAGTATCTCTACAAGAGAATGTCAAAATTGTACGAAAATATCGCCCCTCCTACTACTAGTAAAGCTAATGAATTGGAACCAGAATTACTAGAAAGAATTGCAGAGAATATTGAGGCTCATCCAGAAGCAGCAAGAATCAAAAAACTAATATTTGCAGCCTGCAAGCAATACTGGGAAAATGACAGTAATGTGATTGAGATGTATGAATTGAAAGAATTACTGATGGAGTTATACCAGTTATACCCCACAGCCAAAAGACTGCGCAAGACTCTAGACAAAATAGTTGCCAGTATCAACCGCCAGAATTTTTACTCCTTCATCGCCGATACTATTATGGGGGAATTGAGCTATCTGTACAAACATGACATGGCGGCTTCGGAAGACAGTCAGGGGGAGAAAGACGAGGAAACCATGCTTATTCGGGCACAAAAACAGCCTCCTTCTGTAGAGCATAAAGAAACACAAGATAATACGGACAGGAAGGAGAAAGCGGATACAGATGTAGTTCAACAAGCAGTACCGGAAGGACAAATCCTACCCTGGTTAAGGCTAGACAGTCTTTTTGACCTTAAACAGGAAATTATGCAGTATACCAACCCTTTACGAGCGAAAATCATCCTGTTCTATACTATATATCAGATTGACCCCCTGGAGCAACATTGGTCTGTGGTTAGGACTTGTAGTCTAGATGATTTACTACTAAAATTGTTCCAGCAGTATGGTAAAGACGTGACGGGTATAGAAAAACATTTGTTACAAACTGCTAATTTTCAAATAGAGGGGTTAAACGTGGAAGACAATGTCCAAACTGTTAATACCCTTTTAGAGAGTTTTAGACGTTTTTGCAAGAAATAGTATACAAGACAAGGGTAGAGAATGGAAGTAAATCAAATTCTAGAAATCTACAACAGGGGAGAGAGGAATTTCAGAGGTGCGTTTCTGGCAGGGATAGACTTGTCAGGGGCGGATTTAATTGGTATAATCCTTGCCGGGGGCAATTTACAGAAGGCTGATTTTACCTTTGCCTATCTTAACCGCAGTGATTTAAGTCAAACGAATTTAGAGGAGGCTATTCTCACTGGTGCCAACCTTTACCAGGCTGTTTTGGTGGAGGCAAATTTACACCGGGCTGATTTGCATGGCGCTATACTACAAAAGGCCGACTTAAGAGGGGCAAATCTAACCCTGGCAAATTTGTTAGATGCTAACCTTATTGAGGCGGATTTGCGTTATGCCAATTTAGGGAATGCCAACCTGAAGGGGGCATGTTTGAGGGGTGCTAACATGAGAAAGGAAAAACGGGCTAATCCTACCAATTTGAGGGGTGCTAATCTAGATAAAGCTGATTTGAGGAATATTGACATGCAGGGGGTAGACTTGAAGAATGCCAGTCTGATAGGTGCCAATTTAGCGGAAGCCAACCTGCGTGGTGCCGATTTAACCAATGCTGATCTAACTGGTGCTAATCTAAAGGGGGCATTACTTACAGAGGTGCAATTTGTGGGTGCTAGACTAATCAGTGCTAATTTAGCCAATGCCAAACTAGATCGTGCCATCCTGGTTGACAGTGATTGTACCATGGCCAACATGGAAAATGCAACCCTTTCTGATGTAAAATTGACCCGTGCCAACCTGATTCAGGCTAATCTTACCTTTGCCCGTCTTAACCGGAGTGACCTAACTCGTGCTAATCTTTATGGTGCCATTTTGCGCAATGCTTCTCTGATGGAGGTATTTTTTGCCCGCACCAATCTTTCTTCTGCTGATTTGACTAGTGCTAATCTCATTGGGGCTGATTTAAGTAGTGCCAACACTGCCGGGGCTATTTTTGAGAAGGCTATTATGCCGGACGGGCAAGTTTTTCACTAAAATTCGTTATCTTAACCTGCAAAGTATCCTGTTTTTCGCCCTAGGCTATCGGTGAGTTTCATTATTTTATGTCTGTATATATCCGGTTTTATAGTAATATTATTAGGGGGTTTGTTTGTTTTTTTTGACTATCAAAATATCTGCTGACACAAGAGATAAATTTGTTTTCCAGCCGGGATGAAAAATCCCCCTCCATACCCCCACCCATATCCGTTAAGATGAGAGGGGGAATTTTAAATGTGGTTGGGGATGAAGATTGCCTATTTGATAAATCAGTATCCCAAGGTAAGTCACAGTTTTATCCGGAGGGAAATTCTGGCATTAGAGTCGCTGGGGGTAACTGTAAGACGTTTTTCAGTACGCTCCCTTTTTCCTGAATTACAAGATAAAATGGACATAGAAGAGTGGCACAAAACGAAATTCATATTGGGAGTGGGGATAACAGGGTTACTGTCTCACTCGGTGAGGTGGTTAATTGTCTCCCCCACAAGATTCCTTTCGGCCCTTGTAACTGCCCTCAAAATGGGGTATCATTCTGAGCGTGGGGTTTTGCGTCACTTAGCCTATTTGGCGGAGGCTTGTGTTTTGGCGTCTTGGTTACAACGGGAGGAGATTAAACATATACATGCCCATTTTGGCACTAACTCCACTGCTGTGGCAATGCTGACTAGTATTATATCAGATGTGACCTACAGTTTTACTGTTCATGGGCCGGAGGAATTTGACAAACCGAAGGCTATCTCCTTGCCAGAGAAGATTAAAAAGGCTACTTTTGTAGTGGCTATTAGTAGTTATTGTAGAAGTCAGCTATATCGTTGGTGTGATTATTCTGACTGGAGGAAAATTCATGTCATCCACTGTGGCTTAGATAGCCTGTTTTTAGAAGCGGCGATTTCATCTTTCCCACAAGAGAATCGTCTAGTCTGTGTAGGGAGACTTTGCCCACAAAAGGGACAATTATTATTGGTGGAGGCTATTAGACGGTTAAAAGACAAGGGGATTGACTGTCAGCTTACCCTAGTGGGAGATGGGGAGTTAAGGCAGACTATAGTGGAGTTAGCCAAAAGCCTAGGGGTAGACAGTCAGATAAGAATTACTGGTTGGCTAAGTAGCGATGATGTAAAAAAGGAAATCAGTCAAGCCAAATTGATGGTATTGCCGAGTTTTGCCGAAGGCTTGCCGGTGGTGATTATGGAGTCGTTAGCTTTAGGCATCCCCGTGGTTACTACCTATGTGGCTGGCATTCCTGAATTGGTGACAGATGGGGAATCGGGGTGGTTGGTAACTCCCGGAGATATAGATGCCTTGACGGAAACCCTAATAAAAGCCTTGACTACCCCGGTGGAGGTTTTACAGCAGATGGGTAAAAGAGGAAGAGAAAAGGTTATCCAAAACCATTCTGCCTTAACAGAAGCCAAGAAATTGATGTCTTTGTTTTGCCAATATTTGGGGTGGTAGGAATGGGATTTATCTCCATACCCTGAGGGTAGGGTTTATTTCCGTCTGGGGGGGTTGGGTTTGTTTCTATCTAGGGGGGTAGGGTTTATAATCTTAAACCTGGTGTGTTTGCAGTTTTTTGTTGGAAACAACGGCATGAGTTACAGCGGTGGTGAGGAGGTTGTTTTGTCTTTGGTTATCCCTACCTATAACGAAAGCGAGAATTTACCCCGTTTAATCCCTCAACTGTGTGAATTATTAGGGGGGATTTTGTCAGATAGGTATGAGTTGATTATAGTGGATGATGATAGTCCGGATTTTACCTGGAAAGTTGCCCAAGACTTAGCGGTTAACTACCCCCGGCTGAAGGTTATCAGACGTCGGGGGGAAAAGGGGTTGTCTACTGCGGTGGTTAGAGGGTGGCAAGAGGCGAGGGGTGAAATACTAGGGGTGATTGATGCCGACTTACAACACCCCCCCCAGACTCTATTGCTATTATGGCAGGAAATGGAAAGGGGTGCTGACTTAGCCGTTGCTAGTCGTCATGTGGAGGGGGGAGGAGTCAGTGATTGGAGTTTGACACGGCGTTTTTTGTCACGGAGTGCCCAGATTTTAGCTTTAATTATTTTACCAGAAGTGGTAAGTCGTGTTTCCGACCCCCTTAGTGGTTATTTTCTGATACGTCGCCGTTGTCTTTTGGGGAAGACTTTAAATCCCTTGGGATACAAAATTTTGGTAGAAGTCTTGGCTAGGGGGAAGATTCGTTGGATTGGGGAGGTAGGTTATGTCTTTCAGGAGAGACAGGAAGGCAAGAGTAAGGTCACCTTCAAGGAATATGTTGATTATATCAGACATTTAGCCCGTTTGCGTTTGTCTTTATGGCAAGAGAGTCGATTTTTCCGGTTTGCCTTTGTGGGTTTTACTGGTGTTTTTGTGGATATGTTTTTCCTGTTTCTTCTTAGTGATCCTACCATGTTAGCCTTGCCTTTGACTCGCAGTAAAATTATAGCAGCCCAGTTGGCCATTGTTAATAATTTCCTCTGGAATGATGCTTGGACTTTTGGGGATATTGCCGAGAGGCAGCCTGGTATTAGAAGGAAAATCAGGCGTTTTTTCAAGTTTAATTGTATTTGTATGGGGGGGTTAATTCTGAATGTTTTACTGCTGAATATTTTTTTTAATTTGTTAGGCTGGAACAGATATTTGGCCAACTTAATGGCCATTATTTTAGTAACTGTTTGGAATTATTGGCTAAACTTAAAACTAAACTGGCGCACTGCCGATGCTAATAAGAATTAATAGGGTATTTATGAGGTAAAAAAGGCCTACAATTTGTGTTTCCGTCCAACCACTTAACTCTAAATGATGGTGTAGAGGTGCCATTTTTAGTAGTCTTTTCCCCTTGCCATCTGGGCCCTTTGTAGCCTTATAATAGGTTACCTGTGCTATGACTGACAGGGATTCAATAAAGAAAAGCAGGCTAATGACAAACAGACGCCAAAGCTGACCAGTAAGAATACCTACGGCGGCTAAACCCGCACCCAGGGCTAAAGAGCCTGTATCACCCATGAATACATCTGCTCTATGGCGGTTATGGACAAGAAAACCCAAACAGCCACCACTGACGGCTAGACAGAATGCCAGCAAGTCTGGATAGTCTTTGGCTATTATAATCCCTAAGCCCAAAAAGGCGATGGCGCAAGTGCCTCCAGCCAAGCCGTCAACCCCGTCTGTCAGGTTAGTAGCATTGCTTTCGGCTACTATGACGAATATTGCCAGAAACCAAAAGAGGAAACCCAGGGGCAATACTATATTGAATGGGAGGGAGACTGTGGTGATGTCTGGGGGTTGGGAGAGAAACACCCATATACAGAATAGTAGGGCAAAGGAGGTTTGTAGGAAGAGTTTCTGTTTGGGGGTTAATCCCAGATTGGTTTTTTTGCGTAAAATCTGCCAGTCGTCAAGCCAACCGATGAAGGCATAGGCGAGGGTAACCAAGGCAACGGCTATAACTGTTGGCGTAAAACCCCCGGCTATTACCCCTATTAACAGGGTTGGTGGTATAAAAAAGATACCACCCATTGTAGGGGTACCGGCTTTTTTTAGGTGGCTTTGGGGGCCATCTTCTTGTATTATCTGGGCAGCCTTTATATCTCTAAGGATGGGGACTATTATAGCACCCAGGAGGGCACTGGTGGTAGCGGCAATCCAGAAGATTAGAGTTTGGGAAACAGTGAGGGTAAATAGGCTAATCACCCCAAGGATAACGGTTAAGAGGAATAAAAGGAGTCTGCCGGAGGGATTGAAGGGGGTGGTAGTCATACTTTTTTCTCGAATACCAGATGGTCCTTGTCTAGTTTTACCACGATAGTATCCCCTGGGGTGAAAGTTTGTTCTAAAATTTTGGTAGCTAGAGGGTTTTCCAATTCTCGTTGGATAGCTCGTTTTAAAGGCCGGGCGCCGTATACTGGTTCATATCCTACTTCTGTGAGGAAGTCAATGGCCTCTTCTGTCAATTCTATACTAAGTCGTTGTTCTGCCAACAGGGCCTGTAGTTTTTTCAGCTGCAGGGATACTATTTGTTTCAACTGGTCCTTAGTGAGACTATGGAAGATAATTATATCATCAATGCGGTTGAGAAATTCGGGGCGGAAGTGTTTGCGGAGGGAGGTAAGGACTTTTTCCTTCATGGCTTCATAGTCATGGGGTTGGCTGTGGAGGATGTATTCACTGCCGATATTGGAGGTCATTACTATGATAGTATTACGGAAATCTACCACCCTTCCTTGACTATCGGTGATGCGGCCATCGTCCAACACTTGTAGTAAGATGTTAAACACGTCCCTGTGAGCCTTTTCCACCTCGTCTAGTAGTACAACTGAATAGGGGCGACGACGAATAGCCTCTGTCAATTGTCCTCCCTCCTCGTAGCCTACGTAGCCTGGTGGTGCGCCTATTAGTCTGGAAACTGCATGTTTCTCCATGTATTCTGACATATCTATTCTTACCATAGCGTCTTCAGAGTCGAAGAGGAGGGAAGCCAAGGCGCGGGCAAGTTCGGTTTTCCCCACACCGGTAGGGCCAAGGAATAAAAATGAGCCGATGGGGCGGTTAGGGTCTTTCATTCCAGCCCTTGCTCTGCGGATAGCAGCTGCTACAATAGATACTGCCTCCTTCTGTCCAATTACCCTTTCATGGAGATGGGATTCCAGCTGTAGTAGTTTTTGTCTTTCGCTTTCCAAAAGTCTATTTACTGGTATACCTGTCCATCCGGCTACTATTTCTGCTATATCTGCTTCTGTTACCTCTTCTCGGAGGAGGGCATTTCCCTGGGATTGGATTGCCAGCAGTTTATTTTCCTTCTCTTTGATTTCTCGTTGTAGACTTTCCAGTTTGCCGTATTTTATTTGGGCAGCGGTGTTTAAATCATAGTCTCTTTCTGCTTTTTCCACTAACAATCTTAGCTGTTCTTCCTCTTCTTTTAAAGCCTTAATCTCTTCCAATAATTCTTTTTCTGTTTGCCAACGCTCCGACAATTCTCGTTGTTTTTCCTTCAAGGCAGCTATTTCTTTACTCAAACGCTCTAGATTATCTTCTGTAATTTTATCCCTTTTCCCCTCGCCGGAGAGGGACAATTTTTCCATTTCCAGCTGCATAATTTTCCGCTCAAGGGCTTCTAATTCCACCGGCTTGGAGGTAATTTGCATTTTGAGTTTAGCAGCGGCTTCGTCTACCAAGTCGATGGCTTTATCGGGGAGGAAACGGCCTGTAATATAGCGGTGGGAGAGGGTAGCTGCGGCTACTAGGGCACTATCAGTGATTTTAACGCCATGGTGTAGTTCATAACGTTCCTTCAAACCCCTTAGAATGGAAATAGTGTCTTCCACAGAGGGTTGTTTTACATATACTGGCTGGAAACGTCTTTCCAAGGCTGGATCTTTTTCTATATATTTGCGATACTCATCTAGGGTAGTAGCCCCAATGCAACGTAACTCCCCTCGTGCTAACATAGGCTTAAGGAGGTTACTAGCATCCATTGCCCCTCCCTCCTTACTCCCCGCGCCCACTACCGTATGTAGTTCATCTATAAACAGGATAATTTGGCCGTCGGATTCTATTACCTCTTTTAGGACATTTCTGAGTCTTTCTTCAAATTGTCCCCTGTATTTAGCCCCGGCGATGAGGCTACCCATATCTAAGGATACCAACTGACGCTCTTTTAGCGATTCTGGCACATCCCCTTTTACTATTCTTTGGGCTAATCCTTCTGCTATTGCCGTTTTACCTACACCCGGGTCACCTATTAATACTGGGTTATTCTTGGTTCTCCGGGACAGTACTTGAATAACCCTACGGATTTCCTCATCTCGACCGATGACTGGGTCTAGTTTACCAGCACGGGCTTCTTCTGTCAAGTTGCGTCCATATTTAGCCAGATGGCCTTCAGTGGCGGTTGTTTCTTCTGTTTCTTCGCTTTGGGCTTCTTGTTGTTCTATTTTTGCTTTAAATTCCTTTACAATTTTCTCAAAGTCTTGGGGGTCTAGATTAAAACTCCGTAAAGTTTTTTTACCAATTCTTTGGTCTTCGGCAAAGGCAACCAACAGGTGGGATACGCCTATATATTCGTCTTGCCAACTGATTCTACAATTTTCCGCCCTGTCCAACATCAAGTCCAGACTACGCCCCAGATACAACTGTTCTACAGCGTACATGCGAGGTTGACGGAGGGCGAAGGTTTGTAGTTGTTTTTGTAGTCGGTTTATATCTATACCAGCTTGAGTAAAGATGTCTTTGGCTATGGTATTTTCTGCTATTAGTGCCAGTATAAGGTGTTCTACTTCCAGATTTTGATTTTTTAACTCCTTACAAATCTCCTGTGAGCGGACTATAGCATCCCATGCGATTTCTGTAAACTTGTTCGGATCGGTTGGTTGCATTTTAGACCCATTTCTCCCTATCTCTTTCAATTTTAATATTTTTTAACATCCCCTGAGGAGGTATATTCCTACAAGCCATAGACTATAGTTGGTTTTATAGAAGGCTATAAGGGGTATAAACTGTGTTAGCCTTGCCTAGGGGGTATTCCCATAAGCCATAGACTATAGTCGGTTTTATAGAAGGCTATAGGGGTATAAACTGTGTTAGCCTTGCCTAGGGGGTATTCCTATAGGCCATAGACTATAGTTGGTTTTATAGAAGGCTATAAGGGGTATAAACTGTGTTAGCCTTGCCTAGGGGGTATTCCTATAGGCCATAGACTATAGTCGGTTTTATAGAAGGCTATAAGGGGTTATAAAAGGTGTTAGCCTTGCCTAGGGGGTATTCCTATAGGCCATAGACTATAGTCGGTTTTATAGGAGGCTATAAGGGGTTATAAAAGGTGTTAGCCTTGCCTAGGGGGTATTCCTATAGGCCACAGACTATAGTCGGTTTTATAGGAGGCTATAAGGGGTATAAACTGTGTTAGCCTTGCCTAGGGGGTATTCCCATAAGCCATAGACTATAGTTGGTTTTCTGGTAGACTGGCTGTGGGATTATGGTGTTAGCCTCCCCTTAGGAGGTATCCTATCAGGTATAAGGAGCCACAGATTACAATTTGTTGTGTAGTGGGTTGACAGTGGGGTATAATAGCATCAAGGGCTGTAAACAGCTCAGGGTAGGTTTTTACCTGTCTGAGGTGGGGTTGTATTTGTTTGGCCAGGATAGCTAGACTTTCTGGGTCGGCTGTGTTATGATCCGGCACTGGTACTAGGTATAGGGAGTCATGGGGATGTAGTAATTCTTGGAAAATACCCGCATGATCTTTTGTGTTTAACATGCCTATTAGCCAAAGTATCTCCTTGCGGAGGGGGTTAACATATTGGCGGAGAATTCTAGCAGATTCTACATTATGTGCCCCATCGATAAGGATGGGGGTATTCTGCCAGGTTAACCACTGAATTCTACCAGGCCATTGGGTTTTTTCTATGCCTAGGGTGATGTTTTCCGGGGTGAGGCGAGGGTATTTAGGTTGCAACAGTTTACAGGCGGCTATGGCTAGGGTGGAGTTTTGCAGTTGGCTATCTCCCGCTAAGGGGAGTTTATACACCAGGTTATCATACTGGGCATGGTTATGACCTTTTCTTATGGCTGGTGGTATCCACCACAGAGGGGCTTGTAGTTTTTCCGCTTTCTTGGCTATTACCTCTTTAGCTTCTAGGGGTATGCTATCAGCTGCCAATACCGGGCAATTTTTTTTGATGATTCCCGCCTTTTCTGCCGCTATTTGGGCTATACTGTCTCCTAATACTTGCCAATGTTCCCTACTAATAGATGTGATTATACTCGCCAGGGGGCTATCGCACACATTGGTAGCGTCTAGTCTGCCTCCCAATCCCACTTCCATTATGGCTATGTCTACTGATTCCAAGGCAAAATAGTACCAAGCCGCTGCTGTTATTATTTCAAACAGGGTTGGACATTTTTCACTATCTCCATCTACTATTGCCACTATTTTCCCTAGAATTTCTATCAATTTTGCTTCCTCTATTGGCTTCTCGTTTAGGCAAATTCTCTCCGTCCAATCTAACAAATGAGGTGAAGTATAACGGCCTGTTTTGTAGCCGCAATGGGTAAAAATTGAAGATAAATAGGCACAAACTGAACCTTTTCCGTTTGAACCCGCCACATGAATTATGGAAACTTTTTCTTGAGGATTGCCGAGTTTTTCTAGCAAATATTTGATTCTTTCTAAACCAAGATTGACGCCAAAAGGCCGAAAAGGTAACAAAAGTTCATCTATAGGTGAAGCCATAGAAGACAAGGGTAACAATTGGCAGGATTGATGGTAGATATTAACATAATTAGTAGGATTGGTGAGTTGTAAACTGTCATTATAACTAGTGGGTGTAAGCCGGTATAACAAGAATGGATATGGTATGTGAGACTAAGGATAACGAAAGGGTAAAACAAAAACAAGAGGAGAGGAAAGTAACACCATTGCAGTTTATAAAAGAAATTATCGCCCGGTGGTGGTCAGACTTTACCCTACAAACCAAGTTAATGGCGATAGCTACCCTAGTAGTTTCTATTTTCATGAGTGGGATTACCTTTTGGGCAGTTAATACCATTCAACAGGATGCCCAGATGAATGATACCCGTTTTGGGCGAGATTTGGGGTTATTGTTGGCCAGCAACCTATCGCCACTGATAGCTGAAGGGGATATTACAGAGGCAGCACAATTGTCTAGTAGGTTTTTCAACAGTACTTCTAGTCTACGTTATGTTATTTATAGTAATGCGGATGGGGAAATTATATTTGGTATTCCCTTCTCCCAGCCAGAAGTCCAAAATTCCCTTACTCTCCAGCGGAAACTAGAATTACCAGAAGATTATAATCCCTCTGTAGCTACTCCAGCTGTAAGACAACATCTTACCCCCAATGGCAGAGTTACAGATGTCTTTGTGCCCATTATCTCTGAGGAAGATAACAAATATCTAGGGGTATTAGCAGTTGGCATTAATCCCAATCCCACCATTGTTGCCTCTTCTAATCTTACCAGGGATGTTACTATTGCTGTGTTTGTCTCTATTTGGGCTATGGTAATATTGGGGGGAGTATTCAATGCCCTTACTATCACCAAACCCATAAAGGAATTGTTGACAGGGGTTAAAAATATTGCTGCCGGTAACTTCAAACAGAGAATTAATCTTCCCCTGGGTGGTGAGTTAGGGGAATTGATTTTAAGTTTTAATCACATGGCTGAAAGACTAGAGAAATACGAAGAACAAAACATAGAAGAGTTGACGGCAGAGAAGGCGAAACTGGAGACTTTAGTATCTACTATTGCTGATGGTGCTATTCTACTAGATCCACAGCTAAAACTGGTATTAGTCAATCCCACTGCCAGGAAAATGTTTGGCTGGGATGACAGTCGGAATTTGATAGGGGAAAATGTGTTAGACTTCTTACCCCCCGAAGTAGCCAAACAACTGCGACAGCCTCTGGAAGACATTGCCAGGGGAAAACACATTCAACTGCCAAAAGACGAGAAAAACCCACAACTGTCTCCTGCCACTGGCGAGTTTACTGTAAGTCTGTCTAAACCCCACTGTCACACCTTCCGTATTCTGCTTACTGAAGTTTTAGATCAAAATCGGGGTAGTCTCAAGGGAATTGTTATCACAGTACAGGATATTACCAAAGAAGCAGAATTAAACGAAGCCAAGAGTAGATTTATCAGTAATGTTTCCCATGAATTACGTACCCCCCTGTTTAACATCAAATCCTTCATCGAAACCCTCTGCGAGTATGGGGATGAGTTGACAGAAAGCGAGAAGATGGAATTCCTACAGACTGCCAACAGTGAAACCGATCGTCTTACCAGACTAGTCAACGACGTGTTAGACTTGTCTCGTTTAGAATCCAACCGCCATTATCAATTTTCCCCCGTAGACGTAGCCCAATTAATTGAACAAACCCTCCGCACCTATCAACTCAATGCCAAACAGAAGAATATTGAATTGACTCAGGAGGTAGAAGAAGACCTACGCCCGGTATGGGGCCACTATGACCTATTATTACAGGTTTTTAGCAATTTGGTAGACAATGCCCTCAAATTTACCCCAGAAGGTGGTATAGTAGTGGTAAGGGCCTATAACCACCATGGGGATGTAGACAATCCTGACAAAGTCACTCATGTTAGAATAGAAGTCAATGATACAGGAATAGGTATTGCCCCAGAGGATCAAGAAGCTATCTTCGAACGATTCTTCCGGGTGGAAAACCGTGTCCACACCCTCAAGGGCACCGGTTTGGGCCTTTCCATTGTCAAGAATATCATCGAAAAACACCACTCCCAAGTCCATGTTATCAGTGAGGTGGGGGTAGGCACCACTTTCTGGTTCGATTTGGACGTATATAACCCTGAAATCCATGAGATGGAGGTAAGTGAATCTTATGGGAAATCAGGCAAGGCATAGGAAAGACTCATATCAATAGTAGGCATAAGGAAGAGGAAATAAAACTATAATAGATTGATAAGACCACAAAAACAATAACCCGGGTAAACCGGGGGGGGGGAGCCATGGCGGAAGTATATGGCACATACGGGGATGACCTTATTGCCCCTGGATATACCAGCTGGGGAGTATGGGGAATGCCAGGAGACTGGGAGGACATAGTTTATGGCGATGCAGGAGATGATACGATCTATGGTGGCCCGGGAGACGACTATGTCAGTGGGGGTACAGGCAACGACTGGATAGGAGGAGAGGAGGGGAATGACTACCTCAGGGGAGGAAGTGGTGATGATGACATCTATGGTGGCGACGGTGATGACGAAATCTGGGGTGGCACTGGTGAGGATTGGCTAGAAGGCGGCGACGGCAATGACACCCTCAGAGGGGGTGGCGGCGAGGATGCCCTCTTTGGGGGAGAGGGGGATGATTTATTGGCCGGAGGCAGCGGCGACGACTACCTGGCAGGCGGTGAGGGAGATGACGATCTCAATGGGGGTGGTGGCATGGACTTGCTGGAAGGGGGCACTGGGGCTGACTATTTCTATTTCTACTTCCCAAACCATGGCCCTGATATCATCCTGGACTTTAACTGGCAAGAGGGGGACAAAATTGTCATCTCCTCTTCTGGTTTTGGCGTAGACCGTGTTTCCCTTGTCTATTCTGACACCCCTGACGAGGGCGAGTTTGGCTACACAATAGAGTATGTTGAGGGAGTCCCTGTGACCTTTTTATATTACACGGATTTGAAGGATACAACTCATATCGTGGCCGCACTGGCAAACTACACTGCCCTTGACGGCTCCGATTTTGTCCTCATCTAGTTCAGCCAGTCTCCATCTGTCGAGGAATATAGAAGGGGCTAGTCTAAAGGGCTATCCCCTCTCTGTCTGTGGGGGTCTGGAGTAAGATTGTAACATAGAATAGATTAGAGGGAGGAGTTATGGCTTGGGTATATGGCACTGCAGCTGATGACCTCATTGCCCCCTCCTTTGTCAGCGGCGGGGTATCTGGGGCGCCCAGCATTAGCGGTGACGACATTTACGGCTATGGCGGTAATGATACCATAGACGGTGGAGCTGGTAATGACTACATCTCCGGTGGCGATGGCAATGACTACATAGAAGGCAATGAAGGCAATGATTCCATATATGGCGGTATAAACAATGACACCCTTTATGGTAATACTGGTAATGACTACATCTCCGGTGGCGATGGCAATGACTACATAGAAGGCAATGAAGGCAATGATTCCATATATGGCGGTATAAACAATGACACCCTTTATGGCAATACTGGCAATGACTACATCTACGACATAGATGGCGATAACTACATCTACGGTGGCTTAGGTAATGATACCCTAATAGGCGGCGATGGCAATGACTACATAGAAGGCAATGAGGGTAATGACTCTATAGATGGTGACTGGGGCAATGATACCCTAATAGGAGGCGATGGTGATGACTACATCTACGACATAGATGGCGATGACTACATCTACGGTGGCTTAGGTAATGATACCCTAATAGGTGGCGATGGCGATGACTACATAGAAGGCAATGAGGGTAATGACTCTATAGATGGCGACTGGGGCAATGATACCCTAATAGGAGGCCCTGGTGATGACTACATCTCCGGTGGAAGTTATAATGACTCCTTGGAGGGGGGTGAAGGCAATGATTTCCTGGAGGGAGGCAATGGCGATGATACCCTTGTCGGTGATAATGGTAATGATATTCTCTACGGTGGCTCAGGTAATGACCTTCTCAGTGGTAACGCCGGCCAAGACTATATAGAAGGAGGCTGGGGCAATGATACCATAAGAGGGGGAACCGGAGCCGATTTCCTTTTGGGAGGCTACGACAATGATGAAATACTAGGTGGTACAGGCAACGACTTGTTGAGGGGAGACGACGGCAATGACACCTTAAAAGGTGGTGGCGATGATGACACTCTTATGGGGGGTTATGGCAATGACTACCTCACTGGCGGCAGCGGCAATGACTTGTTAATAGGCGAAGACGGCAATGATAGCCTGGTTGGCGGCGGTGGTGACGATACCCTGTTGGGGGGCGCTGGGGCAGACAGTTTTTACTTCTTCTCCCCCACTCTGGGATTTGACATCATTGTGGACTTTAGCCCAACTCAGGGAGATAAAATTGTCATTTCCTCCTTCGGTTTTGACAACATAGAAACCATCACCCTTGTACCCACCAATACCCCCGATATAGGCCAGTTCGGCTATTTTGATGGCACTCTTTACTACAGAAATAGTACAAACCTCCACACTCTTGCCTTCTTCCTTCTCTCCCCCACCCTCACTGCCTCTGACTTTGCCCTTCTGTAGTTTAAGACCAAAAATTCTCCAATTTTCTGCATAAAAAAGAAAATCTCCGCTATACTAAGACAGGAGGTGGCCAGTGGACTAAGAGCCACTTCCTGTTGTATAAACAATTAAAGGGAGTAAAGAAGCGAAAAAGCGAGAAATAAGGAGGAAATATGACAATAATAACTGGAACTCCTGGGGATGATTTCCTTCAAGGCACTGATGGTGCAGATTTGATTTTTGCTGGCCCCGGTTTTGACTATGTTTTGGCTGGGGGAGGCAATGACACCGTTTACGGCGGTAGCGGTGGGGATAGTATTAGTGGTCAAGGGGGCGATGATTTGATTTATGGCGAGTCTGGCAATGACACCATAAGAGGTGGCTTGGGCAATGATACCCTCTACGGAGATGAAGGAGATGATATAGTCATTGGTGGAGAGGGCGATGACTTTATTTATGGTGGCATAGGCAATGATGATCTCAGAGGCCAAGCGGGCAATGACCTATTAGACGGAGGTGATGGGGATGACACCATCCTTGGCGGAGTAGGCAACGACACCATCATAGGTGGTGCAGGCAATGATTCCATCCGGGGTGGGGCAGATAACGATTCCATCCTCGGTGGTGCCGGCAATGATACCATTGATGGCGGAATTGGCAATGATACCATTGACGCTGGCGATGGCGATGACCTAGTAATCTATGATCCCAGTGACGACCCTATAAATGTAAAAGGCGGCCTTGGCACCGACACCCTCGATGCCTCCTCTCAAAGCGGCCCCGTCAACATTTCGCTAGCAACTGGTTTTGACGGCTTTGAGTACATCATCGGCACAGGGGATAACGACACCATAGTCGGCACCAACGGCAATGAAACCCTCGTTGGCGGTGGCGGGAATGACTCCCTGGTGGGGGGGTTTGGCAATGATTGGCTTAGCGGTGGCGACGGAAATGACACCCTAATAGGTGAAGGCGGAAATGACACCCTAATAGGTGGCCTCGGGGCAGACGTCCTAAACGGTGGCGCCGGAAATGACTATCTAGATGGCGGCGATGGCAATGACAACCTAGAAGGTGGCGATGGAGATGACACCCTAATAGGTGGCCTCGGGGCAGACTTCCTAAACGGTGGCGCCGGAAATGACTATCTAGATGGCGGCGATGGAGATGATTATCTCATTAGTACTGCCGGGGCAGACACCCTAATAGGTGGGATAGGCAATGACATTCTAGACGCTACTCAAAATACTACTAGTGTATTTCTAGATGGCGGCGATGGCAATGACACCCTAGTAGGTGGCAGCGGAAATGACACTCTAATAGGTGGCCTCGGGGCAGACTCCCTAACAGGTGGCAGCGGGGCAGACTATCTAGATGGCGGCGATGGCAATGACAACCTAGAAGGTGGCGATGGAGATGACACCCTAATAGGTGGCCTCGGGGCAGACTTCCTAACAGGTGGCGGCGG
>JAUQQP010000019.1 GCA_030549855.1 Cyanobacteriota bacterium SRBZ.bins.94.201705
CCCTACACTGGCACTGGAAAAAATATTATGCTCCCCTATAACCAAAGGACTGGTAAACTGACTTAAAATCCTCTCTGCTACTATTATTGCCTCATTGTCATCACTGAGGTTTTCTAATAGGATGGCAAATTCATCGCCACTGAAACGCGCTAGTGTATCCTCTTCCTTCAAACACTGGAGGATAATATTAGCTATTTTCTGTAAAAACCTATCCCCTATTATATGTCCTAGGGTATCATTTATCCACTTAAAGCGGTCTAAATCCACAAACAAAACTGCATAAAGACAATCTGGATGACGCCGCCTCTGTTTTATCGCCCTTTGTAAACGTTCCTGAAATAGAATACGATTAGGTAAACCAGTTAAACTGTCATGTAAAGCATTGTGTATTAACTGTTGTTCTGCTTTTTTTTGCTCTGTTATATCCCT
Organism: Cyanobacteriota bacterium SRBZ.bins.94.201705; assembly: GCA_030549855.1. GTDB lineage: Bacteria > Cyanobacteriota > Cyanobacteriia > Cyanobacteriales > Cyanobacteriaceae > DVEF01. The sequence continues at coordinate 430 of JAUQQP010000019.1, forward strand.
GATTATACCATCAAATCTGACTATCCTCCCATTCTCGTCATAAATAGCATAACCCCTATTACTTACCCAACGCACCTCCATTCCCTGTCTTAAAATCCTGTATTCTTCTGCCAGACTTCCCGTTTTTAGCATTGCCTTAAACGCCTCTTTTATTCTACTTCTGTCATCTGGGTGTACTACGTCTAGCCATAGGGATTTGTTGGTGAAAAAAGATGAGCGTGGGTAGCCGTAAATTTTTTCCACTGATGGGTTAAGATAGGTAATGTGGAGGGAGTCTGGAGTCATCGACCACACCCCATCTTCCATAGAATTTAATATACTTTCCAGACGCTTCTCACTTTCTTCGAGAGACTTTTGGATTCTCTTTCTTTCCCTAATTTCCTCCTTTAATTGTTGGTTTAGTTGGCTCAATTCAGAAGTCCTTTGTTTGACTTTCTCCTCCAATTCCTTGTTTATGTTTTCCAGGCGTTTGCGGGCAATTCTTAATTCTATTTGATGTCTTACTCTCGTCAATACCTCTTCCAATTCAAAGGGTTTAGTTATATAATCATTTCCTCCCGCCTCGAAGGCTTTTACCTTATCCAAAACGTCGTCAAAAGCACTTAGAAATATGACAGGTACATCCCTGAGTCTGTTATTTTTTTTTATCTCCCTACACACCTGGTAGCCGTCAATTTCTGGCATATTAATGTCTAGTAGAATCAAATCTGGTGTTATTTTTTCCAAGGCTTTTAGGGCAATTCTTCCTCCCTTAGCACATCGCACCTCAAATCCATGGCTAGACAAACAACCATAAAGTGCATTTAGATTCTCCGGATTGTCGTCAACTATTAGGAGGGTTTTGCCCAAAAAATCAGGGTTTTTTGTAATCTCCATTTCCTAGGCTTTACGAAACATTAAATATCCTCGTTTTATTGGTATTAGTTGTGGCAATATCGTCAGGGCTCTCTAAGCGGATGCAAGCTAAAATAACAGGTATAATAAAGCAGCAAATTTGGAAAACTGGGCAACAGCGACACCTTGTCAATGAGCTACTACTTTACCTTATACCATCAAGTATTGCTAAAAGACTGTCAAAGTCAAAATTTTTTATAATCACTTCGAGTTTTTTCGTCAGAGAGGGGAATTGGGGGGGGATTTCTGCCAACAACTCCTCTATTCTACCTCGGTTCAATTGTACAGCGGCATGGTACAATTGCTCCAACCACTGGGGTGGCATTACCAACAAGTCTTTCGGTGTCAACTCAGAGACAACCTCCCCCTCCCCTCTATTCTCATAAATGTAAGTGACTGCCAGAAATTTTGCTATCGTCTCAAAAATAACATTTTCCAGAAAGGGTTTTCTGACTATTCCATCAAACAGGTGAGTGTTAGGGATGTTAGCAATAGCCTCTTCTGTCAAACTACTAGCAGTCAAGGCAACTATCACAGGAGTGTTTCCCGTTGCCTGATTACGAATGGTAGCTGCAGCAGCAAAACCATCCATGACTGGCATATGTAAATCCATCCAAATAAAGTCTGGTTGCCAAGACTGCCAAAGGTTTACCGCTTCTCTGCCGTTTTCCGCCTCCCTCACCTCAAACCCCACAGGCTTCAACAAGGCAGCGAGGATGTGTCGATGGTGTTTATCATCATCCGCTATCAGTATCTTATAATGTCCATGGGCAGAGGAGATACCAATAACACGGGGAGTAGGGGTGGGTGGGGGTAGATTTCTCTGTTTGGCCAATTCTGCTAGGATGTGGAAACGGAAAATACTACCCTTACCCTTCTCACTTTCTACAGTGATTTTACCCCCCATCAATTCTACAAAATTTTTACAAATAGCTAGGCCTAAGCCTGTACCCCTTTGTAAATTTTTGCCGGCGGTGGTTTGCACAAAGGGTTGAAACAAATCCCCCATCTCTTCTGGTTTAATCCCCACTCCCGTGTCGCTAACTGCAAATCCCAACCTCACTCTATTTCCCTCTACGGATTCCAAGGAGGCGGAAACAACCACCTCTCCCCTGTCAGTAAACTTTATGGCATTACTAACTAAATTTACCAACACCTGGCGCAGTTTTTGGGCGTCTGTTTTGACTATTTGGGGTAAATCTTCCGATTTTCTTATCTCCAATTTTAAATTCTTCCTACGGGCGTTTTCGCGAAACATCTCCCCCACCAATTCCAGAGTCTGGTGTATATCCACTTCTGTTATCTGTAGCGTCATCCTCCCGGATTCTATTTTTGCCATATCTAAGACATCATTAATCAGTGTTAGAAGGTACTCGCCGCTACGATTTATAATGGTAATCGTCTCCAAATGTTCCTTTGAAAGAGTCTTATCCCTACTTAAAAGTTGAGTAAAGCCGAGAATAGTATTAAGGGGTGTGCGTAACTCATGACTCATGCTGGCTAAAAATTCGCTTTTTGCCTTACTTGCCACTTCTGCCAAAGCCTTTGCCTTTTCTAATTCCAAAGTGCGTTGTTTTACCTTATCTTCCAAATGCTCAAAATAATCCTGCAATTTTTCCGCCATTACATTGAAGGAGTTTGCCAATTTTTCTAATTCCGTTATACCGCCAGTTTTTATGCGGGATGATAGATTTCCCTCAGCGATGGCAGAGGCTGTTTTTTCTAATTTTAAAATGGGTTTTGCCAACCATTGAGCGGTTTTTATGGCAAAATACACAGAGGTAGCCAAAACAATTAGAGAGAGGATTAAGGTGTAATAGGTGTGGCGGTTTATTTCTGCCAAAAAATCTGATTGAGGCACTACTGTGATTATCAACCAATCCAGGCCATAATTATCTTGCCAGGGTTGGACGTTAATAAAAAATTTCTCTCCTTGGTGATGAAAAATCCAGTTTTCCTCCTGTTTTATCCTCTTATAATCCCCCATTTTTCCCTTTACAAATTCGTCAACGCGTCGCAATAAGGGGTGGGGATGATTGCCGAGATTATAGCGGTGAAACTTTATCCCCCCTTTTTGTGAAAAAACAGGAATATTCGCCCCAGCGACTAAGTAGCCGTTTCTCTCTATAATAAAAATATGGCAGGAGGGGCTGAACTTAATTTCCCTTAGAAAATCGCTTATGTCATCCAGAGAAATATCAATGTTTATAACTCCCAAAACTTTCTGGTTTTGCCTGTCAAAAATAGGCTGATTGGCAGAAATGGCCAAATAGCCGCCGGTAATTTTCCCTTCTCTTGCCCATTCCGTTATATAGACGCTACTCCAAATAGGTCTTGACGCCCTGACGGTTTGGAGGTAGAATTCATCAACAATGGGGTCATAGTCGTCGGATTCTAACAGGCTGAGAACATTCCCCACGTCGTCAGTGGCATAGGTGTAGTCTGCGAGACTGTTTGGGGGATGACGGGTTATTACTATGCCATTGTAATGAGGATACCAACGGCCTGCGCCAGCACCTCTTCTATCCTGTAAATAATAACCGATAAAGGTAAATTGGGGGAATAATTTTGCCTTCTTCCAGAAGTAAAGACTAGCCTCTTCTGGATCATAGACATTCAACCTTCCCTTTTGAACATCATCTAATACTATTTGATTCAGCTTATGGGGTAAAGCCAAATAGTTGTCCAGATTTTGTACGACTCTTTCTGCCGCCTCTTGTTTTAGCTGGTTGACTAGGTTTTCAATGGCCTTTTGTCCATTTTTCCATGACAGGTAAATCACGAGAGTTACGGGGACAATAATCTGTAGTACCACTGGTATTGTTAAGGCTAGTTTTAGGGGGACAGACTTGATTTTAAATCCACTATTATCCATGGCCAATTCCCATTTTTTTACTTCCTAAAATCCATGGCATGCCGGAGAAATTAGCCTAAGTGAAAGCGTAATATATCCGTTTTTTTGGCATTAAACCCTGCAACGAAGTGGAAGGAAATATAATTTAAATTATAGGGTTATTCTTGTGATAAACGGTACATATTTTACCTGGCAATTTTATTAGAAACTAAGGGCCTTGAGTAAGTAATTGTAATTGTAAATCCCACTTTTATGGTTCTATTGTAATAATTATTATAGGTCTATCTCAATAGGCAGGTATTTGTATTACGTTAATTTTTACATATGTTAGGGAAAGGGGACATATCGCCATATGCCCATGTCTTTCCCCCTATACTACCGCCCTTATATACCCCTACAAACCCCCCAACAATCCCCATATCCCAATCCTTATTTCCCAAGCCAGTATTCATGGCGGATAAAGGGTAATGCCACCACCTCTCCCCTCTCACCTCCCACTGTTACCTGTAAACCCTCTCCTCCGGCTTTAGTGCGAATATACCCCAAGGCAAAATTTAATCCTTCTGTGTGGAAATAACTGGTGATTTTCCCCACCTTTTCTTCTTCGCCGACTGTAATAGTTATGTCTGTTTCTGGATTGATTTTTCCAGTCAATTTGATGCCCCAAAGTCGTTGTTTTACCCCCTTATAGGTGTTTAAACGGGTAATGGTTTCCTGTCCAATATAACAGCCTTTGTTGAAGGAGACAGCATGCCATAAACCGGCTTCCAGTGGGTTATAATCCTCAGTTAATTCATGATGAATTGCTGGCCTACCCCTAATTATTCTGATTTTTTCCCAGGTGTCTTCGTCAATGATTTGGCAAGGGAGAGAGGCCAACTTTTCCCAGACTAAATCAGCTTTTTCCCGAGGAAGAATCAGGTTATACCCCGGAAGTTTAAGATTACAACCAACTGTAATTAAAACTTCAATGCCGTCAATTTTTACCGCAAAATTTTCAAATTCTCGGCGGGAAGATAATAGGTAATAATCCACGTAATTAGCAAGGAGATTTTGACTTTTTTGGCCTAGGAGGGTGAAAATACTAAACTGAGACGAAACGTCCCCTAATTTTACTTTATCAAAAGGGAAAATATAACGGTCCATCCACTGATAAAGTCTTTGATTTTCGCCGGGGGATACCAATAACAAAATGTCTTCCTCTCTAATGTAAGCGGAGACTAAGTCGATATTTCTGCCAGTGGGGGTAACAAAAACAGTATCACAACCCTCTCCCGGTTTCAAAGCCTGGATGTTGTTTGTAGTTTGGTTGTGGAGAAAACGCATTCTGTCATCCCCACTAAGGGTTAATAATCCCCAATGGCTGCGATTACAAAGGTAAGCCTGATTAGTAAAATCAAAAAGAGGGATGGCTGTCATGGGCGAAAATCAACGTTATATGGTACCATTAATCACCATTAAAACATATGCCAAGGAGGAGAAAAGAAAATGAGTGCAGAAAGCATGTTGTTTAATGGCGCAATCCTCTGCTTTACCGTTGTCTTAATTGGCTTAGCATGGGGATTCCTCTTACTGAAACTGACAGGGGAAATCAAATAGTCTTCCCTTAAATTTCCTTTACAAATCTTTACTAAGCCCGCGAAAAGAGGAAACCACTGATAGAATCTAATAATGGATTCCCATGAAAAGGGGAACAGGGGGTTGTGGGGAGGGTTGGCGATACCAGTAGTTACTATTCTCGGTGGTGGTGTCAACCCGGTTAAAACCACCCCATTGCTACCCCGGTGGGAGTCGAGGCGGCGCCAGGCTGCTTTGATGATAGTCTATTCAATAGGTATTAGGCAATAAGTTAAATAAATATAACACGCAGGAGAAAAGTAGGATATTGGAGGTAAGGAGTTGATGAAAATGTGGCGTAGTGTTGTCACCCTGATGGGGGTTGTCTTTTTCCTGGTGACTTCGGTGGCAGTGTCGCCTGCTAAGGCTGTGGATGTCACCACCGTAATGGAAGCCACCCCCCGGGTTTTGGCGGCAGAGACTACCCGTCGCAATGAAGCCGATGAAGTGTTAAGGAAAGTAGGACAAAAAATCGACCTTAACAACAGCGATGTCCGGGACTTCCGTCAGTTAAGGGGCTTTTACCCCAAACTAGCCAGCATTATAATCCAAAATGCTCCCTATGAAAAGGTAGAGGATGTTTTGAATATCCCCGGTTTAACCGAGGCGCAAAAACAAAGACTACAGGCAAATTTGGACAACTTTGTAGTAAATCCTCCCTCTCCTGTTTTCAACGAAGGGGATGAGCGTTATAATCCTGGTGTTTACTAATTTCTAGACCAAGTTGAAACCAAAGTCAGTAAGGGCTTTTTCTAGCCCTTGCGATGGCTTTTCTGTATCCAACACTCCTTTTTCCCCTTCTGCCAGTCACCAACATCCTCCAGAATATGGTTGTCAGCTATAAAAGGGGAGAAAAATTATAGCCTACCCCCATGGGGAGAAAGACAAGATAAACCCCTACTAACCCTAATCCCTAAACCCTGACCTCTCTAATTCTACCCTATTATCCCACAAGGCGTTGGCAAGTGCAATCCAATCCGGCAAGTCTAAATCTTCTGCTCGTGCCTGGGGATTTATGTTAAAATCAGCCAAAATTTCTGCTAAAAATTCTGGGCTGACAAGGGCTTTTAGATTATTCCTTAGCATTTTCCTTCTACCAGCAAAACCCATGATAATAATCCTCTCCAAAAAACTGGGATTTCTGGGGGGATTATCAATCTTTCTTGGAGTTATTTTCACCACCACAGAGTCAACTTTTGGAGGGGGATAAAAGGCCTTTGCCGGCACTTTACATACTATCTCGCAGTCTGCTAAATATTTTACCTTAAGGGTGAGGGCCCCATAATTTTTATTACCAGGCTTTGCCACCAGTCTCTCTGCTACTTCTTTTTGAATCAATAAAACAATAGATTCCAACTGTTTTGGTGACGGTTTACTGATAGTGCCCAGCAGTTTTTCTATGATGGGACTGGTGATGTAATAGGGGATGTTAGCTACTACTTTATTGTATTCTAGAAAACTGGTATTCTCTATTAGCAACGATGACAAATCCTGGGCCAAAAAATCGCCTTCTACTAGCAGAAAGTTAGGAAAATTAGCAAATTTGTTTCGTAAGAATTCACACAATTCTCTATCAATTTCAACGGCTAATACTCTATCTACTAGAGGCAAAAGTCTTTCTGTTAAAATACCGGTGCCTGGCCCAATTTCTAATACCCTATCTTCCCTTTTTAAATGGGCAGCGGTGATAATATTTTCTAAGGCGATTTGACTTTTTAGCCAGTGTTGTCCAAATCTTTTTCGGGGCTTAATATTCATGGGCAACCTTTGTGATACAATAAGCAAAATTGGTGAATAAAATAGGCGCGAAATAACAAAAGGGGATGAACAACTATTCAACTAACTTGAAGGAAGCAGTGCCCATCGACAAGATTAGATACAATGAACAAGGGTTAGTGCCAGCAATCGTCCAGGATTATCTAGATGGTACAGTACTAATGATGGCATGGATGAGCCCCGAGTCATTACAGAAAACCCTAGAAACAGGAGAAGCCTGGTATTGGAGTCGCTCACGTCAACAATTATGGCATAAGGGAGCCACCTCTGGACATATTCAAAAGGTCAAATCCATCCGCTATGATTGTGACAGTGATGCCCTACTATTGGTGGTAGAACAAATTGGCGACACCGCCTGTCATACGGGGGAGAGGAGTTGTTTCCACCAGATAGATAACACTAAAGCCTCACCTCCAGCTGATACCCTCACAGAATTGTTTAAGGTGGTATTTCAACGTCGCCAACACCCCAGAGAAAACTCCTATACCTGTCAACTGTATCAGGGAGGAGACAATAAAATCCTAAAGAAAATTGGCGAGGAAACGGCCGAATTTGTCATGGCTTGTAAAGACGACAACAAAGATGCCATTGCTGCCGAAGCTGCTGACCTTTTCTATCATATTCTTGTAGCCCTAGCATACCACGGAGTTGAGTTACGACAAGTATACATAAAGCTACAAGAGAGAAGACGTTAAGAGGACGGGTATATAAACTTTTATTGCATTTTCGTGTCAAGGTCTGTATTGTATAATACAATAACCCCAGCAGGCATGGAGTGGCTGTTGTTATGGAGTAAAGAGTAGAGAAATTATGAGTAGAAAGAGAGTAAGAAGTGGAAGTGGTTTTGCCGTTACCAAGTCAGCTACCAAGTCGAAGGCTAGTGTTAGTGTCAGTCAGGAAACCAAAAAAATACTAGAAAAGCTAACCCAACAAACTCAGGAAACCGAGTCGGCCTTGTTGGATAAAATCTTCCAGGGAAACATTGCCGTTTCTTGTGACAATCCCAATAGAGTTATCACCATAAAAGCCGGAGAAGCTGGTGAGGTATATGGAGAGGTTTCCCACAAGGATTTAACTGAATCAGAGTCTCACCCCACAACTACACTACTAGAGAAGAAGTTAGAAGAATCGGAGAAAAAACAGAGAGAATTAGAAGAGAAAATCCGGCTATTAGAAAATCTCCTGGCGGAAAAAGACAAGGAAAACGAGCGTATTGCTGAAAGATTAGAAAAAGCAGTTGCTGAACAACTAGAAAAGTTGGAATCTTCAGAAACAAAGCGAAGAGAATTAGAAGACAAACTACAGCAACTGGAGAAAAAACTGGCGGAAACCCTGCAGGAAAACCAACGTCTTGCTGAGAATTTGACCCCCCTAGAGGAATTAGAGAAAACCCGAGTACAATTGGAAGAGAAAGTACAGCATCTGGAAAATTTGTTAGCGGAAAAAGAACAAGAAAAGATGCGTCTGCTTGATAATTTAGAAAGTAGAAATGCCACTGTTTCCCTTTTGGAAAAACAATTAGCTAACCGAGATAAAGAAATAGAAAATATGAAGATATACTGGGAATCTAAACAGCTGGATTCCTCAGAAAAATTTGCTGCACTTCAGAGAGAAAATGAGCTACTTAAAGAAGAAATTAATAACCTTAAAAGCCTGGATACAGTTGCCAAGGATAGGGGAGAGGAAATCCAACGCCTGCTACAACAAATTACCGAGTTGCAGACGAAAAACTGTCGACTAGAAGAAGAGAAGGGATACCTGTTTAATTGCCTTAACACTTTGGAAAAACAAAGAGAGAATCTGGAGAAAACGATAACAGAAATCAGTAAGCAGCTTGCAGAAAAATCCCAGTATATATGCCAACAAGAAACGATGATTGAAGACTTACAAAAAAGAATTGCCGCCTTGGAATCCCTAACTTCCATTGCCGACTATACCCTTAACAGATGGCGTAGCCGCTTTTATTACAACGGCTAGGGCAGTCGAGAGGAAATTATCCCCTGTCTCCGCCTTTCACCCGTTTTAATTTTCCCGCATAGTCCAGTGTAGCCCAACACCCCCAGTGGAGACTTGCCCCACCTTTACCGCCGGTGGAGACTTGCCCTACCCCTACCCGTTTACATTTCTTAAATTTTAACCCCAACGGGCGCCTAGTTGCGGGCGTCGGCGTCTAATTGCGAATGTATATCAATGATTAGCCTATTGCAGGGATAGATTAAGGGGTTACAGGGCTCGGAAAGAGGCTGGTGTAGTGGGTTTTAGCGGTATTATCATTGGAAGTGTCATCAGAAGAATTGGCGGTTTAAATGATTAAGTTTCGCATTTAAAAGGGGAGACATGAGGAAAAAGCAACAGGTCAGTGATACAGAAGAGTACACATTTGGGAGGTAAATAAGGCCAACAGGAGACGTTTTGTCTATTAGTCAGAATAAAAAATCTAAATAACAAGAGGAAAATAATACTAGTATTGCCAGGACATTATGAAAGAAAAGACGGGTTGACTAGGGAATAAATAAGTACCATTAATGGGGGATGTTTCGTATATTACATAATTTACGCCTCACTAAAGTATTATAAGCAGAAAGTGCAGAAAAAAGGAAAATATAGATGAAACAGGGCACTACGGCGAGTAAAAAAAAGAGATACCTCTAAAAGGAGGAAACTAAACAAGTAGAATGAACCGACGGGAAAAATAGTAGAAATAAAACCGGAGTGATAAGGATGTTAAGAAGCGGATAAGGAAAGAAAAAATGTGAGCAACTGGCAGCGCCTGGGGGATTTTACTGTTTGCGCCCACTTCGGTTGACTCCCAGATGTTGTGCTAAAAGAGTCGAAAGGTGGTCGAAAGTTATGGAAGGGAATCGTCCAACAATATACAACGACAACCAGTATCTGATTGAAGAGTACAAGAAAATACAACAATGGCTAAAGGAAGAAAAAGCTAACTTCCTGTTGGTCAAGGGAAAAAACAATTCAGTCTCGTTCAAGATACCGGTCATCGTCAATGGTATACAGGAGTATGTCAAGCGAACAACGGGGGAGAAGATTACCTTAGACGGTTTAGCCCGCCTAAAAGTCAAGTGCAAGAAACTTAAGGATTACTTAGAACCTAATCCCAGTCTATCACAGATTATTGGCTTCATAGACATTTTAAACAAAGAGAAACAAGAAATAATCGACGACCGAATAACAATGGAGGAAGCGGTCAAGAAGGTGGAGAAGTGGTTTTCCAGCGTAAAGACAGGAGAAAGCTGCTGCGTAACAAAAACGAAGACCCCGATAAAGATTCTTGGGACAGAGAATACGGAAGATACTACAACAAAATTCCTAAACAAGCAACAGTCACCTACGAAGTACCGAAACAAGCATTAGATGCTCATGGTGTAGACCCGGAAACAGGAGAGCCCAATTGGCAGAGGCTAATATCTGCTATCCTTTCCCTAATCCCCGACAACTTACAGTTGCCCACACTGGGTATCTTTTATCCCCACGCCTTTTTTATTTAATTGTCCACATAGGCCATTGTAACGTCAAAGATAGTCGGTGTCAAGTACATTGTCTCAGATTTTTTTCGGACAACTAGATTTTTTCGGACAACTAGAGAAATTAAATACTAACTGAGTACTTTTTAGAACAGGCGACTGTTATTGTACGGCCGGTTTTTACCAGTTGGTACCAGTACTCTTCTCTACTGTATAAGACTCCTGAAGGCGCCGGACATAAAAAAATAACGTTGTCGTTGTGCTAGACAGATAGTTGTGGCTACCAATTTGGTACCAAACTTTTAGTTGGTTTACTGCTCAGATGGTCAGAGGCATTGATTTTACATGCCCGAAAACAGCGGAGAGAGAGGGATTCGAACCCTCGTTGAGGTTTCCCCCAAACAGCATTTCCAGTGCTGCGCCTTCAACCACTCGGCCATCTCTCCAGGGGCGACACATCCAACCATTGTAACACATTTTCCCCCTCTTCGTCAAGGATTATCCTATTAGTCTAATTTTTGAACCTTCGGGGGTTTTGTATACTTCTATTTTAGTCTGGAAGGCATCTTTAAATTGGCTTATGTGGGTTACGGTTAGAATACAGGCGAATTCGGAGGCAACGGCATTGATGGCAGCAATAAGACGTTCACATCCTTCTGCATCCTGACTGCCAAAACCTTCGTCTATAATTAACATTTGCAGGGGTGTGCCTGCCCTTTGAGCTAGAATACGGGATAGTGCTAGGCGAATGGCAAAATTGACTCGAAAGGCCTCTCCCCCCGAATAGGTTTCATAGGCTCTTGTGCCCTGGTTATCGGCAATTATAATATCTAGGGTGTCCCTGAGACTTGAATTTTTCCCCCTCCCCGATTTTGTTTGTCTTTGGGTGACAAATTTCACAGTCAATTGATTGCCGGTAAGGTGGTTTAAAATGCGATTGGCCTCATTTTCAATTAGTGGTAGTATATTCTCAATCATCAAAGACTGGATTCCATTTTTGCCAAAAGCTATCCCCAATTCTTCATGAATGCGGTATTGTTTTTGTGTTTCCTTTAGTTGTGTCTCCAGTTTTTTCACCCTTTCTTCTTGCTCCTGTATAATAGCTAGCGATTGTTCTAACCTGCCTTTTTTCATCAGTAATTCTTGGATTTTTTCCTGACAAGATTTTGCCTCTTTTTCCAAGGATGCTAGTTGTTCACTGTAATCTTTAAGGGAGTTCAGTTGTTGTTTCGTCTCCTCTAATTCCGCCATAATTTTACTCTTTTCCTCCTCATATTCCCTGATATTTTCTGTTATCTGTATAAGACGGTTTTCTAGGAGGGGTTTATTTCTCTGGGCCTGGACTAAGTCGGCGTACAACTGCTGATACTGCTGGAATTTTCTAAGGCTTTCACCTATTTTTTGATGTTCCCCGGAATCATAGCTTATTTCCGCCAATTTTTGTTGTAGTTGTTGCAATGGCTTTTGGTATTCAGGATCACGATCTATTTGTTCCAAATGTAGGGCTATTTCCTCTATCTTTTGAATTACGGATTCTTTTTGTTTGCCGATTTTTTCCAGTTCGTTTTGTGCTTCTTTTAATCTAGTTTCTTGTGTCTCTACCCAACGCAAGGCAGCTTCTTCTTTTCTCAGGAGGGCATGAAACTCTTCACTGTAGTTTAGTTCCTTTATCTTTTGTTCTATCTCCAGCATTTTCTGTCGTTGTATTGGGGCATAATCATCATTTCCCAGACGAATTTTAATGGTATTTATTTCTTCCTGTAAATCCTCAAATCGTGCCGATAACTCTTCTCCATAATCCAGTCGATTTTCCAGGGATACATACTCTTGTCTCCACTCTTCTTCCTTGGCTAGTTTTTGATTTAATTCCCCATACTCTTTCCTCAGGTTTTCTAACTCTCTTTCTGTTTCCACAATTTGGGTTTTACAATGCCACAATTCTAATTCAAACTGTTTATATTCCTCCCGGGTTTTAGTAACAACATATTGTAGATGATTGTCATCCAAATCCCTTTCACAAAGAGGACAAACTGCATGTTTTTCCTGAAGGGTGTTTAATTTCTCTGTCAGTTTTGCTAATTGGGTTTCTAAATCTTTCTGTCGGTTTAGTAACTGACTGATGGTAATCTTTTTTTCATCTCCCTTTTCCTGGAGACGTTTCTGATAATTTCTCAGATTTCGGCAGTTTGTCAATTCCTGTTGCAGCTGAAAAAAACGTATTCTTAGAGTGGAAATTTCCCGCAATTCCCTCTGGATGTTATTGGCTTCTGTTTGGAGATTTTCTAGTTTAGCCAGCAATATTGCTTTCTCCCTTTCAACCTCTCTTTCTAGGGCATATTTCTGCTGCAATAGACTGTGGGCTTCCTCTTGTAGAGAATCGAAGATAGCGAGTTGTTGGCGACAATATCTAAGCTTTTCTAATTCTTTATCTAAGTTGGGAAACTTGCTAATAGTTTGCCTCAAATCTTGTTCTCTCCTAGACAAATTATCTAGATTTGCCTTTTCTCTTTCCAAAGATATTTTTAGTTTTTCCCTTTCTCTGTTTAATTGATCTTCCACATAGTGTATTTGAGATAGCAGTTGTTGGTATAAATGGAATTTTTGATTTAATTCGTGATTTCTTTCGTTCAACAATTGCCATTGCTGATAAGCAGAGACAATCTCCTCTTCTCGGGCCAGTATTTGGTTTAATTTTTCCAAATCATCTGCTAATTTTGTCTTTTCATCTACCAGGGAATCGAGTCTAGTGGATAATCTTGCCAAATGATTTTCCTGCCATTGCTTTTTACTGAGTAATTCCAACCGTTGACTGTTAAGCTTCCTGAGGTGGTCAATATTAGCCTGAATTTCCCTTTGTCTTTCCTGTAAGAAATTCAAATCTCTTTCCAGGTAATCCAACTCCCAGAATAATTTTTCCTTTTGGGAGATTGTTTCCTTATTTTGCTCTATTTCTCTCTCAATCTCTTCCCCCCTAATTTTTAACTCTCTGGCGATATTTTTAGCTTCCTCCGCTAGGAAGTCGTAGGATTCCAATTTTAACAAATCTGCCAGTACCTCTTTTCTCTGTGCGGGGGTTAGTAACATGAATTCATCCGCTTTGCCTTGTCTTATATAAGCGGAGTTTACAAAGGTATCATAGTCGATTTTTATACACTGAGAAATCTTCTCCTGGGTTTCCCTAATGCCATTGCCGGCGATGGATTGATATTGTTGGCCATTGAAAAGCTGAAAATCCAAAGTGCTATTCTTATTTTTATTTCTAATGCGGATAATTCGATACTGTTTTTGGTTGTAGAAAAATTCGAAGTCTACTCTAGTCTCCGTCTCTCCCAAATGGACCAAATCGTCGTCACTACTTGCACGAGTTTTTCCCCAAATTGCCCAGGTAATTGCTTCCAATAAAGATGACTTTCCCGCGCCGTTTGCCCCGCAAATACAGGCAGTATGTAACCCCTCGAAGTTTAATTCTGCTTCTTTGTAGCTCAGAAAATTTTTTAGTTTTAGTCGCCGGGGTATCATAACTTGTTTTGGTATCCTATCCACCTGGGAAAATTATAAGGCTAATTTTAAGTTTATGTCAAGAATTTTGGGTTATAATTTGAGCCATATGAAAAAATTATTTGCCCAAGATAAGGGAGAGAAATTTAAGTTTTTTTGAGAGGCGGTAGTAGGAAAGACTGGGGTGGGTAGAATATTAGGCAAGTAAAATATAGGCAGAGTTGTACATGAACTGCAAGAGGATATGAAAAAGAAAATCGCGGCGTCTGTTGTCATTTTTATTCTCTTCACCACTCTGGCTTTTGAATTGTCAGCCTTTCAGAGATATTGGCAATTTGCCATGTGGAATAAGGACAAGGAGATAATTTACCCCAAGGATGGAAGAATTCCCATGACTACCCTAGATTCCTATCACTGGACAAGATTGGCAAGAGAGTATAATAACGGTAATTTTGGCAAGGAAAAAATAGACCCACTAAGGGCATACCCAGAGATTGGATATTTTCCGGAATTTCCCAACATGTTAGTATATCTACTGGGCAAATTTGCCAATTTTTTTAATGGGGACGTCTATCGTGCTGGCATTTATTTGATTCCAATACTGTCTAGTCTTTTTATTATACCATTAGCGATATATTTTTACAAAATAGGTTTGGGAAGTGTAGGAATTGCTGGAGGATTATTTGGTACTTTTACTTATGCCTATAATCCAAGGACTGCCAACGGTTACGTAGATACGGATGCTTTGAACTTGTTTTTCCCGACTCTTGTTGGGCTTTTTTTTCTGTTAATTACTGAGGCAAAACGCAAAAAATCCCAATACCTATATGCGGCTATTGCCGGGTTAGGAATGTGGTTATTTTCCTGGTGGTATGAGAAGCCTGGATTTGCTGTGGTTTATGCCTTCTTCCTGATTTTGCACCTGCTGGTAAATAGGTTCAAAATAAGAGAAATTATACTTTTGCTGTCTACTTATATACTCTTTTGCAATCCATATTATTTCTACCAGGGGATGGGGAATATCCTGTCCTTTATTCTTGCTGGATACTTTCAGGGAGAAAAAATAAAACTATCAGGAATAGCATGGCCCAATATTGTTGCGACCATTTCAGAAACCCAAAAAACTTCTGCTATATATGTTCTAAATTTGGTGGCGGGGAATAAGTACTTGGCTATAGCTGGAATTGTGGGGATATTGATAGTCTTTGTTTTGAAATTCAGGCAAATGACTCCCCTACTAC
>JAUQQP010000045.1 GCA_030549855.1 Cyanobacteriota bacterium SRBZ.bins.94.201705
AGTGTTGACAGAGGAGGCTTTGAGAAAAGAAACTATCAACACGGGTATTGGGGATTACCAGATAATTATTACTGTCTACCACATAGCAGGCAAAGGCATCCTCTTTGGCAAGACGACGGGTGACAGCCAAATCATTCATCAACCCCAGGTGAGACAATCCATAAGCAGACTTTAATAGATACTCATCCTTGGTTAACACCCCCAGACAACACACTGGCGTTTTGATGGTGTTTGCCACTGTCTGTGTCACCTCATCAAACACAGGGATTATCCTGTCGGAGAGTAAATCCAAAGAGACAATGGCTTGTAGCCGTTTCTCCTCCAGCTGTGTTAGGATACTGGGTGTCCAAGGACAAAATAAAGGTCTGCTCATGGAGTATTTGGGGTATACTATAGACAAGTATAATCCGCTTCCCCCTTCAGTGGTCAAGTGGGAGGAAAGACAAGACACCCCCCCAAGGGGGTTAGCCGAGTCTTTTATTAAGCCCCAGTCGCCACCTGTACTATTGTATCAAAAGCCTTGGGGTCTTGAATAGCCAACAGGGCCAACATTTTCCGATTTAGGGCAATATTGGCGGTATTCAACTTGTGGATTAGCTGACTATAGCTGATGCCATGGCTTCTAGCCGCAGCATTGATACGGGCAATCCACAGACGCCGGAAGTCTCTTTTCTTCCTCCTCCTGTCGCGATAGGCATAGCGAAGCGCCTTCATTACCTGTTGGTTAGCCACCCGGAAGAGTTTGGAATGGCTACCACGGAAGCCTTTGGCCAATTTTAAGATTTTCTTCCGTCTTTTCCGGGCAACGTTCCCTCGTTTTACTCTTGTCATTTTCCTTACTACCCCCTTTTATCTAGCATTTGGCATAGGGTAACATTAGAAGTACCTCTTTAAGGTCGTTTTTGTGGACTGGTGCCATTTTACTGAGACTACGTTTTCTTTTAGAAGATTTATGTTCCAATAGGTGGTTTTTGCAAGCACGACGACGCATTACTTTGCCACTACCGGTAACATGAAACCGTTTAGCGGCGGCTTTTTTAGTTTTCAGCTTTGGCATAGTCCCATCTCAACTGACACGATCTACCATTATAAAGACAAAATACCCCACCTGACCACCCCTTTTCCCCCGTGTAAGTAAATCGCTACAATAGAGTGTAGGTACCAGTTCAATTCAGAATATGGACAATAACGATTGGCTTAAACAATTACTACTCATTGGCGTTGGTACTACTTCCCTGGTTGCCGAAAAGCTAAAACAGGTGAGTGAACAGTGGGTCAAAGAGGGTAGAATTAATCCTGAGCAAGCTAGGCAGATGGTAGACGAAATTTGGCAACACATTCAAAGTGACCAAGCTACTTTGCAATCCCAGCTAGAAAAGCAAATTAAGAATATTCTCCAAGATTTCGGTATACCAAAACAGTCAGAAATAGATGAATTGAGGGGGAGAATTGACAGAATTGAACGCAAGCTACGGGATTTAGAAAATAGATTATGGCGCTGATTCAGCTGTAAAAAATGGGGAAGTAAGTAGGCATCTTCTCAGAATTATTACTTGGGGTTGGTTTTCCACAAAGGTGATTTCCTGCTGCCAGGAAAACAGACTATGAAAAAAACTGACTAGCATTAATGGTAACATAAAACTAGTCCTTTCAGAGGAGTAAAAGGGGTGTTATAATCTGACGCCATGACATCAAAAAAATACACCCCGGGCAACAGGTGCGTGTAGATGTTAAACTGTACCCTGGTGACTAAGAGAAAAAAGACATTGTCAAATAAAACCCCAAAAAACCTTTAAAACATGCTAACACTGGCCACTGGTTTTCTAATTGCCACCACTTTCCCCACAATAGAAGCAACAACCATCAACACAGACAGCCAAGGGGTTTTGGAAGTATTGTCTGAAAAAAATTCAGCGGCATTGTTAGGCAATCCCCTTTCTGTGGAGATAAACAGTTTCTACCTAAACCAGAAAACGACTAAAACCGACAACAGCAAAAGACTAGTTATTTCCAGTCGCAATGGCAGCAGCGTCTATTATGATTTTAGCCCCTTCGCCAATGCTGAGCCAAAAGTAGTCCAAAACAACACCTCCCCCCCCATACCAGCTGTGGAAATTCTAGCAGATGAACAGGAATACATAGCATCACAGGAGATAGTAAAGGCGAGGGGAAATGTAGTAATCCGTTTTGACAATGGCATTCTTACTGCCGACGAGGTGTTAGTAAATCTGCGGGAAAGAGTAGCAGTGGCACAAGGAAATGTTAGTCTACAAAGAGGAGATCAGAAATTAAGGGGAGATAGATTCGAGTACTATTTTACCCAAGACAGGGGAGTTATTTTCAACGCCCAGGGGGAAATCTATCAACCCAGCATCACCAGAGACTTTCGCGGCGACACTGGCAATAATCCCCTCAACAGCCAAATCCTCTCCCAACAACTACAAGCCAATCAGCCACTTAGAAGGGTGGTGTCTGCCGGCGGCTATGAATTTGCCGTGGGTAGCATCCGGGAATTTTCCCTTTTACAAGGGGGAGGATTACCAACAATTACTGCCGGAGGACAAATAAACCGTCTTCGTTTTCAGGCACAAAGAGTTGACTTTGACGGCAAACAATGGTATGCTACTAACATAAGGGTTACTAATGATCCTTTTTCTCCTCCGGAACTAGAATTAAGGGCAGACTCCGCTAGACTCAGGAGTATCTCCCCTTTTCAGGATGAACTGACTACCTCTAATTCCCGTCTAGTATTCGACCAGACTGTCTCCATTCCTATAATACCAAGTCGTCTGGTTATAGACAAGCGGCGTCGCCCAGGCTGGTTTTCCGTAGGCTTTGACGGGGATGAGTTGGGTGGATTGTACGTGGAAAGGGAATTTGACCTTCACAATGACGAAAAAGTCCGTTTTTCCCTCACCCCCCGTTTTCTCTTACAAAGGGCATTTTTCCCCGAATCCTTCCCCGACAGAAATGCCATCAACCCCGATGACAATGGCGGTATCTTTAATTCCACCAGTTATGCCCTCCTTGCTCAACTACAAGCAGACTTCAACCAGCGGACAAGCCTCAGAGGCATATTCAACCTAACAGGGTTGGATTTAGACAATATAGAAAATCGTCTACGCGCCAGCGCACAAATAGACTACAAGTTTGGCAATCTGGCCTCACCCCACACCCTCAGTCTACAATACAATTATAGGGACAGACTGTTCAATGGGTCGTTAGGTTTCCAGACAGTACAACAGAGTTATGGTTTGGTGGTAAACTCTCCCTATATCCCTATTGCTAACTCTCCTTTCGGCATAGTATACCAGGCCTCTGTGCAAAACATCAACGCGGAAACAGACAGGGAGAAACTACTACGTCCTAATCGTAGCACCAACCGTGTCACTCTGACTCGTTACCAGGGGGCAGCCATTATTACTGGAAATATGCTACTATGGTCGGGGAATACTCTACCTCCCACTGCCGAGGAGGGGTTGAAATACACTCCCACCCCCGTCACCCCCTTTTTGAGTCTTAACACCGGGCTAACCGCCGTTGCCAGTTATTATAGTAACGGGGATGTACAACCGGCGTTAACTGCTACTATTGGTATACAGGGGCAGTTTGGCCATTTCTCCCGCCCTTTTGGGGATTATACTGGTTTTCAGATTGGTTTTAGTCAGGGTATCCGTGGCAGTCAGTCTCCCTTTTTATTTGACCGTTTTGCCGATGACCAGGTTTTATCACTAGGAATTACACAACAATTATACGGCCCCCTGCGTGTTGGTGTCCAGACTTTCCGTAATCTCAAAACCAACCAAGAAATCAGTACTGACTACGTTTTGGAATACAGTCGCCGCACCTACAATATCATTATACGCTATAATCCCGTTCTGGAATTAGGAGCCATTAGTCTACGTATCAGCGACTTTAACTGGGAGGGTAATCCAGGCGGTTTTGATACCCCCTCCTCTGTGCGCCCCGTTGTTGATACTATTAAAAGGGATAACTAATAAAAGGGATAACTGACCTAAAAGAGGTAACTAACTTAGGGATAACCGAATTGAAAGCATAAAAGCAATGACTTACTTAAGGGGGATAACTAAAAGGAGATAACTGACTCAGAAGAGATAACTGACTGCAGACGAATAATAACCATTGCCTGCTGGGGGAAATTAACCAGTCTATCCTTGTTTTTTTCATGGGGATGATAATACTTTTGTTGTCTTAATAACCCTGAGAGGGGGGAAGAGGCAATAGCCAGCGGGTGTTACACCACTAGTCATTTCCCGGCTAGGGGAGAAAGTGGCGGTAGAAAAAAGCGACAAAACTACTATGCCTATTGGAGGAAACTCAATTGTTGACAGGTGATAGTCACTTTCCCCTCGGCGGAAACAACAGTATGCCTACCAGTCTTGGAAGGGGAAGCAAGTCTGCGTAGGGGGAAATAACAATCATTTTCCGGTATTTTTACTAAAATGATAATCATCTGTATATTTTCGTTTTCAAAAGGAAAAGTAGTTACTCCAGATGCTAGTAATTATCCCTTCCTTGTTGCTTCCTTTCCCCTTGTATCCCTCTTGCCGAGTTTTGTCATCAGCAAGCAGTAAATGACATGGAAACAATAGTCTTTTCTCTGGGAGGAGTCTTTAAGGGTGATAACAGGAAATAATTTCTCCCTTGCCAGTGACAATTATTTATACTCTCCAGTGGTTGACTAGTCTGAATATCCCCTGGGTGATTAAATGCATACTAGTGATAATTGTTATCCCCCCCTCAAAGGCGTATCCGGGGTAGGGGATTAAATGTAGGCGAATAATAATCATTCTGATTCTATTGGAGAGAATAATCAGTGTCTATCTGTGGTAGCAATTATGCCTACTCTTGGAGAATCCCCCCAGCAAGTAGTCAATCTGCTTTCCCAGGGGGTTATCTAATTGACTGCAGACAGATGACAATTAGTGGGGTGACTAGTCTTTAGAGAAAGCTATTAGTCTGTCTGCCAATAATGGTTATCCCCTCCGGTGTGTAAATCATCCTCTTTTTATCCCCTCCCCTAGCCGACTATCCCCATTCCGGGTAGCAAGGGGAAGTAATTGTCTGGGGTGTCTTGTTATTGTCATGAAAAGTTGTCCTACAATAGGGGTGGAATAGAGGTAGACGACAGACAATAATTATCCCACAGTCAAAAGAGGATAACTAACTGTAAACCAATGACAATGATTATCGTGATTTTCAATGGTTATAGTCAGAAGGCGAAGGGATTTAAGTATCCATAATCCCGCGGTGGATAGAGAAAACGACTACATGCCAATAAAAGAAATAAGGGGGAAAAAACCATGACAGTAGCCAGTCTGAAGACAAGTTGTCTAACCAATTGAATACTAATAACAATTCCCTTTTTGTTGTCAGGGGTTACCCTTGGCAGGAAAGGCTAGCTAAGGGTAGGAGGTGATGAATATCCCCCCCTATTGAGACAACAATTCTACTGTCAGGGAAGGGAGGAAAATGGCTAATAGATACGAGCATAACAAATCCCACCTCCAATTGCGGCAATGGGCAGGGAGGGTTTATAATCATAAGGTCGTACTGACAGTCATCCCGAATTCAAGACAAAACGAGTAAGTGTCAGTAATTCCCTTCAAAGGGAGTCATTAGTCTTCATAGAGGGGATAATCTTTTACCTGGAATGGTTATTCTGGGAATGGGGAAAACAAATGTAGACGAATTAGAATCAATATCTTGCGGCAGTAGCCAGTCTGCCGAGTGGTGACAATTCTCTTTCTCTGTCTTCGACAATGAATGGGGGATAGTGGCTGGTGTGAATAGGAATAACCCCTCTCGTCGGGTATACCAGAAGTGGTAGTTGCCAACCACAGCCAAGGGATAATCCCCACAGGGGTTTAGCAAAAGGAAACCTATGATTTAGGAATAATAATTCAAATGGAGATAGAATGATTGTAGCAATGATAATCAATCATTCGCACATTCTCGTTTCAAGGAGTAATGGGGAAAGTGGCTATTCTGGATACTGGCAATTATTCTTTCCCTTTCCCTATCCCAGGGGGGTTGGCTTGTCATTGTAATGGAGGGGAAATCACAGACGAGTGGTAATCACTATCCTAACCTTGGGAAATTATGGCTAATAGGAATGAGGGGTTACAACCCCACAACTTGGTAGTCAATTCTCTTAACGCCAGGATAAAGAAGGCAACTGGCTTGTCTTTCCACCCGGTAACCAATCTACCCATGGCAGACGAGTCATATTAGTCACTACCCCGGGGGTGACAAATCTAACGGGAAAGTCACAAATGGGAAAAAGCAACTGCAAGGGAGTATAAATCATTCCCACCCTGTGTCTGCCAATGAAACTTATTCCTTCTATCACTGGAAATTCCCCTTTTGTTTGTTACACCCGTCAGGGAAGTGGCGGGGGGAATAACTAGTCTGCCGGGAAAATGGCTAACTGTCTACTGATGACAATCCATTGTTGGCATAAGGGAAGAAAGGGTAACTAGTTTGCATGACAATGACAATCCTCTGTCTCGGGAAAAGAAAACAAATTACTTGCCGGTGATAGTTATCATCCTGTGTTAGGGGGTAAGGAGAATGGAGGGATGTATTTAAGGATTCATCCAGCGTGGGTGGCATGAATACAAACGAATAATAATCATTACCATTATGCTGCTATTAACTCTGACTAGTTATTTCTGGGTTGGAAATAAGGGGATATTTGGCTGACTGTATGGCGATGATAATTCTCCAGAGGGAGACAACCAGCAGTCACAGGAATAGGAATTGGGAGGGGGGTAACTATATTCTGGCATAGAAATCACAATTACCACCAGTAGAGAGGGGGTATTAGAATAATAATCATTATTCTATTTTCTCGGGCTATTGATAAAGTAATAGCAACAGTTTGGTTTTTCCGGAGGATGTATAGGAAAAATGTGAAAAATTATCCCAATTGCAATAAGCAGGAGTAGAAAAGAGGTGGTAGAATTTCTGGATTTGGATGTCGGATTAGCGGGGGGATACGGTTGTCTCGGCGGGATTAAACTGGAATGGGTGGATGTAGGATAACCCTCACCCCTTTTCCGGGGGAGACTGGAGGTGGGTAAACCGGGAGAGAATAAGGCAGTCTCGGCGAGTGTGGGTGAAGGGATTGACAGTAAAAGGTGGGGGTTAAATCTCAGGGGAGTTTAACACATTTATATCCGAGTAAATGTCTTCCAGTCGATTGTCAGGGTAGAGAAGGGAGTGAAAGTGATGACTGCCAATAATTTCTCCCAATAGATAGTGGTAGTCGAGATTTACAAGATTACTGACTAGCCAGTAACAGGGATAAACATAATTGGGGGAAAAGATTTCTATCACCTTGGTGTGGGGTTGACAGAAAACTATATTGCTTAAACCGCTGCCATGGGTTGATACTACTATTTCCGCCTCGGATAGTAATTCTGCTTGCTTTTTTATAGGCAGGGTTTCTAGGTATACTGTCTCAAAGCCTTTTTTTTCTAGATATTCTTTCACTTCCCTTTCATTAATCAGACGACGATTTCCACTCCTACCCCTGCTTATATCTTATATATAGTCTTCTCCCTGGAGTAGATGTTTTCTCGCCGTGACAACCCAGTATTTTTTCCCGCAACCATTGGCAACTCCAAGCCGGCATCCAGGTAACACTCCCAGGATAAGAGGGGATAATTAATTCCTCCGCCTGTAAACACAATGGCAGAGATGGTAGCAGTATTTTCTCCCGGGGAATGTTGGAGTAGATGTTTTCTCGCCGTGACAACCCAGTATTTTTCCCCGCAACCATTGGCAACTCCAAGCCGGCATCCAGGTAACACTCCCAGGATAAGAGGGGATAATTAATTCCTCCGCCTGTAAACACAATGGCAGAGATGGTAGCAGTATTTTCTCCCGGGGAATGTTAAAAAGGGAAATGGTTTCTTTTTGAAAAGGGGTTTGATTGTCTATCAGGATATAATCCATTTCATGCCAGTCAATTCCTGCCAACTCCACCAGGCGAAAACGGGGTAGAATATCAAACAGCCAGTGGAAATAATTGTCACTCACTAAACCCGTTAACAGTAAAACCCTTCCTATGATTTTTTGCGAGAGGGGAAGACGGGTGGCTCTTAGGAGGGAATGTCTGCTAGGATGATTGTCAGGATGGTTTGGACTAAAAATGGGAAAGGGGATAAGTCGCCAATGAGGTATCCGTCTTCTGTAATAACCCCACTACTGGTGGCGTCTTCTTTTAGATAGAATATGCCGCCGGGGATTTTTACTAAAAACGGTTGTGGCAGTTTTATGGTTGGTGGGAAATAAAAACTGGGGTGGATTTCCTCGTAGACTGTCTTGGGGGGTTTCACATGAATTTCTCTATTTAGATTGAAGCCACAGTAGTTGGTATCCAAAAGGTTATTATATTCTGCCCATTGTCTTGCCGTCTCATAATACTGACGTGGTGGTGTTGTTTTTTCCTCCCCTAATGCCTTGTGACTTGCGGCAGTGATGGCATTTATTATCCCCCTCTCAGTGGTGATGCTTAAACGCCTTTCTGATTCTTTTTGACTGACTGTTGAGGTGGCGATTGTTATGCCTTTTTCTGATTCTCTTTGACTGGCTGAAGGGGTAGTATTGGTTATATCTTCTTTTGATTTTTCTTGACTAGCCTTTTTGCCGCTAGTTGCTATATCCCTTTCTGATTCTTTTTGACTGGTTGGGGAAGTGGTTATAGTTATATCTCCTTCTGACTCTTTGTGACTGGCTAAAGGGGTAGTGATGATTATTTCTTCTCTGGATTCTCTTTGACTGGCTAAGAGAGTAGTAGTGGTTATACTCCCCTCTGATTCCTTTCTCCTAGCCATTGTGACGGGGTTTGTTATTTCCTCTTTTGTGGAAGAGGTGGTGTTGTCTGTTTCCCCCCCCTTCTGCCACAAGATGGCGATAATAGCCTGCCAATTCGTATTCTTTCCTTTCCAACAGCAGATGGGCAATAGTATTTGCCACTACCCTCTGGTCAGTATTATCCTTGATTTGTGGAATTAGGGAAAGATTTTTATTGCTTTGGAGGTAACTATTTTTCCATTGCTGATAGACTCGATAAACCTGTGGATTGTTGTCAAGTAGTTTTTGCCAGGCTACTATAGCTTGTTTCAGATTCTTTTCTAGGATAGCAATATAGCCTAATTCCCCATAGATGTAGGAATAATCCTCTTGGCAGTGGTATGGCAACTGGAGGAGATATTCCAGTGTTTGTTTTGCTTGTGAGGTTTGTCTAGTTTTCAGGTAACAGTAGGCAAGGTTTTTCAAAAGGCTTTTATTTGTTTTATTTTTCGCCAAACCTCGTTGGTATATTTGGATAGCCTGAGGATAGTCTCTCATGTCTTGCCATAACTTGCCAAACTTTTCATAGGCTTGAGTTAATTCTGGTTGTTGAGAGATAAGATGGTTGTAGATTTCAATGGCAGTGGTAAAGTCTCCCCGCAGGAGAAATAGATATGCTAAACGAAGGTATTCGCTATAGTTTTGGGAATCGAATTCTAAACCTTGGGAGTATAAGTGAGTTGCTAAATCCCCGTCGCGTTGTTTGAAGAAAAAGTCGGCTAAGGAGAAAATAATTGTGGCTATGGTTTTTATTTCCTCCCTGTCACAACTCAACAACAAGTCTAAATACAGAGGCTGGGAGTATTGATATTCTTCCAGGCAGGAATAACTTAAGGCTAGATATGCCTTCAGTATCCAAACCCTACTGTGATTGTCTTGTTTTGCCAACAGTTTTTCAATATACTCCCTAGCTTGGTTGAATTGCCTTTGTTTGAGGAATGACTCCATTTGCAACTCATGATGACTGATACTCATCGGCAAAATTGAAAGGGGGAAAAGACTAGTTTTGAGGGATTATTCTTACCAGAGAGAATACTAACGGTTATGGGTTTGGCATTTATGTGGAAGGATTTGCCGTAGTTTTCTTCTTCGCCAAAGTTGAGACAGTAGGCTGGGAAGTTTGTGAGACTAAGACTAAGACGAATGGCTGTATTTTTTTCCAGTCTGATACAAGTGGGTTGTAGTTTGAATCTGATAGGACTATTCTGGTTAAAGTGATGGACTTTAATATGTCCCTGACTAAAATTATACACCCTCCCATCAGGGAAGACTTGGGACAATACGGCAGACAAGTCAAATGTTTCTGCTTCTGTCTCTACATACACCTCCAATTCCACTTCTCCAATTATCTCCAGGTCTTCTGTGAGATAATCAGAAGTATAAGTAGCAACATCACTGCGATTGTCTAACTCGCTTCTGTCAAAACTTCCTGGTAGGATAGTGGCATGTCCACCCCATTGGTTGACTGGGCGCCAAAAGTCTTGTACTATTATATCCTCCCCGTCAGACTGATTGTTATCTGTCACCAGTAAACCGTCATCATTCCTTATATTTGCCAAACCACTAGTAGTTTTTAAGAAGAATACTGTGTCTTTTTCTCCTCCTTGTAAATTCTCAATATTTAACCACCTGTTGCTACCTAACTGAAACAATTTGCCTTCTTTTAGGGATAGGTATTCTGGAGTTTCTATGCCTTTTAGATATTTTTTAAACCAGGCAACTTGGAGTGAATCAATGTCACTATTTGCTGCGGGGGTATAGTATTTTCCTGCCATAGTGTTTCCCCAGGGGATGTGTGGCCAAGGTGCTATAATTAGACACTGTTGATACTTGCTTTTTGCTCTCATCTCCTGGTATAAATTAATAGTCCCACGGAGGTAGGTATCAAACCAGCCTCCTATGTGAAGCATAGGCAAATCTAGGTGTTGGGAGTAAGTTTTTGGGGAGAGTTTTTGCCAGTATTCATCGGGGGTAGAATGGGATAGCCACTGATAGTAAAAATTCCCAGGCGCGTATTTTCTCAAGGCTTCCTCCAAAAGAGGAGGCATGTCGTAAATAGGCAAACTTCTACTGGCTAGATAGAGAATTTTATAGGCGGATAAGTCGCCTTTTCTTCTAGCAGTTTCTGTTGCTAATTGTATTGCCCAAGCCAGGTTTAATTGGTAACAAAAAGCACCATTTTCATAGGCCCAATCAGTGTATAAATCATAGGCTATCATAGCCGGGCAAATAGTCTTTAACGCCTGGTGCCCACTAATTGCGGCATATAATTGAGTCATCCCCTGATAGGAGAAACCATACATTCCCACCTTCCCATTGCTGCCGGGGAGATTAGCCACCCATTCTAAGGTGTCATAACCATCTTCAATTTCTCTTTCAAAGAGTGTGAATTCTCCTTCCGACTCTCCTCTTCCTCTGACATCTTGAATAACCACAATAAATCCCTGTTTAGCATACCATTTGGGATGGGCATAAACCACAGTGGAGGCTATAGCTTTGCCATAGGGTTGACGCATTAATAAAACCGGTAATTTTTCTTCCGTTATTGGCTTGTATATGTCGGCTACTAGCCTCACTCCATCACGAGTCAAAAAGGATGCAGTTTCCTTGACAACTGGATACATTTTTTTGGGCACCACGGATACCTTTAAAAGGGGTTAATGTTCCTTTGTTTTCTCATGTTATTTTACAGGTTTATGCTAAGGAGAGATTGCCAAAATTTTTTTATATACCTCAATGTATTCTGCGGCCATTCTTTCTTTAGAAAAACGCGTCTCTGCCGTCTGACGACAAGAGAGTCTATTGATTTTGTCTATCTGTTTAACTCTTTCAATTGCCTCCTCGACTCCCTCGACGAGATAACCATTTTCGCCGTCGCTGATTAATTCTGGCATACTGCCCTTATTAAAGGCTACCACTGGTGTGCCACAAGCCATAGATTCAACCACTGACAGTCCAAAGGGCTCTTTAAAATTGATAGGATGTAATAGTACAATAGCATTGCCTAGCAACTGGTTGCGTTTATCGGGTCCTATAACACCAATGTATTCAATTTGTCCTTCTTTCAGCTGGGGTTTGACGTATTGGTTGAAGTAATCCGCATCCTGGATTATGCCGGCGATGATAAGACGTTTGTTGACGGCTTTAGCAATTTCGATAGCCTCCCTGGTACCTTTATCATGGTGGATACGACCATAATAGAGTAGATAGTCGCCTTGGGGTTTGGGATTGAAGGTATATTGACTGAGGTCAATACCGTGATATATGGTGCCAATATAGTCTAATTCAGGAATCCTATCTGCATGGCTAATAGACACATAATAGACATGTTTATTGTATTTTTTATAGACAGGGATTATTTGGGGGGAGGAGAAGCCGTGAATGGTGGTAACAACGGGGGTTTTTACTAGTTTAGAATAGGTCAAAGGCAGGAAGTCAAAATGGTTGTGGATTAGGTCAAATTTATCTGCATTTTCAAAACATTCCGATATGTGGAGACATTCCCAAACCTTGGGATTTATACTTTTATCTTCTTCATAACCTCGAGGGCAAACCGCGTGTAATTTTGCAGAGGTAATGGAATTAGCAGTGGCAAAGAGTGTGACGTCTATGCCATTTTTTACTAATTCTTCTGTCAGCAGGGAAGTGACTAATTCCCATGGGCCATAATTTACTGGGGGTGTACGCCAAGCTATGGGGGATAGCATTGCGATTTTCATGTTTATCTTCCCACCTGTTACTAAGTTTTGTAATTCCCTTTTGTTTTACCAAAATTTAGGCTACACCTGTTGTTGTTCTTTTGTTTTTATTTCTGCTAATTTGCCTTAATTGGACATAATTATTAAAACAGAAGAGGCGAAATTTGTCAAGGGAATAGGGGGTTTAAATTTTATCCTTGAAGAGGGTCATGGTGGACAGGGAGTTGACGGGGTAGGAATACGCGGAAGGTGGTGCCTTTGTTTTCCTCACTTTCTACTTCTATTCTCCCTTGAAGCAAATCTACTGATTTTTTTACGATAAAAAGCCCCAGGCCGTGTCCTTTTATGTTCCCCACATTTTCTCCCCTTACGAAGGGACAAAAGATTTTTTCCAGATGTTCTTTTGGTACCCCAATCCCTTCGTCTTTTACCTCCAAAACTACTTCATTCTTGGCTTCCTCCACTGTTAAATTGACTTTTATTACTCCGCCATTTGGCGAGTACTTTATAGCATTAGAAAGCAAGTTGTGCCCGATATTATCAACCATCTGTTGGTCTAAAAATACCCGGCATATCTGCTTATATTTTGAGAGAATAATTCTGTGGATATCCGTTTTACTTTGGTGGTATTCAATTAATTTTTCCCAATAAGAAACTAGGTCAAAATTGGTGGGGAAGAGGGGGATTTTTCCTTCTTCTGCCCGGCTGATTAACAATAGCTTATTCAGCAATTCTGTTATTTCACTTACCGCAGAGGTGACATAGTTAAAGTATTTTTGTTTTTGTTCAGACGACAATTTCTCACTATAGTCTCTAATCACCTCAATATAACCGAGAATGTAGGTGAGGTGACTACGTAACTCGTGAAAGGCAGTGAATATGGTATCTCCCTTAATCTGATTGGCCTTTTTTTCTTTGCACAATTGTTCATATATTTGTTTATCCAGTTGAAACTTAGCCAAAGCCATGCAGATAGTGGTTTTCAATTCTTCAAGCCTATGGGGTTTGACGAGATAGCCGTAAACTGGGAGAGTTTGAGCCCTGGTGATAGTATTTTGGTCAGCATAGGCGGTAAGATAGATAATGGGGATTTGGCGACGGGAATAGATGGCTTCGGCGGTGGCAATACCGTCCATCTTGCCGCGGAGCATTATATCCATTAAAATCAAATCGGGTGGGGATTTTTCCACCCAAGCGATGGCTTTCTTACCAGTGTTGACTATTCCCGCTACCCCAAACCCCAGCTTTTTTAAATCCATGGCAAGACTATTAGCGGCTATCAATTCGTCTTCCACTATCAGAATTTCCATGGGTGTGAGGATTGGCCGGTATGCCGTTTTTGACTCTTCCATTGTAGCCGCCGGCGAGGGGAATGTAGGTTATCGGGCAAACATTTTTTGGAATAATTGCAAGGCTTTTTGACTATAGGGAGGATAACGCCAAGGGAAATCTGGCCAAAAGGGGCGAATCAAAACGCTCTTATAATGGGAGAAGGTATCAAAGGTAGCCTTGCCATGGTATTTACCAATGCCACTATCCCCGACACCACCAAAGGGTAATTCCGTCACCCCCACATGCAATATTGTCTCGTTGATACAAACGCCACCAGAGGAGGTTTCCCGCAGTATTGTCTCTTGTTTCTTTCGGTTTTTGGAGAAGAAGTATAGGGCGAGAGGTTTGGGTCTGTTATTGACAAATTCTATGGCTTCTTCTAGAGTATTATAGGAGAGAATAGGGAGAATAGGACCAAATATCTCCTCTTGCATTATTGGCGAGTGGGGGTTTACTTCGTCTAAAATGGTGGGGGCAATGTATCTGTCCTCCCTGCTGTACTGACCACCCGTTATAATTGTACCATCGGCGAGAAGTGCCACTAGACGTTCCCATTGTTTTAGGTTGACAATCCTAGCATAGTCTGGGGATAAGGCTGGGTTTTCGCCGTAAAAATCCCGGATGCACTGTTTTATTGCTTCTATCAGCTGGGATTTGATGTCTTTGTGGGCTAGGACGTAATCAGGAGCAATACAAGTTTGGCCGGCATTGATAAACTTACCCCAGGTGATTCGTTTGGCGGTTTCTAGCAGTTGGACTTCATTATCTACTATACAGGGACTTTTGCCACCTAATTCCAGGGTGACGGGTGTGAGGTGTTTGGCGGCAGCCTCCATGACGATTTTACCAACCCTAGTGCCACCGGTGAAGAAGATGTGGTCGAATTTACACTGAAGTAACTCTTGTGCTACTTCTACTCCTCCCTCTACAACAGCAATATACTCTGGGGGGAAGGTGTCTGAGATTAATTCTGCTAAAAGCCTGGAGGTATTTGGGGCATATTCCGACGGTTTTAAAATAACACAATTACCGGCGGCTATGGCGCCAATGAGGGGGGAAATCATGAGGGAGAAGGGGTAATTCCATGGCCCTATAATTAATACTACCCCCAATGGTTCGGGATAGATTCTAGAGAGGGAGGGGAATAATTCTATGCCAGTATTCACCGATTGGGGTTTTACCCATTTTCTCAGATTCTTTTGGGCATAGCTTATATCCCTCAACACTGCCAACTCGAAACAGCCTTCTAGGGGGGGTTTACCCAAGTCTGCCTTTAATGCCTCTAGTATCTTGTCTTGTCGACTTGCTATAGCCTCCTTTAGTTTGGCTAGTTGCCTAAGACGGAAGTGGATGTCTTTTGTTTCTCCCTTGGCAAAGTAACTTCTCTGTTTGGCTACCAGAGAGGATATGTCATTGGCTGTAGTAACAGTCATTTCTCTTCTCCTGCCTTTTGACAACAAAACACTTCTATTCTAGACTGGCCTCTGATTGAAGGAAGAATTCAATGGTGTCTTTGAGGATGGCGATAAAGGCGTCAATTTCGGCAAAGGTGTTGTAGAAATAAAGACTTGCCCTGGCGCTAGCAGATATGTTTAAATAACGATGTAACGGCTGAGTGCAATGATGGCCTGAACGAATGGCAACCCCTTCATAGTCTAACAGGGTAGCCAAATCACTGCCATGGATGCCTTCCACGTTGAAGGAGACTAGTGCGGCCCTTTGGGGAGGTTTGCTACCATAGATGGTAATACCGGGGATGGCTTGCAGTTGTTGGTACAGATAGCAGCCTAGTTGTTTTTCATACTCGTAGATACGCTCCATCCCTATGTTACTAAGATAATCAATTGCAGCTCCCAGGGCAATGGCCTCACCAATAGCGGGGGTACCAGCTTCGAATTTATGTGGTAGCTCACCGCAGGTAAAATAGTCAAAATGGACTTCTGCTATCATTTCGCCGCCGCCGAGAAAGGGAGGCATTTGCCGCAATAATTCCTCCTTGCCGTATAAAAAGCCAATGCCAGTTGTAGCACACATTTTATGCCCTGAGGCTACAAGCCAATCACAGTCCATCTTCTGGACATCTATAGGCATGTGGGGTACACTTTGACAAGCGTCTATTAATACGGGGATACCCCTTTGATGGGCAGTTTTGATAATCTCCTCCACGGGGTTAATACAACCCAGCATGTTAGATACATGTACTACAGCCACCAATTTGGTTTTATCCGAGAGGAGAGAGGTGTAGTGCTCAAAATCGAACTGGTGGTCTTCTGTTATACGCACATATTTCAGAATAGCCTTGGTTTTGGCAGCTATAATTTGCCAGGGGACGATGTTACTGTGGTGTTCCATTACTGATAGAATAATTTCATCCCCCTCTGTTAGATTATTCAACCCCCAGCTGTAGGCTACCAAGTTGATAGCTTCTGTGGCATTGCGGGTGAATACTATCTCATTGCGGCTTCTGGCGTTTATGAATTTAGCCACCTTATCTCTTGCCGCTTCATAGGCTGTAGTTGCCCTGGAACTTAGTGTATGTGCGCCCCGGTGGACATTGGCATTGTCATTCTCGTAGTATTGTCGGAGAGTCTCTATTACCTGTCGGGGTTTTTGGGAGGTTGCGGCGTTGTCAAAATATATCAGAGGTTTATCGTGGACTTTTTGTTGGAGGATAGGGAAGTCTTGACGTATTTCCTCAGCGAGGGTTTTATTCTGTGTAACAGTCATAGTCTCTTCTTTTCTCCATATAGAGGCTTGGCGGCATTACAGCTGCCTTTGGCTGCAACATTTTTATAGATTTCAAATAATAAATGTGATTAGTTTTTACTGAGGGTTATTCAGCTAGGTTTTCTCTGAGCGCTGTTATCATTATAGCATCTTTTTGGCCATTTACTGTCTGGCATTTATCAACAAATATTAGGGAAGCTGTTATTTGAAGAAACTGGTTTTTTTCTTGTTTTTAGCTTTATTTTTCTCATATTCTATTTCCTTGAGTCTTTTCATAATGCGCTCAAAATATTCTTGTAAATAGGATTCCAAAGTGGTAATCTCTTCAGGGGGTATTTTGAAGGTTTCGTAGACGTCTTCCATGGAAGCGAAAAGGGGTTTACCACTAGCCAAAACCTCAGCAAAAGCCAGTCTGTCAGAGGCATTAAGAGTCCATTTAAACCAACGGGTAAAATTACGTAGCCACCGGAGAAATCCTAGGGGGATGCGGGAGATTTTGGCTTTCTTGCCGGAGATTTTTTCACATAGACTAATTATCTCATCAGCAGTCCAAGCCCGAGGCCCTACAAGGGGATAGATGTGATTGGCAGTTTCTGGCAAGGAGATGGCACGGATGACGAATTTGGCTACATCCTGGGTGTTAATATAGCCAATGGGGGTATCCTCCCCAGTTACCCATACCGCCTGTTCGTCTAGAATGGGGATGGCATACTGTCCAATTAACCCCTGCATGAAACCTGCTAGTCGGAAGATGGTATAATCCAGACCAGACTCCTGTAAGAACAACTCGGTGCAGTGTTTGATTTCCATGAGGGGGACATTTTTGAATTCTTCGGCATTGAGGATGGAAAAGAAGATATAGCGTTTGATGTTGGCTTTTACACAGGCTTGGATTAGACTTACCTTCCCCTCCCAGTCTACCTGTTTTATGGAAAGAGAATCTGTAGCTCTAGCTGTAGCCGCATCTACTACTACCTCTATCCCCTCCAAGGCTGGGGTTAGGGTTTCCGGCTTACAAAGATTCCCTGTAACTAATTCTGCACCCCATTCTTTGAGAAAGGTTGCCTTGGCTTTGCTTCTTACCAGACAACGCACAGGATACTCTTGTTCGATTGCCTGACGTACTACTTGTCTGCCTAATGTGCCTGTTGCCCCTACTACTAGTATTTTCATAGAATTATTAATTTTGTTTAATATTCTTTAATATTCTTTAAGATTTTATCAGAAAGAGGGTAGGCCTATAGAAGGGGAATTTTTAGCTATGATAGTCAGGTAAGGGTAAGTACCGGAAACAGGAAAAGATATGGCATTAGCACTTACTAGGGAGAATGTAGAACAAGTATTAAACGAATTACGTCCTTATCTGATGGCTGATGGCGGTAACGTGGAGTTGGTGGACATAGACGGTCCTGTGGTAAAATTGAGACTACAGGGAGCTTGTGGCGCTTGCCCCAGTTCCACCATGACTCTAAAACTGGGGATTGAGCGTCGTTTGCGGGAGTGTATACCAGAGATTGCAGAGGTAGAACAGGTATTCTAGTCTATCCAAGGGGGGAAAATCAACCTTCTCACCCCCCTAGGAAAACCCCTGCTTCTGTCTTCCCGAAAACCCTATGGGGGGTGTATTTGTAAACCCCAGTTAGATATAGTCAGCTTCCCCCATGGCTAACACAAACCTCTCCCCCTTGTGACGTCATGAGACAAAACCTGGTAGGGTAGGCTGTGACTGTGGCTTAAACACAAAAATCGGAATCAGACTGGGATTATCCCCCCCTGTGACGTCACAAGACAACACCCCCCTATAGGCTGTGATTGTTGTGGCTTGACGGATTTCAGACAATGTAAAACAGGGGGGAAGGTTGTAAGTCTTTGTGGTAAAAAAAAACAGCCTGTGGCGAGAAAGAAAACCCTAAGAGGATAGGGTGGGAAAGATGAGGAGGAAAAGACTATTACTGTTGGGAGGCAGCAGCGAGGCAGTGGAATTACAGCAACGATTGCGTCAGTTAACCCAGGTAGAAGTGATATTCTCCCTTGCAGGCAGCGTCAGTCAACCCAGGGTGGAGGCTTCCCGCATTGGGGGTTTTGGCGGTGTAGACGGCTTGGTGGAGTATATTCGACGGGAGGGTATTGACTTGTTGATTGATGCCACTCACCCCTTTGCTGTTAAAATTTCCCTCAATGCCCTTACTGCGGCTAACACTGTTGGCATACCCCATCTTCAACTGGTGCGTCTGCCCTGGGAAAAACAACAGGGGGATAATTGGATAGAGGTGGAAAGTCATCAGGAGGCTGCTGAGATTCTCCCCCAGTTAGGTGAGAGGGTATTCCTTACTATTGGGCGTCAGGAATTGGGTAAGTATGCCCACTTGTACCAATTATGGTTTCTGATGCGGATGATTGAGTCTCCTTCCCCGCCTATACCCCCAGGAGAAATTCTCTTGGCAAGGGGGCCTTTTTCCCTCCAACAGGAGATAGAATTGTTACAGCGTTACCGGATACAGGTGATTGTCAGCAAGAATAGTGGGGGGGAGGCTACTTATGCCAAAATCCTCGCGGCAAGACAGTTGTCTCTTCCCGTAGTAATGATTAAACGCCCTCCTTTTCCCCCAGCCAATAGGGTGTTTACAGTAGATGCCGCCATTGACTGGTTACGACAGTTATTATAAACCCCACCCCCGGGCAAAAACAAGCCTTATCCCTACTAATCCCTACAACCCGGTGGATATTGACGTGGCGTATACACCCACTGTCTATTCCCCTGTCTTACAATTCTAGTCTGACTGGAACCAACTATGATTATCGTATTCATGTCAGCTAGCTGGCTATTTAAGTCTTTTAAGGGGATAGTTTCTATTTTCTGTCCTTTTCTTGTCAAACTGTGTCCCAAGATGACAGGAGTGTGGGGGAGACGCCATTTTAACAGAATCTCCCTGGCTTTGTCTAACTGCCATCTCCTGTTTTTAGAGGCTGGATTGTAAAAGACAATGACAAAATCCCCCCTGGCGGCTAACTCGATTCTTTGGGCAATTGTCTCCCAGGGTTTAAGGATTGTGGAAAGGGAAATAACACAAAAATCATGCCCAAGAGGCGCACCTGTTAAGGCGGCAGCTGCCTGCATGGCGGATATACCAGGGATAATCTCAATGTCAACTTCCTGCCACCTGTGGGGGTTAGCCTCTATCACCTCAAATAGTGTGGCAGCCATACCGTAAATTCCTACATCTCCCCCCGAAATTAGGGCTACCCTTTTGCCGGTTTCTGCCAGCTGTAATGCCATTTTTGCCCTTTCTAACTCCTGTCGGTTGTCGGAGGCATGACAGACTGTCTCTGGGTTTCGCAAATACGCCACCATATCTAAGTATTTCTTGTAGCCTACCCAGTCAGTGGCAGATGATAAGGCATAAAGGGCTTGTGGTATCAGTAAGGCGGTACTACCAGGTCCTACACCTACAAGGCTTACCTTCCCTCCTTGGGGGAAAGACAGTGGCTTATTGGCTAACTTTCCAGTCTCTTCCCCTCCTGAGACAAAAGTTTTGGCAGACTCCCAGTTGGCTGGTGTCAATAGAGGAGTAGAAGGTAAACCTTCCTGAGAGAAAGTCTCCTCACTGCCGGTAATGGCGGCTATCCCTCCCAACACCACCCCTATTTGTCTAGCTATCTGGTTAGCACCTCTGATTGTACCCAACAAGGGCACACAAACACTCCCATCCTCCCCCACCACAATGACGGGAAATTCTTGCCATTTTTCATGCCATAATGGGGCTATGGCCTGAATTAGGATACTAGCCTCGCAAATGCCAACAATCCCCACCCCCCGGTTAAATAACTCCCTCATCAACTGGCCAAGATTATCGTACAATACATCTGCCCCTTGACAACCACTGGCCCATCCATAAATCAAAGCCTCTGGCATCGCCGCCTGTATCTTTCTGGCTATCTGCAACCCCCTGTTATTGAGGGTGACAATGGCTAATTTTGCCATAACTGTTACTAGGGATTAAAATCAACGACCAGTAGGTTATATCAGACAACTGTACTTCCTCAATGGGGATTACCCTCTGGTTGACCCAAGTAGCCCTCTCAATGTACAATGCCCTATCTATTAACCCCAACTCCCTTAAAATCTCTCTTACCTTGGGGAAATGCCTGCCCAGTTTGATAATAGCTGCCCCATCACAGCGGCTTAGCCTGTCTATTATAGTCTCCCTCTGTAAGGTAGCCGGAATAACACTAAACACATCATCCCTGTAACTTAGAGGGGCACCCAATAGGGCTGCCGCCGCCATTATCGATGAAATCCCTGGTACTACTTCCACGGGAAAACGGGGGGCTAGGAGTTTGTATATATACATGAAGGTGCCGTAAAACATGGGGTCACCAAGGCATAAAACGGCTACATCCCTACCCTGTTGTAAGTGGGAGGCAATTTGGCTGGCAGCAGCTTGATAGTAGGGGAGGGAGGATTTTTCTGGGCTAAAGGGCAAGGGCATGGGGATTTCTATCTGTTGTGGGCTAATCAAATCCGCTACTAGGGCCCTTGCCAACACTTTGCCATTTTCCATGGTAGGATAGGCTATAACCGGCACTGTCGTCAGAATCCGGTAAGCCTTCAACGTCAACAACTCCCTGTCTCCTGGACCAATACCTACTCCATACAGTTTTCCTACACTCATACTTCCTCCTCCCGGGCTAAAGCGTTGACAGCCGCCGCCGCGATGGCACTACCCCCCCTCCTACCGTGGAGGGTGATAAAAGCCACTCCCCTAGGATTTTTGGCCAATTCCCGTTTCGCCTCCACCGCACCTACAAAACCCACGGGAAACCCTAGAATTATTGCGGGTTTTGGCGCCCCTTCATCCAATAACTCCAGCAGGTGAAACAAAGCCGTGGGGGCATTCCCAATTACCACCACTGCATCCTTCAAATGGGGCAACCACAGTTCCACTGCCGCCGCACTTCTGGTATTCTTTATCTTATGGGCGATGGTGGGGACCATGGGGTCGTTTATAGTACATATGATCTCATTTTTCGCCTCTAAACGGCCACGGATGATGCCATGTGCCACCATTTCCGAGTCACACAGTATCTTTGCCCCTTTCTTCAAAGCCTCCCTCCCCCTTTCCACCGCCAAAGAAGATGCCTCCAAATCCTTTACTATGTCTGTCATCCCACAGGCATGAATTAATCTCACTGCCACCTGTGCCAATCCCCCTTCCAACCCCTTTAAGCAAGCCTCCCTCCTGATTATGGCAAAGGATTGTCTATAAATCTGTTCCCCGTCGCGAAGATACTCTATCATTCCTATATACCACTATCTCTATATCCGCTAGCTACGGCCGTATCATTATATCCACATCGTATAATATGGGGAAACACCGTGCCACGGTTGCCTTTTCCTCTTATGAAAATAGCCATTGCCCAACTTAATCCCATCATTGGCGACATTGACTACAATCTCCACAAGATTCGCCATACTCTCTCCTTAGCCTCCTCACAAGGGGCAAAATTACTTCTTTTCCCCGAATTAGCTATTTGTGGTTATCCTCCTAAAGACCTACTATTCTACAACAGTTTTGTCCAAAAAATCAACCACTCTCTCCATAAATTCGCCCAAGAAATTCCCTCAGAAATCCAGGTATTAATTGGTACAGTAACCCCCAATCCTCTAGCAGAAATCCAGGGGGAAAAACCTCTTTATAATAGTGCCGCACTTCTGGCCAACGGTGGTATAAAAGAATTGTTTCATAAACGGCTTTTACCCACCTACGATGTCTTTGAAGAAGCCCGTTATTTTAGCCCAGGTAGTCGTCCCAACTATTTTAACATCAATGGGATTAAAATAGGCGTCACTATCTGCGAAGATTTGTGGAATGACGAATCCTTTTGGGGCAAGAAAAATTATCCTTCTAACCCTATAGAGGATTTGATGGAAGCAGATTTAATCATTAATCTCTCCGCTTCTCCCTACGTATGTGGTAAGCAAAAAATAAGGGAGGAAATGCTATCACATCTAGCTAGAAATTACCACAAGCCTATTATCTATGTAAACCAGGTGGGGGGAAATGATGATTTGATTTTTGACGGTTATAGTTTTTCTGTTAGCAAAAAAGGCGAAATAATTGCCAGGGCAAAACCCTTTGCGGAGGATTTGATTTATGTGGAATACAATCCCAAGGAAAAAGATTTGTCACCCCTTCTCCCCCCTCACCCTCTCTACAAACAAGAAGAAGAGGAAATCTATAATGCCCTTGTTTTAGGGGTAAAAGATTATGCCTACAAATGTGGTTTCTCTAAGGCTGTTTTAGGTTTAAGTGGTGGCATTGACTCCTCCCTAGTAGCTACCATCGCAGTTTCCGCCTTGGGTAAGGACAATGTCTTGGGAGTCTTAATGCCTTCCCCCTACAGCTCACCCCATTCTATCACAGATGCCCAACAATTGGCACAAAATCTAGGAATAAAAACCGAACAATTGCCAATTCAAGATATAATGAATGCCTATGATGATGTTTTATATCCCCTTTTTAAAAATACCGAATTTGGCATTGCCGAAGAGAATCTGCAATCTAGAATTAGGGGCACTTTGTTAATGGCAATTGCTAATAAGTTTGGGTATTTACTCCTTTCCACCGGCAACAAATCAGAAATGGCTGTGGGATATTGTACCCTGTATGGAGATATGAATGGTGGCTTGGCGGTGATAGCAGACTTGCCAAAAACTAAAGTCTATTCCCTCTGCAAATGGATTAACAGAAACCAGGAGATAATACCAGAAAATGTATTAGTAAAACCCCCTAGTGCCGAATTAAAACCTAACCAGAAAGATGAGGATACCCTTCCCCCCTATCACATCCTCGACGACATTTTAGAAAGGTATATCCACCGGCGACAATCCCCCGAAGAAATCGCCAAAGCAGGACATTCTCCCGAGACTATTCAAAAGGTGATAACAATGATAGCCAGGGCAGAATTTAAACGTAAACAAGCCCCACCAGGATTGAAAATTACTGACAAAGCCTTTGGCACTGGTTGGAAAATGCCAATCGCTAGTCGCTGGTATAAGTGAGTATACCAAAAAAAATTCCACCTTGGTTACTATGAAAAACAGTCACAGGAAAAAACAAGATTATACCATCCATCTCCTTAGTCTACTTCTCCTCCTCTTACTCCAATTAACAGTCGTCTTTCCCTCCCTCGCAAAAGAGATAACTGAAACCAGTCTGGGGGAAAAAATTTTTCAAACCCACTGTGCTGGATGTCACCCCAATGGTAGTAATATTATAAGAAGGGGTAAAAACCTGAAATTAAAAGCCCTAAAAAGGTACGGGTATGATTCCCCTGAAGCCATCATCCAAATAGTAACCCAAGGAAAAAATAACATGTCCGCCTTCGGCAATCGTCTGACAGAGGATGAGATTAAAGCAGTAGCGGAATATGTCCTCACCCAAGCAAAAAATAACTGGAAATCTTAGCATTTAACTAGGAGAAGAAACTATGCTATTAGGACCTGCTATAATCACAGTATCAGCCTTAATAGTCTACTTTGTAGTCACCATCAATGTAGGTAGGGCCAGGAGAAAATATAATGTAATGCCGCCTGCTACCACAGGGAATGAAGACTTTGAAAGGGCATTAAGAGTTCAACAAAATATGTTAGAACAATTAGTATTCTTCTTGCCCTTACTCTGGATTTTCTCCTACTATGTTAGCGAATTGTGGGGGGCAATTTTGGGAGGAATTTGGATTCTGGGAAGGATAATATACGCCTGGGGTTACTATCAAGAAGCTAGCAAAAGAGCCCCGGGTTTTGCTATTAGTAGTCTTAGCAGTATTGCCCTTCTTTTAGGCTGTTTAATCTCCCTGTCTACCTCCATTTTTAACAACCTGCCCAGTTTATGATTGTAAACCCCCCGTTAGCACATTACAATTATACCTAGGCACAAGGCAAGCCCTATCCCCACTAATCCCTAACCCCCGTCATTTTGGAAAAATATAGATTCCCCAGCGACAAAACCAAGATGAAAACAAATAATACAAGGCCTATAGTACAGGCGTAACTGATTTCCAATTCCCGAAAGGCCTTCTCGTACATGTAATATACTACCGTCTTGGAGGCATTGTTAGGCCCCCCCTGAGTCAACAGGTAAACCTCCTCAAATACCTTGGAGGCACTCAAGGCAGAAATTACGGCTACTAAGATTATATAAGGGCGCATTAAAGGAATAGTAATATCAAGATGTTTCTTCCATCCTACAGACCCATCAATAGCCCCAGCCTCATACAACTCGGGGGGAATGCTTTGTAACCCGGCTAGGTAGATAACCATGTAATAACCCAGTCCTTTCCATATGGTGACTATCATAACACTCCAAATAGCCCATTTGGGGTTAGTCAGCCAGCCAATCCCCTCTTTGAAGCCAAGACTTAGCCAGAATTGGTTAAAAAGGCCATTGGATAAATATATTGCCTTCCAGGCTAACCCTGCTACCACCATGGATACCACCACAGGGGTATAGAAAATAGTACGAAACCACAAAATCGCCGGTAGTCTCTGATTCACTAAAATGGCCAGTAGGAGGGATAAAATCACCAAAGGTGGTACCACCCCAATGACATATAGCAGAGTATTCCTTACAGTCTGTTGGAAAACTCTATCCTGCATCAGTTTTTCAAAATTACTCCACCCTACCCACTGTGGCGGCTGCGTCAAATCGTATTCAAAACGGCTAAAACTCAAAGAAAATGCCTGAATCGCCGGCAAAAAAACTGCTACAAACAAAATCGTCAACGCCGGCAACAGAAATAAATATGGTTTCAATCGCTGTAGCCTACTCATCTATCCCTCTCCTTACCACACAGTAGCCCCATTCTAACAGGATTTTGACTTTTCTCCCTCCCTATTACTAGAAAGAAAAATTGTAAAATTCTCGGTATATGCTATAATAATACAGATTCATTTAAAACGCTAAAATTTTCAAAAATAAACAGCAATCACACTCCCTATCATCCCCAAAATATGGTGTTTATTAAACGCATAGAATTGGAACATTTTAAATCTTTCGGTAAAAGGACAGTAATCCCACTACAACCCGGATTTACGGTAATTTCCGGCCCAAATGGTTCAGGGAAATCCAATATTCTCGATGGTATATTATTCTGTCTTGGATTGGCAAGTTCTAGAGGAATGCGCGCCGAAAGACTGCCAGATTTAGTCAACTTAAATCATCAGGAAAATAACCGGATATTAGAAACAGTTGTATCCGTGGTTTTTTCCCTCGATGATTCTCAAGGGGAAGAATTAAAAGTAACCCGCCGTCTCCGCGTCACAAAAAGCGGTAGCTACACATCCACCTTTTACCTCAATGATACACCCTGTAATGCATCAGAGCTACAAGAACAGTTACTAAAGCTACGGATATACCCTGAGGGTTATAACGTAGTGCTACAGGGGGATGTAACTCGTATTATAACCATGAACAGCAGGGAGAGAAGAGAAATTATTGACGAGTTAGCCGGAGTGGCGGAATTTGACCGTAAAATTGAACAAACCTTAGCTACCCTTGATGCCGTTAGGGATAAACAGGAAACCTGTCGCATCCTCCAGGAAGAGTTAATCCAAAACAGTATCCGACTCAAACAAGACGCAGAAAAAGCCATCAAATATCAGACACTCAAAACCAAAATTCAGGAGAGAAAACAGTGGGAGTTGGTTGTCAATTGGCATTATCTTCAACTAGAAAAACAACTACTGTC
The DNA here is from genome assembly GCA_030549855.1 of Cyanobacteriota bacterium SRBZ.bins.94.201705. Taxonomy (GTDB): domain Bacteria; phylum Cyanobacteriota; class Cyanobacteriia; order Cyanobacteriales; family Cyanobacteriaceae; genus DVEF01. Next base: position 26,391 of record JAUQQP010000045.1, read on the forward strand.
CCAACAAATACAACATCTCAATAGCCACCAGGATAGCCTCAGCCTACAACTGCAACAGTCTCAGGAAAAAATTATAACACTTTTGGGAAATTTATCCAACCTAAACTCTCTTATTAGAGCCTTGGGAGAGGACGAAAAAATCAAGATTACCTCCCAGTTAGCCACGGAAAAAGTCCGAAGGGAAAACCTCGGTAAAAACCTAGAAAATATCACCGCTTTGTTGCAGGAATATGCTGCCAAAATTCAAGAATTTAACGCCAGTATTGTTAGCTACGATAACCAAATAAATACTCTTGTTCAAAATATACAGCTTCTGGAAACCCAAACAATCCCCTCCCTGACAACAGAAAGAGATAACATTAAAATTGCCCTCCACGAGAAGAAGACACAAGCCAATGAAATTGCCAGTCAATCCCAGGATTTGCTTAACAAGCAGAGGGAATTAAACGGGGAAATTAAACGTTTGCAAGAACAACTCAATCCCCTCCTTACCCGAGAGGCGTTATTGAAAGAAAGATGTGCTAATCTCTCACAAATCCTGGCAGAAAATGAACAAAAATTGGCTTCCTTGGAGAGGGAAATGCAGAATAAAATACAACTAGTCCATTCTTTAGAAACAGAGGGGGAAAACTCCAAACAACAAACTCAAGAATTAACAGAGGAAATGATTCTTTAGAAACAGAGGGGGAAAACTCCAAACAACAAACTCAAGAATTAACAGAGGAAATGTCCCAAATAGAAGCAGATTTGAAACTACATCAGGAAACATTAGCCCGTCTGGAAAATGAGGAGAGGGAAAAACAAAAATTATTCTACCAATTGGAGGCAACTAGACAGGCACAACAAGAAGCCCAAGGCACCGCCGCCAGTAGAATTATCCTTAACTCCAATCTGCCAGGGGTATGTGGTTTGGTTGCCCAATTAGGGGAGGTAGACAGCAAATATCAACTAGCCTTAGAAATCGCCGCTGGCAGTCGTCTCGGCTATATTGTGGTAGAAGACGATAATGTAGCCGCCTTGGCAATCCAACTGTTGAAACAACAAAAGGCGGGAAGGGCAACCTTTCTACCCCTCAACAAAATAAACCCCCCCACCATTTATATACCACATACAGTCCGCAATGCCACCGGTTTTATCGATTTAGCCATTAATCTAGTACGATTTGACCCCCGCTATCAACCCGTTTTTGCCTATGTTTTTGGTAATACTCTTGTTTTTGACTGCCTGGAATCAGCCCGTAATTTCCTCGGCCAACACCGCATTGTAACCCTCACCGGCGAATTACTAGAAACCAGTGGTGCCATCACTGGTGGAAGTCTCCCCTCCCGCACAACTCTTCATTTTGGCTTCTCTTCCTCTTCCCCTGTTGTCACCCAGTTAAATTCCCTCTCTGCCAGACTTGCAGAAATAGACACAATCCGGGCCCACCTTACCACCATCATAGCACAAAAAAGGCAAAAAATTGCAACCCTCTCACAACATTTGAATAAAATCAGACAGAATTATCACAAACAACAGCTGTTATTAGAACACAGTAAAAAAGAAATTGGTACTTTACAAGCTGAGAGAGAAAAAATAAATACCATCTGTCATGAAACCCGTCATCATCTCCAGAAAATTCAACAGGAATTGGGGGATTTATCTCAGCAGATTCACTTCCTCCAAAATTCTCTGGAAAACAAAGTTAAAACTCTGAAGGAATTAGAAGCAACTTTTAACAGTCAGCAGTGGCATCAATTGCAGCAAACCATCTCACAACTAGAAACCCATCTAGAGGACATAAATAATCGAATTGAAACGGCGGAAAAGCAGTTAATAACCTACAGGAGTGAACTGGAAACTAAGTTGAGCCACCGGGAAAATTTAAAAAACAAAATCCAAGAAATAAATCAGGATATGATATTCAAACAGAAAAAATTGAACCAGTTAAAACAACAGGAGGTAGCTGTAAATGAAACCCTAGCTAACTTAGAAGCCAGATTGACCCAAATAGAGGCAAATTTGGAGGAATATAAAAGGCAAAGGTCCCAAACAGAGGGGGAAATCAAAACAGTAGAGGATTTGAAGAAACAGACAGAATTGCAACGAGAGAAAGCCAGGATAACAGGGGAACAATTGAAACAAAAATTGGAACAAATCCATAGCCAGATAGAGAGTCTTCCCAAAGAAATTCCAAGTATCCCGATTAGCCAGTTGCTTGGGAAGGATATAGACAAAATACAGCCAGATTATTTGGCGAAAATACTAGAAGATATAAGAGGGGAAATCGGCTCTTTAGAGAGGAAGATAGCGGCGTTAGAGCCTGTAAATATGCTAGCAATAGAAGAATACGAAAAAAATCAAAAAAGATTGGAAGATTTGTCGGATAAAATGAATAACTTAGAGGCGGAAAGAAAGGAATTGTTATTAAGGATAGAAAATCTTAAGACTCTAAGGCTAAAGGCATTTAGGGAGGCATTTGAAGCGGTGAATGAGAATTTCAAGAAGATTTTTGCTGCCCTTTCGGAAGGGGATGGTTATCTGCAATTGGAAGATGAAAATAATCCCTTTAATGGGGGATTAAACCTGGTAGCTCATCCAAAGGGGAAACCAGTAAGAAGGCTAAATTCCATGTCTGGGGGAGAAAAATCTCTTACTGCCCTAAGTTTTATTTTCGCCCTACAACAGTATCGTCCATCTCCCTTTTATGCCTTTGATGAAGTAGACATGTTTCTGGACGGAGCCAATGTAGAAAAACTAGCAAAAATGATAAAACAACAGGCAGAATATGCACAATTTATAGTGGTAAGTTTGAGACGACCAATGATAGAAGCAGCCGAAAGAACAATAGGAGTAACACAAGCCCGTGGCGCCCATACTCAGGTTTTGGCAGTAAAGTTATAAACCAGCTCAAAGAAACAAACAAAATCCGTTATCATGGTTAGACGGAATAGCAACGGCGGAAACGGCAAAAACATGAGTTGTCGCAGAATCCTCTCCTGGCTAGCGGTTTTATTCTTAAGCTGGACAATAACCGCCTGTAAAGACACCATTGAGAGTGTACAGGCTTTTAATACTGACTCTAAAACCCCCATACCAAAAGTGGAAAAAATAAAGGAGGTACCACCCCCCACTCTGATTCAACAATTGAAGGAAAATTTCGCCTACACAAAGCCGAAAGTAGAAATAGTCTCTCCCCGGGAAAATGAAACAATAAACAGTCAACAGGTAGCCGTAAAGGTATCTGTGGAGGGATTAGAATTATTCAAAGACGAAGAATTACAAATGGGGCCACATCTGCTATTATTTGTGGACAATCAACCCCCCCAAGAGATTTATAGCACAGAAGAGCCCATTTTGTTATCTAATCTAGCACTTGGCACTCATACCATTAGAGTTATAGCCGCCTATCCTTGGAATGAGACTTTTAAAAACCCAACCGCCTACGCCCAAACCACCTTCCACATCTTCACCCCCACTGATAGCAACAATCCATCTCCAAATCTACCCCTTCTAACCTACAATCAACCCCAGGGGGTATACGGGGCCGAACCAATTATGTTAGACTTTTATCTGACAAATGCTCCACTGCATGTAGTAGCCCAAGAAAACCCCCAGGATGACATTGTAGACTGGCGCATTCGCACCACCGTCAACGGCGAGTCTTTTCTATTAGACACCTGGGAAACCATTTACCTTAAGGGATTCCAAAAGGGCACCAACTGGGTAAAACTGGAATATGTAGACGAAAATGGCAATGTAGTCCAAAACGTATTCAATAGCACCGTAAGGGCCGTAGAATACGATCCTAGCAAACAGGACACCTTGGCACAACTGGTAACTGGCAAAATCCCCCTAGAAAAAGCCAAAGCCATTGTCATCAAAGACTATAAACCAGTAGAAGAAAAACAATTGCCAGCCTCTTTGCCTCCACAGGTAGAGACAGAGACTACACCACCGGCATCCCCCCAGCCACAAGTAGAAACAGAAACCATGCCACCCAGTCAGACTCCCTCTGAGGGAGAAGAGAAGGAGACTATATCCACTCCGGCTGAGGTAGAAACTGAAACAGAAGCCAAACCGGCTGCCGAAAATTCCCAACCGGAAGAAACAGAAACAAGCCAAGGGGAAACTTCCACCCAGCTAGAAGGCAACCAGGAGACTACAGCCACTTCCCCTGAAAGAGAGAGTGAAACAGAAACCAAACCTCCCACTACCCAGCCAGAAACCAGTCAAACCCCGGAAAAGGGGTGAGGGTTATCCGAGTATAACGCCCGGGGGTATTTTATAATGCCCCCCCTTTCTCCTATAATGGGAGATGTGAGGGAAGAGGTTTTGCTATTGTCTTGGGTATGGAAAAAAAGAGGTTAGCAGGAGAATCCAACAGAGACGGCAATAAATCGTAAATGTCTGGAGGATTGAGCACCTCAAACTGGGATAATAAGGACTAACAACCAAGAAGTGGAAGGATGTCAAAAGTCACTATAATTGTGAATGCCCAGGTGGAAGGGGGTAGTGTTAGCCGCAAATCCCCAGTCACAGAGAGGATGGCATCGGCATTAGCCAGGAGTATCATCCAGTCGGGGGATGACTTCCAGGTGGAAATCATCAGTGGGGCTGAGTTATGGTCGAAGTCTATACAACTACCACCAGCCTCCCCCGAATATATATATTGCCCCCTTACAATAAAATTACCGGATTGGTTTGATTTTCCCGCACGCCAGGTATATGCGGCTTGTCGTGACTTGGAAGGGAGAAGGAGATGGGTAGAGGCGAAATTCGGCTACCAGACGAGTAGAGACAACTGCTGGTTGGGGGATTTGTGGCTGCCTATCATTATGACGGAGGAAAAGTTGCTCTATGGCTCAATAATAGCAGAAGGGGTTATCCCTAATGACTACCGCTACCCCTATACCCTTCCCTCCCCCATCCTCAAAAAACTACACCGTCTTGCCGATGACTTACTAGACTCTATAGGGGCAATCCCTTCTGTGTACCTGTTACAATTCCGCCTTATAGGAGAGGATATCATCTTCGACCGTCTTTGGCCCTTTCCGGCTACCCCTGCCATTGCCTCCATCCACACCCAACAACCGGATTTGTTTGCCTGTCATTGGTATTGTCTGTCTCGCCAACCCATTAAAGAAATACTCTATCCCACCTTGGCGGGGGGGAAAACTTAAAGGGGCCACGGAATTTCTTAACAAAACGTTATACTCTAAAAGGGAAATGATGAGAGAAAAATGGCAGATATGCGCGTAATTCTGATGACAGGAAAAGGCGGAGTAGGAAAAACCTCCGTAGCCGCCGCAACTGGCCTAAAATGTGCAGAATTGGGCTATAAAACCCTCGTTTTGAGCACTGATCCCGCCCACTCCCTCGCTGACAGTTTTGAGCTAGAATTGGGACATGACCCCAGAATTATCAGAGAAAACCTTTGGGCGGCAGAATTAGACGCCCTCATGGAGTTGGAAAACAACTGGGGGGCTGTAAAGCGTTACATTACAGAAGTACTGCAAGCAAGAGGATTAGATGGAGTACAGGCGGAGGAATTGGCAATACTGCCAGGGATGGATGAAATCTTCAGTCTAGTGCGGATGAAAAGGCACTATGACGAGGGAGACTTTGATGTTTTAATTATAGACTCAGCCCCCACCGGAACAGCCCTACGTTTACTAAGTCTACCAGAGGTGGGAGGGTGGTACATGCGCAAATTTTATAAACCCTTCCAGACTATGTCTGCCGCCTTACGCCCTATTTTTGAGCCCATTTTTAAACCCATTGCCGGCTTTTCTCTCCCCTCTAATGAGGTAATGGAGGCTCCCTATGAATTTTACCTCCAAATGGAAGAGTTAGAAAGGGTCCTCACCGACAACAGCCAAACCACCGTCAGACTAGTCACTAACCCCGAAAAAATGGTAATTAAGGAGTCTCTCCGGGCCCATGCCTATCTTAGCCTTTATAATGTAGCTACTGACCTGATTATCGCCAATCGTATTATTCCAGAAACGGTGGAGGATCCTTTTTTCCAAAAATGGAAAGAAATCCAAAAAATCTACAAACAACAAATCTATGACAACTTCCACCCCCTTCCCGTTAAAGAAGTGCCCCTTTTTCCGGAGGAGATGTGTGGTTTAGCTGCCTTAGAAAGACTTAAGGATACCCTCTACCCCGGCCAAGAGGACCCCACTCAGGTATATTACAAAGAAAATACAATAAGAGTAGTACAGGAGGGGGACAACTATAGTCTGGAACTGTATCTGCCAGGGATACCAAAACAACAAATAAAATTGAACAAAACGGGAGATGAGTTGAATGTGAGAATAGGCAACCACCGTCGCAACCTGGTGTTACCCCAAGCCTTAGCCACCCTCTCCCCCGCAGGCGCCAAAATGGAGGGAGACTACCTGAAAATTAAATTCCCCACCACAACCCCCCGTTAACAACTGTCTCTTACACCTGGTAAAATCATAGCAAATCCTTTTTCAACCTAAAATCATGAGTAGAGCTTTTTTTGCTAAAATTTTTGCCTTTATCTTAGCCCTTAGCCTCTTTTTTGCCTACACCCCCTCCCTCCTCGCCGATAGTCTTACCGGTAACTACGTCAACGACACAATGGAGGTAGTACAGGAGCTAACAAAGGCAGTAGAACTACCAGCAGATGCCCCACCAGAGGTGAAAAAAGAAGTACAAGCCCAAGCCCGAAGAAAAATTAATGACTACATAGCCCGCTATCGTCGCAATAACAAGTATAATGGATTAAAGTCCTTTACCACCATGCAAACCGCCCTCAATTCCTTGGCAGGTTACTATACCTCCTATGGCACCCGCCCACTACCAGATAAACTAAAACAGCGTATACTACAAGAATTCAAACAAGTAGAATTCGCCTTGAAAAAAGGATACTAGAATATATAGGTTGGCTTTGAGAAAAAGGAGGAGAGTTATTTGGCCAAAGAATATCGGGTTGCCATCCTAGGGGCAACAGGCGCCGTTGGCACAGAGTTAATCCACATCCTGGCAGAGCGGAAATTCCCCATCAAGGAATTAAAATTATTAGCATCCCCCCGCTCCGCAGGGACTAAAATATCCTTCCAGGGAGAGTTGATAGAAGTAGAAGCCACCACAGAGGAAGCCTTTAGGGGCATAGACTTGGTGTTAGCCTCGGCAGGCAGTAGCACTTCTAAACAGTGGGCTAGCAAAATAGTAGCCGCTGGCGCCGTCATGATCGACAATTCCAGTGCCTTCCGTCTGAATCCCGAAGTGCCTTTGGTGGTGCCAGAAATAAACCCCCATGCCGTCGCTAAACACCAGGGGATAATTGCTAACCCCAACTGTACTACCATCCTCCTGGGAGTAGCCATTTACCCTTTACACCGGCAGCAGCCCATCCAAAGGGTAGTGGTGGCAACCTATCAGTCGGCCAGTGGGGCAGGCGCCAGGGCAATGGAAGAGTTGAAAGCCCAAACGGAGGCCATTTTAAAGGGCGAAACCCCTAAGGCAGAAGTGCTACCCTACCCCCTAGCCTTTAACCTCTTCCCCCATAACTCTCCTCTTCAGCCTAATGGCTATTGTGAGGAAGAGATGAAAATGGTCAATGAAACCCGCAAAATCTTCGGTGATGACAGCATCCGACTCACTGCTACCTGTGTAAGGGTGCCTGTATTACGGGCTCATTCTGAAGCAGTAAATCTGGAATTCTCCCAACCCTTCCCTGTGGAAAAAGCAAGGGAAATCCTATCCTTAGCCCCAGGGGTTAAACTGGTAGAAGACTGGCAACGCAACTACTTCCCCATGCCCATAGATGCCACCGGCAAAGATGAGGTGTTAGTAGGGAGAATCCGTCAAGACATCTCTAACCCCAATGCCCTAGAATTATGGTTGTGTGGCGACCAAATCCGCAAAGGCGCCGCCCTCAACGCCGTCCAAATCGCTGAACTTTTGGTGGCGGAAAATCTCCTCTAATTTCCTCATTAATCCCCCATTCCCTAACCCCTAACCCCCAGCAAAAAGATAAACCTCCCCCCTACCAATCCCTAACCCCTATATCCCTATACCATGATGAGTGACTATCTTTTCGGTCGAGTTATAACTGCTATGGTAACCCCCTTTACCGCTGATGGCGCTGTCAACTATGCCATGGCGGAAAGGCTTGCCCATCATCTGGTGACTAATGGCAGTGATGGCTTGGTAGTCTGTGGGACTACAGGAGAATCTCCCACCCTGGAAAGCGAAGAGAAATACGAATTGTTAAGAGTTGTAAAACAGGCAGTGGCAGGCACCGGCGCCAAGATTATCATGGGCACCGGCAGTTACTCCACCACCCAGGCTATTGCCCAAACTAAAAAAGCCCAACAAATAGGCGTCGATGGCTGTCTTCAAGTAGTACCCTACTATAATAAACCACCCCAGGAGGGCCTCTATCAACACTTTAAGGCAGTGGCCTCCTCCTGTCCAGACCTGCCCATAATGTTGTACAATATACCTGGACGCACAGGCAGGAATCTGTCCCCCGAAACCGTTGCCCGCCTAGCACAAGATTGCCCCAATGTCGTTGCTATCAAAGAAGCCAGTGGCGATTTAGATCAGACTGCCAAAGTCCGTCTTCTAACCCCCGATAATTTCCTCATCTACTCCGGCGAAGACTTCCTCACCCTCCCCATGATGACAGTGGGATGTGTTGGCGTCGTCAGTGTGGCAAGTCATCTGGTTGGCAACCAGCTGCAACAAATGATTCAAGCCTACCAACAGGGGGATACCAGTTTGGCCCAACAAATTCAACTCCGTCTCTACCCCCTGTTTAAAGTTCTTTTTTGTAATACTAACCCTATACCTGTTAAGTATGCTCTCCAGTTACAAGGTTGGGATGTGGGCAGTGTAAGACTCCCCCTGTCCCCCCTCCCACCCCACCAACAAGAGGAAGTGAAAAATGTACTCTCCCAACTCCATCTTATATAACCCCCCTCGCCCTAACCCCCTCGCCCTAAAACCCCCTTTTTAGTCTTACTTGTATTAAAATAACAATAACCTATATCTTTTTGGCCAATTACTAGAGGTTTTTCTTTCTATTTTCCTGGGTTAAAAATCGAGTTTTACCGAAGAAAAACCAAGTAAGGATTATAGATAAAAAACTGAAAAAAAACTACACAGGAGTAAATATGGAAGAAAGTAGAGAAACAAAACTGTACGCTATAAAGGGAAGACGCAGCAGAAGAACAAGTGCAGGGGGAACAGATAAAACAAATAAAATCCTCCCAGAAACCCCCCTAGAAATAACCCCCGTAAACCTTCCAGAAAAAAAACTGAAAATTATCCCTTTAGGAGGACTTCACGAAATCGGTAAAAATACCTGTGTCTACGAATACGACGATGAAATAATTTTAGTGGACGCGGGCCTCGGTTTCCCCACCGAGGGGATGCATGGTATTAATATCGTCCTCCCCGATATGACCTATCTGAAGGAAAATAATCACAAAATCAAAGCAATGATCGCTACCCACGCCCATGAGGATCATATCGGCGGCATCCCCTACCACCTTAAACACATTGACCTGCCCCTCATATATGGCCCTCGTCTCGCTATCTCCCTTTTGGAAGAAAAACTGGAAGAAGCCGGCCTGCTAGATAAAACCAAACTTCACCCTGTACTACCCAGAGAAGTTGTTAGTATAGGAAAATACTTTAAAGTAGAATTCATACGTAACACTCACTCCATCGCCGATAGCTTCACCCTCGCTATCCATACCCCTATCGGCACCCTCATCCACACGGGAGACTACAAAATAGACCATACCCCAGTAGACGGCGAACGTTTTGACCTCCACCGGCTGGCAGAATTGGGAGAAAAAGGGGTGCTGTGTCTGTTGGGAGACTCCACCAATGCAGAGGTGCCCGGATTCGCCCCCTCAGAAATGGCTGTGTATGGCCCCCTGGAAAGCATTTTCGCTAAAACCAGAGGCCGTCTCCTTATTACCACCTTCTCTACCTCCGTCCACCGTCTTAATATTATCCTCTCCTTGGCCCAGAAATACAATCGTAAGGTGGGAGTAGTGGGACGGTCTATGTTAAACGTCATCGCCCACGCCCGCAATTTGGGCTATATCCGCTGCCCTGACCACCTCTTCCAATCCCTCCGTCATCTTTCCACCCTCCCAGACCATGAGGTGTTAATCCTCTGTACCGGCTGCCAAGGAGAAAAACTGGCCGCCATGACTCGCATCGCTAAAGGGGAACACCCCCAAGTCAAAATCCGCCCCGGCGATACCGTCGTCTTCTCCGCTAACCCCATCCCCGGTAATACTCTTGCAGTTGTAGATACCATTGATAGATTGATGCTACAGGGAGCGGATGTAATATATGGCAGACATCTGGGCATACACGTGTCCGGGCACGGGTGTCAGGAAGACCAAAAACTCATGTTGGCCCTCACCAAGCCCAAATTCTTTGTGCCAGTCCATGGGGAGTATAGAATGCTAGTAAAACATGCTGAAATAGCCCGTAGTATGGGAATACCCCCAGAAAACATCGTCCTGGTCAACAATGGCGAAACAGTGGAACTCACCTCTGATAGCATCTGCAAGGGCGAAAAAGTCCCCTCTGGCGTCCAGTTGGTAGATACTGCCGGCGTCGTTCATGCCCATGTAATGCAGGAACGTCAGCAACTGGCAGAGGATGGTGTAGTCACCGTCGCCGCTGTCATCGATGTGGAAGGCAATTTAATCTCCCCCCCACAAATTACCCTCCGCGGCGTGGTTTGCACTATGGAATTGCCCACCCTCGAGCGTCTTATCTCCTTTACCGTCGAACGGACTATACAAGACCGTATCAAAAGCAGTCTCCTTTTAAATGCCGGTGAGGACATCAACTGGAATGGCATCCGTCTGGAAGTGGAGGCCAACCTCTCCCGCGTCATCCAACGGGAAATCCAAAGTGAACCCCTTGTCATCTTCATGTTACATGTCTCCCAGGACAAAAAAAGCCCCCCAGAGGAGATAGATAGCGTAATAGATAGCGAAGACAAATTCCCCCGCCGTCGTCGCAAAACTACCGCTACCACTGCCCCCGTCTAAACGCCTTCCCCCCACCCACCGGGGGGTTTTCTGTCTGTCCCATCCTTGTTGTATAATCCCCCTATATAATGGGTATTAGAGATAACAAAATTTAATAATACTTATACTAATTTAACAAACTACAATGACAGACATCGAAACCCTCCAACGCTATTCCCCAGAAATTATTGCCAAATATTACAATCGTCGCCCCTGGTTGGTTATCCGTCGTGGCCTACAAATCCTATTCCATTTTGGCATTTTTTACCTCCATTTGTTACTAGATAGAATTTTAAAAAAAGAAGAACAAAATAAGCAAAAAAGAGCAGAAGAATTAAGGCAACTTCTTACTAAATTAGGCCCCACATTTATCAAAGTAGGACAGGCCCTCTCTACCCGCCCAGACTTAGTAAAAAAAGATTACCTGGAAGAGTTAACTAAGCTCCAAGACCAACTTCCCCCTTTCGACAATAAAATAGCCTTTCAGATTATTGAGAAAGAATTAGACCTGAAAATAGAAGAAGCCTATCGCGAAATCTCCCCCCAACCAGTAGCCGCCGCCAGTCTCGGACAAGTTTACCGAGGCTACCTTCATACCGGCGAAGAAGTAGCTATAAAAGTCCAAAGGCCTAACCTTTTGCCAATCCTTACCCTCGATTTGTACCTTTTACGCTGGATGGCAGTACATTTCGGCAAGTTTTTACCCCTCAATTTGGGACATAATCTCGAACTAATTGTAGACGAATTTGGTACTAAACTTTTTGAAGAAATTGACTACTTAAATGAGGCTAGAAATGCAGAAAAATTTGCCGCCAATTTCCGAGGAGATAAAGACATAAAAGTCCCCGCTATCTATTGGCGTTATACAACCCATAAAGTCCTCACCTTAGAGTGGATAAATGGCTACAAATTAACCGACGTAGAAAGTATAAAAGCCGCCGGCTTAAACCCAGATAATCTCATCCGCATCGGCGTTATTTCCGGCTTAAGACAGCTTTTGGAACATGGATTCTTTCACGCAGATCCACACCCTGGTAACCTATTTGCTATGCCAGACGGCCGTATGGCCTATATCGATTTCGGCATGATGGACCAACTCAGTGAGGACACTAAAGAGACTATTGTATCCTCTATAGTCCAGCTGATAAACAAAGACTACAAGGCCCTGGCAGAAGATTTCGTAAAACTGGGCTTTTTGACACCAGAAACCGATATTAGCCCCATTATACCAGCTCTAGAAAAAGTTTTCAACAACGCCATCGGTCGCAGTGTCTCTGACTTCAATTTTAAAACCATTACAGACGATTTTTCCGAGTTAATGTTTGACTACCCCTTCCGAGTGCCAGCCAAATTCGCCCTTATCATCCGCTCCCTAGTAACCCAAGAAGGATTAGCATTGAGTTTAAATCCCAATTTCCGCATTGTAGAAGTCTCCTTCCCCTACGTCTCCCGCAGACTCCTTACAGAAGAATCCCCCGCCATGCGTAGACGTCTGCTGGAAGTACTGTTTAAAGACGGTAAATTCCAATGGCAAAGACTAGAACATATGATAGCACTGGCCCGTATGGATGGACACTTTGACCTTCTTCCCACCGCCGGTCTCGGGCTACAATTTTTAGTATCACCAGAAGGAGAATACCTCCGTAAACAAATCCTCACCGCCTTGATAGAAGACGATAGACTCCACACCGAGGAAGTAAAACGACTATGGCAGCTGATTCAACCAGAATTACATCCCCGTAAACTCCTAGACGTCGCTTGGAAGGCAATTAGGGAAAGAGTGGGGGTAGGGCAGTAGCAGATACCAGGATAGTTGTTACAATAATGGATAATCACAATCCGGTCGTGTCAGTAGGAGAAACAATAGGAAAAAGTGGAACTGGAAATAACAGAATTCCTCGAAATTGGTACAATTGTATCTCCCCAGGGTTTAAAGGGGAATGTGAAAGTCCAAAGTGACACCGATTTCCCTGAGCGTTTTCAAAAACCCGGAATCCGCTGGATAACTAAACCCCAGCAACCCTCCCCCCAACAAATCCAACTGGAAAAAGGCTGGAAAATCCCCGGCAAAAACATGTTTGTAGTTAAATTTGCCGGTATCAATGATCGTCAAACCGCAGAAACCCTAAGAGGCTGTAAGATTTTTGTACTTAAGAGTGATAAACCCCAGTTAGAAGAGGGAGAATACCATGTATCAGACTTGATTGACTTGGAGGTTTATATTCAGGCGACAGGAGAGAGTGTGGGGGTGGTAGTAGACGTCTTTGCCGCCGGTAACGACATTCTAGAAGTTAAACTCCATAAACAACCCCCCCAAAAGGAGAGAAAAATCCCCGACTTGAGCAAACTCAACCGCTATTCCAAGTTGCGCAAATTTAGGCCAAGGAAAACAAAACCCTTCACCGTCCTGATCCCCTTTGTAGAGGAAATTGTACCAGTAGTGGACCTAGAAAACCGCAGAATCGAAATCAACCCACCCCTAGGATTGTTGAATCTGGACTTGGCAGAGGAGGCAAGATAAACTACTTATTGGCTTTGTTGGGACTTGGTTTCAAACAGAGTAGTAGCATAATCCAAAGCAATGGCAATGGAAGGGGAAAAAACCCCCATAAACTCCGCCATGTCGTCATCAAAATGATATGGCTGGGCATGGGTGAGTGTCAAAATTCCTAGTACTACACTTCCCTTCAAAAAGGGCACACAAAGGGCAGACCCCACCTGATAGGGTTGACGCTCAAATTCCAACCACCTTTCATCTTCCTTAGTATTCTTCACCAACGCCATCCGACGATAACGATACACCCATCCCGCTAACCCCTGTTTCAAAACAGTCCCAATTAACTGGGTTTTCTCCTCTTGAATCGTAGGCCCCCTTGCTAGAATACTCTCTGTTATTACCCCCTTTGGACTTAATACAAACAAACTTGCCTTTTCTGCCCTCAGTATTTCTCTTGTCTTCTCACATATTTCTAAAAGCACAGAGCGCAACATCAGTCTCCCACTGGCTACACTCCCCATCCTCAGGATAGCTTTAAATAGTTCCTGTTGAGCCTCCATTGCCCTTTTATACTTGCTCAACTGTTCCACCATCCCCCTCAGAGAAGCTACTTCTATAGCCAACGCCTCGGGAGACTGTTGCTTGGAATCCGTCATGATTAGGAAATTGTACCACCTACTCCATTATAAAAAAGACCAGCCCCTCCTCCTGTTAAAAAATGTGACAATCCCACCATCATCCCCCTTCAAGTCGCCTATCCCCAGTCACCATAAAGGCGAATTAAAAAATACAAACAACTAAAGACTACAAACAAATACATAACCTTCCTATTACCAGAATCCCTAAGACTCCCCTGTTACATGGAAAATTGCCCACAGAAAAAAAAAATAACTCTCCCGCCATCAAACACAGCTATGATACCTACAAGGATAACATTGTGGGAGTGTTATTCCCAAATCATGAAATTTTTCCCCTAACCCCTTGGCATAAAAAAAAAAACAGTGTTATCATGAGAGGAAAGGATATACTGGCCCCCATAGTAGCTGTTTTTCTTAGCCTCTTTCCCGCCACCGCCTGCAAAGGGGCAGAAAGAATTAACTTCGTCTATAGTAGCCTATCTTTCTCCCTCCCCATCGAGTCTCTAGAAAGATTTGCCAAGGGAGGGGAATTTCCACTGCCCAATGTCTCCCTGGATGAGAAAACTGTTTCGGAAATTAGGCTACTGTTAAACCAGTCTTTCCCTATCCCCCAAAAAACCCTCTACAAACTATTACGTACCACCCTGGCAGAAGACTTACTCCGACAGTTGGGCAAAGTAGTCTCCACCCACCCCCAGAGTAATGGTTTTTACCCCATTCGCGCCGCCATTCTCCAGGCTAGCAGCAAACAGGAGTGGGGGTTGATTGATATTTTAAAAGCCTTCCCCACGGAACAAATTTATGTAGACTTGGAATTGTTAGCACAGCTTAAAGACGAACTTTTTGCCTACTTCAGTTACAACCAGGCAGTGGCTGAGGCAATTACCCAGGTGGTGGAAAGGGAGGTTGCTACCACTGTTTCCCCTGCCAATCTCTCACAACTGCCAGATTTGCGACAACCAGGGAAATACCAGGTAATCCAACAAACAGTAACCCTCCAAAAAACTCAATTACGTCTGACAAAAGAGGGATTCGTTACTAACTATCGTTTCCCCGTAGACTTCTATTACCCCGACTCCCCCGAATCCTTCCCCGTTATACTTATATCCCATGGTTTTGGCTCAGTGAGGGAAAATTTTCGCACCCTTGCCCAACACCTTGCCTCCCACGGTTTCCTCGTTGCTGTCCCACAACATATCGGTAGTGACTTGCAATACCGCCAGGAACTATTCAAGGGTACACTTAGTAGTGCCCTCAGCCCAGTCGAATTTCTAGCCCGTCCTACTGACCTGAGTACCATTATAGACTATCTGCAAGCCACTCAAAATACTGGTTCATGGCAAAAAAGGGCTAACCTCCAGCAAATTGGCGTCATCGGCGATTCCCTCGGCGGCACCACCGCTTTAACCATAGGGGGTGCACCCCTTGATATACCTCGTCTGCAAACTAAGTGTACTTCTGATAATGTAATTGTAAATGTTGCCCTCATCTTACAGTGTCAGGCTAGTTTTCTCCCCCCCAGTGAATACAATTTGGCTGACTCCCGTGTCAAGGCAGTAATCGCCACTCATCCCCTTATAAGTGGTATTTTTAGTCCCGATTCTTTGGCTAAAATTCAAATTCCTGTTATGATTACTGCGGGGAATTTTGATATAATCACCCCTGTCGTCATGGAGCAAATTCATCCCTTTTTGTGGCTTAAAACCAAGAATAAACATTTAATTTTTTACAATCCTGGGACTCATTTTAGCTCCACCAAACCTGCCCCTGAGTATGCTTTAGACAGTCTTCCCTCATTTTTACTCCCCCCCAACAGAGACATAAGTAGCCAGTATTTTCAGGCAATTGCTACTGCTTTTTTTAAGGCCTATCTCACCAACAATCCCCAGTATTTAGCTTATCTTACTCCCCATTATGGCAAGTTCATCGAAAACGAATCCCTGGGGGTAAAACAGATTACTCACTTAACCAAGGAGGATTTAATATCTGCCTACGGTGGCAATTTACCTGTGCCTGTGGAGGAAGAAAATCCAGTGGTAAATTTCCCGGTTAATAGTCCCAAGTCAGTAGGAGATTTTGTCAAGGAAAATGGGGTATTAAAAGTAGGATACCCTCAAAATAACCCTCCCTTTGGTTATATTAACAGCCAAGGAGAATGGGGAGGTTTCTGTGCCTTCTTAGCCGAAAGATTCGCCTCCTATTTAGAGAAAAATTTGCCCCTCGAATTTCCTCCAAAAGTGGTTTTTATCCCCACCAATTCCACTAACCGTTTCTCTCTGATAAAGACTGGTCAACTTCACTGGGAATGTGGCTATCCCCTGGAGAAAGATTTTCCTGCAGATGTAGCTTTTTCCAATTCTTTTTTAGTCACCGGAAATCGGTTGATAGTTAACAAGGAAATGGCAAGCGAGTCTGTTACTAGGTTGATAAATAGTTCTAAAATTGGTGTTGTTGACGGCAGTTCGAGTCTACAATTTTTAAGGCTTTCTTACCCCGACGCCCAAGTAGTCACCATCTCCACTGATGAGATAGCCGAAGGTTTGACCAGTAAAAAAATTTCAGTATTCATAGGCAATAGCATTCTGGTAAATGAGACTGTCAAAAGGATAAGTGGTGAGGAATACCAGGTTATCCCCAGGTTTCCCATCAACTGTGACTATTATGCCATTGCTATGCCTAAATATGACTCCCAGTGGCGAGAAATATCCAACAAGTTTTTGGCAGACTTGGGGATACTAAAAGAATACTTTGGCGGAGAAAACAATAAGATGCTTCTGGAAGAGTTTAATTACTGTGTCAACCTAAATCCAGACAACAAAAAAAATACCACAAAAAAAACGGGGATTTTCCCCGTAGGCAAGTAGTTATCTCTGAGTTACAGAATTATTTTTCCCATTGCCATTGAGAATAGTCCTCTCCCCATAGCGCAACAAATTTTCAATGGTTGTCAGACGATTAAACCAGCTGTCAACTAGGGCAGGATTCTGACGTTTTTCCCTTTCTAAATAGCGAGAAATTTTGAATTTTAAAGTAGATAATTCTGACTGGGCGTATTTTAGGTTTTTGTGGCTGGGATTGTCAGCCAATTCCCTAAGTCTAACAGTAAGTTTGTCAGCTTGTTCGGCCCAAGGCAGGATATAAGGGGTATCAATGGCGATACGATTGGCCGCCAAAACAAAAATCCACTCCTGTTTGAGGGAAAGATAACGCTGGAAGGCACTATGAAAGGGTTGACGATGAGGCAGGGGTTGGGGATTACCATTAGTACTGCCCTGGGTTTGGGCTAGAATACCCTGGAGAGAAGTCTTGAAATTCTCTGCGGCAAAAAGGGCATAACCCCCAGAGGGCATATTGCGAATAGATTGTACCTGATCTATAGTCTCCCTATCTGGTACACCCAGTAAACGAATACCAGGAATGATAAGACTGCCATTCCTCTTGTCGGCTAAATCGCGAAGAGGCTGAGTGCGAGTTTCAAAATTCCCCGTATCTAGGGCATAAGTCATCAAAACTATCAAATCCACCCACTGGTTAAAAATCCACTCCTCCCAATCCTGCTGAATCTGACTAAGTCTTAACCCCCTTTCTAGGGGAAAAACGGCAGCAGAAATGAGCAAATCCGGACGTTTGCTTTTAAGACGTTGACTTACCTCACTAACAAAACTAGTAACCTGTTGTGTGCGAAAAGCAGTCCAAAGACGCCACTGTTCACTGCCAGGTTGTATGTCAATAGGATCAATACCGTAAGTTTGCTTAAATAATTCCCTACTGGCACGAGTGTAACCAAAATGCTGACGGGTGTGACCATCTTGGAAGGGATAACGTATATAGTCTAAGTGTATGCCATCTACATTATAGTTAGTAACAATTTCCTCAAAGAGAGAGAGAAGATAGTTGCGCACCTGGGGATTGGCAGGATCAAAAAAAGCCTTTTTAAAACCAGGGGTACGATTGAAAACAGCACCATTTTGGTCTTTTAAAACCCAATCAGGATTACGAGAAATTACTGGCCCTAAGTAATTATCCGGTCTCCTTTCCAGGCGATTGTGGCCTTCATTGGCAGCGGCAAACACCCACACCCAGGCATGTAACTCCATATTTCTCTCATGGGCAAGCTCAATGGCCGCCTTGAGAGGATCCCACCCTCTTGTCATGGGGTTTTGGACTGGGGCAACCTTACTAGGGTAAATGGGATAACTGGCATTGACAGTTTCAAAGAAGACAGTATTAATACCCGCCTCCGCCATCCTGTGGAAAAGAGGCTCTAAATCCTTCTTGGAGCGTGCTTTGACAATAGTACCCCTATCCACCCACATAGCCCTAATTTCCGACTGGGGGAAAGGACGATCCACCGGATAGCTATCCCAAAGACGTCTACGTGCTTCCACCCATATCTGTCTTGCCCTATTGGCATCTTTCCTGGCCAGTAAGGGAAATTGCTTAAGTACTTCCCGAGCATTTTCAATGGCAGCCATGGCGCGGGTGTTGTTAAAACGGGCAGTGGCCTGGTTAACGCTGCTGGTATTGGCCTTACGGGATTGTACTATTTTTTCGGCTATCTCCCCCATGGATTCCCTGCCAGAATATTCACTATTTTTAGCTTCAACCGTAATTAAGGTAGCCTCTACCCGGTGGATTAGGGCCTGTAACTCCCGCGTCATTTCTTGAATTTCAGCCTCCGAAAGGGTTTTCTCCCTTCTAGTCTGTGCAATCAGTAGATTTCTGTGGTAGCCAATAACATTATTCTCCCCGGCAGCGACAGAGGTAGGGGAAAACAGTAAACTTAAGGCTAGTGAAGATAAAATGATATTTTTCCCCATCAACCACATCCCTTTAATCTTTATACCCTATGAGTTAGACCAGTATACCACTGACATTATGTTATCTTCCTGACAGGGTAGGGAATTGGTTATAACAGTAACTAGAGGTACAAACTATTATTGGTAGGGAGATAGTGGAAAAACGTAGACTGGAAAGAATCAAAAGCGTATTAGCCAGAAGACAACCGGATTTAACGGTAATTGCCGATCATGTTAACAACTCCCGTAATCTCTCCGCCATCATCCGCAGTTGTGAGGCGGTGGGGATAATGGAAGTACACTGGGTGCATTCCGAACCACAAAAAGAGTTTGTAGCACACAGTGTTTCTCTCGGGGCGGAAAAATGGGTAAAACTCACCTATCATCAGGATATAAAACAACTAATTCTAGGGCTTAAACAGAAAGGTTATAGTATTTATGCCGCCCATGTAGGAGAGAATACAGTTTGTTATCGCACGGTAGATTATACTATCCCCTGTGCCATTATAGTAGGGGCAGAGAGGGATGGTGTAAGTCCCGAAGCCATGTCTTTGGCAGACAAACACATCCACATTCCCATGATGGGGATGACACAGTCTTTGAATGTTTCTGTAGCGACTGCGGTTATCTTATTTGAAGCCCAAAGACAGAGAGAAGCAAAGGGATATTATCAACAAATGCGGCTATCCCCCGAAACCTACCAGGAGATACTGAGGGAGTGGACTAACTGCCAGGTGGATGACATTGTACCACCAGAAGATTCCCTAATTCTAACTGCTTCCGCCTCTACCCCTACAAATCCAATAGGGCATCCTCCTGATGGGTTTTGATGACCAAATCCGAGGTAGCATAAGCCTTACAGGTTAAAAAGAAACCCGCCTCTATCTCCTTTGGCTTTAAAAAGTCATAGTCATGTTTTACGGTGCCCTGAATAATTCTAGCAGTACAGGTTATGCACACTCCCGCACGACAAGAGTAAGGCAAATTAAACCCCTGTCTTTCTGCCGCGTCTAAAATGTACTCGTCATCTCTCACTTCTATGACATTGTCTATTCCCCTTTGTTCATTTATCAGTCTTACCTTGTAGTAAGTGTGTGCCATTGTAATATCTCGATTCAGACAAAATACCCTCTCTTCCATCTTAGTCCCCAATGCTCCCCTTTTCCGGCAAAATATTAAGCAATCTTCACATTTTGCCTATGCTTTCCCAGTTTTTCTTTACCTTTCGCAAAAATATTTAACATAATCCCAAAGAAAAGGCAAAAATGAAAGAATTCATCCTCTATTTTTTCCAGGAAAAGAATTTATTTGCCCTTTCCCTGTTTCCCTATCTAGTGTTTTTGTGGTTTTTAACCAAATCAGGGAAAACGCCAAAACTCGCCTTAATTGGCTTTTACCTGCTGTTGTTATTTGTGATTATCACCATCCCGGCAGGGTTTTACGCAGAAAGCCACTACCACACTTCCCTTGCCAATGTAGACTGGTTACATGGCAGTGCAGAATTTTTCCTCACCCTTTCCAATATCCTCGTAGTCTTAGGTTTTAGACAGGCGGTTATCACTGCCTCCGCCAAGAAACCCTAGGTATACAATTAAACCCAAATAGTAGCAAAAGATGGAGTCATGAACTCTGACTTGTATTTAGACAAAACCAGGCTGAGGAAGGAAAGATACCAGGAATATCTCCGCCAAAACCGTCTCCGCAAACAAAAAGAAAGAGAAGAAAAACGCCTTAACACCCAAAAAGCCATTGAAACGGCGTTAAAAATCACCGCCAATACCACCATTACCCTCGTTGCCTGCTTGAGTATCAAACAGATGCTACCCTACCACCTGACACAACAGGCAAGACTGGCAGAGATAGAGGCGGAAATTGCCAAAATCAAACCCCGGGTGGAGAGGCTAGAAGAAGAATTTGCGGAAACCTTTGATCCCAAATTAGCTCGTAAAATTATAGAAAAAAATAGCTATAAAGTGGAACCAGATTCCCGCCCCATTTTCTTCCTCCCTCAGGGTGAATAAACCCCCCTGGAAAGTAAAACAAAACCACTATCCCCTTCCCCTTTTCTCTTCACCGGGGGGATGCACCTGCCCTTGGTTTTTTCGCCCGATTTAGCAATATCAACTCAGTTTAGGAATGGGCAGAAGATTTTTCCCGATATGGTGCACAATCAAAGGGTTGTACCCCTATTTCTGGGGGTGAATTTTCTTCTGGTGGACTAAAAATGCGGGCAAATCCTTCCGTCAGGTATTTGGTAATGGCTTCTAATATTTTCATTATATTCATAACAAACACCTCCTCCCTTTTGGGCAAAACCACACCCACCCAGACTAGCCTTTTTTCTGGCTCTAAAGGCCCCCACTAGGAGTCCTTCTGTTTTCCATCTGAGTCCTTCTAATTTTTATTATAGGAGAAAAAAAAATATTCTGGCGCTTCTTAATAAAATTTAGTTTTTCTTTCACATTTCTTCATGAGGTATTTTACCTGGGGTTTAGACTGTTAATTTTTTCCAAGAAATAGTCTTCCTGGTAGCGAAGATTACGGGCGACTTCCAATGCCTTTTGCCAGTATTCTCGCGCCTTATTTAGCTGTTGTTTTTGGAGATAAATAGTGGCCATATAGTCGTAGGCATTCATTAAACCATAGAGATTATAGGAAAGTTGTTCGACTTTTACCAACTCCTGGTATATTTCCAAAGCCACATCTGGCTGTCGATACTGATGGTATAGTTGTCCAAGTTTTCTGAGGGCTTCAGCGGCTATGGAATACAGTTGTTTTTCCCAAGCGATATTAAATGCCTCTTGATAGGATTCGCTAGCCAGTTGAGGCTGGTTTAACTGTTTATAGTCGTCGCCAATGGCAATTTTTAGCATGGGGAGATAAGAAGGACTTTGGTGGCGGGAAGGATTTTCCATGGCTTTTTTAAACAATTCTTCTTTGTATTTAACCGAATTTTCTGGATTTACCAAAGCCTGACTTATTTCCGCTAATTTTCTCAGATAAATTCCCTCTGCTAGATAATCTCCCTCTTGACGGGCAATCTGTAATAGTTTTTCATAAACAGGCTCAGCCCGATAATAATCGAATTTGGCCAGATATAAATTCCCGAGATTTTCCAGACTCAATTTTTCCAAAGATAGGTCATTTTCCCTCTTAGCTATTTCTAAAGTTTTTCCATTGAGATAAATGAGTTTATCTAGGTCATGGATAGAGTTATAGGCGTTTTTGAGAAGGTTGAGGAAACCCAGGTCATCGGTGTTATTATCCCTTTCGATAATAGTAAGTCTTTCGGCGAGAAATTTCAGGTCCTGATTGCGACTTTTAGCCCAAGCCTTTTCTCCCAATAGGGCAATCATCTTCAACTCAAATTCCATCCCCAAATACCGACTTAAATTAATGGCCTCATACCAGAGAGAAAAAGCCAAATCATCGTTGCCAGCAGTAAAGGCTTCCTCAGCCTGTTGGTCTAACTGCTCAATTTTTTCCCGGATTCTTCTCTTTTCAAGGGGAGTAAGGGGCCTATCGATAATAGGGATTAATTCACTTTTGAAGTCACTGGTAAGAGGGTTTTTTGATGGTTTATTTTGAGCCCAAATATGTCCCCCAGGAGAGAAAATTAGAAGACAAAAGACTAAGGGAAAAAAAGGAAACCGGGCTGACTTCATAGAGGACAGAGGCTACAATCAGGAAAAAAGGAAAATAACTCTATTATAACCATTGATTTTGAGAAACGGCTGGATGATAATAATAATGGTGGCAACAGCAGTGCAAGTAAAACAGTTTGTCGCCCCGGTAAAATGAGGTAAGAACAGAAGAGTAGTATGGCAAAAGTACTAGTATCTGACCCCATAGACGAAGCGGGGATAAAAATTCTATCCCAGGTGGCCACAGTGGACGTGAAAACGGGATTATCCCCCAAGGAGTTGGCCAGTATTATAGCAGGGTACGACGCCCTAATGGTCCGATCAGGCACCCAGGTGACGGCGGAGGTGATTGAAGCGGCAACCAACCTGAAAGTCATCGGACGTGCGGGGGTAGGGGTAGATAACATAGATGTAGCTAGCGCCACCCGGAAGGGTATTATCGTGGTAAACTCCCCGGAGGGCAACACCATTGCCGCCGCTGAACACACCCTGGCCATGATGTTGGCCCTTTCCCGCTACATCCCCGATGCTAATTATTCCCTAAAACAGGGCAAATGGGATCGCAAAAGTTTCATTGGAACTGAAGTATACAAGAAGACACTGGGTGTTATAGGGCTGGGGAAAATAGGCTCCCATGTGGCTACAGTAGCAAAGGCCATGGGAATGAAAATCCTGGCCTATGATCCCTATATATCCCAGGAAAGGGCCAATCAGTTGGGTTGTACCCTGGTGGATTTGGATGTATTATTTGCTGAGTCTGACTATATTACACTCCATGTGCCCAAAACCCCAGAAACCACCAATTTGATCAATAGGGAAACCATAGCTAAAATGAAACCCACGGTGAGGATAATCAACTGTGCCCGTGGGGGTATCATAGACGAGGAGGCTTTGTATGAGGCCCTAAAAAGTGGTAGAATTGCTGGGGCAGCCCTAGATGTCTTTGCCCAAGAGCCTTTGGGGGATTCACCTCTAAAAACCCTGGGTAGCAACGTCATCCTCACCCCCCACCTAGGCGCCTCCACGGCAGAGGCTCAACTCAACGTGGCTATCGATGTAGCTGAACAAATTAGGGACGTATTACTTGGTCTACCTGCTCGTAGTGCGGTTAATATCCCCGGCCTCAGTCCAGATGTGATGGAAAAACTACGGCCGTATATGCGGTTGGCAGAGGTGTTGGGGGATTTAGTAGGGCAATTGGCAGGAGAAAGGGTAGATACCTTTAGGATAACCTTGCAAGGAGAATTGGCAGAAAGCAATAACAGTCGCCCCCTGGTAATCGCCGCCATCAAAGGTTTACTCTCTAAAGCCCTACGAGAAAGGGTAAACTACGTCAATGCCGCCATCGAAGCCAAAGAAAGGGGTATCCATGTCATCGAAACTAGGGATACTACCGTCAAAGACTACAGCAATTCCATCTATCTGGAAGCCACTGGCAGCAAGGGCACTCACTCCGTCAGTGGGGCACTTCTCAATGACGGGGAAATGCGTATTATCAGCCTAGATAAGTTTCCAGTGAACGTAGCTCCTAATAACTACATGTTGTTTACCCTCCACCGAGACATGCCCGGTATTATCGGCAAAATCGGCACCCTGTTAGGCAACTTCAATGTCAACATCGCCAGCATGCAGGTGGGGCGTAAAATCGTTAGAGGTGACGCGGTGATGGTATTAACTATAGATGATCCTCTCCCAGAGGGCGTTTTAGAGGAAATTCTCAAAGTGCCCGGGGTAAGAGATGCCTACACTGTAACTCTCTAGTATCCATTAGGGGGATGACACCTTCATCCTCCCTTCCTTTTATTCCTCAGTAAACCTATGGACATCCAGTGGTGGGAGATTAGAGTAGACTATCATCCAGAGTTAGAAGACTCAGTATTCTGGCGGCTACAGGAGTTTGGCTGTCAGGGGACGGCTGTGTTAAAAGAAGAAAGAGGCTGGGTAATCAAGGGTTATGTGCCCAATTTGGAAATCACCTCTGTAGACTTGGCCGCCTTGGCATTGTGGATAAAACAAGACTTTGTACTGGCCGGCAAAAACCCCCCTGTGGTGGCATGGCAGTTAATCCACGAGGAAGATTGGGCTAGTAGCTGGAAACAACACTGGCAACCTTTAGATGTGGGTGATCGTTTTTCTATCTACCCCGCCTGGATTGAACCTCCAAGTCAATCTGAACGTATGATAATACGATTGGATCCCGGTTTCGCCTTTGGCACCGGTGTCCACCCCACTACCCAACTCTGTCTGGAATCCCTGGAAATGCGCATCGATGAAACCGCGCCTAACCAGATTGTAGCCGATATTGGTTGTGGCTCTGGTATTCTATCTATAGCCGCCAGCATGCTAGGGGCATCTAAAGTCTTTGCCGTAGATACCGATCCTCTGGCTGTCTCTGCTACCCTAGAAAACAGCCGTCTCAACCAGCTCTATAATATAGTCGTCATCCAGGGAAGTATAGAAGATGTAAAAGCCCAGGGAGAGTTGTTAGATGGAATTGTCTGTAATATCCTGGCTGAGGTAATCAAACCCATGATTCCAGACATGACGGCTATCACTAAACCAGATGGCTGGTTAATCCTCAGTGGTATCCTCCTGGAACAGTCTAACGAGATTGTCAGTATACTAGAAAAACACGGTTGGACTATCGCCGTACTCTGGCAAAGGGAGGGTTGGTGTTGTATTAACGCTCGTCGCTCATAAGGAGACAAACAATGGAGACTATCCTCGTCACAGGCAGTAGTGGTTTCATTGGCTATCACCTCAGTAAGCGTTTACTGACAGACGGCTTTTACGTCCTTGGCCTCGATAACATGAATAATTACTACGATGTTTCTCTTAAACAAGCCCGGTTGCAAGAGCTACAGAAGTACCACAATTTTCAATTCCACCACCTGGATTTATGTAACCGTCAGGGAGTAATGGCCCTGTTTGCCAGTAACACCATCACTAAGGTAGTACATCTGGCCGCACAAGCCGGTGTTAGGTATTCCCTAGAAAATCCCTATGCCTACATCGACAGCAACATAGTGGGTTTTATCAACATTCTGGAGGCTTGTCGTCATTATCCCGTCTCCCATCTAGTATATGCCTCTTCTAGTTCAGTATATGGTAACAACCAGAAAGTCCCTTTCTCCGTCACAGACAATGTAGACTATCCCATTAGCCTCTATGCCGCTACCAAGAAGGCAAATGAATTAATGGCTTATACCTACAGTCACCTCTATCAAATCCCCACCACCGGCTTAAGATTTTTCACCGTTTATGGCAGTTGGGGCAGGCCTGACATGGCTTATTTTATTTTTACCAAGAACATTCTAGAGGGCAAGCCCATTAAAATATTCAACTACGGCAACATGAAACGGGATTTTACCTATATTGATGACATCATTGAGGGAGTGGTAAGGGTGATGAATCATATCCCTCAGCCTTCCCCCCACAACCCCCAACAAAAAGCCCCCTATCGCCTTTACAATATCGGCAATAACCAGCCAGTAGCATTGTTAGACTTGGTGGCCTGTTTAGAGAAGTGTTTGGGAATAGAGGCAAAAAAGGAATTCTTACCCATGCAGCCAGGAGATGTACCCATCACCTACGCCGACGTGGATGATTTATACCAGGCAGTGGGTTTTAAACCCTCTACTCCCCTGGAAAAAGGCATAGCAGAATTTGTCCGTTGGTATCGAGACTTCTATAACTGTTAGACCCATTTGGAGGATAATATGAAGGGTAAATGGCAAAAAACCATCAGACAGTGGCATGCCTTCCTCGCACCTATCGTCTTGCTACCCCTATTTGTCACCGTCGTCACCGGCATAGCCTATCGTCTAGGCAAAAGTTGGTTTGGCCTTTCCAAAGAACAGGTACACTTTTTAATGGTAATCCATGAGGGGGAATATCTAGGCCATTTTTTTGAACCTATCTACGTCCTCCTTAACGGTTTAGGATTATTATGGATGTTAGTCACTGGCACCATTATACTATTGTCCTCATGGAAAAAAGGGGGTTTACCCCTTGTCGTCAAAGACAAACAAGACAACAAAAGCACCTAGCTGAGACGGTATTTCCCCTCTGACTCTGGACTTTCCACCTTGGGCAATCCCATGCTATAATTGAGCACCCTGCCATTAAGATTATAAGATATTTCCCCCTTTAACAAAAGACTGCGGATAAAGTGTTCCAATTCTGAACCAATACGACGCAGATTATAGTCTGTCAAAGCCTCCCCACTGTAACTCTCCACTAACTCGTCGAATTTTCTATACACCTTCTGTAAGGCCTCTTCATTCCAATTAAACTCGTTATCGGGGTCCACGTCAAGAGTCAAGACTTGATCCGAAGGCACCAACTCATTATCCTTTACCTCAGCCGCATAGATTCTAATGTGACGGGTGGTAGACTTAATCATCTGTTCCTATCCTAACTGCCTCGTTTTACTTTGCTATTTTGCCACAAAAGAGCCCCTCCAGAAAACAAAGACGCCCAGGGAATCACCCCCAGACGTCTGTGGTTGTGATTTGTGAGACTAGCCTATCCTTCGGCTAGTTGTTGAGGTAATAATTCCTTTCTGCTTCTAACTGTTGGACTAAAGCAGTGTCTCCTCTGGATTTCGCCGCTTCTATACGACGGTCTAGTGTTTTCAGGAGATTTTCCCTGTGTACCCTTTTAGCTTCTCTCCAGGCTTGATAAGTAATCATAACCGTCCTCCTTATCTTACACCACTTCTCTCAAAAAAGGCCATCCCCCGGTTTACAATTCTAAGGCACTGGACAGACACAAGCCCCATCCCCGGCGGAGAAACCAATCCCCCTATACTATCCGTGAAGACCAATAAGTTGTGACGCCCTTTCTAACATAGAAGCGTGACGATTATTGCGGCGTTGGCGGCTGTCTGCCATCAGAAGACGTGCTTGTTGTTCCATCAAACCTACTTGTTTTTGGTTGAATTTGCCGTTCATACTTCGCCTCCTTTTTTCCACTGTAGGGTTTTTCTTGGAGGCGCGTTCCTTCGGGAGCCTATCACTCCCTACTTCCGTCCGCCTGCAGGTAAACCTCACTGCCTGCGGATGAACGATTTATCCTCCCATCTTCAATATAGCAAAACTGTATCCAATTTGACAACTCGGGTAAAGAATTGTAAACGCTATTTCTGTAGTAGGCATTCTGAAGCATTACATTCTTCTCTAGACAGGTAGTCATAACACCCCCACTGGCAGGTATAAGGGGGAAAAATATGTTATTTCTCCTCCGAGAAGGTATCAGCTTATACTCTACAATCCCGAGGAAATGGTTTTGTGTAAACTGGCTTCAAATCCTCTTTATATCCCCCATTCTTGCCAATGCCTGGATACTTTACTTCTGGCATTATTTGTGTTTTTCCTTCGGGTAGACTTTAATTGAAACCACCTACATAAATTTACTAGGCTTAACGAGCATATTTTATCAGTAGAAAAGAATTATATTTTAACTCATAACCCCGCTTGGCCTAATTATTTTAAAAACCAGTGGCTACCGGACAATATTTGTGTTATCCTAAAAGAGGAGTAATTCGTTATTTCAATTCCCGCCCCTACACAAATATGGTAAAAATAATATGCATGTACTTGACAAGAGAAGCCATCGAAAACCAGCTAGAAAACTTATGAAAAATCAATATCTGATTCAAAGTATCTTCTCATAATTTACAATAACAATTAACCCTTAATACCCCTTCTATTTTCTACAGCTTTTCCCAACAATACTCTATTATATTCTGATAATAAATACCAAGGGAATGGCAATACAAGAAAGAGCAATTTCTGCGACAGGATGCATAATATTTATTTAAAGTTCCAATTGTAGTTCTTGGGGTAAAATCCCAGCAACAGGCAACTACTAGGGGATATAACATGGCTTCCAATCTTTCTTTTTCTGGTATTGCCCTTACCTCACCAAAAGCCTTTAATTGTTGACAAAAGTTTCTAGCCAAAATGTTTATTCGTCAGAAAGGTTATTCATTCATAGTGTAGACTATAGGCTGAGGCAATTTTTCCTCTGCAATTGGCAAAAAATATAATGTCATGAGGATTTTACTAGATTGTACTTGTGTCAGGCAACAACTCACTGGGGTAGGCTACTATACCTACAGTTTGATGGAGGCATTGAGGGAATTAATAAAAACTCGTTTTCCCGACTGGCAGATGGCTGAGGGGTGAAAAATCTTTGCCTCCCCCCTTGCAACACCTATCTCGGGAAATATTTTTTCTGCCTATTCCTGTTACTCTTAGTAATCTCCTGGGAAATGCTGCTATTTTTTTTGGCCAACATCTTCCACCAGATTATGATATTATCCACGGCACCGATTATTATGTATACCCCTACCCTCGAGGTGTAAAAATACTCCCCATCCACGATTTAACCTTTATAAAATACCCTGATTTTTGCCCCTATGTAGTCAGAAATAGTTACAGAAACAGAATAGAAAAATGTCTACAATGGACGGACATTGTCCTCACTTTTTCCCAAAATACCAAGCAGGAAATAGTCGATTACTTCCAGATACCCGAAGAGAGAGTAGTAGTTACAACTGAAGCAAGTCGCTACAACCACGACTACCTTGATTATGTGGATGTGTCGCGAATAAAAAGCAGATATTGCCACCTATTTTCCCTTCCTTATATTCTGTTTGTAGGCACAATTGAGCCCAGGAAAAACCTCAAAAACCTAATCAAAGCCTTCAACCTGATTAAAAGGGAATTTAGCCTAAAACACAATCTGATTTTAATAGGCAAAAAAGGATGGCGCTGCGGGGAAATTCTGGCAGAAATAGAAAACTCCCCCTACAGAGATAACATAAAACACTTAGGGTATTTGACAGAAGAAGAGGTGGCAGTATTTTATGCCAATGCAGAGGTGTTTGTATACCCCTCTTTTTACGAAGGATTTGGGTTGCCAATTCTAGAAGCAATGACATTAGGCGCGCCTGTATCGGGGGTTTCGGCTTTGCCAGAAGTGGCAGGGGAGGCAGCATTATATATTCCCCCTCACGACTGGCAAGCCATGGCTTATGCCATTTATCGGGTAATTCAAGATAGAGATTTGCGGGAAAAATTAAAACGACTAGGGAAGCTAAGGGGAGATTTATACTCCTGGCAACGGGTGGCAGAGGAAACATTAGGTATATACTCCTCTGCTAGGAGTCTTATTGTCGGTTGAGTGAGGGGAAACAGGTTTGGGGTTTACTGAAAGGCAGCCTGATAGAGTTTGTTTGCCTGTTGATAAGCCTCCCACTCCCCGCTATTTTTCAGATGACGTAGTCTATTTTCCATTAACAAACGCGCCTCGTTGCGACTAATAGGCTCGAAACTGATAGAATTGCCCTTGGATGTCACCTTAAAAAACAAACGTTGGGCATACAGAGTCGTATACAACTCCTCATTCCTGTCAATTACACATAGACGATACAACAACCCAAAATTGGGATGATTGATATATACTTCTGCTACCATTCAACTCTTGCCGTTGCTCATAGACAATTTTGATTGTATCGTTTATGATAAAACAATTCCATTGGCCCACTATTATACCCCCCACCCACTGCGGGCTGCCATATTCTCTCTATATACTCCCTATATGCCCCTACTTTGGTAACATACTCCTAATGGTATCAACAAACTGTTCATGGTCCACTACCGGTTTGGAAATGTAACCGTCGGCACCACTTTCCGCTAAAAACGTCTCCCTATCCCCCCGCATGGCATGGGCAGTAACTAGAATAACAGGAATAGACTTAGTTTTCTCATCCGACTTCAGAATTTGAGTGATTTTTATGCCGTCTACTGGTTTGCCCTGATAGAAACTATTAGACAAAGATACGTCCATTAGAATAATATCAGGAATACCCGCCCTTGCTAAGGCCAGAATTTCCTCCACATCTTCACTCCCCCTTACCTCAAACCCACCCCTCTTAGTCAGAATTTTTGCAAAGACTTTCATGTTAACGGGGTCATCTTCTACAATCAATACCGTGGTCATTTTTTCGCCTGTCTGTATATTCTCTCATTACGTTTGATGGACTCGAAAAAGTCGACAATAGGACGAGGGTAATCCAATCCTAATTTTACCCCATATCGTTTCTGTTCCTCAGCAGATAATTTCCAAGGTTCATGTATTTTCTCCCCTTTGATAGCCGCAATTTCTGGTAACCAGTGTCTCAAATAGTCCCCATTATAATCATAGTCTTTTGATTGCTTGGGTATGTTAAAATAACGAAAACCCCTGGCGTCATTGCCAATACCCGCAGTATAGTTCCAATTCCCCCAATTACTACATACATCATAGTCTATCAGCAAGGATTCAAACCACTCCGCACCCATTTGCCAATTAATCCCCAAATTCTTTGTCAGGAAACTAGCCACATTCTGTCTCCCCCTATTAGACATAAAACCCGTCTCTTTTAACTCTCTCATATTAGCATCTACTAACGGGTAACCTGTTTGTCCCTCGCACCATGCTACAAATTTTTCCCAATCTTCCTCCCATGGCAGAGAGAGATTTTGAATGCCAGAGAGGTAGAAAAGGCGATTGCCATACTTAACGGCAGTAAAACGGAAGAAATCCCGCCAAAGCAACTCAAATACCAGCCAATAGGTAGAATCATTTTTTACCCTTTCTTCCTCA
Source organism: Cyanobacteriota bacterium SRBZ.bins.94.201705 (assembly GCA_030549855.1). Lineage (GTDB taxonomy): Bacteria > Cyanobacteriota > Cyanobacteriia > Cyanobacteriales > Cyanobacteriaceae > DVEF01. Next base: position 57,651 of record JAUQQP010000045.1, read on the forward strand.
TACTGTTTCACCTGCCAGTAGACATAACGGGGGGAAAGACACCCCAATGCCAGCCAAGGAGAGAATTTAGAAGAATAATCTGCCCCTAGCATGCCATTGCGAGTTTGTTTATAATCCTTAAGGCAGTCTTTTTCCCAAAAATAGTGTTGTAGTCTTTTCAATCCTTCCGTTTCCCCCCCCCTAAAATTCAATACTGCCTTGGGATGGGGGGGGGTAAATTCCTCTAAACCCAATTCTGTTAGAGTTGGTATTTCCCCTACTTCCATTTCTGGTATTGGTGGCAGTTTCTCCACAGGGGGATAACAGGGTTTAACTTGACTTTTTTTCTCCACTTCCTTCCTGAAATTGGTAAATAAATCGGGGATTTGACTTACTGGGAAGGGTAAATCCTCTGGATGGTATAGGGTTGCCTGCCAGTGGGTTTCTATCTCTACATTTATCTTTTTCAGTCTACTGGCAACTCTTCTTTCCACCGATTTTTCCTCTGCTGTTGCCTCTTCTGAAAAATAAACCTTTGCTACTTGATGTTTGGCGGCCACTTCTGGTATAATCTCCTCCGGGATACCCTTTTTAACAATCAAATTACTCCCCAACCGTTGAAGAGAATTTCTTAAATCCGCTAAACTTTCCAGCAGAAACTTTGCCCTAAATTTCCCCGTTTTAGGGAAACCAAAGGAGGTTGTCTTGAATTGTCTTGTGTCTATACAATAAAAGGGTATTATCCTTTGGGGATTTTCTTGTAACGCCCTGTGGATTAAAATTTGATCATGGATTCTCAAGTCATTGCGAAACCAAATTAGGACAGTCTTCATAGGGTATAATAGTCATGCCAACAGTGGGTAACTTTTTCCCAGTAATTAATTCTTTCACAATTTCTTCCTCAATGGCAACCAACACGGCCTGCTTGCTGGAGTTAGGGGGTTGTCCCAAGACGGTAATGGTGGGATTATTCTGAACTTATTTTAGGAAAAATAATGGAGAAATACAAGGAAGAATTTCAACACAAGCCTGTATTGTGTCAGGAGGTTTTAGAATACTTAAACGTAAGGGAATACGGACATTATTTAGATGCAACCGTGGGGTTAGGAGGCCATGCAGAATTGATTTTAAGCCGGGGGAATAATATCAGAATAACTGCAATTGATCAAGACGAATTGGCTATTAAATTTGTCAAGGAGAGACTGAAATCCTACGGAAATAGGGTTACCTTTTTTCTGGGAAATTTTGCCGATTTTTCCCCAGAAAATGACAAGATTTTTGATGGCATTATAGCAGATTTAGGTGTTAGTTCCCCCCAACTAGATAACCCGGCTAGAGGATTTAGTTTTCGCCTGGAAGGAGATTTAGACATGCGGATGAATCAAAGTCAACCCCTTACAGCAAAGGATATTGTTAACAGCTGGGGAGAAAAAGAATTAGCAGATTTGTTGTTTGCCTATGGAGAAGAAAGATACTCTCGTCAGATTGCCCGTATGATAGTACAAAAAAGGCCGTTTTACACCACAACCCAATTAGCAGAGGCTATTGCCTCCTGTGTACCAACGAAATACCGGCATGGTAGAATACATCCAGCTACTCGTACCTTCCAGGCACTTAGAATTAAAGTAAACGACGAATTGGGTAGTCTAGAGAGGTTTTTACAAAAGGCACCATTTTGGTTAAAGGAGGGAGGCAGAATAGCTGTTATCAGCTTTCATAGCCTAGAAGATAGGATTGTCAAAAACCAATTTCGCCATCATCCTCTCCTAAAAATTGTCACTAAAAAGCCCATTGTACCTAGTATAACAGAAAGAAATAACAATCCCCGCTCCCGTTCCGCCAAACTTAGAGTGGCAGAGAGAATACACCCCTGACAATTTTCTCTGATAAAGCCTCTTTTTCCACTTCCACTAGCTTTTATTGCCTTTTGACTAGGTGGATGTTAACCGTCTTGAGATTTATCCATATATCTTCACACTCACTCCCCCTGTTTGTAAACTATCAAGTAAGGCGATGACTCTTCTGTAATCCCAAAATTACTGTAAAAAAAAAGGAAACAGAAGTTGTTGAATTTTGAGTCGTGAATTTTCTGCAAAAAGACAATAAAACATGCCGAAGTCGATTAGACTAGTTGGGAAACCATTAAAGCCGCAAGACAAAATGACTAGAAGCACAACCTAATCCCTCGGAAATATACCAAAGAGTAGACATGATTGAAACGACCCTTTGGCCCCCTTTACGGCTAGACTCTCTATAAGGGGATAATAGATGCCATTAGAAGACAACAAAAACCGAGAAAATTCAAAAGCCAACCCAATTCAATTTAATACCCCCCTGGTGACACAAAACCAAGGCTGACATCACAATCTCTGCCAGAAAACACAACAACAAACTCTACTGACAGCCTTTAGACATGCTTTTAGACGAAAGGGAATTTTGCCACCAACCAGCAGAGAAAGGTGGCTAGCTAGCCAATCATGATGACAGGATGGAAAGCAGTCAATGGGGTAGATTAATGGCCACATAGGAAAGGGAAACAGGTTAGGATAAAATCGGAGGGTGGACATTTAGAAAATAAAAGTGTTAGAATGAAGGCGTTAGTCTTATCCGGTGGAAGAGGCACTCGTTTGCGCCCCATTACCTACACAGGGGCAAAACAACTAGTGCCAGTGGCTAATAAGCCTATCCTCTGGTATGGCATTGAGGCAATAGTCAAAACGGGAATTACAGACATTGGTATAATTATAAGTCCAGAAACGGGCCACCAGGTGAGGGAAAAAACAGGGGATGGCAGTCGTTTTGGCGCTAGAATAACCTATATTCTCCAAGAAAGTCCAGACGGTTTGGCACATGCGGTAAAGGTAGCCCGTCCATTTTTGGCGGATTCCCCCTTTATAATGTATCTGGGGGATAATCTCATTGCCGACGATTTACAGGAGTATCTAGATGAATTCAAAAGTAGAAACCTGGATGCCTTAATCCTACTAAGAAAAGTTTCAAATCCCAGGGCATTTGGAGTAGCTAAATTGGACGAAAATGGCCGGGTATTAGAGTTAGTAGAAAAGCCACAAAATCCCCCATCTAACCTAGCATTAGTTGGCATTTACTTCTTCTCTCCAGCTATCCACGAAGTAATAGAGAAACTGAAGCCTTCCGCTAGGGGAGAGTTGGAAATTACTGATGCTATTCAGGCCCTTATTGAAAGGGGAAAATCCGTAGAGGCAAGACAGTTGAAAAATTGGTGGCTAGATACAGGAAAAAAAGACGATCTACTGGAAGCAAACAGGATTATTTTAGACACCACTTTGCCGCCGGGAGAGAAGCCAGATTTAGTGGAAAACAGTCAAATCATTGGTAGAGTGAAAATAGGGAAAAACACCAGTGTGATTAATTCCACCATTAGAGGACCTGTTATCATAGGAGACAATTGTCGGATTGAAAATTGCTTTATAGGCCCTTATTCTAGCATTGCCGACGGCGTCACCCTCGTAGATGTTGATATAGAGCACAGTGTAGTATTAGAAAATGCAGAAGTCAAGGGTATCCAGCAAAGAATTGTAGACAGTGTCATCGGACAAAGGGCAAAAATCTACTTTCAGCCAAAACGCCCCAGGGCTCTTAGTTTCATGGTGGGCGATGACTCTATAATAGAATTGGCTTGACTTTAATTGTAAGATAATCCCTTGTCAACTCGGGCCATTATATTCTATAATAATAGGATGTGTTATATAGGGCCTCGTCTGCCTGGATGGGTGCGTAGCTCAGATGGATAGAGCAACCGCCTTCTAAGTGGTTGGCCACAGGTTCGAGTCCTGTCGCACCCGTGGGGTTTTCTTGCCCAAAAATCAAGTCCTTTAAACCCTTACCCTAATAAAACCTTGTCAAAGTTTCTCAGAAGTTTCTCATTACCCCCTGTTATAACCAGAAGGGGGTTATTTGTCAGGACGTGGTAGAAAAATTTTTTACGGGATGGGCTTTTGGAAGAAATGGGGATTAGAAAGGGGGGGACATTTAAGAAACGGCCACAAGATGGGAAAACATCTAGCGGTTAAAGACAAGGTTTTTTTTGGTAGTCTTCTGGGGCAACTCTCCAGACTCTCCCCTTTAGACAATAACACTAACCACAATCTCTCCACTCTCCTCTTTACCTTTTTCGTAGATTCAACATCTTTAACCACCACAGGATTAACCACCACAGGATAACCGGCGTCGGTTGACAGATGAGTCCAAAAAACTGCTTGTCTGTGCCATACGGGTTATCCCCCTGCTACATACAAAAAGGCTAAGACTGTTAGATTTGCCCCATCCGGCAAGTTGCAATCCCAACTCAGTTTGGTCAAACAGAAAATGTCTTTCCTGTGGAGTTTTAACCTGCCTGCCTGAGCGTCTCGCCCCTCTGACTTAACTAAAGGGCTTCTGGGAGAATATTTCAAAAGGCCAACACCTGGTTTTTCCCAAAATCACCGACATTGCGAAGATTTTGATTATCCATCGGACTAGCTGAAGCTGGCAAGAGACTGGGAGGGAGAAGAATATGAATCCCTGTGATTCAAAAGCCGTGGTGTAGCAGTTATAAGATGCCCCTTGTAGTCAATGGTAAGAAGGACTACCTAGGAAGACTTATGGGGTGGAAAATGTCTCCAGGATGGGCAACGGCCAAAAAAACACGCCACCTATACCCCCGTCAAAAACCCTCCGACTCTACCCCCACAAGACTCCCCTCTGGCCATAACAAAAAGTAGTGGCGGCAATCTAGTGGGAATGGACACAGTCGCACTGGGGGGAGAGGGAGAAGGCATTGTACCTTAAGGCTTGCCACCCAAGCTACCTGTGGGGCTCGAACCCACAACCTAATC